>NZ_JBIVAU010000004.1:11964-491295 GCF_044745705.1 Streptomyces sp. NPDC086835
TTACCTGGGTGGGTTCCTTCGGACTTGCCGTGGGTTTGGCCCCGTTTGGGGGGGGGGGGGGGGGGCCGCCCGGGGGGGGGGGGGCCCCCGGGGGGGCCCCCGCCCCGCCGCGGTGCTCGCCGGGCCTCGGCCCGGTCCGGTTCAGCGGATGGCCACCATGTAGCCGAGCACTCCCAGTGCGATGGCGAGCAGTGCGATGAAGGTCACCGTCGCCACCGTGCCGCCGGCGTCACTGCTTCGGCGTTCTGTTCTTCCCCCGTTGCGGGCGTCCTGTGTGGCGGGTGTGTCCGTCACGCTCGCAGCGTTCTTCACGTGTTGCTCCTGTGGTGCTGTGTTACCGGTCCCCGCCGTGGTCGCCGGAGGGGGGTCTGACCTCAGCCTTCTGGGCTGCGTCACACAGAGTAGCCGCAACTGGTCCAGACCAGTTTCGCGGGGGTCCGGGGCGCCCCCGCGGTGGCATCTGTGCCGGTCTCTACTCAACCCTGTTGCTCACAGGCCGAGTTGCCTACGCTTCGCCGGGTGACCGAAAACGCACCCATTGCTGCTCGCATAGACACCACGCGCCCTCACACGGCGCGGATCTGGAACTACTGGACCGGTGGCAAGGACAATTATCCGGTCGACAGGGAGGTCGGCGACCAGATCCGGACACTGCATCCGGGCATCGGGGACTACGCCCTGGCCGATCGTAAGTTCCTGGGTCGCGCCGTCCGGCATCTCGCCGGAACGGCCGGAATCCGTCAGTTCCTGGACATCGGGACGGGCCTGCCGAGCGCCGACAACACCCACCAGGTGGCCCAGAGCGTCGCCCCCGACGCGCGCATCGTCTACGTGGACAACGACCCGCTCGTCCTCGTGCACGCCCGCGCCCTGCTGACCGGTACCGCGGAAGGCAGTACCGACTATCTCGACGCCAACCTGCGGGACATCGACACGATCCTGGAGCAGGCGGCCAAGACGCTCGACTTCTCCGAGCCCGTCGCGCTGATGCTGCTCGGTGTAGTGATCTTCATCGAGGACGACGAGGAGTCCTACGGGGTGGTGCGCCGGCTCATGGACGCGCTGCCTTCCGGGAGCCACCTCGCGCTGTCGCACACGATCACCAGCCCCTCGATGCCGGACGTGGACGCGGCGGTCGCCTTCTGGAACGAGCACGGCACCCCGCGTCTCACCCAGCGCACGCCGGAGCAGGTGGAGCGCTACTTCGACGGCCTGGAGCTGCTGTCTCCCGGCGTGGTCTCCTGCAACCGCTGGCGCCCGGACCCCGCCGAGCCACTCACCCCGGAAGAGGTCGCGATGTACGGGGGCGTGGGGCGCAAGCCGTAGCCGGCCCCGGCGGGGTCTGGCCGGCCGGCGGCGCGCCATGCCTGCCGGCCCCCGGCCCGACCGGCTCCGGGCGCGGCGCGAGACCGTCACCGGCCGGTCGCCGCCTCGAATCGAAGCTTCTTCCGCGGACCGGGGTGGCCGTGCGGAGCATGCGGCCAGGGGCGCCGTCATACGTACGCGACGGCGAGTTCGACCCCTTCGGTCAGGACGGGCGTTCACTCGTTCGGTAGACGTGATCACCCTCCAGGGCGGGCGGGCAGCGGCGCCGACGGGGTGAACCGGTGCGCCGGGTGAGCACCTCCACGGGAGGCGGGTGGACGCCTAGACTGACGGCGAAGCGGACTACCGGGCGCTGAGGGGTGTTTGACGGTGCGTAAGGCGTGGCTGGTCGCGGGGCTCTCGATCGGGTTCTGCCTGTGCTTCGTCGCGCTGCTCGTCGTCGGCACGTACTCGGCGGCCTCCGGGCTCCTCGGTGGCTCCAAGAACGGGGCGGTGGGGCTGGCGAAGGGGGCCGTGCCGGCGAAGTACCAGCCGCTGGTGCAGAAGTGGGGGAACCTCTGCCCGGCCATCAACCCCGCGCTGCTCGCCGCCCAGCTCTACCAGGAGAGCGGCTGGAACCCGAAGGCGCAGAGCCACGCCGCCGCTCAGGGCATCGCGCAGTTCATCCCGGGCACCTGGGCGACGCACGGGATCGACGGGGACAAGGACGGGGACCGCGACGTGTGGGACCCGGCGGACGCGATCCCGTCGGCGGCCTCGTACGACTGCGAACTGGCCGGATATGTTCGCAAGGCGCCGGGTGATCCGACCGACAACATGCTCGCCGCGTACAACGCGGGCGCCTACGCGGTGATCAAGTACGGCGGTGTGCCTCCGTACCGTGAGACGCAGAATTACGTGAAGGTCATCCGGACGCTCGAGCAGAGCTTCGCCAAGCCCGTCGGCCGGGTCGAGCCGTCGAAGCAGGCCGCCGGGGCGATCTACTTCGCGCAGCAGAAGCTGGGCACCAAGTACCTGTGGGGCGGCAACGGAACACCCGAGCAGGGTGGGCGTTTCGACTGCTCGGGCCTGACGCAGGCGGCCTACCGCACGGTGGGGATCGAGCTGCCACGGGTGGCGAACGACCAGTACAACGCCGGGCCGCACCCCTCCCGGGACGAGTTGCTGCCGGGGGATCTGGTCTTCTTCTCGGACGACCTGACCAACTCGAGGGCGATCCGGCACGTGGGGCTGTACGTCGGTGGCGGGTACATGATCAACGCCCCGTACACCGGCGCGGTGATCCGGTTCGACAAGATCGACACCCCGGACTACTTCGGCGCGACACGCGTCACCGAGGACGGCGCGCGTGCCCTGCCGACGGACCTGCCCAAGGCTCCCGAGGCATGAGCGGAAGGCAGCCGAGTGGCTGGAACACGACGGTGGGGCCAGGGCTCTGAGCTGCGACGACGTGTCACTCTTCGATAACGTCATGGTGATCGTTCGGTGGAGAGTGGAACGCGACCGCCGATCACGTCGTTCCCTGGGCAGGGAAGGCCGCACTGACCATGCAGCAGACACCGCACTGACCACGGGGGTTGATTCAGGACGGCGCACAGGCAGGTGCGCCGGCAGGCACAAGGCAAGGGGCCGCAGCAGATGGCTGGACTCGCAGCAGACGGTGTGAACCCGGACGTCGGCCTGCTCTACGACATCAACGGCCTCGCCAAGGACGCGCCCACCTGGCTCGACCGCACCATGGAGTTCGTCGGCGAGTACGGGATCATGCTCGCCCTCGTGCTGGTCGTGCTCTGGTGCTGGTGGAGCGTGCGCCGGCGCGGCAGCGCGGAGGACTCGGTCTCGGCGGCCGCCGGACTGGTCTGGGCGCCGCTCGCCGCCGGGATCGCGCTGTTGATCAACATCCCGATCCGCGGTTTCGTGGAGCGGCCGCGACCGTTCCTCTCGCATGAGGGCCTCGAGGTCCTGATCGCGGGCAAGACCGACTACTCGTTCGTCAGCGACCACGCGACGATGGCGATGGCGATCGCCGCCGGATTGTTCGTGGCACACCGCAGGTTCGGGGCCGCCGCCCTCGTCCTCGCCGTGGCAGAGGGCTTCTGCCGGGTCTACATGGGAGTGCACTATCCGACCGACGTGATCGGTGGATTCGCGCTGGGTACGGCCGTCGCCCTTCTGCTGGCGCCGCTCGCCCTGGCGCTGCTCACGCCGCTGATGTCGGCGATCGCGGGCTCTCGCCACTTCGGACGGCTCGTCCGGTCGAAGCGCGCCCGGGCCGGTTCGCTCCGGCCGGAGGCACTGGACATCACGGAGCCGAGGGCCGAGAACCACGGAGACAACGGGCTCGCGGCCTGACCTGAGCAGCCCCGCCCCGAAGCCCCGTACGAACAGCCTCGCCCGGGAAGCCGCGGCGCATGCCCGGCGTCCCGCCGGTCAGTCCTCGATGACCGGCCGGACGGGCGAGAGGAACGGATCCAGGCGGACCTGGATCTCGCCCCTGGCCATGACGCGGACACGGAAGCCGTCCTGCCCCGGCGGCTCCTCCATGTCGGCGGACCGCTCGTAGAGCAGGCCCCAGGAGGCGCCGCCGAGCCGCTCCGCCAGCGCGTCGGCGGGCACAGTGGTTCGGCCCCATGGTTTCCACACCTTCTCCATGAGGAGCGGGACAGCGCCGCAAAGGTCACCGCGAGCGGCTCGGGCTCGGGGTGGGCGGGCGGGGCGTCTACAGCGCCTGCGGAAAGTCGAAGAGGCGGTCGGGGTCGTACTGTCTCTTCAGCCGGACGAGCCGGTCGAGGGCCGGACCGTAGTAGGCGCGGCGCCAGTCGGTGAGGTTCGGATCGGCGTAGTTCTGGTACGCCGCTCCCGACGCGTAGCGCCGCATCGACGCATGAGTGTCCCGCAGCCAGGACTGCTGTGCCTTGCCGCCGGTGCCGGGCCGCCAGGCGGCGATGTACTGGGCCAGCATCCGTGAACGGCGGTGCACGAACGACGTCGCCAGTCGATCCACCCGGTTCACCGCGCCGCCCAGCGCGGTGAGGGCGATCGAACCACCGCCGCCCCCGTCGGCCGGGAGACGGGTGAAGGCCTCCGCAGCCGCGATCAGCGCGCGCAGGCCGCCGGCAGGGATGTCACGGTCGTAGAAGTCGGAGGCCGAGGCGTACGTCTCCCGGGGCAGCGCACCCTGCCGGCCGCGGCCAGGTGTGCTGCCCGGCAGCCGGCACTGTTCCTCGCTGAGGGAGAGGCAGTTCGCGTAGCCGAGCATGGCGTCCCGGTAGCCGCGGGGGCGCAGGGCGGTCGAGGAGGGGGACGAGCCGGCCGCGCCCGCGAGCCGGTCGACCGCGTTCTGCAGATCGCTCTCCGCGCCGAGCGTGAAGGCGACGACGGACAGGGTGGGCCGGGAGCCGCCGGGGCCGGCGGAGAGATGGAGTGAGGACCAGATCTCGTCCGGCTGGTCGGGGCCCCAGCGCTGCCAGGCGGCGAGCACCGGTTCCGCTTTCTGCCACGGCCAGTTGAGGTACGCGGTGACGGTGTCAGGGGTGGGGCTGGTGCGGAAACGCAGCCGTGTCACCACACCGAAGTTGCCGTTACCGGCGCCGCGCAGCGCCCAGAAGAGGTCCTTGTTCTCGTCGGCGTCGGCGGTCAGCGCTCTGCCGTCGGCGGTGACGACCGTCGCCTCGGTGAGGCTGTCGCAGGTCAGCCCGTAGGCCCGGGAGGTGACACCGTGACCGCCGCCGAGTGCGAGGCCCGAGACGCCGACCGTGGGGCAGGAACCGGCGGGGACGGTACGTCCGTGCCGGGCCAGGGTGTTGTAGACGTCGATGAGTTTGGCGCCGGCGCCCATCGAGCCGTCGGCCTCGATCCGGTTCAGCAGTGATACGTCGATGACGAGGCGTCCGTTGCCGGAGGACCAGCCGCCGTAGGAATGGCCGCCGTTGCGGATGGACACCGGCGTGCCGTGTGCCCGCGCGTAGGCGAGGCACTCCTTCACGTCCTCCTCGCCCGCCACGTAGGCGACGGCCGCCGGCTTCAGCGAGTCGAAGCGCGTGTTGTACAGCTGCCGGGCGCTCGCGTACGCCGCGTCCCCGGGCCGGATCAGCTGCCCGTCGAGGCCGCGGGCGAGGGCGGCCCAGTCCGCGGCGGCGGTCCTGGTGGCCGACGGCGCCGCAGGGGCGGGCGGGGTGGGTGCGGAGGCGGTGGTGCCCGGCGCGGTGCCGCCCCCCTTCTCCGTGCAGCCCGTAGCGGCGGCCGCGGTGAGGGCGACAGCGGTGGTCAGCAGCGCACGCCGGTCCATGGAACCTCCTGGGGAACGAGACGGCTCCCGGCGCCGGTAGGTTCCCGGGCCGACGGCCCGGTCAGGACGTGGGGGTCAGAACGTGGGACCGGGCGTCGGTACGGGCCCGGTCACGGGACCGTCTGGCCGGTCCTGACCAGCCGCACGTGCAGCGGGCGACGGCGAAGGAGCCGCGCTCGACTGTGGTGGTCGTATGCGTCGCCGGGTCACCGGCCGAGGGGTCCTGCTGGGGCACGGGTCAACGGTACTGCGGCCCCCAGGGCCGCAAAGCCCCGGGACCGGCGTGACGACGTGCCCGGGCAGTCGTTATGCGAATGGGTCGTTCCCCGGCCCCTCGGGCGGAGGGCAAGGGGGACCCGTACAAGCAGCGGTCCGGTGTTGGGGGTTGGCAGGCAATGGTGGTGCAGCACAAGCGCAGGGGCGGAGCGGTCGCCGGCCTGGCAGCCATGGCCCTGGCGGCGGCCGGGGGGTGCTCGGACCCAGGCGCTGCCGCGGAGGACGGCAACGGACCTGCCCCGGGCAGGTCCGGCGGCCCCGCGGCCGAGGTGCGCGGAGCCGCTGACGCGCTGACAGGGGCAGGGAGCTCCAAGGCGCGTACGTCGATGGAGATGGCGTCGGGCGGCACCCGGGTCACCATCCGGGGCGAGGGCGGATACGACTTCGCCCGGGGCATGGGCATGTTGAAGGTCGTACTGCCGTCGGACGCCGCCGGTGAGGACGAGCACAAGCCCATCACCGAACTGCTGACCTCCGGTGCCCTGTACATGAAGAACCGGGGCGCGGGTGTGCCCGCGGACAAGTGGGTCAGGGTGGACACGACGACCCTGGACGACGGGAACCTGGTCACGGGCGGAGCGACCGACCCGCTCACCGCCGCCGAACTGCTCCGTGGCGCGGACCAGGTGACATACGTCGGCGATGTGGAGATCTCGGGCCAGAAGGTACGGCACTTCAAGGGCGTCACCGACATCGGACGGGCGGCGCGGGTCGCGGAGTCCCATGCGAAAGCGTCACTGGCCGCGGCGGCGAAAGGGTTCGCCAGGGACGTGGTGCCGTTCGATGCCTACCTCGACGAGGCGGGCCGGCTCCGGAAGGTGCGGCACCGCTTCGCGTTCGTCAATGAGGGCCGTACGGTCGACGTCACGTCGACCACGGTCCTCTTCGACTTCGGGGCGCAGGTCGTGGTCCAGCTCCCGGACGAGAAGGACATCTACTCCGGAAAGGTCAAGGCCTGAGCGTGCCGGCCCGGCCCGTCCGCGCGGGGGAGGCCAGGGGCATCTGGGCCGGGAGAGTCAGAACCTAAATGGTCCGGACGTGCCATGCGCAGCGCGTGCACCGCTCCCTACGCTAGGAAACCGACATCGGCCGGAAGAGGTGATTGCACGTGGCCCCGCCCAGTACGACCACCGTCCAGGACGACCACGTGGCCCTCGCCGAGATCGAGCTGTGCGGCGAGCTGATGATCGCCGCGTCGGCCGCCGCGGAGGAGCGACTCAGCGCGGACCGTATCGACGAGGTCCTGATGGTGGCGGCCGAGCGGGCCGCCTGCCGGTGAGAGAGCGTCGCCGCGCTGCTGCGACCGGTCCCGGCACGGGCCGGCCCGGCCGGTGCCGCACCCGGCGGAGACCGTAAAGATCAAGCCACGCGCGGCCGCCCGGTCAGGTGCGCAGCAGACGGGCGATGGCCTTCGTCGCTTCCTCCACCTTGGCGTCCACCTCGGTGCCGCCCTTCACCGCCGCGTCCGCGACGCAGTGCCGCAGGTGCTCTTCGAGCAGCTGAAGCGCGAAGGACTGCAGGGCCTTGGTCGAAGCCGAGACCTGGGTGAGTATGTCGATGCAGTACACGTCCTCGTCGACCATCCGCTGCAACCCGCGGATCTGGCCCTCGATACGGCGCAGCCGCTTCAGGTGTTCGTCCTTCTGCTTGTGGTACCCGTGCACGCCGCGGTCGTGGTCGGTCTCGTGCTCCGTGACCGGAAGGCCGGCCGCCTCGGTGGTCGTCATCGTGTCCTCCCGTTGTCCCGAAAGGGGTGTATACCCCTCGTGGGTATATGGTAACGAATCGTGGGGAATCCGGTGGGGGTCCGTGCTGATCGCCTTGTTCTCATGGGCGACACTGGGATACTGCCGGTTAGCCGTGGCCGGATGATGCGCCTAGCATCAGCCTGACCGAATCCAAGCACCCCGAGGACCCCACGTGCGATTTCGTCTGACCCCCAGGGAGACGAGCTTCTACGACATGTTCTCCGCCTCCGCGGACAACATCGTGACCGGCTCGAAGCTCCTGATGGAACTGCTCGGGGCGGAATCCTCCGCCAGGGCCGAGATCGCGGAACGGATGCGGGCCGCCGAGCATGCCGGGGACGACGCCACCCACGCGATCTTCCACCAGCTGAACTCCTCGTTCATCACGCCGTTCGACCGCGAGGACATCTACAACCTCGCGTCGTCCCTCGACGACATCATGGACTTCATGGAGGAGGCCGTCGACCTGGTCGTCCTCTACAACGTCGAAGAGCTGCCCAAGGGCGTCGAGCAGCAGATCGAGGTCCTGGCACGGGCGGCGGAGCTGACGGCCGAGGCCATGCCGCACCTGCGGACGATGGACAACCTCACCGAGTACTGGATCGAGGTCAACCGGCTGGAGAACCAGGCGGACCAGATCCACCGCAAGCTGCTCGCCCACCTCTTCAACGGCAAGTACGACGCCATCGAGGTCCTCAAGCTGAAGCAGATCGTCGACGTGCTCGAAGAGGCCGCGGACGCGTTCGAGCACGTGGCGAACACGGTGGAGACCATCGCGGTCAAGGAGTCCTGAACCACGTGGACACCTTTGCCCTGGTCGTGACCATCGGGGTCGCGCTCTTCTTCACGTACACCAACGGTTTCCACGACTCCGCGAACGCGATCGCGACATCGGTCTCCACGAGGGCCCTGACGCCGCGCGTGGCACTGGCGATGGCCGCGGTGATGAACCTCGCGGGCGCCTTCCTCGGACAGGGCGTCGCCAAGACCGTCAGCGAAGGACTCATCGAGACGCCCGTCGGCTCGCGCGGCATGGGCATCCTGTTCGCGGCGCTGGTCGGCGCGATCGTCTGGAACCTGATCACCTGGTACTTCGGCCTGCCCTCCTCCTCCTCGCACGCGCTGTTCGGCGGCATGGTCGGAGCGGCGCTCGCCGGTGGGACCGAGGTGATCTGGACCGGGGTGCTCGAGAAGGTCGTCATCCCGATGTTCATCTCGCCGATCGTCGGTATGGCCGTCGGCTACCTGGTGATGGTCGGCATCCTGTGGATGTTCCGCAACGCCAACCCGCACAAGGCCAAGCGCGGCTTCCGGATCGCGCAGACGGTGTCCGCGGCGGGCATGGCGCTCGGCCACGGTCTTCAGGACGCGCAGAAGACGATGGGCATCGTCGTGATGGCCCTCGTCATCGCCGACGTCGAGAACCAGGGCGACCCGATCCCCGCCTGGGTCAAGATCGCCTGTGCGCTGATGCTGTCGCTCGGTACGTACGCCGGTGGCTGGCGCATCATGCGGACGCTCGGGCGCAAGATCATCGAGCTGGACCCGCCGCAGGGCTTCGCGGCGGAGACCACGGGTGCGTCGATCATGTTCGGCTCGGCGTTCCTGTTCCACGCGCCGATCTCCACGACGCACGTGATCACCTCGGCGATCATGGGCGTCGGGGCGACGAAGCGGGTGAACGCGGTGCGGTGGGGTGTCGCGAAGAACATCATCCTGGGCTGGTTCATCACGATGCCGGCGGCGGCGATGGTGGCGGCGGTCAGCTATGGCGTGGTGTACCTGATCTTCGGCTGACGGCGGGCGGTTGCCCGCTGCGGGCCGTTTCCCCTCCCCTCCCCCTACGGCCTGGCGGCCGTGGGGCCCCCACTTCCCGCTGTATCGATGTGCGGCTTGCCCGAGCGGCTCCGCCCGGACCTGCCATCGCCCTCCGTGCTGGGGGCTCCGCCCGGGCCCGTCACCGCGCTCCGTGCTGGGTGCTGCCCTCTGCCATCGCGCTCCGCGCTGTGCTTCGGGGGCTCTGCCCCCGGGCCCGGGCCCACGCCCCTCGATCGCCGGCGAGGCTGGAAAGGCTCCCCCCGGCGGAGCCTCGAGCCGCCGGCCAGCGGGGCCCGGAAGTGCCGGCACGGCCGGGTGTCTCCGCCGACGAGCTGAAGTGCCGCGCGGCGGCATTTCCAGCCCGCCTGGGGGGCACCTCCCGCGGGGCCGCCAGGCCGTAGGGGAGTTTGAGGGCACGGCCGAAGGCCCTACGGGGTCCGGGGCTTGCCCCGGTTTCGGGAAGGGGCGGGGAGGGGACAAGCCCGCCGCAGGCGCCGCCCTGCCACCCGCACCCGCACCCGCACCCGCACCCGGACGGGGCCCACCCGCGACCCGCACCCGCACCCCCGGACGGGGCGCACCCCCACCCGTCCGGACGGGGCCCGCCCACCCCCACCCGCACGCGGACCCGGGGGTGAACCCGAACCCGGGGCCACCCGCACACGGCAGGCCGGGCCCAGGCGCCGCGTGGCGGAGAGGTGGACCGGCCGGGGGGCAGGTGTTGTCGGAGGAAGTGGTTGGGCCCGCCCCCTGGGAGAGGGGCGGGCCCTTCGTCTTGGGGTGGCACCGCCATGCAGCACCCCAGGACGTCTGCTCCCCGGCGGTCCGGGGCGTCTGTCAGCCGAAGCGGCCCGAGATGTAGTCCTCGGTCGCCTGGACGGACGGGTTGGCGAAGATCCGCTCGGTGTCGTCGATCTCGATCAGCTTGCCGGGCTGGCCGACCGCCGAGAGGTTGAAGAACGCCGTGCGGTCGGAGACGCGCGCCGCCTGCTGCATGTTGTGCGTCACGATGACGATCGTGAAGCGCTCCTTCAGCTCGCCGATCAGGTCCTCGATCGCGAGTGTCGAGATCGGGTCGAGCGCCGAGCACGGCTCGTCCATCAGCAGCACGTCCGGCTCGACCGCGATCGCACGGGCGATGCACAGGCGCTGCTGCTGGCCGCCGGAGAGGCCGGAGCCGGGCTTGTTGAGCCGGTCCTTGACCTCGTTCCAGAGGTTCGCGCCCTTGAGGGAGCGCTCGACGATCTCCGCCAGCTGGTTCTTCTTGTAGGTGCCGTTCAGCCGAAGGCCCGCCGCGACGTTGTCGAAGATCGACATCGTGGGGAAGGGGTTGGGCCGCTGGAAGACCATGCCGACCGTGCGGCGCACGGCGACCGGGTCGACGTCCTTGGCGTACAGGTTCTCGTCGTCCAGCAGCACCTTGCCCTCGACGCGGCCACCGGGAGTGACCTCGTGCATGCGGTTCAGGGTGCGCAGGAACGTGGACTTTCCGCAGCCGGACGGGCCGATGAAGGCGGTCACGGAGCGGGGCTCCACGGTCATGGAGATGTCGTCGATCGCCTTGTGGGAGCCGTAGTAGGCGGTCAGGCCCGATACGTCGATTCGCTTGGCCATGGTGGTTCTACTTTCCGGTCTTCGGGGCCTTCCAGCGGGCGATGCCGCGGGCCACCAGGTTGAGGATCATGACGAAGGCGATCAGAACCAGGGCGGCGCCCCAGGCGCGCGCGATCGAGGCGTCGGTGCCGACGGCGTACTGCTCGTACACGTACAGCGGCAGGGAGGACTGGGCGCCTTCGAAGGGGTTCGGGTTGATCAGCTTCGTGCCGAAAACGAGGAGCAGTACCGGAGCGGTCTCACCGGTGATACGCGCGACGGCGAGCATCACGCCGGTGGTGATGCCACCGATCGCGGTGGGCAGGACCACCTTCAGGATGGTCCGCCACTTCGGTACGCCCAGGGCGAGTGAGGCCTCGCGCAGCTCGTTCGGGACCAGCTTCAGCATTTCCTCGGTGGAGCGGACGACCACCGGCATCATCAGGATGGCGAGGGCGAGACCGCCGGCGAAACCGGAGGGGCCGAAGCCGAGCATCAGGTTCCAGGTGGCGAGGACGAACAGGCCCGCGACGATGGACGGGATGCCGGTCATGACGTCGACGAAGAAGGTGACGGCCTTGGCCAGCTTCCCGCGCCCGTACTCGACGAGGTAGATCGCGGTGAGCAGGCCGATCGGGGCGGCGATGACCGCGGCGATGAGGACCTGCTCGATGGTGCCGAGCAGTGCGTGGTAGATGCCGCCGCCGGGCTCGGCGTCGAGGACGCCGTTCATGGAGTGGCCGAGGAAGTAGCCGTCGACCACCTCCATGCCCTTGGTGATCGTGACCCAGGCCAGCGAGAACAGCGGCACGACGGCGAGCACGAAGCACACCCAGACGAGGCTGGTGGCGACGCGGTCCTTGGCCTGGCGGGAGTTCTCGACCTTCGTGGTGATCACGTAGGTGGCGAGGACGAAGACGAGGGCGGCGATCATGCCCCACTGGACACGGCTCTGCCAGCCGGCCGCCAGGCCGATGCCGCAGCCTGCGGCGATCGAGCCGGCCGCGACGGCTGCCGGGGCCCAGCGCGGGAGGCGGGCGTGGGAGAGCGGACCGCTGCGTACGGTGGCCACCGGACGAGTTTCCTGGACGAGCTGGCTCATGCGTTGGCCCCCGAGTACTCCTTGCGGCGGGCGATGATCGCGCGGGCCGCTCCGTTGACCACCAGGGTGATCACGAACAGGACGAGGCCGGAGGCGATCAGGGCGTCGCGGCCGAATTCGTCCGCCTCGTTGAACTTCGCGGCGATGTTCTGGGCGAAGGTGCCGCCGCCCGGGTCGAGCAGGTGCCCGGAGATGATGAAGCTCGGCGACAGGACGACGGCGACGGCCATCGTCTCGCCGAGGGCGCGGCCGAGGCCGAGCATGGAGGCGCTGATGATGCCGGAGCGGCCGAAGGGCAGCACCGACATCCGGATGACCTCCCAGCGGGTGGCGCCGAGCGCCAGGGCGGCCTCTTCGTGCATCTTCGGCACCTGGAGGAAGACCTCGCGGGTGACGTTGGTGATGATCGGCAGGATCATGATCGCGAGCAGGATGCCCACGGTGAACAGGTTGCGGGCGACGCCGTCGCCGGTCTTCTCGAAGATGTACGTCCAGCCGAGGTACTCGTTGAGCCAGCTGTTCAGGCCGTCGAGGTAGGGGACCAGGAAGATGGCGCCCCAGAGGCCGTAGATGATGCTGGGCACGGCGGCGAGCAGGTCGACGACGTACGCGAGGGGCGTGGCGATCTTCCGCGGCGCGTAGTGCGAGATGAACAGCGCGATGCCGATGGCGACCGGCACGGCGATGACCATCGCGATGACCGAGCTGACGACGGTGCCGAAGGCGAGTACGGCGATGCCGAAGACCGGCGGGTCACCGGCAGGGTTCCACTCGGACGTGGTCAGGAAGTTGGCGTCGTCCTTCGAGATGGCGATGCCCGCGCGGTACGCGAGGAATCCCGCGATCGCGGCCATGACGACCAGGAGGAAGATGCCTGCTCCCCGGGACATGCCCAGGAATATGCGGTCACCGGGGCGGGGCTTGCCGCGGGTGGTGCCCGTCTGTTGCGGGGCACGGGGCGGTGGGGCTGATGTGGTGGTTGCTGTATCCATCGGGGTCTCCGGTCTGCGGAGCCGGCGGGCTCCAGGCGGCGGTGCACCGGATGCCGGTGCCGGTCCGCCTCAGGCGGACCGGCACCGGCCGGACATCAGGACAGGGTGGGGACGATCTCGCGGACCTTGGCCGCGATCTCGGCGGGCAGCGGCGCGTAGCCGGCGTCCGCGAGGACCTTCTGGCCCTCCTCGCTCGCGGTGTAGTTGAGGAACGCCTTCAGGGTGGGCAGGGTCTCCGCCTTGTTGCCCTTGTCGCAGGCGATCTCGTACGTCACGAGGATGATCGGGTAGGCGCCCTCGGCCTTGGTCTTGTAGTCGAGGGACAGGGCGAGGTCCTTGCCGGTGCCCGTGACCTTGGCGGCGGCGATGGCCTTGGAGGCGTTCTCGCTCGTCGCCTCGACCGGGGCGGCGGCACCGGTGTCCAGCTTGACGGTGGAGATCGACTGCGAGGTCGCGTACGACAGCTCGAAGTAGCCGATCGAGCCCTGAGTCTGCTTCACCTGGGCGGCGACACCGGAGGAGCCGTTGGCGGCCTGGCCACCGGGGGCCAGCCACGACTTCGACTTGGGGTCGTGCTTCCAGTCGGCCGGGGCGGCCTCGCTGAGGTACTTGTGCAGGTTCTGCGTGGTGCCCGACTCGTCGGAGCGGTGGAAGGCCTGGATGGAGGAGCTCGGCAGCTTCGCGTCGGGGTTGAGCTTGGCGATGGCCGGGTCGTTCCACTTGGTGATCTTCGAGTCGAAGATCTTCGCGATGGTCGCGGAGTCGAGGACGAGGTTGTCCACGCCCTCGAGGTTGTAGCCGATCGCGACGGGGCCGCCGACCATCGGGAGGTTGATCCCCTGGCCGCCCTTGCAGATCTTCTTGGACTCCTCGGCCTCTTCCGGCTTCAGCGCGGAGTCGGAGCCGGCGAAGGCGACCTGGCCCTGGGTGAACTTGGTGATACCGCCACCGGAGCCGATGGGCTGGTAGTTGACCTCGACGCCGGAACAGGCGGCCTGGAAGTTCTTCACCCACAGGTCCATGGCGTTCTTCTGCGCGCTCGAGCCGGCCGCGAGGATCTGGCCCTTGGCCTCGTCGCACTTGATGTTCGACGCGGCGTTGGTCTTGTCGCCGCCGTCGGGGCCCGTGGCCGTGTTGTCGTCCGAGCCACACGCCGTGAGGACCAGGGCGCCGGAGATCGCGAGGGCGCCGAGCGCGGTGGCGCGAAGCCCGTTCTTGCGCTGAAGCTTCACTTTCTGGTGTTCCTTCCAGTTGCCGCCGTCCGTGGCGGCGTGCGTCGGGGTGGGGGGACCGGCACCGGGCCGGTCACCGTCTGAGGCCGAAATTAGGCAGATGAGATGAAGCGGCCGACTGGCGAGAGTGAACGCAAGGTGAACCGTGCCCGGCGACCCGGTGCCCGTTCGAATGTCCGCTCGTTTGCCGGCCCGAGGCACACGGGGTGCTCCCATACGCTCACGCTGTGTGCAAAGCCTGGAGAAGGGCGTCGACCAGTGCGCGGTCGCGTGGCTGGGTGAGCCGGGTCCGCGCCGCGGCGGGCGGCAGCCACACGATGCGGTCGACCTCGTCGCCGGCGGCGAAGGAACCGCTGGTCGCCTCGGCGGCCCAGTAGGAGACCTGCTTGGGCCGGCCGTTCGCGAGATAACGGACGGTGGGGAGACGGGCGCCGGGGACGCAGCGGTGGCCGGTCTCCTCGAGCACCTCGCGCAGGGCCGCGGCGAGGGTGTCCTCGCCGTGCTTGAGCTTGCCTTTCGGGTGGGACCAGTCGTCGTACTTGGGCCGGTGCACCAGGCAGATCTCGATACCGCCGTCCCGGTGCGGGGAGCGGCGCCAGAGCACGCACCCCGCGGCGAGAACGGTGGCCCCGCCGTTCATGGCGCCGTGACCGCCGTGGTCGCGTGCCGCCATTCCTGCTGGAAGGCGAACCTGGCCGCCTCGACCTCGTGCCGCTGGTCGGCGTGGAGCACGCCGAGGGCGTACGCGGTGGCCGGGGCGATGCGCGGCGTGCGGGCCGCGGTGGCCGCCGCGGCTGCCGCTTCCGCCGCGTCGCGGTGCCGGTCGAGCAGGATGCCCGCGTGGCACAGGACGGGGTCGGTGCCGGGGTGCAGCACCTCCTGCGCGTAGCGGTGCAGCCGCAGCAGTCTGCGGACCTCGTGCCAGGGGGCGTCCTGCGCCTCACCGGCGGACGCCGCGGCGAGGCCGCTGAACAGCGCCTCCGCGTTGTACGGGTGGGCCGCCCTGCGCAGCGGCAGTTCGGCGACCGCCGCGAGCAGCCGTCGCTCGGCGGCCTGGGCGGGCAGCGCCAGGGTCTCGGTGGCCGGACCTGCGGCCGCGGGGCCGAGCGGGAGCTCGGAGGCCAGTAAAGCGACGGCGTCGGCGACCGCGTGGAAGCGGGAGGAGCCGAGCGCCTGGAGTGCGGCGGAGTGGGCGCGGGTGCGGGCGAGGGTGAGCTGCCGCTCCAGCAGCGCCGCGGCCCGGGCGGCCCCTACGGCGAGCGCGCCGTTGCCGGAGGGGGAGCCGGCCGTACGTCCGGCGCGGTCCGCCGCCGTTGTGGTCACCGTGGCCCGGACGCCGCGGGAGGCCGGACCTTCGCCCGCCGCCGGCGTCCCGTGGTCCGTGCTGTGGCCGTCCTCGAGCGCGGCCGGTGCCGTGTCACCCGTGCCGTGCCCGCCGGCGAGGGCGGTCGCTGCCCCGTTGCCCGCGGCATGACCGTCCGCGTCGTGGGTGTCCACGGCGCCCGTCCGGCCGTGCGCAGCAGCCGGGGCGGAGCCGGCCGGGTGGGGACGGGACTCGGCCCCGAGCGACCCGTTGTGTGCCGCGGAGCCGTACAGCGGCAGGCTCTCGCCGCGGGCCGGCGGCAGCGGGGCCGTGCCCGACAGGCGGGACAGGGCGTCCAGCAGGCGGGACAGGCGTGAGGTGCACGCGTGCTCCTGGGCCAGGGTCGTGGACAGCCACGCCAGCTCCGTGCGCAGGCCGTCCGCCCAGGCCGGGTCGAGCAGCGGGCGGAAGGTGTGGAGCGTCCCGCTGATGCGGCGGGAGGCGACCCGCAGCGAGCGGGCCGCGTCCGCGACCGCCGCCGTCTCCGCGCCGCTCTCGCCGTGCCGGCGCAGACTTCGCAGGAAGTCGGCGGCCTGGGCGTGGAGGTAGTGGGCCACCGCCTCGCCCGCCGTGCCCGCGAGGACGGTGTCCGGCCGGGAAGGTTCAGGGCTGTGCACGCCGGCGCCTCCGGGCGTCTATGAGCATCTCCTGTACGTGCCGCAGCGGCTGGCCTTCGGAGTCCGTCGCATGCCGGGTCCACGCGCCGTCCGGGCCGAGGTGCCAGGAGGCCGTGGTGTCGGACATGCCGGTCTCGAAGAGCCTGGTGAGGGCCGCGCGGTGGGCCGGGTCGGTGACCCGTACCAGCGCCTCGATCCGGCGATCGAGGTTCCTGTGCATCATGTCGGCGCTGCCGAACCACACTTCGGGCTCGCCGCCGTTGCCGAAGGCGAAGACCCGGGAGTGCTCCAGGAAGCGGCCGAGGATCGAGCGGACCCGGATGTTCTCCGAGAGGCCGGTCACGCCGGGGCGTATCGCGCAGATGCCGCGCACCCAGATGTCCACCGGCACGCCCGCCATCGCCGCCCGGTAGCAGGCGTCGATGATCGCCTCGTCCACCATCGAGTTGACCTTGATGCGGACGTAGGCGGGGCGTCCCGCGCGGTGGTGGACGATCTCCTTGTTGATCCGGGAGATCAGGCCGTCGCGCAGTGACTTCGGCGCGACCAGCAGCCTGCGGTACGTCTCGCGGCGCGAGTAGCCGGACAGCCGGTTGAACAGGTCGGAGAGGTCCGCGCCGACCTGCGGGTCGGCGGTCAGCAGCCCCAGGTCCTCGTAGAGCCGGGCGGTCTTCGGGTGGTAGTTGCCGGTGCCGACGTGCGAGTAGCGCCGCAGCGTCTCGCCCTCCTGGCGGACCACGAGCGACAGCTTGCAGTGGGTCTTCAGCCCGACGAGCCCGTAGACGACGTGGCAGCCGGACTCCTCGAGCTTGCGCGCCCACTTGATGTTGGCCTGCTCGTCGAAGCGGGCCTTGATCTCGACGAGGACGAGGACCTGCTTGCCGGACTCCGCGGCGTCGATCAGCGCGTCCACTATCGGGGAGTCGCCGGACGTGCGGTACAGCGTCTGCTTGATCGCGAGGACGTCCGGGTCGCCCGCGGCCTGCTCCAGGAAGGCCTGGACGGACGTCGAGAAGGAGTCGTAGGGGTGGTGCAGCAGCACGTCCCGTTCGCGCAGCGCCATGAAGATGTCGGGCGCGGACGCCGACTCGACCTCCGCCAGGTCCCGGTGGGTGCCCGCGACGAACTTGGGGAACTTCAGTTCCGGCCGGTCCAGCGCCGAGATGCCGAAGAGTCCGGTGAGGTCCAGCGGTCCGGGCAGCGGGTAGACCTCGGCGTCGGACACCTTCAGCTCGCGCACCAGAAGGTCGAGCACGTACGGGTCGATCGACTCCTCGACCTCGAGGCGCACCGGCGGGCCGAAGCGGCGCCGCATGAGCTCCTTCTCCAGCGCCTGGAGGAGGTTCTCCGCGTCGTCCTCCTCGACCTCCAGGTCCTCGTTCCGGGTGACACGGAACATGTGGTGGGCGAGGACCTCCATCCCCGGGAACAGCTCCTCGAGGTGCGCCGCGATGACGTCCTCCAGGGGTACGTACCGCTGGGGCGAGGCCTCGAGGAAGCGGGACAGCAGCGGCGGGACCTTGACCCGGGCGAAGTGGCGGTGCCCGCTGACGGGGTTGCGCACCACGACGGCGAGGTTGAGGGAGAGGCCGGAGATGTACGGGAAGGGGTGCGCGGGGTCCACGGCCAGCGGGGTCAGGACCGGGAAGATCTGCTGCCGGAAGAGCGTGAAGAGGCGGGCCTGCTCCTTCTCCGTCAGGTCGGGCCAGCGGATCAGGTGGATGCCCTCGTCGGCCAGGGCGGGGGCCACGTCCTGCTGGTAGCAGGCGGCGTGCCGGGCCATGAGTTCGCGCGAGCGGGTCCAGATCAGGTCGAGGACCTCGCGCGGCTGGAGGCCCGAGGCCGAACGCGTGGCGACACCCGTCGCGATCCGGCGCTTCAGGCCGGCGACGCGGACCATGAAGAACTCGTCCAGGTTGGACGCGAAGATCGCGAGGAAGTTGGCGCGCTCGAGCAGCGGTGTGGCCGGGTCCTCCGCGAGCTCGAGGACCCGCTCGTTGAACGCGAGCCAGCTGCGCTCGCGGTCGAGGAACCGCCCTTGGGGCAGCTCGGTGCCGAGCGTCGACTCCGGGTCCTCCTGGTACGAGTCGAGGTCGGCGTCGAGGTCGGGCTCGAGATCGGAGACCGTGGCGGCGACGGTGTGGGGCCGGTGCGCGGCTATGGACGCGACGGACGGCTGGGGGTGCTGGACCGGGACCTCGGCGGGCTGCTGGCTCATGGCCCCATTGTTCCGCGCGAGAGGCTTCGGCGGCGCGTCGGAGAGGGCCGGGGCGAGACGTTTTCTCCCGGTGGGGGAGGCGGGCACAGCGGGCTGCATTGGGTGAGGGTCGCAAGGGCGTCTGAATGCCCGGTAACAAGGACATGACGTGAGGGAAAGCGCAGTACGGCCCCCGGGGGTCGCTCCCCGGGGGCCGTTCGCCTCGCGGGCGGGTCAGGCGTGGCGGCGGCGGAAGACCCGGAAGGCCGCGTACGCCACGGCGGCGGCGACGGCGAGGACGATGCCGGTCTCGACGAGCTGGAGCGGCCACAGGTGCGAGTCGGGATGGTACTCCCGCCACCTGCCGACGACGTCGTGCTCGGCGTGGCACGCGGTGGGCTGCGGCGTGAAGCACACGCTGTCGGGGAGCCGTTCCCCGGACGCGGTCAGCAGACCGCTGTCCAGGACGAACTCACCGGCCGAGAACTGCACCGAGTCCGGGTCGCGCCCCGTGGCGACGGCGGGTGCCCACAGCCGCGTCCACAGCGCGGACATGACGATCATGACGGTCCCGGTCGCGAGGCCCGCGACGGACATCGCGACCAGGGTGCGGCGAACCAGCAGGCCGGCGAGGGCGCCGACGGCGACGGCGAGGAGACCGTGGGCGAGCAGGGTCGGTCCGGAGGCGAGGAACACCTGCCGCTCGTGCCAGTTCAGCCGGTGGTCCCAGCTCACCGGGCCCGACAGGATCCGGAAGAGGACGGTCAGGCCCACGGTGGTGACGGCGACGGCCGCCGCGGGTACCGCGACCTTCGCGGCGAGCCAGCGGACGGGGGGCACCACTGCGACCAGGCCAGCTTGTAGGTGCCGCTCTCCAGCTCCCGGCCGATCATCGGTCCCGCCACGAGGGCGGCGACGAGCAGCGGCAGCAGCAGGGCGGCGTTCGCGAGGAAGTCGGCGACGGCGGAGAGCCCGCCCTGGTAGGCGAAGCGTGTGAAGAGGCCGCCGCCGGTGTCGTCGTACGAGCTCGTTCCGTACGCGATCCGCAGCCCGGCCGTGACCGCCGTCGCGACGGCCAGCAGTACGGCCGCGGTGGTCAGGATGCGGCGGTGCTGGTGGACGACGACCCAGGTGATGCCCCGCAGCCGTGGGCGGGACGTGGTGAGCGTGCTCATGCGACCGCCACCTCCGCGCTCGGGGTGAGCAGCGCCGGGGCGTCGGGGCTGCGCAGATGCGCCATGAGCAGTTCCTCCAGGGACGGCCTCGCGGCCTGCCAGCCGCCGCCGACCGCGCGGGACCCCCGTACCAGCGCGGTCAGCTGACGGCCCGTCGTGCGTGATTCGACGACGGTGTGGTCGGGCAGGTCGGCGACCGGCCCGGTGAGCAGGGTGTGGGCGGCGAGCAGGTCCTCCGTCTCGCCGGCGAGGCGCACCCGGCCGCCGTCGACGAGGAGCACGTAGTCGCAGGTGGTCTCCAGCTCGGACAGGATGTGCGAGGAGATCACGATGGTGGTGCCGTGGTCGGCGGCCTCCGTCATCAGCGCGGCCATCAGCCGGTGCCGTGCCAGCGGGTCGAGATCGGCCATCGGCTCGTCCAGCAGCATCAGTTCGGGGCGTTTGCCGAGCGCGAGGGCGAGGGCGACGCGGGTACGCTGGCCGCCGGAGAGGCTACGGATCCGGGCGCGGGGGTCGAGTCCGCCGCCCTCCTCGACGATCCGTTCCGCGACGGTCGCGTCCCACCGGCCGGGGTTGAGCTCGTGCCCCGTCCGCAGCGTCTCGCCGACCGTCAACTGCGGGTACAGCGGCTTGTCCTGGGCGACGTACGCAAGGCGTGCGCGTACGTCGGAGGGTGCGCCGCCGAGGACGCGCAGCGCCCCGTCGGTCGGCCGGAGCAGACCCGCCGCGAGGGCGAGCAGTGTGGACTTGCCGGCGCCGTTGGGGCCGGCGAGGGCGCAGACGCGGCCGGCCGGTATCCGGAACGAGCAGTCGTGCAGGGCCGAGCGGCCCCGCTTCCCGTAGGCCAGGCCGAGGCCCGTCGCCTCGATCGCGGTCGCCGTCATGCGCCGTCCCCCTTGTGGTCGTCCTGTGTGCGCTCCTCCAGCACGGAGGTGAACAGCGCGGTGATGTCGTCCTGCTCGAGCCCGGCGTCGCGCGCCCGGTCGACCCAGTCGGCGAGTTCGGCCCGCAGCGGGGTGTCGGCGGCCTGGCCGCCGAGGGTGCGGGTGATGAACGTGCCGAGCCCCCGGCGGGCCTCGACGAGCCCTTCGCGCTCCAGCTCGCGGTACGCCTTGAGCACGGTGTTCGGGTTGATCGCGGTGGCCTCGACGACCTCGCGGGCCGTCGGCAGCCGGTCACCGGGCTCCAGCAGTCCGAGCCGCAGGGCCTGTTTGGTCTGCTGGACGATCTGGAGGTACGTGGCGATCCCGCTGCGCCGGTCGATCCGGAACTCGACCATGTCGCCGCATCACCCTTTCACTAGTTGAGTAGTGAAAGGGTGATGCAAGAAAGGGGCGGTGTCAACAGACACCGCCCCTCATCAGCTCGAGTGCTGCCCGGAAGACCGCTTCTCGAGCTGCTGTCAGGACTCCGTGCGGTACATCAGGTCGACCTCGTGCGTGGTGAAGCCGAGCTGCTCGTACACGCGCAGCGCCGCGGGGTTGTCCGCGTCGACGTAGAGCATCGCGGTCGGCATGCCCTGCGCGGCGAGGTGGCGCAGACCGGTGGCGGTGAGGGCCTTGCCGAGGCCGCCGCCCTGGGCGTCGGGGCGGATGCCGACCACGTACACCTCGCCGAGCTGCTCCTCCGCGTGGATCTTCGTCCAGTGGAAGCCGATGATCTCGCCGTCCCGCTCGGCCAGGAAGAAGCCCTTCGGGTCGAACCACGGCTCGGCCTTGCGGTCGTCGAGGTCCCGCTGGGTCAGTGAGCCCTGCTCGGGGTGGTGGGCGAAGGCGGCGGCGTTCACGGCGAGCCACGCGGCGTCGTCCTCGCCGGGCCGGAAGGTCCGCACGGTGACGCCGGCCGGGTAGACCGGCTCGGGGATGTCCCGCAGGTCCAAGGGGCGCCGGAGCTGCCGCAGTTCGCGGAAGAGCGCGAGGCCGAGCACCTGGGCGAGGTGCCGGGCGGCCGACTTCCCGCCGTGCGCCCACATCCGCAGCCGCCGGCCGGAGGCGTCCAGGAGCGTCGTGCCCAGTGCCCGTCCGTGCCCGCGGCCCCGGTGGCCGGGATGGACGACGAGTTCGGCCGCCGGGGCCTCGACGGGGTCGGTGTCCTCCAGCTGGGCGTAGCCGACGAGCTGGTCGCCGACGGTGAGCAGGAAGTGGCGTACGCCTTCCCGCCGCCCGCCGCGCAGCTGCAGCCGGCCCTGCTCGGAGACGGCCTGCATCCCGTCGTTCCGCGCAGCCTCTGCGAGTACGCCCAGTACGGCCTCCGCCTGCTCGGGGGTGAGCTCGTCGAGGGACTGGATCTGCCGGCCGGGCTCCGGAATCACTGCGTCGATCGTCATGCTTCGAGGGTACGGCGGAGGGGGCCCCGGTCAGCGGCTCGAAGGGCCGGGGGGCCGAAGTAGCCGCCACTTGTGCGGAGATATGTCCGTCATGCGGGTGATGGTGCGGTAATCGCCCGTTGACGAAAGACGGCAACCAGGTCGTAACCCACATCCCCCTGTCGCGCTACGCGCGTTGACTCTAGGCTGCCGCTCGCACCCTCACACCACGCTGGACTGACAAGGGGACAGATGTCAGCGACACCTCCCAACCATCGCGCGGCCAAGCGGAACCGCCGCGTGCTCGCGGCCGCCGCCGGTCTCGCGACCGTCGGCGCGCTCATCGCCGCCATGCCGGCCGGCGCCGCCTCCGGCGAGCGCACCGCCCACCGGCCGCACCACGGCCGCACCGTCGATGTGCAGCTGCTCTCCTTCAACGACCTGCACGGCAACCTGGAGCCGCCGGCCGGCTCCGCCGGCAACGTCTCCGAGATCCAGCACGACGGCACGGTCAAGTCCATCCCGGCCGGTGGCGTCGAGTACCTGGCGACGTCGCTGCGCACCGCGCGTCAGGGCAACCCGTACTCCGTCACCGCCGCCGCCGGTGACCTGGTGGGCGCGAGCCCGCTGCTCTCCGGCCTCTTCCATGACGAGCCGACGGTCGAGGCGCTCAACAAGCTCGACCTCGACGTGACGGGCGTGGGCAACCACGAGTTCGACGAGGGCGCGCTCGAGCTGGCCCGCCTCCAGAACGGCGGCTGCCACCCGACGGACGGCTGCTACGAGGAGGGCAAGGAGTTCGAGGGCGCGGACTTCCCCTACCTGGCGGCCAACGTCACCAAGGAGTCCACGGGCAAGCCGATCCTGAAGCCGTACTCGGTCTGGGAGAAGGACGGCGTCAAGATCGGCTTCATCGGCGTGACGCTGGAAGGCACGCCGGACATCGTCAGCGCGGGCGGCATCAAGGGCCTGGCGTTCCACGACGAGGTCGAGACGATCAACAAGTACGCCCGTGAACTCGACCGCAAGGGCGTGAAGTCGATCGTCGCGCTCATCCACGAGGGCGGCTCGCCGGCGTCGACGGCGTACAACTACGACTGCGACTCGCCGGGTGCGGGCGACGGCATCTCCGGCCCGATCGCGGACATCGCCAAGAACATCACGCCCCGGGTCGACGCGCTGGTCACCGGCCACACCCACCAGGCGTACGTGTGCACGATCCCGGACCCGTCCGGCAAGCCGCGCATGGTCACGTCGGCGTCCTCGTACGGCAAGCTCTACACGGACACGACGCTCACCTACGACCGCCGCACCAAGGACATCGTGCGGACGTCCGTGAAGTCGGCGAACCACGTGGTCAGCCGTGACCAGGCCAAGGCCCAGGACATGACCGACCTGATCACGCGCTGGAACAAGCTGGCCGCGCCGATCGCGAGCCGTCCGCAGGGCTTCATCTCCGCGGACATCAACGGCCGTGGCGCCACCACCCCGGAGAAGCCGCTCGGCGACCTGATCGCGGACGCGCAGCTCGCGGGCCTCGCCCCGGCGGACAAGGGCGGCGCCCAGCTGGCCCTGATGAACCCGGGCGGTATCCGCTCGGACCTGGTGTACAAGGCGTCGGGCAGCGAGGGCGACGGTGTGGTGACGTACGGCGAGGCCTTCACGGTCCAGCCGTTCACCAACATGATGAACGTCGTCGACCTGACGGGCGCCCAGCTGATCACCGCGCTCCAGCAGCAGGTCAGCGGCCCGAACGAGGCGTCCCCGAAGATCCTCCAGGTCTCGCAGGGCTTCACGTACACCCTGGACCTGACGAAGACCGGCGCCGACCGGATCGTCGTGGACTCGGTGAAGCTGAACGGCGAGGCGATCGTCCCGTCGAAGACCTACCGCGTCGCGATGAACGAGTTCCTCGCGGGCGGCGGTGACGGCTTCTCCGTCCTGAAGGAGCACACCAACAAGCTGGTGGGCGCCTCCGACCTGGACGTCTTCAACGCCTACCTGGCGGCGAACTCCTCGGCCTCCGCGCCGATCGCGCCGCCGAAGGCCGACCGGATCACGGTCGTGCAGTAGCACTGTCCGGCGGAGGGGGCGGCAGGCGCGAAGCCTGCCGCCCCCTCGTCGTTACCGGACGGTACGAGAGTCTGGTACCTCTGACGTGAACGCGTCATACTCCCTCGCCATGGACCGACGGAGATTCCTCGCAGGCGCTGCCGCACTGTCCGCAGCCGCCCTCATCGGCGCCCCCCACGCCACCGCCGCGCCTCGCCGCACCCTGTCCGCACAGGACTGGATGGCCGGCCCGGCCGACTCGACCCCGCTGCAGAGGCTCACGATCCCGGGCACCCACGACTCCGGTGCGCGCTTCGGCGGACTGTGGAGCGAATGCCAGAACACCACCATCGCCGAGCAGCTCGACAGCGGTATCCGCTTCCTCGACATACGGTGCCGGGTCACCGGAGGCTCGTTCGCCATCCACCACGGCCCGTCCTACCAGAACATGATGTTCGGTGATGTCCTCGTCGCCTGCCGCGACTTCCTCGCCGCGCACCCCTCGGAGACCGTGCTGATGCGGGTCAAGCAGGAGTACTCCGAGGACAGCGACGCCACCTTCCGCGCGATCTTCGACGACTACCTCGACCGCCGCGGCTGGCGCCCGCTCTTCCGGATCGGCGACGGCATCCCGGTGCTGGGCGAGGCGCGCGGGCGCGTCGTGCTTCTCGGCGACAACGGTGGCCTGCCCGGAGTGCGTTACGCGGACGGCACGTGGTTCGACATCCAGGACGACTGGAACGCCCTGCCCGACCCCAAGTACAGGAGGATCGAGGCGCACTTCCGCAAGGCGGTGCAGCAGCCGGGCAAGTTGTTCGTCAACTACGTGAGCACGTCCGCGTATCTGCCGCCCCGCTGGAACTCCGACAACCTCAACCCCCGCGTCCACCGCTTCATCGACGGCGCGGAGGCGAGCGGCTGGCGGGGCCTTGGCATCGTTCCGCTCGACTTCCCGAACACGCGGGCGGGGCTGGTGGATTCGCTCATCCGCCACAACGGCTGAGGCGTCAGCGATCCTCCGCGAGCGGCTCGTGGGCCGGGTCGCCCGCGGCCGCGGCCGCGGCCTCGGCCGGCACCACGGCCCCGTTCCAGCGGTGGAGCGCCACCTCGCCCTCGGCGCCCTTGGCCGCGTAAGTGGACTCGTCGAAGTCGGCGAGGGCCGCGCACGCGCCTTGTGCGTCGGACGCGGGGCCGGAGGCGACCGCGTCCTCGCCCGGGCCCGTCAGCGCCCAGGCCGCACCGACGCCTCCGCCGCCCACCAGTAGCCCGACCAGCAGGGCGGTCACCAGCGGACCCCTGCCACGGGCGGGCGCGGAGGGCGGCATGGGCGGGGGCGGCGGGACGGGGGCCCGGTACGGCTGCTGAGGTGGCATGTACATAGCCAGCCATGGTGGGCCGTGTGGGTGCCTTCACGGGCGGGTCATCGGCAGGGGGTGAGCGCCAGCTCGGGCCCGTCGAACGCCGCCCGTGCCCGCCGGTCGTGGGTGACCAGCACCAGCGTCCCCGCGTACTGCGCCAGCGCCGCCTCGATCTCCTCCACCAGTACGGGGGAGAGGTGGTTGGTGGGTTCGTCGAGCAGCAGCAGATCGACGGGGCCGGCGAGCAGCCGGGCCAGTTCGAGCCTGCGTCGCTGGCCCACCGAGAGCGTGCGGACCGGCTCGGGCAGGTCCGTGGACCGGAACAGCCCCGTCGCGAGCAGGGCTTCGGCCCGCTCCTCGCCGTACGCCTCCAGGACTGTGCGGCCGTCCGGAACGGGCCCGGTGGTCTGGCGCAGCAGGCCCACCCGCTCCGGGCGCTCGACCGTGCCCGCCGCCGGGACCAGTTCGCCGGCCAGGACCTTCAGGAGCGTGGACTTCCCGGCGCCGTTCGGACCGGTGACCAGCAGCCGTCCGCCCGGTTCGATGTGCAGTGCGTCCAGAAGGAGCCGCCCCGGCACACGTACATCCGCCAGGTCGACACCGCGGGCCGCCTCGCCCTCGATCCGGGCCGTGAACCGCAGCGGCCGCGGAGGCGGTGGCACCGGGTTCTCCGTCAAGCGCTGCAGCCGCTCCCGGGCGTCCCGGACGCGGCTCGCCGCGCCGTGCGTCCGCGAGCGCGCGCGGAACGCGCCGGCGCCGCTGAAGCCGCGCGGCATCTTGCGCGGAACGGCGGACAAGGCACCGATGTTGGTGTCGGCCAGCCTCGACCGCCGGGCCACCTCGTCGCGCCACTCCTCGTACTCCCGTGCCCAGCGCGCGCGGGCGGCGGCCTTGGCGGTGAGGTAGCCCGCGTAACCGTCGCCGTAGCGGTGCACGGTCTTCCGGTCGTCGTCCACCTCGAGCACCGTGGCGGTCACCCGGTCGAGGAACGTGCGGTCGTGGGTGACCACGACGACCGTGCCGCGGTGGGCGCGCAGCCGCTCCTCGAGCCAGGCGACGGCCGTGTCGTCGAGGTCGTTGGTCGGCTCGTCGAGCAGCAGCAGTTCGGGGGATGAGGCGAGGGTCGCGGCGAGTGCGAGCCGCGAGCGCTGACCGCCGGAGAGCGTGCCGAGCGGCCGGTCCAGGGCCGGTGCCGCCCGTTCGCCGAGCCGGTGCAGGGCGATCGCGACCCGGCGGTCGGCGTCGTGTCCGCCACGTGCCTCGAACTCGGCGACCAGTCGTGCGTACCGCTCGTGGCCGGCCTCACCCATGGTCGCCAGCCCGGATTCCGCGACGCGGATCCGCCGCTGGAGGGACCGGAGGTCGGTGAGGGCCAGGTCGATCGCGTCGGCGACGAGGCAGGTGTCCGGCAGGTCGAGCGTCTGGGCGAGGTGGCCGATGCCGCCGGGGGCGGTGACGGCCACGGTGCCGTTGTCGGGCTGCTCCGCTCCTGCGAGCAGCCGCAGCAGTGTCGACTTCCCGGAGCCGTTCTCGCCCACGACACCGGCCTTTTCGCCGGGGCGCAGGGTGAAGGAGACCCGGTCGAGGACGACATGGTCGCCGTAGCGCTTGGTGACGTCGGTGACGACGAACTGGGCGGCGGTGGCGGTGGCTGGGAACAAGGGCGCTTCCTTCGGCGGACGACAGGAGAGATGAGACGAGACGGTTCGTCTCGATGTGAGAGTAGTGTGTGCGCCCCTCCCTGGCAAGACGTTCCGTCTCGCGAGATGTTCAGGGGGTGGGCGGCGGCGGACCCGCCGCCCCCGGCAGGCGGATCACCGCGCGGGTGCCGCCGCCGGCGGCCGGTTCCAGGGCGATGTCGCCGCCCGCCTGCCGGACCGTGCGCGCCACGATGGACAGCCCCAGCCCCGAACCGGGCAGCGCCCGCGCGGAGGGAGAGCGCCAGAACCGTTCGAAGACGTGCGGCAGTTCCTCCGGCGGGATACCCGGACCGTGGTCGCGGACCGTCAGCTCACCGCCGCGCAGCCCCACCTCGACCTCGGCGCCCGGCGGCGAGAACTTCACGGCGTTGTCCAGGACGTTGACCAGCGCCCGCTCCAGCGCGGCCTGGTCCGCCCGTACGTACCAGGGCTCCAGCCGGGACGTGAACGTCAGCTCCGGGCCGCGCAGCCGCGCGCGGTCGAGGGCCGCCTGCGTGATCTCGTGGAGGGCCACCACCTGCACCTTGCCGCTCGCGCCCACGTCCGGCCGGGACAGCTCCTGGAGGTCGCCGATGAGCGCGGCCAGTTCGGTCATCTGCGCCTTGACCGAGGCGAGCAGCGCCCTGCGGTCGTCGGGCGGGATGGCGCGGCCGGTCTCCTCGCTCCTGGCGAGCAGCTCGATGTTGGTGCGCAGCGACGTCAGCGGGGTGCGCAGCTCATGGCCGGCGTCCGCGATCAGCTGCTGCTGGAGGTCGCGCGAGGACGCCAGCGCCGCGGTCATCGCGTTGAACGACCGGGACAGCCGGGCGATCTCGTCGTCCCCCTCGACCGGGATGCGCACGCTCAGGTCCTCGGTACGGGCCACGTGCTCGACCGCGCCCGTCAGTTCGTCCACCGGCCGCAGTCCGGTCCTGGCGACCCAGGCGCCGGCCGCGCCGGCGCCGAGCACACCGGCGCCGGCGACCAGGGCCAGCACCAGCGTCAGATTGCCGAGGGTGTCGTCGACCTCGCTGAGGGGACGGGCGACGATCACCGCGCCCGCGTAGCCCTCGATGGGATAGGTGAAGACGCGGTACTCGGAGCCGTCGGACGCCGTGGCGTTGTGGAAGGAGGAGTCGGACCGGCCGCCGGCGACGTCGATGTCGGCGTCCGTGACCTCGACCGACTCGTCGCCGAGGACCACACAGCTGTTCCCCTGGCGGTCCAGCAGCTGGATCGTCGACTTGAAGAGGTCGGTGTCGGGACCGGCGGGGGCCGCCTTTCGGCACTGACCGGCGGGGTCGACGAAGGCGAGCACCTGGCGCGGCGCCATCCGGTTGGTGCTGAGCGCGTTGTCGAGCGAGTCGACCAGCGCGCTGCGCACCACCAGCCAGCACACGCTGGCAGCCGCTGCGACGGCCACCGCCACCGCCGTCGCCACCAGCAGCGCCAGACGGGAGCGCAGGGGAAGCGCGCGGAACCTGTTCGTCATTCCGGGCCGCCGGTGCGCAGCGCGTACCCCACGCCGCGCACCGTGTGGACCAGGCGCGGCTCGCCGGCCGCCTCCGTCTTGCGCCGCAGGTACATGACGTACACGTCCAGGGAGTTGGAACTCGGCTCGAAGTCGAAGCCCCACACGGACTTGAGGATCTGCTCACGGGTGAGCACCTGGCGCGGATGCGCCAGGAAGAGCTCCAGCAGCGTGAACTCGGTACGGGTCAGCTCGACCCGGCGGGTGCCGCGGGTGACCTCCCGGGTCGCGAGGTCCATCCGCAGGTCGGCGAAGGACAGCACGTCCTCCTCCGCGCCCCCGGGGCCGGCCGTGGTGTACGAACTGCGCCGCAGCAGCGCGCGGATACGGGCGAACAGCTCGTCCAGCTCGAACGGCTTGACCAGGTAGTCGTCCGCGCCGGCGTCGAGGCCGGTGACCCGGTCGCCGACCGTGTCGCGGGCCGTGAGCATCAGGATGGGCACGGTCGATCCGGCGGCCCGCAGCCGGCGGGCCGCGGTCAGACCGTCCATCCGCGGCATCTGGATGTCGAGGACGATCAGGTCGGGGGCGTACGCCTCCGCGCGGGCGAGGGCGTCGATGCCGTCGGCGGCGACCTCGGTGCCGTATCCCTCGAACGCGAGCGAGCGCTGGAGCGCCTCACGCACGGCGGGCTCGTCGTCGACGATCAGGATGCGCTCACCTTCAGTCATGGACCAAGCCTCGCACGCGATCAGTTGCCGTCGCCGGAGCGGAGGGCGTCCAGGTCGGCCTTGACGGTGTCGATCGGGATGGCGAAGCCGAGTCCGACGCTGCCCGCGGTGGACCCGGTGGCGGAACTGGGCGAGTACATGGCCGAGTTGATGCCGATGATCTCGCCGTTCATGTTGATCAGGGCGCCGCCGGAGTTGCCGGGGTTGAGGGAGGCGTCGGTCTGGATCGCCTTGTAGGTGGTCGTCGAGTCGCCGGTGTCGCCGTTGAACTGCTGCCCGCCGAACTCGAAGGGCCAGCCCTGCCGTGGGTCCTGCTGCTGCGGCTGCTCCTCGTCCTTGGCCACGGTCACGTCCCTGTCGAGGGCGGAGACGATGCCGCTCGTCACCGTGCCGGTCAGGCCCTCGGGCGAGCCGATCGCGACGACCTCGTCGCCGACCTTGACCTTGCTCGAGTCGCCGAGCGAGGCGGCCTTCAGGCCGGACGCGCCCTGGAGCTTGATGAGGGCGAGGTCCTTGCCGGGATCGGTGCCGAGGACGTCCGCCTCGTACGTCTTGCCGTTGCTGAGCTGCACCTTGATCGTCGAAGCGCCCGAGATGACGTGGTTGTTGGTGACGATCTCGCCGTCCTCGGTGATGATCACACCGGAGCCGGTGGACTGCCCGGTGTTCGAGTCCGCGCTGATCTCCACGATGCTCGGGGAGACGGCCTGTGCGACGCCGGCGACCGTTCCCTTGCTGCTCTGCGACACGTTCGTGCCGGTCACCGCGCCGGAGCCGCCGCTTGCGGTGTCCTTGGTGAGCTCCCCGACGAGGACGGAGGCACCGCCGCCGAAGGCCGCGGCGACGATGGCGACGGCGGCGAGCAGCGCCACGGGACGCTTCGCCCGCGCCCGCTGTGCCGGTACGGGCGCGTACGCGGCCGCCTGCGCGGGTGCGGGTGCGTGCGGTCCGGGGATGTGCCCGGCCGTGGTGTCGCCGGGGTGGTAGGGCGGGACCGGCGGGTATCCGCCGCCCGCCCCCTGCGGGAGGGGAGCGCCGTACGGCTGCTGGTGGTGGGCATCGTCGCCGCTTCGGCGGTAGTGGTCGCTCATGGCATCGACTGTCGTCGGCCCGGATGAGAGCCGTCTGAGACGGCGCTGAGAAGCCCGACAGAACCGTGTATGCCCGATATAAGGCCGCCCGTGGATTCGGCGCCGCGGAAAGGCGTCCGGAACCGGGCAACCGTGGCCGGGGCTCGAGGGTCTGCACCCTGCAAATTCGTCAGGACGGAGCGGGAGTGCCACATGCCGGCCTACCCGCAGTGGGCCACGGCGCCCACCGCCACGCCGGCCGGCTTCGGCGACCTCGACCATGATCTGCTCCCCGACATCCTGGCCCGGGACACGGCCGGACGGCTGTGGCGGCTTCCCGGCGACCACTCCGGCCGGCTCGTCGGCAGCGGCTGGAACAGCATGAACGCCATGACCCGTCACGGCGACCTCACCGACGACAAGAACGAGGACCTGCTCGCCCGGGACAAGGCGGGGCAGCTGTGGCTGTACCCGGGCACCGGCAACGGCGGCTTCGCCGGCCGCAGGCTGGTCGGCGGCGGCTGGCAGGTCATGCGCCAGATCGCGGCGGCGGGCGACCTGACCGGCGACGGCCGGGGCGACCTGCTGGCCCGTGACACGGCGGGCACGCTGTGGATGTACCCGGGCAACGGCCGCGCCTTCGGCTCGCGCAAGCCGGTCGGCGGCGGCTGGCAGGTCATGAACGCCCTCACCGGGCCGGGCGATCTGACCGGCGACGCGCGTCCCGATCTGCTGGCCCGCGACACGGCCGGGAAGCTCTGGCTCTACCCGGGCAACGGCCGCGGCGCGTTCGGCACGCGCAAGCTGGTCGGCGGCGGCTGGCAGGTCATGGACACCTTCATCAGCGTCGGCTCGTACAACGGCGGCACGCTCAACGACGTCCTGACGATCACCAACGAGGGATACATGGGTGGCAGCCCCGGCCGGCTGCTCGGCTACCGGGGCACCGGCGGCAGCACGACCTTCCGGGCCGGCGAGTCGGTCAACGGCGACTGGTACGGCCTCAACGGCGCCTGGTGAAGCGGCGCCCGGACCGGGGAGGCGTCCCCGGCCCGGGGCCCTTCGCCGCTACGGCTCGCCGCACCCGCAGGAGCGGCGGATCACCAGGCCCGAGGGGAACTGCTTGACCCGTTCGCGCCGTGAGCCCGCCAGCCTCAGGCCGTCGTCGAGGACCAGATCGATCGCCGCGCGGGCCATCGCCGGGCGGTCCGAGGAGATCGTCGTGAGGGGCGGGTCCGTCAGGGCCGCCTCCTTGACGTCGTCGAAGCCGGCCACCGCGAGATCGGCCGGCACGTCGATCCGCAGTTCCCGGGCGGCTCGCAGGACGCCGAAGGCCTGGTCGTCGGTCGAGCAGAAGATCGCCGGCGGACGGTCGGGCCCGGCGAGCAGCTTCAGCGCGACCTGGTAGGCGTCGTAGCGGTTGTACGGGGCCTGGAAGAGCCGTCCCTCCGTCGCGCGTCCGGACTCCTGCATGGCCCGGCGCCAGCCCTCGACGTGGTCGGCGACCGGGTCGCCGACCGACGGGGTCGACTCGACGCCGCCGAGGCAGGCGACGTACTCGTGCCCGTGCTCGAGCAGGTGCCGGGTCGCGAGCTGCGCGCCGCCGATGTCGTCCGTGACGACGGCGACGTCGTCGATCGCCTCCGGCCGCTCGTGGAGCAGGACGACCCGCGCGTCCCACGCCTCGATCTCGGCGGCCGCGCGCTCGCTCATGCCCTGGCTGACCAGGATCAGGCCGGAGACCCGCATGCCGAGGAAGGCCCGCAGATAGTGGACCTCACGCTCGTCGCGGTAGTCGGAATTGCCGACGAGCACCATTTTTCCGCGCTCGGCGGCGGCCTGTTCGACCGCGTGTGCCATCTCGGCGAAGAAGGGCTGCCGGGCGTCGGGCACGATCATGCCTATGAGATCGGTGCGCCGGGACGCCATCGCCTGCGCGACCCGGTCGGGCCGGTACCCCAGCTCCTTGATCGCTGCGAGTACCCGCTCGCGCGTGGCCGGGGCGACCGGCCGGGGTCCGTTGTTGATGACGTAGCTGACGACCGCGGTCGAAGTCCCCGCCAGTCGTGCCACATCGTCCCGCGTCACCTTGGCCACGCGCGAAGTCTACGCGTGGTGACCTACCTCTGGGCAGGGCGTACGGCCGGTTCCTCCACCTCGGCGCCGTCATCCGTACGGGCTACTGTCTTGGCGGCCTTCGCCTTGGCTTCCTCGGCCGCCCGCTCGACCTTCTCCGGGGCGACGAACCGGTAGCCCACGTTGCGGACGGTCCCGATGAGCGCCTCGTGCTCAGGGCCGAGCTTGGCGCGCAGCCGCCGCACATGGACGTCGACCGTGCGCGTACCACCGAAGTAGTCGTAGCCCCAGACCTCCTGGAGCAGCTGCGCCCGGGTGAAGACCCGGCCGGGGTGCTGCGCGAGGTATTTGAGCAGTTCGAATTCCTTGAAGGTCAGGTCGAGGACCCGGCCCTTCAGTTTGGCGCTGTACGTCGCCTCGTCCACCGACAGGTCGCCGTTGCGGATCTCCATCGGGGAGTCGTCGGAGGTGATCTGCTGGCGGCCGGTGGCGAGCCGCAGCCGTGCCTCGACCTCGGCCGGTCCGGCCGTGTCCAGCAGCACGTCGTCGATGCCCCAGTCGGCGGTGACGGCCGCGAGGCCGCCCTCGGTCACGACGAGGACGAGCGGACAGCCGGGCCCGGTGGACCGCAGTAGCTGGCAGAGCGACCGCACCTGCGGCAGGTCGCGGCGGCCGTCGACGAGGATCACGTCGGCACCAGGGGTGTCGACGAGGGCCGGCCCCTCCGCCGGTGCCACCCGTACGTTGTGCAGAAGCAGTCCGAGGGCGGGAAGCACCTCCGTCGACGGCTGGAGGGCATTGGTCAGGAGCAGCAGGGAGCTCATCGCGTCCCACCTGCCCTGATCGTCGTGCGTTCGGCGTGCTGGGGTCGCTCGTCGGTTCGCTCGTCCATGACGTCGGTTCCTCCTCGGTCCCTGCGAGGACGTGCACTGCTTCGTACGCGGCTCTCTCGCGTCCGAGAGCCTTTGTGAGGCTTTGTTCACCAGCCTGTAACAATGGCCGGAAAACACAAAAGGATCCGGGGGCTGCATTGCCCGGATCCTCTCGCAGCAGAATAGCCCACATGACTTCTGGGCGAGAGGGCCGATTTCACACTGTGGACGTGTCAAGGATCTCTCCGCGCCCTCAGGGCGCAACTCTCCTGACATCCGACGGTGTCCGGATCGAAGCCCGCTACGAGCCCTGTGCGAGCGGCCCGACCGGCACCGCCGTCGTCGTCGCGCACGGTTTCACCGGCTCGGTCGACCGGCCCGCGGTGCGCCGCGCGGCGCGGACCTTCTCCCGGTACGCGGGGGTGGTGACCTTCTCCTTCCGCGGCCACGGCCGCTCCGGCGGGCGTTCCACCGTCGGTGACCGCGAGGTGCTGGATCTGGCCGCCGCCGTGGAGTGGGCCCGGTCGCTCGGGCACACCCGGGTGGTGACGGTCGGCTTCTCGATGGGCGGCTCGGTGGTGCTGCGGCACGCGGCGCTGTACGGCGCCCGGATGCACGAGGGGCGCACGGAGGCACGCACGGACGCGGTCGTCTCGGTGAGCGCCCCCGCCCGCTGGTACTACCGCGGCACGGCGCCGATGCGGCGGCTGCACTGGGTGGTCACCCGCCCGGCCGGCCGGGTCGTCGGGCGGTACGGGTTCCGTACCCGCATCCATCACCGTGACTGGGACCCGGTGCCGCTCTCCCCGGCCGAGTCCGTGCCGCTGATCGCGCCGACGCCGCTGCTGATCGTGCACGGCGACCGCGACCCGTACTTCCCGCTCGACCACCCCCGGATGCTGGCCGCGGTGGCGGAGGGGACGGCGGAGCTGTGGCTGGAGCCGGGCATGGGGCACGCGGAGAACGCGGCGGACGAGCCGCTGCTGCGCCGCCTGGGGGAATGGCTCACCGGCCGATAGCCCATCATGGTGAGCGGCGCGCACGGAGACGAAAGGAGTGCCGCTATGGCAGCGGGAACCATCCGCTACTGGGCCGCGGCCAAGGCGGCGGCCGGCATCGCGGAGGAGCCCTACGCGGCGGAGACGCTCGCGGAGGCCCTGGAGGCGGTGCGGGACAAGCACCCCGGGGAGCTGACGCGCGTACTGCTGCGCTGCTCGTTCCTCGTCGACGGTGACCCCGTCGGGACCCGCAGTCATGAGACCGTACGGCTTGCCGAGGGCGGCACGGTCGAGGTGCTCCCGCCGTTCGCAGGAGGGTGAACCGCACAGCATGAGCAGCGACCAGCAGTATCCGTACGGACAGCAGCCGTACCCGTCCTACGGGGACGCGTACGGGCAGCAGCAGCCGGCGGGGTACGAGGACGCCTACCGGCAGCAGGAGCCGGCGGGCCACGACGACGCCTACCGGCAGCAGCCGTACGGGGACGTGGGCGAGACGCAGACCTGGCAGGGCGAGACCTGGGACACGCAGTACCAGCCGATCGTGCAGCCCGGCGCGCACCCTCCCGCCGGGGCCGACGGTGCCTGGGGCGGGCCCCGGCCCGAGCCGCAGTCCCAGCAGCAGGCGCCCGCTCCGGACGCGGCCGACACGGCGTACCTGCCGCCGGTGCCCGCCGCCGCGGGTCTGCCGCTGCCGCCCGAGGTGCCCGTCCCGCACGCTCCCGCCCGCGCTTCGGCGGCGTACCCGAGCGCACCCGCCCCCGTGGCGGAAGCAGCGCCCGAGGCCCCGGCCGGGTACAGCTCGCCGACCGTCGGCGGCAACGCCCGGATCACGGACGCCCAGCGCGCCCGCGCCGAGGGGCGTTCGCCGATCATCGCGCCGGGCATGCAGCCCGCCGGCCTGACCGCCGTGCTCGCGCTGCTTCTCGCCGGCGGCGCGGCCGTCGGCGAGTACGCGCTGCTCGTACCGCTGGTGCTGCTCCAGGCGGTCACCGCGGCCGGCTGGTTCCGCCTGAACGGCATGTGGCCGGCCAGGCAGGGCATCGCGCTCGCGTTCCTCGGCGGTCTCGCGGCCGACGCCGCGCTCCTCGCCTCCGGCGACGGGAACGCGCCCGCCGCGATCATCGGCACGCTCGGCGTGTGGGTGCTGCTGACGCTCGTCCTCCAACTGCGCAGTCACGCGGGGGCCGACGAACGGGTGTACGGCCTCATGGCGACGGTCGCCTCCGCGGCCTTCGCCGTCCTGGCCGCCGGTCATCTCGCCGCCGACGACGACGCGGTGGTGGTCGGCGCGATCGCCGTCGCCGTCGCCACGACGGTCCGCGCCCTGCCGCTGGGCGGGGTCGTCCCGGTCGCGCTGTCCCTTGCGGCGGCGGCGGGCGCCGGCATCGCGGCCGGCGGGCTCACCGGCATGGGCTCCGGGGGCGCGCTGCTCGGTCTGGCCGCGGGCGGGTGCGCGCTGATCGGTCTGCGGGTGGCGAGCTACGACTACCCCTCCCGCTTCGTCCACATGACCGCCGGTGTGGCGCTTCCGCTGACCGCGGCCGCCCCCGCCGTCTACCTGATCGGGCGCGCGCTCGCATAGCCGCCCGCACGGAGGGCAGGTTCGGAACCATCGGCGGCCGCCGGACGTCGATCACTGCGCAGGCGTCGTCCCGACCGGCTCGGGCTCAACGGGCGTCCGTGGCCAGACAGGGTGGGGGACACCGAACACATGCGTGCACTGCGAATACTGATCGTCATCGCCGTCGTCCTCGGCGGCCTGTTCGTCGCCGCGGACCGGATCGCGCTCAACGTGGCGGAGTCGGAGGCGGCGGAGCGGATCAAGGTCCAGGAGGGGACGGCCGACTCGACCGCGGTGTCCATCAAGGGCTTTCCCTTCCTGACGCAGGCGATGGACAGCGAGTTCGACGAGGTCGAGATCAAGCTCGAGGGCATCCGGACCAGCGCGGCGGGCCGGCCGGTGCGGATCGAGGAGATGACCGCCGACCTGTTCGACGTCCGGGTCGCCGAGGGGTATTCGAGCGCCACGGCCGCCCGTGCCGAGGGCACCGCCCGCATCAGCTACGCGGACCTCACGGAGGCCGCCGACGACGGTGTCACCGTCGCGTACGGCCAGAACGGCAAGGTGAAGGTCACCGGCTCGGTGACCCTGCCGCTGTTCGGGAAGATCACGCGCAGCGTGGTGTCCACGGTGAGCATCGTCGACGGGGACACGATCAGGGTGCGCGCCGACAAGGTCCCGGGTGAGGGGATCCCCGGGCTCGAGGGCGAGATCCGCAAGAAGACGGACTTCGACCGGAAGCTGGGCGGGCTGCCGGCGGGGCTGAAGCTCGAGAAGGTCGAGGCAGGGCCGGACGGCGTCGTGATCACGGTGACCGGCAAGGACGTTCGGCTCGCGGGCTGAGCCCAGCGGCCGAGCAGGGGGCGCGGCGGACCGGGGCGCGCCGCAGCCGGTCGTGTCGCGCCGGATCGGGACCGGGGCCGGACCAGCGCGCCGAATGGTGAGACGGCTGTGTCCGCTGTGCAGATGCACGCGGGACGCGGCCCGCCCCCCGGATACTTCCGAGTGCCCGGGACCCGACGCCCGTCCCGGATAGTGGACGATCGCGTCTCAACATGCGACACGCCGGTGACATGGCCACCGACTCGTCCCTACGATCGGTCCCATGAAGCAGCGACAGGCGGATCTCACGAAGCGGCGGGCAGTAGACCTGTGCCGCGTCGCCGCCATGCTCTGTCGCACTGTCTGAGCGGGAGCACTGCCCCGTATCCCCAGGCCCTTCGACCTCCATGTCAGGGCCGCCCCGTGCTGATCGACGCCCTTCCGCGTACCCGCACACCTCTCGCGCACAACCCCTCGCGCACCACCGCCGCACACTGCCCCGGAGGAGAACAACCATGAGCCGCAGCGACGTCCTGGTAGACGCCGACTGGGTCGAGGCCCACCTCGACGACCCGAAGGTCGTCATCGTCGAGGTCGACGAGGACACCTCGGCCTACGACAAGAACCACATCAGGAACGCGATCCGGATCGACTGGACCAAGGACCTCCAGGACCCGGTCCGCCGTGACTTCATCGACCAGGAGGGCTTCGAGAAGCTCCTGTCGGCGAAGGGCATCGCGAACGACTCCACCGTCGTTCTCTACGGCGGCAACAATAACTGGTTCGCCTCCTACGCCTTCTGGTACTTCAAGCTCTACGGCCACGGCGACGTCCGTCTGCTCGACGGCGGCCGCAAGAAGTGGGAGCTCGACTCCCGCGACCTGGTCGCGGAGGTGCCGGTCCGTGAGGCGACCGAGTACAAGGCCCAGGCCCAGGACACGTCCATCCGCGCCTTCCGCGACGACGTCGTGGCCGCGATCGGCAGCCAGAACCTCGTCGACGTGCGGTCGCCCGACGAGTTCAGCGGCAAGCTGCTCGCCCCGGCGCACCTCCCGCAGGAGCAGTCGCAGCGCCCGGGCCACGTGCCCAGCGCCCGCAACATCCCGTGGTCGAAGAACGCCAACGACGACGGCACCTTCAAGTCCGACGAGGAGCTCAAGGCCCTCTACGAGGACGAGCAGGTCGACCTGTCGAAGGACACCATCGCTTACTGCCGCATCGGCGAGCGCTCCGCGCTGACCTGGTTCGTGCTCCACGAGCTCCTCGGCCAGGAGAACGTCAAGAACTACGACGGCTCGTGGACCGAGTACGGCTCCCTCGTCGGCGTGCCGATCGAGCTCGGCGCCAACAAGTAATCCGCCCCGACCTTTTCTGGAGAACAGCATGTGTGGAGCGCAGGCCGGCGGCCCCGACGCCTCGACGATCAAGCCCGGTGAGACCACCATCCAGGGTCAGGTGACCCGCGACGGCGAGCCGGTGACGGGTTACGTCCGTCTCCTGGACTCGACCGGCGAATTCACCGCGGAGGTCCCGACCTCGGCGACCGGACAGTTCCGCTTCTACGCGGCCGAGGGCACGTGGACCGTGCGCGCGCTCGTGCCCGGCGGCACGGCGGACCGTACGGTCGTCGCCCAGACGGGGGGCCTCTCCGAGGTCGCCATCGCCGTCTGAGTCATTGACAGGCCGAAGGGCCGCACCTCCTGGGGGTTGGACGCTACCGGGAACGAGGTGCGGCCCTTCGGTCGTACGCTGGAGGCATGTACGCCAGGCGTCGGCACGTCTACTTCCTGCTGATGGGCGGCTGCCTCTTCCTCTTCGTCGCCGCCTGGGCCGTGGTGCGGCTGTGGTCCGTGCCCACGGCGGTGGGCATGTGCGTCGTCGCCATGGTCATCCCGCCGGTCGCCGCCGTGATCGCCAACCGGCGCGGCCCGGAGGACCGCTGGTGGGACGACCCCTCAGGCGACCCGAAGTCCGACGAGTGGTGGGACGAGCTCGACGGCAGACGCCGGCCGCACCAGTAGGCAGGGCCGGCGCGGGGCGGGGCGCGGTCAGTAGACCAGGGCCTGCACACCCTCCGGCATGATCTCGCTGACGAACACCTGCGCGCCGGCGATCCGCACGCCCTCGAGCGTGTCCTTCTCCGTGATGTCCCGCCGCGCCGCGCACTGCGTGCACAGCGTGATCTTCCCGTTCGCCTGGATCGACTCGATCAGCTCGGGCAGCGGCGCGGCATGCGGCAGCTCGAACTCGGCCGCCCGCCCCGGCAGCGCGAACCAGGAGGACTCCCCGGTCAGCCAGAGCGAGACCTCCACCCCGCTGGCCGCGGCCACGGCCGCGACCGTGAAGGCCTGGGAGCAGCGCTCGGGTGCGTCGGCACCTGCGGTCACCTTGATCACGAGCTTGTTCGCCATATGCCGAACTGTAATGCGCCGCCCTACAACCCTGGTCCCGTGGCCGGGGTCTGCTGGGTACGCGGATACGGAATCCGCGGCTCAGGTCTCGTGGGGGGACTCTTGGAAACGCAGGACCATCAGGTGCCGCAGGAGGCGGCGCCCGACACGCGACCGGAGCCGGCCGTGCCGCCGCCACCCGTCGCGGACGCGCCATCCGTCGCGGAGGCGGCATCCGTCGCGGACACGGCGCCGGAGCGGGCAGCGCCGGCGGCCCGGTCCCGCCGCAGAGGGCGCACGACGCTCCTCGTCGCCGCCGCCGCGGTCCTCGGGGTCGTCGCGGGCGCGGTCACCGGCTACACCGTGCAGTACCACCGGGAGCCCACGCCGCTCCCGCCGCTCTCCCAGCCGGACATCAGGACCCCGAAGCCGGTCAAGGCGGGGGAGCACACCACCGCCCGGTCCGTCTCCGTCAACCGCTGGGCGAAGACCGACGGCGACCTGCGGCAGCTGCTGGTCCCCGAGCCCAAGGGCGCGAAGACGGAGCAGAAGGCCGACTGGGACGACCTCTTCTCCTTCGCGACGTGGTTCAAGGACGAGGAGTACATGTTCGAGGACCTCGCGGAGAACGACTTCCGCCGGGCCGTGAGCGTCGGCTGGTCCGAGGACGAGAAGGTCTACGTCGACATCCGCCTGGTGCAGTTCCGCGAGAACACCGAACTCAACGCGGAGCGGTTCGGCGAGGGTCAGCAGGCGTACATGAGCGAGGACGAGTGGGCCGGCAACGACGGCGAGCCCATCCCCGGCAGCGCCAACGGCCGCACCTATGTCTACGACGAACCTCACCGCGAGGCCGGGTACGAGCCCCTCTACCAGGGCCGGGCCGTCGCCTGGCGCGGCGACCTCGTCATGATCATCGAATACGTGAACAACTCGGGCCCGATCAGCGAGAAGGCCCTGAAGTCGCTCGCGAAGCGCCAGTTGGAGCGACTGTGACCCAGCACGAGGAACGCCGAGAGGCGACGCCCGAGGCGCCCGCCCCCGACGCGCGGCCCGAGCAGCCCGCCGAGGCTGCCGCGTCAAAGCTGCCCGAGGCGCCCGAGGCGCCCGTGACCGTCCCGCAGCCCCAGGCGCCCGCCCCGGGCGCGCGGCGCCGCTTCCCGGTGAAGCTCGTCGCCGCCGTGGTGGGCCTCGGCCTCGTCGCCGGCGCCGCCGGCTGGGGCCGGTCCGCCCTGCGGGACGCGGACCGGACCGCGCCGACGGTCACCTGGGCCGAGCCGGCCGAGCATCCGGAGCTGGACTTTCCGCCTCTGGAGCCGACCGGGCTGGCGGCACAGCTGCTTCCCCTGCCGCCCTTCGACCGCCCGGGCCCGGACATCGACGAGTTCGGCAACGACTCCGTCGTGGACCAGCGGCGTGCGGTCGCGCTGTTCAAGGAGGGTTCCCGGGGCCTGCCGAGCGCGAAGCGCAAGGCGTACGACAAGGCCGTCGAGAAGCTGCGCATCAAGGGCCTGGCCATGCGCAGCTACCGGGACTCGGGCAACCGGTACGTCCTCGAGACGCGCCTGGCGCAGCTGGAGAACACCAAGGCGGTCACCGGTATCACCGCGTTCCAGAAGGAGATGACCGAGGCCTTCGGCGTCTTCCGCAAGGGGCCGAAGATCAAGGGGCACCCGGACGCCGCGTGCTTCCTGCTGCCGAAGGTCAAGGACCTGAAGCTGGACGCCATGATGTGCACCGGCCACGTGGGTGAGGTGCTGGTGACCATGTACGCGTACGGCCCCAAGCCGCTGGTCACCAAGTCGCTCGCGGAACTCGTCGGCGAGCAGCTCGACCGCATCGCTTCACCCGGGGAGTCCGTGTGACCGACGACCAGAACGCTCCAGCGACCCCCGCTCGGGTGCCCGGAGCCGAGACGGCGCCGCCGGCCGCGGCGCTCCCGGACGCGCCGGCACCCGAGTCCGCCCCGCGGGACGCCCCCGTGCCCGGGGAGACCGCCGCCCAGGACCCGGAGGCGGCGCCGCCCGCCGCCGTCCCGCGACAGCGGGACCGCCGGGTGCTGCGGGCCGTGCTGCGCTGGACGGCCGCCGTGGTGGTCTTCGCGGCGGCCGGCACCGGCACGGCGCTGGCCGTCGTCGACCAGGAGCGCACCGACGTCCCCGGACTGTCCACCCTCTCCGACGGACGCTGGGACTACCCGGAGCTGACCAAGCCGGTGCTGCCGGCCGGTGCGCCGCTCCCGTTCGTCCAGGAGAACCCCGGCGAGATCCACTACGCGGACCTGGAGCAACTGCTGCTCCCGGCGCCCGCGGGCAGCAGCCCCGACCGGTCCCTGCGCGGTGAGCGGAGCCGGGTGACGGTCGACCGGTACCTGGACGAGTACGCGCAGGACGGCCGCGAGAGCCTGCGGGAGCACCTCACCGAGGGCGGTCTGCGCCATGTGGTCGCCCGTGGCTGGTCGATGCCGGACGGCACCTCGACACGGATCTTCCTGCTCCGTTTCCACACCTCCGCCCTCGCCGGCCACTACTTCGACGCGCAGATCGGCGGCGCGCCGGACACCGGGCTGCGGCCCGAGGGCGTGGAGGAGGTGTCGTCGTTCGACCTGGAGTGGGAGACCGGCGCGAAGGTGGCCTCCACCGAGCGCTACGTGTACGACGAGCCGGCGCCCCGCGGCCCGGTGCACGTCCGGCACGCGTACGTCACCGCCGGTGACACCCTCGCGCTCGTGGTGGTCTCCCGTAAGGGCGAGGCTCCGCTCGTGCCCTTCCACCAGACCGTCGTCCTGCAGAACCAGCTGCTCGGCTGACGCGGACCTCACAGAACGGGCCGGGCCCCCGCCCACTAAGCTGGGGCCCGGCCCGCTTTCGCCTCCACGCTCATTCGAGGAGCACCCCGTGATCGTTTTCTTCGAAGCTCTGCTGGTTCTGGTCTGCGTCGGCGTCCTCGCCTTCGCCGGTCTGACCGTGAAGAAGCTGTACCAGGGCCAGCGGTAGTCACCCGTACCCTCGGGACCCGTACCACTCGAACCCTAGAGATCGACAGAGCTGCTCATGATCGAGATCCCGTCCGACCTGAATCCGGACCTCGTCCCCCTCGCGTTCCTGCTGGGCACGTGGGAGGGCGCGGGCGTCGCGGACTTCCCCGGCGCCGAGAAGTGCAACTTCGGCCAGTCAGTGACCTTCAGCCACGACGGCCGGGACTTCATCGAGTACGTCTCGCACTCCTGGGTCCTCGACACCGAGGGCAACAAGGTCAAGCCGCTGGAGAGCGAGTCCGGCTACTGGCGCATCGACAAGGAGCGCAAGGTCGAGGTCGTCATGGTCCGTGACCAGGGCATCGTGGAGATCTGGTACGGCGAGCTCGCCCACCAGAAGCCGCAGATCGACCTGGCGACGGACGCCGTCGCCCGCACCGCGGCCTCCGGCCCGTACAGCGGCGGCAAGCGGCTGTACGGCTACGTGAAGAGCGACCTGATGTGGGTGGGCGAGAAGGCCACCCCCGAGGTGCCGCTGCGCCCGTACATGTCGGCGCACCTGAAGAAGGTCGTCACCCCCGAGCAGGTCGAGTCGTGGGCGAAGGACCTCGGGGACCTGCCCGACGACGGCATCGCCTTCTTCAAGTAGGGCTCTTTCCCGGACACGGCACGCTGCCGACAGGACATCCTCTTCGCACCGGACGGCCGCCGGACGGTGCGCGCTGCCTACACTGGGGGCGTGGTGAGCACCGACTGGAAGAGCGATCTGCGGCAGCGCGGCTACCGGCTGACTCCGCAGCGCCAGCTTGTCCTCGAGGCCGTCGACGCCCTTGAGCACGCCACGCCGGACGAGATCCTCGGTGAGGTGCGCAAAACCGCGTCCGGGGTGAACATCTCCACGGTCTACCGGACGCTGGAGCTGCTCGAGGAGCTGGGCCTCGTCTCGCACGCCCATCTGGGGCACGGGGCGCCCACCTACCATCTCGCCGACCGGCACCATCATCTCCATCTGGTGTGCCGGGACTGCACGGACGTGATCGAGGCGGACGTCTCGGTCGCCGCGGACTTCACCGCCAAGCTCCGTGAGACGTTCGGCTTCGAGACGGACATGAAGCACTTCGCCATCTTCGGGCGCTGTGAGGACTGCACGGCGAAGGCCGCGGAGGCCGAGTCGTAGGCTGGGGCCATGTCATCGACCAGCCCTCTGTTGTCCCTGCCCGGCGCGGTCCCCGCCGAGGGGCGCGACGAAGGGGTCGCCGCGCACTACGGCGACCTGTTCCGTGAGCAGCGCACCCTCGCCGACGGCAAGGGCTTCGTGGACCTGTCGCACCGCGGGGTCGTCACCGTCACCGGCGAGGAACGGCTGAGCTGGCTGCATCTGCTGCTCACCCAGCACGTGAGCGAGTTGGCCCCCGGGCAGGCCACAGAGGCGCTGATCCTCTCCGCGCACGGTCACATCGAGCACGCCCTGTATCTCGTCGACGACGGCGAGACGGTCTGGGCGCACGTCGAACCGGGCACGCGCGAGGCGCTCATCGGCTACCTGGAGTCGATGAAGTTCTTCTACAAGGCCGAAGTCGCCGACCGCACCGACGACTTCGCGGTCGTCCATCTGCCGGCCGGGTCCATCGCCGAGGTGCCCGAAGGCGTCGTCGTACGGGAGACGGCGCACGGCCGTGACCTGTTCCTGCCGCGCGCCGGCCTCGAGGCCTTCGCCGCGGAGGCCGGACCGGCCGTGGGGATCCTCGCGTACGAGGCCCTGCGGGTGGAGAGCCACCGCCCCCGTCTCGGGTTCGAGACCGACCACCGCACCATCCCGCACGAGCTGGGCTGGATCGGCAGCGCCGTGCACCTCCAGAAGGGCTGCTACCGCGGTCAGGAGACCGTCGCGCGTGTCCACAACCTGGGGAAGCCGCCGCGCCGCCTGGTCTTCCTCCACCTGGACGGCAGCGAGGTGCACCTGCCCCCGCCCGGTACTCCGGTCCGCCTCGCCTCCGAGGGGGCCGAGGGCCGCCAGCTGGGCTTCGTGACGACGTCCGCCCGCCACTACGAGCTGGGGCCGATCGCGCTCGCGCTGGTGAAGCGGAACGTGCCGGTGGACGCCGAGCTGCTGGCCGGGGACACGGCGGCCGCCCAGGAGACGGTCGTCGAGCCGTAGCGCGGGCCACCGCCGCCAGGGCCTGCCGTTCGGATCCTGCCTGTCCCGGACGGAAGCCCCTAGACCTCGATCAGCACGGTGAACGGGCCGTCGTTGGTGAGCGAGACCCGCATCTTCGCTCCGAACCGGCCCGTTTCCACGTGCGCGCCGAGCGCCCGCAGCTGCGCCACCACCTCGTCGACGAGCGGCTCGGCGACCGGGCCCGGAGCCGCGGCGTTCCACGTCGGGCGGCGACCCTTGCGGGCGTCCCCGTAGAGGGTGAACTGCGAGATCACCAGCAGGGGCGCGCCCACGTCCGAGCAGGACTTCTCGCCCTCGAGCATACGAACCGACCATAGTTTTCTGGCCAGTTGTGCCGCCTTCTCCTTTGTGTCCGTGTGCGTGACCCCCACCAGCACACACAGCCCTTCGCCGGTGATCTCACCGACGGTCTCCGGTCCCGACTCGCCGGGCACCACGACGCTCGCGCCGTCGACCCTCTGTACCACTGCTCGCATACGGAGCAACCTATCGGGGCCGTCCGGGCCGCCATTCAGGGCCGAACGGGTGCGATGCGCCTGCATGGGGACGTATCGGAGTGGCACCATGCACGAAGGCGGTGCAACCCCTCGGCCCTCCGGGCCCGGGAAGGCCCATGCACCGGTCGAGGGGACGGACACACGCACATGAGCACTTCTGGCGCCGGGCAGTCGCTCGGTCCCGTACCGATCCGGCATTCCGCTTCCGCGGTCCGCCCGCCGCGGCAGCGCAACGGCGCTGAACTGCCCGAGCACCCGGAGCACGACCTCACCGCGCTGCGCCTGCCCGAGCTGCGCACGCTGCGCCGCGACTCGCAGCGCGACGAGGCGGACCTCAGCTATGTGCGGCGGCTGGTACAGGGCCGTATCGACATCCTCCGGGCCGAGCTGGCCCGCCGTGAGGGCCCTGGTACGACCGGCACACCCGGGACACCGGTGGTGGACCGGCTGGTCGTGGACCGGCTGTCGGAGATCCTCGCCGACCCGCCGTCCAGGCGAGGGTCCTCCGCACGCCATGTGACGCTCTCCACACCGCACGGCGAGGAGTACCGGCGGCTCGCCTCGGAGATGCTCGACGAGGTCCAGCTCTCGGACCTCGACGCCCGCACCGACGAGGAGTTGCACACGGCGATGGGCCGGCTGCTGGGCTACGAGCAGCAGGTTTCGCACCGCCGCCGGCTGCTCCAGCGGACGGCCGACGATTGCAGTGCCGAGATCGCCCGCAGGTACCGTGAAGGCGAAGCACAAGTAGACGACCTGCTCACGTGAAGCGATCCTTCCGGTGGGCGGATCCCCTGCCCCGGAAGGCCGCCGATGTCCTCCTCGTCCTCCTCCAGCACCGCCGCCGCGACCCCGGTCCTCGCCGAGGTGGTGCGTTCCGGCTTCGTGGAGGGCCGGCACAGGGGATCGCTGGTCGTCCTGGCCGCGGACGGCAGTGTGGAACTGGCGCTCGGTGACCCGTCGCTGCCCGTCTTCCCCCGCTCGTCCAACAAGCCGATGCAGGCCGCCGCCGTGCTGCGGGCCGGGCTGGACATCGACGGGGAGCGCCTTGCGCTCGCCGCGGCCAGCCACTCGGGCGAGGCGTTCCACCTCGAGCTCGTGCGCAAGATGCTCGCCGGACACGGGCTGACCGCCGACGAGCTGCTGACCCCGGCGGACCTGCCGCTCGACCCGGTGGAGGCCGAGGCGTACCTCGCGTCGGGGCAGGTGCGCGACAAGGTCACCATGAACTGCTCCGGCAAGCACGCCGCCATGCTCGCGGTCTGCGCCGTGAACGGCTGGGACCGCAAGGACTACCTGGACCCCGCCCACCCCCTTCAGCAGCTGGTCCGCACGGTGGTCGAGGACGCGGCGGGCGAACCGGTCGGCGCCGTCGGCACGGACGGCTGCGGCGCACCGCTGATGGCCGTCTCCCTGACCGGTCTGGCCCGCGCCTTCCGCCATTTCGTGCTCGCCGCGCCCGGTACGGCCGAGCGCCGCGTCGCGGACGCGATGCGCGCCCATCCCGAGTACGTCGCCGGTACCCGCCGGCCCGACACCTGGCTGATGCGCGAGGTGCCCGGCGCGCTCTCCAAGATGGGTGCGGAGGCGGTCCAGGCGGTGGCGCTGGCGGACGGCCGGGCACTGGCGTTCAAGATCGACGACGGTTCCACCCGGGCGCTGGGGCCGGTGCTGGCGCGGACGCTCACGCTGATGGGTGTGGACTCACCGGTGGTCGCCCGGATCGGGCACCTGCCGCTGCTCGGCGGCGGCGTCGAGGTCGGGTCGGTGCGGGCGGCGTTCTGATGCCCGGCGCGGCGGAAATCCGGATGCGGCGGCTTCGTCCGCCCGCCTAGCGTGTCGTGCATGACTGTCCAAACGCGTCTGATCGCCGAGTCCGAGTACCCCGACTGGCTCAGGGCGCTGGCCACGGGCTTTCTCAGGCCGCCGGTGGTCACCGACGAGGAGGTGGCCGACCGCCGGGCGAGTACGGATCTCGGCCGGGTGAGGGGCGCGTTCGACGCCGGCCGGTGCGTGGCGACGTACCGTTCCTTCGCCCAGCAGCTCACCACGGTCGGCGGCGCACGGCTCGCGGCGAGCGCCGTCTCCAACGTCACGGTCTCCCCGACGCACCGCCGCCGGGGCCTGCTCAGCCGGATGATCGACGCCGATCTCGCCGAGGCCAAGGAGCGCGGCGACAGCGTCTCGACGCTGATCGCCGCCGAGTACCCGATCTACGGCCGGTACGGCTACGGGCCGGCCACCACCACTGCGGAGTGGTCCGTGGACGTACCCCGGGCCGGCCTCGACCCGCGGGCGGCCGGCCCGGACGACGGCGGCCGCGTCGACCTGGTCGACGGCGACGACGTGCGCAAGCTCGGCCCGGAGCTCCACCAGCGGCTGGCGGCCACGCAGCACGGCGTCGTCGACCGCGACGAGCGCTGGTGGCGGGTGAACACCGGCCAGGCGCAGCTTCCCGCGCATCCGTGGACGGAACCGTTCTACGCCGTGTACCGCGCACCGGACGGCACGGTCGAGGGGCTGCTGACCTACTCGGCGGACGACAAGTGGGGCGACGGCAAGCAGCCGCTCAACACGGCCACCGTGCGCGACATGATCGCGCTGAGCCCGGCCGCGGAGCGCGCCCTGTGGCGCTTCGTCTGCTCGGTCGACTGGATCACCACGGTCCGCTCCGGCCGACGCGCCCCGGACGACCTGCTGCCCCACCTGCTGCCCGACCCGCGCGCGGCGCGGATCGTCACGCAGGCGGACTTCCTGTGGTTGCGGCTCCTGGACGTCCCGGTCGCGCTGACCGCCCGGACGTACCAGGGCTCGGGGACCCTGGTGCTCGACGTGCGGGACGACTCGGCGCTCGCGTCCGGCCGCTTCCGGCTGGACGCGTCGCCGTCGGGCGTGTCCTGCACGCCCTCGTCGCAGTCGCCGGACCTGACCCTGGACGTACGGGAACTGGCCACACTCGGCCTGGGGGACGAGTCCGCGACCCGCCTCACGGCCCTGGGCCGCCTCGACGAGCACACGGCGGGCGCGGCCGCGCGCGCGGACCTGCTGTTCCGCACGGGGCGCCGGCCCTGGTGCCCGGACGTGTTCTGAGGCAGGGCGGGCGGGGGCCTACGGCATCGCGGTCAGGCCCCGGCGGTCAGCGCGGGGGCCACGAGCAGGAAGCCGCCGATGGTGGCGCAGGTGGTGTTCTCGGACCTGAGACCGACGGTTAAAAGGGCCAGGCCGAATGCGGCCGTGAGACCGAAGCGCCATTGCACGTACTGCTCGACGACCAGGGACACCAGAGGCACGGCTGTTCTCCTCACGCTCAAAGGGGGAGTTGCGGATGAAGTCAGCCGAGTTGGCCGCCAACTTGTAGAAGTTGTCCCCGGTTGGCCGAGATAGCTAAACAACTTCCTGGTAACTCCCGCCATGGATGGCGAAGTTGTAGCGTTCAGGTGTGACCCACGAGCAACAGGCAGTGGCCGCCCGGGGCAAGCCCTCGTACGGCGAGGTGGCAGACGTGCTGACCGATCGCATCCGTACCGGTCTGCTGAGAGCCGGCGAGCGGATGCCGACGCAGGAACAGCTCGCCGCCGAGTTCGGCATCGAACGGCGCACGGTGCGCCAGGCGCTGGAGCTGCTGCGCGACGCGGGTCTGATCACGGAGGGCGGCAAGGGTGCGCCCGCCCGGGTCTCCGTCCCACCGCCGCGGGACGCGGAGGAGACGCCCAGGACGACGGCCGCCGCCCTCGGACCGCGTCTGGTCGAGGCGTTCGAGGCGCCGAACGTGCGGGTCGACGCGATCTGTCTCACCACGGAGACCCTCAACCAGGCCCTCGCGGAACCGCTGCGGCGGGTCCAGGCGCGGGAGATCGCCACGCCGGAGAGCGTCCGGGTCAGGGTCCTCGTGCCGGCGCACGACGTGAAGCTCGCCTTCCCGCGTCCGGCGGAGGGGGCGGTCGACGACGACAAGGTGCACAGGCACTGGCAGGTGCGGCGCGACGGCCACGGGCGCGGACTGCTGCTGAGCCTCGAGGCGCTGGCGACCCGGGGCATCGACGTCGAGGTGACCCTGAGGACGCTGCCCTTCACCCCGCCCGTGAAGCTCTATCTGCTGAACGGCGCGGAGGCCCTCTTCGCGTACTACAACGTCCATGAGCGCACGGAACGCATCGCCGGTACGGACACGAGGATCTTCGACGCCCTCGGCAGCGACTCGACGCTCTTCCCCTTCGAGTCCGGCGGGGGGCGGCGTGACCAGGCGTTCGTGGCCCAGTCGCAGACGTGGTTCGACAGTCTCTGGGGCACGCTGGCCGCGGACGTCGTGTTCGACGGCTGATCAGCCGTCGAACACGAGCGCCGTCAGGGCCCCGTGCCGACTGCCGGAGCGATCAGCAGGAAGCCGCCGATACCGGCGCAGGCCGCGTTCTCCGCCTTGATGCCGACCGCGAGCAGGGCGAGCCCCAGGGCGGCGACGAAGCCGTACCGCAGCTGCACGTACTGCTCGGCGAGGAGGGTGATGAGAGGCATGGGGATCACTCCTTCGAGGGAGAGGCGCCGGGCTCGCACTCCGTTGTGCTGCGGGGCTGACAACTGGACCGGTGTTAGGTCAACTGCCGTACAAATTGGTCTGGTTGACCTGTATGGGTGATGCCCCCTGGGGGCATGGTTGCAAACTTGTCTGGTTGCTTGTTTCTTGTCGGGTCGGTGCGAGGCATCTCTCCTTGGCTGTACGTCAGTTGTAAGGTTGCGGCGTGACGAGTCATGGATCTGTCCCGCGAGACCACACGCACAGGTACCTGTCGGTGGCCGACGCCCTGCGCAGGGAGATCAACGACGGGACGCGCCGGCCGGGCGACCGTCTGCCCACCCAGAGCGAGCTGGTCTCCCGGTTCGGTGTGTCCCGGGCGACGGTGAACCGGGCCATCGAAGTCCTCAGGGAGCAGGGGCTCATCGAGTCGCGGCAGGGCAGCGGGACGTTCGTGAGCCGGAGCGAGCGCAGCATCCCGGCGCAGACCGGCACGGGCGACGGCGAGGACGTGTGGGCGGTCGTCTCCGAACGTGTCCCGCCGGTGGTGCTCGCGCCCTACCTGGAAGAGGCGTTCGAGGCCACGGAGGTCACCCTCGACGTCTTCTCGATGACCACGGAGACTCTCGCGGCCAGGGTGTCCGCCCAGAAGACCCGCATCATGGACGGCGACATCCGTCCGCCGCGCAGCATCAGCGCCCGGCTGATGCTCCCGGACACCGACTCTCCCGTCCTGGCGATCCCCCGGCTGGAGGACGGGCGGGACGATCCCCGCGTACGGCGCCGGCTGCGAGGCATTCTCCAGGCGCACGCGTCCATGCTCAGCCAGTCTCTGTACGAGCTGCGCGACCGCGGACTGGTGTCCGAGGTCTCCGTCGAGGTCCGGCTGGTCCCGTTCGCGCCGCAGCTCAAGCTGTACATCCTCAACCGCCGGCTGGCGCTCCAGGGCTTCTACCCGCCGGAGCTGGGGACGATCACCGTCCCTCCGGACGGTGAGGAGGTGACGATCCTCGACGCGTACGGCACCGGGGCGACCCTGTTCCCCTTCCGTGCCGCCGCCGACTCCACACCCGAGCAGGTCGGCATCGTGCGGGCGTTCCAGTACCTCTTCGATTCGATGTGGAAACACCAAGCCAAAGAGGCGGATTTCTGACCGTGCCATCTGTCACCACGTCCGTGGCGGTCCCGGACGCGATGCGGGAGATGCTCTCCCGGGCCCAGTGCATCGTGTTCGACCTGGACGGCCCGATCGCGCGGGTCTTCGCCGGCGAGCCCGCGGCGGTCATCGCCCGCGAGCTGTGGGAGATCGCCGAACGCGACGGCTGCCTGGTCGAGGAGCTGCGCGGCTGCCTCGACCCGATGGCCCTGCTGTACGGGCACACCGCGGAGATGCGGAGGAACAACGGCGGCGGCGGTTGGGCGGAGACCGTCGCGAAGATGCACGACCAGCTCGACGCCTACGAGCGCAAGGCCGCCGAGTCGGCGACGCCCACGCCGGGTGCCGCAGCCTTCATCGAGGCGTGCCATGCGTCCGGAAGGACCCTCTCCATCGCGACGAACAACCATGTGGACGCCGCGACACGGATCCTCGCGCGCATGTCCGTGCGCCACTGCTTCGAGGGTCCGGTGGTCGGCAGGGGCCGGGACGCGCTGCTGATGAAACCCCATCCGGCGCCGCTCAGGGAGGCCATGCTGCGCGGCGTCGCCGTGGACCGGCACCTGATGATCGGCGACACCGGCACGGACTTCCGGGCCGCCCAGGAGGTGGGGATGCCGTTCTACGGGTACCACCGGTCCGAGCGGGGAAGGCGACGGCTACGGGAGGCCGGTGTGCCGCTGATCGCTTCCGGGATGGCGGAGTTCCTTCCGTTCGCCTGAGGCGGTGGCCGCCGAAGACCCACAGCGGCGCGGCAGTTGTACCTTGCTTGTGGAGGAGGACCGCACCACCCAGGGAGGTCCGTGAACAAGGAGGCGGCCGCATTCACACGGGGGCAGCGAGCATGACGGCCGAGCCTTCGGCGAGGGTGTGGCAGCAGGCCGTGCGGCTCAGCGCCGGCGAGGCGCTGATCGAAGGGCCGCTCAAGGGGTACCACCACGAGACCTACGCCTTCCCGCTGCCCCATCCGGCGGGCGGCGCCGGGACGGTCCGGTGGAAGTGCCGGGAGCCCCGCGAGGGGATCCTCCGCTTCGACCGGCGCTCCTTCCCCTCGGAAGGGGCGCTGGTCCGCGCTCTGGCCGGTCATGTCTCCAGCGTCCCGGAAATCATCGTGGTCGACGACATCGGCCTTCAGCGGTTCATCGAGGGCTCGACGCTCGCACTGCACGGGCGTCCTGGGACCGCTGTCCCAGAGGCCCATGTCGCCCAGATCGAGCGGCTGTTCCGCGAGCTGGCGGCCGTTCCTTCGGCGGTGCTGCCGCCGGAGGAACCGGCCCACACGGCGGGCGGTGCCGCCGACGGGGACTGCGGCGCGTTCGCCGAAGGGCTGATCCGTTTCACGGAGGAGCGCGTCCACCAGGCGCACCGGCCCGTGTACGGGCGGCTGTTCCAGGAGCTCGGCGTGCCCGAGGAAGGGCTGCTGCGGCTCGCGGAGCGGACCCGCTCCTTCAGCGCGCGTCCCTTCTGCCTCCTGCACGGGGACCTGCACCGGGAGAACTTCATCGTCGACGGCGACGGCCGGCTGTGGACGATCGACTGGGAACTGGCCATGTTCGGCGACCCGCTGTACGACCTCGCCACCCATCTGCACCTGATGGGATATCCGGCGGAGCAGGAGGCGGCGGTGGCGCGCCGCTGGCGGGACGCCGTCGAGGAGGCACGGCCGGGCAGCTCGCGCGGCTGGCGCAAGGACCTGCCGCATCTGCTGCGCTACAAGCGGGCCCAGTCCGTCTACACGGACGTCATCCGCGCCGCCCTCGCTGTGGCCCGGGGGGACATCGACTGGCGTGCCCTTCAGGCGACCTCGCACAAGCTGCGGACGGTCCTCGCGCGGGGGCGTTCGGCGCTCGGCTCGGCGCCGCCGCCGGACGTGCCCCGGATCATGACCGCCCTGGTGTCGTTCAGCGTGTCCGCGCCCTGAACAGCACCCCCGACAGCGCGACCGCCACCGCCAGGATCGCCCCGCACCACGCCAGCGCCGTCCACGGCGCCGTGCCCACCGGCTCGTCGTGCAGGAGGCCGCGGAGGGACTCGATCAGCGGCGTGACCGGCTGGTGGTCGGCGAAGCCGTGGAGCCAGGACGGCATGGTTTCGATGGGGACGAACGCGCTGCTCGGATAGGGCAGGAACATCATGAAGAAGGTGAAGCCGGCCGCCGCTTCCGGTGTTCTGGCCATGAGGCCGACCGCCGCGGACAGCCAGGAGAGCGCCACCAGGAACGCCAGCAGGATGCCCGCCGCGGCGAGCCAGCCGGCCGCGGAGGCCGACGGGCGGAAGCCGATGAGGAGGCCGACGGAGAGGACCAGCGCGGTCGAGAAGACGTTGCGCACGGTGCTCGCCACGACATGACCGGCCAGGATCGACGTGCCGCCGACGTCGAGGGACCGGAACCGGTCGATGATGCCGCCCTTCATGTCCTCGCTCACCCGGACCGCCGTGCCGGACGAGCCGAAGGCGGAGCAGAGCACGAGGATGCCCGGGGCGACGTAGTCGACGTACTCCGTACCGGTGTTGATCGCTCCGCCGAAGAAGTAGACGAAGACGAGCATCAGCATGACCGGCAGCATCATCGAGGTGATGACGGCGTCGACGTCGCGGCGGCTGAGGCGGACGCAGCGGCCGGTCATGGTCAGGGCGGGGGTCAGCAGGCGCGCGGCGCCCGACGTCTCAGACATGGGTGGGCTCCTGCCCGGAAGCGGCACCCGTGCGGGTGAGGGACAGGAACACGTCGTCGAGCGTCGTGGTGTGCAGCGAGAAGCGGGAGACGTCCCGCCGCTCCGGGTCGATGTCGTCGAGCAGCGCCCGCACTTCGAGGGCGGTGCCGTCGGTCGGCAGGCCGAGCGTGAGCGACTCGGGGGAGCGGTGCACGGCCCGCCGCTCGTGTCGTGCGTAGGCGGCCCGGTCGGTGAACACGACGTCCAGGCGGTGGCCGCCGACCTTGGCCTTGAGCTGCGCGGCGGTGCCTTCCGCCACCATGCGGCCCGCGTCCATGACGGCGACGCGGTCGGCGAGCCGGTCGGCCTCCTCCAGGTACTGGGTGGTCAGGAAGACCGTGGTGCCGCGGCCGGAGAGGTCGCGGACGACCTGCCAGAGCTCCTGGCGGCTGCGTGGGTCGAGGCCGGTCGTCGGCTCGTCCAGGAACACGACCTGGGGGTCGCCGACGAGCCCGGCGGCGAGGTCGAGGCGCCGGCGCATGCCGCCGGAGTACGTCACGGCGAGGCGACGCCCGGCGGCGGCGAGGTCGAAGCGCTCCAGCAGTTCGGCCGCGCGGCGGCGTGACGCCGCGCGGGACAGGCCGCTGAGGCGGGCCATCATGCGGAGGTTCTCCTCACCGGTCTGCTTCTCGTCGACCGCCGCGAACTGGCCGGTGAGGCTGATGGCCCGGCGTACCCGGCCCCGGTCGGCCGTCACGTCGTGGCCGGCCACGCGGGCACGTCCCGCGTCGGCGGCGGTGAGGGTGGCGAGGATCCGTACGGTCGTCGTCTTGCCCGCCCCGTTCGGTCCGAGCAGCGAGAAGACGCTGCCCCTTTCGACCCTGAGGTCGACGCCGTCGAGCACGGGCACTTTTCCGTAGGCCTTGCGCAGGCCGTGCGCCTCGATCGCCGGCTCGGCGGTGGGCGTGGCGTGCGGCGGCCGCCGGGTGGCCGTCGGTCGTCCGGTGCTCATGATGGCGAGCCCCCTTCTGCGTATGGAATACGCGTTACTGTGTAAGGGTTACGCATTACTAGGATGGGCGTCAAGCGCGAGAGGGCGGCGGGCAGCGGGCGACAGCAGAAGGCGGCGGAGTCGATGGCGGGCAGTGGACGCAGGCGCGCCCCGGACGGTGCGAAGACCGAAACCGGGCTGCCCGCGAGCATCGAGGCGGCGTGGGGCCTGCGGAAACGCCCCGGGAAAGGCCCCAAGCCGGGGATCGGGATCGAGCGGATCGTCGCGGCCGCCGTGGCTGTGGCGTCCTCGGAAGGACTCCCGGCGGTCTCCATGGGCAGGGTCGCCAAGGAGCTCGGCGTCTCCACGATGTCGCTGTACCGGTACGTCGCCGCGAAGGACGAGCTCTACATCCTGATGCTGGAGGAGGCAGTCGGCCTGCCGCCCGAACCCCCGGCCCCCGGGACCGGCTGGCGTGAGGCGCTGGCGGCCTGGGCGTGGGCGCAGCGCGAGGTCTTCCACCGCAGTCCGTGGATGCTGCGCATCCCCATCTCCGGCCCGCCGGCCACCCCCAACTCGGTCGCCTGGTGGGACCGCGGCCTCGCCGCCCTGGCGGACACCGGTCTCGACGAGGGCGAGAAGATCTCGGTGGTTTTGCTGGTCGGCGGTTTCGTGCGCAACGAGGCACTGCTCATGGCCGACCTCGGGGCGGCGATCGCGGCGAGCGGCGAGTCCCCGGACGTGGTCATGCGCCGTTACGCGAACACTCTGGAGCGGTTCGCCGACCCCGAGCGCTATCCGGCGCTCGCCCGCCTCCTTCAGTCGCGGGTGATGTACGAACCGGACAGCCAGGACTTCGAGTTCGTCTTCGGTCTGGAGCGACTGCTGGACGGCGTGGGTGTCCTGGTCGAGAAGCGCCTCGCGGACGCGGCACAGCATGAGGGAGGACCGCGGACATGAGCGGCGCGAGCAGCGGAACGGGGCTGCGCGAGCGCAAGAAGCGCCTCACCTACCGGGCGATCTCCGACGCGGCCGTCGCGCTCTTCCTCGAGCGGGGCTTCGACGCGGTCTCCGTCGCCGAGGTGGCGTCCGCGGCGGACGTCTCGAAGCCGACGCTGTTCCGGTACTTCCCCACGAAGGAGGACCTGGCGCTGCACCGGTTCGCCGATCACGAGGACGAGGCCGCGCGTGTGGTCGCCGCCCGCCCGGCCGGTGTCCCGCCGCTCGAGGTGCTGCACCGCCACGTCCTCGACGGCCTGGCGCGTCGCGACCCCGTCACCGGGCTGAACGACGAGCAGGGCGTGCTCGCCTTCCACCGGCTGGTGTACGGGACACCGAGCCTGGTGGCGCGGCTCCACGCCTACCAGGTCAGGTCGGAACGGGCGCTGGCGGAGGCGCTGTGCGCGGCGGGGTCGCAGGGGCTCGGCGCCCGGCTGGCGGCGGGGCAGATCGTCGCCGTGCTGCGCATCCTCGCCGAGGAGAACTGGCGGCGGATCGCAGCGGGGGAACGGGCCGAGGACATCGCGCCGGACGCCGTGGCGGCGGCCGATCATGCCTTCGCGCAGCTGCGAGCGGGTCTGGGATGAATTCCGGTGCGAGAGGCTTCCCTCCGGCCGCTGCGCCGCTGCGTCCGTCGCCCGCTCCCCGTCGCGCCGCCGGCGCGCGTGTCAGACTTCCGGGATGACCACAGAGACGATCACCGCCTCCGCCGCGGGGAGTTGGCAGCTGGGCGACCTGACGGTCAACCGGATCGGGTTCGGCGCGATGCGGCTGACGGCGGACGCGGACGGCGCTCCCGGCGACAGGGACCGGGCGATCGCCGTGCTGCGGCGGGCCGTGGAGCTCGGCGTGAACCACATCGACACCGCCGCCTTCTACTTCTCGGCCACCCGGTCCGCCAACGAGCTGATCAACCGGGCCCTGTACCCGTACCCGTCCGACCTCGTCATCACCACCAAGGTCTGGCCGGGACGCGACCCGTCCGGGAACTGGTGGTGGGCCTCGCCGGAGCAGTTGCGGGGACAGGTCGAGGAGAACCTGCGGCAGCTCGGCCGCGACCACCTGGACGTGGTGAACCTCCGCATCCCGCCCAGCGGTCGAACCGGCTCGCTGGCGGCCCACTTCGAGGTCCTCGCCACACTGCGTGACGCCGGTCTGATCCGCCATCTCGGCATCTCCAACGTCCGGCCGCACCATCTCGAGGAGGCTCGGGCCATCGCGCCGGTCGTGTGTGTGCAGAACCCGTACGGGGTGGGTGCCTCGCCGGAGCACAACGCGTTCCTGGACTCCTGCGGTGAACAGGGCGTGGCGTTCGTGCCGTTCTTCGCGATCGCGGGCAGCGGCCGGGAGGCCGGTGCGAACGGAACCGACAGCGAGGAGGTCCATGCCGTCGCCCGGGCGCACGGCGCGACCCCGGCGCAGGTCAGGCTCGCCTGGACGCTGCAGCGCGGCCCGCACGTGCTCGCGATCCCGGGCACCGGCAACCCGGACCATCTGGCCGACAACGTGGCCGCCGGCTCCCTGCGGCTCTCGGACGACGAGATGGCACTGCTGGACGGGGCCGGGCGGGAGCCTCAGCCGTAGCGGCGCAGCAGCGCTTCGAGGTAGTCCTCCAGACGCCGCGCGACCAGCCGCGCCGTCAGGTCGGTGCGGCCGAGCTCCCGCCATGGGACGGCGACCTTCTCGGCGTCCGGCGCGAAGGCCAGCGCGTCGAGCATCCGCCAGTAGAGGTGGTCGGCCGGATCCTCGGTGAGCCGCCCGCCGGCTGCGGCGTAGCGGTCCGCGAAGCGCAGGCCCTCGTCGGGGCCGTGCAGCAGAGCGAGCGCGGTGGAGCAGTGGGCGACGTCCAGGTCGGCGGGGCCCCAGGAGGTCTCCACCCAGTCGACGACACCGCTGATGCGCGGGTCCTCCGCCTCCCCGGTGAAGAGCACGTTCCCCGGATGGAAGTCGCGGTGGAGGAAGCAGGCCCGGTGGGCGGGCGGGGCCCGGCGTATGACGTCGACCGCGCGCCGCCATACGTCGGGCCGGTCCGTCGCCCCGGGCAGCCGGACGCGGTCGGGAGCGGTCCACGCCTGGTAGGCGCGTGGCCGCTCCCCTTCGGGTACGTCCAGCCGGTGGATGCGCACCAACTGGTCCGCGAGCAGGGCGGCCCGGCGGCCCGCGCCGGTCTCCTCCAGCCGGACGCGCCCCGGGAGCAGGCTCATCAGGAGCGAGGGATGGTCGCAGTGTTCGGCGTCCGGGTCGACGGCTACGAGCTCGGCCACCGGCACCCCGCCGGACGGTCCGAGCAGCCGCAGCATGCCGGCCTCGCGGGTGAGGAGCCCCGCCGCATGCCGGAGGTAGAACGGTTCGACGAACGACCGCAGCACCAGCGTGCGTTCCGCGCCCGCGGGCCCCTCGACGCGCAGACGCCGCATCGTGGACGTCCATCCGCCGAGAAGCCGCTCGGCGCCCTCGATCCGTTCGCCTTCCCCGAGTTGCCCGCGCACCCAGGCGCGCGTCGCCGCCCAGTCCTCGTCGTGCTCCTGGCCGCGTCCGTGGTCCGTTTCCCCGCCCATGGACGAAACCCTAGGACCGGACGGCACCGGCGGGCTCGATCTCGCCCAACTCGACCGACAGATGCGGGACAGCGAGCTCAGGAACGCCGGCGCGTCGAAGACCTCCCCCGCCGAGGAGGCCCCGACCCTCGTGACCTGTCCGGCGAGGGGACGGACGACCGCCTCGACGGCGAGGGGTGCGCTGGTCGCGTAGATGTCCCGGCCGCGGGCGACGGCGCGGCGCCGGGTTTCCCCGGAGCGGACGACGACGTCCTGAGCCGCTATTCGCTCAACGTGTCGCGGCGTCGGCGAGGATCGCTCGAAGTCGTGCCCGGCATTCGGCCACGAAGGCGGGATACGTGTGCCAGTAGTAGGAGATCCCGCTGACGCCCACCGCGATCGCCCAGGCGCGGGCGCGGGCCCAGGTCACGTCATCGAGACTCAACGCGTCCCAGTAGGCCTGCCGTGCCTGTGCCGGCAGGTCCCAGACGGTGGAGTGCTCGGCGTCGGGAAAGCCGACCGAGAGCGCCCCGAAATCTATGACCGCGTGGAGTCTGCCTTCCCGGACCAGGAGGTTGGTCGGCTTGAGGTCGCCGTGGAGCCATACGTGAGGTGCGGAGGGCCCGGGCAGCGCGAGCGCGGCTCGCCACAGCTGTTCCAGAGCGTCGACGTCGAGCTCGGAGCCCACGGTGGTCCGGCAGTCGTCGAGACTTCCGCCTATCCATTGGTCGCACGGCTCCAGGCCGCCTCCGCGGTACCAGCTGAGGCCGTCCGTGCGGGTCGCTCCCATGAGGTCGATGCTGTGCAACTCGCGGACGACCGCCGCCAGGTCGGCGCCGAAGGCGGACCAGTCCCTGACGGTGTCCGGGCCGGCCTGGTCGCCGTCGATCCAGCGGTAGACCGACCAGACCGGGGGGAAGGCGGCGGTGGGCGCCCCGGCGTGTACGGGCTCGGGGATCGGGCATGAGAGGAGGGGCGCCAGGCGAGGAAGCCACTCCTGCTCCTTCCGCAAGGACTCTCCCTTGTCGGCGGTCCGTGGAAGACGCACGAGCAGGTCGTCGCCCAGCCGGTACATGGTGTTCTCCGTGCCCGCGCCCGCCGGTGCCAGCGGCAGGCCGGCCCACTCCGGTCGCTGCGCCTTCAGCAGTGACCGGACCAGCGTCTCGTCGACCGGGATCTCGTTCTCGTGAAGCGTCACGCCGGAAGTCTCGCCGCGGACGGAGCGGGAAGCCAATGACTTTCCGTCAGGCTCGGTGCTGCACCGGAGAAGTAGCCCGGCGAGGTCGGCGCCTGGTCCGTCCGGGTGTTGTTTGCGACACTATTGCAAGCAGTTGCTTGCAATAGTTAGCGCCGGTGCGGCACCATCGGTACATGGCATCGCTCAACGTCGGCAATCTCGGTGAGTACCTCCGCGAACAGCGGCGCAACGCGCAGCTGTCCCTGCGGCAGCTCGCCGACGCCGCCGGGGTGTCCAATCCGTATCTGAGCCAGATCGAGCGCGGGCTGCGCAAGCCGAGCGCCGAGGTTCTTCAGCAGGTCGCCAAGGCCCTGCGGATCTCGGCGGAGACGCTGTACGTGCGGGCCGGGATCCTGGACGAGCAGGAGCGGGACGAACTGGAGACGCGTGCCGTCATCCTGGCCGACCCTTCCATCAACGAGCGGCAGAAGCAGGTGCTTCTCCAGATCTACGAGTCCTTCCGCAAGGAGAACGGGCTCGAGACCGCCGCTGCCACGGAAGCCCACGAGGACACCGCCGCTGACGGCCCCCGCACGGCCGGCACGGGCGATGCCGAACCGAAGACGAACTGATCTGCGTTCCGGGAGGACCACAGTCATGGCCATCACCGATGACCTGCGTAAGACCCTCACCGACCCGACTCCCCTCTACTTCGCCGCCGGCACCGCCGACCTCGCCGTCCAGCAGGCGAGGAAGGTGCCCGCGCTGATCGAGCAGCTGGCCGCCGAGGCGCCGGGCCGTATCGACGCCGTGCGCAACACCGACCCCAAGGCTGTGCAGGAGAAGGTGACCGCGCAGGCCAAGGAGGCGCAGGCCACCGTGCAGGCGAAGGTCGCCGAGGTGATCGGGAACTTCGACACCGACCTGAAGAAGCTGGGCGAGAGCGCCCAGGACCTCGCGCTGCGCAGCGTCGGCGTCGCCGCCGAGTACGCGGTCAAGGCCCGTGAGACGTACGAGAAGGTCGCCGAGCACGGCGAGCAGACCGTGCGGGCGTGGCGTGGCGGCGCGGCGGAGGAGATCACCGAGATCGCCGTCGCCGTGGAGCCCGAGCCGGCGAAGAGCAAGCAGAGCGACGCCGAGTCGAAGCCCGTGTCGGCCACCGCGGAGCCGAAGAGCGCCGAGGCCAAGAAGCCGGCCGCGCGCAAGACCGCCGTGCGCAAGCCGGCCGACAAGAACAGCACGCCGCCGGCCGCGAAGTGAGCGATGCGCGGGCGCCGCTGGACGCGGCGCCCGGCACGTTCATCGCGCTGCGGGCATCCTCGGAGGTACCTTGGCGGCGAGGCAGGCGACACCAACCACTGAGTAGGCGGTGCTGAGGATGCTGGCTGAACGTTTCGACTTCGGGCTCGGGATGATCGTCGATCTGGTCTTCCTGGTGACGTCCGTGGCCGCTTTCGTCATGGCCGCCATGGCCCGTGAGGACGCCTACCGGGCCGCCGACAAGAAGACCAAGCCGTTCTGGCTGATCATCCTCGGTGTCGCGGTCGCCGTGAACCTGATTCCGTTCATCTCGATGCTGTTCCTGCAGATCGCCGGACTGATCGCATCGATCGTCTTCTTCGTCGACGTACGCCCCGCACTCCAGCAGGTCTCCGGAGGCGGCAGGCGCCGTGGCGGCTCCAGCAGCGACGGCCCGTACGGCCCCTACAACGGCGGCCGGTGACGGCCTCAAGGACCGCACGCCGGCGCGTGCGGACTCGTCGGTGTGCCTGTTCTCGACCTCCGGCGCTCGTCGCCGGCCATGAGCCTCGGCCGGTGCCTGCGACGCCCTGCCCACGATCGCTGCGCATGACCGCGATGCCCGGCCGGTGACGCGACGGACCACCGGTGACCGCGGTGGACGACCGTCGCTCAGCGGCGGGTCCCGTCGCGGCTCAGCAGCAGCACCGCCACGTCGTCGGTGAGATCACCGCCGTTGAGCTCGCGCACCTCGCCGACGGCGGCCTCGAGGAGCGCCTCGCCGTCCAGCCCGGCCGACAGCTGGCGGTTGATCATCGCGAGCATGCCGTCCTGGCCCAGTCGCTGCTTGGTGTCCGGGCCCTGGCGGCCTTCTATGAGCCCGTCCGTGTACATCATCAGGCTCCAGGAGCCGCCCAGCTCCACCTGGCGGCGTGGCCAGCGGGCACGCGGCAGCAGGCCGAGCGCCGGGCCGCCGTCGTCGTAGGGGAGCAGCTGCGCGGCCCGGCCGTGCCGGGCGATCAGCGGGGAGGGGTGGCCCGCCAGGCAGAGCCCGGCCCGCCGTCCGTCGGCGGAGATGTCCACCGTGCAGAGCGTCGCGAAGATCTCGTCGCTCTCCCGCTCGTGCTCCAGCACCTGCTGGAGCGTGGACAGCAGGTCGTCGCCGCACAGTCCGGCGAACGTGAGAGCCCGCCACGCGATGCGCAGTTCCACGCCGAGTGCCGCCTCGTCCGGGCCGTGGCCGCAGACGTCGCCGATCATCGCGTGGACCGTGCCGTCCGGGGTGCGGACGGTGTCGTAGAAGTCGCCGCCGAGCAGGGCGCGGGAGCGCCCCGGGCGGTAGCGCGCCGCGAAGCGCAGGTCCGAGCCCTCCAGCAGCGGGGTGGGCAGCAGACCGCGCTCGAGCCGGGCGTTCTCCTGGGCGCGCAGCCGGGACTCGGCGAGCTTCACCTGGGCGGTGTCGGCCCGCTTGCGCTCCACCGCGTACCGCACGGCGCGGGTCAGCAGGCGTCCGTCGAGCTCCTCGCGGACGAGGTGGTCCTGAGCGCCCAGCCGTACGGCCTCCGCGGCCAGCTCCGTGTCGCCGGACGCGGTCAGCGCCAGCACGGCGTGCCGGGGCGCGAGGCGCAGGACGTGCTTGAGCGCGCCGAGGGCGTCGTCCTGCGGGCGTCCGGGGAGCGCGAGGTCGACGAGGACGCAGTGGACGTCGTCCGTGAGCAGCCGCTCGGCCTCGGTGAGGTTCCGGGCGGTGCGGATGCGGACGCGCGCACCTGCGGCGTCCAGCAGACCGGGAACGCTGAAGGTGCCCGCAGGGTCGTCCTCGATGACGAGGAGTATCAGGTCGCCGCCGGCTCCACCGGGGGCGGTCTCCGCGACGGGGACGTTCCTCTGTCGCGGTACGGGTACGGGCATCGGTGTTGTTCCTTCCCTCCCCCCGAGGGCGCGGCAGGACGACGATCGACGACCCGCCAGACGGGGACCATAGCGGTAGGCGGTGGCCGAACGGAATGGCGATCAGCGAAGAGCCGATGGCATATGCCGCGCATAGGGGCGTAGTTGCCGGGTGGCCCATGACGAACATCACCCCGCGCGCCCGTTTCGCCCCTTCCTCCGCGTGGCGTGCGTCACTTGCGAAGTGGGGTCCGTGTCCCGCCGCCGTGGTCCCGGCGGCCCGGCGTCACTTGTCGGGGCGGACGACACCGAGGATGGACATCGACCCGGCTCCGGCCACGGTCACGTTCCTGCCGGGCCGCGGCGCGTGGATGATCGCGCCGTCGCCGATGTACATCCCGACATGGCTGGCGTCCGAGTGGTAGATGATCAGGTCGCCGGGGCGCATGTCCTGGATGGGGATCCGGGGCAGCAGGCGCCACTGTTCCTGCGAGGTGCGGGGGATGGTGCGGCCGGCGGCGGCCCACGCCTCGGAGGTGAGCCCCGAGCAGTCGTAGGAGTCCGGTCCCTCGGCGCCCCACACGTACGGCTTGCCGAGCTGCTTCGTCGCGAACCGGAGTGCCTCGCGGCCCTGTTCACTCGCTGTGCCGCCCACGCCCTTCAGGGCGCCCGAGTCCAGCCAGGCGGCCTGCGCGTCGTACTGCGCCCGCTGTTCGAGCTGCAGGAGCGTCGCCAGCTCCTCCTTCTCGAGCTGGTCCTCGAGCTTCTTGGCGGCGGCGATCCGCTCCTTGATCTCCTTCTGCGCCTTCTCCTTCTTGGCCCGGTTGGCCTCGAGCTTCTCCCACTGGGCGCTGGCGTCCTTGGTGTAGTCGGCCAAGTCCGCCTGGGTGCGGGTCAGTTCCGTGATCAGGTCCTTGGTGGCCTTCTGGCCCTGCTGGATACGGCCGACGCCGTCGAGGAAGAGCTGGGGGTCGTCGACGAGCGCCAGTTGAGCCTCCGGGGGCAGCCCGCCCGCGCGGTACTGGGCGCGGGCGGCCGCGCCCGCGCGGTTCTTCAGCTCTTCGATCCTGGCCTGGCCCTTGGCCATCTCCTGCGCGAGCTTCACGATCTCGGCCGACTGCTTCTGCGTCTGCTCCTCCGCGAGGTTGTACGCGTCCGTCGCGGACGCGGCCTTGCGGTAGAGGGCGTCAATCTCCAGGCGGACTTCCTCGAGCGACCGGTTCGGCGCGGCGGGCGGGGGCGGCGGGAGCGCGCCGGGCCGGGTGACGGACGCCGGTGTCGTCGGGGCCGGCTCGGGGGCCGCGAAGGCCGTGCCGGGGGACGCCAGCAGCGTCAGAGCGCAGACCAGTGTGATCGCGGCAGTGGCACAGTGGCGTCGGTTCACGACTCCCCCTTCGGACGAACGCCTGGTATCCGGCTGCTTGCGGGGCAAACCGAATGTGATTAACCGTCAGTAACTTGGGCGTGACGACGTGATGGTGTCATGACGGACGCGAAAGTGACAGGGTCGACCGGCAGTTCGACGCGCAGATCACCCTCGCAGATCACCCACCCCTGGTCCCGCCCGCCGGTCCTCCCACTCCACTGACGAGCAAGGCCCCCCGTGCGTTCCCGTGTTCGGGTCGTTCACTCGATCGTGGTGCCGTTCATCCCGAATCGGGTGCGAGTGCCGCCCACTTCACGGTCACCTCTCCCTGTCGCCACCGTCTCCGGTCGTCCGTCAGCGGCCAGCTGTCCGCGAGGTCCGTCACGGCCTTGATCCAGCGCTGTCGGGCGCCCAGGGACGCGTACGGGGCCGCCGCCGCCCAGGCCCGGTCGAAGTCCCGGAGGAAGGCGTGCACCGGCTCGCCCGGCACATTGCGGTGGATGAGCGCCTTGGGGAGCCGCTCCGCGAGGTCGGAGGGGCGTTCGAGGGAGCCGAGCCGGGTCGCGAACGTCACCGTCCGGGGACCCTCAGGGCCGAGCGCCACCCATACGTGCCGCCGCCCGATCTCGTCGCAGGTGCCCTCCACCAGCAGGCCTCCGGGAGCCAGCCGGCCGCACAGCCGCGCCCACACGGCGGCCACCTGGGACTCGTCGTACTGGCGCAGCACATTGGCGGCCCTGATGAGCGCCGGCCGGTCCGCCGTCGGGACCTCGAAGCCGCCGTGGCGGAAGGCGAGCCCTGCCCGTTCGTACGGTTTCGCGGCACGGACCCGCGCCGGGTCGATCTCGACGCCGACGACCTCGCATCGCGGATCGGCGGTGCGCAGCCGCGCCAGCAGCTCCACCGCGGTCCACGGGGCCGCCCCGTACCCGAGGTCGACGGCCACGGGGGCCACGTCGGCGCGGCGCAGGGCGGGGCCGTGCGCATGCGCGATCCAGCGGTCCATGCGGCGCAGCCGATTGGGGTTGGTCGTCCCGCGGGTCGCGGTGCCGACGGGACGGTTCATGCAGAAGAGGGTATGCGGTCGGACCGGCGCACAACGGACGTGGTCGGCGGCCCCGGGCGCAAGGGGCGCGGCGGCCGAGGACGGTAATGATTCGGCAAAGTGGCCCCTGGTGGAAATGGAAGGGACCGCTCCGCTGTTGTCAGCGTGTGCGGGACCCGCTTGCCCCGCGACGCATTGCCGTGCCCGCAGCGAGAGGACCGTCGACGTGAGCCAGTACGTGTCCCGCCTCGGCAGCAGCCGGATGGCACCGCGTATCCGGTTCCCCGGCGGCAACCGCAAGCCCCGCCGGGTCGCCATGCTCAGTGTCCACACCTCCCCGCTGCACCAGCCGGGGACGGGCGACGCGGGCGGCATGAACGTCTACATCGTCGAGCTGGCCAAGCGTCTCGCCGCCATCAACGTCGAGGTCGAGATATTCACAAGGGCGTCGGCCGGCGGCCTGCCGCCGGCCGTGGAGCTGGCCCCCGGCGTCCTCGTGCGGCACGTCGACGCCGGTCCTTACGAGGGCCTGGCCAAGGAGGACCTGCCACCTCAGCTGTGCGCCTTCACCCATGGGGTGATGCAGGCGTGGGCGGCCCGCCGCCCCGGCCACTACGACCTCGTCCACTCGCACTACTGGCTCTCCGGCCACGTCGGCTGGCTGGCGGCGGAACGGTGGGGCGTCCCGCTCGTGCACGCCATGCACACCATGGCCAAGGTGAAGAACGCCGCCCTGGCCGAGGGCGACACCCCGGAGCCGGCCACCCGCGTGATCGGCGAGACGCAGATCGTGAACGCCGCCGACCGGCTGATCGCCAACACGGCGGGGGAGGCCGACGAGCTCGCCCGCTTCTACGACGCCGACCCCGCGAAGATCGCCGTCGTCCACCCGGGCGTGAACCTCGACCTCTTCCGCCCCGCGGACGGGCGGGCCGCCGCCCGGGCACGCCTCGGGCTGCCCCAGGACGCGTTCATCCCGCTGTTCGCGGGCCGGATACAGCCCCTCAAGGCCCCCGACATCCTGCTGCGCGCCGTCGCGACCCTGCTGGAACGCGACCCGTCCCTGCGGCGCCGTATCCACGTTCCCGTCGTCGGCGGCCCCAGCGGCAGCGGGCTCGCCAAGCCGGAGGGGCTCCAGAAGCTGGCCGCCAGGCTGGGCATCGCGGACGTCGTCCACTTCCGGCCGCCCGTCGGCCAGGAACAGCTCGCGGACTGGTTCCGTGCCGCCTCCGTACTGGTCATGCCCTCCTACAGCGAATCCTTCGGGCTCGTCGCCATAGAGGCGCAGGCCGCCGGCACGCCGGTGGTCGCCGCTTCCGTCGGCGGTCTCCCGGTCGCCGTCCGTGACGAGCGCACCGGCTTCCTGGTGCCGGGGCACGATCCCGCGCACTACGCGGACGTCCTGGCCGGCTTCGTACGTGACCCCTCCCGGACCGAGCGGATGGGAGAGGCGGCGGCCCGGCACGCGCAGTCGTTCGGCTGGGAGGCGTCGGCGTCGGCGACCGCGGACGTCTACCAGGCGGCCATGTACGAACACCGCCACCGTATGCGCGCCGCGCACCACTGACGGGTCACCCCTGATTCGTGCCCGCCGACGGGCGCGGCGCGGGCCGCGCGGCTGTGACGGCCGTCGCACGCGGGCCGTGTACCTCTGACGTACGCTCGCCCCATGGCTGACGTACAGCAGGCGACGCAGGTCATCGAGCAGGCCTTCAAGGACGCCGACCTCGAATGGGAGAACCCCGACACGGGCTCCTACGTCGTCAAACTCCCGGGCACGCGCAAGCTTTCCACGACGTGCTCGTTCCTCGTCGGCAAGCACTCGCTCTCGGTCAACGCCTTCGTCATCCGCCACCCCGACGAGAACGACGCGGCCGTCCACCGCTGGCTGCTGGAGCGCAACCTCAAGCTGTACGGGGTGAGTTACGCGATCGACCGGCTCGGCGACATCTACCTCGTGGGCAGACTCCCGTTGTCCGTGGTCACGCCCGAGGAGATCGACCGGCTGCTCGGCTCGATCCTGGAGGCGGCGGACGGCTCGTTCAACACGCTGCTGGAGCTGGGCTTCGCGAGCGCCATCCGTCGTGAGTACGAGTGGCGCGTGTCGCGTGGCGAATCGACGCGCAACCTGGACGCGTTCACGCACCTGACCCAGCGGCCCGCCGGCTGACGTCCTGACTCCTCTGTTGCCCGGTGCACGACCCTTTCGGTGCGCCGGGTCCTCGTGGCATGCTCACCGCCGACGTAAATATGAACGTCGTTCACATCCGTGGAAGGTGACGTCATGGGGACCGATCAACGAGCCATCAGCAGGCGCGCATTGCTCGCCGGTGCGACGGCCGTCGTGGCGACCGCCGCGACCGGCGGCCTCACGGCGGCTCCCGCGGCGGCGTGGCCGCGCACCACCCCTGAACTGTGGCGGGAGTTCCGCCGCGCGCCCTACACCCATCCGCAGATCCCCTACATCGGCAGTGCCGGCCGGGCCGCCGGGGCGCGTCACCTCCCGCGGCGTCCCGTCAGGGCGGACGTGCGCGACTACGGGGCCGAGGGGGACGGCTCCGTCGACTGCGCACCCGCGATCAACCGCGCCGTCGCCGCTGTCGGCGAACGCGGCGGCGGCACGGTCCTCGTCCCGCCGGGCACGTACCGCATCGACGACGTCATCCGCATCGGGCACAGCGGCGTCGTCCTGCGCGGCGCGGGGAGCGGCCGCACCACCCTCCTCGCCACCAGGAACCTCACCGAACTCATCGGCCCCTACGGCTCCCGCTACGGCGGGGACAAGTCCTCCTGGTCCTGGGCCGGCGGCCTCATCTGGCTCTGCCCGAAGGACCGTTACGCCTCCCTCACCGACGCCATCAGGGCCAGGGCATGGCCCTTCGAAGGGTGGACCGGCAACCGGCGCGACGAGTGGACCACCCTCGCCACCGTCGCCCCCGCCCGACGCGGCGACCGGTCCGTCACCGTCTCCGACACCTCGGGGCTGCGCCGCGGGCAGCTCGTCATGCTCCGCCTCGCCGACGACGCCGGCCACACCCTGCTCCGGCACATGGCCGGTGACGGAGAGGGGACGAAGACGTATGTCTGGGACGACAAGACCAAGTTGACGTCCTACGTCCCCTACGAGTGGCCCGTGCGCATCACGTCGGTCACACGTGACCGGGTCACCCTCGAGCGCCCGCTGCCCCTCGACGTACGCGCCGAATGGGACCCGCGCCTCACCACTCTCGTCACACCGCTCACCGGCTCCGGCGTGGAGGGCCTGACCCTCGCGGCGATCGAGACGCCGCAGTCCCCGCACCTGCTCGACAAGGGCTACAACGGCGTCACCTTCCAGTGCGCGTACGACTGCTGGGCCGACGACGTCACCGTGCGCCATGTCGACAACGGGTTCGGCCTTGTCGCGGCCTCGGCCTGCACGCTGCGGCGCACCCGCGTCGAGGGCCGCGGCTCGCACCACCCCTACTTCTGCCGTGAGGGCTCGCACGACAACCTCGTCGAGGACTTCACCGTCGCGCGCCGCACCGTCCCGGCACCCGCCGGGACCCAGCTCCACGGCATCAACGTCGAGGGCCTGTCCAGCTACAACGTCTGGTCGCGAGGCGTGATGGAGATGGGCACCTTCGACACCCACCGCGGCATGCCGTTCGGATGTGTCCGCACCGAGATCACGGTGGAGAACAACGGCCGCCACGGCGGCGACGCGAGCGCCGGCCCCCTGTACGGTGCCCGCTTCACCCACTGGAACGTCACGGTCACCAACGGCCGCGCCGGCCTGGTCCGGATCGACGGGATCGCCCCGTACAGCGCCACCGTCGCCATCAGCGAGGTCCGCGAGTTCGACCAGACCGACGTCCCGGACTTCACCGGGGCGCTCAACTCCCGCCTGGAGGCGTACGGAGCCCCAGGCGCGGTCCACCCCGCCAATCTCTACGAGGCGCAGCGCCGACTCGGCCGCTAACAGCGGCATGTACGTACATCACCATGGATGTGCGGACATGAACCATCAGGTCCAAACTCGGATCATGAGCACCGAACGAGCGCCCACCGGCCGGGACTCGGGCCGTCCGGTCACCCGTTCCGCCCGCGGCGCCCCGAACCAGACGCTGGCCCTTGCGGCGATGCTCTTCGCGGTGTCGATGACCTTCATCGACCAGACGATCGTGTCCATCGCCGCACCCAGCATCATCGGCGAGCTCGGACTCTCGTCCTCAGGGATGCAGTGGGTGGTCAACGCCTACCTGCTCGCGCTGGCGGCGTTCTTCGCGCTCGGCGGGCGGCTGGCCGACATCTTCGGACACCGCCGGATCATGCTGACCGGCACCCTGATGTTCGTCATCTCCTCCGTGCTGTGCGGATGTGTCCCCAAGGGCGACTTCGCCCAGACCTGGCTGATCATCTTCCGGGCCACCCAAGGGCTCGGCGCGGCCCTGATGTTCCCCGCGGCGCTGGCTGTGGTCATCGCGGTCTTCCCGGTGGAGCGGCGCGGGCGCGCGCTGGCCCTGTTCTTCGGGCTCTCCGGCGCGCTGACCGCCGTCGGCCCGCTCCTCGGCGGCTGGCTGACCGACTGGACCTGGCGGGCGATCTTCTGGGTCAACGTGCCGGTCGCCGTCGTCGCCCTGGTGCTCACGGCGCTGGCCCGTATCCCGGACACCTCCCGCCGTGAGCGTCTCGACATCCCGGGCGCCGTACTCGTGGCCGTCGGTATGGGGCTCGGCGTGCTGGGTCTCCAGCAGGCCTCCGCCTGGGGCTGGAGCAGCTTCCTGACCTGGCTGTGCATCATCGGCGGACTGGCGGTCCTCGCGCTGTTCTGCCGTTACGAGGTGGGCGTGGAGCATCCGCTCATCAAGCTCGAGGTGTTCCGCGACCGGGCGTTCACCGTCGACAACCTGGTGCTCTTCTTCGCGATGCTCGCCTTCGTCCCGGTGTTCTTCTTCGCCTCCGTCTACGCGCAGGTCTCGCTGAGCGCGTCACCGAACCAGGCGGCGCTGTTCCTGCTGTACTTCTTCATCGGCTTCGGCATCGCCTCGCAGTGGGGCGGCCGCATCCTGGACAAGCGGGGCGCGCGGCCCGCGATGAAGCTCGGTACGGCGCTGGGAGCGGCCGGGTTCGCGCTCTGGGCGCACAAGATGACGGACCTGTCCATGCACGACCAGTGGCCGTACGCGGCCCTCGCCGGCGCCGGTATCGGCTTCCTGCTGGCGCCGGCCTCGACGGACGCGGTCAACCGTTCCATCGGCGCCTCCTACGGCGAGGTCACCGGTATCACGCAGACCGTCCGCAACTTCTCGGCCGCGGTCGGCATGGCCGTCTTCAGCACCGTGCTCACCCATGTCACCACCGACCGCGTCGTGGACACCCTCACCTCGAAGGGCGTTCCGGACACCGCGGCACGGGGGGCGGGCCGTGACATCGCGGAGGCGGTGACCGGGCACGCGGACGACCGGGCGCCGTCGGGTGCCGGCGAGGGGGCGCGGATCATGCGTGACTCGATGGACGCGATCCGGATGGACTTCGCGGAGGCCAACCAGTGGGTCTTCTACGGGATGGCCATGGCGCTCGCCCTTGCCTTCCTCTGCGCGCTCCGTCACCCGGGGACCCGCGTGACGGCGGAGCCTGCGCCGGATGGCCGGGCCGACACCTAGACGCCGGCGATCGCGGGCGTGCCGGCCCGGTCAGCCCCCGACCGGGGTCGCGCCCTGCTCGGTCTCCTTGTCGTTCGCGGCCGTCACGTCTGCCGCCTTCGCGACCTCCACGGCCTTGGGCACCGAAGGCTCCGCCGGACCGCCCGTCTCCACCGGACCGCCCGTCTCCGCCAGCGCCCTTCGCAGCAGCAGCGAGTAACCCACCGCCGCCACCGCGCCGACCACCGCGCAGCCCATCCATAGGACGTCCGGGCCGGGGCCGTCCACGACCCAGCCCGCCAGGATCGGGGCGACGAAACCGGCGACGGCCCAGGACATGCCCATCACACCCTGGTAGCGGCCCCGGGCGTGCTCGGGGGACAGCCGGGCGGTGGCGGCGGCGTTCGTCGGGACGTGCACCATCTCGCCGAGCGTCCACACCACCACGGTCGCCGCGAAGACCAGCGGGGTGCCTGCCAGGGCCGTCGCACCGGTGCCGACGGCGAAGAGCAGCGAGGAGACGGTGAGCAGCGCGGCCGGCGAGCGTTTGTCCGTGATCTTGTTGACGAGCAGTTGCAGGGCGACGATCACCACACCGTTGACGGCGATGACCATGCCGTACGAATCGGCCGACAGTCCCTCACCGGCCATGGTCAGCGGCAGGCCCACCCACGGGGCGGTGAAGATCAGGCAGACCAGCAGGTTCAGCAGGACCAGGGTGCGGAACGGGGCGTCCTTCATCACGTCGAGGACGGTCACCCGCTGCTCCTCGACCCTCTCGCCGGCGCTGTCGACCCGGGCCTCGGGCCGGGTCTCGCCCAGCCGCATGAAGACGATCACCGCGCACAGGGCCGTCGCCACGGCGTCCGCCACGAACAGGGTCCGGTAGCCGAGGAAGATCGCGGCACCGCCGCCGAGCGCGGCGACGGCGAAGCCCAGGTTGAGGGCCCAGTAGTTGAGCGCGTAGGCCCGGCGCAGTTCGGACTCCGGGACCATGTCCGCGATCATCGCGCTGATCGCCGGCCGCACGGCCTGCATCGCCACGCCCATGAGGAGCACCACGACCGCGATGCCCCAGGCGCTGCTGACCACGGCGAGGGCGGCGGCGCACGAACCCCCGGCCAGGTGCATCGAGATCATGGTGGGACGCCGGCCCCACCGGTCCGTGAGCATCCCGCCCAGCGGCGACCCCGCCACGCCGCCGAGCCCGTGCAGTGCGATGACGAGACCGGCGTACCAGGCGGAGTAGCCCAGTTCCTGCGTGAGGTAGAGCGACAGGAACGTGAGCACGAACGCGCCGGTCCGGTTCACCAGCGTGGAGGTCCACAGCCACCAGAAGCCGGGGGGCAGGCCCGAGACGGTCGTGCGCGCTGCGCGTCCGAGCGAAGCGATGGACATACGGGAGCCCCCCACGGCTGTAATGGTCTTTTGATGCAGCCGCAACTTACTTAGCGGGAGGCGCCGGCCGCCACTCAATTGACGGCGATCGTCAACGGTCCGCTCCTCGGGCAGCCGCGCGGCGCCGGCGGCGCGTCGATTAGGCTCGGGCGCATGGCCGACGCACCGTACAAGCTGATCCTCCTCCGCCACGGCGAGAGCGAATGGAACGCGAAGAACCTGTTCACCGGCTGGGTGGACGTCAACCTCACGGAGAAGGGCGAGAAGGAGGCAGTCCGCGGCGGTGAGCTGCTCAAGGACGCCGGTCTGCTCCCCGACGTGCTCCACACCTCGCTCCAGAAGCGCGCCATCCGCACGGCGCAGCTCGCCCTGGAGTCCGCCGACCGCCACTGGATCCCGGTCCACCGGACCTGGCGGCTGAACGAGCGCCACTACGGCGCCCTTCAGGGCAAGGACAAGGCACAGACGCTGGCCGAGTTCGGCGAGGAGCAGTTCATGCTCTGGCGCCGCTCGTACGACACGCCTCCGCCGGTCCTCGCCGACGACAACGAGTTCTCGCAGGCGAACGACGCCCGCTACCAGACCATCCCGAGCGAGCTGCGTCCCCGCACCGAGTGCCTCAAGGACGTCGTCGAGCGCATGCTGCCGTACTGGTACGACGGCATCGTCCCCGACCTGCTCGCCGGCCGCACGGTCCTGATCGCCGCCCACGGCAACAGCCTGCGCGCGCTGGTCAAGCACCTGGACGGCATCTCCGACGCGGACATCGCCGGCCTGAACATCCCCACCGGCATCCCCCTCGTCTACGAGCTCGACGCCGACTTCAACCCGGTCAACCCGGGCGGCACCTACCTCGACCCGGACGCGGCGGCGGCCGCGATCGAGGCGGTCAAGAACCAGGGCAAGAAGAAGTAGCCCGCTGCACGATCAGGCCCCCTGCCCGCGGATTCCCGCGAGCAGGGGGCTCGTTCATGTGCCGGGCGGTCTGCGAGCCGCCACGCACTCCTCGTCCGGCTCCGTGCCGGACGGGCCGCGCGATGGTGCCCGCTCCCTCGCCCCGCGCGCCTGATCCCGATCGGCGTGCTGGACTGGAGTGAAAGGAGGTGCGTCGTGTCCGGTCGTGTCGGCAGACCCCGCAACATCTTTCTCGTGTGGCTGATCTGGCCGCTGATCACGTTGGGTGTCTACCACTTCGTCTGGTACTACAAGGTCAACCGCGAGGCCCGTGACTTCGACCGCCGGATCGAGGTCAACCCGGCGTACGCGGTTCTGGCGGTGCTCGTCGGCTGGCTGGTGATCGTTCCGCCCTTCGTGTCGGTCTACAACACCGGTCAGCGCATCGCCGACATGCAGAAGGCGGCCGGGATGCGGCCCAGTTGCAATCCCTGGATCGGGTTGATCCTCATGATCGTCGCCGGCCTGCACGCGCTCTACTACCAGCACGAGCTGAACCAGATCTGGACCCACTACCGGAACCCGGCGGAGGGCGAGCAGGTCCCCCTCGCGGCCTGACATCCCACGGGACCGGAAGACCGTCGAGCGTGATGCGTGATCCATCGCGGGGACGACGCCGCACGACGAGGGCCCCGTCCGCGACCGGACGGGGCCCTCGTCGTGCGTGTGCGCGTCAGCCGCAGCAGCCGCCGCACTGGCAGGGGGCGCCGGACTGGCAGCCGCAGCCGCAGCCGGAGCCACAGCCGCAGGCGCCGAGGACGGGCAGGTGGACCGCTTCGCGCGGGGTTTCCTGCCGGGGGTCGGTGGTGGGGGATTCGGCCATGGGTCCCTCCTCAGAGGCGTACGGGAATGCCGCCACGCCCATTGCAGTCCCGCCGGGCCGGGCGCATCAACGGCGCATGCGCGCAAGCGCCCCCCGTGCGCCCCATCGGCGCCGTTATGCGCCCTCCACCGTCGTCTGCTGCTGGATCTCGTCGGCGTGCTCACCCGTCACCAGGTACACCACGCGCTTGGCCACCGACACCGCGTGGTCCGCGAACCGCTCGTAGTAGCGGCCGAGCAGCGTCACGTCGACCGCCGTCTCGATGCCGTGCTTCCAGCGGTCGTCCATCAGGTGCTGGAAGAGCGTGCGGTGCAGCAGGTCCATCTCGTCGTCGTCCTGCTCCAGCTGGAGCGCCAGGTCGACGTCCTTGGTGATGATGACCTCCGCCGCCTTCGCCATCAGGCGCTGGGCCAGCTGTCCCATCTGCAGGATCGTGGCGTGCAGGTCGTTCGGCACGGCACGGTTCGGGAAGCGCAGCCGGGCCAGCTTGGCCACGTGCTGGGCCAGGTCGCCGGAGCGCTCCAGGTCGGCGCTCATCCGCAGTGAGGTGACCACGATCCGCAGATCCGTGGCGACCGGCTGCTGCCGCGCCAGCAGGGCGATCGCCCGTGCCTCCAGGTCGTGCTGCAGATCGTCGACCTTCTGGTCGCCGGCGATCACGTTCTCTGCGAGCTTGAGATCGGCGTCGAGCATGGCCGTGGTGGCGCGCCCGATCGCCGACCCGACCAGCCGGGCCATTTCGACCAGGCCCTCGCCGATCGAGTCCAGTTCCTCGTGGTACGCGTCCCGCATGGTGTCCCTCTCTTGATACGACCGGGGTCCGGGTGGGGCTCGAACCCCCACGCTCCCACGTTCCGATGGGCAGGAGTCCGCCGGCTCCATCCCAAATGAACCAGCACTATCCCCTTGGTGAACTCTGAGCGACGACTGTTCGAGGTGCCACCCGTTTGGCTGGGAGAGTGCCCCGCGACCCGCATAACCTGAATGCATGGACGTGAACGCGGCGGTTGCCGCAGCAGCAGCGATCGCCGGTCTCTGCACCGGTGTCATCGCGGTGCTGGCGTTCCGCTGGAGCGAGCGCGAACAGAAGCGGCCCACCCGGACGTCGCTCCACACCGATGCCGTGCTCCCGCCCGGCGTCGACACGGTCCTGTCGGTGCTCCGCAGTTCCGCGGTCGTCCTCGACGAGTCCGACTCCGTCGTCAAGGCCAGCTCCGCGGCGTACGCCCTCGGCCTGGTCCGCGGCGGCAAGCTCGCCGTGGAACCGATGCTGCACATGGCCCGCGACACCCGGCGGGACGGGGAGATACGGCAGGTCGAGCTGGACCTGCCCCGCCGCGGCACCGGTCGCGGCGAGGCGCTGGCCGTCTCCGCCCGCGTCGCGCCGCTGGGCTCGCGGCTCGTCCTGCTGCTCGTCGAGGACCTCACGGAGGCCCGCCGCATAGAGGCCGTACGGCGCGACTTCGTTGCCAACGTCAGCCATGAGCTCAAGACCCCTGTCGGGGCGCTCTCCCTGCTCTCAGAGGCTGTCATGGACGCCTCCGACGACCCCGAGGCCGTCACCCGCTTCGCCGGGCGGATGCAGATCGAGGCGACCCGGCTCACCAACCTCGTGCAGGAACTCATCGACCTCTCCCGGGTGCAGAACGACGACCCGCTGGAGGATTCCGAGCCCGTACGGGTCGAGGAACTGGTCGCCGAGGCCATCGACCGCTCCCGGCAGACCGCGTCGGCCAAGCAGATCACCATGGCCGCGGGAGCCGCCGCCGACCTGCGGATCTGGGGGAACCGTGGCAAGCTCGCAGCCGCGCTCGGCAATCTCGTCGAGAACGCCGTCAACTACTCCCCGGCCCGTACCCGCGTCGGTATCTCCGCCCGCCGTGTCTCGGCGCCCGGCGGGGACCTGATCGAGATCGCCGTGACCGATCAGGGCATCGGCATCTCCGAGAAGGACCGCGAGCGGATCTTCGAGCGGTTCTACCGGGTCGACCCCGCCCGTTCCCGAGCCACCGGGGGCACCGGCCTGGGGCTGGCCATCGTCAAGCACGTGGCCGCCTCGCACGGCGGTGAGGTCACGGTCTGGAGCTCCGAGGGACAGGGCTCCACCTTCACGCTGCGGCTGCCGGAGGCAGGCGCGGCGAAAGAACGCGCAACCAGCGGCCAGGATCGCGTCGAAGAGGACGACGACCGGCCTTACGACACCGATCCGAACACCGAAATTCCTGCCCCGGAGGTCCTTCCGTGACCCGAGTGCTCGTCGTCGAGGATGAGGAATCCTTCAGCGACGCCCTGTCCTACATGCTCCGCAAGGAGGGCTTCGAGGTCGCTGTGGCGACCACGGGACCCGACGGACTCGACGAGTTCGAACGCAACGGAGCCGACCTGGTGCTCCTCGACCTGATGCTGCCCGGACTGCCCGGCACCGAGGTGTGCCGCCAGCTGCGGGGCCGCTCGAACGTGCCCGTGATCATGGTGACCGCCAAGGACAGCGAGATCGACAAGGTCGTCGGGCTGGAGATAGGAGCCGACGACTACGTCACCAAGCCCTTCTCCTCCCGGGAACTGGTCGCCCGCATCCGCGCGGTGCTCCGCCGCCGCGGTGAGCCGGAGGAGGTCACGCCGGCCGCCCTGGAGGCCGGGCCGGTGCGCATGGACGTGGACCGTCACGTCGTGACCGTCTCGGGCGGCAAGGTGGACCTGCCGCTCAAGGAGTTCGACCTTCTCGAGATGCTGCTGCGCAACGCGGGCCGCGTGCTGACCCGTATGCAGCTGATCGACCGGGTGTGGGGCGCGGACTACGTGGGTGACACCAAGACCCTCGACGTCCATGTGAAGCGGCTGCGCGCCAAGATCGAGCCGGACCCGGGCGCGCCGCGCTATCTGGTGACGGTCCGCGGCCTGGGCTACAAGTTCGAGCCGTAGGAGTCCGGCGGACCGAGGGTCCGCCGGACCCATGGCGAAGGGGCGCCCGCCGGAATCCGGCGGGCGCCCCTTCGGCGTTCGTGCGCTGGTGTCAGTGGCCCGCGCTGTGCGACGCGGACGCCGAGTCGGTCGGCTGCTCGGGCTCGCTGCCGGCCGCCTCCGTGTCGCCCGCCGGCGCCTCGGGGGAGGCCGGGGTGCCGGTGGGCGTGCCGGACGGGCTGCCCGAGGGGGACTGCGTGGGGGCGGCGGGCGACGGCTTCGGCACCTCGGTCGGGCCGAAGTCCTTGAAGTAGTTCGTCGCCGGGACTACCAGCGCCTGCAGCTTGACGTCGCCCGTCTCGCTGAACCGGAAGACGACCTCGCGGTTCGAGCCGTCGTTCATCTCCTGGTTGCCGTTCTCGATCACGGCGGACGCGTTGTCCTTGCCACCGATGATGAGGCGGCCCTGCGCGGGGACGGTGACGTCCTTGGAGCCCTTGGCGGGGGTCAGCTTCACCTTGGCGTCGGAGCCAGGCAGCGTGATCGACTCGAGGGTCTGCGGCTTCACGCCCTCGTTGAAGATCGTCAGGGCCACCACGGCGGGGCCCTTCACGTCCGGCTTCGGCTGCGTGATGACGTTCACGTTCTGCAGCTTCAGGTTGTCGACGGCGGTGGCCGCGTTGTCCGGCCTGACACCGAGGGTCTGCGCGTCGTTGCCCGCACCGCAGGCGGAGAGCGAGGCGATCGAGAAGACGATGGCAGCGCCGGCGAGGGCACCGCGTCGAAGGCTGCTGCTCACGGCGGCGCTTCTCCTTCTACGTAAGGACGGGTGGTGACGGCTGCCACCGGCTCAGGGCGTGTCAGCTCGCGCTCAGGTTACCGAGCCGCCGATCACGTCCGGCACCCGACCCGCCCTTTGCCGGCGGCGGACGAGAAGGACCCGTCCGGGCGGAGGTCCGACCGGCGTGTCGGCGGCTGCCGCGGCGTGACCCGCCGGCCTGTACGGATGCCGCGCCCCGATCAGGTGTTCCGATCACCCGCGGACCCGCCCGTTCACATAACCGTGGTGATCAATTTCCTGGGGCGTCGCACATTCCTTGCGAATAGCCGCGGTGATCAATTCCGGATTCTCCGGCACGTCGGTCCGTACGGGTGAGCGGCGGCCGAACGGAGTACGGGAAGTTCACCGTCGAGAATCAGGCAAATCGGGACGTTCAGCCTCTTCGGAGGGGGGTACGCGCTCTGTGTCGCGCGTGTTTCTGTTCGCCCGCGCAGCGGCTCCGACCTGCGAATACCGCACTCCGGAAGCCGTCCGCAGCACGTTCCTGTCTCGGTTGTCAAGCCCCGAGATATGCCCTGACCTGCGAAAACGCCATTCAGAAGAAGCCGTATCCGTGTTACCCTGGATAGCCACGGAAGGGGTACCTGTCACATGACGTTCAAGGTTGGCGACACCGTGGTCTATCCCCATCACGGGGCCGCGCTGATCGAGGCCATCGAAACTCGCCAGATCAAAGGCGTGGACAAGACCTACTTGGTGCTCAAGGTCGCCCAGGGTGACCTGACGGTTCGCGTGCCAGCGGACAATGCGGAGTTCGTCGGCGTTCGCGATGTGGTCGGCCAGGACGGACTGGACCGGGTCTTCGAGGTGCTTCGTGCACCGTACGCCGAAGAGCCGACGAACTGGTCCCGTCGCTACAAGGCAAATCTCGAGAAGCTCGCCTCCGGCGATGTCATCAAGGTCGCCGAAGTAGTGCGCGACCTGTGGCGTCGTGAGCGCGAGCGTGGGCTTTCCGCAGGTGAGAAGCGGATGCTCGCAAAGGCGCGCCAGATCCTGGTGAGCGAGCTCGCCCTCGCGGAGAACACCAATGAGGACAAGGCCGAGGCTCTGCTCGACGAGGTCCTCGCGTCCTGACGCACAATAATGCCGCGGTGCCCGCTGGCACGCTGTGAAATCACCCTCCGTGAAATCCAGCCTGCCGCCGGGCGCTGCGGCATGTGTATGAAAGGTCGCAGCTGAAGGCTCGCAAGGGTCGCAACTCTCTGACGGTCGCGACCGTCGTCGTCCGGCACCGTGGCGTGCCGGGCCTCGGCGGCTGGCGCAGACCAGTGGTCACGGAAGGGCCCGTCAAGGCGTCGCGCCCGGCACGCTGTGGCCATACCCATGTCGGCTGAGGAAACAAACCTGCCGGAGTGCAACCGATGTCAGACGTATCGCGCCACCATCGCACCGCGGCCGTGATCCCGGCCGCCGGCCGGGGTGTGCGGCTCGGCCCCGGTGCCCCGAAGGCGCTCCGCGCGCTGAACGGCACGCCCATGCTCGTCCACGCCGTGCGCGCGATGGCCGCGTCCCGGGCGGTCTCGCTGGTCGTGGTCGTCGCGCCGCCCGACGGGGCTCCCGAGGTGAAGCGCCTCCTCGACGCGCACTCCCTGCCCGAGAGGACGGACTACCTCGTCGTCCCCGGCGGAGACACCCGCCAGGAGTCCGTACGCCTCGGTCTCGACGCGCTCCCGGACGACATCGGGACCGTCCTCGTGCACGACGCGGCCCGCCCGCTGGTGCCCGTGGAGACCGTCGACTCGGTCATCGAGGCCGTGCGCGACGGCGCTCCCGCCGTGGTGCCCGCGCTGCCCCTCGCGGACACCGTCAAGCTGGTCGAACCGGCCGGCAAGGACGAGCCGGAGCCCGTCGTCGCCACTCCCGACCGGGCCGCTCTGCGCGCCGTGCAGACACCCCAGGGCTTCGACCGCGAGACCCTCGTGCGCGCGCACGCGACGGTCACCGACAACGTCACCGACGACGCGAGCATGGTCGAGCAGCTGGGCCTGCGGGTCGTCGTCGTCCCGGGGCACGAGGAAGCGTTCAAGGTGACCCGGCCGCTCGATCTCGTACTGGCCGAGGCCGTACTCGCCAGGAGGAGGGCCACCGATGGCTTCTGAGGAGCTCCGTCTGCCGCAGGTCGGCATCGGCACCGATGTGCACGCCTTCGAGAAGGGGCGCGAGCTGTGGTGCGCCGGCCTGCTCTGGGACGGCGCACAGAGCGAGGGGTACGGCCTCGCGGGGCACTCCGACGGTGACGTCGCCGCGCACGCCGCGTGCGACGCCCTCTTCTCCGCCGCCGGCGTCGGTGACCTCGGCGCCCACTTCGGTACGTCGCGGCCCGAGTGGTCCGGCGCCTCCGGCGTCGCCCTGCTCTCGGAGGCGGCGCGGATCGTGCGTGCCGCCGGGTTCGAGATCGGCAATGTCTCCGTTCAGGTGATCGGCGTACGCCCCAAGATCGGCAAGCGCCGCGAGGAGGCGGAGAAGGCGCTGTCCGCCGCGGTGGGCGCGCCGGTCGCGGTCTCGGGGACCACCACCGACGGTCTCGGCCTGACCGGACGGGCGGAAGGTCTGGCCGCCATAGCGACCGCGCTCGTGGTCCGCACGGGGTGACGGGCGGCGGGCACGGGTGTGGTCCGTGTCACCTTGATGTCACGTCCTGGCAGGAAACGGTCGCGAGGCACTACCACGCGCCCACTACCCTTGTGGCGTGACCATTCGCCTGTACGACACCAGCGCCCGGCAGATCCGTGACTTCGCCCCTCTCGTGCCGGGTTGTGTCTCGATCTACCTGTGCGGTGCGACGGTGCAGGCCGCCCCGCACATCGGGCACATCCGGTCGGGACTGAACTTCGACATCATGCGCCGCTGGTTCGAGTACCGCGGCTTCGACGTCACGTTCATCCGGAACGTGACCGACATCGACGACAAGATCATCGCCAAGTCGACGGACCAGGGCCGTCCTTGGTGGTCCATCGGCTACGAGAACGAGCGGGCCTTCAACGACGGCTACGAGGCCCTCGGCTGCCTCCCGCCCACCTACGAACCGCGCGCCACCGGCCACGTCACCGAGATGGTCGAGATGATGCGCGGTCTGATCGAGCGCGGGCACGCCTACGAGGCCGACGGCAGCGTCTACTTCGACGTGCGGTCCTTCCCCGACTATCTGGCGCTGTCCAACCAGGACATCGACGACCTGCGCCAGCCCACGGAAGAGGGCATCACCGGCAAGCGCGACCCGCGCGACTTCGCCATGTGGAAGGCGACCAAGCCGGGCGAGCCCTCCTGGGAGACCCCGTGGGGCCGCGGCCGGCCGGGCTGGCACCTGGAGTGCTCGGCGATGGCGCACAAGTACCTCGGTGAGGCCTTCGACATCCACGGCGGCGGTCTCGACCTGATCTTCCCCCACCACGAGAACGAGATCGCCCAGGCCAAGGCCTTCGGCGACGCCTTCGCCTCGTACTGGGTGCACAACGCCTGGGTCACCATGAGCGGCGAGAAGATGTCGAAGTCGCTCGGCAACTCGGTGCTCGTCTCCGAGATGGTGAAGAACTGGCGCCCGATCGTCCTGCGCTACTACCTCGGCACCCCGCACTACCGCTCGATGATCGAGTACAGCGAGGAGGCCCTGCGCGAGGCCGAGTCGGCGTTCGCGCGGATCGAGGGCTTCGTCCAGCGGGTCGTCGAGAAGGCGGGGGCGGTCGCGCCGGCCGCCGAGGTGCCGCTCGCGTTCGCCGAGGCCATGGACGACGACCTGGGCGTACCGCAGGCCCTCGCGATCATCCACACCACGGTCCGGCAGGGGAACAGCGCGCTGGCCGCCGACGACAAGGAAGCCGCCGTAGCACGCCTCGCCGAGGTCCGTGCCATGCTGGGAGTCCTCGGCCTGGACCCGCTCGACCCGCACTGGGCGGGCGAGGCCGACCGCGGCGAAGACCTGCACGGGGTCGTCGACACGCTCGTCAGGCTCGTGCTCCAGCAGCGCGAGTCGGCCAGGTCCCGCAAGGACTGGGCGACGGCGGACGCCATCCGCGACCAGCTGAACCAGTCCGGACTCGTCATCGAGGACGGTCCCGACGGACCGCGCTGGACACTCGGACCGCGCTGAGCACCGGGCGCATGTGCCGCCCGGTGTTCCGGGCGGCACACTTTCACTTAACGACGCGATCCAGAGGAACGAAAAGTCATGGCCGGGAACAGCCAGCGCAGGAACCGCCGCACGTCCAACAAGAAGGGCGCGCAGGTCGGCAGCGGTGGCCAGCGTCGCCGCGGTCTCGAGGGCAAGGGCCCGACGCCGCCCGCCTCCGCCCGTAAGGGGCACAAGAAGAACCGGGTCGCCAACGCACAGGCACGGAAGGCCACCAGCCGTCGGCCGGTCGCCCGCCGCGGCGGCAAGGGCACGTCCGAGATGGTCGTCGGCCGCAACCCGGTCTTCGAGGCGCTGCGCGACGGCGTGCCGGCCTCCACGCTCTACGTCCAGCAGTTCATCGACAACGACGAGCGGGTGCGCGAGGCGCTCCAGCTCGCCACCGGACGCGGCAACATCAACATCATGGAGGCGCCGCGCCCCGAGCTCGACCGGCTGACGAACGGGCTCAACCACCAGGGCCTGGTCCTCCAGGTCCCGCCGTACGAGTACGCGCACCCGGAGGACCTCGCCGCCGCCGCGTTCGACGACGGTGAGGACCCGCTGATCGTCGCCCTCGACGGTGTCACCGACCCTCGTAACCTGGGCGCCGTCGTCCGCTCCGTGTCGGCCTTCGGCGGCCACGGTGTGGTCGTCCCCGAGCGCCGCGCCGCGGGTATGACCGCGGGCGCCTGGAAGACCTCCGCCGGCACCGCCGCCCGTACGCCGGTCGCACGGGCCACCAACCTGACGCGCGCCCTGGAGTCGTACCAGAAGGCCGGTCTGACCGTCGTGGGCCTGGCCGCCGACGGCGAGAGCGAGGTCGGGGACCTCGAGGCTCTCGGCGGGCCGCTGGTCATCGTCGTGGGCAGCGAGGGCAAGGGTCTGTCCCGTCTCGTCGGCGAGACCTGCGACTACCTGGTCCGCATCCCCATGCCGGGCGGCGCGGAGTCCCTCAACGCCGGTGTCGCGGCCGGTGTCGTCCTGTACGAGGCGGCCAAGCGGCGCGCCTGAGGACCGTGTTGGGCCGTTTTCGGACGGCCGCGGGTGCAAACCGGACGATAAGGAGCGCTTGACGGGTCTCGGACAGATCGGGCCCGTCACGGCCGTGCCCTAAACACGCATCACTCGGTTAGATGAGTGTGGACACCAGAACGCCCCGGTCCGGGTTCGATGATCAGCCTGCGTTGAGCATGGTGAAGGTGGACTGCGATCCCGCGCAGGTCATCGTCAGCCACGCCAGTTTCCGGGTACAGCTCGCCCGGAGCCCGCGCCCCGCACGTTCCCTGGCGGACACCGCGCGCCTCGCCCCGCTCGCCGGAGCCGGCGCGGCGGGAAGGCCGCGCAGGGCGCCCGTCGTATGGAGCGGCAGGTCGGCCCCCGGGGACTCCGGGGCGACCGGGCTGCTCCAGGCCGTACGCAACTCCACCCTCGAGCACGAGGCCTACAGCGCGGGCGCCACCCAGGTCATGCCCCGCGTCGACCTCGACGAGACCGTGGCGGCCCCCACGGTCCCCGCCCCCGGCGGCCCCGGCCGGGACAGGCCGCTGCTGCCCCCGATGCGGCAGGCGGTCGGCGCCTACGACTCGTACGACACCGGCCCGTCCTACGGCGAGCAGCCGTACGACGCGGGGACGTACCAGGTCGAGGCGTACGACGACGAGGCCTTCGAGCGGGAACGCGCCGAGCGGCGCTCCCCGCAGCGCCACGGAGCGGACTCCGTGCGGCACGCCTACTACCCCGGCCGCCGGATGAACCTCGGCGTGGTGCTGCTGCCGCTGCGGGTGCTCCTCGGCCTCATCTCCGTCTACGCCGGCATGGGCAAGCTCTGCGACCCCGTCTACTTCGACGGCGGCGACCGCGGCTCCATGGTCAAGTGGCTCAACGCCCTGAACCCGTGGGCGCTCGGCGAGCCGATGCGTGACTTCGCGGTCGCCCACCCGGTCGGCGCCGGGCTCACCGTCGCCTTCCTCCAGGTCATCGTCGGCGTCCTCACCGTCCTCGGGCTGTGGCAGCGCGTCGCGGCGGTCGTCGGCGCGCTGCTGTCCGCGGCGCTGATCATGACCGTGAGCTGGCGGTCGGTCCCCGTCTACGAGACGCCGGACCTCATCTACCTGGCGGCGTGGTCGCCGCTGATCATCGCCGGCGCCCCCGTCTACTCGATCGACGGCCGTCTCGCCGGCGAGGCCTGGCGCACCCTCGGGCCCCGTTCCGCACTGTGGGACCTGCGTCGGCGCGTCCTGCGTCGCGGCGGCCTCGTCGCCGCGGTCGTCGTCGGGCTGACGATGCTCGTGGGTTCGATCCTCGGCGGCGCCGTCCGCTCGAACGACATGGTCACGGTGCCCGGCCCGAACCAGAACCCGACCAACTACCTGCCCGGCGCCCCGCTGCCCGAGGAGTCGGGAACCGGTGGCGGCTCGCCGCGCCCCCGCAAGGAGAAGCCCTCCCCGTCCGCCAGCCCCGAGAAGCCCGGCGAAGCGGCGTCCACGCCGACGCGGGAGGCCGTGCGGGAGAGCGGGCAGGTCGCCGGTACGCCCAGCGAGACGCAGGGCAGCGGTCGGCAGTCGCCCAGCGGCTCCCAGCCCGCCCCTCCGCCGTCCTCCGGCACCACGGGGCCGACCTCGACCGGCGGCAGCAGCTCGGGCGGCACGACCGGCGGCGGGTCGGGCGACGGCTCGGGCGGCTCCGGTGGCAGCAGCGGCGGCTCCGACGGCGGCGGCGTGATCGGCGGCCTGCTGGGCTGAACGCCCGTCCGTCCGCGACGGAGCGAAGGGGCGGCCACCGGGATCGATCCGGTGGCCGCCCCTTCGTCCGTTCGACCGGAAGCGTGGGACGGGAAGGTCAACGCACCTGGGTGGAAAGCTCCTTGGCGGCCTCCGTCAGGTCCTTCGCCGTGTCGATCGCCCGCCAGTAGGCCCCGTTGGGCAACGGGAAGCCGGCCAGCCGGCGCTCGCGCGCCAGCCGCGGGAACGTCGTCCGCTCATGGTCGCCCACATCCGGCAGGAGCCTCGTGAACTCCGCGGAGAAGACGTACACGCCCGCGTTGATCAGGTACGGCGACGGCGGTGACTCGATGAAGTCCGTGATGTGCCCGAAGGCGTCCGTCTCGACGGCACCCCAGGGGATGCGCGGACGCGCGAGCGCGAGGGTCGCCGCGGCGTCGCGTTCGGCGTGGAAGGCGGCCATCTCGCGCAGCGAGAAGCGGGTCCAGATGTCGCCGTTGGTCGCGTACCAGGGCCGATCGGGATGCGGCAGGGCGGTCGCGGCGTACTTGAGGCCGCCGCCCCGGCCCAGGGGCTCCGTCTCGACGACGGTCTTGACGCGCAGGGGAAGCACCGCGCTGTCCAGCCACTCCTGGAGGACCTCTGCGAGGTGGCCGCAGGACACCACGACGTCGGTCACGCCCTCCTCGGCCAGCCAGGCAAGCTGGTGGCCGATGATCGGGGTGCCGGTCCCCGGGATCTCGACCATCGGCTTGGGGCGGTCGTCGGTGTACGGGCGCAGCCGAGAGCCCTGGCCGCCCGCCAGGACAACGGCCTGCGTCGGAAACGTAGGCGTTTGCATGGCCTGAACGATATGCGGCGGGCCGGCCGCCCCTGGGCCCGGGACGGCGTCAGTGGCCGTGCGGGGCGTGGGAAGCGGCCCGTGGGGGCGTAGGAGCGCCCCGGGGAGCGGTCAGGGCCCGGCGGGGCGTCCCCGGGCCCTCGTGTCCGCGACGGCCGTCAGGAGCCCTGTGCCTGCTGCGCGACGCCCGTGGCGAACGACGTGTCGCAGACGGGCCGGGAGAACGACTGGGCGCGGGTCGGCCCGTAGAGGTCCACTGCGGCGCGGCCGAGGGCACGCGCGAGGGACATGCAGTGCTCCGCGAGCGACGGGCGCGCCTCGATCTCCCGCTGGAGACGGGTGAGCGCGACACCCGGGTCCTTGGTCTGCAGCTCCATGAGCAGCCGGTCGCGCAGGACGTCCTGCGGGGCGCGGGACTTGGCGCGTACGGACACGTTCTCCGAGGAGGCGGTGAGCATCTGCGACTGGGTGGCCTGCCCTGCCCACGGGACGGCGGTGACCGCGAGGGTTCCGGAGAGCACCAGGACGACAGGCAGAACGAGGGCGAGAGTGCGGCCGATTCGGCGGGCTGTGTGGGTCACGCTCGCGAGCGTAGCGGGCAGTGATGATTTGGAGACATTCAGTCACTCACGCGAGGGATGGTTCGATCGCGCCTTTCGATTACCGTGTTGACGCGGACGGTGAAATGGGCCGAACATCCGCCTCTGGCGGCTTATTTGCACAATTACCCGAAAGGCCGGGCCCTCGCACCGAAGTGCGGGGGCCCGGCCTTTGGTCATTGCTGTGCTTCGCGGCCCGGCCGCTCGGCGGGTCAGCCGCTGAGGCGCTCGCCCGTCGACGTCGAGAAGACGTGGATCTCGCCGGAGCGCGGCACGACGTGGAGCTCGCTGCCCTTGTCCGGGACGTCACGGCCGCCGACGCGGACGACGAGGTCCTTGTGCTCGCCGCCGACCTGGGCGGAGCCGTACACGTAGCCGTCGGCGCCGAGCTCCTCCACGACGTTCACGGACACGGCGAGGCCGGCCGGGGCGTCCTTGGAAAGGGTCTTGGTGTCGCCCGCGCCGTGCTCGACGACGTCGAAGTGCTCGGGGCGGACGCCGACCGTGACGGTGGTGTCGCCCTTGTCGGCGGCGGCGGACAGCGCCTCACGGGAGACGGGGACGACGCTGTTGCCGAACTTCACGCCACCGTCGGTGATCGGGACCTCGACGAGGTTCATGGCCGGGGAGCCGATGAAGCCGGCGACGAAGAGGTTGGCGGGCCGGTCGTACATGTTGCGCGGCGAGTCGACCTGCTGGAGCAGGCCGTCCTTCAGCACGGCCACCCGGTCGCCCATGGTCATGGCCTCGACCTGGTCGTGCGTGACGTACACGGTGGTGATGCCGAGGCGGCGCTGCAGGCTCGCGATCTGCGTACGGGTGGAGACACGGAGCTTGGCGTCCAGGTTCGACAGCGGCTCGTCCATGAGGAAGACCTGCGGCTCACGCACGATGGCGCGGCCCATTGCGACACGCTGGCGCTGACCACCGGAGAGGGCCTTCGGCTTGCGGTCCAGGTAGTCGCTGAGGTCGAGGATCTTCGCGGCCTCTTCGACCTTCTTGCGGATCTCGCTCTTGTTGACGCCGGCGATCTTGAGCGCGAAGCCCATGTTGTCGGCGACGGTCATGTGCGGGTAGAGCGCGTAGTTCTGGAACACCATGGCGATGTCCCGGTCCTTCGGCGGCAGGTGTGTGACGTCGCGGTTGCCGATCCGGATGGATCCGCCGTTGACGTCCTCGAGACCCGCGAGCATCCGCAGGGAGGTCGACTTGCCGCAGCCGGACGGCCCGACGAGGACGAGGAATTCGCCGTCCTCGGTCTCGATCTCGAGCTGGTCGACGGCGGGCTTCTCGGAGCCCGGGTAGATCCGGGTCGCCTTGTCGAACGTGACAGTAGCCATGCTGATGTGTCTCCTTCACCGGCAGGAACGTGCCGGACGATCCGAGTAAGGGAGTGGTCTGGTCCAACGGAGTGAACCTGCCGTGACGCTACCTGGCGATCGGGGATCTGTCAGTAGCCGGAGGCGGGGAGAAATCCCGTCGGGGCGGCGTGAGCTTTGGTTACACTTCTCTCGCTGCCTCCTTAGCTCAGTTGGCTAGAGCGCTTGACTTGTAATCTTGAGGTCGTCGGTTCGACTCCGACAGGAGGCTCCAGCACGCGAAGGGCCCCCGGACAGACCGTCCGGGGGCCCTTCGCCGTGTGCCCTTCAGTGGCGGCCGGAGATCTTGTCCGCCAGGGTCGCGAGGCGGGCCGTCGTCGGGGTGTGGGTGGCGGCCTCGTGCCGGTCGGCCCTGCGGTAGGCGGTGTAGAGGGTCTGGACGCCGAGCCAGCGCAGGGGTTCCGGTTCCCACTTGCGGACCTTGTGGTTGACCCACGGGAGCGCGGTCAGGTCGGTGGGCCCCGACTGGCCGGAGTCCTGCTGGATCAGGTCGCGCAGCGTGCGGGCGGCCAGGTTGGAGGTGGCGACTCCGGAGCCGACGTATCCGCCGGCCCAGCCGAGGCCGGTGGAGCGGTCGAGGGTGGCGGTGGCGCACCAGTCGCGGGGGACACCGAGGACGCCCGACCATGCGTGGGCGATCTGTGCGCCGGCGAGCCGGGGGAAGAAGCGGATCAGGATCTCGCGGAGCGCCTCGACGGTGGCGGGGCCGGTGCGTCCGTCGTTGTCGGTCCGCGAGCCGTAGCGGTAGGGGGCGCCGCGGCCGCCGATCGCGATGCGGTTGTCGGCGGTGCGCTGGGCGTACATGTAGGCATGGGCCATGTCGCCGAGGGTCTCGCGGCCGGACCAGCCGATCTCGTCCCATGCGTCGTCCGGGAGCGGCTCCGTGACGATCATGGAGGAGTTCATGGGGAGCCAGGTGCGGTGCTGGCCCTTGAGGGACGCGGTGAACCCCTCGGTGCAGCGCAGGATGTAGGGGGCGCGGACGGTGCCGTACGGGGTGACGGCGTGCTTGGGCCTGATCTCCGTGACGGGTGTCGACTCGTGGACGGTGACGCCGAGCGCCTCCACGGCGGCGGCCAGGCCCTTGACCAGTTTCACCGGGTGCAGGCGGGCGCCGTGCGGGGTCCAGCTGCCGGCGACGGCGCCGCTGACGTGGACGCGTTCCGCGGTCTCGCGGGCGCCCAGCAGGATGCGGTCCTTCTCGCCGAACGCGATCTCGACCGAGTGGAAGTCCTTCAGGCGTTGGAGCTGCGCGGGGGTGCGGGCGACCTCGAGCACGCCGCCCTTGTGGATGTCGGCGTCGATCTTCTCCTCGCCGGCGACGCGGACGACTTCGTCGACGGTGTCGTTCATGGCCTGCTGGAGGCGTACGGCGGCGTCGTGGCCGTGGAGCCGGGCGTAGCGGTCGCGTCCGGCGATGCCGTTGTAGAGCCAGCCGCCGTTGCGTCCTGAGGCGCCGTAGCCGCAGAACTTGGCTTCCAGGACGGTGATGTTGAGGAACGGGACGGCCTTCTTGAGGTAGTACGCGGTCCACAGGCCGGTGTATCCGCCGCCGACGATGCAGACGTCGGCGCTGCTGTCGCCGGGGAGGGGTTCGCGGGGGACGGGCGCGCCGTCCTGCGCGTACCAGAACGATATGCCGCCGTTGACGGTGTTCATGTGGGTCGCTGCTTTCCCTGCCGTTGGGTGGGCCGTGTGGCGGGAATTTACTGCTCCGGGCCGCTTTCCGCGACGTAGGGGAGCGGCACGGGCGGCGCCGGGCGGGCGGTGGTCCGCTCCGTGGAATCTTCTGGCGCGACCAGCGGTCGTAAGGGCAGGCTGGGCGCATGATTCGTACTGCCGCACCCGCCGATGTGCCCGTGATCCACGAGATGGTCCGGGAGCTCGCCGAATACGAGAAGGCCTTGCACGAGGCGAACGCGACCGAGGAGCAGCTGCGTGAGGCGCTGTTCGGCGAGCGGCCGGCCGCGTTCGCGCACATCGCGGAGACGGAGGACGGCGAGGTCGCCGGTTTCGCGCTGTGGTTCCTGAACTTCTCCACGTGGCGCGGTGTGCACGGGATCTACCTGGAGGACCTGTACGTGCGGCCGCGGCTGCGGGGCGGCGGCCACGGGAAGGCGCTGCTCACGGAGTTGGCGCGGATCTGCGTGGAGCGCGGCTACGAGCGTCTGGAGTGGTCGGTGCTGGACTGGAACACCCCGTCGATCGACTTCTACAGGTCGCTGGGGGCACGGCCGCAGGACGAGTGGACGGTCTACCGGCTGACCGACGGGGCGCTCAAGAGCCTCGGAGCCTGACCCTTCCTCACGGGACCGGGACGGGCCCGGGACGTGACGGGGACTTACGGGACGAGGACGACCTTGCCGACGGTGCCGCGTGTCTCGAGGTCGCGGTGCGCGTCGGCGGCGTCCGCCAGGGCGTAGCGCTGGACGGCGGGGCGGAGCCGGCCGGCGGCGGCCTCGGCGAGGGCGCGGCTCTCGAGGGCGCGCAGACCGCCGGCCTTCTCGAGCATGGCGGGGCCGAGTACGCCCTGTGAGGTGATGCCGCGTTCGGCGAGTTCCTCCTCGGTGAGGGTGAGCGGGCTGTCGGAGAGGATGCCCTGGCTGGACCAGCCGAAGACGATGTGCTTGCCGCCTTTGCCGAGGAGGTCCACGGCGGCGCGGCCGGCCTCACCGCCGACGGAGTCGTAGACGACGCCGGCGCGCCGGTCGCCGAGGTGGTCGCGGAGGGTGTCGGGCCAGTCCGGCCGGGTGTAGTCGACGGCCAGGTCGGCGCCGTTGTCGCGTACGCGGGCGGTCTTGGCGGGGCCGCCGGCCAGGCCGACGACGGTGGCGCCGGCGTTCTTGGCGTACTGGACGATCAGGGTGCCGATGCCGCCCGCGGCGGCGGGGACGATCACGATGTCGTCGGGCCCGAGGTCGGTGTACTGGAGGATGCCCAGCGCGGTCCTTCCGGTGCCGATCATGGCGACGGCCGCCGCCTCGTCGAGTTCTCCGGGGATCTCGTGGAGCCGGCCGGCGTCGGTGACGGCGAGTTCGGCGTAACCCCCGGGCGCCATGCCGAGGTGGGCGACGACGCGCTTGCCGAGCCAGGCGGGGTCGGTGCCCTCACCGAGGGACTCGACGACGCCGGCGACTTCGCGGCCGGGGATCGTCGGCAGTTCCACGGCGACCGGATACGGACCCTGCGCGCCCTCGCGCAGCGCCGTGTCGAGGAGATGGACACCGGCGGCGGCGACGGCGATCCGTACCTGGCCGGGGCCGGGTACGGGGTCGTCGGCCGTCTCGTAGGTCAGGTTCTCTGCGGGGCCGAAGGCGTGCAGGCGTACGGCGTGCATGGTGTGGGCTCCCTTGTGATGGGGTCGTCGGGCCCACTGTTCAACCTCAAGTGCGCTTGACGTCAAGACGGTTGCGGGCCGCCCGGTGCGAGCTGCCGCGCAGCGCGAGCGAGGCCGCCTCCAGCGCGCTGTTGAAGGACACCTCCGAGAGCAGCCCCGGCGCCGCGACCTGGTCCCCGGCCAGGTAGACGCCGTCCCCGCGGTCGATGGCGGGACGGTCGCGCCAGGTGGTGCCGGGCAGGTCCACGGCGCCGGTGCGGCCGTTCGAGAGCGCTTCTCGCCGCCATACGGTCCGCTCCCGCCAGCCGGGGAACCCGAGGTCGAGAAGGGCCTCCGCATGGGCGGTTCCGTCGGCCTTGGACCCGTCGGGGCCGATGGGGAGCTGGCCCTGCACCAGCTGCTCCCCGGCCGGCGCGAGGGTCGGGTCCTGGGCGGTGAAGCGTTCCAGCCAGCCGGGGGCGTCGAGATCGGAGACCACGAACGCGTCGCCGCGACGGGTCCGCAGCGCCAGGTCGACCAGGGTGGTGCGGCCGCTGGTCCAGCGCAGGGTGTCGTCGCCGAGGAGGCGGCGCGCCGCGTCGAGGGTGGTGGCGACGATGACGGGGCCGTGCCCCTCGGGCAACGCGTCGACGCGTGACGTGGTCTCGATGCGTACGCCCAGGTCCCAGGCGCGGGCGGCCATCCTCTCGACGACCTGCCCCCAGCCGCCACGCGGGTAGTGGGCCTCCGGTGGCAGGGCCGTGGCCCGCCGGAGCCGTTCCTGGACGAACGCGGCGGAGAGCGAGCCGGGGTCGTGGTGGAAGAGCGCGACGCCCATGTAGTGGGCGGCCGCCCGGGCGGCGTGCTCCCCCGCGACGGTCGTCGCCCAGGTCAGGAAGTCGGTGTCGACGGGGGCCGAGCCGGCGGGACGGCGGGCGAGCCTGAGCATTCCGAGGGGCGGGGTCCTGCGCAGCGCGCCGTCGCGGCGGAAGCGGAAGCGTGCCCCTTCGAGGGGGGACAGGGGCGCGAGGGGGCCGAGCAGGCCGCGCTGCTTCAGCCAGGTCCAGTGGGGGCCGCGGTTGTAGAGGGCGTGGGGGCCGTCGTTGGTCCGGTAGGGGCCGTCGCTGGTGCGGGCGCGTCCCCCGAGGGTGTGGTGGGCCTCGTACAGGGACACACGGGCGCCGGACTCGGCGGCTGTGATGGCCGCGGTGAGGCCGGCGAAGCCGCCGCCGATGACGGTGATCTCATGCATGGCTGTCTCTCCCGGGTCGTTCGGCTCGTCGCTCTCACGGCTGTGACGGATCGGGGGCCTGGGGATGTGACATCGGACGGGCGGGAAGGCGTTGTCAGTGGCGCACGTCACCATGGGGGAATGGCGAAGGCGCGGAGACCGGCAGTGGTGGCGGCGAGGGTGACCGAGGTGCGGCTGCCGCAGCTCGAGGAGTTCGGCGGCGGCGCCCTGGAGCCGGACGGGGATTACGACGGGGTGCGGTTCGAGGGGCTGGACCTGGGAGGTCAGCAGGGGGCGGGGGCCCGCTTCATCGACTGCGCGCTGACGGACTGCGCCTTGGACGGGACGCAGTTGACGCAGGCCCGTTTCGTGGACTGCGTGCTCGAGGGGGTCCGCGGGGTGGGGGCGGATCTCGCCGGGGCCTCGCTGCGTGACGTGGAGGTGCGGGAGGCGCGGCTGGGCGGGGCGCAGCTGCACGGGGCGTCGCTGACGGGGGTGATGCTGCGCGGCGGCAAGATCGACTACCTGAATCTTCGGGAGGCGAGACTGACGGACGTCGTGTTCCACGGCTGCGTGCTGTCGGAGGCGGACTTCGGGGGCGCGCGGCTGGAGCGGGTGGAGTTCCGGGACTGTGTGCTGCGCCGGGCGGATCTGACCGCGGTGCGGATGAAGGACGTCGATCTGCGGGGGGCCGCGGAGCTGGACATCGCACGCGGCGTGGAGCGGCTGGCGGGTGCGGTGATCAGCCCCGGTCAACTGCTGGAGCTGGCCCCCGCGTTCGCGGCGCAGATCGGCGTACGCGTGGAGTAGGTGCCGGGGCAGGCCGGGCCTCCGGGTCAGGCCGTGCGGGGGAAGCGGGCCTGGAGGTCCCAGATCACCGGGTTGTCGCCGAGGCCCTCGTGCATGTCGGTGAGGTCGGCGATCAGGTCGTGCAGGAAGTCACGGGCCTCACGGCGGAGTTCGGCGTGGTTGAAGGTGATCGGCGGCTCGTCGCCGGGCATCCAGTCGGCCTCGACGTCGACCCATCCGAAGCGGCGCTCGAAGAGCATCCGGTCGCTGGACTCCGTGAAGTCCAGCTCGGCGTACTGGGGCTTCGAGGCGCGGCTGCCGAGCGGGTCGCGGTCGAGCTGCTCGACGATGTCGCACAGGGCCCAGGCGAAGTCGAGCACGGGGACCCATCCCCAGGCTGTGGAAACCTCCCGGTCCTTCTCGGTGTCGGCGAGATAGACGTCGCCGCAGAAGAGGTCGTGGCGCAGCGCGTGTACGTCCGCGCGCCGGTAGTCGGTCTGCGGCGGGTCGGGGAAGCGGCGCGAGAGGGAGTAGCCGATGTCGAGCACGTGGTCGATGGTGTCATGCCCGGCGGCGCCTGCTGTACGACCAGGTGACGGCGGTCAGCAGGAAGGGGACGGCGGCGAGCGGCAGGAAGAAGAAGGCCCAGACGGTCTCGGCGGTGCCCGTCAGGTAGCTCCGGCTCTCCACGGTGAACAGGACCACCAGCTGCCACAGCGCGAAGACGATCGTCAGGGCGGACGCGGTCCAGGCGAGGGCGGCGAGCGTGCGGGGGCGCAGTGGCTGCCACCGGTCGCTGACCAGGAGCAGGGGGAACAGGGCGGCGAGCTCGGAGACGACGGCGAGGCCGACGACGTAGGCGATGCCCCAGCCGGGGATGCCGAAGGCGTCGCGCAGGACCTGGTCGCTGTAGCCGACGTAGACACCGCTCGCCATGGCGATGCGCCACAGACCGGAGGGCAGGGCGCACAGGGCGATGGCGTGGGCGGCACGGCGGGCCCAGAGCGGAGCGGGGGCGATCGCCGGCACGGTGGCGGTGGGCAGGGCTGACGGGCGGCAGGCTTCGGTCGAGGTGGTCATGACATCCACGATGGCCGCGGAGGGTGCGGGGATGCTTCCTTCTGCGCGGCGGACCGTCTCCGTCGCACGGGGGAGACGGCCCGGACGCAGGTCGCAGACGCGTCGGGCCGCCGTGCCGCCCGCAGGGGCAGCCAAGTCGCGGGCGGGGTGTGCCTCGGGCAGCAGCCGCAGCCGGTCCCGGACCGCAGCCGGAGGCAGACCCGGAGCCGAAGCCGGAGCCGTAGCCGCAACCGCCACCGCCGAAGCAAACGCCGCCGTCGCGGGGCGGCCGCGCCGTGACGCCGCAGGGCGGCGCGCAGACGCGCACGACGGCGGCGCCGGGGCCCGCAGGCGCAGACGACGCCACCACCGCCGCAGCAGTCGAAGCCGCCGCCGTCGCAGCCACGTACGACGCCAAGCGTCACGGCAGCAGGCGCTGCTCCTTCGCCACCGCCACCGCGCCCGCCCGGGTGTCGACGCCGAGCTTGGCGTAGATACGGCCCAGGTGGGTCTTCACGGTCGCCTCGCTGATGAACAGGGCGCGGGCGATCTCGCGGTTGCCGAGGCCGCGTGCCAGCTGGCCGAGGATGTCGCGTTCCCGGTCGGTCAGCGACGGACCGGCGGCTCCGCGCATACGGTCCATGACCCGGCTCGCCACGGGTGCCGACAGCGCGGTGCGGCCCTGTGCGGCCGCGCGGATCGCCGCGAACAACTCCTCGGGGCGCTCTGCCTTGAGGAGGTAGCCCGTCGCCCCCGCCTCGATGGCCCGGGTGATGTCGGCGTCCGTGTCGTACGTGGTCAGGACCAGCACATGGGTGCCGGGCGAGGCGATACGGCGGGTGGCCTCGACGCCGTCGATGCCCGCGCCCAGCTGGAGGTCCATCAGGACGACGTCCGGCTTCAGCTTGGCGGCCATCGCCACGGCCTCCTCGCCGCTGCCCGCCTCGCCGACGACGTCGATGTCGGGCTCGCTGCCGAGGAGCGCGAGCAGTCCGGCGCGCACGACGGCGTGGTCGTCGCAGAGCAGGATCCGTACGGCTGTCATCGCCGGGCCTCCAACGGGATCGCGGCGGACAGCACGGTGCCCTCGCCGGGTGCGGATTCGACGGTGAGGGTGCCACCGAGCTGTTCGACACGTGCCCTGATCGCGGGCAGGCCGTGTCCGCGCACGCCGGGGGAGGAGCGGCCTGCGGCGGGGTCGAAGCCGCGCCCGTCGTCCGCGACGTCGAGGACGACCTGGTCGCCCATGAGCGTGAGGGTCAGTGTGGCGGCGGTGGCACCGGCGTGTTCCCGTACGTTCGCCAGCGCGCCCTGGGCGATACGCAGCAGCGCCGACTGGACCCGGTCGGGCAGCGGCGCGGGCGGGCCGTCGAGGTGGAAGCGGACGGGGAGGGCATCGGTGGACTCCCGGGCGGCGAGCGCCCGGAGCGCCTCGGGGAGGCTCCCGCCCTCGGCGAGGTCCGCCGGTGCCAGGTCGTGGACGAAGCGGCGGGCCTCCGCGAGGCTGCGCTCCGCGATGGACTCGGCGGTCCGGACATGGCCGCGGGCGGCGGACGGATCGCTGTCCCAGGTGCGGTCCGCGGCCTGGAGCAGCATCTGCTGACTGGACAGGCTCTGCGCGAGGGTGTCGTGGATCTCCATGGACAGCCGCTGCCGTTCGGCGAGGGTACCCTCGCGGCGCTCGGTGGCGGCGAGTTCCCGGCGGGTGCGGACCAGGTCGTCGATGAGCGCCCGCCGGCGGTCGGCGAGCCGCTCCGCATGGACGAAGACGGCCGTGGCGACGGCCGCCACGGCGGGCGGCGCGATGACCAGGTTGGGGTCGAAGCCGCCCTGCGCGAGTTGCAACTGCGCGGCGACGACGAACACCGTGAGCAGGGCGACCAGGGCGATCGCCGCGCGGGTCGGCAGCGCGCGCAGCCCGGTGTAGAGGAGGGGCACGGCGCACCAGGCGAAGCTCGGGGCGAGGAGGACGAGGACCACCCAGACGGCCACGACGGTGACCAGCCACATCAGCCGGCGGGGGGTGGCGCGCGGGCCGAACACGGGGCCCACCGTGTAGAGGACGGCGAGGGTCACCGAGAGCCCGATGATCCACGGGGACCGGAACTCCCAGGGGTGGCGCAGCAGATAGCGGGCGAGCGAGGCGCCGAGCAGCAGGAAGAACGCCGCGTGCATCACGCCGGCCAGCCACCGGGCGTCGGGATCCTGCTCGCCGTGCTGCCCGCCCGCGTGCTCGCCGTACCGGTCCCGATCCCGGGGCCGTACCCGCTCGGGGGCTCGGGGGCCGCCCCTGTCCTGCTCCTTGTCCACCGTCGTCTCCTCGACCGCCCAGGCCTCTGACCTGGGCCTGCTTCTTCATGGTGGCCCGGCGGACCCATGGGGGCATCAACCGATCGGCTGACACGCCCGTCGTCCATCATGCGCGCCAGGCGCAGCCGGAGCGTGGACCGTAGCGGGCCGTGGACGGCCGGAGGATCGATGGCAGAACGAGAGCCACGGCGGAACAGCCGCCCTCATGAAGGAGCCACCCGGATGAAGAAGACCCTGATCGGTGCCGCCACCGCAGCCGTTGTCGCCGCCGGCACGTTCGGCGCCGTGGCGGCGAACGCCTCCGCCCCGGCCGCGGAGTCCAAGGCCGCCGTGACCGCCGACGTCTCGTCCCGCAGCCTTCAGCAGTCCACGCACCTGACGATCGACGCGGCCACCAGGGCCGCGCAGGCCGCTCTCGACGCCGCGGAGCAGGAGAACCAGCGTGTCACCGTCGCCGTCGTCGACCGGAACGGCAACACGATCGTCACCCTGCGCGGCGACGGCGCGGGCCCGCAGTCGTACGAGTCGGCGGAGAAGAAGGCGTACACCGCGGTGTCCTGGAACGCTGCCACCTCCGAGCTGGTCAAGCGGCTGGAGCAGGCCCCGAACCTGAAGGACATCCCCGGGACGCTGTTCCTCGGCGGCGGTGTGCCGGTGCAGGTCAAGGGGGCTCCGGTCGCCGGCATCGGCGTGGCGGGTGCGCCGAGCGGCGAGCTGGACGAGAAGTTCGCCCAGGCAGGCGCCGCCGCGCTCGGCCGCTGACCGGGCGGGCGTCCTGGGGCAGGCCTGTTCAGGACCGTCCCGGGGTGCCGCCTGCTTAGGATCTCGGAGTGGATCCGTACGTCTCCCGCCGCCCCGCCCTCCTGCGTACCGCCCTGGCCCTGTTGCTGGTCGCGGCCGCCGCCACGGGCTGCGACGGTGGCGCGGGCGTGCGGGGAACGCCGGGCGCCGCGGGGCTCCGTGACCCGTACTTCCCCCGGCTCGGCAACGGCGGTTACGACGTCCGGCACTACGGACTCGCCCTCGGCTACGACCCCCGCACCGGCCGTCTCCGAGGCACCGCGGAGCTCACGGCACTCGCCACCCAGGATCTGAGCGCCTTCCACCTCGACCTGCGGGGGATGACGGTGGAGCGTGTGACGGTCGACGGCGCGGAGGCCGCCGTCAACCGGGCCGGTACGGAACTGACGGTGCGTCCGCGCCGGGACATCGACAAGGGCGCCGAGTTCCGTACCGTCGTCCGGTACTCCGGGGTCCCGCAGACGGTCACGGACGCCGACGGCTCCAAGGAGGGCTGGCTGCGGGTTCCGGACGGCGACGTCCTCGCGGTCGGCGAACCAGTGGGTTCCATGGCGTGGTTCCCCGGCAACCACCACCCGGCGGACAAGGCCGCGTACGACATCACCGTCACCGTTCCCGACGGCTACGAGGCGGTGTCGAACGGCGAGCCGACCGGTGAGCGCACCAAGGGCGGCCGAACCGCCTTCACTTGGCGGTCCGAGGAGCCGATGGCGAGCTTCCTGGTCCTGCTCGCGGTCGGCGACTTCCGTATGGCGACCACCCGCACGGCGGCCGGCCTGCCCGTGGTGACGGCCGTCGATCCGGCGGCGGCCAAGAAGAGTTCGGCGCTGCTGCGCAGGATCCCGCGGATCGTCGAGTGGGGGACGGAGAAATTCGGGCCGTACCCGTTCTCGTCGGCGGGCGCGGTCGTCGTGCCCGCGGGGGAGGTCGGATACGCGCTGGAGACGCAGAGCCGGCCGGTCCTCCCGCTGGACCGGTTCGACGAGGAGACCCTCGTCCATGAGCTGGCCCACCAGTGGTTCGGCAACTCGGTGACGCCCGCGACCTGGCGGGACATCTGGCTGAGCGAGAGCTTCGCCACCTACGCCGAGTGGATGTGGCTGGCGGAGGCCGGGGACACCCCGGTGCGCGAGAGCTTCGAGGACGCGTTCGCGGACCGGGAGAACTGGGCCTTCGCCCCGGCCGTGCCTCCGCGCGCCGAGGACATCTTCGCGGCGCCGGTCTACGGGCGGGGGGCGATGGTGCTGCACAAGCTCCGTGAGGCCGTCGGCGACGACGTGTTCTTCAAGATCGTGCGCGGTTGGGCGCGGAAGTACCGTCACGCCAACGCGTCCACAGGGGACTTCACCGCCTATGCGGAGGCGAGGTCGGGCAAGGACCTGACGGATCTGTGGAAGGTGTGGCTGTACGGGGACGAGAAACCCCCGAGGCCGTGAGCGCGACAGGGCCCCGGCTCGCTGCCGGGGCCCTGTCGAACGACCGTGTCAGGACGTCAGGTCAGAGGTTGACGCCGAAGTCGCGGGCGATGCCCTCGAGGCCGGAGGCGTAACCCTGGCCGACCGCGCGGAACTTCCACTCCGCGCCGTTGCGGTAGAGCTCGCCGAAGACCATGGCGGTCTCGACGGCGGCGTCCTCGCTCAGGTCGTAGCGGGCGATCTCGGCGCCGCCGGCCTGGTTGATGATGCGGATGTAGGCGTTGCGCACCTGGCCGAAGTTCTGGCTGCGGGAGACGGCATCGTAGATCGAGACGGGGAAGACGATCTTGTCGACGTCGGCAGGCAGGCCCGCGAGGTTGACGTTGATCTGCTCGTCGTCGCCGCCGCCCTCGCCGGTGCGGTTGTCGCCGGTGTGGACGATGGTCTGGTCCGGCGTCGCCTTGTTGTTGAAGAAGACGAAGTGGGCGTCGGAGGCGACCTTGCCCGCGCTGTTCACACCGATCGCGGACGCGTCGAGGTCGAAGTCCGTGCCGGTGGTGGTGCGGACGTCCCAGCCGAGGCCGACCGTGACGGCGGTCAGGCCCGGGGCCTCCTTGGTGAGCGAGACGTTGCCGCCCTTGGACAGGCTTACTGCCATTGGGAAGTCCCCTTCATTTCGAATCTGCGGGCTACGGGTCCTCCCGAAGCTACCGTCACAGGTCATAACGCGGGCAGGGGACTGTCAGGTTCCATCCGCCGAGGTCCGGTTCCCACTTCCCGGGCGGGGCCGGCGCGGGGCCGGACGGCGATGTGGACGAACGGCCGGGAGAAAAGAGGGTGACGGGCGCGTCCGGGGCGCGGGACCATGGATGACATGTCCGGGCCCTACATCATCCGCGGCTCCGTCTCCCTGCCGGAGGCCGAGCTCATGTGGCGTTTCTCGCGGTCCTCGGGGCCCGGTGGCCAGCACGTCAACACCAGCGACTCGCAGGTGGAGCTCCGCTTCGACCTCGCGAGGACGGAGGCGCTGCCGCCGGTCTGGAAGGACCGCGCGCTGGAGCGGCTCGCAAGCCGGATGGTGGGCGGTGTGATCGCCGTACGCGCCTCGGAGCACCGCTCTCAGTGGCGGAACCGCGAGACCGCGGCGGTACGGCTGGCGTCCCTGCTGGCCGAGGCGACCGCCCCGCCGCCCAGGCCCCGCCGGGCGACGAAGATCCCGCGCGGCATCAACGAGCGCCGGCTGCGGGAGAAGAAGCAGCGCGCGGAGACCAAGCGGGGCCGCTCCGGCCGCGACTGGTAGCCAGGGCCTCTCGAACCCGGCGGCGCGCGTACCTCGGCGCGTTCACCCGAGGTGCCGGTACCGCCCCCGGAAGTACGTCAGGGGCCCGGCGACCACGTCGGAGAGGCCCACCTTCAGGACCTGACCGATCACCAGCGTGTGATCGCCTGCCTCCACCCGCTGCTCCGTACGGCACTCGAGGGTCGCCAGCGCGCCCTTCACCAGAGGCGACCCGCAGATCTCGCCGCGTTCATGGGGCAGATCGTCGAAGAGCAGGCGGTCGCTGAGCCGGCCCTTCATGGCGAAGCGGCCGGCGATCTGCCGCTGGCCCTCGGTGAGGACGGAGACGCCCCACAGCGGCTGTTCCGCGAGCAGGTCGTCCATGCGTGAGCCGTTGCGCAGGCTGACGAGCACCAGCGGCGGGTCGAGGGAGACGGACATGAAGGCTGTCGCCGTCATGCCGACGTCCTCGCCGCGCGGCCCGTGGTCGGCGTCGCGCGCGGTGACCAGCACCACGCCGGCGGCCAGACGGGACATGGCGGCACGGAATTCCTCATTGCTCACCCCCTCAGGATGGGGGATGGCGGGAGCGGCCGGAGCGGGGGTCGTCTGCAACACACGAGGAACGCTAGTCTCGGCCGTTCCGCCGCCGCATCGGGCTCGGGGACCAGCCGGGTCCTAGGACCGCAGGCCGACCACCATGAGTAACCATGGGTACGTTCCGATGGTTTTGCGTTCAATAGTTGATTTCAAGAAAGCTACGGTGTGTCCGGCGGATCAGCATCTGACCCTTCATCACCTGATGTGACTTGAGTCACAGAGGCCAGTATTTGTTGACCCTGTGTACCGGGTGAGCTGCTCGCTGTGATTCAGTGGCCGGGATACCGCTACAAGTACGCCAATCAGACGCCCTGGAGTTTGCTGTCGAGGTCTCGGGGAGAGCGAGCGATGGAGACCGAGTCGGAGCCCTATGTCCGTCTTGCGACCCTGCGGCAGCTGCACCAGGTCGTCGCGGACCTCAACACGGCCCGCAGCCTGGCCGACACCCTGCAGACCGTCGCCGACGGAATCGTCGCCGGGCTGGGCTACGAACTGGCCTGCGTCAACCTGGTGCGCCCCGACGGTGACCTCGTCGTCGCCGCCTTCGCCGGCAGCGCCGCGGCCGAGGCCCTGATCACCGGCCGGGTCGGCTCGCGTACTTCCTGGGACCGCCGCCTGTCCATGGGTGAGGCCTGGGGCGACCTGCGCTTCATCCCGCACACCGAGGGCTGGGTCCTCATAGAGGACGACGTGCCCCAGTGGCACACCGACGGCCCCGAGCCCCGCTTCGACGACGAGTGGCACCCGCAGGACCGTCTCTACGCCCCGATGTACGCGTCGGGCGGCGGGCGTGAACTGCTCGGCGTGATCTCCGTGGACCGCCCGCGCAACGGCCGCCGGCCAGGGCCCTGGGGTCAGGAGGCGCTGCAGATGTACGCCTCCCAGGCCGCGATCGCCATCAGCAACGCACGACTTCGAGCCAACATGCAGCGCGCCCTGGTCCGCCTCGAACGCGAGCAGCAGGCACTGCGCGCGAGCGAGGAATCCTTCCGTCAGGCGTTCGAGTACGCGCCCAGCGGCATGGCCATCGCCGAGATGGGCGGCGACCAGCACGGCCGCCTGCTGCGCACCAACGACGCGCTGTGCCGGCTGCTGGGCCGCCCCGCCTCCGCGATGCGCCGCTACTCCTTCGCCGACCTCGTCCACCCCGAGGACGTCGGCACCCTTTTGCGTACCTCCGCCGAGGGCGGACGCGCGGAGATCAGACTGGGCCGCAGGGACGGCAGCTATGTATGGGTGTCGCTGCGGAACTCGGTCGTCGCCGACACCGCGGACGGGCCCCGCTTCCTCCTGACCCACGTCGAGGACATCGAGGACCGCAAGCGCCACGAGCTCCAGCTCGCCCACCGCGCCTCGCACGACGCGCTCACCGGCCTGCCCAACAGCGCCGAGCTGCGCGCCCGGCTCAGTTCGCGCCTGTGCGAGCGGCCGCACGCGACGTACGCGACGGACATCGAGGCGCTCGACGCCGCGTACGAGACCGACCGCGGTTTCCGGAGCGACGGCTTCGACTTCGACACGGTCGGTGGCCGGCCCTACGACCACCACGTCCACACGGTGGCGCCCGACAGTGAGATCGACGACGGCGCCAAGGGGCTCGCGGTCCTCTTCTGCGACCTGGACGGTTTCAAGTCGATCAACGACCGCTTCGGGCACCAGACCGGTGACGCGGTTCTCGTGGAGGTCGCGCGCCGGCTCACCACCGGGGTACGGGACGGTGACACGGTCGCCAGGCTCGGCGGTGACGAGTTCGTCGTCCTCGCCGACGGCCTCGGCGCGGCGGACGCCGCCGACCTCGCCGTACGTCTGCGGAACGCGATCATCCTGCCCATCCGGGTGGGTGGCCGCGGAGTGCGGGTGGGCGCCAGCTTCGGCATCGGCTGGGCGAGCTGCGGGATGTCCGTCGAGGAGGTCCTGCAATCCGCGGACCAGCGGATGTACATCGAGAAGCGGTCCCGTTCGAAGGTCCACCGCAGGGCCGGCTGAGCCCCCGCGGGGCCGGGTGACCTATCACACCCGACCGCACCCGGCCTGGTGACCGGCCCCGGTCCCACCGGATGAGGCCCACGACACCCAAAGGGGTGAGTGGAACCGGGTAGGCTCGCCTCGCGTCAGCGTTGTGCTGACGAGATGGTGAGGAGTGACTGGGATGACGGCCGGGAACAACGGCGCGAGCACGCCCGAGGACGACGACCCGTTCGGCTATCTGTACGCCGACGGGCAGCAGGCAGGCGCCACGCCGCCGCGCCAGGGCGGCTACGGCTACCCCGGTCCGGCCGCGCAGCCCGGGGTCCCCCGCACCTCGTACAACCAGGTCCGTACGGTCGGCGAGCGACAGTACGGCCAGCAGGTCCCGCACCAGCAGGCGTACGGGCAGCAGCCCGGCTACGGCCAGCAGCCGACGGCCGCGTACGCCGCACCGGAGACGTACCCCGGGGCTTCCGCCCAGACGCGTCAGGTCCCGGCGCAGCCCGGCGGCCACGGCCAGGGCGGTCACGGCGGCGGACGCGGCGGTGGCCCCAACACCAAGGGCCTGCTGATCGGCGCGATCGCGGTCGTCGCGGTCGTGGTGATCGGCATCGCCGCGGCGCTGATGACCAGCAACGGCGACAAGGACGACACGGCGGGCCAGGGCGGCGGAGGCACCACCCCGTCCGCGGGCGAGACCGTCCAGGAGAAGCCGTCGCCGTCCGAGAAGGAGCCGGAGCCCGTCGAGCTGCCCAAGCAGGACGCGGCGACGCTGACGCTGGGGCCGCCCGCGGCCCTCGCCAAGGACGTGCCCGGCGCGAAGGGCGCGGACGGCGCGTACGTGATGTTCAACGGTGTCGGCGGTTCGGCCGGCTGGTCGGTGGACGTCCCGGAGGCCGGCGCCTACACGATGTACATCACGTACAGCGTGCCCGGCAAGGACGCCAAGACCTCCCTGACGATCAACGGCGGGCAGCCCCGCGAGCTCAACATGTCGAACTTCGCGAAGGCCGCGGAGGGCGACTGGGAGAAGGGCTGGACCAACACCTACGCCTTCGTGAACCTCGAGAAGGGCAAGAACGACCTCAAGATCTCCTGCGAGCAGGGGAACCAGTGCGAGGCCTATCTCGACCAGGTCTGGCTGGAGGCCGGTCAGACCAAGAGCTGACCGCGGGCCCTGCGTCCGCACGGCGGCCGTAGCCCGTACGTGTCACCCGTCATCGTCCCGGCCGCGCCCCGCGCGAGCCGGGACGAGGCGTTTCAGGTCCGGCTCCGGCGCCGTCACTTCCCGGGTGCGGCCGGGGTGTGCTCGACGACGGTGACCCTCGGCAGCAGCTGCTCGTACGCGGCCGCGTCGAACTCGCCCGCCGCGGGGGCCAGCACGGTCGCCGTGGAGAGGGCCACCGCCCGGGAAAGCCGTTCCGGCCAGGGGAGTCCCTCGACCAGTCCGGAGAGCAGGCCGGCGACCGCCGAGTCACCCGCGCCCGTCGGGTTGCCCTTCACCGGCTCCGGCGGAACGGCCTGCCAGGTGCCGTCCGGTGTGGCGGCGAGCAGACCGTCCGGGCCCAGCGAGGCGACCACGGTGTGCGCGCCGCGGCGGCGGGCGTCGCGGGTCGCGCGGAGCGGTTCCCTCGAGCCGGTGAGCTGCGCCAGCTCGTCGGCGTTGGGCTTGACGAGATCGGGGCGTGCGGCGATGCCTCGGCGCAGCGGTTCGCCGCTGGTGTCGAGGAGTACGGGCACCTCCGCGGCGCGCGCCCGGCGCACCAGCTCGGCGTAGGCGCCGACATGGATGCCCGGCGGCAGGCTGCCGCACAGCGCGACCGCGTCGGCCTCGCGCAGGAGGGAGTCGTACGAGGAGAGGAAGGCGGCCCACTCCTCGGGCAGGACCGTCGGTCCGGGCTCGTTCAGCTGCGTGGTGTCGCCGCTCGCGCCGTCGGTGACGGCGATGGTGCGGCGGGTGGTGCCGGCGATCTCGACGAGCGCGTCGTGCGGCGCGAGCGGGGCGAGCATCCCGCGCAGTACGGCCCCGGTGGCTCCGCCCGCGAAGCCGGTGACGACGCTCTCGTGGCCGAGAACCGTGAGTACACGGGCGACGTTGATGCCCTTGCCGCCGGGGCGCTCCACGACATCGCCGACGCGGTGGGTGGCGTGCGGGGTGAGGGCGGCCACCCTGTAGGTGATGTCGAGGGCGGCGTTGAGCGTGACCGTAAGGATCACCCGTGGACACCCCCGAAGAACGCGCTTGCCGTGCTCGTACGGGTTCTGATCATGCCAAACGGAAGGCGGTTGGCCCAAGACCTGGTGGCCAACCGCCTGCCGCGAGGTGCCGCGCCGTCAGCCCGCTGCGGGGCGGACGACCCATTCGCCGCGACGCATCACGCCCTTGAGGGCGAAGTCGGCGTCGAGGACCACCAGGTCCGCGTCCTTGCCGGGGTCGAGCGAGCCGACCCTGTCGTACGCGCCGAGCAGCTTCGCCGGATTGGCGGAGATCGCCGCGACGACGTCCTCCACCGGGATGCGGTCGACGGTGACGGCCCGCTTGAAGGCGGTGTCCAGGGTGAGCGTGGAGCCCGCGATCGAATGACCCTCCACGAGCCGCGCCACACCGTCCTTGACCTCGACCTCGAGGGGGCCCAGCTGGTAGCGGCCGTCGCCGAATCCAGCGGCGTCCATGGCGTCCGTGATGAACGCGACCCGGCCGGCGCCGGCGCTGCGGAAGGCCAGCTCGAGCGCGGCCGGATGGAGATGGGTGCCGTCGTTGATCAGCTCGACGGTGATCCGCTCGTCCTCGAGCAGCGCCGCGATCGGGCCGGGGGCCCGGTGGCCGAGCGCCGGCATCGCGTTGAACAGGTGGGTGGCGACGGTGGCGCCGGCGTCGATGGCCTCGCGGGTCTGCTCGTACGTCGCGTCGGTGTGGCCGATCGCGGCGATCACGCCGTGCTCGGCGAGCAGCCGTACGGAGTCGATGCCGCCGGGCAGTTCGGTGGCGAGGGTGACCATCTTCGCGGTGCCGCGGGCGGCGTCGATCAGCTTGCGGACCTCGGCCGGGTCGGGGTCGCGCAGCAGCTCCTCGCTGTGGGCGCCCTTGCGGCACGGGGAGATGAACGGCCCCTCGAAGTGGATGCCCGCGAGGTCGCCCTGCTCGACCAGCTCGGACAGGAAGCCGGCCCGGTGGGCGAGGAAGTCCATGTCGCCGGTGACGGTGGAGGCGACCAGTGTGGTGGTGCCGTGCCGCCGGTGCGTCATGACGCCGCGCAGGACGTCCTCGGCGGTGCCGGAGGTGAAGGAGGCTCCGCCGCCGCCGTGGTTGTGGATGTCGACGAAGCCGGGGACCACCCAGTGGCCGGACAGGTCGTGGACGTGAGCCTCGGTGGCGGAGGCTTCCGTGACGATCTTCGTGCCCTCGACGACGACGCGTCCGTTGTCGACGGTCCCGGTCGGCAGCACCACCCGGGCACCGGCCAGGACAGTGCTCGGCGGGTGGTGCGGGCTCCCGGCGTGGACCGTGCTCGTGGCGCGAGCGGCGCTGGCGGCCATCAGGCGGATACCTCCGTGGCGAGTAGATCCCAGGCGAGCAGCCCTGCGCCCAGGCATCCGGCGGTGTCCCCGAGGGCCGCCGGGACGATCGTGGGCAGCTTCTGGAACGTCACGCGTTCCTCTACGGCCGCCCGAAGGGGTGAGAACAAGGTTTCCCCGGCCTCGGCGAGGCCGCCACCGATGATCAGCGTGCGGGGGTCCAGCAGGGTGAGTGCGGTGACGAGGCCGTCGGCGAGTGCGTCGACCGCCTCCTGCCACACTCGGGTCGCCGCCTTGTCGCCCGCCTCGACCGCCCTGGCGCAGTCGGCGGCGTCGGCCGTGGGGTCGCCGCCGGCGGCGGACCAGGCGCGGGTGACCGCGGCGGCGGAGGCCAGTGTCTCCAGACAGCCGCGCTGCCCGCATCCGCAGGCGGGGCCGCCGGGCCGTACGACGATGTGGCCGATCTCGCCGGCGCAGCCGTGGGCGCCGGCCTCGATGGTGCCGGCGATGCCGATGGCGCCCGCGATGCCGGTGCCGAGCGGGACGAACAGGAACCGGTCGGTGCCTCGGCCGGCGCCGATCCGGCCCTCCGCGAGGCCGCCGGTGCGGACGTCGTGCCCGAGCGCCACCGGGACGCCGTCGAGTCTGCGGCTCAGCAACTCCCGCAGGGGGACGTCGCGCCAGCCGAGGTTGGCGGCGTAGACGGCGATGCCGTGCTCTGCGTCGACGATGCCGGGCACGGCGACACCGGCGGCCTCGGCGGCCTGCCCCAGGTGCTCCTGGCCGTGGGCGCGGAGATCGGCGGCGAAGCCGAGGATCGACTCCACGACGGCGTCGGGCCCGCGCTCGCGCCCGGTGGGCCGCCGTGCCTCGTGCAGGAGCGTGCCGTCCGCCCCGACCAGGGCAGCCTTCATACCGGTGCCGCCCACATCGAGGGCGATGACGTGTCTCACGGGAACAGTCTGGCGCGTGGAACGGGTAAAGGTCTAGTCCACTCGCCGAGATTGTTGCCACGCCATACAAACCGGGCGGGGAGGGCGCGGGGCCCGCCACGGGCGCTCCCCGCGCGCGGCGTACCCCGCGCGGGGCCGTGCAGGCGTTGTGAAAGTGAGACCGCAGTGGTGTAGACCTTGTACGCCGGATGGGGAAAGATCGCTCCTCATCTCACAGGACGTCGCGGGGGGACCGACTGGGACAAACGGAACACGTACTAGGTAGCAGAGGGTGGGGAAGAGCTGTGCAGCGGCGCTTCTTGGGTCTGACAGCGGCTGTCGCCGCACTCGGAATGACGGTTTCGCTCGCGGGCTGCGGCAGCTCCAGCGGTTCCGGGGACGGTGTCACCCTCAAACTGGTGGCCGCCGACTACGACGTCGCCGGCGGTGAGAGCAGCAAGAAGTACTGGGCCGATCTGACGGCCGCCTTCGAGGCGGAGAACCCCGGCATCAAGGTCGACGTCCAGATCGAGTCCTGGAACGACGTGGACCGCAAGGTCGCCGAGATGGTCAAGGCGGGCAAGGCCCCCGACATCGCGCAGATAGGCGCCTACGCCGACTATGCCGCGGCGGACAAGCTGTACTCCGCCGACCAGATGCTCTCCATCCCCGTCCAGTCCAACTTCCTTCCTCCGCTCACCGACGCGGGCGAGATGAAGCGCACCCAGTACGGACTGCCGTTCGTCGCCTCCACCCGGCTGCTCTTCTACAACAAGGAACTCTTCGAGGATGCCGGGATCGACGGCGCCCCCGGGACGTGGAAGGAGCTGAAGGAGGACGCGGAGCTGCTCAAGCAGAACACCGACGTCGACTACCCCTTCGCGCTGCCGCTCGGCCCCGAGGAGGCCCAGGCGGAGACGATGATGTGGCTGCTCAGTGGCGGTGGCGGTTACACCGACGAGCTCGGCAGGTACGCGATCGACTCCCCGCAGAACATCGACACCTTCGAGTGGCTGAAGGAGAACCTGGTCGACGAGAAGCTCACCGGCCCGGTCGCCCCCGGCAAGCTCAACCGCAAGGACGCCTTCGCCGCGTTCACCCGGGGCGATGTCGGCATGCTCAACGGCCACCCCTCGCTGCTCCAAGCCGCGGAGAAGGCGGGCATCGACGTGGGCAAGGTCGCGCTCCCGGGCAGGAGCGGTCCCGCCGACACGACGATGGGCGTCGCCGACTGGATCATGGGCTTCAAGCAGAACGGTCACCGCACGGAGATCGGCAAGTTCCTGGACTTCCTCTTCACGGACGAGAACGTCCTGGAGTTCGCCGGGCAGAACGATCTGCTGCCCGTGACGGTCTCCGCCCAGGAGGAGATGAAGAAGGACCCGGAGCACGCGGACCTCAAGGAGTTCCTGGAGGTGCTGCCGGGTTCCGTGCTGCCGCCGGTGGGCAAGACGTCGTGGGCCTCGGCCAGCGAGAACATCAAGAAGAACATCGGCGACGCCGTGGGACCGGGCGGCAGCCCCGCCCGCACGCTGGACCGGATCTCCCAGGACGCCAGGGCGGCCGAGAGCGCGGAGTGACTCCGTGCGCCGGGCGTCGTCCACAGGGCGGTCCGGGCGTCGGTGGGCACCGATATGTTGGATCGTATGACCGACGACCAGGCGCCTGAGGAGCAGGAGGCCGGCGACCGGCCCGGCGCCCAGGAGCTCTCCGAGCGGGACCGGGCCGTCCTGGCCATGGAACGCCGTTCCTGGCCGGGCCCCGGCGTCAAGGAGCGGGCCGTCAGGGAGCAGCTCGGCATCTCCCCGGTCCGCTACTACCAACTGCTCAACGCCCTGCTCGATGACGCGCGTGCCCTCGCCCACGACCCGGTCACCGTCAACCGGCTTCGCCGTGTGAGGGACGCGAGGAGAAGTCGCCGCTAGGGTCGAAGGCATGGGCAGCTCACCGTATGCAGAAGCCGCAGACTCCATGCCGACGCCGTCCACCCCCGCAGGTCGTGAAGGCCTCGCGGCACTCCTCGAACGGCCAGGGCAGGCCGTGATCGCACTCGACTTCGACGGCACGCTCGCCGAGATCGTGCCCGACCCCGAACAGGCCCGCGCCCATGAGCGCGCCGTCCCCGCGCTGGCCGCGCTCGCGCCGAAGGTGGCGTCGGTCGCGGTGATCACCGGCCGCCCGGCCGGGGTCGCCGTCCGCTACGGCGGCTTCTCCGGTGTCACCGGTCTGGACCGCCTCGTCGTCCTCGGCCACTACGGCGCGGAGCGCTGGGACGCGGTCACCGGGACCGTACGCGCTCCGGCCCCCGACCCGGGGGTCGCGGCCGTGCGGGCCGAGCTCCCCGGCTTCCTCGACCGGATCGGCGCCTGGCAGGGCACCTGGATCGAGGAGAAGGGCCGCGCCGTCGCGGTGCACACCCGCCGCGCCGAGGACCCGCAGGCCGCCTTCGAGGCCCTGCGTGAGCCGCTTGCCGAGCTCGCCTCCCGGCACGGCCTGATCGTGGAGCCGGGACGTATGGTCCTGGAGCTGCGCCCGCCGGGCGTCGACAAGGGCGTCGCGCTGTCCGAGTACGTGCGCGAGGTGGGCGCCGGGTCCGTGCTGTACGCGGGCGACGACCTGGGCGACCTCGCCGCCTACGGCGCCGTCGAGAAGCTGCGCTCCGACGGTGTGCCCGGCCTGCTGCTGTGCAGCGGCAACGAGGTCCCCGAACTGGCCGACCGCGCCGACCTGGTGCTCCCGGGGCCGGCGCAGCTGGCGGACTTCCTGGCAGCCCTCGCCCTGCGCGTCTAACCTTCCTCGCGCAGCGCCTGGAGCTGGTCGAGGAACCACTGCCGCGGCGGCAGCGCGGTCGCTGCCGCCGCCAGGCGCTTCGAGCGCTCGGCCCGCTCGTCGGCGGACATGGTCAGCGCCTCGTGGAGCGCCGCCGCCGTGCCGCTGACGTCGTACGGGTTGACGGTGATCGCGTCGTCACCGAGCTCCTCGTGGGCGCCGGCCTCGCGTGAGAGGACCAGGGCGCAGCCGAGGTCGGTGACGACGGGCACCTCCTTGGCGACCAGGTTCATGCCGTCCCTGATCGGGTTGACCAGGGCCACGTCGGCCATCCGGTACGCGGCGAGCGAGCGGGCGAAGTCGTCCTTGACGTGCACGACGACCGGAGTCCAGTCGGCCGTGCCGTACCGGGCGTTGATCTCGTCGGCGAGCCGGGAGACCTCCGCCGTGTAGTGGCGGTAGACCTCGAGGTCCTGGCGTGAGGGGTAGGCGAGCGCGATGTGCACGACGCGTTCGTGCCACTCGGGGTGCTCCTCCAGCAACTCCTGGTAGGCCTGCAGGCCGCGCAGGATGTTCTTGGACAGTTCCGTGCGGTCGACGCGCACGATCGTCCGGCGGCCTTCGCCGGCCTGCTTCCGCAGGGCGGCCATCCGCTCGTCGACGTCGGGGCGCCCGGCCCGCTCACGCAGGAAGTCGGCGTCGGCTCCCAGCCCGTGGACCCCGAGGCGGGTCCGGTGGCGGCCGCGGCCGGGGATCCGGAACTCGAAGCTCGGTTCGTTGTCCTTCGGCCACAGCGACGTCCCGTCGTACGGCGCGAGGACGGCGGCGGCGCAGCTCTGGAACGCCCGCAGCCACCGCTTGGTCAGGAACCCGAGCCGGTCGGCGCCGAGCATGCCGAGCAGCAGTTCCTCCGCGATGTCGCCGGGCAGCATCGCGAAGTACTCCGGGGGCGCCCACGGGGTGTGCGAGAAGTGGCCGATCCGCAGGTCGGGGCGGAGTTCGCGGAGCATTCCCGGCACCAGGGCCAGGTGGTAGTCCTGCACGAGAACCACGGCGTCGTCGGCCGCCTCCGCGGCGAGCGCCTCCGCGAAGGCCCGGTTGTAGAGCCGGTAGGCGCCCCACTGGCGCCGGAACTCCCGGCCGAAGGCGGGCTCGAGGGGCGTCTGGTACAGCATGTGGTGGACGAACCACAGCACGGAGTTCGCGATGCCGTTGTACGCGTCGGCGTGGACGCGGGCGTCGATGTCGAGCATCCGTACACCGGGTTCGCCGACCCCGCGCCGGACCGCTTCGCGGTCGCCGTCGCCGAGGGCCGCGCACACCCACAGCGACTGCGCGTCCGAGCCGATGGCCGACAGGCCGGAGACGAGTCCTCCACCGCCGCGGCGGGCGTCGAGCTCTCCGTCCTCGTTCAGCTCGTAGGAGACAGGGCCGCGGTTGGACGCGACGAGGATCTGGGCTGCGTCGGAGACCATGTGCCGAAATCTAGCCCGTACCGCAAAAGCTCAAACGTGCGTACGGCCTCGCGCAGGTCAGTGGTCGCGGCGGCGGCCGCGGGTGGCGGCCACGGCGACGATGCCGGCCGCCGTCAGGCTCAGCGCGACGCCGCCCAGCAGCCACAGCTGCTCCGCGGTGCCGCCGGTGCGGGCCATCTCCACCTGACGGACCGGTTCCCCGCCCTTAAGGCCCTCGGCCCCGCCGGCGGCCCCCTCCGGGCCGCCGGCGGCCGAGGCAGCGGCGGGCGCGTCCTCGGGGTGGCCGTCCGTCCGCTGCTCGGCGGCGTCCGGGGCGGTCCGGTGCGCCGGCAGCTCACCGGGGAGCGTTCCCGGCGCCGCCGGCCCGGTCGGCGCCGCCACCGCGGGGACGGCCGGTCCGAACGCCGCGGCGGCGGTGACCGCCAAGGTGCCGAGGAGCCCCTTCAGCCGTTCCGTGCCGCCGGTGGGCGTCTCCTTGCGGTGCCTGCCGCGACTGCCCGGAGATCCGGGAAACGACAGAACAAGAAATCCCATAAGTCCCATACATGGGAAATGTAGGCAAAATGACCGGCGGGTCCTGCTTATGCGGCGCGACGCGCCGCGTACTCACCGATCTCGAGCATCGGCGGGCGCTCCTCCGTGTCCACCGGGTGCGTCCGCGGCACGAACCCGTTCCCCACGCGCTCGAACTGCGTGATCGACGGGCGCACCAAATGCGGGCGGGATAGCCTCAGTTGGGCCGTCCGATAGATCGTCGCGGCCATTCTGCCGAGCGCCTGCCCGTCCTGGTGGCGGTGCTTGCGGGTGCCGACGTCGACCTGGGCCAGCGCGTCCAGGCCCACCAGGTTCAGCGAGTCGACCAGCAGGCCGAGCTCCACGCCGTACCCGACGGGGAAGCGCAGCCGCTCCAGCAGCGAGCGCCGTGCCGCGTACTCGCCGCCCAGCGGCTGCACGAACCCGGCGAGCTGCGGCCAGTGCAGGTTCAGCAGCGGCCTGGCCACCAGCTCGGTCACCCGGCCGCCCTGGGCCGGTGTGCCGTCGGGGCCGGGCGCGGCGCCCCCGCCCAGCGGGCGGTCGTACATGGCCTTGACGAACTGGACGTCGGGCTCGGTCAGCAGCGGGCCGACGATCCCGGAGACGAAGTCCGCGGAGAAGTCGCGCAGGTCCGCGTCGCAGAAGCAGACGATGTCACCCCCCGTCGCCATCAGCGACCGCCACAGCACCTCGCCCTTGCCGGCCACCGCGGGCAGGCCGGGCAGGATCGCGTCCCGGTGCACCACCCGGGCCCCGGCGGCCGCGGCCACCTCCGACGTGCGGTCGGTCGAGGCCGAGTCGATGACGACCAGCTCGTCGACGAGCGGGGTGTTCTCCATCAGCTCCCGGCGGATGATCGTGACGATCTCTCCGACCGTCGCTTCCTCGTTCAGCGCGGGGAGCACCACGCTGACGGTCGTGCCCTGCCTGACCTTGGCGGACATCAGCCTCTCGAGGGAGCGGTCGGACGCGGACCAGGAGCGCCGGCTCAGCCAGCGGGCCACCTCATCGAGCACTTCGCGTCTCCCTTGACAGTCGATCGACAGTCGGTCGTGTGATCCATCTCGCGGGTCGGACGACTATCTCGAGCGTCCGGGGCTTCGGTTACAGTCTTGAGCAACGCGAAGGACCCTCGCATCTCGGGGGGTCCCTGCACACAAACGCCCGGACCGCACGTCCGGAGCCATACCGCTCATCCAGAGGGGCAGAGGGAACGGCCCGTTGAAGCCCCGGCAACCCTCCTGCCGACCGCGAGGTCACGGTGGGGAAGGTGCCAATTCCGTCTCGTGGCGAAGTGCGTCACGAGGAAGATGAGGAGAAAGGGCCTCGCCATCATGGCTGCGCAGACCGTCGCAAGCACCAGCACCAGCACCTCCGCCACCGCGTCCACCTCCGTGGACCTCGGCCCCGCCGCCGCACTTTCGTGCCGCGAGTGCGGACAGCGTTTCGAACTCGGTCCCATCTTCGCCTGCGCCGAGTGTTTCGGGCCGCTCGAAGTCGCATACGACCTTCCGAGCGGCAGCCCCGAAGAGCTCCGGAAGCAGATCGAGGCGGGCCCGGCCAACATCTGGCGCTATGCCCCGCTGCTGCCCGTCCCGGCCGATGTGGCCGACAAGCCGAACCTGAACCCGGGCTGGACCAAGCTGGTCAAGGCCGACAACCTCGCCCGCGAACTGGGCGTCACCGGCGGCCTGTTCATCAAGGACGACTCCGGCAACCCGACGCACTCCTTCAAGGACCGGGTCGTCGCCCAGGCCCTCGAGGCCGCCCGCGCCTTCGGCTTCACCACCCTGTCCTGCTCCTCCACGGGCAACCTCGCGGGCGCGGTCGGCGCCGCCGCCGCGCGGGCCGGTTTCCGCTCCTGCGTCTTCATCCCGCACGACCTCGAGCAGGGCAAGGTCGTCATGGCCGCGGTCTACGGCGGCGAGCTCGTCGGCATCGAGGGCAACTACGACGACGTGAACCGCTTCTGCTCCGAGCTCATCGGCGACCCGCTGGGCGAGGGCTGGGGCTTCGTCAACGTCAACCTCCGCCCGTACTACGCGGAGGGCTCCAAGACCCTGGCGTACGAGATCTGCGAGCAGCTCGGCTGGCGGCTGCCGGACCAGCTGGTCGTCCCGATCGCCTCCGGCTCCCAGCTCACGAAGATCGACAAGGGTCTTCAGGAGCTGATCAAGCTCGGGCTCGTCGAGGACAAGCCGTACAAGATCTTCGGCGCCCAGGCCGAGGGCTGTTCGCCGGTGTCGACCGCCTTCAAGGCGGGCCACGACGTCGTGCGGCCCCAGAAGCCGAACACCATCGCCAAGTCCCTCGCCATCGGCAACCCGGCCGACGGTCCGTACGTGCTGGACATCGCGCGCCGCACGGGCGGAGCCGTCGAGGACGTCAACGACGAGCAGGTCGTCGACGCGATCAAGCTGCTGGCCCGCACCGAGGGCATCTTCGCCGAGACGGCCGGTGGCGTGACGGTGGGTGTGACGAAGAAGCTGATCGAGGCCGGCCTGCTCGACCCGGCGCTCACCACCGTCGTGCTCAACACCGGCGACGGTCTCAAGACCCTCGACGCCGTCGCGGAGACCTCGCAGGCGACCGCCGTCATCCGCCCGAGCCTGGACGCGTTCCGCGACGCGGGCCTGGCCGCCCACTGAGAACCTTGCTCCGCACTGCCACGCCGTACCCCGCCGAGAGGTGACGAACATGAGCGTCAACGTCCGCATCCCCACCATCCTCCGTACGTACACGGGCGGCCAGGCCGAGGTCCCGGCGGAGGGCGCGACCCTCGCCGAGGTCATCGCGGACCTGGAGAAGAACCACACGGGCATCGCCGCCCGCGTCCTGGACGACCAGGGCAAGCTGCGCCGGTTCGTCAACGTGTACGTGAACGACGACGACGTCCGTTTCGAGCAGGGCCTGGAGACGGCCACGCCGGACGGCGCGGGCGTGTCGATCATCCCCGCCGTCGCCGGCGGCTGACGGTAGCGGGGGAGCGGACGTCAAGCTTTCCCCAGGGATTTACCCGCAGTTACTGAAATTGCCCCCTCCGCGAGAGAAGCGGAGGGGGCAATTCTGCATGGTTGAGCGCGGTAGAGTTTGGGAAGCCCCCTTCGCCGGCCGCTCGAGAATGCCTTCAAGTTCCGCAAGAATGCGGCCAAACCATGCGATCGAATTGCCACTTAGGCGTTATTTGCCGGGCCCGACTTGCCCCGGAATTCCATGAATTGACACGGATCGGCCGTTCGGTCCTGCCCAGATTTCTCGTCCGATTGACCTGTTGCAGAGGGCAGTTGGGCAGATACATTCAGCCGCGGTCGACGCGTTCCGGCGCACACCCCTCCTGCTGGGGTGGAGATCTGACCCGGGTCCGCGAAGTGCGGTCCTGCGCAAGGGCCAGTAATAGGGGAGTTAGGCATGGCTCAGGGCACCGTCAAGTGGTTCAACGCGGAGAAGGGGTACGGCTTCATCGCGGTCGACGGTGGTGCGGATGTTTTCGTCCACTACAGCGCGATCCAGATGGACGGTTACCGCACCCTTGAAGAAGGTCAGCGAGTCGAATTCGAGATCTCGCAGGGCCAGAAGGGTCCGCAGGCGGACATGGTCAAGCTCGCCGTCTGATCCAACTGATCCAGGCGCGTTCGGCCACCGACGCACTCACGCATGAGGGGCTCGCCTCCCGGCCACCGGGAAGCGGGCCCCTCACGCGTGTCCGGTGCACCGCCGCTCACGCGTGTCCGGACACCTGTCCGGACACCGCCGCGGACCGCCCGCATCCTTCGAAGGCGCTTGCGCTCACCCGTCGCCCGACCGCCACCCCTCAAGGAGCCTTCTTCGAAGGCGCTTGCACTCTCAGGGGTCGAGTGCTAATCATTGGCGTTAGCACTCTCCCAGTGAGAGTGACAGAACTTGGATCGGGTCGGTGAGGCCCGCGAGCCGGGTGGGGCAAGGAACCACAAGGCACGCAGGCCGTCCGTCGCGGGCGCCGGATGCGATCCGAAGCAATCCACCCCAGTCCGGGAGGACCACTTCACATGGCCAAGATCATCGCGTTCGACGAGGAGGCACGGCGCGGTCTCGAGCGCGGGATGAACCAGCTCGCCGACGCCGTCAAGGTCACCCTTGGCCCCAAGGGTCGCAACGTCGTCCTCGAGAAGAAGTGGGGCGCCCCCACGATCACCAACGATGGTGTTTCCATCGCCAAGGAGATCGAGCTCGAGGACCCGTACGAGAAGATCGGCGCAGAGCTGGTCAAGGAAGTCGCCAAGAAGACGGACGACGTCGCCGGTGACGGTACGACCACCGCGACCGTTCTCGCCCAGGCGCTCGTCCGTGAGGGCCTGCGCAACGTGGCCGCCGGCGCCAACCCGATGGCCCTGAAGCGCGGCATCGAGAAGGCCGTCGAGGCCGTCTCCGGTGCCCTGCTCGAGCAGGCCAAGGACGTGGAGACCAAGGAGCAGATCGCCTCCACCGCCTCCATCTCCGCCGCTGACGTCCAGATCGGTGAGCTCATCGCCGAGGCCATGGACAAGGTCGGCAAGGAAGGCGTCATCACCGTCGAGGAGTCCCAGACCTTCGGTCTGGAGCTCGAGCTCACCGAGGGTATGCGCTTCGACAAGGGCTACATCTCGGCGTACTTCGCCACCGACATGGAGCGTATGGAGGCGTCCCTGGACGACCCGTACATCCTGATCGTCAACTCCAAGGTCGGCAACGTGAAGGACCTCCTTCCGCTGCTGGAGAAGGTCATGCAGTCCGGCAAGCCGCTGCTGATCATCGCCGAGGACGTCGAGGGTGAGGCCCTGTCGACCCTGGTCGTCAACAAGATCCGCGGCACGTTCAAGTCCGTCGCCGTCAAGGCCCCGGGCTTCGGCGACCGCCGCAAGGCCATGCTGAACGACATCGCCATCCTCACGGGCGGCACGGTCATCTCCGAGGAGGTCGGCCTCAAGCTCGAGAACGCCGGCCTGGACCTGCTGGGCCGCGCCCGCAAGGTCGTCATCACCAAGGACGAGACCACGATCGTCGACGGTGCCGGTGACAGCGACCAGGTCCAGGGTCGCGTCAACCAGATCCGTGCCGAGATCGAGAACAGCGACTCGGACTACGACCGCGAGAAGCTCCAGGAGCGCCTCGCGAAGCTGGCCGGCGGCGTGGCCGTCATCAAGGCCGGCGCCGCGACCGAGGTCGAGCTCAAGGAGCGCAAGCACCGCATCGAGGACGCCGTTCGCAACGCGAAGGCGGCCGTCGAGGAGGGCATCGTCGCCGGTGGTGGCGTGGCCCTGCTCCAGGCCTCCTCGGTCTTCGAGAAGCTCGAGCTCCAGGGCGACGAGGCGACCGGCGCCAACGCCGTGAAGCTCGCGCTGGAGGCCCCGCTCAAGCAGATCGCCGTCAACGGTGGTCTCGAGGGCGGCGTCATCGTCGAGAAGGTGCGCAACCTGCCCGTCGGCCACGGCCTGAACGCCGCGACCGGTGAGTACGTCGACATGATCGCCGAGGGCATCATCGACCCCGCGAAGGTGACCCGCTCTGCTCTGCAGAACGCGGCCTCCATCGCGGCGCTGTTCCTGACCACCGAGGCCGTCATCGCCGACAAGCCGGAGAAGGCCGCCGCGGCCGCTCCGGGCGGCATGCCGGGCGGTGACATGGACTTCTGATCCGCTCGCGGATCGGCAGACCGGTTTCACACCGAGGGCGGCACCCCTGCACGGGGGTGCCGCCCTCGGGCGTTCCCGGCCGCGCGCACCGGGCGGGACGCCCGCCCGCGAGCGGGTGCCTGCGCGCACCCGGAGTCCGCCCGCCTGGGGGTGACCGGCCTGTGCTGGTGGGGCAAACCCCCTGGTGGATACGGCAGTTGGTCCCGTGGGGCCGGGCGCGGAATTCCGGGAGGGTCGTGCCATGGCAATCACTCGAACGTTCCGGCTCCGGCCCGCCGTCACCGTCGCGCTGACGCTGCCCGCCCTCGCGACCACGCTGGTCGCCCTCCCCGCGCCGTCCGCAGAGGCGACCGGCCGGCCCGCATCGGCCGTCCGGTGGGGCCCGTGCCCCGGGACCGGACTCGACCCGCGCCAGGAGTGCGGGACCGTGTCCGTGCCGCTGGACCACGCCGAGCCGCGCGGGCCGCACATACAGCTCGCCGTGTCGCGGCTGCGCAGCGAGAGGCCCGAAGCCCGGCGCGGCACACTGCTGATCATCCCCGGCGGACCGGGCAATCCCGGTCTGCATGAGCCCTCCCGGCGGGGGAAGGCCCTGCCGCAGTCGGTGCGCGACGCGTACGACGTCGTCAGCTTCGACCCGCGCGGCGTCGGGCGGTCCGCACCCGTCAGCTGCGACCTCCCGCACGACGACCTCGCCATGGAGCGTCTGCGCCCCTGGCCGGCGCCCGACGGCTCCGTCGACCACAACTTCGCCGCCGGCCGGCGCCTCGCCGACGCCTGTGCCGAGAAGGGCGGCGAGGTCCTGCGCACCGTCAGCACCCGCAACGAGGCGCGCGACATCGACCGCATCCGCGAGGCGCTCGGCGAGCGGAAACTGTCCGCGTGGGGTGTCTCCTACGGCACCTACGCCGGCGCCGTCTATGCGCAGATGTTCCCCCACCGCACCGACCGCTGGGTCCTCGACAGCAACGACGACCCCGACCCGGACCGGGTGTCGCGGGGCTGGCTGGCGAACTACGCGGTGGGCGTCGAGGACGTCTTCCCCGACTTCGCCGCCTGGGCCGCCGACCCCGCCGACCCGGACCGGCTGGCGGGGTCGCCCAAGGAGGTACGGTCCGCTTTCCTCGCCCTCGCCGCGCGCCTGGACCGCGAGCCGATCCCCTGGCCGGGCGCCAACCCCGAGGAGCTGAACGGCAACGTGCTGCGTCAGACGCTGCTCGACAGCCTCTACTCGCCGAAGCGGTTCCCGGTCGTCGCCCGCCTGATCGCCGCTGCCCGCTCCGGGGCCGGGCTGCCGGCCCCGAACACGCCCCCGGACGAGGCCATGCAGAACACCGTGGCGGCGTCGGCCGCGACGCTCTGCAACGACGTGGACGCCTGGGGGGACGACCAGGCCTCCTACGAGAAGGACGTGGCCGACAGCCGTGAGCGCCATCCGCTCACGGCCGGCATGCCCGTCAACGTGATGCCATGCGCCTTCTGGGAGCTCGGCCCCACCGAGCGGCCCGTCCGCATCACGCCGCACGGCCCGTCCAACGTCCTGCTCGTCCAGAACGACCGTGACGTGGCGACCCCGCTCGCGGGCGCGAAGAAGATGCGGGCGGCCTTCGGGGACCGGGCGCGGATGGTCGTCGTCGACGCGGTCGGCCACGGTGCCTACGTGGACAACGGCAACGAGTGCGGCGACGCGACCGTGACCCGCTTCCTGCTCACCGGGGAGCGCCCGGCGCGGGACCGTTACTGCGCCTCCTGACCGGCCGGCGCGGGGGCCGGACGTGGCCGGCCCATCGCGGCGGCCACCAGCAGGTACGGCACGGCCAGCAGCGCGAAGACCGTGCCGTGGGAGGCGTGCGGCGACAGTGCCGCGTACGTGCCGTACGCCAGCAGCGAGGCGATGTTGGTGCCGAGGCCCGTCAGCGAGGTGATGGTCGCCCGGCTCCTGCCGGTGATCGTGGCCTGGAGGCGTGCGTCGGCCAGCACATCCGCGAGCTGGAAGACGAGGAACGCGACGGCGAGCAGGGCGAATCCGGCGGGCGTGCCCGACAGCGCGCCCGCCGCGAGCGCCACGGCCGCGGCCGCGACCAGCGCCCCGGTCGCGCGGACCGACAGCCGTTCGCCGGCCGTCACCAGCAGCGAGCCGAGCGTCACGCCCACCCACACCACCAGCACGAGCAGGGGGACGGTCTCCGTCGCGACGCCCGTGGCGGCGGCGAGCAGCGGCACGTACTCGTCCAGCACACCCCAGATCGACGTGATCACCACGGCGAGGACCATCGCCCGCCGGACGGGACGGCTGCCGCGCACCTCGGCCAGTCCGGAGCGCAACGTCGCGAGGTAGCCCGGCCGTTCGGTGGTGTCGTGGTGGGCGGCGCGGTGCTCGGGCAGCGTCGCGCCCGCCGCGGCGCACAGCAGGCAGGCGCCGATGCTCCCGGCCCACACCAGCGCGTCGCCGCCGAAGGCGAGCGCGGGCGCGGCAGCGGCCGTGGCCGCGGCCGTCGCGGCCATGCCGAAGGCGGCGGCTCTGCCCATGATCCGGCCGTAGCGGTCGGCCGCGCCGAGCCGTTCGAGTTCGTCATGGACAAGCGCTTCCATGGAACCGGAGCGCAGCGAGCCGCCGACGGCCCAGAGCGTGAAGCCCGCGGCGTAGGCCGCGTAGGAGGGGGTGAGCGCCCACAGCGCGAATCCGACGGCGGTCAGCAGCGGGCCGGCGACCAGCGTGACGCGGCGGGACACCGTGTCGGAGAAGACACCCGACGGCACTTCGACCAGCAGGCCGACGACGCACCAGATGGCGAAGAGGGAGGAGATCTCGGCGGTGGTCAGGCCGTGTTCGGCGAAGAGCAGGGCGTAGAGGGGGTAGAGGAGGACGAAGTCCTCAAGACCCGCGTAGGTGTAGAGCCTTCGCTCGAGGCGGCGGACACCGCGGACACGGGGGTCCGGCGGGCATGACGAAACGGTGAGCATGCGTGTGGTCCTTCTGCGGAACGAACGGGGGACGCCGGGTGCTCACCCGTGCGGCGGCCCGCGACAGCCCGTTCCAGGACCCGCTGCGGTGGATCAATGTCGTCGTCGGCTCATGCGGCCCAGTTTACGCCGGGGGCGGTCGTCGAGCGGGCTTTTTGGTTCCGGCCCGCCATGTACCTGGCTGTGCACGGCAGTTCGCTCACCTGGAATGATCGGCGGACCACTCCAGGAAGGGCGAAGGCGTGACATTCGGGGGACAGAATCCGTACCGGTGGACGGGGCAGCCGCAGCCAGGTGTGCCGCCGCAGCCCGGGCCGTATCCGGGGCAGGGACCGTATCCGGGACCGCCGCCCCGTCCTGGGCCGTACCCGTACCCGTACCCGTACCCTCCCTACGGTCCGCCCCCGTCGCTGTGGCAGCAGTTCCGTCAGGACGAATGGCCGCCGCTGGGCGAGGTGCTGCGGCATGTGCGCCGGATGCCCGGCTGCCTCTGGGTGATCGGCCTGCTCTGTGTGTGGCCGGCGCTGATGGTGCTGCTGGGCTACCCGCTGGCCAGGTCCGCCCGTCGTCAGGCGAGGCTGCGGTTCCCCGCGCACAGCTACCGGCGGTACCAGGACCCCGAGGTGTGGCGCGTGCAGAAGACCAGGGCCTGGGTCGCGCTGGTCGCGTCCTTCCTGATCCTCGCCGCCTACGGGACCGAGGCGGACTGGGCGGAGGTGCAGGACCAGTACCTTTTCCGGCTGGTCGTCACGCCGTGGCTGCTGCTCCTCACCGCTCCCGTGGTGATCCTCGTCCTCTTCCGGCTCGCGCCGCCGCACGCACGGCCCGGCATGCGGACCAGGCTGCGGCCCGCGGTCCGCTCGGTGCTCTGGTACTTCGGCGCCTTCACGGCCGTACCGCTGCTCTTCGCGGGCGTGATGCTCCTCAGCCGGACCTACGAGAGCAGCCGTCTCAGCCCGCTGATCACGCTCGCGCTGCTGCTGCCGGTGCTGTGGGTGCTGTTCTTCGTCGTCTTCGCGTCCACGACGGCGCTGCGTACCGCCTTCAACACGGCCGACGCGCATGCGGCTCTCCCCGCCCTGCTCACGGGCGTCCTGGTGTGGGAACTCGCGGCGATCAACCTGGCCATGGCCGGAGCGCCGCCGGGGCCGCCGGCCGTCCAGTTCTGCGCGGTCCTCGGCGGCCCGGCGTCGGTGACGGCGGTGGCGTGGTGGGAGATCACCCGCCTGCGCACCAGGTACGGGGTGACGCTGCGCGGCTGAGTCTTCGGCCCTTCAGTGGCGACTTCCGGCCAACTGCCAAAGGACCGGCGGCACGGGGGTGACTGCTGGGGAAGGGCCCTCCTGGGCAGTCGCGTATTTTGCGCGGACGGAAACCGGGGGAGCGACATGTCATCGACCAGAGGGCGTACGGGGCCGCGTGCGCTGGCCGCGTCCGTGCTGATGCTCGGGCTGTTACTGGGCACGGGCGGCGGCCTCGCGGAGGCGTCCGCCGAGGTGCAGACGCAGACGCCCGGCCACACCCGGAACCTCACGGCCGACGGGGGAAAGAAGGAGCGCAAGCCCGCTCCCTCCGGGAGATCGCTGACCCGGATCGAAGGCGACTGGTACAGCGACCCCTTGGGACACCGGTCCTACGTGCACGGGCAGTCGGTGTGGGGTCACCGGTCGCAGCTCGACGGCGGCAAGAACCCGCGTCGGATCGACGGGAGCCGGAACGTCGCGATCGGGTTCGTGGACATCACGGGTCTCGACGACGTGGACACCCGGGGCCTTGAGGTGGTGGAGACCGCCGCGTTGAAGCACGACGACCCGGCGCTGTACGAGCGGTTGCGCATGGACGAACGCCCCGGGATCGAGAAGTTTGCCGTAGTCCCGCACGCCAACGAGGCCTCGGCGAAAGCGCAAGGCAACCACTCCGAACTGAAGATCCTCGTTTGGGACCTGGCTTTCCTGAGCCAGGATGCGCGGAAACCGGTGCCCCAGGACCGGCTCTTCGTGATCTACAGCGACCGTTCGCCGTGCAGGCCTCAGTGCGCCGGCCGGATCCCGGCCAACACCGATGTCATCTACGCCGTCGTGGACGGCTTGGGCTCTTCCGACGAGATGAACGCGCTGATCGACGGCGCCAGGGCGCGAGCCAAAGCCGAAGAGACCGCCGTGGCCAGGGAAGTGGCGGCACAGAAGCAGCTGAGCAAGCAGCGCAGGGCGGCGGAGCGGCAGCGGATCGCGCAGAGCAGGAAGGAGAACCAGTTCTTCCGTAACCCCCGCGCCGCCGAACCGTGCGGCGACAGCCAGGCCCTCGGCTTCATCCCGCAGCTGACGACCGTGGCGGCGCCGGCCGCTGCGCGCAACGCACGACCGGCGGCCGACCCGTGCCCAGAGAGCGGCACCGCGGGCGGCACCGCGGACGGCCTGAGCCGAGCGCTGACGCAGCCCGTGCCCCAAGCGCCCGGCGGGATCGACTTCTCCTCCTTGCAACTGCGCCATCTCTCGGACCCCGGCGACGGCAGCGGTCTGCAGTACGCCTTCCAGGCGCCCCTCTCCGCCGACGGCGGCGGTTCTCCGGCGGCGGGCCTCGACGCCGCGGAGAGCAGCTCCGACGCGTTCTTCGTCTGGCTGTCCCTCGAACCGTCGGCGTTCTGGGTCAACCTCAACCCGGGCGAGCCGGACCGTATCGTCGACGAGCGGCTCGGCCGTACGGACGCCGGACGGGTCCTCCTCGAAGCCGATCTGCTGATGAAGAAGACGATCGGCAAGCTCATCCACCCCCACTCCGTACGGGGACGGAAGTTCTGGGACGGCATCCGCGGGGACTGCATGTCGTACCGGACGTGGATCCTTCCCGCGCCCGCGTCGATCCACCAGGACGGTGACAAGCTCTACATCCTCGACGCGCCCCTCGACGTCAGGATGGAGACCCAGTACCTGAAACAGCGGGGGGCGAACGCCACCGGTTCGTGCCCGAAGCAGGACAAGGCCACCGAGGACTACAACGAGCAGCACTTCCGCACTCTGGTCCTCACCGAGCTCAAGAAGGCCATCAACACCGCCCCCGAGTACGCCGAGCTGCGCCGCGTCTACCTCGCCCGGGTCGCCGCCGAGTGGTATCGCGACCTGAGCCGCAGCAAGGACACCACCTACGGTGACCTCATCGACACGGGCGACGTCGACGACTGGCCGCTCACCGGCGACTGGAAGCCCACCGACACCTTCGACCGGTTCGTCGAGTCGTACACGAAGGGCGAGTTCAAGGTCACCGACGAGACCACCGAAGGCGGGACCACCTATGTGCGCAGCTATGTCTACGGCGGCGTCGACTTCAGCAGGATTCCCGTCGCGAAGGTCTCCGGGGAGCGGTTCGCCGCGGACTTCGCGAGCCTGCCAGCGGAGGTCGACCGCTCTCTGAGCGAGCCGTCCGCCGACGGGCGCGGAGCGATCTGGCTCGGCGCGCCCACACCGCGTCAGGCAGCCGGCCATGACTCCGGCACCGACTCCGGTCCCGACTCCGGCTACGACTCCGAACCGCAGGTGCCCGCACAGCGTGGGGCCGCCGACCCCGGTTCACAGGAAGAGAGCCTGACCGCCGGTGGGTTGGCTCTGCGCGTGCTGCCGGTGGTGGTTGCCGCAGCGGCTTTGCTGCTCTGGTGGAGACGACGCCTTCTGAATGCCGCTGCCACGGCAAGGCTTCGGCGGAGAGCCGCTGTTCCCGTTGTACGGGACGGGTCGCGACGCGACCGGGGGCAGGACGACTTCTTCTGAGCAGCCCTGCTGGAAGCGCGCCGCGCCCGCATCCCTTTCGGTGGCGTGACAGTGCGGGCGGTCCCGACCCGTGGTCGCCCGCACTGCCCGCCAGGTTGCCTCCGGCGGGTCGACAGCAGCCGGCGCTTCAGCGCGGGCCGTCGTGCACGCTGTGCTGCTGGAGCTCGACCGCGAACCGTGCGGCGGTCGCGCGGTCCCGGCCGTCATGAAGCACGATCAAACCTTGGTGAGCGGCGGTTGCACAGTTCTGCGGATCGACTGCCGAGAGGGCCTGGTGCGCTCCGTGCGGGCGGCGAACGACCTCGTTCAAGGCCGGGGCAGCGGATCTGTCGCGGGGAGCGGTGTGCCCGTGGCCGGGGTGGACGTGGGGGCCGGGCGGGCCCGGCGGGTCCACAGCAGCGCGCCGAGCAGGAGGGCCGCGGCGCCCACCAGCCACGGCAGGGGGCCGACGGGAAGCGAACCGACGAGGAGACCGGCCAGCGCCCCGGTCAGCTGCAGCGCGAGGGACTTCACCGACAGGGCGGTCGCGCGGACCGTGCTCTCGATGCGGCGGTGAAGCAGGTCGTTCTGGTTCGGGCCGGCTGCGCCGTGGCCGAGGTGGACCAGGCCGTATCCGGTCGCGGCGAGGGCGACGGGCACGGGGCCGTCCCATGCGGCGGTCACGCCGAGCAGCAGCAGCCCGGTCGTGCCTACGCCGAGGGAGGCGAGAATCGCGCGCTCGCTGCTGCCCGTCAGCCGGGCCGCCAGTGGCGCGCACTGGCTGCCGATCGCGGCACACACGAAGCCGGCGCAGGCGAGCGCGGCGAAGAGCACGGCTCCGGACTCGGGTGCGCCGGTGAGCGTGGCGGCCCGCCCGGGCGTGAGGAGCTCGAGGGTGGCGAAGGACGCGCCGACCGTGGCCGCCGTCAGCAGGACCCTGCCGACCAGCGGCTCTGTGACGCCGAGCCGCAGTCCGCCCAGCATCGTCGCCGGGACCCCGCGCAGCACGCCGCGCAGTGTGACCGACGGGCGGGGTGGCTCCGGCAGGGCCGTCAGTACGTACGCGACATATGCGACGCAGACTGCGGCTCCGAGCAGCCCGGGCACGGACAGGGGCAGCACGAGCCCGCCGGTGGCGTCGGCGAGGTGAGCGCCGGGGTCGGTGCCGAGGTTGAGCATGAAGGGCAGGGCCCCACCGGTGAGCGTGCCGGCGGCCAGTGCTGCGGAGGAGGCGGTGTTGCCGCGGGCGAGGCCGGAGCGCAGTTCGGTGCCGGGGCCGGAGTGGGCCTGCACGGTGTCGACGTACCAGGCTTCCGCCGGGCCGCTGGACAGGGCGCGGCCCGTGCCCATCAACAACATGGCGACGGCGAGCGCCCAGAGGGTGGTACCGAGCGCCATCAGGGCCAGACCGGACAGGGTGAGCAGCCCGGAGGCGGCGAGGACGGCACGGCGGCCGATGACGTCGGACAGTCCGCCGGTCGGTAGTTCCAGCGCGGACACGGTGACCGAGTAGACGGCGAAGAGCCCGGCGACGGCGGTGAGCCCCACACGTTCGGTCAGGAGCAGGACCTGGGACGGTACGTAGAGGCCGACGGGGAGCCAGAAGAGGAACGAGACGGTGACGAAGCGGCGGCGGGCGGCGCGGGGGTCCAGCAGCTTCACGAGCGGTCCTCCGTGGCTGACGTCTTCTCCGTGCCGGCCTTGGTGCTGCCTGCTCCCGCGTTCGGCTCCGTGTCGCCGGCGTCGATGCCCGAGCCGAGTGCCAGCCCGCCCGTGAAGAGCACGACCTGCTCGGCGCGGGGGTCGCCCTCGTCGCGGGTGGCGAGCTCGCCCACGGTGCGTTCGAACGTCGCCCACAGCTCGGTGAGCGACTCCGGCGTGAGGCGGGCCACCAGGTCGGTGAAGCCGGACGGCTCCAGCCACTCCCCGCCGAGCCTGCCGGTGTCGAGGTCCTCCTGATGCCGGACCAGCGACCGTTCCAGATGGTCGAGCTGGGCCCGTCGGGCCACGTCGACGAACGCCCGCGCCTCTTGTGAGCCGGCCATCGCGGCGTTGCTCCAGCTGGTGACGTCGTGGACGGATTTCCAGCGCCGTTCCCGGCCGTCGCGGTGCTCCGCCTCCGCGATGAACGCGTACTTGGCCAGCACCCGCAGGTGGTAGCTGGTCGACGCGGACGACTCACCCGTCCTGACCGCGAGTTCGCTCGCGGTGGCCGGTCCCTCCATGCGCAGCAGGCCCAGCAGCCGGATCCGCAGGGGGTGGGTGAGTGCCTTGAGGGCGGCGGCGTCCTGGCGGGGATCGAGTACGCGGCGGCGGTGTGAGGGGTCATCGGTCACCGGGCGAGCGTAGATCGGACCGAGTGGTCAGCAAAATAGTTTTTGCAAAATTTCTTTGGCAATCTCCGTCCGTCCGGCGCGCCCGGAACACTCATGCGGCTCTCATGCGGGCCTTAACTCCCCATCACGCCGCGTCCATACCGTCACGCCATGTTCTTCACCTACCTCCGGCGTGAGCTCCGCCGCCGCAGAAAAGCGGCGCTCGTCGTCGCCTCGGGGCTCGCCCTCGGGATCGCGCTGGTCATCGTCGTCAACTCCGTGTCGTCCGGGATGAACCGCGCCCAGGACAAGGTCCTGGAATCGCTGTACGGGCTCGGCACCGACATGACCGTCACCAAGGCCGCGGAGCCGCCCGGCGAGGGCGAGACCGTGCGGCGGCCCCGCTTCCGGTTCGACGCCAAGGACGAGGGGGACGACGCCGAGCAGAGCAGCGACATCGTGATGGTCCAGGGGTTCGAGACCCTCGCCTCCTCGACCGTCGCCGAGGTCGCGCAGCAGGAAGGCGTCGCGGGCGCGGTCGGCGGACTGAGCGTCAACGTCATGAAGGTCAACGGCGAGTTCAAGCGCGGGGCGGTGCAGCAGAAGCCCGGCCAGGGCGGGCCGGGCGCGGGTGGCGGCGCCGTGCGCGGCGGCGGGGCCGACTTCGACGTCGACTCGTACACGGCGTACGGAACGGACGTCGCCCACCAGGAGCTCGGGCCCCTTACCTCCTCGACGATCACCTCCGGGCGGACCTTCAAGGAGAACGAGACCGACGCGCGGGTCGCCGTCCTCGACAGCGCCTACGCCAAGGAGAAGGACCTCGGCCCGGGCAAGAAACTCACCATCTCCGGCACCGACTTCGAGATCATCGGCATCGCGACCGCGGACAGCGGCGACGCCGCGGCCGACGTCTATCTGCCGCTGGCCCAGGCGCAGCGGCTCGCCGACGCCAAGGACAAGGTGACCACGGTCTACGTCCAGGCGACCGACTCGCAGAAGATCGACGGCGTCAAGGAGACCATCCAGAAGAACATCTCCGGCACGACCGTGACCACCTCCGCCGACCTCGCGGAGACGGTCTCCGGGTCGCTGTCCACGGCGTCCGACCTGGCGTCGGGCGTCGGCAAGTGGCTTTCCGTCCTGGTGCTGGCCGCGGCGTTCCTCGTCGCCGGACTGCTGACGTCCTCGGCGGTCAGCCGGCGCGTGCGGGAGTTCGGCACGCTCAAGGCGCTCGGCTGGCGCAGCGGCAGGGTGACGCGGCAGGTCGCCGGCGAGGCGCTCGTCAACGGGCTCGTCGGCGGCGCGCTCGGGATCGCCCTCGGACTCGCCGGCGCGTGGCTGATCACCACCTTCAGCCCGACCCTCACCGCTCAGCTCGGCGGTGGCGCCGGGGCGGGCGCGGCGGGCGGTGGCGGCGGTCTCCGGGTCGCCGGTCCCGGCGGTGGCGGACCCCTGCGGGACTCGGCCGACCGCGCCCTCGACATCGCGCTCACCGCGCCCGTGTCGCTCACCACGATCGGCCTCGCCGTGACCCTCGCCGTCGCCGGCGGCCTCGTCGCGGGCGGCTTCGGCGGCTGGCGGGCATCCCGGCTGCGGCCCGCCGACGCGCTGCGCCGCGTCGAGTGACCCGGCCGACACCCGGCCCCTTCTCTTCCACGTACAACAGGAGTTGACGATGTACCAGCTCAGTGGCGTCACCAAGCGCTACCGGCGCGGCAAGGACAGTGTGAACGCCCTCGACGGCGTCGACCTGACCATCGAGGACGGCGGCCGGCTCGTCATCCAGGGCCCCACGGGAGGCGGCAAGTCCACGCTGCTGCAGATGCTCGGGGGCCTCGACCGGCCGAGCGAGGGCAGCGTGGTCCTCGACGGGACGGATCTGGCGACCCTGCCGGAGGCGAGGCTGACGCGGGTGCGGGCGGAGAAGATCGGCTTCGTCTTCCAGAGCTTCAACCTGATTCCCACGCTGACCGCGCAGGAGAACGTCGAGACGGCGCTCGTGCCGCTGCCGGGTCTCAAGGCGCGCGAACGCAGGGAACGCGCCGGGGAGGCGCTGGCGTCCGTCGGGCTCGGAGAGCGGCTGCGGCACCTGCCCGGCGAGCTGTCCGGCGGGCAGCAGCAGCGGGTCGCGATCGCGCGTGCGCTGGTGAAACGGCCGGCGGTACTGCTCGCGGACGAGCCCACGGGGAACCTGGACGAGTCGATGCGCGACGAGATCATGGAGGTGCTGGAGGCGTTGTGGGAGGAGCACGCCTTCACGTTCGTGATGGTCACCCACGACTCGGCGCTGGCGCGCCGGACGAGGCGGATCGCGACGATCCGCAAGGGGCGGGTGACGGTGAAGGAACGAGCGGTCGACGCGGCGTAGCGCGAGGCGGGGGCGGGGCGGCCCGGTCGTCGGGGGTCTGTCCCGAGCCCCGCGCCTCAATCGCCGGCGGGCCTGGTGCGTGCCTCGGGCGTCGGCGGGGCTTGGTGGGCGGCCCGGGCGTCGGCGGGCTTGAGGGGCGGTCCGGTTCCGGCCGGGCGCGGGGGCAGGGGCTACTCGTCGTCATCGAGTTCGCGCACAACCCTGCGTTCGATCGCCTCCACCTCGAAGCGGGCCGTGGGGTCGTTGTCCCGCGCCCGGACCGCCGCTCGGACCAGCGACAGGTAGAAGAGGGCAGGGGCGCACGTTGTCCAGTTCTCCGCCGGTTCGTCGCGGAGGAAGCGCAGAACGCTCTCCGGGTCGGCCGGCACGAACGCGTGGCGGTCGTGTTCCCACTTGTCCTCGATGCCACGGCTCCACCGCGCCCTCAGCTCCTCCTCGGTCAGGTCGGCGAGGACCGCCCGGAAGAACGCCGCCCACTGGTTGTCGCGCACATCGAGGCCGAAGCCGAGGAGTTCGAGGTCGACCTCGTCGGACTCGTACACGGCCAGTTCCTCGCGCATCGCCCGGCGGGCCACGGCGTGCAGGCTGACGCTCCCGTCGGGAGACAGGTCGTGGTTGCGGGCCAGGCCCTCGTTCGCGGACGAGTTCCACTTCGACTTGTTGTGTCCCGCCACCCGGGAACTGCGGTGGGAGATGACCATCTTCTTGTCCTTGCCCGTCTCCACCGCGACGTTCACGCCGAAGCTGCAGAACATGAACGGCTCCGCCTCCAGCGGGTCCTTGCCGTCGATGTACTGCTCGCGGAGCGTCTGCCCGTCGCTCTTCATGCGGTCGAGATTGATGGAGGTGGTCAGGAAGTCGTAGTAGTCCGCGTCGCGCAGCGTGAGCGTCGCGACCGGCTCCTCCGCGGTGTGGGTGCGGGAGACGGTCAGGCGTTCCACGGCGAAGCGCGGGTTGTTCCAGCGATGCGGTTCCCCGGCCGCCTCCTTGGCGGCTTGTTCCTCCTCGATCTCCCGCCGCCAGCGGCCGATCTCCTCCGGGAAGCGGACGCGCCCGGGAACGTACTTCACCCGCATGTTCTCCTCGGCGATCGGCCGTGTCCCGTCACCTTCGTAGACATGGCAGTCGGTCTGGCGTCCGACCACGGTGAAACGGTCCCTCGGAGTCATCAATTCACCTTTCGCGCAGGGCGGTTGACGGCCGGCCCGACACAGGTCACGGCAGATGGACCATGATAGGGACGGGAGGGGGAGGGGATGACTGTTCACCTCGTACGTGAGGAACTCAGGGCATCGGGGCTGGTCGGCACCGTGGCCATGGAGGCGTACGACGACCCCGAGGGGCGGCTCGACCGCAAGCTCGTGGAGGACGCGCGTCAGCGGTTCACCAAGCTGTGCGTGCAGCGGTTCGGGTTCGCCCACGAGATGCGGCTCGACGGCGGCGGCACGCTGGACGACGTCAAGGCGGGGCTCAGCCGCTTCCTCGAGCACGAGGCGACCCGCAAGATCCTTTACTGGACGGGTCATGGCTACGACCTCGGGGACCGCGGCTACTTCCTGGGCTGCCGGAACAGTTTCTCCACCGGCAGCATGGACCTGAACCGGGCCATGCCCTTCACGGACCTGCTCCAGAGGTGTGCCGTCGAGCGGGACACCGAGTTCCTGATCGTCGTCGACGCCTGTCAGTCGCAGAGCACGCTGGGAGCCGCGCGTCCCCTCGTCGAGGCGTACGGCCGTTTCTCCGGCGGATCGCCGCGTGAACGGGGCCTCGTCGTCGCCGCCACCGCGGGCGCCGGCCTCAAGGTGGACGAGGGTCGCTGGGTGGACTGGCTGGAGCAGGCCGTCGCGGACGAGCGGCTCGAACTCGAGGGCATGGTGCGCCCTTTCGCGTCCACGGCGCTCTACCTCTCCCTACCGGACCTGTTGGAGGCCGTCGACCTCAAGGCCAGGGAATCGGGTCTGGCCGACCCGGAGCAGCGGCCCAGGGCGGCCGTGATCCGGCCCTTGGACACGCGGTTCCTGCACAATCCGTACTTCTCGGAGAAGAACAAGGTGTTCCGCACGGCCGCTCGGCCGGCCGACCATCTGCCGTGGCTGCGGCCGGAACACTTCGACCAGATCTCCGACCGCACCTCCCGGCTCCGCTTCACCGGCCGCGTGCAGCCGCTCAGCAGACTGGTCACCTGGCTCGAGGCGACCACGAACGGCATGCTCGTCGTCACCGGCGCGGCCGGCACCGGCAAGTCCGCACTGCTCGGCCGGCTGGCCCTGCTGTCCGTGCCGGAGATGCGCGAATCGCTCAGGCCGGAACCCCCGGTCCAGACCCGGCCCCGCCCCGGCTCGATCCATGCCGCGGTGTCCTGCCAGGGCGAGTCGCTGCATTCGCTGGCCAGGGCCGTGGTCGAGGTGCTGGGGCCGCTGGGTGCCGAGCCGCCGCCGGCGGGCATCACCCCGGAGCAGTGCGTGGACCGGGTGAGCTCGCTGGTGGAGCAGGTGGGTGGGCTGAACCTGCTGGTCGACAGCCTCGACGAGGCCATGCCCGGCCAGGCCCATGAGATCGCGCGCCGGCTGCTCAATCCCCTGTCGCACCGTCCGGGCGTGAAGGTCGTGGTGGCCACCCGTGCCCATCCCCGGCAGATCACCGACGGAGTGGGCCGGGAGTCGCTGCTGGACGCTCTGGACCGGACGGCGCCCGATCTCCGGATCGACCAGGACGCCGACACCGAGCGGGACATCGCCTCCCTCGTCGCGGCGGACCTCGCCGCGTACGAGGGTTCTCCTTACGCGGGCCGTGAGAACGACGGGGTGCGACTGGAGACCGCTCGACGTGTGGCGGAACAGTGCAGGCGGCGATTTCTCGTGGCCAAGCTGGTCGCCCGGGCCCTCGCCCGGGAGCCGGAGTGCCTGTCGGGCAGCCGGCTGGAGGAGTTCGTCCGCGAGGGAGGCGCGGAGCTGCGGGCACGGATGGAGGACGAGCTCGAGGCCCTCGATCCGTCCGGCCGGTTCGGCGCCGCCGAACTGCTGCTGCCGCTCGCCCTGGCCCAGGGCAACGGACTGTCCGATCGCGACCTGTGGTTCCGCATGGCGCGGGCACTGCTGCGCCGTGGCTCGCCCAAGGTGTCGCGTCAGTCGCTCGACACGGTGCTGAGCAGAGTCACGGACGTCCTGCTGACCGTGGAGCACCGGCCGGGAAGACCTCCCGTTCACCGCCTGGGGCACGCCAGTTACGGAACGGCGCTGCTGGCCCGCGCAAAGCTCGCCCCCGCCGCCGCCCACCGCCGCGTCTACGACGAGCTGGCCGGTGACTGGGACACGGCGGACGAGTACACCCTCGCCTACCTCGGAGCGCACGCCGCGCAGGCCCGGAGTGCGACGGTCGTGCTCGACGACGAGCCGGATCCGTTGGAGGAACTGTTCGACGACCCGTGCTTCCTGGTGCGGACACGGCCGGACGTGATGTTGCCGCTCGCCGCCTCCTTGGCCGCCACCTGTGAGGGTGCGGCGCTGTACCGGCGGGTGGGCGGCGAATTCCGGCGGCACACCGATCGCCGGGAGCGCAGAGCGATCCTTCGTGCCGTGGCCCACGCCGGCCATCCGGAGTACTTACGCCGGATCGAGGGCCTTCAGGAGTTCAAGGAGCTGTGCTGGGACGAGGTGTGGACCGACACGCCACCGGACCCGCTGGAGCTGTCCCTGCCGGCGCCCCTCGGCGGAGCCCGCGCGGTGAGCTGGACGGCCGCGGAGGGAGGCACGATCGCCGTCGCGGGGCGAGGAGAGATCTCCGTCCGCGACGCGGGCACCGGCGACCACGTGCTGACACGCCGCACCACCGGGTCGGAGCACGGCAGCCGGGCCGTTCTCACCGAGGTGTGCGAAGCGGGTACCCGGATCCGGCGGGTGACCGTCGCCCACGACGGCTCGACCGTGCACCTGTGGTCGGGACGCGAGCGCCTGCCGCGAAGGACCTTCCACTGGGGCGGCACGCTGGGCAGCGTCGCTGCCGCCCGGCTCGGCGACGACCTGCTGGTCGCCGCGGCCGACGGCCGCCGTGTCTGGGCGTGGCGCTGGCCGGTCGTGGCCGGACTGTCGGCCGAGGTCCGCGGCACCCTGCTGCCCGTGGAGGCGGGTCGCGTCGCGCTGCTCGGCCTGCGCGACCGTAGCTTCCTGCTCACCGCGGGCCGCACGGTGACTGTGCACGAACTGCACAGCAAGCTCTCCGGGGACGAGCACTGGGTGCGGCGGGAGTGGGAGCTCGACACGCTCGAAGGGCCCGCGTTCGCCGCAGCGGCGCTGGCGGAAGGGGACGACAGCGGCCTGCTCGCGGTGGTCGACGGTGAACAGGTCCGCGTCTGGCGGCTGTTCGCGGAGGGGTACACCGCGACCCCGCGCTTCACTCCGGAGCTCGTCGCCGAGTCGGCTTCCAGGGACGTGGCGCTGGGGCTGTGCGGTGAAATGCCGCTCGTCGCGCTGTACGAGGACCATGGCAGCACGGTGCGGGTGACGGGAGTCACCGACAGCACCTTCCGGTGTTCCTTCGGTCTGGGCAGCAGGCGCAACGGCCTGGCTTTCGACCCGTCGGGCTCGGGCCGGCTGGCCGTCGGTGACGGTACGGAGGTGAGGCTGCTCGATGTGCCTGCCGCGGTGCGCGCGGGCCGCGAGGTCCGGCGGCGTGATCACGACGAGCGCCCGGTCGTGCGGCTGACGGCCGGTGAACCAGGGGCTCCCGCCCTGCTCACCAGGGTCTGGGGCCGCGATGTGCACGTCACCCGGCAGGACGCCCGCGAAGGACAGGTCGGCGCCGAAGCCGTGCTGCGTCACGACGCGAGGGTCACTGCCGTGTCCTCGGTCCGGCACGGCGGACAGTGGGTGGTCGCGGCCGTCGGCGGGCGGCGCGTCCAGATGTGGCGGCTCTCCGACGTCCCGGGCGACTGGGAACGCGACGGACACGTCGACCTCGGCGGCGATGCCGGCGACATCGCGGAGGGCCTCGAACTCGTGTCCACGGCCGACGGCCTGCACGTGTTCGTCCCCGACGGACGCCGGGTCCGGCGCTTCACCCGGCCGGACGGGACCGGTCCGTGGCACAGCTCCGGTGAGGCGGGCGTCCCGGAGGTGAGGATCCGGGCCGTGCACGCCCACTCGTTGGGTGGACGCACCTGGGTGCTGGCGGACTGCGTGGACGCGCTGCGGTTGTGGGAGAGCACCGGCGAGGGCCTCGTCGGCGCCGGCGGGCAGCGGGCCGCACCGGACCGCCCCGCCGGTGCCGCGCTCGGCGCGAGACTCGTCGACGGCGAGTGCTTGCCGCTGATCGCCTGGACCCGCGCGGGCGCGGTGCATCTGGCGGAGTGCGAAGAGGGGGAGTGGACGACGACCGGCTTCGCGCACGCGCACGGAACCCCTTCGGCCCTCGCCTTCTCCGGGCGCGCCCGCGATCCGCTGCTGCTGGTCCTCGGCGGCGCGCGGACCGCGTCCGTGCGGGACGTCGGGCGTGAGGTGTGGCTCGACGAACTCACCGCGCCGCACCGGGGCCTGGACATCGAGGCGGCCGACGCCGCGTTCGACGCCCGTCTCGGCATCACGCTCGCGGTGCAAGGACGCGTCCGCTGCGACCAGATCAGCCTGCCCGAGCCGCTGATCAGGAGTGCCGTGCAGGCCGCCCGGGCCGGATAACCCGGGACGGCGCCCCCAGGGAACGAGGAAAGGGAGAACATTCGCGATGGAGCACGACCTCGTGGTCTTCGTGCCGGGCATTCTCGGCAGTCGGCTGACCCGGGACGGACGGGACCTGTGGCATCAGTCGAAGCAGGCCGCCCTGCAGATGCTGCGCCCCTCCAAGGCCGTGGAGCGCCTCGCGCTGCCGCCCGGTATCGGCGACAACGAACCGGAGGAGCCTTGGGCGGTGGACGCCGACGAGCTGCTCAAGGGACCCGACGCCTTGCCCGGCCTGGTGTCGTTCCTCGGCTACCCGGACGTCAGGGCGATGCTCGACCGCAGCCCCGACCACCATCCGCAGGGCGGGCTGCGCCCCGGTCAGTACGTGGCCTTCGCCTATGACTGGCGTCTGTCCAACCGGCTCAACGCGCGCCGTCTGCGGACCCGGGTCGAATCGGCCCTCGCCCAATGGCAGGAGCGGGCCGCGGGCTTCTATCCCCAGGCACACGACGACGTGCCGAAGGTCGTCTTCATGTGTCACTCCATGGGCGGCCTGATCGCCCGCTACTACCTGGAGTGCCTGGGCGGCCGGGACATCGCCCGCTCCCTGGTCACCATCGGCACGCCGCACCGCGGCGCGGCCAAGGCGGTCCGCTTCCTCACGAAGAACGGCGTGGGGCCCGGCGCGGACCAGGGCAGGCTGCGCCGGAAGGCCGCGCAAAGGGCCGCGCGGGTCAACTCCGCACTGGTGGACCTGGCCCGCACGTTTCCGTCCGTGGCGCAGCTGCTGCCGGTGTACAAGGCGGCCATGGCCGACGGTGGCAGCCGGTGGCGGCCGCTGACCGACGGGTTCGTGCCTGATCTGCCCTCGGAACTGGTGGACGACGCCTTCGCCTTCCATCGCGAGTTCACCGATGCCTGGGAGGCGAGCAGGTCGGCCCTGCCCGTGCCTCCGTACCGGGTGCACTGCCTCGGCGGCAGGGCGCACCCCACCGTGCACGGCGTGGTGGTCGGTGTGGACGGAACGCTGGAGTTCCCCACCTGGCTCGACAACTCGCAGGAATGGACCGGCGACGGCACCGTTCCGGAGGAGTCGGCCTTTGCCAAGTGGGCTCTCGACGACATGTCCCAGGCGGTCTGGGGCGGTGAGCGCCACGCCACGATGGCGGGGGCGGAGTCGGTCGGCCACCAACTCGCCGCCATCCGCCGGGGCAAGCCCGCCAGGGAGACACTGGCGGGAGAGGACTTCGGCCTGGCGGCACCGGACTTCGCCGTCGCGGGTGAGCCCTTCGAGGTCGCCGTCACCGGGCTGACCGACCCGGGACGAACGGTCCGGGCGCGCCTGGTCCGGGACGGGGTGCCGGCGGCGGCCCCGGTCGCGCTGGCACCGGACGGTACGGGCAGCCTGGTCGCGGACCTCACGGCCCCTTCCGGCACCTGGGTGCTGGAGGTCGAGGCGGACCGGCCGCGGGTGCTGTGCCGTGACGTCGTGACGATCGTCGAGGAATGACGTGACGGATCGGACCGTCCCTCACCGGTGACCGGCCGGCCGGGGTGGCCGGGCGGCCCTGGTAGTGAGCCCGGTCAGGTCCGGGAGGAGGCGGTGAGGGCGGCGCGCAGGTGGCCCGAGGTGCGGGCGAGGAGGGTGGCCGCCGTCGGGGCGTCGACGTCGCCCAGGATCACCAGGATCGCGTTCTTCACCTCGCCGTCCGTCGCTTCCAGGGCCGACTCGATCTCCTCGTCGGACGCGCCCGTGGCCAGCGCCACGATGCGGCGGGAACGGGCGCGGAGTTTGTCGTTGGACGCGCGGACGTCGACCATCAGGTTCCCGTAGGTCTTGCCGAGGCGGATCATGGTGATCGTCGAGATCATGTTGAGCACCAGCTTCTGCGCCGTGCCCGCCTTCAACCGGGTGGACCCGGTGAGGAGTTCGGGCCCGGTGACGACCTCGATGCCGTGTTCCGCGGCCGCGGCCAGCGCGCTGTCCGCGTTGCAGGAGAGCCCGACGGTGAGCGCGCCGAGCGCGCGGGCGTGTTCCACCGCGCCGATGGCGTAGGGGGTGCGGCCGGACGCCGAGATGCCGACCACCGTGTCGTCGGCCGTGAGCTCCAGGCCGTCCAGGTCCGCCGCGGCCAGTTCCTTGCTGTCCTCCGCGCCTTCGACGGCCTTGACCATCGCGGTCGGGCCGCCCGCGATCAGGCCGAGGACCTCCGACGGGTCGGTGTTGAAGGTGGGCGGGCACTCGCTGGCGTCGAGCACGCCCAGCCGGCCCGCCGTGCCGGCCCCCGCGTAGATCAGCCGGCCGCCGCGGGACATCCGCTCCGCGGTGCCGTCGATCGCGGCGGCGATCGCGGGCAGTTGCGCGGCGACGGCGGCGGGGACGGTCTCGTCCTCGCCGTTCATGATCCGGGCGATCTCGAGGGTGGGCAGCCGGTCGATGTCGGCGAGCTCGGGCCGGAACGCCTCGGTGGTGAGAGTGGCCAGCTGGGCGCGGAGTTCACCGTAGGTGGAGGTCATGAAGAGCGGCTCGGCTTTCTTGGTACGCGGGGGGTTCGGTCAGCGGGTGCGCGGGCGTCAGCGGGTGCGCGGGCTGTGGCGGTGCGCGAGGGCTTCGTACGAGGCGGCGAGGGCAGGGGCCGCCGACTCGTACGTACGCTGCGCCACGCCTATGAACAGGCAGTCCACGACGAGCAGTTGGCTCGTACGGGACGACATCGCGGCCGGCCGCAGCTCGCTCTCGCGGGCGGTCGACGTCGTCAGCACATGGTCGGCGTACTGCGAGACCGGACCGTCGGGACGGCCGGTGATGGCGATCGTCGTGGCGCCGCGGTCGAAGGCGGCCCGCAGCGGCTCGATCACGTCACCCGTGGAGCCGGAGTGGGTGATCGCGATGGCCACGTCGCCGGAGCGCAGCTGCACGGCGTTGGTGACGGCGAGGTGCGGGTCGGCGTGGGCATGGGCGATCAGGCCGATGCGGAGGAGTTTCTGGGCGAGGTCCATGCCGACGAGCGAGGACGCGCCGACGCCGTAGATGTCGATGCGGCGGGCGGTCGACGCGGCGGCCACGGCCGCGCCGAGCTGGACGGTGTCGAGACCGGCGGCGGTGTCGGCGAGGGTCTGCTGCTCGTCGTAGGCGAGCTTGGCGACGACGTCCGCGATGGGGTCGTCGACGGCGATGTCGGTGGTGATGGCCGGCGCCCGGCCGGACTCCTGGTGGGCGGCGAGGCCGGCGAGCGCCAGGCGGAGGTCGCGGTAGCCGGGGTAGCCGAGCAGGCGGGCGGTGCGGACCACGGTGGCCTCACTGGTGCCGGTGAGCTCGGCGAGGCCGGTGACCGTGAGGGCCGCGCAGCCTGCCGGGTCGTCGGCGACGGCTTCGGCGACCCGCTGCATGGAGCGGGTCATGGACGGCGAGAGCGTGCGCACCTTGGCCGCGAGGGCGGCGGGTGCGGGAGCGTCACCGCTGAAAATTTCCTTCACTTGATTGGTCACACTTGAAAGGTATTTTCGCGTTTCGGGTGGCGTCAAGACCCGGAGAGAATGGGTGCATGGACGACTCGAACCCACTGGAACAGGCTCTGCACCGGGCCCGGGCCCTGGTCCTCACCGATCTGGCCGCCCGCAACGTAGCCGACGCAGGAGTCGTCTCCATGGTCGAGGACGCGGTCACACACCGCCGCTGGTGGGTCGAGCAGTGGCCGGAGGGTGTCGAGTACGTCGTCGGTCTCGTCGCCCAGGACGTCCAGGACGCCCTGCTGGAGCGGCACGGCCGCTGGCCGCTGTGCCCGGTGTGCGACGCCGGCGACCCGCACGCCCTGGAGATCCAGCCGGAGCTCGGGCCGGACCCGCACTGGGTGTGCGGCAAGGCGGGCGTGGTGGTGGCCCCCATAGGCGGCCTGACGTGACGGTCTACATCGATCCGCCGACCTGGCCGGGGCACGGCCGGATGTGGTCCCACCTGGTCAGTGACGTGTCGTTCGAGGAGCTCCACGCCTTCGCCGCGTCCATCGGCTGCCCGCCGCGCGCCTTCGAACGCGACCACTACGACGTCCCCTCGCACCGGTACGCGGACGCCGTCGCGGCGGGCGCGGTGGAGGTCGGCTCGAAGGAGCTCGTACGCCGCCTCACGGGCGCGGGGCTGCGCCGGCCCAAGGGGCGTTCCGTCTGAGGGGGCCGCCGGGCGGGATCCCCCGGCTCGGACGCGTTCTTCCGCTCGGACGCGTTGTTCCGCTCAGACGTGTTCCGCGGAGACGGCCCGCCGGCCCGGGACCGACTGGGACACCACCCGTGAGCTGCCGTGGAGCCGCAGCGCCACCGCCACGAGGACGATGGCGACGACCATCATGGCCGCGCCCGCCCAGGCCGTCGACGTGAAGCCCAGGTCCGCGTCGATCACCACACCGCCGAGCCAGGGCCCGCCGGTGTTGCCGAGGTTGAACGCCGCGGTCGTCGTGGCTCCGGCGAGCGTCGGCGCCGCGCCCGCGACATTGAACATCCGGGCGTTGAGCGCCGGGGCCGTGAAGAAAGAGGAGAAGCCGAGCAGGAACGACAGCGCCACCGCGGCGGCCGCGTACGAGGCGAACAGCGCGATCGCCGTCAGCAGCACCGTCGACGCGGCTATGCCGCTGAGCATCACGCCGAACAGGTGCGCGTCGGCCACCCGGCCGCCGATCGTCGAGCCGGCCAGCGCGCCGATGCCGAACAGCGCGAGCACGGTCGGCACCCAGCCGGCGTCCAGCCCCGCCACGTCGGTGAGCAGCGGACTGAGGTAGGTGAAGAGGCAGAACACACCGCCCGCCGCCAGCGCGGTGATCGCCACGGCCAGCCAGACCTGGCGGTCCCGGTAGATCGTCAGCTCCTTCCGCAGCTGCGGCTTCTGCTCGGGCAGCGGGATGTGCGGGATCCGCATCAGCACGCCGACGAGCGCCACGGCGGACGCCGCGCCGACCGCCCAGAACGCCGACCGCCAGCCCAGGTGCTCGCCGAGGAACGCGCCCGCGGGGACGCCGAGGACGTTGGCGATCGACAGTCCGCCGATCATGACGGCCATGGCCCGGGCCCGCGAGGTCACCGGCACCATCGCGATGGCGACGGCCGCGCCGACCGCCCAGAAGCCGGCGCAGGCGAGCGCGCTGATCACACGGGAAGCGAAAAGGATCTCGTAGGTGGGCGCGAGGGCGCCGGCGACCTGGCCGACGCCGAAGACGGAGATCAGCGTGATCAGAGTGGTCCTGCGGGGCAGCCGTAGCGTCGCGACGGCGAGCAGCGGTGCGCCGACCACCATGCCGACCGCGAACGCCGAGGTCAGCAGCCCGGCCCGGGGGATCGACACGTCCATGTCCGCCGCGATCGGCGGCAGCAGCCCGGAGAGCATGAACTCGCTCGTCCCGAGGGCGAAGACGGAGAGGCCGAGGATGTAGACGGCGAGCGGCATACGGGCGCGGGCGGTGCGTTCGGAAGGGTCGGGCATGACAGTTGCCAACAGGTGCTTGAAGCCTGGAATTCCCGGCCGCCGGATCAGGACGCGGCGAGCAGCTCCAGCTCGACGGTGAGGTTGTGGCGGGCCTTTTGTTCCCACTCGTGCCGGCCGTGCGGCGTACGGAACAGCCGCGGCAGGGCGAGGAGCTGCCGCAGCACCGCGGCACGGCCGTCGCGGAAGGCCTCGTCCGGGACGAAGGCGTACTCCTCGCGCACCGCCGCCGCGTATGCGGCGTACGCGTCGGGTGCGGCGGCCAGGATCGCCAGGTCCGCGTCGCACAGCACCTGGCCGTTGCGGTCGCTCTCGTCGGGGGCGTGGGTGGTGGTCAGGCGCACCAGCCGGGCCACCTCCGCGGTCGCCCGTTCGCTCAGCCCGGCCTCCGGGAGGGCGCGCTCGGCGAGGCGGGCGGAGCGCTCCTCGTTCTCCGAGCGGTCGGGGAGGTACACGGCGTCGTGGAACCAGGCGGCCAGCCGTACGAGGTCGGGATCGTCCGCATGGCCGGCGAGGGTGTCGATGTGGTCGAGGACCGCGATCAGATGGCCGGTGGTGTGGTACCGCCGCTGCGGCTCGGCCCAGCGCGCGAGCAGGTTCTCCCCGTACGGCAGCGGGTCGGGGCCGCTCGCCTCCCCCCGGGCCCCGAGGAGCGCGTCGGTCCAGCGGGCGCGGAGGTCGGCGGATCGGTCGGTCATGGCTCATATTGTGCCCGCACGCGCGAAGGGCCCCGGGGCGGGTGCCCCGGGGCCCTTCGCGCTCCTTCACGCGGCCTTGAAGCTGCGCAGGCGCAGCGAGTTGGCGACGACGAAGACGGAGGAGAAGGCCATCGCGGCTCCGGCGATCATGGGGTTGAGGAGTCCGGCGGCGGCGAGGGGGAGGGCTGCGACGTTGTAGGCGAAGGCCCAGAACAGGTTGGACTTGATGGTGCCGAGGGTCTTGCGGGAGAGGCGGATGGCGTCGGCGGCGGCGTTGAGGTCGCCGCGGACGAGGGTGAGGTCGCCGGCCTCGATGGCGGCGTCGGTGCCGGTGCCCATGGCGAGGCCGAGGTCGGCCTGGGCGAGGGCGGCGGCGTCGTTGACACCGTCGCCGACCATGGCGACGCTGCGGCCTTCGGCCTGGAGACGCTTGACGACGTTCACCTTGTCCTCGGGCATGACCTCCGCGATCACGTCCTCGGGGGAGATGCCGACCTCGGCGGCCACGCTCTTGGCGACGGCTTCGTTGTCGCCGGTCAGGAGGATGGGGGTGAGGCCGAGGGCGCGCAGGCGGCGGACGGCTTCCGCGCTGGTGTCCTTGACGGCGTCCGCGACCTCGAGGACCGCGCGGGCCTCGCCGTCCCAGGCGACGGCGATCGCGGTGCGGCCGGCGGCCTCGGCCTCGTGCCGGGCGCGGGCGAGGCCGGCGGGCAGTTCCATGGCCCACTCGGCGAGGAGCTTGGTCCGGCCGACGAGGACGGCGTGACCCTCGACGATGCCCTGGACCCCCAGGCCGGGGATGTTCGCGAAGTCCTCGGGGGTGGGCAGGGCGCCGAGCTTCTCGGTGGCCCCGGCGGCGACGGCCTGGGCGATGGGGTGCTCGGAGGCGTTCTCCAGCGCACCGGCCAGCCGCAGCACCTCGGCCTCCTCGGTGCCGTCGGCGGTGTGCACGGCGAGCAGGGTCATCCTGCCGGTGGTGACGGTGCCGGTCTTGTCGAGGACGATCGTGTCGACCTTGCGGGTGGTCTCCAGGACCTCGGGGCCCTTGATCAGGATGCCGAGCTGCGCGCCGCGGCCGGTGCCGACCATCAGCGCGGTCGGGGTGGCCAGGCCCAGGGCGCAGGGGCAGGCGATGATCAGGACGGCGACGGCGGCGGTGAACGCGGCGGTCAGCCCGGAGCCGTTGCCGAGCCAGAAACCGAGGGTGCCCAGGGCGAGTGCGATGACGACCGGGACGAACACGGCGGAGATCTTGTCGGCGAGGCGCTGGGCCGCGGCCTTGCCGTTCTGCGCGTCCTCGACCAGCTTCGCCATCCGGGCGAGCTGGGTGTCGGCGCCGACGCGGGTGGCTTCGACGACGAGGCGGCCGCCGGCGTTCAGGGTGGCGCCGGTGACGGTGTCGCCGACCGAGACCTCGACCGGGACGGACTCGCCGGTGAGCATGGAGGCGTCGACGGCGGAGGCGCCCTCCACCACCGTGCCGTCGGTGGCGATCTTCTCGCCCGGCCGGACCAGGAAGCGGTCCCCGGCCTTCAGGTCGGACGTCGGGATGGTCTCCTCCCGGCCGTCGCGCAGTACGGTCACGTCCTTGGCGCCCAGTTCCAGCAGCGCCTTCAGCGCCGCGCCCGCCCGGCGCTTCGAGCGTGCCTCGAAGTACCGTCCGGCCAGGATGAACGCGGTGACACCGGCCGCCGCCTCCAGGTAGATGTTCCCCGCCCCGTCACTGCGGGCGATCGTGAACTCGAACGGATGCGTCATGCCGGGAGTGCCGGCGGTGCCGAAGAACAGCGCCCACAGCGACCACAGGAACGCCGCCGACGTACCGACCGAGATCAGCGTGTCCATCGTCGCCGCGCCGTGCTTCGCGTTCGTCCACGCCGCCCGGTGGAAGGGCCAGGCCGCGTAGGTGACGACCGGCGCGGCCAAGGTCAGACTCAGCCACTGCCAGTACTCGATCTGCAGTGCCGGAATCATCGCCATCGCGACCACCGGCACCGCGAGCACCACCGCGGTCACCAGTCGCTGCCGCAGCGGGGTCAGCCCGTCGTCCGCCGGGGCCTCGTCCGGCGCTGCGGGCCCGCCCTCGACAGGCGGCGGCGCCGGCTCGGCGGCGGTGTAGCCCGTCGCCTCCACGGTGGCGATCAGATCGGCGACGGCGGTGCCCTCGGCGAAGGTGACCTTCGCCTTCTCGGTGGCGTAGTTGACGGTCGCCTCCACACCGTCCATGCGGTTGAGCTTCTTCTCGATCCGCGCCGCGCAGGAGGCGCACGTCATGCCACCGATGGCGAGCTCTACGGAGCGGGATTCGGTCGCGGTCTGCGGCATGGTGTCTCCTCGGCCTCTTCTTGATACCCCCAGGGGGTATCTCTGTGTGGCTTCATGTATACCCCCGCCCCGTACTGGATGCAAGCCCGCTTCCCGGGAAGGATCAGGGTGTGGCTGCCGTCCGGCTCGTTGAGCATTAGGCTGGCCAATGGACTAGACCTGTCGGAGCCTGGAGGAATGGGTCCCATGAGCAACCGTGTACTCCTGGAGGTGATCGCCCTCGACGCGCAGGACGCGGTCGCCGCCCAGTCCGGAGGGGCGGACCGGCTGGAGCTGGTCACCGACATGGCGGCCGACGGGCTGACGCCGCCGGTCTCCACCTTCACGGCGATCCGCGCGGCCGTCGACATCCCGCTGCGCGTGATGCTCCGCCTCTCCGACGGCTTCGCGGCCGGCGGCCCGGCGGACATGGACGCCCTGGTCCGGGCCGCGCAAGCCCTGCGTGAGGCGGGGGCGGACGAGTTCGTCCTCGGTTTCCTCGACGACCACGGGCAGCCGGACCTCGTCACGATCGAACGGCTGCTGGCCGTCGTCGACGACTGCCGCTGGACCTTCCACCGCGCGATCGACCACGCGGCGGACCGGGACGCCCTGCGCAAGCAATTGGCGGACCTGCCCGGGCTCGACACGTATCTGACGGCCGGCTCCGCCGCGGGCGTCGACGACGGCATGCGCACGCTCCTCACCGAGGCCGCGCGACACGGCGAACCGGGCTACGAGCCGCAGCTCCTGGTCGGCGGGGGCCTGCGCCTGGACCACGTCCCGCGTCTGCGGCAGGCGGGCCTGACGGGCTTCCACATCGGCGGCGCGGCACGGCCCGGCGGATGGTCGGCCCCCGTGGACCCGGCAGCGGTCCGCGAATGGCGCGCCGCGCTCGACGCGTAGCGCGCGAGGGCGCGCCGCCGCGCCGGGACCGGCCCGGCCCGGACCCGGGCGCAGGTCAGGCCTCACGGCCCCGGCCCGATGCGGCGGCCCGGCCCGGAGCCGGGCGCACCCGTGGGAGGTCCGGCCTCCCGCGGCGGTGCCGTACCGCCGCGGCGGTAGTCGGGAGCCGGGTCCGCCCGACGGCGGTCAGGCCAGCTGGGGCGGGAGCGGGGCCGCGTGGAGGACCGTGAGACCGGAGACCGCACGGGTCAGGGAGACGTACAGGCGGCGCAGGCCCGTGCGGAGGTCCGGCTCGTCGCTGATGACCGACGCCGGCTCGTCGAGGACCACGTAGTCGTACTCCAGGCCCTTCGCCAGCGACGCCGGGACGAGGGTGAGACGCGCCTGTGCGGTGGTCTCTTCACCGGGGGACAGGTGCGGGAGGCCCGCCGCGGCCAGCGCGGCGGAGAGCGCGGGGACACGGGAGTCCGCCGCGATCAGCCCGATCGAGCCCTCGTTGCGGAGGGATTCCCCGCACGCCGCTACGACCGCCGCATCGAGGTCCGCGGCGTCCGCGACCGCGCGGACCTCGAGGGAACCGGGGGACTCACGGACCGAGGAGACCGGCGCGAGGCCGGGGGACATGTGCGGGAGCAGGCGCGACGCGTAGGCGATCACCTCGCGGGGGACGCGGAAACCCGCGGTCAGCTCCTCGACGACCGCTTCCGGCTTGCCGAGGTGGGACAGCGCCTCCGCCCACGACGCGGTCGCCCAGGGCGTCGTGCCCTGGGCCAGGTCGCCGAGGACCGTCGCCGATCCCGTGGAGCAGCGGCGGCCCACCGCGCGGTACTGCATCGGGGACAGGTCCTGCGCCTCGTCGAGGACCACATGGCCCAGCGACTGCGTGCGCTGCACCAGGTCCGTCGCCTCGTCGATCAGCACCGCGTCCGCCGCCGACCACTTCGCGGACCGCACGCTGCGCGCGGGCTTCGGCAGCAGGATCGTCGCCTGCTCCTCGGCGGTGAGGACGCCGTCCGCGTGCGCGGCGAGGAACTCGGCGTCGGAGAGCAGCCGCAGTACGAGCTTCGCCGGGTCGACCGGCGGCCAGATCGCCTTGACCGCCGCCTTGACGGCGGGGTTGCGGGCGACCGCGTCCTGGACCCGGTCGTCGGGCGCCTCCCCCGCCTCCTCCATGCGGACCAGCACCGTGTGCGCGATCCGCTGGGGGAGGGCGTCGCGGGCGGCGCCGTAGCGGATGTCGCGGTCGAGCAACTCGCGGACGATCTCCTCGAGTTCGTACGCCGGGATCCGCCAGCGCCGTGATCCGCGCACCACGACCACCGGCTCGGTCGGCATCGTGACGTGCGAGCGGACCGCGCGCCGCAGGACCTTCGCCATCCTGGCGTCGCCTTTGACGACGGCCGCCGCCGCGGTGTCCCGCACGCTGACCTCCACGTGCCCGACCAGGTCGTCGACCGTGGCCTGCTTGACCTCGAGCTCGCCGAGGGCGGGCAGGACCTGCTCGATGTAGTGGAGGAAGGACCGGTTCGGCCCGATGACCAGGGTGCCGGTGCGCGCCAGCCGTTCCCGGTGCGCGTAGAGGAGGTACGCGACACGGTGCAGGCCGACGGCCGTCTTCCCGGTGCCCGGTCCGCCCTGCACGCACACCGTGCCCGACAGGCCGCTGCGCACGATCTCGTCCTGCTCGGGCTGGATCGTCGCGACGATGTCCCGCATGGGGCCGACGCGCGGCCGCTCGATCTCCGCCTGGAGGAGCCTGGAGGTCTGCTCGGTCTCCGACGGGTCGGTGAGGTGCTCGTCCTCGTACGCCGTCAGGTCCCCGCCGGTGTAGCCGAAGCGCCGGCGCAGACCGACGTCCTGCGGGTCCTTGCGGGAGGCCCGGTAGAAGGGCTGGGAGACGGGTGCGCGCCAGTCGATGACCATCGGGTCGCCCTCGGCGTCGTGGACGTGGCGGCGGCCGATGTAGAAACGACGGCCTTCCTGCGTGGTGGGCAGGTAGTCGAGGCGGCCGAAGAAGAGGGGGGTGTGGGACAGATCGGCGAGCGCCTTGATGCGGTCCTCGATCTGCGACTGGAGGACGGCGGCGTTGACCCAGTTCGCCGTGACGTCCTTGATGTCGAGGGACTGTACGTCCTCGCGCATCGCGCGCAGGGCGGACCGCGACGCGGCGAGGTGGGCCCGCTCGCGGGAGAGCGGATCGTCCCCGTCGGTGGCCACGGTGGAGGTGGATACGTCGGGTACAGGGGCGTGCGCGGGCACGGGTTGCCTCCGGCTGAGCTGCGTGATCACGACATGGCGGACCGGCCGGTTTCCGTCCGGGCGGCGGCTCTCCTCGGGGGAGGCGGGGGAAGTCCCCGGGCCACGGACAGGCGACCTGGGACAAGCCGGCGATTGTAGTGGGGGCGCCGAAGGGGCGCGAACGGTTTTTCCGGCCGTAGGGGCGGCGGGGTCATTCCCGTAGGGGACGCGCTCTGTCTGGAGTAGTACGTGGAGCGCCCGCCGGTTCACCCCGCAGCCCGATGCTCCGAGCGGGTGACGCGCAGCACCATGGACGCATGACCACAGCGATCCTCCCCCCGGGAACCACCCGCGACGGAGCCACCGCGAGCGGCGCCGCAGACAGCCGGCACCACCGCGTCGGCAACGCCCTGCGCGCGGTCAGGGTCTTCGCGGGCGCCGTCTTCAGCGTCGCCGTCCTCGGCGAGTACGGGGAGGAGGCGGGCGTCCGCCGCCGCTGAGCGCGGCTGCGCCACGGGGTCCCCCGCAGGCGCCGGGCGGGTCGGAAGTGCCGTTTCCCGGCATCCAGCCACGCCGGCAAAGCGGGCAAGGGGGGACGCCCGCCGAAGGCGCGACCCGGGACCGCGCCGTCAGCGCACCGGGTCCTCGCCCGTCAGCAGGTCGTCCGCGTCCATGATCCGGTACGCGTAGCCCTGCTCGGCCAGGAACCGCTGGCGGTGCGCCGCGAAGTCCTGGTCGATCGTGTCCCGCGCCACCACCGAGTAGAAGTGCGCCTTGTGGCCGTCCGCCTTCGGTCGCAGCACCCGGCCGAGGCGCTGTGCCTCCTCCTGTCGGGAGCCGAACGTCCCGGACACCTGGATCGCGATCGTCGCCTCCGGCAGGTCGATCGAGAAGTTGGCGACCTTGGACACCACCAGCACGCTGATCTCGCCGTTGCGGAACGCGTCGAAGAGCTTCTCGCGCTGGGTGTTGGGCGTCTCGCCCTTGATGACCGGCGCGTCCAGGTGCTCGCCGAGCTCGTCGAGCTGGTCGATGTACTGGCCGATGACGAGGGTCTGCTGACCGGCGTGCTTGCGCACCAGCTGCTCGGTGACCCTGCGCTTGGTCGCGGTCGTCGCGCAGAAGCGGTACTTCTCCTCCTGCTCCGCCGTCGCGTACGCCAGCCGCTCGGAGTCGGTCAGGTTGACCCGTACCTCCACGCAGTCCGCCGGGGCGATGTAGCCCTGCGCCTCGATCTCCTTCCACGGCGCGTCGAAACGCTTGGGGCCGATGAGGGAGAAGACGTCCGACTCGCGGCCGTCCTCGCGCACCAGCGTGGCCGTGAGGCCGAGCCGGCGGCGGGCCTGGAGGTCGGCGGTGAACTTGAACACCGGCGCGGGCAGCAGATGCACCTCGTCGTAGAGGATCAGGCCCCAGTCGCGGGAGTCGAAGAGCTCCAGGTGGGGGTAGATGCCCTTCCGCTTGGTCGTCAGCACCTGGTAGGTGGCGATGGTGACCGGGCGGATCTCCTTCTTCGTGCCGCTGTACTCGCCGATCTCGTCCTCGGTCAGCGAGGTGCGCTTCACCAGCTCGTGCTTCCACTGGCGGGCGGAGACGGTGTTGGTGACCAGGATCAGGGTGGTGGCCTTCGCCTGGGCCATCGCACCGGCGCCGACGAGGGTCTTGCCCGCGCCGCAGGGGAGGACGACCACGCCGGAGCCGCCGTGCCAGAAGCCCTCTACGGCCTGCTTCTGGTACGGGCGGAGCGCCCAGCCCGACTCGTCGAGCTCGATGGCGTGCGCCTCGCCGTCGACGTAGCCCGCGAGGTCCTCGGCCGGCCAGCCGAGCTTCAGCAGCGTCTGCTTGATCTGGCCGCGCTCCGAGGGGTGCACGGCGACCGTGTCCGGGTCGATGCGGGCGCCGACCAGCGGCTGGACCTTCTTCGACCGCAGGATCTCCTCGAGCACCGGCCGGTCGGTGGAGGTGAGGACGAGCCCGTGGGTGGGGTGCTTGGACAGGGTGAGCCGGCCGTAGCGGGCCATGGTCTCCGCCACGTCGACGAGGAGGGCGTGCGGCACGGGGTAGCGGGAGAACTCGACCAGCGCGTCGACGACCTGCTCGGCGTCGTGGCCGGCGGCCCTGGCGTTCCACAGGCCGAGCGGCGTGACCCGGTAGGTGTGGATGTGCTCCGGCGCGCGCTCCAGTTCGGCGAAGGGCGCGATGGCGCGACGGCAGGCGTCCGCCTGCTCGTGGTCCACCTCGAGCAGGAGCGTCTTGTCGCTCTGGACGATCAGCGGTCCGTTCAACGCCACACCCTTTCGGTCGGGCCGGTCCGTCCGTCCGGGACACGGCCAAACAACCAGTGTCCCGCATCGCGGGTCTGTCCGGGGAATGCGCGGGTAGCCGGGTTGTCATGACCACAGATGCCCGGCCCCGCGAGTGGGGCAGAACCCTCCTCCGCGCAGGTCTGATCGTCTGCGCCTTCGCCGCCCTGGTCCTGTTCTCCGCCGTCCTGGCCCGGCTGACGCTCACGCCCTCGCACGCCTCAGAGGGCGTGGCGACGGCGAACATGCGCCCCGGAGCATCCCTGCGGCAGTACGCCGAGGACTACACGTTCCTGGCGGCCGCCAAGCAGGCCGGCGGCAATCTGCTGCTCGGCGTGCCCTTCGGCGTGCTGCTGCCGGTGCTGGTGCCCCGGTCGATGCGGCTGCTGCGGGTGATCGTGCTCACGGTCGTGGTGATGGCCCTGGTCGAGCTGGCGCAGGGCGCGATCGTCGTCGGCCGGGCCTTCGACGTGGACGACGTGATCCTCAACACCACGGGCGCGCTGATCGGTTACGTCCTGCTGGGGCGCAGGCTGGGCCGCGCATGGCGCCGGCGGCGCGGCGAGGCGGAGCCCGACGAGCCCGCGAGAGGACGTTCCGGCCCCCTCTTCGGGCGGCTCAAGGAGCGTCCTCGGCCGGTTCCGCCCACCGGGCGGCTCAAGGGGCGTCGTCGGCCGGTTCCGCTCACCTGGTGGCTCAAGGGGCGTCGTCGGCCAGTTCCGCCACGCCGGTGATGCGGTGCAGCGGGTACGTCCTCACCTCGTCCGCGGTGTGGTCGAACGCCGTCACGAAGCCGCCCTCCACGCGGACCGGCGCGATGACGCGCTGGCTGGCGGCGCCCTCCGCGTTGACGTAGCCGATCCACACCGCGGAACCGGTGAGCGCGGCGGCCTGGACGGTGGCCAGGGTCTCCGCCGACGACGTGCGGGGCAGTTCACCGGCCTGCGGTCGGCCCTCGTCGGCGGCCGGCTTCCGTACGACGCTGGCCGCCATGTCACCCGCCCTGATCGCCTTCACGGCCGCGCCGAGCAGCGTGCCGTCCGGTACGGGCGGCCCTTCCGGTACGGGGGCGGGCGGGGTGCGCGGCGGGGTGCGGCGGGCATGGGCGCGGGTGATCACCACATCGCCCTCGGCGGACTCGGCGGCCGGCGCGTACCCCATCGCGCGCAGGCCCTCGAGCAGCGTCCCCGGATCGCTCTGGGCGGCGAGCACGGTCGGCGCCAGGCGGCGCAGCCCGAGGCCCTGCGACCGCTTGTCGGCGAGGATCTCGCCGAGGAGGGCGTCGTCGTCGCAGCGCACATAGGCGGAGGCGGCGCCGATACGCAGATGGCCGTGGCGGCGGGCGACGTCGTCGACGAGGTAGCTGAGCGGCTGCGGCACGGGCGTGCGGGAGTGCGTGGTCAGGAAGGCGTGCACGTCGGAGGCGGCCATGCCGGCGTCGAGAGCCCGTCGTACGGAGCCGGGCGTGAAGCGGTAGACGGTGGCGCCACCCTTGGACTCGATCTCGGCGAGGACGGCGAGCGTCTCCGCGAGGGGACGGTCGAGGGGCCCCGGGGCGACCGCCGTGAGGTCGGCCTGGAGCAGGACGTGGTCGAGCGGCTCCGGCAGGAGCGGCGCGAGCGACTTGACGGCGCGGGCGCGCCGGTCGGCGAGTGTGCCCTCGGCACCGGGCCCCTCTCCGGTCCCGTCGGCGCCGGGCCCCTCCCCGCCGAGCAGGGCGCGGCCGTGCGTGGACAGCGCTCCCCGGCCCGTCACGCCGAGCAGCTCCGCCTCCGACAGGGTCCATGCCGCGACGCGTGCCCGCAGGTCCTTCGTGGAGCCCGCCGCGTCGCCGCGCAGCGGCCGCTCCCAGCGCAGCCGGGACAGCAGCGACTCGGGGGAGGGGGCGGTGCCGTGCGGAAGCTCCGCCGCCAGTTCCAGGACGCGCCGGCGCACCTCCACGGCGGCCGAGCGGTCCAGGTCCGGGCCGAGGACGGAGAGCGTGCGGCCCTTGGCGTCCTGGCTGCCGACGAGGCCCGGTGTACGCGTCGCCGTCAACCAGGCGACGGCCAGGTCACCCCACCGCTCCGCCGTCGGGAGTTCGAGCCACTCGTCGTACGCCGGTGTCGGCGCGTACCGCTCCTCGGCCTCGCCGTCGGAGGCCAGCAGCCCCGCCGCGTAGGCCAGTTCGATCCAGAACGCGGCGAGCTGCTCGCTGGTGTCCAGCGCCGCGGCCGTCCGCTTGAGGTCCCGCACGGCCAGACCCCCGGCGCGCAGCACCGCCGGGCCGCCCTCGTGCCAGTCCTTCAGCAGGTCCTCGACCGTGGTCAGCGCCGTGTACGCCTGCCCGGCCGCCGCACTGTCCACAGCCTGTGGACCGTATTCCGCGGCCGACGTGACGGCCGGCGGAACGGGCTCCGGCGCCCGGTGCGCCCGCCCCGCCCGCAGATGCAGCGCCACCTCCCGCGGCAGCACCACCGTGCGCGGCGACGCCGGCAGCAGCAGACCGCGGTCCCGCAGCCAGCGCACGGGCGGCGTGGGGTCCGCCGTCACCTCCCCGTACGGAGGCCCCCACACCAGCCGGTCCAGGACCGCCAGCGCGTCGGACGGGGCCGTGTCCAGCAGCGCCGCCATCCGCGACCGGTCCGTGAACAGCGAGGTCAGCGACGCCACCGCCGACACCGGGTCGTGCGTCGTCGGCAGGCCCGCCGCCGCCACGATCTCCTGGAGCCGGCCGGGCGACATACCGGTCGTCGCCTCCGTCACCGTGGGGCCGAGCCCGGTCGGCGAAGGACGGGCCGGCGACGGCGCGAGCAGCTCGCGAGCTGTGCGCACCAGCCGCAGCCGGTCGTCTGCGCCCCACACCAGGGCCTGCCCGCGCAGCACCCCCAGGGCGCCGGGGAGGGCGGTCTCGACGTCGGCGTCACCGTCGTCGCCTGCCATCAGCGCGAGCAGGGTCCCGTACGGTGCCGGGTCCGGCGCCACCGCGAGCGCCTCCGCGGTCTGCAGGGTGAACCGGTCCAGCCGCTCCAGCGCCCGTACGACCGAAGCGCGGGTACCGGCCCTGGTGGCGAGCTGGGTGACGTCGTTCGGCACCGGGCTCAGCAGATCGGGGCGGGCGCGCAGCAGCGCGGCCAGCTCCTCGTCGTCGCGGGCGCGCAGCGCTTCCGCGAGCGTGCGCGGGCTGCCGCCGCGTTCTTCGGGCATGGTCCCCATCCGCCCCACGTTAGCCCCTGGAGCGCTACCGTCGGGGACGGGACGGCCCGGGAAGGCGGGCCGGCTCTTGGCGTCCGCCGGCCTGCGCACGGGAACACCGGGGACGCCGGGCACACCGGGAACGTCAGGGGAACCGTCGGTGGGGATCGAGAGCGACCAGCTCGTCTACGACTATCTGAGCCGTGTCGGCGACCTGGCCCAGCAGGCACAGCTTCCGTCCGGCGAACGCATGCGGCTCGTGACGACGCTGCGGACCGAGATCGACAAGCAGCGGACGAAGTTCGGCGGGGACAGCCCGGCGGGCGTACGCCGCATCCTCGGTCGGCTCGGGACTCCGGACGAAGTGGTGGCGTCGGCGACGTCGGCTCCTGCGGCCTCGGCCACCGCACGGGAGGCCGACGGGCCGCAGCCGACGCCACGTCAGGCAGCCCCGCCGGAGCGGGACATGGAGCCGGAGACGTCCGCGCTGCCGCGTCTGCGGGGACGGCGTCGCGTGCCACGGCCGCGTGCGGGGGACGCACCCACGCCTGCGCCTTTGCCGCGTGAGGCGGCGTCGCCGCCTCATCTCGCCGGCATGGACGAACTGGGCCCCTCCGGCTCCGAGCCGGACTGGTGGCGTATCGATCCGGCGCCGTTCGGCGCGGGCGACGCCGTGGCCGGGTTCGTCGGCGGTGTCGAGATCCCCGAGATACTGAAGCCCCCGCCGTCGGAGGACGAGAACGAGGCCGAGGACGGCGACCGGGAGGGCGAGGACGCCCCGGCCGGGGCGGGTGGGCGCCGCCGCCGTTCGCTGAGGCGGCTGCTGCGCCGTCGCGCCGTCGGCGTCGACGCCGACGCCGACGCCTCCGCCGGACCCCGGCCCGGCCTCGGCAGCCCGATGCTGCTGCTCGCCGCGGCGCTGCTCGTCGCCGGCGCGATCCTCGGCTCGCTCGTCGCACTCGGCCTCGGCTGGCTCCTCGCGTACGGCTCTCGCCGACTGTCCCGCACGGAGGTCAAGTTCGCCGTGCTCGGCCTGCCGGGCGCCGCGGTGGCGGGCGGTGCGCTGTGGCTCTGGGGCCGCATCAACGGCCACTGGGGCGAGACGATCGCCGAGGACGGGATGCGGGACGCGCTGACGGGGACGTGGCCGTGGGTGGTGAGGGGGGCGGCGGTGGCGTCGGCGGTCTTCTTGGTGTGGCGGTCGAGGCGGCTCCGGTAACGCCTGCGGCGGGCCAGTTCCCCACCCCGCCCCTTCCCGCTGTATCGATGTGCGGCTCCGCCGCGTGGCGGGGCAAGCCCCGGGCCCCGTACCGCGCTTCGCGCGGTGCCCTCAATCGCCGGGCGGGCTGATTTCGCTCCGCGAAATCAGCCCCGCTGGGGGCACCTCCCACGGCCGCCAGGCCGTAGGGGGAGTTCGAGGCGCGGGGATCCGGTGGGGGTCCCCCCCACGCCGCCAGGCGTAGGGGGAGGAGCCCCCGGTTACGGGAAGGGGCGGGTAGGGGACGGCCCCGCGCAGCGGCCCACGCTCCCGCGGCGGCCCACGTCCCGCTGCGGCGAGGCCCTGGCAACGCTCCCGCGCAGCGGGCCACGCCCCGCAGGGGCGCCCCGCCCCCGCCTGCTACTTCGTCAGGTCCGCCTCGAGCTCGTCCAGGATCCGGGACGCCGCCGTGTAGCCGATGCCCTGGATCCACAGCTCGTCGTCGACCGCGAACACCTTGTTGTTCTCGACCGCCTTCATGCTCTTCCACAGCGCGCTGTCCAGCGTCTGCTTCTGCTTCGCCTTCTCCGGGTCGCCGTACGTCGAGTGGAAGACGACCTCCGCGTCCGCGAGGTCGATCTTCTCGGGGCTCACGTCGTAGGAGAAGCCGTCCTTGGCCTTGTCGGTGATGGCCGGGCGGCCCAGGCCGACGTCGGCGAGGATCGTCGAGATGTAGTTCTTCTTGCCGTAGATGCGGATGTCCGCGCCCTCGACGAAGCGGACGACGTTGACCTCGGTCGCCGCCGCCTTCTCCTTGCCGCCGAGCGCCTCGGTGACCTTCCCGGCGCGCGCCTCGTACGCGGCGACGGCCTTCGCCGCCTCCGCCTTCTTGCCGAGCGCGTCCGCGTGGATCTGGAAGTTCTCCTTCCAGGGCTCACCGGTGGTCTCGGTCATCACCGTCGGCGCGATCTTCTTCAGCTCGGCGAACTTGTCGCCGTGGCGGATCTTGCTGGTGAGGATCAGATCGGGCTTGAGCGCGGCGATGGCCTCCAGGTTGGGGGTCATCATCTCGCCGACGTCCGTGATGCCTTCGAGCTTGTCCTTGGGCAGGTAGTTGAGGAAGCCCGACTCGGTGCCGGTGTGGGTGGCGCCGACGGGCTTGACGCCCAGGGTGATCGCGGAGTCGAGCTCGGCGGTGTCGAGGACGACGACGCGCTTCGGCGCGTCGGGGACCTCGACGTCGCCCATGGCCGTCTTCACCGTGTGCTTGCCGCCGGCGCCGCCGGACGCAGCCGAGTCGGAGGGGGCGGCGTCGTCGTTCGCGCCGCAGGCGCTCAGCGTCATCGCGGCGGTGAGGGCGAGGGAACCGGCGAGGAGGCCGCGGCGGCGAAGCATGCTGCTCATGACGGGGGTACCTTTCAGGCGGACTGTGTGGTGGACGTGGGGGTCTTGGGCCGGGCCGGAGGGGAGTACGGCGCTCCGGGCACGACGAGCGGCGATCCGGTCACCGGGTCGGCGACCACGACGGACTCCATGCCGAACACCTCGCGGACCAGCTCGGCGGTGACGATGTCGGCCGGGGCGCCTTCCGCGACGATCCGGCCGGCCTTCATGGCGACGAGATGGTCGGCGTAGCGGGCGGCCTGGTTGAGGTCGTGGAGCACGGCGACGACCGTGCGGCCGCGCTCGTGGTTCAACTGCCGTACGAGGTCGAGCACCTCGACCTGGTGCGCGATGTCGAGGAACGTCGTCGGCTCGTCCAGCAGCAGCAGGTCCGTCTCCTGCGCGAGCGCCATCGCGATCCACACGCGCTGCCGCTGACCTCCCGACAGTTCGTCGACGGGCCGGTCGGCGAGGGCTGTGACGTCCGTGCGCTCCATGGCGTCCGTCACGGCACGTTCGTCCTCCTGCGACCACTGCTGCCACCAGTGCTGGTGGGGCTGGCGGCCGCGGGCCACGAGGTCGGCGACGGTGATGGCCTCCGGCGCGACCGGGGACTGCGGCAGCAGTCCGATCGACCGGGCGATCTTCTTCGTCGGGATCGCGGACAGTTCCGCTCCGTCGAGGAGGACCGCGCCGCCCTTCGGCCTCAGCAGCCGGCCCAGCGCCCGCAGGGTGGTCGACTTGCCGCAGGCGTTGGGGCCGACGATGACCGTGACCTGCCCGTCGGGGACCGCGAGGTCGAGTTCGTGCACGACCGTGCGGTCCTCGTAGGCGAGCGTCAGCTCGCGCGCCGTCAGCCTGCTCACGACTTACCTCCAACGGTGCGGCTGCGAACGATCAGCCAGATCAGGTAGGGGGCGCCGATCGCTGCCGTCAGCACACCCACCGGGAGCTCCGTGGGCGAGAACATCCGGCGGGCCGCGAGGTCGGCGAGGACGACGATCACGGCGCCGAGCAGCGCGGAACACAGCAGCGGGATCTGCGCGGTACGGGTCATGCGGCGGGCGATCTGCGGTGCGAGCAGCGCCACGAAGTCGACGGGCCCGGCGGCGCCGGTCGCGATCGACGCCAGTACGACCCCGAGGAGCACGAGCCCGAGCCGTACCCGGCCGAGCCGTACGCCGAGGGCGGTCGCGGTGTCGTCGTCCATGGAGACCGTGCGCTGGGCGCGGGCGGCCCACAGCACCGCGGGCAGCAGGACGAGCAGCGTCCAGCCGAGCGGCGCGGCCTCCTCCCAGCCGCGGCCGTTCAGTGATCCGGTCATCCAGATCTGTGCCTGCTGGGCGACGAGGTAGTCGCCCTTGGTCATGAACAGCGTCGTGACCGAGCGGAGCGCGATGGCGAAGCCGATGCCGATGAGGACGAACCGGGTGGCGTGCAGCCCGCCGCGCCACGCGAACACGTACACGAGCGCGGCGGCGACGATGCCGCCGGTGACGGACAGGTACGGCAGCACCGCGTACGAGGTGAGGCCGAACGTCATCGCGCCCACGGTGAGCGCGCTCGCGCCCTGGCTGATGCCGATGATGTCGGGGCTGGCGAGCGGGTTGCGCGCGACGGTCTGGATCAGCGCGCCGGCGACGCCGAAGGCAGCGCCGACGAGGAGTCCGAGGACCATACGGGGCAGCCGCAGCGTCCCCACGACGAGTTCGTCCGGCGACGGCTGCCCGAGGACGACCTTGAGCACCTCGGCGGGGGCGACGAAGCTCTCGCCGACGCTCAGGTAGGCGACGCAGGCCGCGGCGAGCACCGCGGCGAGGCCGAGGGCGACGGCGGCGGCGCGGCGGTGCAGCAGGAAGCTGCCGCGGGTGGTGCGGACGACGGTGTAGCCGGCGGGCCGCATCCGGCGGCCGGTGACGGTCTGCGCGCTCATGCCGGCACCGCCTTGCGGCGGACCAGGGTGACCAGGAACGGCACACCGATGAGGGCTGTCATCACGCCCGCCGGGACCTCGCCCGGCGGGAAGACGATCCGGCCGATCACGTCGGAGACGAGCAGCATCACCGGGCCGACGAGCGCCGCCATCGGCAGTACCCACCGGTGGTCGCTGCCGACGATGGCGCGGGCGATGTGGGGGACGGCCAGGCCGATGAAGGCGATCGGGCCGGCCGCCGCCACCCCGGCGCCGGTGAGCACGGTCGCGCCGACACCGCCCACGATCCGTACGGTGGCGACGTTCTGGCCGAGGCCCTTCGCCATGTCCTCGCCGAGCGCCAGCGCGTCCAGGCCGCGGGCCACGGAGATCACCAGAACGGCGCCCACGAGCAGGAAGGGCCAGATCTGGCCGACCACTTCGGCGTCGCGGCCGGCGACCGAGCCGACCTGCCAGAAGCGGAATTCGTCCAGTGCCGCCGCTTTCGTCGTCAGCACGCCCATCGTCACGGAGACCAGCAGCGCGTTGATCGCCGCGCCGCCGAGCGCCAGTTTGACGGGCGTCGCGCCGCCCCGGCCGCGGGCGGCGATCGCGTAGACGGCGACCGAGGCGATCGCCGCGCCGACGAAGGCGAACCACACGTATCCGCTCAGCGTGTGCACCCCGGCGAAGGCGATGGCCAGCACCACGCCGACCGAGGCGCCCTGGCTGATGCCGAGGATGCCGGGGTCGGCGATCGGGTTGCGGGTGATGCCCTGGAGGACCGTGCCGGCGAGGGCCAGCGCCGCGCCGACCATCAGCGCGATGAGGGTCCGCGGCACCCGGAGCTCGCGTACGACTTCGGCGTCGGGGCTGTGTCCGCCGTTCAGCACGGCGTCGAGGACGGCGGTCGGGGCGACCGAGCGCGCCCCGACCGCGAGGCTGAGCAGCACCGCGAGCAGCAGGGCCGCGACGGCGGCGGCCGTCCACCCGATGCGGCGGGCCGCGAGCGCGCGTCTGGCTGACATGGGAACCAATCGAGGTGCGGTCGTGTCGGGCGTGAGGACGGGCCGAGGCCGGAGCGCGGCAGTGCCAGGACCGGGCCGAGGTTGGTAAGGCTTGGCTAAGTCTATGCATCCGAAAATGCGTGCCTACGGGTGGGCACAATGACCCCTATGGCCCCTCACTCCGCCCACCGCCCGCTGACCGTCGGTTTCGACCTCGACATGACGCTCATCGACTCGAGGCCGGGTATCCGCGCCGCCTATCGCGCGCTGTCCGACGAGACGGGCGTGCCGATCGACGCCGACCTGGCCGTCACGCGCCTCGGGCCGCCGCTGGAGCAGGAGTTGGCGCACTGGTTCCCGGACGAGCACATCCAGGAGATGGCCGACAGGTACCGCGAGATGTACCCGGTGTACGCGATCGCCCCGACACCCGCGATGGCCGGTGCCCGCGAGGCCATAGCCGCGGTCCGGGAGTCCGGCGGCCGGGCGATCGTCGTCACGGCGAAGCACGAGCCGAACGCGAAGCTCCACCTCGCGCACCTCGGCATCGAGCCTGACGAGACGATCGGCTGGCTGTGGGCGGAGGCCAAGGCGGAGGCGCTGCACGAGCACGGGGCGAGCGTGTACGTGGGCGACCACATCGGCGACGTGCGGGGCGCACACGTCGCCGGCGCGCTCTCCGTGGCGGTGCCGACGGGGCCCTGCGACGCGGACGAACTGCGCGCGGCGGGTGCGGACGTGGTCCTCGACGACCTGACCGCGTTCCCGGCGTGGCTGCGTTCCTACCGCGCGGATCCGGCCTGACGCCGCTGCGCGGCGATCGACCGCAGCACGCCCGCGGCGGCGACCATGAACCCGACGCCCATCAGCATGCTCACCATGTACGCGACGGTCGGAAAGGGCTCGGTGCCCAGGAACAGCGGGGCCACCGTGACCAGAGTGGCCACCGCGCCGATGATGAACAGGACAGCGCCGGCACGCACCAGCCCGTCGCCCGGGGCGGGAGCGGTGGCGGGAGGAGTAGCAGTCATTCGGCCAGGGTAGTTCCCTTGCGCGCACGAACCCACCGGGGACGTCTTGTCACCAGCCTCTGGACCATTAGCCTTGGGGGTGGCGGGTCAGGCGACCCGCTGTAGTGCTATCAAGAGCCGTTTTTCGGCGGACCGACTTGCGGTGCCCCAGCGCCCAACGAGTACGAGGACGAGGACAGACGTGCCTACCGGCAAGGTCAAGTGGTTCAACAGTGAGAAGGGCTTCGGCTTTCTCTCCCGCGACGACGGCGGCGACGTCTTCGTGCACTCCTCTGTACTTCCGTCCGGGGTAGAGGCCCTGAAGCCGGGTCAGCGCGTCGAGTTCGGTGTGGTGGCCGGCCAGCGTGGCGACCAGGCGCTGTCGGTGACGCTGCTGGACCCGACGCCGTCCGTGGCGGCCGCGCAGCGGCGCAAGCCGGACGAACTGGCGTCCATCGTGCAGGACCTCACCACGCTCCTGGAGAACATCACCCCGATGCTGGAGCGCGGCCGGTACCCCGACAAGGTGCAGGGCGCGAAGATCGCCGGCCTGCTGCGCGCGGTGGCGGACCAGCTGGACGTGTAGTCCAGCGGCCGACGACATGGCACCCGTCGCCGGCGGACCCGGAGTTCCGGGCCCCCGGCGCCGGGTGCGTCGTCGTCGCGTGAACGCGCGGGTGCGTCAGACGAAGTCGAGCGCGTCCGGGGCGAGGGGCGGTACGAGCCCCTCGGCCGCGGCGCGTGTGAGCAGTCCGCGCACGGCCGCGTAGCCGTCGTCCCCGAGGTCCGCGGTGAACTCGTTGACGTACAGCCCGATGTGGCGGTCGGCGACCGCCGGGTCCATCTCCTGGGCGTGCTCGAGCACGTACGGCCGCGAGGCCTCGGGGTCGTCCCAGGCCATCCGTACGGACGCCCGCGCCGACTCGGCGAGCAGGCGCAGCGTCTCCTCGCCCAGCGACCGCTTGGCGATGATCGCGCCGAGCGGGATCGGCAGGCCCGTGGTGGACTCCCAGTGCTCGCCCATGTCGGCGAGGGAGTGCAGTCCGTAGTCCTGATACGTGAAGCGGGCCTCGTGGATGACGAGTCCGGCGTCGACCTTGCCGTCGCGCACGGCGGGCATGATCTCGTGGAACGGCATCACGACCACGTCGCCGACACCGCCCGGCACGACTTCCGCGGCCCACAGCCGGAACAGCAGGTACGCCGTCGACCGCTCGCTCGGCACGGCGACCGTCTTGCCCGTCAGGTCCGTGCCCGCCTCCCGGGTGAGCACCAGCGGGCCGCAGCCCCGGCCCAGAGCGCCGCCGCACGGCAGCAGGGCGTACTCGTCGAGCACCCATGGGAGCACCGCGTACGACACCTTCAGCACGTCGTACTCGTCGGCGCCGCCGTGCTCGGCCCAGCCGTTGGTGAGGTCGATGTCCGCGAACGTCACCTCCAGCGCGGGCGCGCCGGGGACCCGGCCGTGGGCCCAGGCGTCGAAGACGAAGGTGTCGTTCGGGCAGGGCGAGTACGCGATACGCAGGGTCACGGTTGCTCCTGGAGGACGGGGGCGAGCTGCTGGAACGCCTTTCGCAGGGCGGCCAGCGCCTCGCCGATGCGCCAGGCCGCGCGGTCGCGGGGGCCGACGGCGTTGGAGACCGCGCGGACCTCGACGACGGGCACGCCGTGGGCGGCGGCGGCCTCGGCGACGCCGAAGCCCTCCATCGCCTCAGCGGCGGCACGCGGGTGCCGGCGGGCGAGCTCGGCCGCCCGGGCGGCGCTGCCGGTGACCGTGGACACGGTCAGCACGGGCGCGTGGACGGCGCCGAGGGTCCTGGCCACGAGCGCCGACAGACCGGCGGGCGAGGGATGCACGGTACGGCCGAAGCCGAGCTTGTCGACGGGCAGAAAGCCGTCGGGGGTGTCGGCGCCCAGGTCCGCGGCGACGACGGCGTCGGAGACGACGAGTGATCCGACGGGGGCGTGCGGCGGGAAGCCGCCGCCGATACCGGCGGAGACGACGAGACCGTACGGCGTGTCGGCCACGGCGAGGGCGGTCGCGGTCGCCGCGGCGGCAGCGGCGGGGCCGACCCCGCCGACGAGCACGTCGTAGTCGGGGGTGCGCGTCAGCGCGTATCCGCCCGGGAGCGGAACGGCGGCGGCCTCGGGAGGACCGGCGTCCGCGACGACGGCGGCGGCCTCCGCCGCCACCGCGGTCACGACAAGCACGCGCACGGTGTCACCCTCCGGTCCCGGTCAGGACTCCTTCTCGAACTGGAAGTTCCAGATGCCGACGACCTTCTTGCCCTTGGTCTCCATGACGCTGACGGCCGTCTTGGTCGTCGGCTCGCCGGTCGCGGAGGAGAAGAAGGCGTTGCCGGGGATCGTCCGGTACGTCTTCTTGAAGGGCTCCTGCTCCACCGGCTGCGCGCCGAACAGCAGGGTCCAGCCGTTGTCCGCGATCTCCGGGTCGACGCCCATGCGGACCTGGTCGTCCATGGCGACCTTGATGATCTTCGACGGCTTCTTGGTCAGGCAGCCCTGGATCTCGGACTCCTTGATCGCCTCGCCGTCGTTGTAGCAGGCGGCCTCCGCGTGGACGGAGTCCGAACCGATGGTCACCGTGACGAGCGGCGTCGGCTTGTCGCAGGCGGAAAGGACGAGGAGCCCGGCGGAGACGGCACCGAGAGCGGCAGCGGCCCGGCGGCGCTTGCCCGAGAAGAACGCAACGGTCATGAGCCGAAGGCTATCGGGCGTGCTTCGCCCTGCCGCGCGGGGGTGCGCGGCGCGGCGGCCCGAAGCGCGCCCCGTTACGCCGCGGGAGGTACCCGTGACCGCACGTCGCACGGCAGGCCGGGCACCTCAGAGGGCCGGGGGCCTCAAGCCACCCGGGCCTTCGGCGTGGCCCCGCGGTGGCGTGCCGCGCCGAGCAGCCCGCGCCCCGCCGTGACCGCTCCCGCCCCGACGATGCCCGCGGCCACCGACATGCCCACCACGCCGTTCAGCGGCAGCACGATGCCGATCGCGCCGCCCACGACCCATGCCATCTGGAGCAGCGTCTCCGACCTGGCGAACGTCGACGTGCGGACCTCTTCCGGCACGTCCCGCTGGATCACCGCGTCGAGGGACAGCTTCGACAGCGCCTGGGACAGCCCGGCCGTCGCGCCGAGGACGGCCACCATGCCCGTGCTGAAGAAGACGGCCGCCATGACGGCCGCCGTCAGCACGAGCGACAGCATCGTGACGATGATCGCCTCCGGGGCGCGGGCCTTGAGCCAGGCGCCGATCGCGGTGCCGAGCGCGTTGCCCACGCCTGCGGCGACCCCCACCATTCCCAGCGAGACGGCGGCCGACTGCCCGGAGAGCGGATGCTCGCGCAGCAGGAACGCGAGGAAGAAGATCAGGAAGCCGGACAGGGCGCGATGCGCCGCGTTCGCCTGGAGGCCGTGCAGCACCGACGGGCCGACCGTCCGCAGCGTCGGCTTCTTCTCGCCGTGCGCGAGCACGCGTACGGGCGTCTCGCCCTTCGCCGAGTCGACCTTGGGCGGCATCGTGAACGCCCAGTAGGTGCCGAGGACGAACAGCGCGCACGCCCCGTACAGCGGCCACTGCGGTCCGATCTGCTGGAGGCCCACACCGATCGGCGCCGCGGCGCCCGTGGCCAGCAGACCTGCCAGCGTCACCCGGGAGTTCGCCTTCACCAGCGCGAAGTTCGGTGGCAGCAGCCGTGGCACGACGGCGCTGCGGACCACCCCGTACGCCTTCGACGACACCAGCACGCCGAGCGCCGCCGGGTAGAGCTCCAGGTCGCCCGTCGCGACGGCGCCCGACATCATGATCGCCAGCAGTGCGCGGGCGAGCATCGCGCCCGCCATGGCCGCGCGCCGGCCGTGCGGGAGGCGGTCGAGGAGGGGGCCGATCACGGGAGCGAGCAGGACGAAGGGCGCCATCGTGACGGCCAGGTACAGCGCGACCCGGCCGCGAGCCTCGTCGGTCGGGACGGAGAAGAACACCGTGGACGCCAGCGCGACGGTGATCATGACGTCGCCCGCGCCGTTCACGGCGTGCAGCTCGATCAGCTTCCCGAGGCCCGATTCGCCGGCGCCGTGCGCGTGTGTCGCCCTGCGGATGCCGCGGGCGGTGCCGGTGAAGGGAAGGTGCAAGGCACGGCCGACCGCCCGGCCCGCCCTGCGGGCCGGGCCGTCTCCTTCGGACGACCTTGCGGCTGCCACCCCGTCATAGTGCCCCAAGCCCGGCTGCCCCGAACCGGTTCCCCGCCCGCGGTGCGGCGTGTTTTCTCCTTGCGGAGTTCTGCGGGTGTTCCTGCGGTCTTCTCGCGTGGGTACGTGACCGGTCCGTGCCGGGCCGCGACCCGGTTCCTGCGGACCCCGGCCCGGCCCCCGCCCCCTTCCTGCCCGGTTCCCGCACCGGTCGTGCCGGTCGCGGCGGCCCTTTCGCCGGGGCCGGTTCGGCCCGTGTTGGGACGGGCAGGTGGGCGGCGGGCGAAGGAAGGGGTAGCGTGCGTAGCGCGCCACCGGCGGTTGTTCTCGGCCGCGCGCCTCTTCGGCATCCCGCAGAATGGATGACGTTAGGTGTGCCCGGGATCAGGACGGTCCGGGCGTGTGGACGTCGATGCGGCCCTCTGGTCCGCTCCGTGCGCCGCCCCGTACCTCGTAATCGGCCGAGCGCATCCGTGAGACGGCGTAGGAGAGAAGCGAGACTAGTGAGTGCTGCGACGACGCGAAGCCGTACCCCCGACCGCCTGTGCGCCGAGGCGGTAGACCTCGCCAGGACGGCGGCCGAGGAGGCCGCGGCGCCTGGGGTGGTCGGAGAGCATGTGTCGCTCGTCTCCGAAGGGGACCGGGTCGTCACGCACTTCTTCGAGTGCGAGGAGCCCGGCTACCGCGGCTGGCGGTGGGCCGTGACCGTCACACGCGCCTCACGGGCGAAGAACATCACCCTTGACGAAACCGTCCTGCTGCCCGGCCCCGACGCGCTGCTGGCGCCCGAGTGGGTCCCGTGGAGCGAGCGGCTGCGGCCCGGTGACATGGGCCCCGGCGACCTGCTGCCGACCGAGGCGGAGGACCTCCGCCTCGAGCCCGGCTACAGCGGCGAGGACGAGCCGCCGCCGAACTCGGTCCTCGCCGAGCACCCCCCGACCCACGACCTCGTCGAGCTGGTCGAGGCGGAGGACGCGGAGCTCACCGACCGCAGGACGGCGGTCGAGGCCACGACCAACAGCGGCCGGGGCCAGATCGCGGCGCTCGCCGAGGAGCTGGGCATGCGCCGCGCGCGCGTCCTGTCCCGGTACGGGCTCTACGCGGCGGCCGACCGCTGGGAGGAGTCCTACGGTGCGAAGACGCCCATGGCACAGGCCGCCCCGGCGTCCTGCGTCTCCTGCGGCTTCCTGGTCCCGATCGCGGGCTCGCTGCGGCAGGCGTTCGGCATCTGCGCGAACGAGTTCTCACCGGCCGACGGCCGGGTGGTCTCGCTGGCTTACGGCTGCGGTGGGCACTCGGAGGCCGCGGTGATGCCGAAGCCGCCGACGCCGCCGCCGCCGGTCTTCGACTCCATGGCGGCGGACGAGTTCCCGCTGCGCCCGGCCCGCGACGGCGGCTCCGTCCCGGTGGAGTCCGACGGCACGTCGGACGACCTCGGCCACTCCTGACGACCCGGGGCCGCGGCCCGATGCCCTCGCGCCCGGGACCGGGGCCACGGCCCCGCTCGCGGCTTCTCCGGTGCCGACCGTCGCCATGAGAGCCAAGCGGGCCGCAGCCCTGTCAGGGGCACGAGGGGCAGGGAGCCGGCCCGTCGCCCCGCTTCACTGCCCATCAGGGGGCCGGACAGGCTCTGAGCCCCCTGATGGACCGCCTCTCACTGCCTCGCCCGCACCCCTGATCTGCCGGCGCGGACTCTCCGATGACGTCTGAACTGCTCCTCCCCGTCACGGAGTCGAGGACGACTCGGGCGCGGCGTTCGGCGAGCACAGGGACGAAATCACGGATCTTGCTGTCCTTGAGGTGCTCCACAGCGGCAGACACAGCGGCATCGACCTGCTCAGGAGTGCGTCGGCCCCGGTAGGTGATCCTGAGCCGCTCTGCAACGCGCCGGATGTCTTCGACCTCGGTCGACCCACGGGCAGGCGTGTCCTCCCCTCCTGACCTCGTGCACCCGAGCCTCAGTAGGCCGGCAGGAAGGAGGAGCCGCGCCGTGGCTGGTCGGAGCGCCCGCTCGCGTGGGCGGAGCCAGGGGCCGGGCTCCCGGTCCGGATGGCACGGCGGGTCGGACCGCGCGACGATTGCCCCGGAGGACAGACATGACTCATGAGCCGCCGGCGTCTTCGTCGTCTCCCTCGGACGTGCCGCCCTCGCGCAGGGACAACAGCCCCGAGGACGACGGCCGGGTGGAATCGCTCTCCGGGTCCGGGAAGCGCCGACGGCTGCTCCGCTTCACGCTGCCCGGCTGCTGGGGCGCGCTTCTCCTTGCGTGCCTGTCTTTCACTCCGTCGCTGCTTCCCCGCGGAGGTGTACTCCAAGGACTGGTCTGCGGCATCAGCGCGGCCATCGGGTACGGGCTCGGCGTGGTCGCCGCCTACGTGTGGCGCGCTTTCGCCGACCGGGACCGACGGAGCCCGTCCCGCAGGTCATGGCTCGTCCTGGGCGTGTTCGCCATCGTGCTGTTCGGCCTCGCGTTCGGGCTCGGACAGTACTGGCAGCACCAGATCCGCGGGCTCATGGGGGTCACCGACTACAACGTCATCGCCACCGTCGCCTGCCCGCTCGTCGCCGTCCTCGTCTTCTGCCTCCTACTGATGGCCGGGCGAGGGCTCCGTCGCCTGTACCACGGGGCCGCCCGCCTGCTCGGCCGCTGGATCGGGCCGCGTGCGGCGCGGGTGGTCGGCTGGGTCGTGGTGGCGGGACTCGCGTGGTCCGTTTTCAGCGGTGTGCTGCTGGGGGGATTCGTGAACGCGGCCAACGAGGCGTTCTCGCTGCGTGATACGGAGACCCCGGAGGGCGTGCACCAGCCGACTTCCGCCCTGCGCTCGGGTGGGCCCGGTTCTCTGGTGCCGTGGGACTCGCTGGGCAGACAGGGGCGGGCCTTCACCGGGAGTGGACCGTCGGCCCGGGACATCGGCGAGTTCACCCACAGCGCGGCGCAGGAGCCCGTCCGGGCCTACGCTGGGTTGACGACCTCCGGTGACACGGAGACCCGGGCGGAGCGAGCCGTCGCGGACCTCCGGCGGGCGGGCGGCTTCGAACGCGAGAACCTGCTCGTGATGACCACCACGGGGAGCGGCTGGGTGGATCCCGCCGCGGTGGACTCGTTCGAGTACCTCGGCAGCGGCGACTCGGCGACTGTGGCGATGCAGTACTCGTACCTGCCGTCGTGGTTGTCCTATCTCGTCGATCAGTCCAAAGCGCGTGAGGCAGGCCGCGAGCTCTTCGACGCGGTCTACGACGTCTGGTCCAAGCTGCCCCAGGACCAGCGTCCGAGGCTGTTCGTGGCAGGCGAGAGCCTGGGGTCGTTCGGTGGTGAGACGGCCTTCAGCGGGGAGTACGACCTGCGCAACCGCACCGCCGGCACCCTGTTCGCCGGTCCACCCAACTTCAACACTGCAGGCCCATGGGCGCCAGCAGACTGCCGCTGCGGCGACGCAGTTCACAGAACAGGACTCCCGCTGCCGCCGTGAACAGCACGGTCGCCGCGACCGCCAGGGCGGCACCGAACGCGGAGGCGCCGAAGACAGTCGTGAGAGCAGGTTTCGCCGTCGCCAGGCCCAGTGACGGCAGTACGTGCCACAGGCCGAACAGCAAACTCGACACGGCGGTCGCCCAGACCACCCCCCGTGCGCGGCACAACAGACCGTAGAGCACGCCGCGGAAGGCGACCTCCTCCACCAGGACGGTGCCGACGGGGACCAGGACGAGAACACGAACCGTCAACTCGCTCGCGCTCATCCCGTCGTAGCGCCGGTCCTCGAACAGCGAGCTGGTGGCCGGCAACAGCGCTCCGGCCAAGTAGACGACGCCGACCAGGCCCATCAGAACCAGTGCCCAGCGGCAACCGCGGGCGAGTGTGCCGGGTGCCAGGCCCGCGTCCGCCCAGGTACCGTCCGCCATGCGGAGGACGCCGAGCAGCAGGGCGCTTACCAGGAGTGCTGTCGCCAGGCCGGACAGGCCGGTCCAGCGGTGCATGACCACATTGGCGGCGACGAGAACAGCCACGGTGAGTCCCACGGCCGGCCAGGTGCCGATGGGTCCGCGGCATCGGCTCCGCAGCGTGCCGCTGGTGCGGCGCCGTCGTACCTCGCGCCGCTCGGCATCATCATCGGGGTCGCGGCAGGGCACGAGAGTCTGTCCTTCGGTGTCTTGCGCCGGCGGTCCGGGTTGCTCGCCCTCCCCTCAATCAGACGCTACCGGGCACGTCCCCCGGGCGCTCGTCTGCCGAATCGGCATGTCAGAGAGGCCGCAGCCGGTGATGCGGTGCCAGGAGTCCGCCGCAGCGGCCACACGCTTCGGCTTGCCGACTTCGGTGGCGACTTTCCGGTGGCGCGCGAAGGGCGTCCCGTCTCCCGGCCCGCGGGCCGGGGGCGGAGGTCCGCCCGTAGCGGCGTGTCACGGTGGTGACTGGCGGTGGGTCCGGCGGTGGGGCGGGGTCGGTGCAGGGGGACACGCCCGGAGGGTGACGGCGGGCGGTGGGCGAGGACCGCACCCCGGGCCGGTACGCGGTACCTTCGGGCGCATCAGGAGTCGCAGCAGGCCGGCGTGGCCGGCCCCGCGCCCGGGAGCCGTAAGAGAGTGGAGCACAGCGTGAGCGTCAGGACGACCGAGTGGGCCGACCCGTTCGGGACGGCGCGGCTGCGGCGCGGCGTGCTCGACGCGTGGGGCGCGAGCCCCGCCCGCTTCCGGGAGGACGCCAACGCCGAGGAGGACCTCGCCCTCGGCGGCTACCGGGACCGTCTCGTCGTCGAACTGGCGCAGAACGCGGCCGACGCCGCGGCCCGTGCCGGTGTCCCCGGCCGGCTGCGGCTGAACCTGCGACCCGTCGGCGCGGACGGCGAGCCCGCCGTGTTCGCCGCCGCGAACACCGGCGCCCCGCTGGACGCCACCGGCGTCGAGTCGCTGAGCACCCTGCGGGCCTCCGCGAAGCGTGAGGGCCACGAGGCGGCCGTGGGCAGGTTCGGTGTCGGTTTCGCCGCCGTCCTCGCGGTCAGTGACGAGCCGGCCGTCATCGGCCGTCACGGCGGCGTGCGCTGGTCCCTGGCGGAGGCCAGGGAGCTGGCGGGCCAGGCCGCCCAGGGCAGCCCCGGCCTCGGGGACGAGCTGCGCCGCAGGGACGGGCACGTGCCGCTGCTGCGGCTCCCGCTGCCCGCGGAAGGCACCGCGCCGGAGGGCTACGACACGGTCGTCGTGCTGCCGCTGCGCGACGGCGCAGCCGTGGACCTCGTCGAGCGTCTGCTCGCCGGCATCGACGACGCGCTGCTGCTCACGCTGCCCGGCCTCGCCGAGATCGTCATCGAAACCCCCGACTCGACGCGGGTGTTGAAGCGTTACGAGCAGGAGCCGTACGTCCGCGTCGAGGACAGCGTCCACGGCGAGCGCCGCTGGCGGGTCGTCAGCCACGGCGGGGCGACCGAGCCGGCGCTGCTGGCGGACCGGCCGGTCGAGGAGCGGCTGCGCCCGCACTGGACCGTCACCTGGGCCGTTCCTGTCGACGACGAGGGCGCGCCCGCCCGGCCGCTCACCGCGCCCGTGGTGCATGCGCCGACCCCCACCGACGAGCCCCTGGGCGTGCCCGCGCTGCTCATCGCGTCGCTGCCGCTGGACACGACCCGCCGCCACCCGGCCCGCGGGCCGCTCACCGACTTCCTGGTGGAGCGCGCGGCGGACGCGTACGCCGAACTGCTCGGCGGCTGGCAGCCGGTGACCACCGGCGTCATCGACCTCGTGCCCGGCCCGCTCGGCAAGGGCGAACTCGACGGCGCGCTGCGGGCGGCGATCCTGCGGCGCCTGCCGCGTACGGCGTTCCTCGAGGCGGCGGTCCCGCGTGACGTGTCCGACGAGGACACCGGGCTGCCGGACCGGGTGACCACCAACGGCCTGCGGCCCATCGAGGCGGAGGTGCTGGAGGGGGCGGGCACGGACACCGTGCGCGTACTGGCGGAGGTCATGCCGACGCTGCTGCCCGCCGGCCTCGAGCGCCGGGTGGAGCTGCGCACCCTGGGCGTGGCACGGGTGCCGCTCACGGAGGCGATCGACCGGCTGGCCGGCCTTGAACGCGAACCTGCCTGGTGGCACCGTCTGTACGAGAGCCTCGCCGGCGTCGACCCGGACCGCCTGTCGGGTCTGCCCGTCCCGCTCGCGGACTCGCGCACCACCATCGGCCCCCGCCAGACGTTGCTTCCGCTCGCGGACACCCCCGCCGACCTGGCGCGCCTCGGTCTCAAGGTCGTCCACCCGGACGCCGCCCACCCGTTGCTGGAGAAGCTGGGGGCGTTGCCCGCGACGCCGCGCGCCGTTCTGCGGACCCCGCAGGTGCGCGCGGCGGTGGCGGCCTCCCTCGACGAGGGCGAGGTGTGGGACGAGGACGCCGACACGCTCGACGCGGAGGAGCTCGCCGAGACGGTGCTCGCGCTGGTCCGCGACGCGGAGCTGGAGCCGGGCGACGAGCCGTGGCTCGGCGCGCTCGCCCTGCCCGACGAGGACGGCGAGCCGGCTCCGGCCGGTGAACTGGTCCTGCCGGGCAGCCCGTTCGCCTCGGTGATGCGCGAGGGCGAACTCGCCCTGTGCGACGCCGAGCTGGCCGAGCGGTGGGGCGAGCAGCCCCTCGCCGCCTGCGGTGTCCTCGCGAACTTCGCCCTGGTCCGCGCCACCGACGTCGTCCTCGACCCCGATGAACTCGAGCCGCGCGACGGCGACTTCGCCGAGCCGGACGACGCGGGCCTGCTCGACGCGGTGGACGTGTGGTGCGAGGACGTCCTCGACCGGTTGCCGGACACGCCCGTGCCGCCGGTCGCCACGGAGATCGTCGCCGTGCGCGACCTGGACCTGGTGGACGACGACCGCTGGCCGCAGGCCCTCGCGCTGCTGGCGCAGCCGCCGCTGCGGGACGCGCTCACCCAGTCCGTACGGATCCTGCTGCCGGACGGCACGACGGAGACCGTGCGCCCGTACACGGCGTGGTGGCTGCGCGACCATCCGGTGCTGGACGGCCGCCGCCCCGCCGGTCTGCGGGCGTCGGGCGCGGACCCGCTGCTGGAGGGCCTGTACGAGTCGGCCGACACGACCGGCTTCGCCGACGCGCAGGTGCTGCACGCCCTTGGCGTCCGCACCTCGGTCGCGGCGCTGCTGGACGAGCCGGGTGGCGCGGCGGAGCTGCTGTCCCGCCTGGCCGATCCCGACCGTGCGGTGACCGGCCGCCAGCTGCACGGCCTCTACACGTCGCTCGCCGACCTGGACCCCGACCAGGTCACCCTCCCCGACGAGCTGCGGGCGGTGGTGGACGGCGAGGTACGTGTGGTGGACGCCGCCGACGCGGTCGTCGCGGACACCCCCGACCTGCTGCCGCTGTCCGCCGGTCTGCCCCTGCTCCCGGTGGCGCCGACCCGCGCGGAGGACCTGGCGGACCTGTTCCAGGTCAGGCGCCTGAGCGAGACGGTGGACGCGGACGTCACGACGGACGGTGAGGAGCACGAGGTTCCGGAGTCCGTCCGTATCCTGCTGGGCCCGGCGACGCCCGACTCGTACGTCGAGCACGAGGAGCTGGTCGCGGGCGGCACCGAACTCGACTGGCGCCGCACCCCCGACGGCGTGCTGCACGCCGCGACGCTGGAAGGCGTGGCGGCCGGTCTCGCCTGGGCGGCGGGCCAGTGGCCGCGCCGCTTCGAGGTCGCGGCGCTGCTGGAGGACCCGTCCCGTACGGAGGAGCTGGCGCGGGACCGCTGGTTCGACGCGTAGGCCGTCGCTTTCGGGCCAGGTGCTTTCCGCGCGTACTTGCGAGGGAATCGCACCTGGTCACAGGGCGTATGACGGCTGTAGCCGCAAGGTGGTTCCTGTGCGACGGTGGGTGCCATGGCGGGGATTCGGCACACTCATCCGAACGGGCACGATCACCAGCACGGCGATCACCACCACGGGGATCACGATCACGCCCGTCACGACCACGGTCCTGTGCGCGGCGGCATGCGGCACCGGCTCGCCCATGTCCTCCGGCCGCACAGCCACGAGTCCGCCGACAAGGTCGACGCGGCGATGGAGACGTCCCGCGACGGGATGCGCACGCTGTGGATCTCGCTCGTGGTGCTGGGCGCGACCACCGTCGTCCAGGCCGTCATCGTCGCCCTGTCCGGGTCGGTGGCGCTGCTCGGTGACACGGTCCACAATGCGGCCGACGCGCTGACCGCCGTCCCGCTGGGCATCGCCTTCATGCTCGGCAGACGCGCGGCGAACCGCCGCTTCACGTACGGCTACGGGCGGGCCGAGGACCTGGCGGGCATCGTCATCGTGGCCGCCATCGCAGCCTCGGCGGTGGTCGCCGCCTACATGGCCGTCGACCGGCTGCTGAACCCCCGCGACATCACGCACCTGTGGGCGGTCTCGGCTGCCGCGCTGGTCGGTTTCGCGGGCAACGAGTGGGTCGCCCGCTACCGCATCCGCACCGGCCGGCGGATCGGCTCCGCCGCGCTCGTCGCGGACGGCCTGCACGCCCGTACGGACGGATTCACCTCGCTGGCCGTCCTGTTGGGCGCGGGCGGCGCCGCGCTGGGCCTTCGGTGGGCCGACCCGGTCGTCGGTCTGCTGATCACCGTCGCCATCCTGCTGGTCCTGAAGGACGCCGCCCGTGAGGTCTGCCGGCGCCTGATGGATTCGGTCGACCCGGCCCTCGTCGGGACGGCGGAGACCGCGCTGCGCGGTGTGGAGGGCGTGCTGGACACCGGGCAGGTGCGGATGCGGTGGATCGGACACGCGCTGCGGGCGGAGGCCGACATCGTGGTCGACCCGCAACTCACCGTCGTCCAGGCGCATTCGCTGGCCGTCGCGGCCGAGCACGCGCTGATCCACGCCGTACCCCGGCTGACGGCGGCCACCGTCCACATCGACCACCGTCCCGTCGAGGGCGATCCGCACGCGGCGCTCGCCCACCACGGCACTGTCGGTGCCGGCTGAAACGATCGGCGGATGACCGACTCCACAGCGATCACCGCGTACTGGGATGCAGCCGCCACCGACTTCGACGCCGAGCCGGACCACGGCCTGCGGGCCGCCGGGACCCGCGCCGCCTGGTCCCGACTGCTCACCGCCTGGCTCCCGTCGGACCCGTCGTCCGTGCTGGACGTCGGCTGCGGCACGGGCTCGCTCTCCGCTCTGGTGGCGGAGGCCGGGCACCGGGTCACCGGGGTCGACCTCTCGCCCCGGATGATCGACCAGGCCCGGGCCAAGCTCTCCGCCGCCGGTCTCCCGGCGCGTTTCCTGGTGGGCGACGCGGCGGCACCGCCCACCGGCGACGAGCGGTTCGACGCCCTGCTCTCCCGCCACCTCGTGTGGACCCTGCCCGACCCCGAGGCCGCCCTCGCCGACTGGACGGCCCGCATCCGCCCCGGCGGCACGCTGATCCTCGTCGAGGGCCGCTGGCGTGAGTCCGGCCAGGCCGGTGTGCCGTACGTGGCGGGCGCCGAGACCCTGCCCTGGCACGGCGGGATCGGCGCGGACGACCTCGCGGCCGCAGTGCGGCCTCTCGTGGCCGACCTGCGCGTCGAACCCCTCAGCGGCGACCCGGCCTTGTGGGGCGGCCCGGTGACGGACGAGCGCTACGCCCTGATCGCCCGCGTCTGACGGCTCCGCCGGCCCGTGGCGGGGCCACCGGCGGTCGGACCGCCGGGCCCACGGACAGCATGAGCAGGTCCTCGGGGTCCGAGGCCAGGACGGTGACGGGCGACGGTGAGGCGGGGGCGGTCGCGGCGACGATGGCGTCGAGCGCGTACTTGCGATCGTGCATACCGGCCGCGGCGAGCAGCTTGTCTGCTCGGCGCGCGACGGCCTCGGTGTGTGGGACGACGTTCACGCGCGAGACGGCGTCGGACCAGGCAGGCGTGCCGGTCAGCACGCCGTCGCCAGGCCCGCGACCGGTGGGCAGTCGCGGCAGCGGCCCGGTTCCGCCGCTCGGAAGGCGCGTTCGCAGCCGCCGTCGCAGGTCTGCCAGGGGAGGGCGGCGGGGGCCGCGGGCCGGTCGGGGAGGGGTGGCGGGAGCTCACCGAGGCGGTAGGCGAGGATGCGGGCCGGGCGGGCCCGCAAGGGGTCCGGCAGGCGGGTGGTGAGGTGGGTCGTGATGTCCTCGGGGCTGACGCCGTGCTCGAGCCACCGGGTGACCGCCGGGGCGAGTCGGTCGGCCTCCCGCCGGGAGAGGATCAGCCGGCGGTCCACGATGCGCAGCGAGGCCAGGATCACCGCAGCGCGGGGGTCCGGGGCGGGGTGGGCAGCCGGGTCCGCGGCGGCCTGCGGTTCCGTGGTGGCGGTCTGCGCGGCGGGCGACGGGTCCGGCTCGTGAGTCGGCTCGGGCACGGGCCGGGGTTCGGACGCGGGCTGCGGCGACGGTGTGGACCTGCGGGGGCGCGGCGGTGAGGGCGGCCGCGGGGGCTCGGGGCCGTCGCCCGGTGGCACGTCGTGGAAGAACGTCCGCGTGCGGAGTCGGCCGCTCGGACCGCGCTCGCGCCGCCGCTCCAGATAGCCGTCCGCCTCCAGCTCCCGCAGGGCCCGGGAGATGAGGATCTCGCCCTCGGTGAAGTGCTCGCACAGCGCGTCGATGCGTACGGGTGCGCCGTCCGGCAGCGACAGGATGTAGCCCGCGACGCCGACCGTGACCGCGCTGCCCCGGCGCTGGAGCAGGGCGTTGGCGATCACCGTGAAGTCGCCGGCGAGCCGGGTGCGGACGTGGATCACGCCGGAGGTCGGAGCTCCGGCGGGGGCGCGCAGGGGCGCGTTAGACTGCGGTTCAGCCATCGGGAAGGGGCTTCTTCCTGGGTGGTGAGGCCCTCGATCGGGATTGCCGTCCCGGCCGGGGGCCGTCATATGTCTGGGGTTGTTGCCGCGAACGTAACCGCCAACTTCCCGCCCCCGCAAGCCGGTCACCCGTCCGAGTGATGCCGGGGCGGGGAGGGTGGGCAGGTGGTTCTTTCCCCCAGGTTCTTTGGGGGAGTTCGTGGCTCACCGACCCCTCGCGGGCGAGGTCCCGGCGGGCCGGGAAGACCGGCGTACGGACCGGGTCCCGCTCGGCTCAGGCCCGGTCGGCGGCCTTCAACTCGCCTATGAACGCGGTCCAGGACGCGGTCGCGAAGGTGAGTGCGGGACCGTGCGGGGCCTTGCTGTCACGTACCGGAACCACGCCGGGGATTCCGTCGGCCACCTCGACGCAGTTGCCGCCCTCCTGATTGCTGTAACTGCTCTTTCGCCAGGCGGCGTCGCGCGGACCGGGAAGGGAGCTGGGGGTCACGGTGGTCCTCCTCCATCGCGGATCGGATCATGTGGAGCGACCTGCGCGGGGGCAGGGCCGCTGCCCGCAGCCGATCGTAGGCCACCGCGAAACGCCGCACATCGTCCCGATCTTCGAAGAGCCGGCCGTGGTCCGCGCCCTCCGTGTAGGCGACTTCGGATCCGTCCCGCAGGGTCAGCACGGTGAGCGAGCCGCCCAGCACGTCGTGCGCGCCTTCGTCGAACGGCAGGACCTGCACGGTGATGTGGGGTTCGGCGGCGGCCTTGAGCAGGCGCGCGAGCTGCCGTCGCATGACGTCGTCCCCGCCGATCCGCTTCCGCAGCACCGTCTCGTCGAGGATCACCAGCAGCTCCGGTCGGTCCGGCGACCCGAGCCGCTTCTGCCGTTCCAGCCGGGCGGCCAGCCGCTCTTCCAAGTGCTGCTCGTCCCGGTGGGACAGGCCGACACTCAGCACGGCCCGGGCGTACTCCTCCGTCTGCAAGAGACCCGGCACGACGTGCGCGGTGTACTCACGGATCGCCTCGGTCTGCGCCGAGTACGCCATGAACGTCCGCGACCAGTCCGGGAACGACTCCCGGTAGACGTGCGGCCACAGGTCCACCAGCAGCCCGTCCGCTCCGAGCGCCGCGTCGAGCGCCCGCGCGAGCTCCAGCGTCGGGCGGGCGCCGGACGCCCGCTCGACCTGTGTGATGCGGGTGCTCACCACATGGGTCCTTGCCCCCAGTTGGGCCTGGGTCAGACCGGCGGCCGTCCGCAGTCGGCGGACCCGGGAGCCGAAGAGCGCTGCCATCGACTCCTCGGGCTCAATTCCTTTGGCCATGGGCTTACTTCCGTTCCTTACGGCTTGCGGTGTAAGGCTGCATGCCCTTCCGAGCGTAGAGCCGCGCGACGACTCTTGAACACGGAACGTCACGGTCCGTACACCCACGGGTCGTGCCTCAAGAGAGCGGCGAACCGGGATGGGCGACACAGTGCTGAAGACCATGACGACGCCGGGCGAAGGCCCGGACCACCAGCGGGCAGCGGACGAAGAACCGCGTACGGGAGGTCAGTTCGCGGCGCTGTTCGGCTCGACGCCCCGCGGTGCGCGGCTGGCCCGGCGGGTCGCCGTGCGGCACCTGGCCGAGTGGGGTCACCCCGCCGACTCCGACCTCTCCTGCACCGTCGCCCTGCTGGTGGCGGAGCTCGCGGGGAACGCCGTACGGCACGGTCGCGTACCGGGGCGGGACTTCCGGCTGCGGCTGACGCTGGACGCACGGCGGGTGCGCGTCGAGGTCTCGGACGCGTCCTCGGTGCATCCGCCGACCGACGTACGGACCCCCGCCGCCGACGACGTGTCGGGGCGGGGGCTGGTTCTCGTGGATGTACTTGCCGACCGCTGGGGTGTGGAGCCGCGCTGTCCCGTCGGGAAGACCGTCTGGGCGGAAGTGGCGGTTCAGTGCCCGCCCTTGGGTTCCGTGCAGCCGCCCTCGACGTAGTGCCCGTGCGCCTCCGCCTTCGCCGGTTCGGTCAGGGTGCCGGTGATGCACGGACCGGCGTCCGGGATGCTGAACGAGAAGCCCGGGGCGGCACCTGTCTCGTACACATCCACTGTCTCCGGCGGATAGCCGAGTCGGCCGAGTGCGGAGCGCAGCGCCTTCTCGTCACGTACACCCTCCAGGCCGGCGGTGATCCGGCGGGCGTGGGCGTCGCCCCGGCAGCGGGCGTCGGCGTCCAGGCGCGCCTGTGTCTTGTAGGCGTGGTTCTCGGCGACCCTGCGGGCCCACGGGTCGGTGGGCGCCTCGGAAGGGGTCGGCTCCTCGGACGGCTTCGCCGGCGCGTCGGCGCAGACCTTCGCCACCTCCGGGAACTTCCGGTCGTGTGCGGCCTTCGCCTCCTTGGCCCGCGCTTCGTGGTCGATGGCCGGCGCGCTCGACGCGTCACGCGTCGGAGTGGCGCCCGGGCCGTCGCCGACGACGGTTCCGCAACCGGCGAGGAGGGGCAGCGCCAGCAGCACGGCGGCAACGCCGGTCACGGTGGGGGCGGGACGTTTCACCTGGGCACTCCGGCGGTCTGGGGAGGGGCGGGCCGACGCGTCCGCTGATCCTTTCGCCCTGCGGGGGGCGTTGTCATGAGTACGCCTACTTACTCAGGTGCGCCGCGCCCGGTCGGCGGCTAGGCTCGGCCGGGTGACTGCCGGGTCGGCCATGGGCCACGCACGAGTGAGGCGCCCGGCCTCGGCGTGAGCGCGGGGCGGGCCAGGGGCCCGCCGTTGTCTCTCCATCTTCGACCTGTCCCTTGAGGAACCAAGACCTGGAGAGTCGCCCCACCATGCCTCAGCAGCAACCGCCTGTCACCACCGTCCAGTTGAACCACACCGCCGTGTACGCCAAGGACCGGCGGCTGTCGGCCGAGTTCATCGCCGCCATCCTGGGCGTCGAGGTCGCCGCGCCGTTCGGGCCGTTCCTGCCCGTGGACCTCGGCAACGGCGTCACGCTCGACTACTACGAGCTGACCGACGAGCCGATCCAGCCGCAGCACTACGCGTTCCTGGTGCCCGACGAGCAGTTCGACACGATGATCGCCCGCCTGGAGACGGTCGGCGTCACGTACTACGCCGACCCGAGCCACACCGAACCGGGCGAGATCAACCGGCTGTTCGGCGGTCGCGGCGCGTACTTCGACGACCCGAGCGGCCACAACATGGAGATCATGACCCGGCCCTACGCCCGGCCGTAGGCGCGTTTCGCGGGGTGCCGCGCCCCTTGCGCGGCACCCACGACCGGTCGGCGGCTCCAGGACGTCGCCCAGGGCGGCGAACCGGAAGCCGACGGCTTCGCGTGCAACTGATGCCGGGGGTGTGGTCGTCCTGCACGATGAGCAGGCCCGGGCCCGGACATGAGTCCGAGTGTGGTCGACGTTTCAGCAGATCGACTGTAAATGGGGGATTTAGGCCGTTTCGGGTATTCGGAGTCCGGGCCAAGTGTCCCCCGCCGTCGAAGATCGTTGGCTGGGGCGTGGAACCACGTGACCTTTGGGAGCGCAACACCCTCCTGGCTGAGGCGTTCTGTAGCAGCGACGACAAGGTGCGGCAGGCGCGGGCGATCCTGGACGAGGCGCATGCCGACCGAGCCCGTACGCTCGCCGCGTTCGCTGTCACGGTCGGCAGCGATGGGGCGGTCGCCGATCTCATGGGGCTGAACGCCCGTGAGGTCCGCGTAGCCCGCAAGACCGTCGGTAAGACCGATGCCCACACCGTCGCCGAGCACATCCTCGCCGCTCGACCGGAGCACCGTGCGGCGCCGATCCCTCGCGAGGACGAGCCCGTGTCGCCGGACGTCCCGTTCCCCCATCCGCGCGTGGAAGCACCGGTACCGCCGAGTGTGCCCGTACCGACGGCCGAGTACGTGGCACGGCCCGCCGAGGATTCGGTGGTCTGGTCGCCCGGCATGGACTCCGTCCTCCAATGGAGTTGGCAGTCCGGCCTGGACCTCCCGACAGTCGCGGAAGAACTCGGCCTCAGCCCGAGGACGCTGCTGCTGCGCGCCCAGTACCTGGCCGCTGAGGGCCGGCTGTCGCCGAGGACCGGAGACAGCGAGGCGATGCAGTCCGGCCGCCACCGCCGGAACGACGAAGCGCTCTACGCACCGGTGCCGGACGACATCGAAAGCCTCTACCACTCGCCGGCGCCGCACGGCTGGGCGCACGCCTGACCGGCCGGCGGCAGATTGCGCGCGGGGCGGCGGGCTGCCGCCCCCCGTGCGGGCCGGGCTCAGTCGACCGTGTCGAGGACGTCCGCCAGGTCGACGAACTTGAAGTTGGTCGCCTCGCGGTCACCGTCCCCGGGAGCGTCGTGGCCGTCCTGCACGACGAGCAGACCGTTCGGGTACCGGTGGCCGAGCGGGGCGTTCAGCACGGCCGCGCCGTCGCACTCCTCCGAGCCGTCGAGGGTGGCGGAGGCGGCGGTGATCCGGAAGCCGCCCTCGTACTCGTTCTTGTCGCCGACCTCGCGGTCGTAGAGGGCGAAGGTGTTGTCGCCCTGGCCGGAGGCGATCACATAGCCGTCGCCGTCAGGCTCGGTGAGCAGGGCCAGCCCTTCGACGTCGGCTGCCAGCCGGCTGCCGCCGTGACCGGGGTCGGCGCCGGGCGTGCACTCCTCGGTCTCCTCGTCGTACGTGCCGGGGACGCCGTACTCGCGGACCTTGTCGACGAGGACGGGCCTGCCGGTGAGGTCGGCGGGCATCCGCCAGACGCCCACGCGCTCCTGGCCCGCGTAGAGCATGCCGTTCGCCGGGTCGACGACCATGCCCTCCACCTGGGGCAGTTCACCGGGCTCGCCGCACGGGGACCAGGAAGTGCCGTCGGGGAGGCGGAAGGCCGAGGGCAGTTCGACGGTGCGGATCTTGCGGTAGCCGACCGTGCCGTCGGGGCGGGCGGTGATCTCCAGCAGGGCGATGCCCGTGCGGTTGCGGCGGCTGGCCAGGGCGTAGGAGCGGCCCGTCGACCGGTCGGTCCAGGTTGCCAGGCCGTACGCGGTCGCCTGCTCGTTGATCTCGTCCTGGCCGGACGAGAACACGGGCGCGGCCGCGGGGTCGGTGACATCGGTCAGCGGGCCGCCGGGGCGGTCGCGGTCGATGCGGTAGAAGCGCAGCCGGTCGTTGCCGCGGTCGCTGACGACGGCGAGGTCGGCGCGGCCGGCTCCGAGCCGGACACCCTGGAGGAGATCGACGTTGTTGAAGCGTCCGGGGGCGTCGTCCGCCGTGGCCGGGGCGGGTGCCGCGATCAACTGGACCTGCCGTGCGTCGAGGTCGTAGACCCGCAGGCCGCCCTCCTTCGCCGTGGCGACGACGAGGCTGCGGTCCGGGTCGGCGGCGTTGCGCCAGATCGCGGGGTCGTCGGCGTTGGCGTTGCCGCCCGCCTCGTCGTCGTAGAGCGTGGCCGTCTCCGCCCGCGGCTGGACGGCCGGCAGGGCGTCGGCCCGGCCGTGCGGGTGAGCCGCGGCGGGCACGGTCGCGGCGACGGCCGCGAGGGCCGTACCCGCTACAAGAGCGGCGGTGAAGAGGGGGCGGCGCGGGGTCACATGGGCTCCTCTATGTCGAGTACATGACGCTTCGCTCGTCGTAGTGGACCCTGGTCGTGTCCGGTGGGCAAAGCGTGATGGCCGCATGACGCCGAGGTGAATTCGGCAGAGCCGGCGCGAACCGGGGGCGGCGGTCCGACGGCTCGCGAGGGCTCGCACATCTGGCAGCGCCCCGGTCTGTCGCACCGGCCCTGCGCCTGCCGCGGCCCGCCCACCCGCGACGGGTCACGGCAGGCGCCGCGCCCACGGTCCGGGCGCGGCGAGCCGCGGGGGAGCCGGTCAGGGTGTCGCCGAGGCGCCGACCGACTCGTCGGTGGTGCGGTAGCCCTCGGCCTGGAGCGCGAACAGGCGGGCGTACTGCCCTCCGGCGGCCGTCAGCTCGTCGTGCGTGCCCTGTTCCACCACGCGCCCGTCCTCCAGGACGACGATGACGTCCGAGTCCCTGACCACTCCCAGACGGTGCGACACCAGCAGGGTCGTACGGCCCGACCTGTGCTCGCGCAGGCGCTGGTGGATCTCGTGCTCGGCGTCGGCGTCGAGTCCCGATCCGGGCTCGTCGAGGATGAGCAGTTCGCCGGACTCCCGCAGCAGCGTGCGGGCCAGAGCCACCCGCTGCCACTGGCCGCCGGACAGCACGACACCGGTCTGCGGGTCGTCCTCGTCGGAGTTCTCGAAGAAGATGCGGCTGAGCAGCGTGTCGTACCCCTGCGGAAGCTTTTCGAGCTGGGCGTCCATGTCGGCCAGCCGGGCGGCGGCCCGCAGGCGCGGGAGGTCGGTCAGCGCCGTCAGGTCACCGACGCCTATGTTCTCCGCCGCGGTGAGGTCGTAGCACATGTAGTCCTGGAACAGGACGCCTACCCGGCGCCGCAGTTCGTCCACCGGCACCGTCCTGATGTCCACGCCGTCCCACAGGATGGCGCCCCGCGTCGGGTCGTAGAAGCGGCAGAGCAGCTTGATGAGGGTGCTCTTGCCCGCCCCGTTGAGACCGACGAGCGCCACCGACGAGCCGTGGGACAGGGTGAGGTCGAGGCCGCGCAGCACCCAGGGGTGGTCGTCGCTGTAGCGGAACCACACGTCATGCAGCTCGATCCCCTTGCGCAGGGGAGCGATCTCGCCGGCCGCCGAGGGGAAGTCGTCGGGGGTGGCGACCACGTTCCGGTGGTAGCGGAACAGGAGCATCGCCTGGTAGGCGCCGGCGATACCGGAGGCCAGCCCCACGAGTGCTCCCTGCGCCCCGGTCACAGCGGCGGCGAAGGCAGTGACGGAGCCGACGCTCAGGTCCCCGGCGGCGGCCGCGGAGACCGCCCACACCAGTCCGCCGCCGGCGACCCCTGCCGACAGCAGCGACAGGAGGCTCTGCGTACGGAACTCCCGCCGGTCGAGCCCGCGTTCGCCCCGGTGCATCACGGACAACTCGTCCAGCATCCGGCCCTTGAGGAAGTCCCCGAGGCCGAACATGCGGGTCTCCTTCACCGCCGTCAGGTCCGAGATCAGCGACGAGTAGAAGATCTGCCGGCGGGTGGCGGGGGAGATCGTGGCGAGCATCGTGACGTGTCTGCGGGACAGCACCAGATGCACCAGGAGCGCCGGCACCGCGGCGGCGGCCACCAGGACCGCCATGAGGGGACTCATCACGGACAGGGTCGCCAGCAGACTGACGATGGTGATCAGGCTGCGCGCGATGTCGAACAGGCCCGCGGTCGTGGACCCGAGCGACGCACCCGATGCCTGCGACGCCATGGTGAGGTCGTTGCGGAAGGCGGGGTCCTCGAAACGGGCCAGGCCCTGGAGCCCGTTGAGCCGGGTGTAGAGCTCGTCCTTCATGACCAGGTCGAGCCGCCGGTCCAGTTCACTGCGGAGGAAGCGCGACAGGTGCGGCAGGAACCCCGTACCCACGCCCACGGCGGCGAGCGCGACCGCCCATCGCACGGCGCCCGTCACCTGGCCGGCCATGAGGGCGTCGACGACGAACTTGGTGAACCAGGCCGTGGCGGTGGGCAGCAGGCCGCCGACCACCGTGGCGGCCAGGTACATCAGGCAGCGGCCGCGCCCCGCGCGCCAGCACAGGCCGACGGCGACACCGACCAGCCGTACGACCTCGAACCTGCCGGTCACGCGGCCGGGACCCGGGGTGCCAGCTCGCTCACGTCGGTACCCGCACGGGTGATCGTCCCGTCGGCGTCGACGAGGACGAAGGTCGGGAACGCCGTGAGGCCGACACGCTTCACCAGCGCCTTCGCCTCGTCGGCACGCGTGACGGGGACGTCGGGGCCCACCAGGGCGAGGAGTTCCTCGGCCTGCGGTCCCCTGCCGGAGACGACGGCCATGGCGCTGTCGTAGCCGCGGGCCGAGGCGGCGAACCGCGGTGCGTGCTCGTGGCAGGCGTCGCAGGTCGCCTCGAAGAACGCCACGAGCCGCTCGCCGGATCCGTCGCCGAGTTCGGGGACCGTCGTCCCTTCGAGGACCTTCGGGTCGTACATCTGGATCTGCGGCTGTACGGACAGCCTGTCCAGTTCGGCGGTGTTCTCCCGGAGCCTGCGCAGCACGGCGAAAGTGAGGAACAGGTCGAACACGCAGAGCAGGCCGACCAGCACCACTGCGGCGATGAGGTAGATCATGACAAGTCTCGCTTCGGGTCGGTGAAGAGAAAGGCCAGGTCGTCGAGGCGGATCACCAGGAGCGCGCCGAGCAGGGCCACCGCGAGCGTGACGACGGTCCCCGCCGGATGCGGCGGCCAGGAGGAGACCGAAGCGGTCACGCCCGTGACAAGACCGGCGCCACCGACGACGGCGAGGGCCAGGTTCCGCACGACGTGGATCCGGCCCAGGGGCGTGGCGGAGGCGCCGAAGCACCGGCACGACGCCGTCCCGTCGCCGCGCCGCAGGGCCAGGACGATGCCGGTGGAGAACGCCAGCAGCAGGGCCACCGCCAGGGCGAGACCGATGACCGCGGTGGCGGGGACCACGAGCAGGGCGGTCGTGGCGAGCTCCACGACCACGACGGTCGCCGCGGCCGCGGCGGACGTTCTCCGCGACAGCAGTCGCAGGGCGACGACCGACGAGGTGAATTCGGCGAATGCCGCGCGACTGCGCGTCTTCCCCGCCACGGCGACGAGGAAGACGACCAGAAGCAGCGCGCGGCATCCGAGGAGCAGATACGTCACTCAAGCGACCTGTCAGCAGCCGACTTTGAAGTACTGGCAGGTGGTGCAGCCGGTCGTGCCGCCCACGACGTGGCAGAGCTTCTGCCAGCGTCCGATGGCGTCGAACACCTCGACGTACGCGCAGCCCGTGCAGTACTTGTAGAACGACGTGTCGGCGTGGGCGGTGGCCCGCGGCACCAGGCGGTCGAGCACCTTGTCCATCATGGCGAACATGGTTGTTCCCTCCGGTCGTTGGTCTGGGTCATGACCCTATGAACGGCACGTACACCGGCTGATACATCGCGCATGGACCGGCGGGCGGATCAGCACACGGTCACGCGGGCGCGGCGGCCCCGGTCCGCGCACGGGCCGGGTTCCGGCAGCTCCGCCGCGTACAGCCGGAGCAACCGGTGCATGTGGAAATGGCCTTCGGCCGTCGGTTCCAGCAGGCGGGCCGCCACCAGCACGTCCAGCACGGCCTCCGCGGTGGTCACGTCCTCGCCCAGCAGGGCCGCGACGGACCTGGCATGGACGACGCCGGGGCGCGCCCGGCCGATGAGCCGGAACGCCCGGGCCGCGACCGGGTCCGTGAGCGCCTCGTAACCGGCCGCGAAACAGGCGCGGAGGTCCAGGTCGCCCTCCGACCACTCGGCCAGCCGGCGGCGCGCCAGCCGCTCCGCCAGCCAGGAGACCGGCATGTCGGGGCGGGCCGCGAGCCGCGCCCCCGCGATCCGCAGGGCCAGCGCGTGCCCGCCGCACGCCCGTGCGACCGCGTCCATCGCGCCGGGTTCGGCCGCGGCTCTCGCCTCGCCCGCCTGGAGCGTGAGGGCCGCCACCGACTCCGCGTGACGAAGTTCTCGCAGTGCGAGCTGTTCGGCGTCCAGCGTGGACAGCACCGTCCGGCCGGTGATGAGGGCGCCACAACCGCGACCGGCCGGCAGGAGCGGCCGCACCTGTGACGAGTACGCCACGTTGTCCAGCACGAGCAGCACCCGCCGGTCCGCGAGCACCGACTGGAACAGGGCCGCTGCCTCCGCCTCGTCGGCCGGGACGTCGTAGCGGTCCACGCCCAGGGCGCGCAGGAACCTGCCGAGCACCTCGCACGGGGACAGCGCCGGTGAGTCGTGGTTCGCCCCTTGCAGATCCGCGTACAGCTGGCCGTCGGGATAGTGGCCGGCGACCGCGTGGGCGGCGCGCAGCCCGAGTGCCGACTTCCCGACGCCTCCCGGCCCGTGGATCGCGATCACCACCGGACCCGCGTTCCCGCGCAGTGCCGACCCGGTACGGGCGAGTTCGGCGGTACGGCCCACGAACATCGCCGGGGCGGGCGGTAACTGGCGCGGTACGCGCCCCGCTCCCGGAGCGCGCAGGCCCGGTCCGGGTGGCGGCCCGGACGCGTCGGGGCGGATGTGTCCGGCCGCTGTCTCCAGTTCCGGCCTGCGGGCGAGCATCGCCTGCTGGAGCCGGGACAGCTCGCGGCCCGGGTCGATGCCGAGTTCGTCGCGCAGGGCGTCGCGGGCCTGGTGGAAGACGCGTAACGCCGCGTCGATCTCCCCACTGCGGTAGTGCGCCAGCATCAACTGCCCGCAGGCGCGCTCCCGCAGCGGATTGTCCTCGACGAACGGGCGGAGCCGGTCCACCACCCCCCGGTGGTCGCCGAGCACGAGGCCCGCCTCTGCCCGGTCCTCGACCGTCTGCGCGTACTGCTCGCCGAGGGACTGCGCGAGGTGGTTCAGGGTGGGCCCCAGCGGGATGTCCTCCAGCGGCCGACCCCGCCACTGCGCCAGAGCGCTGTCGAACGCCGACGCGGCTGCCGCGGCATCCCCTTCGGTGAGGGCCTTGTGTCCTTGCTTCGCCGCGTCCCTGAAGACGCTCAGGTCCAGCTCGTGCGGTTCCGTGTGCAGGGCGTAGCCGGAGGTCGAAGTCGTCAGCCGCTCACCGAGGTCCTGGTGCCTCCTGCGTAATCGCATGACGTAGGTGCGCAGGTTGGGCACCGCCGACGCCGGCACCTGGTTTCCCCAGACCTCCCACGCCAGGGACGGCACCGCGACGACCCGGCCCTCGGCGGCAAGCAGCGCCGCCACGATCGTCCGCTGCTTGCCCCGTGGGACGGAGATCCGCTGGCCGCCGGCCTGTACCTCGAGCCGGCCGAGGAGCCCGAACCTCATCGGGCGGAGAGTGTGCGGACGACGACGCCCATCAGCCGCTCCGCGGGGAACAGGCCCCGGTGCCGGGAGTCGATGCTGTCGGCGCGGTTGTCGCCGAGGACCGCGAAGGTGCCCGGTCCTACCTGCCCCTCGCCGGGCACACCGGGCGGCAGGGGATCGCCCGGAAGGGCGGCGACCCGCTTCACGTTCCAGATCCGGCCGTCGGGCCCGGCTGTGGCGGCGGTGCGGTACGGGCCGTCCGACGGGGGCTCCAGGACGACGATGTCGCCGGTCCTGACCCGGTGCAGGCGTCTTCTTCTGACGAGCACGCGGTCGCCGTGCCGCACCGCGGGTTCCATGCTGGCCCCCTCGACGCTGACCACCACCAGATTCCTGCGGGCCCAGAACAACCCCATACAGATGACCGTCACGCCCAGAGCTGCACTTGTCAGGAGCACGATCCAACTCTATTTACGGTGATCGAAAAGTCGATCGATTATTTCGCCGTTCCGGCGCCCCGCCCCGTGGCTGCCGCAGCTTCCGGTCACGGCGAGCCGTGGGTCACTGCTTCCGCTGCCGGCGAGCCGTCCGGCCGCTACGCGGGGAAGCGCCGCCCCACCACCCGCCACGACAGCTCCAGCAGCACCGCTCCCACCGCCGCGATCACGACGGCCGTCCACGGCATCGTCGTACCCACCAGCTTCAGCGCGAAGAAGTCCTGGAGCCACGGCACCGTCAGCACCAGCAGGAAGCCCACTCCCATCGTCGCCACCAGGCCGATCCGCCACCACGTGTAGGGGCGGGCGATGATCGCGAGGACCCACATGGCGACCAGGAACAGGGTCAGCGTGGCCACGCTCGTCTCCGCGGACAGCGAGGACGGTCCCGAGTAGTGCGAGCGGGCCAGCAGATACGCGCAGAACGTCGCCGCCGCCGCGATCACGCCTGCCGGGACGGCGTAGCGCATCACCCTGCGGACGAAGTGGGGCTTGGCGCGCTCCTTGTTGGGGGCGAGCGCCAGGAAGAAGGCGGGGACACCGATGGTGAGGGTGGAGAGCAGGGTCAGATGCCGGGGCAGGAACGGGTACTCGACCTGGCTGCAGACCACGAGGATCGCCAGGAGCACCGAGTACACCGTCTTCGTCAGGAAGAGGGTGGCGACGCGGGTGATGTTGCCGATGACCCGGCGGCCCTCCGCGACCACCGAGGGCAGCGTCGCGAAGCTGTTGTTCAACAGGACGATCTGGGCGACCGCCTTCGTCGCCTCCGAGCCCGCCCCCATCGCCACGCCGATGTCCGCGTCCTTCAGCGCGAGGACGTCGTTGACGCCGTCGCCGGTCATCGCGACGGTGTGGCCGCGGGCCTGGAGCGCACCGACCATGTCGCGTTTCTGCTGCGGACCGACCCGGCCGAAGACCGCGGCCCCGTCCAGCTCCGCGCCCATCGCCTCGCGCTCGGCCGGCAGCTTGCGCGCGTCGAGCGTCGCATCGGCGCCGGGCAGGCCGAGCTTGGCCGCGACCGCGCCGACCGCGACCGCGTTGTCGCCGGAGATGACCTTCGCCGCCACGTCCTGGTCGGCGAAGTAGCGCAGGGTCGCCGAGGCGTCGGGGCGCAGGCGCTGCTCGAGCACGACCAGAGCGGTCGGCGTCTTCTCCTTGGGGGCGTCCAAGGTGCCTTCCGCCCGCGCGAGGAGCAGCACCCGCAGTCCCTGCCGGTTGAGCTGGTCGACCTCGGCGAGGGAGGGGTTACCGGCGGGCAGCAGCACATCGGGCGCGCCGAGGAGCCAGGTCGACATCGCGCCGTCGCCGTCGGCGAGGGTCGCGCCGCTGTACTTGCGGGCGGAGGAGAAGGGCAGCGCGGCCGTGCAGCGGTGCTCACCGTCGTCCGGGTAGGCCGTGATGACGGCTTGGAGCGAGGCGTTCGGCCGCGGGTCGGACGCGCCGAGCGCGCCCAGGACCGCCCGTACGCGCTGCTCGTCCGCGCCGTCCAGCGTCCGCAGTTCGGTGACGTCCATGCCGCCCTCCGTGAGGGTGCCGGTCTTGTCGAGGCAGACGACGTCGACGCGGGCGAGGCCCTCGATGGCGGGGAGCTCCTGCACCAGGCACTGCTTGCGGCCCAGACGGATGACGCCGATCGCGAAGGCGACGGAGGTGAGGAGGACGAGCCCCTCGGGGATCATCGGCACGATGCCGCCGACGGTCCTCGCGACCGAGTCCTTGAAGTTGTCGTCCTTCGCCACCAGTTGGCTGAGGATCAGCCCGATCGCGGTGGGGACCATCATCCAGGTCACGTACTTGAGGATCGTGGAGATACCGGAGCGCAGCTCGGAGTGGACGAGCGTGAAGCGGGACGCCTCCTCAGCGAGCTGCGCCGCGTACGCCTCGCGCCCGACCTTCGTGGCCGTGAACGCGCCGCCGCCCGCGACCACGAAGCTCCCTGACATGACCTCGTCGCCGGGCTGTTTGAGGACGGGGTCGGCCTCGCCGGTCAGCAGCGACTCGTCGACCTCCAGGTTGTCGGCCTCCACGATCTCGCCGTCGACGACGACCTTGTCCCCGGGGGCGAGTTCGACGAGGTCGCCGAGAACGATCTCGGAGGTGGAGACCGCGGCGGCGACACCGTCCCGGCGGACCCTCGGTTTCGCCTCGCCGATGACCGCGAGGGAGTCCAGGGTCTTCTTGGCGCGCAGTTCCTGGATGATGCCGATGCCGGTGTTGGCGATGATCACGAAGCCGAAGAGGCTGTCCTGGATCGGCGCGACGAAGAACATGATCACCCACAGGACGCCGATGATGGCGTTGAAGCGGGTGAGGACGTTGGCGCGGACGATGTCGACGGCGGAGCGCGAACTGCGTACGGGTACGTCGTTGACCTCGCCCCGTGCGACCCGTTCCGCCACCTCCGCGGACGTCAGACCGGTGGCGGGCGGCCCGCCGCCCGGTGGTCGCCGGGGGTGTACGGGGTCGAGTTCTGCGCCCGCGTCGATGACGGGTCCTTCCGGCTCGGGGCCGCGGCCCCTGTCCGCCCGCTGCGTCATGGTTCCGACGTTACGGCGGGGCCGGACCGTTCACCCCCTGGGCGGCCGGAAGATCGGACCAGGGTCGGACACGAATCCCCCTCGGGGACTACGGGCCGGGAGGGGTGCCCGGTTCCCGGGGCTCCGCGGCGCCGGCCGCGTCGGAGGTCCGGGCGCGCTTAAGGGCGGCTTCCCGGCTGCGTACGTACCAGATGCCGATGAGCCCGAGGCCCGCGCCGGCCAGGCAGGTCCACACCCACCAGGTCAGGTCGCGGTCGTCGAACCAGCTGTAGAAGGGGACCTGGGCGAGGAACATCACGAACCACAGGATCGTGCCGCCGGTGATGGTGGCGACGATCGGTCCCTCAAGGGGTTCGGGTGCCTCGTGCCGGGGGGTCCATTTCGCCATGCGCACAGTGTAGGCGGGGCGGCCGGGACGGCCGGGGGGCCAGTAACCGCAGGGGTCTACGCGCGGAGAGTGGCGATCTTTCGTTCATATGTTCATACTGAAACTGATTCCGGCTGACTGGTTTCCTTCGTTGGATCGTCCAAGTCTGGCCGGTTTTCTCTGCCCTTCTCGTGTCGCCCCCCTTCGCGTACGTCTGAGGTTTCCGCATGTCCCCCACGGCCACCGCCGAGGTCGGGTCTCCCGGCCTGCCGCCCACGCCCCCGCAGCCGTCCGGCGGTCTGGACCGCTTCTTCAAGATCACCGAACGCGGCTCCACGGTCGCCCGCGAGGTCCGGGGCGGATTCGCCACCTTCTTCGCGATGGCCTACATCCTCGTGCTGAACCCGATCATCCTCGGCAGCGCGAAGGACATGTACGGGCACCAGCTCGACGGCGGCCAGCTGGTCACCGCCACCGTGCTGACCGCGGCCTTCTCGACCCTCCTGATGGGCGTCATCGGCAACGTCCCGATCGCGCTCGCGGCCGGCCTCGGCGTCAACACGGTCGTCGCCCTCCAGCTCGCCCCCCAGATGTCCTGGGCGGACGCGATGGGCATGGTCGTGCTCGCCGGTGTCGTGGTCATGCTGCTGGTGGCCACCGGCCTGCGTGAGCGTGTGATGAACGCCGTTCCGCTCGGCCTGCGCAAGGCGATCGCGATCGGTATCGGCCTGTTCATCATGCTGATCGGGCTCGTGGACTCGGGCTTCATCACCCGCATCCCGGACGCCGCCCACACCACCGTCCCGCTCCAGCTGGGCACCGGCGGTCATCTGCTCGGCTGGCCGGTCCTGGTCTTCGCCCTCGGCACGCTGCTCACCCTCGCGCTGATCATCCGCAAGGTGCCCGGCGCGATCCTCATCTCGATCGTCGTCATGACGGTGATCGCGATGATCATCCACGCCGTGGCGGACATCGACTCCTGGGGCCTGACGACGCCCGAGTGGCCGGGCAACCCGCTCTCGACGCCCGACTTCGGCCTGCTCGGCCAGGTCAGCCTGTTCGGCGGCTTCGAGAAGGTCGGCCTGCTGACGGGCGTCCTGTTCGTCTTCACCGTGCTGCTGTCCTGCTTCTTCGACGCGATGGGGACCATCCTCGCCGTGGGCGACGAGGCGAAGCTCATGGACAAGGACGGCAACTACCCGGGCATCAACAAGGTCCTGGTCGTCGACGGCCTCGCCGTCGCCGCGGGCGGTGCCGCCTCGTGCTCCGCCAACACCTGCTTCGTGGAGTCCACGGCCGGCGTCGGCGAAGGCGCCCGTACGGGCCTGTCGTCGGTCGTCACCGGCGCGCTGTTCTCGCTGGCACTGTTCCTCACGCCGCTCGCCACGATGGTCCCGTCCCAGGCGGCGACGCCCGCGCTGGTGGCGGTCGGCTTCCTGATCCTGGCCGGTTCGGTCAAGGACATCGACTGGAGCGACTTCACGATCGCCGCGCCGGCGTTCTTGGCGATGGTGATGATGCCGTTCACCTACTCGATCACCCATGGCATCGGCATCGGCTTCATCACGTTCAGCGTGCTGCGCCTGGCCGTGGGGCGCGGGCGCGAGGTGCCCGCGGCGATGTACGCGGTGTCGGCGGTGTTCGTCTTCTACTACGCCATGCCGGCCCTCGGTCTCACCTGACGGGCCGCACTCACCTGAGGACTGCCGCTGCCTGAGGACCGCCCTTACCTGAACGCCGCCGCGTGATCGTTTCTGCGGGGCCGTTCGGCGGGCCGTCGGGCGGGATCGCCCGCAAGGGGCCCCTCACGTGACGCCGTAGAACTTCTCCGTCTCGTCGACCGCCGCTTTGAAGCGCTCGTCGAAGTCGTCGCGAATGAGCGTCCGGACCACGTAGTCCTGGACGCTCATTTGTCGTTTCGCCGCATGCTGCCGGAGCCGGTCGAGCAGCTCACCGTCCATGCGCAGGCTGAGCACAGTCGATTTCATGCGGTCAGGGTCGCCGGATTCCCGCCGCGGAGGCGTCACTTTCCGGCTGTCTCTCACTCATATGGGTGACACATCTATCGGCCCCGTAACCCACTGGTCTTTAGTCAGGGTAATGAGTTACGCTAACAACATGCCTGACCTGTCCCACGGTACTGACGCAGACGTCGCCGCCGTGAACTCGCTCCGCTCGGCCGTCATGCGGCTGGGCCGCCGCCTGAAGCACCAGCGCGTCGACGAATCGCTGAGCCCCACCGAGATGTCGGTGCTCGGCACACTCGCCCGCTGCGGCTCGGCCACCCCCGGTGAGCTGGCCCGCAAGGAACACGTGCAGCCGCCGTCGATGACCCGCATCGTGGCGCTGCTCGAGGCCAAGGGACTCGTCCGGCTCGAGCCGCACCCCGACGACCGCCGGCAGAAGGTGGTCAGCCGGACCGAACAGGCGGAGACCATGCTCGAGGAGTCCCGCCGCAAGCGGAACGCCTGGCTGGCCTCGCTCGCCGAAGGTCTGGACGAGGCGGAGTGGGCGAAGCTGCGCGAAGCCGCCCCCGTCCTGGAGAAGCTCGCACACCTGCAATGACCGCGGGCGGAAGCGCAGTCCGTCCGCCCGTCCGCCCCACACGCAAGCCCTGAGGAGGCGAACTCTTTTGAGTACGGGATCCGGAGCAGACTCCGCCCCCGCACCGACCGACCCCGACACCCTGTCCACCCGGCCCGACCGCAAGCAGAGCATGTTCAGCTCGCTGAAGATCCGTAACTACCGGCTCTTCGCGACCGGTCAGGTCGTGTCCAACACCGGCACCTGGATGCAGCGCATCGCCCAGGACTGGCTGGTGCTCAGCCTGACCGGATCCGCGTCCGCCGTCGGCATCACCATCGCGCTGCAGTTCCTCCCCATGCTTCTCTTCGGCCTGTACGGCGGGGTGCTCGCGGACCGGCTGCCCAAGCGGCAGCTGCTGCTCGCCACCCAGGCCGCGATGGGCCTCACCGGCCTGGCGCTCGCCGTGCTCACGCTCAGCGGCCACGTCCAGGTCTGGCACGTCTACCTGACGGCGTTCCTGCTCGGCCTCGTCACCGTCGTCGACAACCCGGCCCGGCAGTCGTTCGTCGCCGAGATGGTCGGCCCCGACCAGCTGCGCAACGCCGTCTCCCTCAACTCGGCCAACTTCCAGTCCGCGCGCCTCGTCGGACCCGCCGTGGCCGGTGTACTGATCACCGCCGTCGGCAGCGGATACGCCTTCCTGCTCAACGGCCTGTCCTTCATCGCGCCCATCGCCGGACTGCTGATGATGCGGTCCTGCGAGCTCCACAAGGTCGAGCGCGCCCCGCGCGGCAAGGGTCAACTGCGCGAAGGCCTGCGGTACGTCGCGGGCCGGCCCGAGCTGATCTGGCCGATCGTCCTCGTCGGCTTCATCGGCACCTTCGGCTTCAACTTCCCGATCTGGCTGTCCGCGTTCGTCGACGACGTCTTCCACGGCGACGCCGGTACGTACGGCCTGCTCAACACCCTGATGGCCGCCGGCTCCCTGGCCGGTGCGCTGCTCGCCGCCCGGCGCGGAACCTCGCGGCTGCGGCTGCTGGTCGGCGCCGCGGTGCTCTTCGGAGTGCTGGAGATCGTGACCGCCTTCGCCCCGGCGTTCTGGATCTTCGCGGTGATGATGGTCCCGATCGGCATGTTCGGCCTGACGGTCAACGTCACCGCCAACTCGAGCGTCCAGATGGCGACGGACCCGCTCATGCGGGGCCGCGTGATGAGCCTGTTCATGATGGTCTTCACCGGCGGCACGCCGCTGGGCGCGCCGCTCGTCGGCTGGGTCACCGACACGTACGGCGCACGCGTCGGCTTCGCCGCGGGCGGCGCGGTGGCCGCGGTGGCGGCGGCCGGCGTCGGCGTGATGCTGGCGCGGGTCGGCGGCCTGCGACTGTCGGTCGGCTGGCACCGCGGGCATCCGCAGGTGCGGTTCGTGGCGCGGGAGAGGCTGACGACCGCGGCGTAGCCCGGGGGGCACCTCCCGTGGGCGGCGGACCGGGGGCTCTGCCCCCGGACCCCCGCGCCTCGGACGCCGGCGGGGCTGGAGTTTCCAGGCAGCTCCAGCCCGCCCGGCGATTGGCGCGGGTAGGGGAAAACGCCCCGCGCATCGGAGCCCGCGCGCGGCACACTGAACCCCATGAGACTCTTCGCCGCCGTACTCCCACCCCCCACGGCCGTCGACGAACTCGCCACCGAGGTCGCAGTCCTCCGTCGGCTTCCCGCCGCCGACACGCTCCGCTGGACCGGGCACGCCGGATGGCACTTCACGCTCGCGTTCATGGGGGAGGTCGACGACGAGCTCGTGCCCGAGCTGCGGGAGCGGCTGGCGCGGGCGGCGCGCAGGACGTCGGCGTTTCCGCTGCGGCTGCACCAGGGCGGGCGGTTCGGGCACCGCGCGCTGTGGGTCGGGGCTGCCGGCGGCCTGGAGGAGATGCGGCTGCTGGCCGAGCGGTCGGACGCCGCGGCCCGCCGCGCCGGCGTGAGCATGGAGGAGCACCGTCGCTATCAGGCGCATCTGACGATCGCCCGGGCCCGTGAGGCGGGTGACCTGCGTCCTTACGTGGCGGCGCTGGCCGACTTCGAGGGCACCCCGTGGCAGGTGACCGACCTCGCCCTCGTACGCAGCAACCTGCCGGTCAGCGGGGTGGCGGGTGAGCAGCCCCGGTACGACGTGGTCGGTTCCTGGCCCCTCGGGGGCGCGGGTTAACCTCGACGGGTGAATCCCAAGACCCGAAACCAGATCATGGCCGCGGCGCTGGTGCTGATGTTCGTGATCGTCGCCGTGGCCGCCGCCATCGGCTGACGCGCCCCGCGACCGGCCGGCCGAACACCCAGGTATCCGCCTCCGCGCGGCGCCGGGCCCGCTGCGCCGGGATCCGGGCTCCGAGCGGCTCGCCGTCGAAGGAGCCGTACATGCCGGACGACCAACCGCCGTTGACGATCAGGGCGGGTGACGGGAGCGGCCGGTGGACGCTGCGCGCGCCCGGCGGGACGCTGAGCAGTCCCGTCGTCGTGGGCGACACCGTCCATGTCGTGGTCTCCGACAGCCGGATAGGCGCGGTGGACGCGCACGGGGGCCGGATCCGCTGGTGCAGCGAGGAGCTGAGAAACCCGGACGGCGAAGGCATCGTGCGCGCCACAGGGACGGTGGTCGTCCCTGTGAACCGGGACTACGAGCGCAGCGGATTCGTCGGCCTGGACGCGGAGACGGGCGAGGTGCGGTGGAAGCGCCGCAGGAGCCGGCTGCGGCAGGCCGCGGCGGCCGGTTCGGCCGTCGTGCTGTGGAACGACGAGGACGGCGGTCAGATCACCGGCGTCGACGCCTCGACCGGTGAGACCCTCTGGGAGGACGAGTTCGGCAGGATCTACGGCCTGCTGGTGCGGGGCGGGACCGTGATCCTCGACACCGCGGGCTTCCGCGCCCTCGACGCCCGTACCGGCGACGAGTTGTGGCAGAACGGCTACGGCGATCTGCTCGGGCAGGGTGAGGAGGCCGACGCGGCTCTGTTCCACACCTGGGGCGCCGGCAGCCTCTGCGTGCGGGCGACGGACACGGGCGAGGTGCTGCGCCGGACCTCGTTCCCGAAGCGTGTGGTGAAGCGCCTCGGCCCCCCGCCCGCCCTGGTCGACGGCGGCCGGGTGCTGTTCTCCCAGGCCCTCGGGCGCCGGATCCGGCTTTTCGCCTGGTCGGGCAGGGACCGGGCGGAGCCCCTGATAGGCGTGCGGCTGGGGCTCGGCCGCTTCACCTCGTTCTCGCAACCCGCTGTGTGCGTGGGCGACCGGGTGTACGCGACGACCTGGCGGCACCGGCTGTACGTCGCCGAGACCGGCGGACGGCGCGGCCTGCGGCGACTGCGCCTGGCCGCCCCTGACGGCCGTGCGGTGCGCCCGCGGGAGATGGCGGCCGGCCACCGGCACGTGTTCGTCTCCGACGGGGACATGGTCGGGGCCGTCCGCGACGGCCGGCTGCTGTGGGCGGCGGCGGCAGCGGGCGTGTGGGCCGAACGGCCGGTGCCGCTGGGAACCGACCGGGTGCTGTTCCTTGCCGCGAGCCGGGACCGGACCGGGGGTCTCCTGCACTGCGCGGACGCGGAGACCGGCCGCCGGGTCTGACCACGCCGCCGGGTGTCCCTGCCTCGAGACCCGTCCTTGCGCGAAGTGGTCCTTGCTTCGAGCGTGCTCGAAGGCGTTGGCTTGGACGTCATGAAGTACACGCAGCTCGGACGCACCGGACTCAAGGTCAGCCGACTCGTCCTCGGCACAATGAACTTCGGCCCCCAGACCGACGAGGCCACGAGCCACAGCATCATGGACTCGGCCCTCGACGCGGGCATCAACTTCTTCGACACGGCCAACGTCTACGGCTGGGGCGAGAACAAGGGCCGCACCGAAGAGATCATCGGCAGCTGGTTCGCCAAGGGCGAGGGCCGCCGTGACAAGGTCGTGCTCGCCACCAAGGTGTACGGGAACATGGGCACGGACGGCGAGGTCTGGCCCAACCACGACAAGCTCTCGGCGCTCAACATCCGCCGCGCGGTGGACGCTTCGCTCAAGCGCCTGCAGACCGACCACATCGACCTCTACCAGTTCCACCACATCGACCGGCGCACCCCGGTCGAGGAGATCTGGCAGGCCATCGACGTACTGATCCAGCAGGGCAAGATCCTCTACGCGGGTTCCTCCAACTTCCCCGGCTGGAAGATCGCCCAGACCAACGAGACCGCCCGCCGTCTCGGTTCGCTGGGCCTGGTCAGCGAGCAGTGCCTGTACAACCTGGCCGAGCGCCGTGCCGAGATGGAGGTCATCCCGGCCGCCCAGGAGTACGGCCTCGGCGTCATCCCCTGGTCGCCGCTGCACGGCGGACTGCTCGGCGGGGTGCTCAAGAAGGAGAACGAGGGCTCCCGGCGGGCGACCGGCCGCAGCGCGGACGCGCTGGCCAACACGGCCGTACGGGAGAAGGTGCAGGCGTACGAGAACCTGCTCGACAAGCACGGCCTGGAGCCCGGTGAGGCGGCGCTCGCCTGGCTGCTGACCCGTCCGGGCGTGACGGGCCCGATCGTCGGCCCGCGCACGGCGGAGCAGTTGGAGTCGGCGCTGCGGGCGGTGGAGCTGGAGCTGAGCGAGGAACTGCTCACGGGCCTCGACGAGATCTTCCCGGGGCCGGGCCCCTCCCCGGAGGCGTTCGCCTGGTGAACCTCGGCCGCCGCTCCCTGCCGGGGGGCGGCGGCCCACGCCCGGCGCGGGCTCACTCGCGGGGGAAGTCGGCGGTGGTGAGCGTGAGACCGACGGGGGTACCGGTGAGATCGAGGTCCGTGCCGAAGACGACGGTCGTCTCCGTCGCGTAGTCGCCCTCCTTCGGGGCGGTGTAGAGGTGGCACTTGCGCTGGTACGGGTCGGCTACCAGGTAGGCGGGGACCCCCGCCGCGGCGTACGCGGCCTTCTTGGGGCCGTAGTCGTTGTGCCCTGTGCCCTTGGAGACGACCTCGGCCACGAACTCGACGTCCTGGTGGCGCCAGCGGCCCGCTGCGTCCTTCTCGGCCCCGTCCCTGATCTTGGCGACATCGGGAGCGAAGCCGTTCAGCGTCCCGGGAAAGTCGATCCGTACGTCCGACGTCACCGTGACGTCCATGCCGAAGCGGTCCTCGAGCGCCCGCACGATCCGGCGAATGATCTGCCAATGAATGTCCCTTTGCGGCGACATGAAGATGGCCCCCTCGACGATCTCGACCTTGAATCCCTCGGGGGCGGACTCGAGCCACTGGAACATCTCGTCCAGGGTGCGTTCGTCGCTGTTCTCGGCCATTTCGATCCTGCGCTCGTCCAAGGCGGTCATCGTGGCGCTCCTCCCCGGCTGCCGCTCGAACGAGTGCAGCCGCGCGGTACAACGATACTCACAGTGACCGGTCACCACCCCGGAACGGTCAGGCGCCGCCCAGCCAGCCCGCCGCGTCCAGGCGGATGCTGCCCGGCGGGGTGACTGTGCGCAGGGCGGATTCGAGGTCGCGCAGGCGGTCGGGGCCCATCGCCCGCGCCCATTCCGCGCGCAGTTCGTCGAAGATCGCCGCCGAGCGGGCGAGCGCGTCGAAGCCGTGCGGGGTGAGGCGGATCAGTTTGCGGCGGGCGTCCGCCGGGTCGTCGGCGCGTTCCGCGTAGCCGAGGGAGAGCAGCCGGTCGATGGTCTTGCCGGCCGCCTGTTTGGAGACGCCGAGACGACGGCCGAGGTCGCTGGCGGTGGCCCCTTCCGCGCCGATGGCCTGCATGGCGAAGCCGTAGGCGGGCCGTACGTCGGGGTGGCCCTGCTCGGCCAGTTCGGCGTGCAGCTTGTCGATGAGCGAGCGGAACCCGGCGAAGAGGAGCAGGGGCAGCTCGTATCCGGGCGGGTCGGCAATCGCCTTGCGCTGTTCGACAACCTGGTTTACGTTTTCAGGGAGCGGTTCGTCAACCATGTTGTCCATTGTAGGAGTCGGCCATGTTCACCGAGCACACCCTGGAATCCGCCCCGCCCGCGTCCCGCCGTGCCATGGAGGCCACCACCAAGCGGCTCGGCCGTCTGCCGCCGGCGGTCGCCAGGCTGGCGGAGTCGCCGCACCTGCTGGAGGGCTTCCTCAGGTTGAGCGCCGCGTTCGAGACGACGACGCTCGACCCGGTCGCCCGTGAGGTCGTCGTCATGACGGTCGCCGCGCGCAACGAGTGCCATGTGTGCGTGGCCATGCACACGGGGAAACTGCGCACGCTCGGTGCGGACGAGGAGCTGATCGCGGTGCTTTCCGAGCAGCGTGTGCTGCCCGACGAACGGCTCGAGGCGGTGCGGCAGTTCACCCTCGAGGTGTTCCGTACCGCCGGCGCCGTCGGCGACGAGGAGCTGCGCGACTTCCTGGCGCACGGCTTCACCTCGCAGAACGCGCTGGAGGTCGTCATGGGTATCGGCACCTACACGATGTCGACGTTCGCCAACCGGCTGACGCGGGCCGCGCTCTGAGGTTCTTGCCGACGGGAATACCGGACCGGACCTCGCGGTTGCCGTCGGCATGACCTTCTTCGCCGACGTGACCGTGCGGGGCTACGAGCTCGACACGCAGGGCCATCTGAATCAGGCCGTCTATCTGCAGTACGCCGAGCACGCGCGCTGGGAACTGCTGCGCGCCGCCGGCCTGCCGCAGGAGAAGCTGCTGGCGAGCGGCGTGGGACCGGTCGCGCTCGAGGTGACGGTCAAGTTCCTGCGCGAGCTGCGCGGCGGCGACCAGGTGCGGGTGACCTGCCGGTTCGTCTACTCGGAGGGCAAGACCTTCGCGGTCGAGCAGCAGATCGTCAAGGACGACGGCACGATCGCCGCGGAGATCTCCGGCGTCGCGGGCATGCTCGACCTCTCGACCCGCAGGCTGATCGCCGACCCGCGCGCACACCTCGCGGCCCTGGCCGACAACCCGGACCTGCTCACCGGCTGACGGCGAAGGCGTGGACCCGGCCCCACCCCGGCCGGGGAAGCACCCTCCAGGTCTCTCGGCGGAACCGTCGCCCGCCCGGATTCGTTGGCGCAAGCGCCGGTTGCGAGATCTGGAGGGGAAGTCGTGGACGACGCGGTGGTCAAGGCCGTCGGAGCGCTGGTGCCGGGCGGGGCGTCGCGCGGCGAACTGGACCGCCACGGGCGGACGTTGCGCTGGATCGAAGCGGGCGAGGGCGCGCCGGCGGTCGTGCTGGACGCGCCGAGCGCCGGGTCGTCGATGATGTGGACGTCGGTGCTGGCGCCCCTGGCCCGCTGCACCCGAGTGATCGCGTACGACCGGGCGGGGCTCGGCTTGAGCGACCCGGTCCCCCGGCTCACGCTCGACTCGGCCGTCGAGGACCTGGCCGCGCTGCTCGCCCGAGCCGGCGGCGGCCCGTGCGTCCTGGTCGGCAACAGCTGGGGCGGCCAGCTGGCCGAGCTGTTGGCGTGGGCCGAACCGGACCTGGTGGCGGGGCTCGTGCTGCTCGACCCTTCGCACGAGGAGTTCCAGCCGTGGGCCGGCCGGATGGCCGAAGGGGCGTACGCGCGTCAGCTGGCGGTGCGTACGTCTCTCCGGCTCACCGGCCGGTCGAGACACCGCGATGCCGTGCGCGAGGCATCCCGCGCGACCGACGACCCGCGGGTGCGGGAGCTGCTGGTCGCCGCCTGGCTCGCCGCCTCCGGAAGCCGGCAGCAGGTGCGTACCGCCGTCGACGAGTACCGCATGATCGTCAAGGCCACCCCCGAGATCCGGCGCCGCCGCGCGGCGTCGAGGCTGCCTGACGTGCCCGTGACGGTCCTCAGCGCGAGCCGGGGGATGCCGCAGGGTATGAGACGTCGGTGGACCGAGCTGCAGAAATCCGTCGCCGCGTCCGTGGCGGGCGGGGAGCACACGGTGGTTCCGGCCGCGGGTCACTACATCCAAAGCAGCAGACCGGACGTCGTCACCCAGGCGGTGCTCGCTGTTCTGGAGCGGGCCAGGCCCACTCGCGGTGGCTGAGTGGGTTTCAGCCCGGGAGCTTCAGGTCCGTGCAGCCGCGTTGCCCGGCCGAGCGTTCGGCGAAGCCCTTGAGAGCCGCGCGGGCGAAGTCGTCGACGCCCCCGGGGGCGTAGACCGTGCTGGAGATCGTGAAGACCGCGCGGGCGCTGGTCCCGGGGCACTCGGCGGTGGCCCAGAGGAAGTCGCTGCCGTTCCGGCCCGCGTCCCGGCCGGGCTCGTCACCCGGGTACCAGGCCTGTGCGAAGGGGCCGAAGTGGGCGCGGACCTGGAACAGCTCCTCTGCACGGGCCTTGGTCTCGCCGAGCACGCAGCTCTCCGTCACCAAGGAGTCCGCCGTCGGCGTCTCCTTGATCCAGTGGACGGTGTCCATGTCGCGCATCGGGATGCCGGCGCACGTTCCGTGCGTCTCGAAGCGGGACTTCTCCTCCGGCTCCGCGGCGACGGGAGGTATCCGGCCGCCGGGCTCCGCCTCGCAGTTCCAGTGCTCGGCCGCCCTGACCGCGGTGGCCGCGGCGAGCTCGGCGGTGGTGCGTCCCGCCACCGCGCTGCCGCGGCCGGCCGTGTGGACGACGACGGACGCGTCCTTGTTGCCGCAACTCAGGACCACGGCGGTGCTGTCGAGGTCGGTGTAGCCGTGCCAGCCGCCGCCCAGCGACATCGGCAGGGTTCCCGTCCTGCTCGAGCGCAGCTCGTCGAACACGCCGCGGGCGCCGTCGTCGTCCCGGGCGGATTCAGGGATCAGGGCGATGGTGAGCGTCTTGTTCCCGACCACGCAGAACTCGTAGCCGTCGGACCCGCCGTGGTGCACGTCGTTCGGCAGTCCCTCATCCGTGTCGTAGCCGGTGAAGAGGGCCGACTCCTCGGGCGGGATCAGCCCCTGGCAGTACGTCGCCAGCTTGTCCTCGTAGCGCCAGCGCTTGCCCGTGTCGCTGAGCCGGTACCAGCCGTAGCCGGCGACGACGGCGAGTGCCAGCGGCAGCGCCACGTACAGCGCCAGACGGCGTATGACGGTCATCTGCGTGATCTCCCCGGTTCGGCGCCCAGCGGCACCGTACCGCGGACCCTCCGGCGTCAGCCGCGCGGGCGCCGGGCCTCGATCAGGAGGCGGTTGGAGTGGGCCACGAACGGCCCGTGGCGCTCGATGAAGTCATGGAGGGATGCGAGCCGGTCGCGGTACGCGTCCACGGTGAAGCCCGGGACGATCCAGATCACCTTGCGCAGGAAGTGGACCACTGCGGCGATGTCGTGAAACTCCATCCGCAGCGCTTCCTGGCGCAGGTCGACGACGTCCAGGCCGGCGGCCTCCGCGGCCGTGACGGTCGTGAACGGGCTGCGTGACGGGTCGACGGGCTGCGGGCCCATCAGGAAGTCGGTGAGCTCGCGGACCGAGCCGTCGCCCACGGCCTGCGAGAGGTACGTGCCGCCGGGGCGCAGGACGCGGTGGACCTCGTCCCATCGGGTGCTCACCGGGTGGCGGCTGACGACCAGGTCGAAGTGGGCCGGGGGGTACGGCAGGTCGGCCGAGTCGCCGACGTGGACGACCGTCGCGCCGAGCCTGGCGAGGTTGCGCCGGGCGATCTCCAGGTTCGGCGGCCAGGACTCCGTCGCCGCCAGCACCGGCGGGGCGGCGGGGATCGAGGCGAGGACCTCGCCGCCGCCGGTCTGGATGTCGAGGACCGCCTCGGCCTTCGGCACCCGCTCGGCGAGGAGCTTCGCGTAGCCCCAGGAGGGGCGCTGCTCCGTCGCGCGGCCGGCGAACCAGGAGAAGTCCCAGCCTTCGGTGGGGACGGCTTCGCCTTCGGCGACGAGGTCTTCGAACGTGGACATACGGGCAGGGTCGCAGCCGGGGGAGAGGCCCGCACCCGGTTTTCCCGCGGGGAGGGCCGCTCAGGCGGCGACGCTGTACGCCCCGCCCAGTCCCCACGCCTGGTGCATCGCCGTCGCGAACGCCCCGGCCAGTTTGATCTCGCCGCTCGGGCCGGGGTGGGTGCCGTCGTAGGTGTCGGTGTCGATGTCGTACGACGGCGGGTGCGAGGCCAGCAGGAGCGGGGACGCGGACGTGTCCAGGTCGGCCACCGCCTTGGCGAGCAGGTCGTTGAACCGGTCGCACTCGGCGGCGAAGGGCCGGTCGGACCGGGCGCGGATGTTCGGGATGACCGGGAGCATGACGATCCGCACGCGCGGGTTGGCCAGGCGGGCCTGCGCGATGAACTCCCGTACGTTCCGGGCGGTCTGGTCGCTGTCCGTGTAGAAGCCGAGGTCTATCAGGCCCAGCGAGACCAGGAGGACGTCGGCCCCTTCCGCGGCGACCGTCTCGCGGATCAAGGGGGCCATGTGCAGCCAGCCCTCGCCCCAGCCGGCCAGGTGGCGGCGGGCGGGTCCGGGGAAGCCGGGGTCGGCGTACCGATGGGACACGGGGGCGTTCTCCTGCGTGTCGTACAGCTCGTGGCGCGGGCCGACGATCTCGAAGGGCTCACCGAGGGCGGAGAGGTGCTGCCACATCCGGTAGCGCCAGGTGAAGTCGCCGGCGCGTCCGATGGTCATGGAGTCGCCGACGAACATCAATCGCATGGTCGACATCATGGCCGAACTCACCGGTAACTCGTCACTGGTCCGCGATGTGAGGCCCGCCACCCGCCAGCGCCGTGACCAGTCGCCGGATCTGCTCATGGGGGTCGGGGGTGCCCGGGTGACTCGTCATCAGCAGGTGGTGGACCGTGCCGACGAGCGCGAGGGCGACGGCCTCCGCGTCGAGCCGGCCGTCGAGGCGGCCGAGGCGCTGTTCGGCCCGCAGGTACGCGGTGACCGCCTCCTGGACGGTGGTGAAGCCCGGTGCGCCCGCCGCCATCGCCTCCCGGAAGCGGATCGCGACTCCGGGGCGGGTGAGGGCCAGCCCGGAGACGGTCGGTCCCGTGGAGGTGAACAGCGCGGTGGCGACATCGGTGAGGTTCGCGGTGACGGTGTCCTCGCCCGCCCGTGAGGGGAGCCGGTCCGCCAGGGCGGCCGTACGGGCGAGCCGGTCGAGGACCAGTTCGGCGACGAACTCGTCGAGCCCGCCCGCGAAGTGCGCGTGCAGCAGCCCCTTCGAGCAGCCCGCCTCCTCGGTGACGGCCCGGCTGGTCAGGGCGCCGGGGCCGCTCTGGGCCACGACTCGCTCCGCCGCGGCGAAGAGGCGTTCGCGGGCGTCGGGGACGGCTACTCCACGGGGTGACATCCAGGGCCTTCCGGGTCTTCTGCGGGTTGCGATGGACAGAATGGGCACACGCCCATACTGTTTGGGCATACGCCCATTCTAGCGGGAGGCAGCGCCGTGGAACACATCGTGAACACAGAGCAGGAGCAGGCCTGGAACGGGTACGAAGGCACCCACTGGGCCCGCAACCAGGACCGCTGGGACGCCGTCAACGAGGGCTTCGACGAGGCCCTGCTCACCGCCGCCGCCGTCGCCCGCGAGGACTCGGTCCTCGATGTCGGCTGCGGCGCCGGCGCCACCACCAGGCTCGCCGCCCGCCGCGCGGCCGACGGGCACGCCACCGGCGTGGACCTGTCCCGGCCGATGCTGGAGCGCGCCGGTGAGTCCGCACGCGCCGAACACCTCGGCAACGTGACCTTCGAGCACGGCGACGCCCAGGTCCACCCCCTCGCGGGCCGCGGCTTCGACGTGGCGATCAGCCGCTTCGGCGTGATGTTCTTCGCCGATCCGGTGGCCGCCTTCGCCAACATCGGCGGTGGCCTGCGCGGTGGCGGCCGGGCGGCGTTCCTCGTCGCCGGCGGGGACGGCAACGAGTGGATCGAGGCGCTGGCCGGCCTGCGGGACATGCTTCCGATGGGCGGTTTCGGGGCCACCGGCGGGCCCGGCATGTTCTCCCTGGCCGATCCCGGTCGCGTCCGCGAGGTCCTGACGGCCGCCGGGTTCACCGGCGTCACCGTCGATCCCGCCGAGGCCTACGGGAGGTGGGGACGTGACGCCGAGGACGCCACCGCGTTCCTCATGGGCTCCGGACCGGGCCGCCATCTGCTGAGCCAGGTCGACGAGGCGACCGGCGAGCGGGCCCGGCGTCGACTCACGGACATCCTGCGGCCGTACGAGAAGGACGGAGCCGTCCGGCTGCGCAGCACGGCGTGGCTGGTCACCGCCGTACGCCCGTAGGAGCCGCCCGGCGGGGATGGCAGGCTTGGGGCATGCGTTCGCTTCCGTACGTCACCGGCCTGGCGGCCGCTCTCGTGCTCGCCGCCGCCTGCCCCGTCGCCGCCGCCGACGGCGGGTCCGAAGGGTTCACGATCAAGGACCCGCGGATCACCGAGTCCAGCGGGCTCGCGGCGAGCCGGGCGCACCCCGGGATCTACTGGACGCACAACGACCAGGACCAGCCGCGGATCTTCGGCGTCGACTCGGCGACGGGCGAGACGGTGGCGACGATCACCATGCGCGGCGTCGGCGAGCCGAGGGACATGGAGGCGATCTCCGTGGGCCCCGACGGCAACATCTACGTCGGCGACATCGGCGACAACCTCGACGGCAGCTGGGACCACGTCTGGATCTACCGCTTCCCCGAGCCGGAGCGGCTGCGCGACCAGACCGTCACCGCCACCCAGTTCGACGTGAAGTACGCGGACGGCGCCCGCAACGCCGAGGCGCTGATGGTGCATCCGAAGACCGGCCGCGTCTACATCGCCTCCAAGAACGAGGACGGCGGCGGCCTCTACGAAGGCCCGGCCACGCTCGACGCCAAGGCCACCAACGTCTTCCGGCGGATCGGGGAGGTGCCGTGGGTGACCGACGGCGCCTTCTCGCCGGACGGCACGGAGCTGGTGCTCCGCTCCTACTTCAGCGCCCGCGGCTACGAGTGGAAGGACGGCCGCCTCGGGGCCGACCACCGGGTGCGCGCGCCGATCCAGGGCCAGTCGGAGTCGGTGACGTACACGACGGACGGCACGGCGCTGATGATCGGCACCGAGGGGGAGCAGAGCCCCGTCGAGCGGGTGGCGGTCGAGAGGGAACCGGGCTCCGGCGGCGAGGCGAAGAGCCCCGGCGCGCCGGCGGACGGCGGGAAGGCCGCCGGGAACGACGAGAAGGGTGACGTCACCACGTACGGCCTGCTCGTGCTCGGCGGCGGCGCGGTGCTGGTCCTCGCGCTGCGCCGGCGCCGGGGCTGAGGCGTCCGGCGGCGGGCCGGGCGGGACCTCCCGCGACCGGCTCTTGGCGGCCTGCCGCGGGTCAGGCGTCCTTCGCCCGCGCCCGGACCAGTGTCTCGAACCCGTCGACCAGGCGTTCCAGGCCGAAGGTGAAGTGGTCGAAGTCCGAGGTGAAGGCGTCCTCCGAGAGATGCGCCAGGGTCGGGTACTCGCCGCTGACCATGGCCTTCGACAGGAACGGCTCCTGATCGCGCCAGAACTCCTCCTCGCTCTGCCCCGTCTGCTTCGCCGCCTCCGCGGCCTCGATCTCCATGCGTGCGATGCCGGTGACGAAGCTCTGCACCGCGATGATCACCGAGATCAGCTCCGGGTCCTTCAGCCGCATCTCCCGCAGCGCGAACAGGGAGACGTCCAGCCCCCGTACGGCGCTGGGGCCGAGGACCGTACGTGACTGGTTGACCTTCAGGAGCCAGGGGTGCGCCCGGTAGAGATCGAGGTAGGCGCGGCCCATCGCGCGTACGGCGTCCTGCCAGGTGTCGGACTCCGGCGGGTGCGCGTCGTTCTCCAGGGGCTCGCCCGTGACGCGGTCGAGCATCAGGTCGAGCAGCTCGGCCTTGCCGGGGACGTAGCGGTAGAGGGACATCGTGCCCGTACCCAGCGCGGTGGAGAGGCGGCGCATCGAGACGGCGGCAAGGCCCTCCGCGTCGGCGATCTCGATCGCGGCGCTGACGATCCGGTCGAGGGTGAGGCCCGGCTTGGGGCCGCGTGAGGGTCGCTCGCCGGTGCCCCAGAGCAGTTCGAGGCTGCGCGAGACGTCTTTGCTGCCGCTCGTCTCAGTCGTCATGGGGTCAGCGTAATCGCCTGGACAGAAACTGAGTACGGTGTACTCTCATATGGGTACACCGTACTCAGTTAGCTCGTCTCGGAGGGGCTCAGTGGACGAATACGCCGTTTCGGCAGAAGGACTCGAGAAGCGGTACGGGGACAAACGGGCCCTCGACGGCTTCGATCTCGCCGTGCGCCAGGGCACCGTGCACGGCCTGCTCGGGCCGAACGGCGCCGGGAAGACGACCGCGGTGCGGGTCCTCGCGACCCTGCTGCGGTTCGACGGCGGCCGGGCGCGGGTGGCCGGCGTCGACGTGCGGCGCGACCCGCGGCAGGTGCGCCGGCGCATCGGTCTCACCGGCCAGTACGCGGCGGTCGACGAGGTGCTGACCGGCCGGCAGAACCTGGAGATGTTCGGCCGCCTCTTCCATCTCGGCGGCAGGCGCGCGGCGTTGCGGGCCACCGAACTGCTGGCGCAGTTCGACCTGGTGGAGGCCGGCGACAAGGGCGTCGGCAAGTACAGCGGCGGAATGCGCCGCCGGCTCGACCTCGCCGCGTCGATGATCCTCGCACCCGATGTGCTGTTCCTCGACGAACCGACGACCGGACTCGACCCGCGTTCGCGCGGCGAGGTCTGGGACGCGGTGCGCCGGCTCGTCGCAGGCGGCACGACCGTCCTGCTCACCACCCAGTACCTCGAGGAGGCCGACCGGCTCGCCTCCCGCATCACCGTCATCGACCAGGGCCGGGCCATCGCCGACGACACGCCCGACGGGCTGAAGAACAGGGTCGGCGGCGACCGCATCGAGGTGGTCGCCCGCGAGGCGGCCGACCTCCCGGCGATCGCCAAGACCGTGGCCCGGGTCGCCGACACCGACCCGACCACCGAGGAACTTGAACGCCGGGTCCACGCACCGGTGACCGACCGGGTCGCGGCCCTCACCGAGGTCGCCCGCACCCTTCAGGACGAACGGATCCCCGTGGAGGACATCGGGCTGCGCAGGCCCAGCCTGGACGACGTGTTCCTGCGCCTGACCGGACACGGCACGCAGACCGAGGAGGCGGCGTGAGTACGACGGACCTGGTGGACCTGACCCTCGACGACAGGCACGGGCGCGCCTACTGGGCGGTGGCCGACTGCTGGAACGTGGTCCGGCGCGGGCTGACCTACTACCGGCGCCAGCCGGTCCTCATCGCCTGGCAGCTCGGCTTCCCGATCATCTCCGTGCTGCTCTACGGCTATGTCTTCGGCGGCGCGATGAAGTCGCCCGACGGCGGCAGCGTCCGTGACTTCCTGATGCCGGGCATGTTCGCCATGACGATGGCCTTCGGCTTCATGAACACGGCGATGGCAGTGGTCACCGACGCGACGAAGGGTGTGATCGACCGCTTCCGGTCGATGCCCATGGCGCCCTCCGCCGTCGTCACCGGGCGGGGTGTCAACGACCTGATCGTCGCCTGCGCCGAGCTGACGATCCTCGCGGCGACCGCCTTCGCGATGGGCTGGCGCACGGACGCCGGCCCGGTGAAGGCACTCGCCGCGTTCGCGCTGCTGCTGCTCCTGCGGTTCTGCCTGATCTGGGTGGGCATCCTGCTCGGCCTGCTCGTCCCCACCCCGGAGGCGGCCGGCGGCCTGTACGCGGTGGCCTTCCCGCTGACCATGATCTCGAGCGTCTTCGTGCCGCCGTCGACGATGCCGGACTGGCTGGGCACCATCGCCGCCTGGAACCCGATCTCCTCCACCGCCGCGGCGGCCCGCGAACTGTTCGGGAACCCGGTGGCGAGCGACGGCAGCTGGATCCAGGAGCACTCGCTGCTCATGGCGGTGGTGTGGCCGATCATCGTCACGGCGGTCTTCGCACCGCTCGCGGTACGGCGCTTCCAGCGGCTCAGCCGCTGACGTCGTCGGACCGGCGAGGCGCCCCGGCCTTCAGCAGCTCGGCCGCGTCGAGCTTCACCTCGGCACCGATCGAGGCGGGGAGGGCGATCTGCTGGCCGGGCGCGTAGACCTCATGGCTGTCGTACTCGCTGGTGAGCGGGTTGGTGAGCACGTGGATCCTGGTGTGCTTGCGGTCGACGATCACATAAACGGGGACCTTCGCCTGGGCGTAGGCGATGGCCTTGTTCCGGAGGTCGTTGCGGTAGTTGCTGGAGGTGACCTCGACGACGAGCCGGAAGACGGCGGGGTCGTAGCAGTTGTACTCGATCAGATGGTCCTCGAAGTCCGCATCGACCAGGGCAAGGTCGGGGATGGTGTAGTCCTCGGGTCCATCGGGGAGCCAGAGTCCGACGGCCTGGAGGATCACCGTCTCTCCGCCGTGCAGCCCGGCTGACACGAAGGGCAGCATCAGCTGGGTGAGTGTCCTGGCGTGGGCGCCGTCCGGGGGCGGGGTCACGGTGAGGATGCCTCCGATGATCTCGACGCGATGACGGGGAAGCAGCTCGATGAGGCGATCCGCCTCTTCGAGCAGCGTCGGCGGCTCGCCGTCACAGGGGTCACAGGGGTGCTCGACTGCTGCGGCAGACATGCGGGCCTCCTGGTGGCTGGTGTCGAGAGCATCATCGTAGGACGCGGCACCCACCGGCGTCCGTCAGGCGGAGCGCCACACCATCGAGCGATCATGCGCCGGGCCGGTTGCCGGCGCGGTTCCGGCCGCCTCGACCGTGGGGGTCGCCGGGGCGAGACTGGAAGAGGCCGGGGAACGCGAGTCGACCGGTCCCGGCCGTGGAGGCAATCATGACCGCGACCACGCGCGAGGAGACCCCCGTCGTACTCGAGGGCGGCGGTGTGGAGCTGAGGGTGAAAGACGCCGGCGGCGGCCTGTCCGTCGCCTTCGTCCACCTGCCCAAGGGCACGGACATGGGGCCCGCGCTCAAGGGGATGCCCGGGGACCTGTGCCAATGCCCCCACTGGGGATTCCTGGTGAACGGCCGGATCAGGATGAGGACCGCTTCCGGTGAGGAGACCTACGAGGCGGGCCAGGCGTACTACTGGGCGCCCGGCCACGCTCCGGAGGCTCTGGAGGACACCGATCTGATGGAGTTCTCGCCGACGACGGAGTTCACCGAGGTGCTCGACCACATCAAGGCGCAGTCGGGGTGAGGGCGCGGCCACGCCGGTACGGCGAAGGGCCCGGCGGTGTCCGCCGGGCCCTTCGCCGTTCGGTTCGCTGCTACAGCTTCTCGATCACGTAGTCGATGCACGCCGTCAGCGCCTCGACGTCCGCCGGGTCGATCGCCGGGAACATCGCCACGCGCAGCTGGTTGCGGCCCAGCTTGCGGTACGGCTCGGTGTCGACGATGCCGTTCGCGCGCAGCGCCTTGGCGACCGCGGACGCGTCGATCTCGTCGGCGAAGTCGATCGTGCCGATGACCTGCGAGCGCTTCGCCGGGTCGACGACGAACGGGGTCGCGTACTTGGACGCCTCCGCCCAGCCGTACAGGGTGCGCGAGGAGGTCGCGGTGCGGCGGACCGACCAGTCGAGGCCGCCCTGGCCGTTGATCCACTTCAACTGCTCGTTCAGCAGGAAGAGGGTGGCCAGCGCCGGGGTGTTGTACGTCTGGTTCTTCAGCGAGTTGTCGATCGCCGTCGGCAGCGAGAAGAACTCCGGGACGTGCCGGCCGGAGCCGTGCACGCGGGCCGCGCGCTCGAGGGCGGCGGGGGAGAAGACGCCGATCCACAGGCCGCCGTCGGAGGCGAAGGACTTCTGGGGGGCGAAGTAGTAGACGTCCGTCTGCGCGATGTCGACCGGCAGGCCGCCCGCGCCGGAGGTGGCGTCCACCAGGACCAGCGCGCCGTCGTCGGCGCCGGCGACCCGCTGGATCGGGGCGGCGACACCGGTGGAGGTCTCGTTGTGGGTGAAGGCGTAGACGTCGACGCCCTGCTCCGCCTGCGGCTCCGGGTGGGTGCCGGGGTCGGAGGAGATGACCGTCGGGTCCGCCAGCCACGGCGCCAGCTTGGCGGCCTTGGCGAACTTGGAGGAGAACTCGCCGAACGACAGGTGCTGGGACTTGTTCTCGATCAGGCCGTGGGTCGCGATGTCCCAGAAGGCGGTGGATCCGCCGTTGCCGAGGATCACCTCGTATCCCTCGGGGAGGGAGAACAGCTCGCGCACGCCGTCACGGACCTCGCCGACCAGGTTCTTGACCGGGGCCTGGCGGTGGGACGTGCCGAGGAGGGAGGTGCCGGTGGCGGCCAGCGCGTCCAGCGCCTCCGTACGCACCTTGGAGGGGCCCGCGCCGAAACGGCCGTCGGCGGGCTTGATGTCAGCGGGAATCTGGATATCAGCCACGTTCGGAGCGTATACCGGTCCGGCCGCACGACGGGGACACGGTCCGGCGGCTGAGACGGTGCGAGTGCGCCCCACCGCCAGGTCAGACACCGTGGCCGCTGTCGAGTGCGTGCAGATGTTCCACCAGGGCGATCAGCACGAACTTGCTGGACGAGTGGTCCCTGGCGTCGAACTCGACCAGCGGCACGCCGGCGGGGAGGGCGAGCGCGGCACGGATCTCCTCCTCCGAACGGAAGGGACCGCCGAAGTCGTTGACGGCGATGATGAACGGCGTGCCGTGGTGCGTCAGGCGGTCGATCGCGTACCAGGCGTCGGTGAGGGCCCGGGTGTCGACGAGGACGACGGCGCCGGTGGTACCGCGGAGCAGCCGGTCCCAGAGGAAGCGGAAACGTTCCTGTCCGGGGGTGCCGAACAGATACAGGACCCTCTGCTCGTCGATCGTGATGCGGCCGAAGTCCAGGGCGACCGTCGTCGCCGTCTTGGCCGGGACCCGTACCCCGGCGTCACTCACGGGGGTGGCCGCGCTCATCACCGCCTCCGTGTGCAGCGGACGGATCTCGCTGACCGAACGCACCATCGTCGACCGGCCGGCGCCGAAGCCACCGACCACAGCGATCTTGAGCGCGCAGAAGTCAGCGCCGCCGTCCGCGGGGGCGTCCGCGCCCGCGAGCGCGCTTCCGGGGGTCGCCCGGGTCGTGGCGCGGGTCATCGTTTCTCGGAGGTGCCGGTCATCGAGTGGTGCCTTCCGGGGTGACGGGGGGCGCAACTGGAGCCGCTGCTTCCTGGCGAAGTCGTCGTCACTATAGGAGGGTTGACGATCAGTTGGGGAAGGTCGTGGCGCTTCCCACTTCACGGAGGGCGCACAACGTGTGCAAGTGACACGTTTCCTGCCGGTGCGTCGGCGGCCGGAGGAGTCATTCTGGAGCGCATGGCTGAACACACCAGGGATACGGGAGAACTGGCCCGCGCGCTCAAGGCCGCCGTCGTCGGTGAAGTGGACTTCTCGGCCGCCGCCCGGGCCCTGACGACCATGGACGCCTCGAACTACCGGCGCGTCCCGGTCGGTGTCGTCGCCCCCCGCGACGCCGACGACGTGGCCGCGGTGCTCGAGGTGTGCCGGCACCACGGCGTCCCCGTAGTGCCCCGCGGCGGCGGCACCTCCATCGCAGGACAGGCCACCGGCACCGGTGTCGTCCTGGATTTCACCCGCCACATGAACAAGGTCCTGGCCGTCGACCCTCAGGAGCGGACCGCCCGCGTGCAGCCCGGAGTCGTACAGGCCCGGCTGCAGGACGCCGTACGGGGACACGGCCTGCTCTTCGGCCCTGATCCGTCGACGCACAGCCGCTGCACGCTCGGCGGGATGATCGGCAACAACGCGTGCGGATCCCACTCCGTCGCCTGGGGGACCACCGCCGACAACGTCGACGCCCTGTCCGTCCTCACCTACGCCGGCACCCGCCACCGGCTGGCCCGGGGCGGCCCGCCGCACGACGCCCCGCCCGGCCTGACCGACCTCGTCGACCGCAACCTCGCCCTGCTGCGCACCGGCTTCCCCGACGCCATGCCGCGCCGCATCTCCGGCTACGCGCTCGACGCGCTGCTGCCGGAGAAGGGCACCGACCTCGCTCGCGCCTTCTGCGGCAGCGAAGGGACCCTCGCCGTGCTCACGGAGGCGACCGTGCGGCTCGTGGCAGCCCCGGCGGCCCGGGCGCTGGCCGTCATCGGTTACCAGGACGAGAGCGCCGCCGCACAAGCCGCCGCCGGCCTCCTGCCCCACGGCCCGCTGACCGTCGAAGGCATGGCGGAGGACCTGGTGCCCGCCGGCCACGGCCTGCCGCGCGGCGGGGCATGGCTGTTCGTCGAGACGGGCGGCGACAGCGCCGCGCAGGCGCGGGACCGGGCGGAGCGGATCATGCGGGCCGCCGACGCCCTCGACGGCACGGTCGTCGACGACCCGGCCGCCGTCCGCGCCCTGTGGCGGCTGCGGGAGGACGCGTCGGGCACCGCGACCCGGCGGGCCGACGGCGGCGAGGCGTGGCCCGGCTGGGAGGACTGCGCCGTGCCGCCCGCCCGCCTGGGCGCCTATCTGCTCGACTTCCGTGCCCTGCTGGCGGAACACGGCCTGCGCGGCACCCCCTACGGGCACTTCGGCGACGGCTGCGTCCATGTCCGCATCGACTTCGACCTGTTGAGCAAGGAGGGCGTCCGCCGCTTCCGCGCGTTCTCCGAACAGGTCGCCTCCCTGGTCGTCGCCCACGGCGGCTCCCTGTCGGGCGAACACGGCGACGGCCAGGCCCGGGCCGAACTGCTGCCCAAGATGTACGGGGACGAACTGGTGGGCCTCTTCGGCCGGTTCAAGGACCTGTGGGACCCGGCCGGCGGCATGAACCCGGGCATGCTGGTACGCCCCGCCCCGCTGGACGCGAACCTGCGCTTCGCCGTGCTTCCCGCCCGGCCCGTCGACGTCGCCTTCGGCTACCCGAACGACGGCGGTGACTTCGCGGGCGCGGTGCGCCGCTGCGTCGGCGTCGCCAAGTGCCGCACCGAGGACGCCGCCGCGGGCGGCGGCCTGATGTGCCCCTCGTACCGGGCCACCGGCGAGGAGCGGCACTCCACCCGGGGCCGGGCGCGGCTGCTGCACGAGATGCTCGCCGGGGAGATCGTCACCGACGGCTGGCGCTCGCCCGAGGTACGTGACGCGCTCGACCTGTGCCTGTCCTGCAAGGGCTGCCGGAGCGACTGCCCGGTCGGCGTCGACATGGCCACGTACAAGGCCGAGTTCCTGCACCACCACTACGCGGGACGCCGCCGCCCCGCCGCCCACTACGCCATGGGCCGTCTCCCGCAGTGGCTGCGGGCCGCCGCGCCGCTCGCCCCGCTGCTGGGTGCAGCAGTCCGGGTGCGGCCGCTGGCCGCGCTCGCCAAACGGCTCGGTGGCATCGCGCCGGAACGGGACCTGCCGCGCCTGGCGCCGGAAACGTTCCGCCGGTGGCTGCGCGACCACATGGGCGCACGGGCCGAAGTGCTGGAGAAGGGCCGGACGGCCGTGCTGTGGCCGGACACCTTCACCGACCACCTCTCACCGTCCGCCGGGCGGGCCGCGGTACGCGTCATGGAGGCGGCGGGCATCGGGATCGTGCTGCCGCCCGGCCGGGTCTGCTGCGGGCTCACCTATGTGTCGACGGGACAGCTCGACCGGGCACGCACGACCATGCGCCACACGCTCGACGTCGTCGAGCCGCTGCTCGAACTCGATGTGCCCGTCGTCGTGCTGGAGCCGAGCTGTGCGGCCGCCCTCAAGACCGACCTGCCCGAGCTGCTCGGCGACGATCCGAGGGCGGCCCGGCTGGCGGCGTCGGTGCGGACCTTCGCACAGACCCTGGAGGAGTGCGCCCCCGATTGGGAACCGCCGTGGATCGACCGCCCGGTGGCGGGCCAGACCCACTGCCACCAGCACGCGGTCCTCGGCGACGCGGCGGAACGCCGCCTGCGTGCACGGGCGGGCCTTCAGGGCGCCTTGAGCGGAGGCTGCTGCGGCCTCGCGGGCAACTTCGGTTTCGAGAAGGGGCATTACGAGGTGTCTGTGGCGTGCGCGGAGGAGCAGTTGCTGCCCGCCGTACGTGCGGCCGCCGCGGGAACCGAGCTGCTGGCCGACGGCTTCTCCTGCCGCACCCAGCTCGAACAGCTCGCCGGCCGCCGGGCCCGGCACCTCGCGGAGGTATTGGCGGAGGGCCTGGACGAGGGACCGGTCACGAAGTGACAGCCCGTATCCGGCAGGATGGGCGGCCGGCCAGGAAGGAGCGGATGCCATGCGCAAGAGCGTCGGGCGGACCGACGTCGTGGGTCTGCTGGCACGGTCCTGCGCGGCCCTGCTCCTGGTCGCCCTGGTGGGGCAGCTGCTGGTGTCCGCGATCGCGGTGGACCAGGTCGACCCGGCGGACAAGGGCCTCGGGTCGCTCCTCGTCTCGTTGCTGCGGGGCGGAACGGCCGGCGCGCTCGGCGCGGCGAAATGCGTCGCGGCCGTCCTGCTCCTGGTGGTGGCCGGACGCGGCGCCAAGGCGGCCGTGAGGCGCCTTGTGGGCCGCCGGCGGACGAGGGACGCGGGGAGGACGGGCGTCTCAGCCGAGCTGCGCGGCGGAGACCTCGACGACATGGGGCGGCTCCTGGGTGAAGTCGCTGTACCGCACCCACGTCGGGCGGACCCGCACATGGGTGATCCCCGGCCAGGAGAGCCGGTCCCGGCCGTCCGGGTACACGCGGAAATAGCACTCCTGGAGGCGCGTGAGCTCGGCGCCGGCGGGGAAGTCCGCGAGCCCCTCGATCTGCACGGTGATCGCGTCGTCCCAGCCGATCACGAGGGCGATACGCGGGTCGGCCCGCAGGTTGAGGCTCTTGCGGGTCGTCTCGACGGTGTCGAAGACGATCTCGAGGTCGTCGCTGACGGCGAATCCGACGACCGCCGCCTGAGGTGATCCGTCCGGTGCGGCCGAGGCCTGGACCGCGAGCCTGTTCCTGCGGAGGAACCACACCAGCTCGTCGCGCTTCATACGACCTGCCTATCACGGGCCGCTCCGGGCGGCTCGGCGCTCTCCTCCTGGAAGGCCGGCACCCCGGTCCGTCCCGCCCGGGCGGTGCGCGTCAGCGCGGCCGGGCCACCGCTCTGGCCAGCCCGACGAGTTGACGCACGGCGGGGTGGGGCGAGGCGCTGCGCCAGGCGAGGAAGACAGGCACCCGAGGGGCGTCCGACAACGGCAGGTACGTCACACCGCCGTGCGCGTGCATCTGGGCGGTGGACGCGACCGAAGCGCCCACGCCGCGGCCCGCGGCGATCGCGGTGAGCCAGTCGTCGGTGTTGGCGACCGTGATCGTCGCCGTGGGCCGGGTCTCCGGCGGCCACAGGTCCAGGGTGGTCAGGCCGGACACCGTGTTCAGCACGACCGGGCCGGCCGCCAGGTCCGTCAGGGTCAGCGAGGCACGCCCCGCGCGGGGGTCGTCCGACGGCACGGCGGCCACCCGGGGCTCCGTGAACAGCAGCTCCGTGGCCAGACCGGGGGTGTCCACCGGGCCGCGCAGTACGGCGGCGTCGACCTCGCCGCGGGCGAGCCCCGCCGTACGGTCGTCGACCCGCAGCAGTTCGAGGGGGACGTCCGGGTGCTCGCGCTGCCAACGGCGCAGCAGCGGGGTCGTGTACGGCCCGAGGGCCGACCAGGCGTGCCCGAGGCGCAGGGGCCGCTGCGGGAGCCGCCCGGTGTCGAGCGCGTCGTCGAAGGCGGCGACGGCCACGGCCGCCTTGTCACGGAAGGCACGGCCCGCCGCCGTGAGGGCGAGGTGGTGGGTGGAACGGTCCACCAGCCGGACGCCCACATGCTGCTCGAGCGAGGCGAGGGCGCGGGAGACGCTGGGCTGGGTGAGACCGAGCCGGGCCGCCGCCCTGGTCACGCTCGACTCCTCGGCGACGGCCAGGAAGCAGCGGAGATGGCGCAGCTCGATGCTCATACGCGTGGAGCATAACCGCAGCGAGAAACACATTTCACGCGCGACGCACTGATCCGTAGCTTGGGGAGGACAAGGCAGGCGAAGGTTCAGGGAGGCCGGGGTGAAGGACGCGCAGTCGGCGCGGACGGGCACAGGGGCGCAGGCCGGTGCCGCGGCGGTGGTGCTGCCGGAGGCGGCGGGCGCCGCGGCGCAGGGCGCCGGCGGGGCGCCGCCGTCCGGTGCCCGGCGTTCCCTCGGGCCCGTCGCGCTCGTCGTCGCGGGCGGGCTCTCCGTGCAGTTCGGGGCCGCCGTCGCCGTGATGCTGATGCCGCGGGCCGGTGCGCTGGGCGTCGTCACGCTGCGGCTGGTGCTCGCGGCCCTGGTGCTGTTCGTGATCTGCCGGCCGCGGCTGCGCGGACACTCCCGCGCCGACTGGGCCACCGTGATCACCTTCGGTGCCGCCATGGGCGGGATGAACATGCTCTTCTACCAGGCCGTGGACCGGATCCCGCTCGGTGCGGCGGTCACGCTCGAGGTGCTGGGGCCGCTCGCCCTCTCCGTGATCGCCTCGCGGCGGCTGGTGAACCTCCTGTGGGCGGCGCTGGCGCTCGGCGGCGTGGTCCTGCTCGGCGGAGGGGGCTTCGAACGGCTCGACCCCGTCGGCGCGGCGTTCGCCCTGGCGGCGGGCGGCATGTGGGCGGCGTACATCATCTTCAGCGCCCGCACGGGGCGGCGCTTCCCGCAGGCGGACGGGCTGGCGCTGGCGATGGGCTTCGCCGCGCTGTTGAGCCTGCCGTTCGGTCTGCTGGAGGCGGGGTCGCGGCTGTTCGTGCCCTCGACGCTGGGGCTGGGACTGGCGGTGGCGCTGATGTCGTCGGTCCTGCCGTACACCCTGGAACTGCTGGCGCTGCGCAGGCTGCCCGCGGCGACGTTCGCGGTGCTGATGAGCCTGGAGCCGGCGATCGCCGCGGCGGCCGGGTTCCTCGTACTGAGTCAGGCGCTCTCGCCGGCGGAGGGGCTGGCGATCGTGCTGGTCGTCGTGGCGAGCATGGGCGCGGTACGGACGCAGGCGTCGGCCGGGAAACGGGCGCCGGGGGCATGACGTGGCGGAACGGCCCGCCGACGCTGTCGGCGGGCCGTTCCGTGCGCTCGTGGGGGCGTCAGTGCTGGGTCCTGCTGTGCCAGACGGGCCCGCCCTTGCTGTTGTAGATCACCACATTGCCGTCGGCCTGTACGGCGAGGAAGGCGCCGGGGTTGCCGTCGGTCGCGGAGGCCCACCCCGGCCGGTTGTCCGGCGTGTAGATCACGAAGTTGCCGTCCTCCTGGAAGACGGCACGGGCACCGGGGGTGGCCGGGTTGTTGGAGGCCCAGCGGGGGTCGTCGTTCTCGTCGAAGACCACCAGCTTTCCGTCGTCCTGGAGCATCAGCTTCGCCTTGCCCGCGTCGACGACGTCGCCGATGTCGAAGGTGGAGACGGCGGAGATCTCGTGGTTGCCCTCGTCGGTGACCCGGATCTTGATCTTCGGGGCGTCGTCGGAGAGTTTCCCGTCCGCGAGACGGTCGAGCGTCGACAGCGACGGCGTGAACGCGTACACCGCGCCCTCGGTCCGGACGAACTGCTCGAAGCGCACCGGCTGTCCCTTGAAGGTGACATCGGTGGTCACGCCGATCATGGGATCGGCGCCCACCCGCGGGTCGCGGTCCGGGAACTTGGTGTCGGTCACCCAGTCCCTCTGGATGAACTCGAACTGCCGCACAAGATCGGCCTGGTAGCTGACGAAGACCAGGCCGCGAGCCGCGTCGGGGCCGTGGCCGGCCGAACCCGCGGGGTCGAAGGGCAGGCCGAAGGGGATGCCGCGGCGCATGATGCGCCGGCCGTCGAGCCCGCCCTTCTCCGGTACGGGCTTGTCGCCCTTCTTCAGCGCGAGGCCGTCACGGGGGTTCGTCTTGCGCAGGTGGGAGAAGAGCGGGGTGATCTCCCCCTCCAGGTCGTCCGCGAAGCTGATGTCGTTGTCGTTCCCGCAGTCCGGGTCGAACGAGACGTCGGCGTGCGGGCACTTCGCCACGGGCGTGCCCGAACGCCAGCGCCCGACCAGCCGGGCCGCCAGCCATTCCGCGGTGGCCTCCGGCGGCACGGCCTTGGCGTTCTTCAGCTCCTTCAGCCGTGCGCCGATCTGCGCCCACCAGCCCGGAACGTCCTGGCCGAGCCGGCGCACCACATGGAACGAGCCGTTCTTCGCCCACTCCGGCAGGCCGGACGGCTTCCCGCTGACGGTCTCCTCGCCGATGACGAACTCACCGGCGGGGATGATCCGGGTGCCGGGGCTGCCCTTCTTCCACTCGGGCTTGCGGGGGTCGGGCTCGTCGAAGCCCTGGACGGCGGGCTCGCTGACGCCGTCCTTGAAGCCGAAGTGCTCCTTGCCCCTGCGGGCGCCCGTCAGGGTCCCGCCGTCCTGCTCGAAGACGATCACCACCTTGTGGACGGAGGCCTCCTGCCGCTCCTGCGCGATCGCCGCCCGCAGGTCCTCGACCTTGTCGGCAGCGATGGTGAGCACCGCGTGGACGGGCTGGGCGTTGCTGTCGCCGAAGAGCCAGTTCTCCGGGGAGTTGTCGCCCGTGTCCCCGAGCATCCCGGCCCGCATCGCGGAGCCCTGCTTGAAGGCGTGCTCGGTCGTGCCCTCGGCGGTCCGGGGGAAAGGGTCCTTGCCCGTCAGGGTGCGGATGCCGCCGTGGGTGAAGCTGACGCTGCGCCATACGGCGGTGAGCGCCTTGGGGTCGTCCCCCCCGGTGTTGCGGCGGGCCGTACTGAAGGCCGCGTTGAACGCGGCGACCTGCCGGGTCGTGGCGATACGCGGTTTCAGCCGGCGCAGCCAGGTGCGCGCCCGGGTCGCGTCGTCGAACTTCAGGAACAGCAGCTGTACGTGGTCCTTCTTGAAGCCGGCGAGCACATCGCCCTGGATCTCCGTGCTCTCCCGCAGTGCCAGATCCGTCATCCTGCCTCGCATTCCTCTGTGGTTCGCGTCTGGTCCTGGCCGGTGCCTCAGATGCCGGCCGGCGGGCCGAAGGAGACGAACTTGGCAGTGCTGGGAACGCCCTCCTCGTTGAGGAGGAAGAGCATGTAGTAGCCGGGGGGCGCGGCCTGCGCCGAGGGCGGCGCCTGGAGTTCGAGGGCGCCGTCGCTGCGGCTCTTGATCCGCACGTCGAGGTGGCGCTGGCTGAAGTTCACCGAGTGGGTGGCCGTCGTGGGGGCCAGCAGCACGGCCCGCCGGACGTCGTCCGGGTTCGAGCTGAGCACCTGGAACCGGTCGTCGTAGCCGATCGTGCGCCGGGGCACGGCGGACAGGTCGGGGCGGTCGCCGTTGTGCAGATAGGCCGGCTCGTAGATCTCGATGGAGCCGTCCATGTCGTCCTGGATGTCCGGGTCGTTGGCGATCTGCTGCGCCTCGTCCCCGGTGACCATGATCCGGCCGTCGGGAAGGACGACGGCGTTGGAGTGGTAGCCGCGCGGCAGCCGCTGGGCGGGCCCGAGCTTCCAGTTTCCGTCCGTGTCGCGCATCTCGGTCTGCCGGTACTTCAGGTCGGCGTTGGGGTTGTAGGGGCCGTTGCCGTAGTCCCGGATGTCATGGGCGCCGTTGACGGTGAACAGCGCGCCGTCGGGGAGCAGCAGGGTGTCGTCCTGGGTGCGGCCGAAGGCCCGGGGTTCCTTGGTCTTCCACCGGCCGCCGACGAGCTGGTAGGTGTTCGGGTTGTCGCGGTCGCCGCCGAGGACGAGCACGGAGTCGGGGCCCCTGAAGCCGGCCGGCAGGGGTACCGCGGAGCCGTAGTTGCGCATGAAGCCGTCGGGCCGGTCGGCCAGGCTCGTGCGGGTCTCGGTGTCCGGGTCGAAGAGCCACTGCTGGTCGTGGTCCCGGCCGAGCCCGTAGATCTTGCCGTCGCGCAGGGAGAACAGGTGCGGATAGTCGTTCCTGTACGGGGCTTCCGCCTTGAAGACGTCCACCGGCACGTTCTCGGGGACGTCCGACCGGCTGAACGGGACGTCGTGGGACAGCGCGGGGAAGCGTTCCACGATCGGGGTGGGCGTCGCCCAGCCGAGTTCGGACTGCCCGGACATGATGAGGATCCGCCCGTCGGCACCGGTGACGGCGCTCGGGTACCAGCGGCCGACGGACATCTCCTGGTTGAGCGACCACCGCTCGGTCCACGGGTCGAAGACGAGGGAGAGCTTCGCCCCCGAGCCGTGGTTGCCGCCGAGGTTGCCGCCGAAGACGCCGAGCATCCCGTTGGGGAGGTAGGCGTGGCCGGCGCAGAAGAAGGGCGCGGGTCGGGGTTCGTTCTTGCCGTCCGGCATCATGACGGTGGGCGGCGTGACCTTCTTGAACGCGTCCGTGCCGCTGCCCTTCTGCGGGTCCCACAGATACGCCCGGCCCGCGTTCTGCGCGCCGATGACCTGGGTGGGCGCCGTCTCCTTCGTCGGATTGGTCTCGACCCGCTCGAAGGAGAACAACAGGACCTTTCCGGTGGGCAGTTGCGCGACGTGCACGCCGAAGTCCGGGGAGGGGAAGTACTCCTTGAAGGCCCCGTACTCCCGTGCGGCGAACTTGGCGTTCTGCGTGGCCTGGGACTTGGTGAGCGACTCCAGGCGGGCCGTGCGCGTCGGCTGCGGATAGTCACCCGCGTCCTGCGCGCGCAGCCTCGCCTGCGCGTGCCGCTCCGCGTGCTCCTGGCCGAGCACGGCGGCTTCCGCCTTGTCCACGGTGACCTTCTCGCCACGGCCGGGCGCGGCGTCGCGGGTCAGGGAGCGGGGTTCCGGTGCGCCGCCGTGGGCTGCCGCCGGGAGTGCGGCGACCAGGGGGGCGCTGGTCAGGGCGGAGATGACGGCGCAGGCGGAGATCAGCCTGGACAGTCGTGGTCGTGACATGGGACTCCTCATGGCGTGCCGGCCGTGCGCGCATGCGGGACGGCCCCGCGGTCACCGGGGCGGCATATGCAGACGGAATAGGCCGGCCATAACTGACTGTGACATGTGTACACAGAGAGTGAATGAACTGCAACGGAGTGGATCAACGTGTCGACCGGCGGGCGCGACCGGCCGGCCGGAACGGGGAAAGGGGGGTCGGCTCACCACGTTGAGGGGGCGCCGGTGTCGCCCGCAATGGCCTACCGGCCGAACCACCCTTGCGGTTCAAAGAGAATCAATTCTGCGATGCCATGCGGTTTGACCTGCGACTCAAGCGCATCGCGGGCCGGACGTCGGAATCAATCAAAGCAAGCATGCTTGCTTGTTTCCGGGTGCGCTGCCATGCTCCGGGGCACAGACCGTCGTCCCACAGGGGAGCGTTCCGTGTCCGACCCGGCCGTCGTACTCGACGACTTGCGCAGCGAAAGCGAAGACCTCGATCAGCTGGTGAGAGAGCTGGATCCCGGGCGGTGGGCGACCGCGACCCCCGCCCCCGGCTGGAGCGTCGCCCACCAGATCGCCCACCTCGCCTGGACCGACGCGGCCGCCCTGACGGCCGTCACGGACCCCGACGGCTTCGCCGCGGAAGTGGAGAAGGCGCTCGCCGCGCCCCACTCGTTCGTGGACGACGGCGCACAGGCGGGCGCCGCCCTCCCGCCCGGTGAACTGCTCGCCCGCTGGCGGACCGGCCGCGAACAGCTCCGGGAGGCCCTCCGCTCGGCCCCCGCCGGCACCCGCTTCCCCTGGTACGGGCCGCCGATGAGCGCCGCGTCGATGGCGACCGCACGGCTCATGGAGACCTGGGCGCACGGCCAGGACATCGCCGACGCGCTCGGCGTCGTGCGGCGGCCGACCGCGCGTCTCGCACAGGTGGCCCGGCTCGGCGTCCGCACACGGGACTTCGCGTTCGGCGTGCACGGGCTGACCCCGCCCGCCGAACCGTTCCGCGTCGAACTGACCGGCCCCTGCGGAGAATCGTGGACCTACGGACCCGAGGACGCCGCACAGCGCGTGACCGGCCCGGCGATCGACTTCTGCCTGCTGGTCACCCAGCGCGCACACCGCGACGACCTGGCCCTGCGGGCCGAAGGCGCCGACGCCGACCGCTGGCTGGACATCGCCCAGGCCTTCGCCGGCCCGCCGGGTGCCGGGCGGGCACCCGGCGCGGGCACGCCGACCGGTGACGTGCCGGAAGGCGGAAAGCCGTGACCGGCCCCGAGGCCGCGCACAGCGCCCGGGTGCTCCGCGTCGGCAACGCGTCCGGCTTCTACGGCGACCGCTTCGACGCCGTGCGCGAGATGCTCACCGGCGGGCCGCTGGACGTGCTCACCGGGGACTACCTCGCCGAGCTCACCCTGCTCATCCTCGGCCGCGACCGCCTGAAGGACCCCGGACTCGGCTACGCCAGGACCTTCCTGCGGCAGCTCGAGGAGACCCTCGGCCTCGCCCACGACAAGGGCGTCCGCATCGTCGCCAACGCCGGGGGACTCAACCCCGCCGGCCTCGCCGACGCCGTCCGCGCCCTGGCCGCCCGCCTCGGCGTCCCCGTGAACGTCGCGCACGTCGAGGGCGACGACCTCACCGCCCGCTTCCCCGGGGCGCTCACCGCCAACGCCTACCTCGGCGGCGGAGGGATCGCCGCCTGTCTGCGCGCGGGGGCCGACATCGTCGTCACCGGACGCGTCACCGACGCGGCCCTCGTCACCGGCCCCGCCGCCGCCCACTTCGGATGGGGCCCCGACGACCTGGACGCCCTCGCCGGCGCCGTCGTCGCCGGGCACGTCCTGGAATGCGGCACCCAGGCCACCGGCGGCAACTACGCGTTCTTCGCCCAAGGCGGCCACGACGTCCGCCGGCCCGGCTTCCCCGTCGCCGAGATCCACCCCGACGGCACCTGTGTCATCACCAAACACGACGGCACCGGCGGCTTCGTGGACATCGGCACCGTCACCGCCCAACTGCTGTACGAGACCGGCGGCGCCCGGTACGCCGGCCCGGACGTGACCGCCCGGCTCGACACCGTCCGCCTCGAGCAGGCCGGCCCCGACCGGGTGCGGATCTCCGGAGTGCGCGGCGAGGCACCGCCGCCCACGCTCAAGGTCGGACTGAACCGCCTCGGCGGCTGGCGCAACGAGGTCACGTTCGTGCTGACCGGACTCGACATCGACGCCAAGGCCCGGCTCGTACAGGAACAGATGGAGGACGCGCTCCGCAAGCAGCCGCCCGCCGAGGTGCGCTGGGAACTCGCCCGCACACAGAGCACCGACCCCGACACCGAGGAGCGCGCCGCCGCGTATCTGCGGCTCACGGTCCGCGACCTGGACGCGGAACGCGTCGGCCGCGCCGTGAGCAGCGCCGCGATCGAGCTCGCGCTCGGCAGCTACCCCGGCTTCCATGTGACCGCACCACCCGGCAAGGGCGCCCCGTACGGCGTGTTCGAGGCCGCGTACACCGAAGCGGACGGCGTCCCGCACACCGCCGTCCTGCACGACGGTGAACGCGTCGCCGTCCCCCACCCGCAGATCACCCGGGAGCTCACCGACGCCGGGCCCGGCGCGCTGCCCGAGCCGCTGCGGCACGGTCCGACCCGCCGCGCCCCGCTCGGACTCGTGGCCGGGGCGCGCAGCGGCGACAAGGGCGGCGACGCCAACATCGGCGTATGGGCCCGCACCGACGACGCCTGGCGCTGGCTCGCCCACGAACTCACCGTCGACCGGCTGCGCGCGCTGCTCCCCGAGACCGCCGAACTGCCCGTCGTACGGCACGTACTGCCCAACCTGCGCGCCCTCAACTTCACCGTCGCCGGGATCCTCGGCGAAGGGGTCGCCGCGCAGGCCCGCTTCGATCCACAGGGCAAGGCGCTGGGCGAGTGGCTGCGCGCCCGGCACGTCGACATCCCGGAGGCTCTGCTGTGACCGTTCTCGCCTCGGCCGTCGATGTGACCGGCCCCGAACACACCGCCCACCGTGCCGTGATGCTCGGCCGGCTCGCCGAACTGGACGCCGAGCACGCGAAGGCGCTCGCCGGCGGCGGGGAGAAGTACGTGGCCCGGCACCGCGGCCGCGGCAAACTGCTCGCCCGCGAACGCATCGAGCTGCTGCTGGACCCGGACACCCCCTTCCTCGAACTGTCCCCGCTCGCCGCTTGGGGCAGCGACTACCCGGTGGGCGCCTCGATCGTGACCGGCATCGGGACGGTGGAGGGCGTCGAGTGCCTGATCACCGCCAACGACCCGACCGTACGCGGCGGTGCCTCCAACCCCTGGACCCTCAAGAAGGCGCTGCGCGCCAACGAGATCGCCTACGCCAACCGGCTTCCGGTGATCTCGCTCGTCGAGTCCGGCGGCGCGGACCTGCCGTCCCAGAAGGAGATCTTCATCCCCGGCGGGGCCCTGTTCCGCGACCTGACACGCCTGTCGGCGGCCGGCATCCCCACGATCGCCGTCGTGTTCGGCAACTCCACCGCCGGCGGCGCCTATGTGCCCGGCATGTCCGACCACACCATCATGATCAAGGACCGGTCGAAGGTCTTCCTGGGCGGCCCGCCACTGGTGAAGATGGCGACGGGCGAGGAGAGCGACGACGAGTCGCTCGGCGGCGCCGAGATGCACGCCCGCACCTCCGGACTCGCCGACCACTTCGCCCTCGACGAGCCGGACGCGCTGCGCCAGGCCCGCCGGATCGTCGCCCGCCTCAACCACCGCAAGGCACACCCGGACCCCGGCGCGGCCGAGCCGCCCAAGTACGCGGCGGAGGAACTGCTCGGGATCGTGCCGGAGGACCTGAAGACCCCGTTCGACCCGCGCGAGGTCGTCGCCCGGATCGTCGACGGCTCCGACTTCGACGAGTTCAAACCGCTGTACGGGCCGAGCCTGGTCACCGGCTGGGCGCGGCTGCACGGCTACCCGGTGGGCGTGCTGGCCAACGCCCAGGGCGTGCTGTTCTCCGCCGAGTCCCAGAAGGCCGCGCAGTTCATCCAGCTCGCCAACCAGCGCGACGTACCGCTCGTGTTCCTGCACAACACCACCGGCTACATGGTCGGCAAGGAGTACGAGCAGGGCGGCATCATCAAGCACGGCGCCATGATGATCAACGCGGTGTCCAACAGCCGTGTCCCGCACCTGTCGGTGCTCATCGGCGCGTCCTACGGCGCCGGGCACTACGGCATGTGCGGCCGGGCCTACGACCCGAGGTTCCTGTTCGCCTGGCCCAGCGCCAAATCCGCGGTCATGGGCCCCCAGCAGCTCGCCGGCGTGCTGTCCATCGTCGCCCGGGCGTCCGCCGCGGCGAAGGGACAGCCCTACGACGACGAGGCGGACGCCGGCCTGCGCGCCATGGTCGAGCAGCAGATCGAGGCGGAGTCGCTGCCGATGTTCCTGTCCGGGCGGCTCTACGACGACGGCGTCATCGACCCGCGCGACACCCGGACGGTGCTCGGTCTGTGCCTGTCCGCCATCCACACGGCACCGGTCGAAGGCGCGCGCGGCGGCTTCGGCGTCTTCCGGATGTGAGGACCCTCCTGTGATTTCCACTGTCCTTGTCGCCAATCGCGGCGAGATCGCGTGCCGTGTCTTTCGCACCTGCCGCCGGCTGGGCATCGCGACGGTCGCCGTCCACTCCGACGCCGACGCCACCGCCCTCCATGTGCGGGAGGCGGACGCGGCGGTGCGGCTGCCCGGCGACACACCCGCCCAAACCTATCTGCGCAGCGAGGCCATCGTCAAAGCGGCGCTGGCGGCGGGCGCCGACGCCGTCCACCCCGGATACGGATTCCTCTCGGAGAACGCGGACTTCGCGCGGGCCGTGGCGGACGCCGGTCTGATCTGGATCGGCCCGCCCGCCGACGCCATCGAGGCGATGGCGTCCAAGACCCGCGCCAAGCAGCTCATGGGCCTCACCTCCCTGGACCCCGCCTCGGTCACCGAGCGCGACCTTCCCGTCCTGGTGAAGGCGGCGGCGGGCGGCGGCGGCCGGGGGATGCGCGTGGTCCGCTCGCTCGCCGCGCTCCCGGCGGAGCTGGCGGCGGCCCGCTCCGAGGCGGCATCGGCCTTCGGCGACGGCGAGGTCTTCGTCGAGCCGTACATCGAGGCGGGCCGCCACGTCGAGGTCCAGATCCTCGCGGACGCCCACGGCACGGTGTGGGCGCTCGGCACGCGGGACTGCTCGCTGCAACGCCGCCACCAGAAGGTCATCGAGGAATCCCCGGCACCGGGCCTCGGCCCCGAACAGGTCGAGACACTGCACGCACAGGCAGTGGCCGCCGCACGCGCCGTGGACTACCGGGGCGCCGGGACGGTCGAGTTCCTCCTCGCCGAGGACGGCCGTGCGCACTTCCTGGAGATGAACACCCGGCTCCAGGTGGAACACCCGGTGACGGAAGCGGTCTTCGGCGTGGACCTGGTGGCCCTGCAGATCGCGGTCGCGCAGGGCGCGGCCCTGCCGCCGTACCCGCCCACCGCCGACGGGCACGCCGTGGAGGCACGCCTCTATGCGGAGGACCCGTCCTGCGACTGGACCCCGCAGGCGGGGCGGCTGCACGAGCTGAGCTTCCCCACGGACGCGGCTGCGGGCGGCCCGGACCCCGCCGGCGGCACGCCCCGGGTGCGGGTCGACGCCGGATACGCGGACGGGGACGACATCGGGGTCCACTACGACCCGATGATCGCCAAGGTCATCGCCTGGGCGCCCACCCGCGCCGAAGCGGTACGCCGGCTCGCGCACAGCCTCCGCCGGGCACGGGTGCACGGCCCCGTCACCAACCGGGAGCTGCTCGTCGCGTCGCTGGAGCACCCCGACTTCACCGGCGGGCTGCTCGACACCGGGTTCTACGAGCGGAACCTGGCCGAACTCACCCGGCCGGCCCCCGGCGAGGAGCACGCCGCCGTCGCCGCGGCCCTCGCCCACGCGGCCGGGCGAGCGGGCCGGTTCGGCGGCGCCTGGCGCAACCTGCCCTCCACGGACCAGGTCAAGGGCTACGGCGACCACGAGGTCCGCTACCGGCCCACCAGGGACGGCGGCTTCGAGATCACGGACCGCCCCGGCACCCGGGTCGTGCGGGCCGAGCCGCACCGCGTCACCCTCGAGATCGACGGCGTCGTACGGAACTACGACGTCACCGACCGCGGCGACACGGTGTACGTCGACTCGCCCGCCGGGGCGTACGCCCTCACCCCCCGGCCCCGCTTCACCGACCCCCAGGACCGGGCCGAACCCGGATCGCTGCTCGCGCCCATGCCCGGGACCGTCGTACGGGTCGGGGACGGCGTGGTCGAAGGCGCAGAGGTCACCCAGGGCCAGCCGCTGGTCTGGCTGGAGGCCATGAAGATGGAGCACAGGATCGTCTCGCCCGCCTCCGGCACGCTCACCGCTCTCCACGCCGTCCCCGGCCGCCAGGTCGAGGTCGGCGCCCTGCTCGCCGTCGTCACGGAGACCGCCACGGAATCCGTCGCCCGGCCGATCGCCCAAGCCGCCCCGGAAACCGTCCACGAAGCCGCCAACGCCCAGGAGGACACCGCGTCATGAACGCCATCGAGACCCAGGAGCACAAGGACCTGCGGGAAGCCGTCGGCGCGCTCGGACGCCGGCACGGCCCCGGTTTCGACCGTGCCACCCTGTGGGCCGAGGCCGGCAAGCTCGGCTACCTCGGCGTGAACCTCCCCGAGGAGTACGGCGGCGGAGGCGGCGGCATCAGCGAGCTGTCCATCGTCCTCGAGGAGTCCGGCGCGGCCGGCTGCCCCCTCCTCATGATGATCGTGTCGCCCGCGATCTGCGCCACCGTCATCGCCCGCTTCGGCACCGACGAGCAGAAGCGGCAGTGGCTGCCCGGCCTCGCCGACGGCAGCCTCACCATGGCCTTCGGCATCACCGAGCCCGACGCGGGATCGAACTCCCACCGGATCACCACCACCGCCCGCCGGGACGGCGACGGCTGGACACTGACCGGCCGCAAGGTCTTCGTCTCCGGCGTCGACATCGCCGACGCGACCCTGATCGTCGGCCGCACGGAGGACGCGAGGACGGGCAGCCTCAAGCCGTGCCTGTTCATCGTCCCCCGCGACGCGGAGGGCTTCGGCCGGTCGGTGATCGACATGGAACTCCAGGCGCAGGAGAAGCAGTTCGAGCTGGTGCTCGACGACGTACGACTGCCCGCCGACGCGCTCGTCGGCGAAGAGGACGCCGGTCTGCTCCAGCTGTTCGCCGGACTCAACCCCGAACGCATCATGACCGCCGCCTTCGCCATCGGCATGGGCCGCTACGCCCTCACACAGGCCGTCGAGTACGCGAAGACCCGCCAGGTCTGGAAGGCACCCATCGGCGCCCACCAGGCCATCGCCCACCCCCTCGCGCAGGCCCACATCGAACTCGAGCTCGCGAAGCTGATGATGCAGAAGGCCGCCGCCCTGTACGACGCCGGCGACGACATCGGCGCCGGCGAGGCCGCGAACATGGCCAAGTACGCCGCCGGTGAGGCATGCGTGAAGGCGGTCGACCAGGCGGTCCACACCCTCGGCGGCAACGGACTCACCCGCGAGTACGGCCTCGCGAAGCTCATCGCGGCCGCCCGCGTCGCCCGGATCGCCCCGGTCAGCCGCGAAATGATCCTGAACTACGTGTCCCACCAGTCCCTGGGTCTCCCCAAGTCGTACTGAGAGACGACATTCTGGCCGTCCACACACGCCGAGGGAGCGCACACATGGTGTTCCGCAGCAGCTACGCAGATGTCCCGGCAGTCGTCGAACCCATCCACGAGTGCGTGCTCGCGAGAGCCGCCGAGTACGCAGACACCGTCGCCCTCGTCGACGGAGTGAACGGCACCACCGTCACTTACCGGCAACTCGACCGGTTCCACCGGCGCATCGCCGCCGCGCTCGCCGACGCCGGTCTGCGCAAGGGCGACGTCCTGGCGCTGCACAGCCCCAACACGGTCGCCTACCCCGCCGTGTTCTACGGGGCCACCCGCGCCGGCGCCGCCGTCACCACCGTCCATCCGCTGGCCACGGCCGAGGAGTTCGCCAAGCAGCTGCGCGACTCCTCCGCCCGCTGGATCGTCACCGTCTCCCCCCTGCTCGAAGTGGCCCGCAGAGCCGCCGAACTCGCCGCGGGGATCGAGGAGATCTTCGTCTGCGACCGCGCGGACGGGCACGTCAGCGTCCTCGACATGCTCGGCTCCACCGCACCGGAGCCCGACGTCACCATCGACCCGTCGAACGACGTCGCCGCCCTGCCGTACTCGTCCGGCACGACCGGCGTGCCCAAAGGCGTGATGCTCACGCACCGGTCCATCGCCACCAACCTGGCGCAGCTCGAACCGGTCGCCCCGGCGGGACCCGGGCACCGCATCCTGGCCGTCCTGCCCTTCTTCCACATCTACGGGCTCACCGCCCTGATGAACGCCCCGCTCAAGCAGGGCGCGACCGTCGTCGTCCTGCCCCGCTTCGAGCTCGACACCTTCCTCGGCGCGATCCAGGAACACCGCATCAACGGGCTGTACGTCGCCCCGCCCATCGTCCTCGCGCTCGCCAAGCACCCGGCCGTCGCCACCTACGACCTCTCGTCGCTGGAATACATCCTCAGCGCCGCCGCCCCGCTCGACGCGAGCCTCGCCGAGGCATGCTCGAAACGGCTCGGGCTGCCGCCGGTACGGCAGGCGTACGGCATGACAGAGCTCTCACCGGGCACCCACGTCGTACCGCTCACCGCACAGAACCCTCCGCCCGGCACCGTGGGCCTCCTGCTGCCCTGCACCGAGATGCGCATCCTCGACCTCGACGGCTCCGGCAGGGAACTGGGCGCCGGCGAAGAGGGCGAGATCGCCATCCGCGGCCCGCAGGTGATGAAGGGCTACCTGGGCCGGCCGGACGCCACCGCCGCGATGATCGACGAGGACGGCTGGGTCCACACCGGCGACGTCGGGCGCGTCGACGACGACGGTTGGCTGTTCGTCGTCGACCGGGTGAAGGAACTCATCAAGTACAAGGGCTACCAGGTCGCGCCCGCGGAGCTGGAGGCGCTGCTGCTCACCCACGAAGCGATCGCGGACGCGGCGGTCATCGGCGTCAACGACGACGACGGCAACGAGATACCGAAGGCGTACGTCGTACGGCAGCCGGGCACCGAACACCTGAAGGAGGAGGACGTCCTCGACTTCGTCGCCGCCCAGGTGTCCCCGTACAAGAAGATCCGCCGCGTCGAGTTCATCGGCGCCGTCCCCCGCGCCGCGTCCGGGAAGATCCTCCGGAGGGAACTGCGGGTCCGCGAGAACGGTACGAAGGAGCAGTAGCACGTGACCATCGCCACCACGCACGAGCGCGGCATCACCACCCTGACCCTCGACTCGCCGGCCAACCGCAACGCCCTGACGGCGAGGCTCGTCGGCGAACTCACGGAAGCGCTCGGGAAGTGCGCCCACGACGGGGACGTACGCGCCGTCGTGCTCACGCACACCGGCTCCACGTTCAGCGCGGGCGCCGACCTCAAGTCACCGCCCAACCCGTACACGTTCGTCGGACTGCTCCGGCAGATCGTGACACTGCCCAAGCCCGTGGTGGCGAGGGTCGCCGGCCATGTGCGGGCCGGCGGACTCGGCCTCGTCGGCGCCTGCGACGTCGCCGCCGCCAGCTCGGACTCCGACTTCGCGTTCACCGAAGTGCGCATCGGCGTCGCGCCCGCCGTCATCTCCCTGCCGCTGCTGCCCCGCATGGACCCCCGGGCCGCCGGACGCTACTACCTCACCGGCGAACGCTTCGACGCGGCGGAAGCCGCCCGCACCGGGCTGCTCACCCTCACCGCGGACGACGTCGACACGGCCCTCGCGCCGCTCCTCGACGGGCTGCGCAGGGCCTCCCCCCAGGGGCTGGCGGCATCGAAGGAACTGGTCACGGCTAGGGTGCTGGAAACCTTCGACCACGACGCGGAGGACCTGGTCCAGCGCTCGGCGTCGCTGTTCGCATCGTCCGAGGCGCGCGAAGGGATGACGGCCTTCCTCGAACGACGGGACCCCGCATGGGTGTTGTGACGCCACCGACCGCCAAGGCCCCCAAACAGGACCGCAGCCGGGCGACCCGGCAGCGGCTGCTGGAGGCCGCGGTGGCCTGCCTGGCCGAGGTCGGCTGGGCAGGCTCCACGGTCTCGGTGGTGGCCGAACGGGCCGGCGTCTCACGCGGCGCGGCACAGCACCACTTCCCGACCCGCGAGGACCTGTTCACGGCCGCCGTCGAATACGTGGCCCAGGAACGCTCGCAAGCGCTGCGGGAACTCCCGTCACAGGACCGCGCCGCCGTCGTCGCCGCACTCGTCGATCTCTACACCGGGCCGCTGTTCCGGGCCGCGCTCCATCTGTGGGTGGCCGCGTCCAACGAGGAACAGCTGCGCCCCCGGGTCACCGAACTCGAGGCGAAGGTGGGCCGCGAGACCCACCGCATCGCGGTCCGCCTGCTGAACGCGGACGAGTCCCGCCCGGGCGTCCGCGAAACCGTCCAGGGCCTGCTGGACATGGCCCGCGGCCTGGGCCTGGCCAACCTCCTCACCGACGACGCGGCCCGCCGGGAACGGGTCGTGGCGCAGTGGGCGGCGCTGGTGGAGGAGGCGCTCGGCTGAGTCCGGGCGGGGCGCGTACACCCCGCCCGGCGGCCTGCCGTCGGCCGAGCGGCCAGCGGTCGGCCGAGCCGCCTGCCGTCAGCCGGCGATGTCCTCGTAGCCCGGGACCTCGCGCGGGCTGCGGGCAGCCGGTCCCACGTAGCGCGCCGACGGACGCACCAGCCGGCCCGTGCGCTTCTGCTCCAGGATGTGCGCCGACCAGCCGGCCGTACGGGCACACGTGAACATCGACGTGAACATGTGCGCCGGGACCTCCGCGAAGTCCAGCATGATCGCGGCCCAGAACTCGACGTTGGTCGCCAGCACCCGGTCCGGGCGGCGGTTGTGCAACTCCTCCAGCGCAGCCTTCTCCAGCGCCTCCGCCACCTCGAAGCGCGGCGCGGCCAGCTCCTTCGCCGTACGGCGCAGCACCCGGGCCCGCGGGTCCTCCGCGCGGTAGACGCGGTGCCCGAAGCCCATCAGCCGCTCACCCTTGTCCAGCGCACGCTTCACGTACGCCGTCGCGTCACCGGTCCGCTCGATCTCCTCGATCATGCCGAGGACCCGGGACGGCGCACCGCCGTGCAGCGGACCGGACATCGCGCCCACCGCGCCGGACAGCGCCGCCGCGACGTCCGCGCCGGTGGACGCGATGACACGGGCCGTGAACGTCGAGGCGTTCATGCCGTGCTCCGCGGCCGACGTCCAGTACGCGTCGACGGCCTTGACGTGCCGCGGGTCGGGCTCGCCGCGCCAGCGGATCATGAACCGCTCGACGATGGACTCCGCCTTGTCGATCTCGTTCTGCGGAACCATCGGCAGACCCTGGCCACGGGCACTCTGTGCCACGTACGAGAGCGCCATCACGGCCGCCCGCGCAAGGTCGTCACGGGCCTGCGCCTCATCGATGTCGAGCAGCGGTTTGAGACCCCACACCGGCGCGAGCATCGCCAGCGCCGACTGCACGTCGACCCGGATGTCGCCGGAGTGCACCGGGATCGGAAACGGTTCTGCGGGCGGCAGGCCCGGGTTGAAGGCGCCGTCGACGAGCAGGCCCCACACGTTCCCGAAAGACACGTGCCCGACCAGTTCCTCGATGTCGACGCCCCGGTAGCGGAGCGAGCCGCCCTCCTTGTCCGGTTCGGCGATCTCCGTCTCGAACGCGACGACTCCCTCGAGTCCAGGTACGAAGTCGGACATCAGGCGGCTCCTCAAGACGTGTGCGACAAGACGTGTGCGGCAAAGGCGGGTGCGGCATACGGCGGCCGACGGGCAGGTCGGTCCCTCCGGTGATGCCCCGTGCGGCCGGTGGTCACCCAACCGCCGGGGAGGCAGGCACGATATCCCCTGGTGTATGGAGGCCACAGTGGCCGGACCCAAGATTTTGGCGGGTCCGGCCGATGCGGGGAAGCGTGACATCCGGCACACTGCCCCATTTCGACCGAGGAGGATTGACGGCACTCCGTGCCGGGCAAACTCGGTCCCTACGGCAGGATGGCGTCGTGACCGACCACGCCGCCGCTCCCGAACCCCGCCCCTCGGACGTGACCGTCGCGGGCCTGCCCGTGCCCCACCCGGCGGAGACGGAACTCGTCGTCCCGGACCCCGCCGTCATGCGTGAGCAGTACCGCTCGACACCGCTCGACGAGGACGCACTGGCCGCGGGACCCATGGAACAGTTCGCGCAGTGGTTCGCCGAGGCCGCAGCGGCAGCCCTGCTGGAGCCCAACGCCATGATCGTCTCGACGGCGACACCCGACGGCAGGCCCTCCTCGCGCACGGTGCTGCTGAAGCAGTACGACGCCCGCGGCTTCGTCTTCTTCACCAACTACGACTCGCGGAAGGGCCGCGAGATCGACGCCAACCCGCACGTCTCGCTGCTCTTCCCCTGGCACCCGCTCGAGCGCCAGATCATCGTCACCGGCCGCGCCGCCCGCATCGGCAGCGACGAGACCGCCGCCTACTTCCGCACCCGCCCCCACGGCTCCCAGCTCGGCGCCTGGGCGAGCGACCAGTCCCAGGTGATCTCCTCACGCGAGGAACTGCTGCGCCGGTACGAGGAGCTGTCAGCCCGCTACCCCGAGGGCACCCAGGTGCCCGCGCCCGCCCACTGGGGCGGCATCAGGGTCGTACCCGACGCGGTGGAGTTCTGGCAGGGCCACGAGAACCGCCTCCACGACCGGCTGCGGTACGTCCGCACGGACGGCGGCTGGCGCGTCGAACGCCTGGCGCCCTGAGCGGTCCGCAGGCCCCTGGGAACGCAGACGACCCGTGGGCCTTTGGTCCCTCCGTCCGGACGGAGGGAGCCGGCCGGACTTACCGGCGGCCCACGGGTCGGGTGACTGCTTGGGTTTCGGCAGACGACTGCCGAGGTGCACAGAGTGCGACGGCAGGCGTCAGCCCGCAGCCACCTCGCTTGTCCGGTAAGAAATCACTTCCGGATCACCTCCTTTCTGAGCGTGCCCACACCTTAAAAAGCGTCGGCGGCCGGGATCAACCTGTTTTTTCGTGTCTTTTCCCGGACCCTCTCCGACCTGCGCGTTCCCCGGGAACTCACGTCGGGCGGCGATCACAGGGCCGCTCGACGGAGCAGTTCCTCCATGACCGGCAGGGTGTCGACCGTCCCGGGCAGGGGCGATTTCCGGGAACCGTATGTGTTGTGCGTCACGTTGAAGTTGAATGGTCGTGACGGGCATGAGCGCACGTGGACACGTCCTGCAGGGGGTCCCGGGATGAGTGCTTCCAGGAGTGAGATCACCGACGCGCCCGGTGCCGGCGGGCGCGAGCCGGGGCCGCCGGGGGCGGATCTGCTCGCGGCGCTGCTCGACGGCATGGACGCCGCGCTGTGCGCCTTCGACGCCGCGGGGGTCGTGACGCACTGGAACCGCGAGGCGGAGCGGATACTCGGCTGGTCGGCGCGGGAGGCCGTCGGGCGGCGGGGCTTCGCCGGGTGGGCCGTGCGCAGCGCGGACGCGGCCGAGGTGCAGGGGCGGCTGATGGCCGCGATGGACGCGCCGGGCCGGCAGGTGCACGAGTTCGCGCTGCTGCGGAAGGACGGCGGGCGGGTTCTCGTACGGACCCAGTCCGCGCGGGTACTGGGCCCGGACGGTAAGCCGGCCGGGGTGTACTGCGCCTTCAGCGAGGTGCACACCCAGATCGACCTGGAGCGGTCCATCGCGCTGAGCGAGGCGCTCTTCGACGAGGCGTCGTGGGGCGTCGTGCTGGTCGACGTGGATCTGAGGCCCGCCGTCGTCAACGGCGAGGCGGCCCGTGCGCTCGGGGCGGGCCGTACGTCCGCGCTCGGGCGGCCGCTCGGCGAGCTGCTGGAGCAGGGCGTGGAGGAGCTCGAGGGCGCGCTGCACCATGTGCTGGCGGAGGGCGCGCCCCGGGGTCTGGTGGACCTGTGGGTGGCCGTCGCGTCGGCGGACGGGCGGGAGCAACGGCGTTGCTGGCGCAGCGGGTTCGTGCGGTTGGCCTCCCCGCTGGCGGAGGAGCCGGTTCCGCTCGGGGTGGGGTGGCTGTTCCACGACGTGACGGACGCCAAGCTGGCGGAGCAGGAGGCGAACCGGCTGCGGTTCAGGTCGAGTCAGCTGCACCGGGCGGGGCGTGCGGCCTCCGAGTGCGAGGACCCGCTGGAGGCGGCGACCGCGTATCTCGACTTCGCGCTGGCGGGTTTCGCCGACCACGCCCTGCTCGACGTGACGGAGGGCGGCGGTGCGGGCAGCGGTGGTAGCGAGGGCGGCGGGGAGCGGTTGGTGCGGGCCGTCGCGTCACCGGCCGGCGGGCCCGGCCCCGCCGCGGGAGTGGCGGGCGGCGGGCTTCCGGTGCGGTACGCCGCCGGGCACCCGGCGCTCCAGGCCGTGGAGCGGCTCGGGTCGGTGCGGGCGAGCGTCGGCACGGAGGGCACGCCCGGGGAGTGGGCGGAGCGCCGGCAGTGGCCCGAGGACGCGGCGCACGCCCTGTGCACGGTGCTGCGCAGCCGCGGCCGGACGGTCGGCGTGCTGACCTTCCTGCGCGGCGCGGCCCGTCCGGCGTTCGAGCGTCCGGACGCCGTGTACGCGGAGAGCGTCGCGGTGCTCACCGCCTCGGCACTGGACCTGGCGCAGTCGACGGGCGACTGAGGCAGCCGGCCGCCGACCCCCTGCCCGGGCCCAGGACCCCGGCGGCGTCAGTGGCGGAAGAAGATGCGGTCCCGGTACTCGGCCATCACGCGGCCGTTCCACTCGTGCCCGCCGTCGACGTTGCCCGAGCGCAGCAGCGGCGGCTCGATGCCCCGATCGGCGAGCTGCTCGGCGGCGGCGGCCATCGTCGCCTGCATCAGTGCGCTGGTCACGACGGTCGAGGCGGGACCGAACGGCGCCTCGATGCTCTCGTGGGTCAGCTCCGCGTCGCCGACGGCGATGTGGGAGTCGAGCACGATGTCGCAGTGGTCCTTGAGGAACGTGCCCGACGTGTGGCGGGACTTCGTCTCCGTGGCGTAGGCGACGGAGGTCACACCGATGACCGTGAGGCCGAGGGCGCGGGCGTTCATGGCCATCTCGACGGGCAGCGCGTTGCGGCCCGAGAGGGAGATGATCACGAGCAGGTCACCGGCCCGGGCGGGGCTGGAGTCGAGCACCGCGCCGGCGAGCCCGTCGACGCGCTCGAGCGCGGAGCCGAGGGTGGCCGGCATGACGTCGACGCCGACGACGCCGGGGACGGCGAGCAGGTTCATCACGGCGAGACCGCCGGCCCGGTAGACGACGTCCTGCGCGGCGAGCGAGGAGTGCCCGGCGCCGAACGCGAAGAGCCGGCCGCCCGCTTCCACGGTGTCGGCGACTGCCGAACCGGCGGCCGCGATGTTTTGGGACTCCTCGTCCCGCACGCGCTGCAGCAGACCGATCGCGGCGTCGAAGAACTGACCGGCCAGCTTGCTCTCGCTCATCGCCGAGCCCTTTCCGCAGGGGTGTGGGAATACCGGTGGTACCCGTGTCGCGGATCACGTTGCGGTCTGGACCATTGCCCTGTCAATACGGTCCTGGCACAGCGCGGCACGGTTGTCGGCGCGATGCGCAAGAATTGACCTGGGGCCAGCGAACGACTGATTTCAAGTCACAGCATCGAGGGGCACGTATGTCCGGACTGATCGACACGACGGAGATGTATCTCCGCACCATCCTCGAGCTCGAGGAGGAAGGTGTGGTGCCCATGCGGGCCCGAATCGCGGAGCGGCTCGACCAGAGCGGTCCGACGGTCAGCCAGACCGTGGCGCGCATGGAGCGCGACGGTCTGGTGACGGTGGCAGGGGACCGGCATCTGGAACTGACCGGCGAAGGCCGGCAGCTGGCCACACGCGTGATGCGCAAGCACCGGCTCGCCGAGTGTCTGCTCGTCGACGTGATCGGGCTGGAGTGGGAGCAGGTCCACGCGGAGGCCTGCCGCTGGGAGCACGTGATGAGCGAGGCGGTGGAGCGGCGGGTGCTGGAGCTGCTGCGTCACCCGACGGAGTCGCCGTACGGGAATCCGATCCCGGGCCTCGAGGAGCTGGGGGAGAAGGCCGAGGCCGACCCGTTCCTGGACGACAGCATGGTCTCCCTGGCCGAGCTGGACCCGGGCCCGGACGGCAAGACGGTCGTCGTGCGGCGGATCGGCGAGCCGATCCAGACCGACGCCCAGCTGATGTACACGCTGCGGCGTGCGGGCGTGCAGCCCGGTTCCGTGGTGAGCGTGACGGAGTCGGCGGGCGGTGTGCTCGTGGGCAGCAGCGGTGAGGCGGCGGAGCTGGAGGCCGAGGTCGCCTCGCACGTGTTCGTCGCGAAGCGCTGAGACGGCGGCGTCCTGAAGCGCTGACGCGGCGTAGCGCGTCGAGCGCTGCTTCGCATCCGGACCGGCCCCGGCCCCCTCACCGGAGGGCGGCGGGGCCGGTTCGTTTTTTCACCTGGATGAAACCGTTTTCCGTCCGGAACGGCAGCGGCCGCCGCAATCGCGTGCCACTCTGAGGCTGAGGCATATGACCACGGCCGGGGGGTGGGGACCCCCACCGAGGGCAGGGGAGGGATCCGGTGATGCGCCCGTCGTACACCCCGCGCGGGAACCGGCGCGGACGCCCGCGCGGACGTGCGGGTGCCTCCTTGTGCTGCCGCTTCTGCGGGGACCCACCGACAGGAAGGGGTCCCGGCGCCCGAGGGCGCCGGGACCTGTCCTCCCCTGTGCTGACCCGGAGCCCCGAGCTCCCAGGGTCAATCCCCACGGACCGTTTTTCCCCGAGCGGTCCGCCTCCCGCAGAAGATCTCCCCTCGGTAGCGCGAGTCAATCCCGACATGTGGTCACTCGAACGAGCGGTGTTGCGTGGCAGAACCGCGTTTTCGAATACAGGTTCGATAGTCTGACGGAGTTCGACACGGGGCTCACACGAGCCAGTCCTACTCGGGGGAGAGAAGGGGGTGCCAGGGCCGATGGTGCGGCGCATCGACGTGACCGGAGCAGGTGGCGTACGCCTGGCTGCCTGGGAGTTCGCGGACCCGCCCAAGGGCCGCGCGGAAGGGGACCACGCCCCGGGGGTCTTATTGCTCCACGGCCTGATGGGCCGGGCATCGCACTGGGCCTCGACGGCCCGGTGGCTCACCGAGCGGCACCGCGCGGTCGCGCTCGACCAGCGGGGCCACGGCCGCAGTGACAAACCCGCGGAAGGGCCGTACACCCGCGACGCGTACGTGGCGGACGCCGAGGCCGCGATCGAGCAACTCGGCCTCGCTCCCGTGACCCTGATCGGTCACGCGATGGGCGCCCTCACCGCCTGGCAGCTCGCGGCCAAGCGCCCCGACCTGGTCCAGGCCCTGATCATCTGCGACATGCGGGCCTCCGCGCTCGGCGCCGCGTCGCAGCGCGAGTGGGAGGAGTGGTTCCGCTCCTGGCCCGTCCCCTTCGCGACCCTGGCGGACGTCCGCAAGTGGTTCGGCGAGGACGATCCCCGCGTCGAGCGGCCGAACCCGGCCCGCGGCGAGTTCTTCGCCGAGGTCATGGCGGAGCGCGCCGACGGCTGGCGCCCGGTGTTCTCCCGCCGGCAGATGCTCACGTCGCGGGAGACATGGGTCCACGACGCCCATTGGGAGGAACTGGCCCAGGTCCGCTGCCCCACGCTGGTGGTCCGCGGACTCGACGGCGAACTGGGCCGCGCGGAGGCCCAGGAGATGGTCCGCGTACTGCCCCGCGGCCAGTACGGCGAGGTGTCCGACGCGGGCCACCTGGTCCACTACGACTGCCCGTCCGGCTGGCGGACGGCGATCGAGCCGTTCCTGGACGGCGTCCTGACGCCGTGACTCCGGTCACGCAGGGCGAGTTGCAGATCCTCGGCGTCGAACTGCCGGACGCCGGGGTGGCCGTGTGCGTCGTGCGGTGCGTGGGCGGCGTCGCGCGGACGGGGCAGGAGTACGAGGCCGGGAGCCTCGTACTCCAGCGGATCGAGAAGTACGGACACAGCCTGGACGCCGTCGACCCTCCCCACAGCGCCCAGGTGCGTCTGGTGGGGGAGGGCGCGGCCCGTCTCCGGGCCAGGACCGTCATATCGACCGACGGGCCCCGCCGTTACGGGTATGTGGGCCCGCCCGAGCTGTGGCGGGCCGCCGAGGACGCGCCGGGGGGCCGGATCGTGCGCGGCAGGGACGACTTCGAGGCGTGGGCGGCCGAGCAGGACCCTGCCGACTTCGCGGAGCCGTTCACCTATGTCGTCGGCGGTGACGGGTTCCTGCGGCTCGCCCCCCGGCGCAGCGAGCATGTGGCCTGCGCCGGCCGGGAGCACGTGCTCGCGGCCGGCGAGGTGGCCTTCGGCCGGTCGGCGGGCCGCCCGGAAGCGGTCGAGGTCAGCAACCTGTCCACCGGGTACTGCCCGGACCCCGACTGCTGGCCGGCGGTCGCCGCCGCCCTCGACCGCGCGGGGGTCGTGAGGCCGGAGCGGTTCACGCACGAGATCGTCTTCCGTCGCTGCACGGGGTGCGGCGAACTCGGCATCGTGCGCGAGGGCGACTTCGTATGCGTCTTCTGCGGACGGGACCTGCCGGCGGCGGCCGTCGCCGGGGGCCTCAGCTGAGCGGTTTGCGGATCTCCTCGCGCACCTTCGCCGTGGCCTCCGCCGCGGCCGCCAGGTCCGTCTCCTTTGGGGACTGCGTCGCGCCGGCGGCCGTGACCACGCTCACCGACGCGTTGGTGTTGTCGTCGGCCCAGGCGCAGATGGGGAGCTGCGCGGTGCCGCCGCCGTCCTGCGTCATGGTCACCACCTGACAGGTGATTGTGACGTCGGAGCCGGCCGGGACGAAGTCCTTCGCCGGTACGGCGAGCGTGGCGCCCTCGGCCGTGGCCGCGCCGTCGAGGATCTTCTCGCGGGCGGCGGCCGGGTCCTTGATCCGGCCGTGCATACCGGAGATCACCAGGACGCCGCCCTCGGACACGGACGTGTACTGGGCCACCGTGGCCTGCGGGTCGCGGATGACGGACTCGTCCACGGGGGAGGATTCGAGCTGCTCCTGCCGCTGGGCCGACTGGTCGTCGGCGAGCGCGTACGTCCCGTCGAGGAGCGTCTTCGGCGCCGTCAGTCCGTACTCGGCCGCCGGGAAGCCGCTGCCACCGCCCGCCCGGTCGGAGCGCAGATCGACGTTGTTGCCGAACCAGGCGAGGAGCAGGACCAACGGGATCGCCCCGAGCGACAGACCGAGGATCAGCCCCGTGCGGCTCTTCTTCGGCGGCACGGGAGGCGGCCCGTACGGCGACGGCCCGCCCCACCCACCCACCGCCGGGTGGGGCTGCTGCCCGTAACCGGGCTGCGCCTGCCCGGCCTGCTGCGGGTACTGCGGATACCCCGTCTGCTGCTGATACTGCTGGTACGGAGGTTGGCCGTACGGGTTCGGGTGCTGCCCGTACGGGTTCTGAGGCGTCGACATGATCATGACGCTACGTCATGACGGTCCGACCGGTTCCCTGTCCACCGGGCTGCCTCATGTCCTGCCGGCGAGTAGAAGCGCGCATCGCCGCTGAAGCCGACGGCCGCCGTCCCACCCCCTGACCGGGGGTCGGACGGCGGCCGTTCAGCGGTCGAGCGCCAGGCCCGTCATCCCTTGCTGACCGCCGTGAGGATCTCCGGCAGTCGCCTCGCCGTCTGCGGCGCCGCCAGTCGCACGCCCGCCCAGGTGATCAGTGCCCCGTACACGGCGCCCACCGGCAGTACCGTCCACTGGGTCTCGCTGCCGGAGCCGGCCGAGGCGTTCAGCATGATCGTGAGGACGATCACCGGTGCGCACAGCAGCGCCGCCATGACCACGCCGCCGAAGATGGAGAGCCACGCCAGCCCGCCCTGCCCCGGGGCCACGTTCTTGTACGCGCTGTCCTGCGGGATCGAGTACGGGAAACGGGCCGAGGCCACCGCGCCCGTCGCCAGCATCGCGCCGAGCAGGGCGAAGGACACGCCGAGCGCCTCCGGCAGGTCGTGCCACTCACCGAGCGCCGCGGCCGTGAGCACCACGACCAGCGCGGTGTACGGGAGGGTGATGACGAGCAGCGCCAGTGTCCGGGCGCGCAGTTCCTCGTACGCGTCGCGCGTGGAGGAGATCGTCAGCGCCACCATCCAGAAGGCCGAGGTGTCCTGGCCGAACTGGTTGTACATCATGATGCCGAGCATCCAGGCGGCGAAGCACGCGAAGTAGATCGAGCCGGTGCCCTGGAGGGCGTTGAAGATCGGCACGATCAGTCCGATGGCCAGCGACGACACCCAGGCGCCCTTGGTCTTCGGGTCGCGCCAGATGTACTTGAGACTGCGCTGCATCACCGTCCCCGTGCGGCCCTCCGGCAGCAGCCGGTGCAGACCGGAGGTGGTGCCCTTGCGGGTCGGCTCGGACGCCGCGGCCAGCGTGGACCCGTCCGGGGCGGTCATCAGCTTGGTCAGGCTGTGCCGCCAGGTCCGCAGCAGCAGGACGAGCGCCACCGCGGAGAGGGTGAGCTGGGCGAGGGCCTGGCCGTACGCGCCGTCGCTCGCGGAGTCCACCGCGCCGATCGCGGACGCCGGCGGCACCCACCGTACGATCGCCGCCGCCGGGTCCAGTGCCGCGAGGCCGCCCGCGTCGCCGAGACGCTGCACGCCGAAGTTCACGAACTGGATGCCCACCGCGATCAACAGGCCGCTGAGCACGGCCAGGTCGCGGCCCTTGCGGGAGGTGAGCAGCCGGATGTTCGCCGCCGCGACCGTGCGGGCGAGCGCCAGGCAGACCAGCAGGGCGAGCGGGACGGCGACGAGGGACACCAGTGCCGCGACGACGCCGTGGGACAGCGCGAACGCCGAACCCACGACCATGCAGAGCGTGAACAGCGGGCCGATGCCCATCAGGGACGCGACGAGCAGCGCGGTCACCAGCGGCCCCGGCCTGAGCGGCAGCATCACCAGGCGCGTCGGGTCCAGCGTCTCGTCGCCGCTCGGGAAGAACAGCGGCAACACCGCCCAGCCGAGTGCCAGCAGACCCGTCAGCAGGACGACGAGCGACATGGCGTGCTCGTTGCCGCGCAGCATGATCAGGCCCAGCAGCTGGACGGCGGCGAGCAGCAGCACGAAGACCATCGAGACGACGAACGCGGTCCTGCGGCCCGACGACTGGCGCAGCCCGTTGCGCAGCAGCGACAGCTTCAGACGTACGAAGACGGAGGTCAGGGACGCGGTGCTCAACGCGCACCGCCGCCGAGCCAGTCCAGCGACTCCCCGTTGTCCCTGCCCTGCGCGCCGACCAGTTCGAGGAACGCGGCCTGGAGCGACGGGGCGTCGCCGCGCACCTCGGCCAGCGGGCCCTGTGCGCGGATCGTGCCGGCCGCCATGACCGCCACCCAGTCGCACAGCGACTCGACCAGCTCCATCACGTGGCTGGAGAAGACGACGGTCGCGCCGGAGGCGGTGTACCGCTCGAGCACCCCGCGGATCGTCTGCGCGGACACCGGGTCGACACCCTCGAACGGCTCGTCGAGGAAGAGCACTTCCGGGTTGTGCAGCAGCGCCGCCGCCAGGCCGATCTTCTTGCGCATGCCGGTCGAGTAGTCGACGACCAGCTTGTGCTGCGCGCCCGCCAGGTCCAGCACGTCCAGCAGCTGACCGGCGCGCTTGTCGACCTCGTCGCCCGGCAGGCCGCGCAACCTGCCGTTGTAGGCGAGCAGTTCGCGGCCGGACAGCCGCTCGAACAGCCGAAGGCCCTCCGGCAGGACGCCGATGCGCGACTTGACCTCGACCGGGTCGCGCCATACGTCGTGCCCCGCGACCTGGACCCGGCCCTGGTCCGGGCGGAGCAGGCCGGTGACCATCGACAGGGTCGTGGTCTTGCCCGCGCCGTTCGGTCCGACCAGGCCGATGAAGCTGCCGGCCGGCAGGGTCAGATCGATCCCCGCGACGGCGATCTGCTCGCCGAACCGCTTCCACAGACCTTCGACTTGCACGGCGGGCGGTGCCGTCCGTACCCCGCCCTTCCCCTCAACTGCCTGGTCCGGCATGTGTTTCCGCGCCTTTCGGAGTCCCCGTACGTGCCCTGAGGGCACAGGTGTACGGGTCCACCCTACGGACGCCCGGGTGCGGGGTGGATGCCCTGTCCCGGCCCACCCGCTTTTCCCGGGGCATCCGTTCGGCCCCCGGCGTACCGCTATTCCTGGCGCACCCGCGCGGACGCAGCTTCCCTGCCGCACGCGTACGCGAGCGGGCTGATGAGCTCCTCGGCGTCCGGGAGCCAGCGGTTGGCCGGGGTGGGGCGGCGCGCCCACTGCACGGCGCCGTGCCCGCCGATCCGGGTCGGCGGGGCGGCGACGTAGTGGCCCTCGCCGCGGGTGACCAGGTCGAGCGAGCTCGGGACCCAGCCCAGGTTCCTGATCAGCTCGGGGGCCTTGAGCGCCGCGCCCGGCAGTACGAAGAACAGCATCCTGCGGTCGGGAGTGCAGGTCACGGGGCCGAGGGGAAGATCCATCCGCTCCATGCGGGCGAGCGCCAGGAAGCCGGCCGACTCGGAGACCTCGATGGCGTCGAAGGTGCGGCCGGTGGGCAGCAGGATCGAGGCCGTCGGTTGCTTGGTCCACATCCGGCGCGCGGCGGTGGCGCTGCCGGTCGCCTGGTTCGCCCAGTCCGGGCGGGCGGCGTGCGCGCCGGGGCGGGGGCAGCGCAGGTCGCCGCACGAGCAGCGCTGTCCCCCTTCGACGGCCTCCAGCCAGGTGCCGGGGAACACGTCCCAGTGCCTCTCTTCCGCGTACCGCGCAGCGCTGTCCAGCAGTTGCCCGCCTCGCTGCTGGGGGATCCGGGCGGCTTCCGTGACTGCCATGGTCTCTTCCACGACTCACTCAACTACCGCCGCAACCACGGGTTACGGGGCGTGATGCGGTGGGCGGTGGAGCATCGATCCTGCACGTGGGGCGCACGGGTGCACGACCGGGGGCGCGCACGGGCGGGGGGCCGTACGGGCGGGTAGGAGTGCGGGGCGCGTACGTCAGCCGGCCGCGACCGGGCCGGGCCACGGCAAAAGCGAACCAACCCGACCAACCCTGCATTCTCCGTATATCAGCCGGGCATTGATCAACTCATTGATCAACACCAGGGGGTAGTTCATGGCAGCCAGGCCTCTCGTCGTCCGCCAGCCGAACGAACGGCTGCAGGCGCTCATCCAGGAAGCCGGATGCTCGAACGCCGGGTTGGCCCGGCGCGTCAACATGGTCGGCGCCGAGCGCGGCCTCGACCTGCGCTACGACAAGACGTCCGTCGCCCGGTGGCTGCGCGGGCAGCAGCCGCGCGGCCGGGCGCCGGGCATCATCGCGGAGGCGCTCGGCCGCAAGCTCGGCCGCACGGTCACGATCGACGAGATCGGCATGGCGAACGGCAAGAACCTCGCCACCGGCGTCGGCCTCCAGTTCGCGCCGACCGTGGTCGGGGCGATCGAGCAGGTCTGCGAGCTGTGGCGGAGCGACGTGGGCCGCCGGGACTTCCTGTCGGGCTCCGCGGTCGCGGCGTCCGCTCTCGTGGAGCCGAGCCGCGACTGGCTGATCACCGGAGCGGACACACAGGTGGCCCGCACCGCCGGGGCGCGGGTCGGCCCGGCGGACGTCGACGCGGTCCGGGCGATGACCGCCGCGCTGACGGAGATGGACCACCGCTTCGGCAGCGGCCATGTGCGGCCGGTCGTCGTGCACTACCTGAACAGCGTGGTCTCCGGGATGCTGTCCGGTTCGTACCGGGAGGCGGTCGGCCGGGAGTTGTTCGCCGCCGCGGCGCGGCTGACGGAGCTCGCCGGCTACATGGCCGTGGACACCGGTCAGCCGGGCCTCGCCCAGCGGTACTACATCCAGGCCCTGCGCCTGGCGCAGGCCGCCGGCGACCGGGCGTACGGCGGCTATGTGCTGGCCGCGTCGATGAGCCACCTGGCGGCCGAGCTCGGCAACCCGCGTGAGATCGCCCAGCTCGCCCGTGCGGCGCAGGAAGGGGCGCGGGGGCGGATCACCCCGCGGGTGCAGGCCATGTTCCACGCGGCGGAGGCGCGGGGGCACGCTCTCCTCGGCGACGCCCGCACCTGCCACGAGGCGGCCGGCCGGGCGCTCGGCGCGCTGGAGCGGGCCGAGCCGGACAGCGGCGACGATCCGGCCTGGATCGCCCACTTCGACGGCGCGTATCTGGCGGACGAGCTGGCGCACTGCCACCGCGACCTCGGCGAGGCGCAGAGCGCGGCGCGCTACGCGTCGCAGGCGCTGGAGGGCCACCCGGAGTCGCGGGCCCGCCGCCGGGCGATCGGCCTGGTCCTGCTGGCCTCCGCGCAGGTGCAGCAGCGCGAGGTGGAACAGGCCTGCCACACGGGCACGCGGGCGGTGGAGCTGCTGGACACGCTGCGCTCCAGCAGGGGCGCGGAGTATCTGGACGACCTGCAGTTGAGGCTCGAGCCGTACGCGGAGGAGCCGTCGGTACGGGAGTTCGCCACCCGGCTGGAACTGCGCGCCGCGGCCTGACGTGCGGCGGGGCGGGGGAGGCGCCTGTGGCGGGTGGTGCACAAGGGCTTTCTGTCAGGAACGGAAGGCGAGTTGTGTCCGCATCTTGTTACCGCTCCGGCACGTGTGTGCGGACCACTCCGGGCACCCGGTAGCGTGAGCCGACGATCGCAGTAGGTCCACACGTAGGAGTCCCGGTGACGCACAGCGGACAGGGTGACGAGCAGCGGCTACCCGCCGCGCGGCCCGCGCACGAAGGCGTCGTGCTGCCCGCCGACGGCAGTGAGCCCCTCATACCGGGTGCGGCAGGCGCACAGACGGCTCCGGCGGGTGGGCAGCCCTGGGGTGAGCCGTGGGGCCCGCAGCAGTCGGCACCCGCACCCGCGCCCGGTGCCGCGTACGGATACCCGGGCCCGCCGCCGGCCGGCGGCGGCGCGCCTCAGGGGTACGGCTACCCGGCGCCCGTGCAGCCCGGCGGTTACGGCCACCCGGCCGCCCCGGCGCAGCCCGGCGGTTACGGCCACCCCGGCGGCCCTGCGCAGGCCGGCCCTCAGAGCTATCCCGGCGGTCCGGCTCAGCAGGGCGGTCCTCAGGGCTACCCCGGCGCTCAGCAGGGCGGTCCCCAGAGCTACGGCGGCCCCGCTCAGCAGGGCGGCTACGGGGCTCCCGGCACGCCGCCGCAGCAGGCGGACGCGCACCACGGGCAGGGTGCCCACGCCGCCCCGTCGGCCGGCCCCGCGCCCACCGGGCACGACCCCTACCCGTCCCAGGGCCGGCAGGGGCAGGAGCAGTACGGCGCGCAGGTCCCGGCGATACCGCAGCCGGGTGTGCACCGGCAGCCCCTCCCGCCGCAGGACGCCCCGGCAGCGCAGTCCTCCGCCCCTCAGGGCCCGGACGCATACGGGCGCTACCCCGAGGCACCTCAGGGCACCGGCCAGGCCGGGTTCGGCGGGCCGGGCGCAGGGGCACAGCCCTTCCAGGCGTCTCAGGGCGGTTCCCCGCAGGCGCCGCACGACCCGTACACGCACGGCTGTTCCCCGCAGGCCGCCGGCCCGAACGCGCCGAGCGGCTTCCCGCAGGCCCCGCCGGCGCACACCGCCGGTGGCGATGCCGAGGCCACGCAGTACATCCCGCCCGTCGCGTCCGGTGCACTGCCGCCCGAGATGCCCGCGGAGTCGACCACGTTCCTCGGCACGGGCCCCCTGGCCTCCGGCGCCGCGCAGAGCGGCACGCCGCAGGGAGCCGGCCGGGTCTCCGACTCCGACGCCACCCAGTACATCGCCCCGGTGCCCGGCGGGGCCGTGCCGCCCGCTCCGGCCGCTGCGCCGTTCGGCATCCGCCCCGGCGCTCCCGGGGACCGCCAGCCGCCCGCCGAGTTCGACAGCCTGTTCCGCTCGGAGGGGCAGGGTCCGCAGACGGCCGACGCCACCCAGCAGATGCCCCGCTTCGAGGAACCGCCCGGCCACGGTCATCCGCAGGCCCGCCGGCCGGCGGCCCGGCACGAGCCGCACTACGACCCGGAGCCGGAGCCGCGCCGCAGGTCCCTGGCGCCGGTGGTCGCCGCGCTCGTCGTCGGGTGCGCGGTCCTCGGACTCGGCGTCGGTGCCGTGATGTTCGGCGACGGCGACGAGCAGAAGGACCCGGGCCCGGACAAGAACGTCGTGGCCGACGCCCCTGCGCCCAGCCAGGCGAGCCCCACCACGCAGGCCCCCGACCCCGCGGAGCCGCAGGCGAGGGAGCTCGACAAGCTGCTCGCGGACAGCAACAACAGCCGTGACGCGGTCATCCGTTCCGTGGAGAACATCAAGGTCTGCAAGAACCTGGACCAGGCCACCGCCGACCTGAAGGGCGCGGCGCAGCAGCGCCGGAGCCTGGTGACGCGGCTGGGCGCCCTGTCCGTCGACAAGCTGCCGCGCAACGCGGAGCTGACCGCCTCGCTGACCAAGGCGTGGCAGGCGTCGGCCTCGGCCGACGACCACTACGCGGCCTGGGCGCAGCAGGTCAAGGGCAAGAAGGGCTGCAAGGACGGCAAGGCGCGGGTGACCGGCCGGACCGCCCAGGCCACCGCGGCGAGCGGAGAGGCCACGACGGCGAAGAACGCGGCCTCGCCGCTGTGGAACTCCATCGCCCGCAAGTACGGCCTGACCGAACGCCGCAGCAGCCAGCTCTGACGACGAGGCCCCCGGCCTGTCCCGCGTGGGGGAGCGGGCCGGGGCGCCGGACGGCGGGCCGGGGCCTTGGCCAGGGTCGCCCTACGAGGCGTCCATCAGGGTCCGGCCGACGTCCACGAAGTCCTTCCGCTGCGTCACCAGCCGTCCCTCGCGCACCACTTGGAACGTCACGCTGCTGTTGACGATCCTCGGGTAGCGGGAAGCGCCGAGCATGTCCTCGTAGCTCCACCGCAGGGCCGGTGTCAGGCCGTCGGTCGAGACCTCCACCCCCTGGTCGAGGGCATGGGAGATCCTGCCGGGGGTGATCCGGTCGCTGTCGATCGAGCGGACGACCTTGTTGAGGACGTTGTACGCGATCCAGGTGGTCTGCACGCCCGCGTCGGCCGGGTCGATCCTGTTGTCGCCGAACGCGTGGGTCCGAACGACGTCGCGCATCCGGTCCCAGCGGGCGTCGCTCGCGTCGGGGTACCAGCCGGTGATGTAGGCGCCCTCGTAGGGGCCGTTGCGGCCGCCGGTGCGGTCGATGAGGGGCTGGCCGACGCTGCCCATCACGGACGAGATCCGGACCTGCCGGCCGTCCTCGGGCAGCCGCCGGTAGGAGTCGAAGAAGGTTTCCGTGCGTTCGCCGAGCGCGGCCGTGACACAGCCCGGCCGGTCACCGCCGGACGCGGTCGTGGTCCAGGTCGCCTCTGCCGCCTTCCTGCGCGCCCGCCGTGCCTCGTCGGAGTAGTCGGTGGCGTCGTCGGCGGCGAGGATGTCCGCCGACTCCCGGGCCTTGCCGCGGGCCAGGCCCGCGTTGAGGAGGTCGGGCAGGTCGTCGCCGGCGAGGCTGTCCGGCCGTACGAGCGCGACCTTGTCGCAGACGTCCGCGAGTTGCTGACCGTTCCCGGCGAGCAGGGCGGCCTGCCCGCCGTTGACGGGGTAGGACAGATAGCTGGTGAACTCCTCGTCGGAGATGCCGAATCCGCCGATGAAGGGGATGCCCGCGGCCTCCAGGGGAGCCATGAAGGCGTCGCCGTACTGGCTGTAGGAGCCGACCACCGCGGCCGCGCCTTCCTTGACGGCGCGCCGGGCGCAGGCGGCCGCGCCCTGGGGGGTGTTCTGCTCGTTGCAGGTGATGACACGCAGCTCGTGGCCGTCGATGCCGCCCTGCGCCTCTGCCCAGCGGGCGTAGGCCTCGGCCATGGCGGGCATGCCGGGCATATTGGTTGCTTTGGTGTCTTCCGGTGCGAAGGTCATGACAGTGACGGGCTCCCTGGAGCCCCCCGGATCTCCGGGGAGTACGCCACAGCCGGCGATGAGCGACGCCCCGGTCGCCACCACCGCCGTACACGCGGCACGGACTGAGAAGGCTCTGGACGGGCGAGGGGAGGAGGAACGGCGCCTACCGGTCATGACTGTGCACGCTTCCGGTTCCAGGTAACGGCACAGTGAGCATGGTTCAACGTGGGGTGACGGCCAGGTGAATTGCAGGGGGGCGTTCGGGCGGACGGAAAGGGAACGTACGATCGAAGGCGTGCAGCAAGGTTCGGTCAACCCTTCCCGTCGCGGCCGTCGCTCCTCCACCATGGGCGGCATGCCGCTCAACGACATGCCCTGGTGGCGCTGGCGCAGCAACGTGCGCTCGGCGCTGCACATGCTTTCCGACCCCGTCTTCCATCAGGAGTGCTGGCTGGCGGGGCGCGAGGGATACGGCGACGTCACCGACGCCGTCTACCGCCTGGTCGAGGACACCTGGCTGGACAACTGGTCCGCGGAGAAGTACGTCGGGACGATCTTCCGCGACTCCGGCGAGGCCGCGCTCGTCGACGTCGCCGTGCTGCGGGTGCTGCGGATCATGCACCAGGTCGGCGCCGACGCCCCGGTCTCCGCGTACATGGAGCACCACGGCTGGCCGGAGGCCGTACGGGCGGCGCGTGACGCGCACGTCCGGATGGCCACGAGCGACGGTGAGGACCCCGACACCCCGCCGCGTTCCCTCGAGGTGCTGCGGATCATGACGCGGTCCGCCTGACGGACGCGTTCCTGGCCGGACGGCCGGATGTGGCAGGCTACAAGGATGACCGACCAGTACGTCCTGACGCTCTCCTGTCCTGACAAACAGGGCATCGTGCACGCCGTCTCGAGCTACCTGTTCATCACCGGCTGCAACATCGAGGACAGCCAGCAGTTCGGTGACCGGGACACTGGTCTGTTCTTCATGCGGGTCCACTTCTCCGCCGAGGCCCCGGTGACGGTCGACAAGCTGCGCGCCAGCTTCGCCGCCGTGGGCGACGCCTTCCAGATGGACTGGCAGATCCATCTCGCCGACGAGCGGATGCGGATCGTGCTGATGGTCAGCAAATTCGGGCACTGCCTGAACGACCTGCTGTTCCGTTCCCGCACCGGCGCCCTGCCCGTCGAGATCGCGGCCGTCGTCTCCAACCACACCGACTTCGCCGAGCTCGTCGCCTCCTACGACATCCCGTTCCACCACATTCCGGTCGCCAAGGACAACAAGGCGGCCGCCGAGGCGCAGCTGCTGGAACTGGTGCACGCCGAGCAGGTGGAGCTGGTCGTCCTCGCCCGCTACATGCAGGTGCTCTCCGACGACCTCTGCAAGCAGCTCAGCGGCCGGATCATCAACATCCACCACTCCTTCCTGCCGAGCTTCAAGGGCGCCAAGCCCTACCACCAGGCGCACGCCCGCGGTGTGAAGCTCATCGGCGCGACCGCCCACTATGTGACGGCCGACCTCGACGAGGGCCCGATCATCGAGCAGGAGGTCGAACGCGTCGGCCACGAGGTCACCCCGGAGCAGCTGGTGGCGGTCGGCCGCGACGTGGAGTGCCAGGCGCTGGCCCGCGCGGTGAAGTGGCACGCCGAGCACCGCATCCTGCTCAACGGCCGCAGGACCGTCGTCTTCGCCTGACGTGTGACCGGACCGGGCCCTACTCGAGGACCGGGGTGCCGCACAGGTCGTCCAGGACGAACGCCTTCTCCTCGCTCTGCAGCTGACGTTCCGCCTCCAGCTGCCCCAGCAGCCGGTCCAGCAGCGCCTCGTCCCCGGGACGGACGACGAACTCCAGCACCGCCCGGTAGAACGCGTCGCGCAACGTCGGAGGCATCGCGTCGGAGGCGTCGAAACAGATCCGGCCCGCCGAGCGGAACAACCGCTGGACGTCCCTGGTGGCCGACGGTTCCGCGGTGACCACCGCCGAACCGGGGAAGAACGGCCGCTCACCGGGCAGCGCCGCGGCCGCCCAGCTCGCGCGGGCCTTCTCGGAGGTGAGCCGGTCGAGCAGGTCCCAGGCGGCCGCACTGCTCCTGAACACCGCGGCCATGTCGCCCGACACCTCGAAGGCGTTCTCGTCCCCCTCGTCGTCCTTCGCGGTCGGCAGCCTGTCCAGATAGTCGGCCGTCGGCCGGGGCCGCACGTCGTCGCCGTAGTGCCTGCGGATGAAGGAACCCTGGTGCTCATGGGTGCAGTCGCCGCGGTTCAGGAGCCCGTGGCGGCGGTCGCCGATCAGCGCGAAGTCGTGCAGCCACCGCGCGTCGGGGGCGCGCCCGCCCGCGGTGAGCATCCGCGCCCACTCCTCCCAGACCGGCCGGGTGTCCTGCCAGGGCATCCTGCCCGTGGCCCATTCCTCGTACTTCGCCGAGCCCCTGCGCTGAAGCATCAGGTCCTCGATCCAGTCGGTGCCCGGCCAGCCGGAGGTGGCACCGGAGCCGAGTCCCACGCACCACACGGGAGCGGAGTCGGCCACCTCGCTCCTGCTCCACACCAGCGACTTGAGGTCCACCCGGATGGGAGCCCAATAGGCGCGGGTCCGCGCCTCGCCGCCCGCGTCCTGGACCGTGACGGTCGGCGCCCACGGGGTGACGGCTGCCCCCGCGACATGCTCCGGCAGCGGACGGAGATCGCCCGCCCTGGCGTACTCGGCCAGCTCACCGGGGCTGTTGAGGATCGCCACGTCCGGCGGCGCGCCGGCCTGGAGCTGGGCGACGAGGGTCTCGCGCAGCGAGCGGGTGCCCTTGTAGACGTAACGGTGCCCGGTCTGCTTCCCGATGCTCTTCAGCGCTTCCACGAACGGCCTCTCCTCGCCGTCGGTCCACGGGCCCAGCACGACCAGGGTGCGTTCCTCCAGGGGGCCGCCGCCGCAGCCCGCCGTGGCCACGGCGAGCAGAACACCCGCGAGCAGCGTTCTCAGGCCCCTGCGTCTCCTCATGAGTTCCTCACGCGTCGGTGTACGTGCGCCGGGTGCGGGCCGCCGGGTACGGCCTGCCGTAGAGGTAGAGCGTGACGCCGCAGGCGACCGCCCCGAGTCCCGCGGCCGGTACGGTGATCCCCGCCGTCAGCGACCAGCCGTCCGGGTCCGCCACGCTCATCCGCGCGTACGCGGCGTCCGCCGCCGCCTCGATCGCGCGCGGCGCGGCCTCGTTCGCTTCGACGTCCGCCAGATCGGCGACCGCCGAGTGCACATCGTGCTGGGCGCCGTGCTCCTGGGCGCCGCCGAACGCCAGCAGCAGCGGCGTCACCAGCACCGGCAGCGCGCCCGCCGCCAGCTGGAGGCTGACGAGCCGCAGCCGGTCCCGCAGGAACACCGCCGTGCCGACGGTCATGAAGCCGAACAGGGCGGTCGTCAGCACGGCCGCTCCGGCGGCTGTCAGCGTCAGAGGACTCCAGGCGGCGAGGTCGCCGCTCTCCTGCCGCAGCAGGCCCTCCATCTTCTCGATCCGGTCCAGCACGGTGGTCGGTTCCTGCTGTTCGTCCGGGCTCGTGCCCGGGCTGCCGAGCAGGCCCGCCGCGTACTCGACACCGGCTGTGCGCAGCAGCTTGCTGGACCGGTTGCGGTCCGCCCAGGCGATCTTGTCCCCGTAGGCGACGACCAGCCCGGACACCACCCGCAGCTCCTGCTCCTGTCCCCGGCTCAGGGCACCGGTCCGAGCGACCCGGTTCAGGCTCTGGGTGGCCTCCGTCAGCCGGGAGCGGTACGTCTCGCCGAGCTCGACCCGACCGGCGTGCCGGGCCTTCAGCAATCGCAGTTCGGCCTGTTCCCGCGCCAGGACCAGCGACGTACGGGCCTGCGCCAGCCCCTCCAGCGCCGGCACCGACCGGTGGCGCAGCCGGTCGGAGCGTTCGTGCACGTCGCTGTACGCGGCGGCGCACAGCGCGAGCGCGACGAGCGCCAGAGCGGGCAGCACCAGCATCCGGCGCCGCAGGAACGCGGCCGTCGCCCGCCGCCCTGCGGGGCCCCGCCCGGTGGCCCGCGCCCACAGTCCGGGCCCGAGGATCCGCCAGGCCCTGATCCACGGGGCGGGCTTCGTCGCCGGGGACCGCCGCACCGCTGCGACGGGGCGCTGCCACAGCGCGGCCACCCTTCGCCGCGCGGACGGCCGCACGTCGCTCCCGCCGGCCTCCCCCTTCGCGGCGTCCGCCGACGGGCCGGTGTACGGACGCGTGGTCATGGACGGCCCCCGAGGGTCAGGCGGCGCAGCCAGGGGCCGCGCTCGTGGTGGCGGGCATGACGCAGACCGAGCGGGCGGGTGCTGTACGCGTTGTCGAGGAGCGCCTCCGCCAGCGCGGCGCCCTCCGCGGTGTCCGTGTCCGGTACCTGCTTCGCCAGTTGGCGGTAGCTCGCCGACAACTGTTCGCGCAGTTCCCGTTCGGTCGGCGGGAGCGGGACGCCGGCCGGCAGCGCGGCGCGCACCTGCTCGAGCACGCCGGCGCCCTGCGACCGCACCAGCTCCAGCAGTTGCTCCAGCAGCTCCGCGGTGAGCCGCTCCTGCGCCTGCCGGTCGGTGAGCCCTTCGTGGCCCGCGAGCCGGTGCAGGGCGGCGTGGGCGCGTACCGCCGAGGCGGCCGTGGGGGTGCCGGCGTGGATGCGTACCATCGCCGTCCGCGCCGCGGTGCGGTGCCGCGAGTCGGGCGGGACGCCGTCGAGGGAGGCCAGCGCGCGATCGGGGCTGTGCCGGGCGAGATGGATCCGGGCGAGCCCGAACGCGGCCGCGCCGAGCGCGTGGTTGCGCCGCCACACGGCGTCGTAGAACAGCATGGCCTGCTGCTCGTGCGCCTCACGCGCCGCCGGGGCCTCGGGTGCGGTGGCCCGCTCGCCGGTCCGCCACTCGTCGGCGAGCTTCTCGTGGCAGTAGCCGAGGGCGAGCTTGGGCGCGTACTCGCCGGGGATCGCCGCGTACACGGTGTCGAAGCAGTTCAGCGCCCGGTGCAGGCGGCCGTGGGCCAGCTGCGCCAGGCCCTGGTGCCAGTCCAGGCGCCAGTCGTAACGGGCCCGGTCACCGAGCAGCCGCCCGGCCCGCTCCAGCTCCACCGCGGCCGTCACCAGCTCCTTGTCACGGCCTTGACGGCGGACACCGGCCAGCTCCAGATGGAGCCGGCAGCGCAGCAGATGCAACTCCGGCGACGGCAGCCACTCGTCGCTGAGCTGGAGCAGACCCGCCGGGTCGTCGTAGGACGTGCGCTGGAGCTCCTTCCAGTTGGGGTCCTGCACGTCGGCCTTCGGCACCGGCAGGGCCACCGCCGCCTCCGCCGGCTCCGGCACATGGGCGCCCAGCCGGTCGGCCGTGGCGTCCACCCGCCAGCGCTCGAGCGGCGGCGGCTTGCCCAGCCGGCCGTCCAGCGCGATCGCGGCCGAGTGGAACAGCGGGGACGGCTCGAACGTCTCCTCGTCCAGCCGCAGCGACCGCAGTTCACGCAGCACCCCCCGCAGCTGGACGGCCATCTCCTGCGCGGAGGCGTAACGCCGCCTCGGGTCGGTGGCCGTGGCGCGCGAGAGGGCGCGCCGGAGCGATTCGGTGCCGAGGTCGGACGGCGGCGCCGGGTCCTTGGCGAGCAGCTCACCGAGGACGGCGCCGACGGTGTACAGGTCGCCCGCGGTGGTCATCCCGCCGCCGGGCCCGCTCTCCGGCGGCCGGTGGCTGACGGGCCCGGGGGCTCCCGGTTCGCGTACGCCCGCGACGTCGATGAGTTTGATACCGGTGCCGCAGTGCAGGACGTTGGTGAGCGAGAGGTCGCCGTAGACCAGCTTCTCCTCCTCGTGGAGATGGTCGAGGGCCTCCAGCACGAGCAGCCCGTACACGACGATGAACTCGCGGACCCGTGGCCCGGCGAACGGCTCGATGCCCCGGGCGATGCGGGAGCCGACCCATGACAGGGGCGCCCCGTCGGCGAACTCCATCACGATGAACTCGGCCGATGACGGCTCGTGGCGCGCGTAGTTGACCACCCGGATGACCGAGGGGTGGTTGAGGCTGACGAGCCGCAGGCGTTCCTGGTGGGCCTGGAGCACGGCCGCCGGATCACCGGGGTCGAGGATGCCCTTGAGAGCGACGGGACGGTTCTCCAGGAGCAGATCGCGGGCGAGGTACACCTTGCCGTGACTGCCCTGCCCGATGGGCCCCACGACCTCGTACTGCTGGTGCAGCCGATCGCCGCCCGCGAGTCGGTCCCCGGCCTGCTCGGTGACGAGCGCGTCCGGGTCGCGCACGGCGACGGCCGGCAGGTCGGTCAGCCCGTCACCGGGCGGCCCGACGACGAACTCCCGGGGCCCCGCCGGACCGGTGAGCTCCTGCTCGGCCGTCTCCGCGTCGAGCAGCGCCGCCTCGATGTCGACGGCGCAGCGGAACAGGGCGTGCGGCTGTTCGGGGGAGCCGTTCAAGGGGCCCGCCGGGCCGAGCTGTTCCAGCATCCGGCGCAGCCGCGGCGCCAGGGCGGCGGGCCGCCGGCCGGACAGCTGCCGCAGCCGCTGCTCGGTCTCCGCGAGCCGGCTCACCCGGGTGCCGAGCCGTTCGGTGCGGCGGGCGGCCCAGTCGGGGCCGAGGAGTTCCTCGCGCACCCGGGCGAGGAGCGGTGAGCGGGGGTCGCTGAAGACGAGCAGGAGCCGGCTCTGGCCGCGGGCGAGGAGCGCGGACAGGAGCCGCAGCATCTCGTCGTCGGTGGAGGCCGACCGGTCGACGGACAGGAAGGCGGCGATCAGCGGCGGGCTCTCGGCGGCGATCCGTCCGAGCAGGTCCCCGTCCGTGCCGCCGGCGGCCGGCGGACCGTCCGGGAGGGGGTCGAGGCCGATACGGTCCGCCGCGTCCCTGGCCAGTTCCGCCACCGTGCGGTTCGTGGCGTCGACCGCGATGTCGATGCTGCCCGCCTGCGGCTCACCCGTGACCTGCGCCGGGCCCGTCGCGCTGCCCTGGACGGGCGGCGCCTCCGGCGGGCTCTGCTCACGGTCGGCGAGGGTGAGCACCGATCTGACCGTGTGCAGCACGTCGTGCTCCCCCTCGCCGGCGAACACGGGCTCCACCGGGTCGGTGTCCGGGGCACCGTCGAGCCACCGCGTCAGCCGGCGGTGCAGGCCCGGGACACGGCCGGAGGCCGTCCTGTCGTGGGCGACCGCGACATCGTGCGACACGGCCGGCTTTCCCGTGACCGTCAGCCCCAGCCGTTCCAGCGGCAGGTGCTTGAGCACCGTCTCGGTCGGGATCATGTACGCGTGGTCCCGGCGCACCCGCGCCTGCGGTGTGCCGAACTGGTGCGCCACGATGCCGATGACCCGCCGCGAACGGCTGTGTACGACGGCGCATCCGCTGTAGCCGCGCCGCACCACGTACGGCGCGTTCAGCGCGTCGAGCTGCACCCACTCCGGCGTCGGCGCGGGGCCACCGCGACCCATCAGCCGGGCGTCGAGGTTCTCCCCGCCGGGAAGGTCCTCCGGGTATCCGGTGAAATGCACCATGTCGCCGCGCGCCGGGATCTGCCGGTGCAGGACGGCGTGCGGGACCGCCGGTTCCTGGTCCAGTTTGAGCAGCGCCAGATCCCCGCCGAACTGGCCCGTCGGCATGACCAGGTACTCCCTCAACAGCCGGGCCCGCAGCGGCTCCGTGGTGTTTCCGGCCGGGGCGTGGGGTACGTCGACGTAGACCTCCTCCAGCGGGGTACGGATGCCGGAGGAGTCCGGGCGCATCAGGACGACGTGCGCGCAGGTGAGCACCAGGCCGCCGGGCAGCAGCACCCCGGCGCCGAGCGGCCGGCCCGCCCGATCCGGTCCGCGGAGCAGACGTACCCGCCAACTCTCCTCGTGTATCGCGGAGTTGGATGTGCGAATCGGCTCGCTCATACTGCTCAAGATAACTACGGGAGACGGGGGACGCGATGGCTGAGCGTGACGAAACCGCGGTCGTGGGGCTGGCGGAGGTCATCGGGCAGGTCCGTGACGAGCTCGAGTGGGCCCAACAGGCCGGTGAGGGACGCGATCTGCGGTTCAGCGTGGAGAGCGTGCACCTGGAGTTCGCGGTGCAGGTGCGCCGGGAGGGCAGCGGGCGGGCCGAGCTGCGGATCGGGGTGCTGACGGCCGGTGGCGGCGGCTCCGCGGCGCGCGACACCACGCACACCATCAAGGTCGAACTGAAGCCGCACGGGCCGGACGGCAACCCGAACATCAGCGTCGGCGGTGAGTGACGCGGCGACGGACCACCGGCAGCCCCGGCGCGGGGTGACGCGCCGCGCGCACCGCCCGAGCTTTCAGCCGGCCACCAGCGACTCGCCCACGCTCGTACGGGCGTAGAGCACCACGCGACCCGTACGGTGCGCGCTGACCAGACCGGCCGCGCGCATCGCCGTGAGGTGCTGCGAGACACCGCCCGCCGACAGGCCGGTACGGCGGGCCAGGTCGGTGGTCGACGCCGGGGCCGCGAGCTCGGCCAGCAGCAGGGCCCTGCTGCGGCCCAGCACGCCCGCCAAGGCGTTGGAAAGAGGCTCCGCCCGCGCTTCCCACAAGGTGGCGGTGCCCCGCGGCGGGTAGCGCAGGGTGGGCTGCCAGTCCGGGCTGTCCACGTCGGAGAAGATCCGCGGCCCGCCGAACACGGAAGGCACCAGGAGCAGTCCGCGGCCGTCCAGGCGCCGTTCGCCGCGTACGCAGCGGTGCATCACCTGCAAGGTGCCCGAGTCCCAGGTGACCCGCGGATCGAGGTCGTCGAACACGCGCCGGGCACCGCCTTCCGCGAGGCGCTTGGCGCGGTAGAGGATGTCGCCCTCGACCACGGTGAGGATCCGCGGCCAGTGCGGGGCCATCGCCACCTCCCAGTAGGCGGCGATCACGTCCGCGAGCCGCCCGAGACCGCGATCCGGGTCCGCGCGCAGTGCGGCGACCCCCTCCCGCGCGGCGGGCGTCGTCGTACGGAGCAGTTCGTGCGGCATGGAACGCAGCGCCGCCAACTCCACGTCGAGCGAGGGCTGCGGGGTCGTGGGCGGCGCGACCAGGAAGCCGGGGACGCCGGCCGGCGGCGGGCCGATCAGCGAGGACAGCGGGGAGAGGTCCAGCTTCGCGGCCGCGAGAGCGGGCCGTACCCGCTCCGCCCACGGCCGGTGCGCACCCGGCCCGGTGTCCCTGAGCACCCGCACGCTCGCGACGACTTCCCACAGCGGGGACACGGCGAAACGTATGCGGGCCACGTCCTCGGCGGAGAAGCCGATCTCCAGTGTGCCGCCCTCCGGGCGGCTCTCCAGCACCATTCGGCCGAGGCTAAATCATTGGAGCGGGGCGCGGAGTCCGGGCAGCGTACGGACCATGCCCAACGACAGTCCGTGGCGGTCCCGTGACTTCCGCACCCTTTTCACGGCCACCGCCTTCAGCCAGCTCGGCACCAACATCGGCTACGTCGCCGTCCCGCTGATCGCCGTGTCCGCGCTCGACGCGAGCGCGGGTGAGGTCGGTCTGCTGGCGACGCTGAGCACCGTCGCGTTCCTCCTCATCGGCCTCCCGGCCGGTGCCTGGGTGGACCGGATGCGCCACCGCCGGGTACTGATCACCGCGGACCTGGTGCGGGCCGGGCTGTTCGCCTCCGTGCCGTCCGCCTGGGCGCTGGACGCCCTCACCCTGGAACACCTCTACACGGTCGTCCTGCTGAACGGCTGCGCCACGGTCTTCTTCGACGTCGGCTCGCAGAGCGCCCTGCCCCGACTGGTGGGCCGCGAAAGCCTGGTACGGGCGAACGCCGCCGTGGTGAGCCTCCAGGCCGCGGGCAATGTGGCGGGCCGGGGCGCGGGCGGCGGGATCGTGCAGGTGTTCACCGCTCCGGTGGCCGTGATCGGCGTCGGCGTCCTCTACCTGGCCTCGGCCCTCCGTCTCGCGCTGCCGGCGACGGGCCGCGCCCGCCGGCAGGCGGACGGCGTCGTGCCGGCCGGGGTGGACGACGCTCGTGGCATGTCGCGCGGGGGACTGGCGGCGCAGATCGGGGAGGGCCTGCGGCACGTCCTGCGCAACGCCGAGCTGCGCGCACTCGCCCTCACCGCGTCCCTCACCAACCTCGGTTCGCAGATCGTCAACACACTCCTGCCGGTCCTCTTCACCCGCGAACTCGGCCTGTCCGCCGGGGCGCTCGGCCTCTACTGGGCGGCGGGCGGCGCCGGCATCCTCCTCGGCGCGCGCTGCGCCCGCCCCGTGGCCCGGCGTCTCGGCCACGGCCGTACCCTCGGCGTCGCCGGACTGGTGATGGCGCCGACCGCGCTGCTCGTGCCGCTCATCGACCGCGGTCCCTGGCTGTGGCTCGCCGGCGCCGGATGGGTGCTGGTGACGTTCAAGATCGGCGTCGACAACGTCCTCGGGGTGAGCCTGCGCCAACGCCTGACGCCGGACCCGCTGCTCGGCCGGATGAACGCCACTTTCCGCTTCATGCTCACGGGCGCGATCGCCGTCGGCTCGGCCGTGGCCGGACTGATCGGCGAACTCGCGGGACTGCGCGTCGCGATGTGGGTGGGCGCGGGCTGTCTCACCCTCGCGTTCCTGCCCGTCTTCCTCTCCCCGGTGCGCCGTCGGCGCGAACTTCCGCAGCCGTGGGCCCCTGCCCACCCGGCCGGCAGTCCGGCGAAGGAGCGGACCACCGGCGCCTAGGGCCTTCCGTCCGACCCCGGACTGACCCAGGGCCGCGGGGCGCCGGCCCGGAAGTGGGGCGTCCGTCCCAGGGTGCCGCCGCCCACCAGGGGTTTCCTGCCGCACGCGAGCGCTGCGAAGACGCCGGAAAAGGATCGCCGGGCCGTACATCCCTCGCCCCGCCCTGCACGTCTGTACCGGTGCCATCTTCCTTGCACCGCTGTCTCCACATCCCCCATGGGTGCGCGCCCGCGCGCAGCGCCGCGGAGCGGCCGTGCGAGTGACACCCTCAAAGGGGGGACCTTGACTTCCATGGACTCCGGCCGCGCCGCGGCCGGTCCGCGCAGAAGCACCCGCGCCCGCACCCGCGTCGCCGCCTGCACCGCGCTCGCCCTCGCCGCCGGCATGCTGCTGGCGGCCCCGGCCGCACAGGCCGACGAGGCGCCGATGCCCGACCGCACGGCCGTCCGGCCCAAGGCCGCCGCCCCGCTGCCGACCCTCGAGCTGCCGCGACCCGCGAGCCGCGGCGCGTTCGGCGCCGAGGCCGGCGCGCTGCCGGCCGAGCCGCGCAGCGACGTGGACGGCGACGGGCGGTCCGACATGATCCTTCAGGACCAGAACGGGGTCGTGAACGTCTCGACCGGCGCCGAGAGCCACGAACTGGTTCTCCAGGACGGCCAGGGCTCCTATTACCAGGTCTACAAGGACGTCTTCTCCGCAGCAGGCCTGCGCGAGGACGGCCCCGTCCACTTCACGCTGTCGTCGGCAGGCCGCCTCTCGGCCTACGCCAACGACCCGCATTCCCCGATCCGTTACTGGTCGGGCGGCGGCTGGCAGATCTACAACAAGGTCTTCGCGCCCGGTGACCTGACAGGCGACGGCATCGGCGATGTACTCGCACGCACCTTTGCGGGAGACCTGTATCTCTACCCGGGCACTGCCAGCGGCACCAGCCCGCTCGCGTCGCGGGTCAAGGTGGGCTCAGGCTGGTCCCAGTACGACCAGCTGACCGGCCTGAACGACGTCAACAGCGACGGCATCGCCGACCTGTTCACCAGGAACACGGCGGGCGAGCTGTACTTCTACCGTGGTACCGGCGAAGCCACCCGGCCCTTCGAGGGGCGGGTCAAGGTCGGCACCGGATGGAACATCTTCAACACGCTGTTCAGCCTCGACGACCTCGACGGGGACGGCAACGCCGAACTGCTCGCGCGTGCCGTCAACGGTGACCTCTACCGCTACACCTCCACCGGTACCGGCGCGTTCCTGCCCCGCGTGAAGTTCGGCTCCGGGATGAACGCCGTCAACCAGTTCGCGAACGCCGGTAACGTGTCGAACTGGGGCAAGGAGGATCTGGCCGCCATCGACACGCAGGGCACCCTCTGGTGGTATCTCGACCGGAACAACGGCAGGTTCTCCGCCCGCCAGCAGCTCAGCAGCGTCGGCGGCTGGAAGGGAGCCGAGATCACCGTGACGTCGTCCCTGGACGATGACAGCTACCCGGAGATCCTCCAGGTGTGGGACGGCGGGCTCTACAACTACGGTGTCTCCGACGGCCCGTACTACCTCGGCAGCGGCTGGGGCGTCTACAACACCCTCGTCGGCCTCGGCGACCTCTCGGGTGACGGCAAGGGCGACCTGATCGCCCGCGACGGCTCCGGCGTCCTCTACCTGTACCGGGGCAACGGCAACGGCACCGGCTTCGCCGCCAAGCAGCGGATCGGCTCCGGCTGGGGCCAGTTCAACGCCCTGCTCGGCGCCGGCGACATCTCCGGCGACGGCCGCGCGGACCTGGTCGCGCGCGCCAAGGACGGCAAGCTGTACCTGTACGAGGGCACGGGCGCGGCCGCCGCGCCGTTCAGGGCCAAGAAGCTCATCGGCTCCGGCTGGGGCTCCTACACGAAGCTCGCCGCCCCGGGCGACATGACCGGCGACGGCCGCGCCGACATCGTCGCGCGCACCAGTGGCGGCACCCTGTACCGCTACGACTCCGACGGCAAGGGCAACTTCAAGCCCAAGGCGTCGGTCGGCACCGGCTGGAACACCTACTCCGGCCTGTACTGACGCACGTCCCCCGGGGGCACCGGCGTCGGCGCCCCCGGGCCGTCCCGCACCCTGATCCCGCTCCCTGATCCGGCGGCGGCTCTCCTAGATCCGGCTCAAGGCCGCCGCCGCGAACAGCACGTCACGGATGGCCTGCCGGTCTCCGTCCTGGCCCGCTGCGGCATCCTCCGGGGAGACGTGCCCGGCCACCAGCTTGCAGAACTCGACGCCGTCCAGTGCCACTTGGGCGACCGACTTGTCCGGTGAGCCGACCGCCGCCGGGGAGTCGAGGGCGATGTACCAGCTGCCACCGCCGGACCCCTCGACCTCCAGATGGAGCGATCGTCCGGGCGCGCCCGCCGCCACCAGGTGCCGCGGAGGTCCCGCCAGCCCGGCACGCCTGCGCTCCGCGAGGGCGGCGGGCAGCAGCCGGGCCGCGAGGTCGATCATCCGGTTGAGGTGGGCGCCGCTCGGCGGCGCGTACGGGTAGTCCACCGCGTCGGCGATGTCGTCCGCGTGGATCCAGCACTCGAAGGCCCGGTCGAGCAGCGCGTCCCGCAACGGCAGCGCGAAGGACCCGTACGAGACGGACAGTTCCGCGGCGGCGGGTCCGGCGAACGACACGGTGCGGATCAGGTCGTGGCTCTGGTCGCGCCACGGTTCGCGGATCGTGCCGGTGGGCGGCAGGTCCGTGTCGTCCCAGAACGCCTCGGTGCGCGCGGCCGGCAGCAGCGGCGCGTGCGGCCCCAGCGGGTCGTCGAGCCCCATCGCGCCGGCCACTATGCCGTCGACGGTCAGCAGATGCCCGATCACCCCGGCCACTGTCGTGCGGCGGCTCATCCGGCGTTCGCCCTCGAACCACTTGAGCCGCACGGGAGCGTGCCACTCCGAGTCCCCGATGTCCCGGAGCAGCGCGTCGAGCCTCGCGGTCTCCGCGTCGTACGGATCGGCCCAGCTGGGCACGGGGATACGGGCGGGTCTGCGGCCCAGGCAGTTCTCCAGCACCCGGAAGCGCAGCAGCGGGTCGAGGTCCAGGTCACGGTCGGTGTGCAGCAGCCCGACCGCGTCACGCAGCCGGAGGGCCTCCTCCGCGCACGGGGCGCAGTCACCGAGGTGCTCCTCGACGGCGGCGGTCTCCTCCGCGGAGCACGCGGACAGGGCCCAGGCGCCGAGCAGGGACTTCAGCACACCGTGCGAGGGGGCGGCCGAGACTTCGGGAGCGGCAGGGGTGTCCCCGGCCGCCGGGTCGTCGGCGGTGGACGCGCCGTTCACGGCGAGGTTCCCGGGGGCGTCGACCGCGCCGTTCGGCCCGCTGTCCGCCGCGCCGTCCGCCGCGCCGGACCCGGCCGCGGGGTCGGTGGCGTCGGCGGGTTCGCCGCCGGGAGCCGGCCCCGGAGGAACGGGCGGCCCCGGCCGGTACGCGTCCGGACGGAGGTCGTCCGCCGCGGCGCGCGGGGACGGTATGCGCGGCACGCCCCGCACCTCGTCCCCGTCGCCGCCGCTGCCCAGGGGCCCGCTCACAGCGCTCGTCCGTACCCGGGCGGCGACGAACCCTCGAGTGAGCGGGTGTGCGCCGTCGCCAGCAGTTGCAGACCCAGCCTCAGCCGCCGCCGGGCCTCGTCCTCGGTGACGCCGAGGTCGGCGGCGGTCTGGCGGTAGTCCCTGCGCTGGAAGTACGCCAGTTCCAGCGCGGCGCGCAGCGGGGCGGGCATGGACGTCACGATGTAGTCGGCCCTGGCCGCGACGGCGGCCCTGCGCACCTTCTGCTCCAGTTCCTCCGCCGTGCCCCCGCCGCCCTCCGCGAGTGCCGCCGCCTCGCTCTGCCGCAGCCGGTGCACGGCCTGGCTGTTGGTGAGCCGCGCCACCCAGGACCGCATGGAGCCCTGCTTGGGGTCGTAGGCGTCCGGATTTTCCCATATGTACCCGAAGACTTCGCGGGTGACCTGGTCGGCGGCCTCGTCGTCGTCCAGTACGCGATGGGCCTGGCTGTGCACGAGCGCGGCGAACTTGTCGTACAGCTCACCCAGCGCCGCGGCCTCGCCGCGCGCCAGTCGCTGCTGCATCCTGCGGTCCCAGCGCGGTGGTGCGTCCTTCGCCATACCGCCCCCAAGCTCTGCGCTCGCTGCGTGCCTGCTGCCTCTGCCCTCGTGACTGTTGCTCCTTCGAATGTAGTGGGCCGGACGAAATACGCACGTCCCTTTGCGTCAAGTACGCCCCTGGCGTGGACCGGGATGGTAGAGCCGCGTACGGGGAAGAACTGCCTGGGGGACGAGTGGGAACGCACTCCGTGACGAATGTCGCGTTTCAGCGACGGACAGTCGGGCAGCGGCAGTGGAAGGACAGCTTCCGGTCTTCTGTGACCGGCCTGAGGAGGGGTCCAGACGTGGTGATGCTCAAGGTGGCCGAGTCCAGGCAGGGCGCGTGGACCGTGCTGCACGTACGGGGGGAGCTCGATCTCGTGTCCTCGCCGGTCGTGCGCCAGCGGGTCCACGACGCCGTCGCCGCCGGTCACCACGACGTCGTGCTCGACCTCTCCGAGGTGTTCTTCTGTGATTCCAGCGGCGTCGGCGTGCTGATCGCCGCGCGCCGGCTGATGCGTTCGTGCCGGGGCAGGCTGCGGCTGATCCTGCCGGCGCGCGGCGCGGAGGACGGGTCGCACGTCAACCGGGTGCTGGGGGCCCTCGGTGTGCGCCGCCTCTTCGAGGTCTACGCGGACACCGGCTCGGCGACGGACGACGGGGCGCAGCCGCTGACCGCGTGACGCCGGCGGTATCCGCGAGAAAACTCACGCGAACTCGTGTCGGCCGCAAGGCCGTATATGCGCCCCGTGCCCCGTGCGCGCGCCCCTGTACGCCCCGTCGCACTCCCGTCACCTGCGCTTTGCCGAGCTGTTGCCGCCGCGCAATTGCCCGGGTGCGTGCACACCTCCGCCTCCGGGGCTTTACGCTCCCCGCATGGACAGCGCAGAGTACGAGCGGAAGATCGCTTCCCGCTTCGCCGCTTTCGATCAGGACGGCAACGGCTACATCGACCGCGAGGACTTCAGTTCGGCCGCGGCCAAGCTGCTCGCCGAGTTCTCCGTCACGGCCAGGTCCGACAAGGGGCAGGACCTTTACAGCGGTGCGGAGGCGTTCTGGCAGGGCATGGCCGGGATCGCCGACGTGGACGGCGACCAGCGGGTGACCCGCCAGGAGTTCGTGACGAGCGCGGTCAAGAGACTGCGCGACAACCCGAAACGCTTCGGCGAGATCGCCCGCCCGTTCGTGCACGCCGTGTTCAGGGTCGCCGAAGAGGACGGCCGCGGCGTCACCCCCGCGGCCGTGGAGCGCGTGCTCGGCGCGCTCGGCGTCGACGCGGGTGTCGCGGCGGCGGCGGGAGCGGCGCTGGACACGGACGGGGACGGGCGGATCACCGAGGAGGACGTACTGACCGCGTTCGCCGCGTATTACGTCACGCCCGAGCCCGACTGACGGTCCGGGGAGGCTGTGCGGCGGCCACCGCGAGGCGCGCGGCGGTCCGGGGCTCCGCCCCGGACCCGTACCGCATTCCGCGCGGTGGCCTCGATCGCCGGGCAGCACAAGCCCGGCTCGCGTTCGGGGCGCGGGGCTCGGGGCAGGGCCCTGACAGGGCCGGCGAGTTCCGACGCGCGCGACCGGGCCCGGCCCGAACCCGGCCAGGTCCGGTAAGCGGTCATGTGTACCGTTCGCGTAGTTTGTACTTGAGTACCTTCCGCAGCGCCTCGTTGCGGGGGAGGGCGTCCACCACCTCGAGCCGTTCCGGGAGTTTGTGGAGCGCGAGGCCCGTGTCGCGGAGGAAGGCGGTGATGTCCTCCAGTACGGGATCCGCCACGCCCGGCGCCCGCTCCACGACCGCGCACACCCGCTCGCCGCGCTCCTCGTCCGGCAGGCCGACGACAGCCACGTCGCCGACCGCGGGGTGGGCGTGCAGCAGATCCTCGATCTCCTTGGCCGAGATGTTCTCGCCCTTGCGGATGATGACGTCCTTGGCCCGCCCGGTGAGCACGAGGTGGCCGCTGTCGGTGAGCCGGCCGAGGTCGCCGGTGATCAGGAAGCCGTCGGCGTCGAAGGCCGCCGCCGTCGCGGCGGGGTCCAGGTAGCCCTGGCAGACCGCCTCGCCGCGCAGCCTGACCTCGCCGTCGACGATCCGTACCTCCATGCCGGCGGGCGGTCTGCCCTCGGTCCGGACGAGGTCGTCCTCGCTGTCGTCGGGCGAGCCCATGGTGATCATCGGGACCTCGGTCATGCCGTAGCCGTGGGTGAGCACGCAGCCCATCTCCCGGACGACGGCGCGGTGTAGTTCCGGCGGCTTGGGCGCGCCGCCGCCGGCGAGCAGCCGCAGGGTGGGGATCAGCTTCCGGCCGGGCTGCTTGCGCTGTTCGGCGAGGAACATCGCGTAGAAGGCCGTGGAGCCGCCTGCGATGGTGACGCCGTGCCTGCGGTACTCGTCGAGCGCGTCGGGCAGTGCGAACTTCTCGAAGAGCACTGCGGGGAACCCGTACAGCAGCAGCATCACCAGGTAGTCCGGTCCGCCGATGTGCGCGAACGGGAAGGCGATCGAGCCGACCTCGTCCTCGGACAGGCGCAGCGCGTGCGCCAGGCACGAGCCGCCCGCGATCAGCGAACGGTCGGTGTGCAGCACGCCCTTGGGGTCGGAGGTGGTGCCGGAGGTCCAGTAGATCCAGCGCACGTCCGTGCCGGAGGCGGGCGGCGCGGGAAGTACCGACGGATCGCCGTCGGGCAGCGACGCGTACGCCTCGAAGACGCCGCGGGCGCCGGCCCGTCGAGCCATGGCCGTGAAGTCGAAGCCGCGCCATTCACCCGGCACGGCGAAGTGCGCGGCGCGTGACTCGCGGAGCGCGAAGCCGACCTCCCGGTCCCGGTAGAAGGGGATGACGGGCGACTGGACGGCGCCGAGGCGGGCGAGCGCCACGGTCAGCAGCACCGTCTCGATCCGGGTGGGCAACTGCCAGGCGACGACCGTGCCGGGGCGGACACCCATCGCGTACAGCCCCGCGGCGGTCCGTTCCGCGCGGTCACGGAGCTCCCCGAAGGTCAGGACGCGTTCGCCCTGGAGCAGGACAGGGCGGTGCGGGGTGAGGGCGGCCCGGCGTCCGACGAGTTCCCAGAGGGTGCGGGCCGATCCCAGTGCGTGCGCGGTCTCTTCCATGCCCGGACACCTCCGTGGAAGCGGTCTGACGATGCGTCAGATCGTAGGGTCGCGCGCCTTGTCGGTCCAGGGGTGCGGGGCTAGCCTGAGCGACGGAACTGACGCACCGTCAGGAGCGGAGGAAGGTCCCGATGGAACAGGAACTGCCCCGGATCGTCAGCGTCGACGACCATGTCATCGAACCGGCGCACCTCTTCGAGACCTGGCTCCCCGCCAAGTACCGCGAGCGCGGGCCCAAGCCGCTGACCGCCGGGATCGGCGAGCTCGCCTACGTCGGCGGCAAGTACCGGATCACGATGGACCCGGAGGGACCGCCCACCGACTGGTGGATCTACGAGGACCTGAAGTTCCCGTACAAGCGCAACATCGCCGCCGTCGGTTTCGACCGCGACGAGATGACCCTCGAAGGCATCACCCGGGCCGAGATGCGGCCCGGCTGCTGGGATCCCGCCGAGCGCCTCAAGGACATGGACCTCAACCACGTCGAGGCGTCGCTCTGCTTCCCGACCTTTCCCCGCTTCTGCGGCCAGACCTTCGCGGAGGCCCACGACAAGGAGGTCGCGCTCGCCTGCGTCCGCGCCTACAACGACTGGATGGTCGAGGAGTGGTGCGGCGACAGCGGCGGCCGGCTCGTCCCGCTGTGCATCGTCCCGCTGTGGGACATCGGCCTGGCCGTCGCCGAGATCCGCAGGAACGCGGCGCGCGGCGTACGCGCCGTCACCTTCTCCGAGATCCCCACGTACCTCGGACTGCCGTCGATCCACTCGGGCTACTGGGACCCGTTCTTCGCCGTCTGCCAGGACACCGGCACCGTCGTCAACATGCACATCGGCTCGTCGTCCCAGATGCCCGCCGCCTCGCCGGACGCGCCGCCCGCCGTGCAGGCCGCGCTCTCCTTCAACAACGCCATGGCCTCGATGACCGACTTCCTCTTCAGCGGCGTCCTCGTGCGCTTCCCGCGGCTCACGCTCGCCTACAGCGAGGGCCAGATGGGATGGATCCCGTACGCCCTGGAACGCGCCGACGACGTGTGGGAGGAGCACCGGGCCTGGGGCGGTGTGCGGGACCTGGTCCCCGAACCGCCCTCCACGTACTACTACCGGCAGATCTTCTGCTGCTTCTTCCGCGACAAGCACGGCGTCGCCTCCCTCGACACCGTGGGCCGCGACAACGCCACCTTCGAGACCGACTACCCGCATGTCGACTCGACCTTCCCGCACACCAAGCAGGTCGCCCTCGACCATGTGAAGGACCTGGACGACGAGACCGTGTACAAGCTGATGCGCGGCAACGCCATCCGCATGCTCGGCCTGGACCTGGACACGTAGTGGAGCTGGCTTGCACCGCCGCGGAGGAGGAGTTCCGGGACCGGCTGCGCGACTGGCTGGCGGACGCGCTGCCCACGCTGCCTCCGCCGCCGCCGGCCGGTGACTGGCCGGCGCGGCGCGCCTACGACAGCGCCTGGCAGCGGAGGCTGTACGACGCCGGCTACGGGAACGTGCACTGGGACGCCTCCCCGACCCTCCGGCTGATCTTCCTCGAGGAGACGGAGAAGGCGGGAGCGCCCTACGTCGGCGCGAACTTCGTCGGGCTGCTGCACGCCGGGCCGACCATCGCCGCGGAGGGCACCCCCCAGCAGCGGGAACGCTGGCTCGGGCCCATCCTGCGCGGCGAGGCGATCTGGTGCCAGGGCTTCAGCGAACCGGACGCCGGGAGCGACCTCGCCTCCCTGCGCACCAAGGCCGTCCGCGACGGCGACGCCTACGTCGTCACCGGACAGAAGATCTGGACCTCGCACGCCGAGGTGGCCGACTGGTGCGAACTGCTCGTACGCACCGACCCCGGCGCCCCCCGGCACCGCGGCATCACCTGGCTCGCCATGCCGATGGACGCGCCCGGCGTCACCGTACGGCCGCTGCGCACACTGGCCGGGTCCGCCGAGTTCGCAGAGGTGTTCCTCGACGAGGTCCGCGTGCCCGCCGCCAACCGCGTCGGGGAGGAGAACGACGGCTGGCGCGTCACCATGGTCACGCTGTCCTTCGAACGCGGCACCGCCTTCGCCGGCGAGGTCGTCGCCTGCCGCCGCACCCTCGCCGAGGTGGCCGCGCAGGCACGTGCGAACGGCTGCTGGGACGATCCGGTGCTGCGTCGCAGACTGGGCAGGCTGCGCGCCGAGTTCACGGCGCTGTGGCGGCTCGTGCAGTGGAACGTCAGCGAGGCCGCGGCCACCGGCGGTGTGCCCGGAACCGGCGGGTCCGTCTTCAAGCTCCGCTACTCCCACGCCCGTCAGGAGCTGTACGACGCCGCCGCGGAGGTCCTAGGGGTCGGCGCGCTCGACCTGTCGCTGCCCTGGACGCGGGAGCGGCTCTCGTCCCTCTCGTACACGATCGCCGCCGGCACCTCCCAGATCCAGCGGAACATCCTCGCCGAGCGCGTCCTCGGCCTGCCGAAGGGGCGCTGATGGACTTCCGGCTCAGCGACGACCAGCGGGCGCTGCGCCGCGGCGTACGGGACCTGCTCACCGGCCGCTTCGGGCGCGAGGCGCTGCGGGCCGCCGTGGACCGCGAGGGCAGGCTCGACCGGAAGCTCTGGCGCGAACTGGGCGAGGCCGGGTTCTTCGCGCTCCGGCTGCCGGAGGGTGACGGCGGTGCCGGTGCGGGTCTGTCGGAGGCGGTGCTGGTCTTCGAGGAGGCGGGCCGGGCGCTGCTGCCGGGGCCGCTGGTGGCGACGCATCTGGCGGCGGGCCTGGTGCCGGGAGCGGCCGACGGCACGGTGGTCGTCACCTCCGTGTCCGAACTGACCTTTCTCGTACAGCACTTCGATGACGCCGACACCGTCGTCGCGTTCACGTCCGACGGCGTCCCGCACGCTGTGGACGCCTCGGAAGCGGTCGCCGTGCGGTCCCTGGACCCGCTCACGCCCCTGCACCGCCTTCCACGCCCTCGCGCGCCGGAGGCGCCCGGTCCGCTGCTGGGGGCCGCCGTCCTCCTCACGGCCGCGGAGCAGCTCGGCAGCGCCGCCCGCAGCACCGAGGAGGCGGTGCGCCATGCGAAGGGACGCGTGCAGTTCGGGCAGCCGGTCGGCGGCTTCCAGGCCGTGGGGCACCTGTGCGCGGAGATGCTCGTCCGAACGGAGGTCGCGCGGGCGGCCGTCTACGCGGCGGCCGTCTGCGGGGACGCGGCGGAGATCGCCGGCGCCAAACTGCTCGCCGACGAAGCGGCGGTGCGCGGCGCCAAGGACTGCCTCCAGGTGTTCGGCGGCATGGGCTTCACCTGGGAGTCGGACGTGCACCTCCACCTCAAACGCGCCCTGCTGCGGGCCCGGCTGTGGCTGACGACGGCCCAGGCGGAGGAGATCCAGGCGCAGGCTTTGGCCTCGGCGTTCTGAACAGTCACCGTGTGTCGATATCGTGTTGTGTCCTTCGGAGGACTCGTCACTGGGCGGAGTCGGGGTGCCCCTCCGGTACTCTCCGTGGGATGAGAGTCGCTGCGATGACGGGGTCTCACGGTGTCGCCGGTCAGGCGGTCCCGAGCCCGTCGGTGCGCACTGCCCGGGGTGATCTCTCACAGCCCTCGGGCCGCAGGTGGGGGCCCCTGCGGCGGTCGGCAGGCGGTAGGCGGGCCGGGTTGCGAAAGTGTTCTGCGGCCTTGTGTTCGACTGGCCGGGGCGTGGGTCGCACAGTATGCACCATGCGTACTCCTTCACGCTGGAATATGCCCGAAGCGCTTGTTGCGGTGACTGACTGTCAATCATGCTGTGCTGTAAGGGAATCACATTCCGTTATGGCTGTGAGGCGCGAGGCTATGTGTCCGCCGGTTCGGGTGGTGTGAGCGGTGCAGGTGCTTCAGGTGCAGTTGGAGATCGGATCCGACCCTTCGGAGGTGGGACGGGCCCGAAGATGGGCCCGTTCACGCCTCCTCAAGTCCGGTATGGGCGACGACGAGCCGCTGGCGGAGACGTTGATCCTGCTCATCTCGGAGCTCGTGACCAACGCCGTGGTGCACACCGGGTGTCCGGCCGTGCTGCGGATGCTGTTCGGCGCGGGCACCGCGGAGGTCGGGACGGTCAGGGTCGAGGTCGCCGACGTCAGTGCCTGCCCGCCGAGACCGCGGCACGCACGGGGCGAGGACACCGGCGGACGCGGCCTCGAGCTCGTCGACGGCCTCGCGGACCGCTGGGGCTGGCAGCGGGAGGGCGCCGGCAAGTCCATCTGGTGCGAGGTGGACCGCGACCTCCCGGCGGACACCGCACGGCTGGCCGGCCCACCGGTCGCGGCGCGCGGAGCCTGATCCCGCCCGCGGGCGCAGGAGTGCCTTCGCCTGTGAGTTCCGCCGCGCGGCGTCCGATCCGGTCTGTGGTTGCGGGTGCGCGGGCGTCAGAGTACGGCCACCGGTGCGACCGGCGTGCCGGTCCCGCCGACGAACGGCTCCGCCATCGCGGACAGCAGGAACGCGTACTGCCGATCCTGTGCACAGGCTGTGGACAACTCCTCCAGATTCCAGTTCTGGCCCTGCAGCATGCCCATCTCCACGAGATCGAGCGCGTGCACCGCGAGCCACAGGTTCTCGATCTCCGGCGGGAAGATCTCGAAGGTGAGAGTGTCGTTCGCGACGGCGGCGACGTCACGGGCGTGGAACCACTCGGGGGTGCGGACCGACAGGCCGGGCGACGGGAACGCGTAACCGTGCCGGTCCCCCTCCAGGCACAGCCGCATCTGCCCCGTCCGTACGAGGACGATGTCGCCCGCGCCGACGGTGACCCGGCCGTACTCCGCCGCCTCCTCCAGGTCCTCCGGCGTGACGGCGTGGTCGCCGGCCAGCCGGTCCAGCCCCTTCGCCCGTGCCACGTCCAGCAGTACGCCCCGTGAGACGACGGGCGTGGCCTTGTCGATGCCGCTGAAGCGGGCCCGGTCGTGCGGCGTGATCGTGTCGGCCGGGCGGCCGTTGTAGATGCGGCCCGAGTGCGAGGCATGGGTCAGGGCGTCCCAGTGGGTGGCCGACTGGAGCCCCATCGTCACGGTGTCGTCGCTGGTGGCGACGGTTCCGGGCCCGAAGAGCTCCTGGTTGATCTGGACCATCGTGTGCAGCGGGTTCACCCGTCCCGGGATGACGCCGGTCTGCACGCCGTCCTGCCGGAGGGGGAGCGCGAGGGGGATGCGCCGGCCGCTGCGCACCGTGGCGGCGGCGTCCCTGACCACCTCGCCGGTGATCAGGTTCAGGGTGCCGATCTCGTCGTCCTCACCCCAGCGGCCCCAGTTGTTGACGCGTTTCGCGATGTCGTGGAACGCGGCCGGCAGTGACATCTGGCCTCCCGGGGCTTGTGTTCATGCGGCGGACTGGGCCTAGAATCTAACGGTCCGTCAGAAACTGCGGGAAGGGGCCGGTCGTGGGGAACTTCTTGGCAGGCAGGACCGTCGCCGTGACCGGGGCGGGCCGTGGCATCGGGCGGGCCGTGGCGCTCGCCTGCGCGGCCGAGGGGGCGAAGGTCGTCGTCAACGACCACGGCGTCTCGATCGACGGCTCCTCGCCCACGTCGGCCGTCGCCGACGGCGTCGTCAAGGAGATCGAGGCCGCCGGCGGCACGGCCGTCGCCGTGGCCGACGACATCGCGACGATGGCGGGCGGGGCACGGGTCGTGGACGTGGCCCTCGCCGAGTACGGACGGCTCGACGGCGTCGTCTGCGTCGCCGGCATCCTGCGCGAACGGATGCTGTTCAACATGACGGAGGACGAGTGGGACCCGGTCCTCGCCACCCATCTCAAAGGCACCTTCACGGTCTTCCGCGCCGCGTCGGCGGTGATGCGGGCCCAGAGGTCCGGCACCCTGATCGGCTTCACCAGCGGCAGCCACCAGGGCAGCGTGTCGCAGGCCAACTACTCCGCCGCGAAGGGCGGCGTCATCTCGCTGGTCCGCAGTGCGGCGCTCGGGCTCCACAAGTACGGGGTCACCGCCAACGCGGTGGCCCCGGTGGCCCGTACCCGTATGTCGGCGAACGTCCCCATGGAACTCAAGGAGATCGGTGACCCCGAGGACGTCGCCGCCCTCGTCGTCTACCTGCTCTCCGAGCGTGCCCGCGCCGAGCGGATCACCGGGCAGGTCTACACGATCGCCGGCCCCAAGATCGCGGTCTGGGCGCAGCCGAGGGAACTGCGGGCCGCCTACGGGGAAGGGCCCTGGACCCCGGACCGGATAGCCGACTTCCTCCCCGGCACGGTGGGCACCGACCCGATGCCGCTGCTGGAGCGGCTGGAGGCGCCCCGTGAGGACGACACCGGCCCCGCCGATACGGCCCCCACCGACGCCGGCCCCGCCGACGACACCGGTCGGCGCCCCGGTGCCCGGCCCCAGGACTGAGCCGCCGCCGTGGACTTCCTCCTCTCCCGGGCCGGCACGATCAACGGCGGCTCCGCCGAGAGCCGGTGGAACACCGTCGCCGAGCGGGTGCTCGGCCTGTTGAAGGAGCCGCGATGAGGGGCGTCGTGTTCGACGGCGAACAGGCCGAGGTCGTCGCGGACCTGGAGGTACGGGATCCGGGACCAGGAGAGGTCGCCGTCGACATCGCGGCCGCCGGGCTCTGCCACAGCGACCTGTCGGTGATCGACGGAACGATCCCCTTTCCCGTACCGGTGGTGCTCGGCCACGAGGGCGCGGGCGTCGTCGCGGCGGTCGGCCACGGGGTCGGCCATGTGGCTCCCGGTGACCATGTCGCACTGTCCACCCTCGCCAACTGCGGCGCCTGCGCAGACTGCGACCGCGGGCGGCCCACCATGTGCCGCCGGGCGATCGGCCGGCCCGGCCGTCCCTTCTCCCGGGCCGGCACGCCGCTGTTCCAGTTCGCGTCCAACTCCGCCTTCGTGGAGCGCACGGTCGTCAAGGCCGTGCAGGCCGTGAGGATCCCCGCGGACATCCCCCTCACCTCGGCGGCGCTGATCGGCTGCGGCGTCCTGACCGGTGTCGGGGCCGTGCTCAACCGGGCCGACGTGCAGCGCGGTGACACCGTGGTCGTCATCGGCACCGGCGGCATCGGGCTCAACGTCCTTCAGGGCGCCAGGATCGCCGGCGCCTCCGCGATCCTCGCCGTCGACACCAACCCGGCGAAGGAGGCCGTGGCCCGGCAGTTCGGCGCGACGCACTTCCTCGGATCTGCTGACGGCGTGCGCGACATCCTGCCGACCGGCGCGGACCATGTCTTCGAGTGCGTCGGCAGCGCCGCTCTCGTGCGGCGGGCGATCGAACTGCTCGACCGGCGGGGCCAGGCGATCCTGCTCGGGATGCCCGCCCCGACGGCCGAGGCGTCCTTCCTGCCGGCGTCGATGTTCCTGGACAAGTCGGTGCTCGGCTGCCGTTACGGCTCCTCCCGCCCGCAGCACGACATCGCGCTCTACGCCGATCTGTACCGCCGGGGCGGCCTGCTGCTCGACGAACTGGTCACCGCCACCTACCCCGTCGAGGACTTCGCCAAGGCGGCAGAGGACGCGAGGCAGGGCCGGGTGGCGCGCGGTGTGCTGACCTTCTGAGTCCCAAAATCTGTGGCTCCGGCCGGGCCGCCGACCCTAGGCTCACGGGACCGGGGTCGCGCGGCCCCGCAGGTCCCGGAGCCGTGGCAGAGCGGCCCATTGCGATCGGCGTGGGGGAGGCCCTTCCCTCGCCGACTGACGGGGGCAGGGGCGGGCCTGCCCCTCCCTGTCCGCGGGTTCGAATCCCGCCGGCTCCGCGACCGCCCTGTCTCTGACCGTCCGGTCCGTGCGCCCTTCCGCCCGCCCGGTGCGCTCCCGTGCGTCCGACTGTCCGCCCGGTGCGCTCCCCTGCGTCCGTCTGGCCCCCCGGCCCCTGCCCCCGCGTGCCCGTCCGTCCGCCCGGCCTCTGTGTCAGGCGCTGCCCGCGCTCGCGCGGAACGTGCGTCGGTAGACCGTCGGTGGGACGCCGAGTGCCGCCTGGAGGTGCTGGCGCATCGACTGGGCCGTGCCGAAGCCCGCGTCCCGCGCCACCTGGTCCACCGACAGGTCCGTGGACTCCAGCAGATGCCGGGCCCGTTCCACCCGCTGCTGGGTGAGCCACTGCCCCGGGCTGATGCCGACCTCCTCGCGGAAGCGGCGGGTGAAGGTCCGCACGGACATCGACTCCTGGTCGGCCAGGTCCCGTAGCTGCAGCGGCTCGTGCAACCGGCCGAGTGCCCAGGCGCGCGCGGCCGTGGTGGTCGCCAACTGCGGTTCCGGCACGGGCCGGTGGATGTACTGGGCCTGGCCGCCGTCGCGGTGCGGCGGTACGACGGTCCGGCGCGCCACCTCGTTGGCGACGGCGGCGCCGTGGTCGCGGCGCACGATGTGCAGGCAGAGGTCGAGTCCGGCCGCGACCCCCGCCGATGTGAGCACGTCACCGTCGTCGATGAACAGGACGTCCGCGTCGACCTTGACGGACGGGAACATCCGCTGGAAGTGCTCGGCCGCCGACCAGTGCGTGGTGGCGGGGCGGCCGTCGAGATAGCCGGCGGCGGCGAGTACGTACCCGCCGGTGCAGATGGACACCATGCGGGTGCCCGGCCGGATGTGCGCGAGGGCGGCGGCCAGGTCGTCGGGGAGCCGGCCCTCGTCGTAGACGGGCCCCAGCTCGTACGACGCGGGGACGACGACCGTGTCCGCGGTGGCCAGGACCTTCGGCCCGTGCTCGACGTTCACCGCGAAGTCGGCGTCCGTCATGACCGGTCCCGGCCTGATGCCGCACGTGACGATCTCGTACAGCGCGTTGCCGGCGGCGTCCTTGGCGCGGCCGAAGATCCGGTGCGGGATGCCGAGCTCGAAGGGGAGCAGCCCGTGCAGCGCCAGGACCACGACCCGGTGCCTTCTCGCAGCAGTCATGGCCCGATCCTATCGAATGCTGTCCTTCGGGCCACTCGCTGCGGGCGGATCCCGGACCGGAAGCTGGGTGACGTGACCCAGACAACCGCGACCAGCGCCGGCTCCGAGCAGCCGCTTCGCCGTCCGCCCCGTATCCACCGCGCCTGGTTCGTCGCAGCCGTCACCTTCGTGACGATCATCGGCGCCGCGGCCTTCGCGTCCCTGCCGGGTCTGCTGATCGAGCCGTTGCACGAAGACTTCGGATGGTCGCGGGGCACCATCGGCTTCGCCGTCTCGGTCAACCTGGCCCTGTACGGGCTGACCGCGCCGTTCGCCGCGGCCCTGATGGACCGTTTCGGCATCCGCCGGGTCGTCGCCGTCGCGTTGACCGTGATCGCGATCGGGTCGGCGCTGACGGTGACGATGACCGCGGCCTGGCAACTGGTCCTGTACTGGGGTGTCCTCGTCGGCCTCGGCTCCGGCTCCATGGCGCTCGCGTTCGCCGCGACGGTCACCAACCGGTGGTTCGTGCAGCGCCGCGGCCTGGTCACCGGCATCCTCACCGCAGCGGGCGCGTCCGGGCAGCTCGTCTTCCTGCCGCTGTTGGCGTGGCTGGTGGAGAACCACGAGTGGGAGCCCGCCTCGATCACCGTCGCGCTCTCCGCGCTGGCCGTCGTCCCCTTCGTCTGGCTGCTGCTGCGCGACCACCCGGCCGACGTGGGCCTCGCCGCGTACGGCGCCGAGGGCTTCACGCCCAAGCCGGAGCCGGTGCCCGGCGCGGCGCGCAGGGCGCTCTCCGTCCTCCTCCGGGCCGCCCGCACCGGTCCGTTCTGGCTGCTGGCCGGCACCTTCGCGATCTGCGGGGCCTCGACGAACGGCCTGGTCAAGACGCACTTCGTGCCGGCGGCGCACGACCACGGAATGCCGATCACGGCGGCCGCGTCGCTGCTCGCCGTGATCGGTGTCTTCGACGTCGTGGGCACGATCGCGTCCGGCTGGTTCACCGACCGCTTCGACGCGCGCCGCCTCCTCGCCGTGTACTACGCGCTGCGCGGCGTCTCGCTCCTGTTCCTGCCGATCCTGCTCGGGCCGTCCGTCGAGCCGCCGATGATCTTCTTCATCGTCTTCTACGGACTCGACTGGGTCGCCACCGTCCCGCCGACGATCGCCCTGTGCCGCGAGCACTACGGCGACGACAGCGCGATCGTCTTCGGCTGGGTGCTGGCCTCCCATCAGGTCGGCGCGGCCGTCGTCGCCTTCGCGGGCGGCGTCGCCCGCGACGTCTTCGGCTCGTACGACGTGGTCTGGTACGCCTCCGGCGCCCTGTGCGCGGCAGCGGCCCTGATGGCCCTCGTCATCCGTCGCAAGCCGCTCCCGAAGGTCCCGGTCGCCACGGTCTAGCAGCGGCGGATCTCGACCATGAAGCAGCCGAACTCCACGGCCCGCACGTGCACCAGCGCCACCGCCGGATCCGCGAAGACGTCCCGCAGGACGCCCTCCACCTCGGCGGCCCGCTCCCGGGGGAGCTCGACCAGCGTCCCGCCGAGGATGCGCCCGCCGTTGTCGTACGCGCGCAGGACCCTGCGCGGGCCGTGCAGCCCGACCGGGTAACCGGGCCCGGACGTCTGCCCCGCGCACTCCTCCGCGTGGACGAAGACCGGCCCGCACTCGTCGTACGGCCCCGGATCGGCGCCGGTCCCTGCCGCCCAGCGGCGCAGCGGGGCGTACGAGACGAGAGCGATGCGTTCACCCGCCTCGCTGTGCCGCAGGCAGCAGCGGAGCGGGGCGCCGCCCTGCGGATCGACGGCGGGTCGCGGGACGAGTCCCGCGTCGTCGCGTTCCCGCAACTGCTTCAACACGGCGGGCGCGATCGCGAGATTTTCGTAGGTCGTCGTGGTCATGCGACCAGCATCCGCGGCGGGACCGGCGTGTGCCGGCGGCTATCGGACGTCGAACCGCCCGAACCGCCCGCGGTGGAACAGCAGGGGCGCGCCGTCCTCCTCGGCGTCCAGCGCCACCACCCGGCCGACGACGAGGAGGTGGTCGCCGCCGGTGTGCACGGCCTGGACGGTGCAGTCGATCCAGGCGGGCACACCGTCCAGCAGCGGCGCGCCGGTGACGGGCGCCGGCCGGTACGCGACCCCGGCGAACTTGTCCGCCCCGCTGACGGCGAAGCCCCGGCACAGCTCGCCCTGGTCCTCACCGAGGATGTTGACGCAGAAGCCTCCGGCGCGGGCGATCCGCGGCCAGGTCGTGGACGTGCGCCCCACCATGAAGACGACGAGGGGCGGATCGAGCGACAGCGACGCGAACGACTGGCAGGCGAACCCGGCGGGCCCGTCCTCGCCGGCCGCCGTCACGACGGTCACCCCGCTGGCGAAGTGCCCCAGCACCCGCCGGAACTCCCCGACGCCGAACGGCGCCCGCTCGTCCTCCCCGACGGCCCGCAGCACGGGCGCCGGTACGCCGGCCCCCGGTCCGGCCCCGGTCGGCGCCCCGACGGACCTCAGATACCGGACGGCGGTGGCGGCCATGGCGGCGTGTCCCATCACACCACCATTGAAACTGACGGAATGTCAGAAAGGAACCCCCGTGACGTGGGCTCCCGGTGCCGGGGTACTGTCCGGTTGGTTGAACGTGTTCAATTCGGAGGTGGGAGTGAGGGACGAACCGCGCGGCAGCCGGATGGGAATCGGGCTGTTCGCCTCCGCGTCCGCGTTCGGTGCGCAGGTCGTCGTGCTCATGGTGGGGCATTGGTGGCTGCCCGCGCAGGAGGATACGTACTACGCGCCGGGACCGGCCGTCGGGCTGCTCTTCGTCGCTCTGCTCGCCCCGCTGTCCCTCGCCGTCGTCGGCTTCGGCCACGCACTGGCGATGTCCCTCCCCGCGATCCTGCTCGGCCGCCTCGCCGCCCGACGGCGCCCACCCGCCTGGTGCTGGAGCCTGGCCGCGGCGGCACCGCTCTCCTTGCTGTACGCACTGCTCGCGTGGGCGAACGGCGCGTCGTATCCCGTCGCTCTGCTGTGGACGCTGGGCTCGAGCGTGATCCCCATCCTCTTCGGGCACCATGCGATACACCGCGCGGCCCTCGGCGGACCGAGGCCCCGCCGGCGGCTGATCGGTGAACTCACCCTGGGCACCGCCGTCTGCGTGGCTCTGGCCATGGGCCTGATCGCGCTCGGGCTCCGGACCGGCCACCTCAAGGAGTACGAGCCCCCCGAGATCAGCCGTACCGACGCTGTGGGCACGTGGCGCATCGAGGGCGGTACGGAGGTCCGTCTTGCCGCGGACGGCCGTGCGTCCTTCCGCAGCCTGCCGCACATCGGATCCACCTTGGGGGAAACGGAGTTCTGTGACGGCGACGGCACCTGGTCGTGGCGCGGGCATGGCCCCGATGACCGGGCCGCCGTCGATTTCACGGTCCAGGGCTGCCGGGACGCGCGCGACCGATGGACGTTCAGCGGTACCCGGGACCGTCTCGAACTCTTTGTCGTGATCGGCGACCCTGACTCGGGTGACCTCTACATCCTGCGCAAGGGGTGACCGGCACGGGTACGGGCCTCGGGTACTGCGCCGCTGGGGTCAGCCCGCACGATCGAGGGGCTCGAACGCGACGCTGAGCCGTGCCCCGAGCGCTGCCGCGAGCCGTTCGAGCAGCGGAAGCGTCGGCATGGTGCCGCCCGCGTGGTGGTCCGGCTTCGGCATCTACCGCCCTTCGAAACGCGCCGCCCTGCGCTCCACGAAGCTCGCCACACCCTCCTGGGCGTCGTGGGTGGTCATGTTGAGTTCCTGGGACACGGCCTCCGCGGCGAAGGACGTGGCGCGGTCCGCGTCCAGGGAGGTGTTCACCAGGTGCTTGGTCAGGGCGAGCGCCCGGGTCGGGCCGGCGGCCAGGCGGGCGGCCCATTCGCGGGCCGTCCTGTCCAGGTCCGCCGCGGGGACGACCCGGTTGACGAGGCCCATGCGCAGCGCCTCCGGCGCGGGGAGGGCGTCGCCGAAGAACATCAGCTCCTTCGCGCGCTGCGGGCCGATCAGACGGGGCAGCAGATACGCCCCGCCGCCGTCCGGCACCAGCCCCCGCCGTACGAACACCTCGATGAAGCGGGCCTCCTCCGCCGCCAGGACCAGGTCGCAGGCGAAGGCCAGATGCGCGCCGATACCGGCCGCCGTGCCGTTGACCGCCGCGATCACCGGCTTCTCGCAGTCCAGCACCGCCCCGATCAGCCGCTGCGCGCCGAGCCGGACGGTCCGGGCGATGTCCCCCGGGACGTGTTCGCGCGGTGGCGCCCCACGCAGGTCGGCGCCCGCGCAGAAGCCCCGGCCCGTCGCCGTGACGACGACGGCGCGCACCGCCGGGTCCGAGGATGCGGCGGCGAGCAGGTCGATGATCCGCTCCCGCTGCTCCCAGGTGAGGGCGTTCATCGCCTCCGGGCGGTCGAGGGTGATCCAGGAGACGCCGTCCGACACGGCGTGCCGCACGTCAGGGCTCACCGGCACACCGCCAGCGCGTCCAGCGCCACCGCGCCCTGCCCGCGCGGCAGCACCATCAGCGGGTTGACCTCCAGTTCGGCGAGCTGGTCGCCCAGTTCGAGCGCCATCCGCTGCACCCGCAGGACCACCTCGACGAGCGCGTCCACATCCACCGGCGGGCCGCCCCGTACGCCTTCGAACAGTGCCCGGCCGCGCAGTTCGCCGAGCATGGACCGTGCCTGGTCCTCGCCGAAGGGCGGGACGCGCACGGCAGTGTCGTGCAGTACCTCCACCAGCACCCCGCCGAGGCCGACGGTCACGGTGGGGCCGAACAGCTCGTCCGGCGCGACCCCGACGACCGTCTCGACGCCCCGCTCCACCATCTGGCACACCAGCACGCCGTCGAGGTCCACGCCCTCATAACGGGCGATGTCGGTGAGCTCGCGGTAGCTGTCACGCACCTGGCTCGCCGAGGTGAGGCCGATCTTGACGAGTCCCAGCTCGGTCTTGTGCGCGAGCTGCGGCGCCGACGCCTTCATCACGACCGGGTAGCCCACCAGGGCCGCCGCCCGTACCGATGCCGCCGCGCTGGTCACCAGCTGTTCGCGGGGCACGCGGATCCCGTAGGCCCGCAGCAGCTGCTTCGCCGCGTGCTCGCTCAGCTGCTCGCCGGGTCGCATCAGCGCTTGCGCCTTGCGGTACGAGGGGGAGGGGGTGCGCGGCGCCTCGTCGAACGGGGAGCGGTAGCGGGCCGTGAACCGGTGGTGGGACAGATGGGCGCGCACGGCCGTGATGCAGTTGGAGAAGGTGCGGAAGGTCGCGACGCGGGAGGAGCCGAGGAGCGTGGTCCGGTACGCCTCCTCCGTGCCGGCCGGTGACCCCCACACCACGCACACCAGCTTGTCGGTGGTCTCCGCCGCGTCCACCAGGTCCTGGGCGAGCCTGTCGCTCATCGGCGGGAAGGGGCCGGTGATCGGGCAGATCAGCACGTCCACGTCCGGGTCGGCCAGGATCGCGTCGATGATCTTGCGGCCGCGGTGGTCGCCCACCGGGTGTCCGCCGTTGTCGATGGGGTTGGAGACGTTCAGGTAGGGCGGTATCCACTGGTGCAGTTCGGCCTGCCGGGCGTCGCTCAGCCGTGGGATCCGCAGTCCCGCGGCGGTCGCCAGGTCCGCGAAGTGCGCGCCGGTGCCGCCGGAGATCGAGTAGACGGCGACGCCGTCGCCGGCCGGGCGCCGCGCACGCGCCAGCAGCGCCGCGGTGTCCTGGAGTTCGTCGAGCCCGTCGACGCGGATGACGCCGAACTGCCGCATCGCCGCGTCCACCACCTGGTCGCTGCCGGTGAGTTTGCCGGTGTGCGAGGCGGCCGTCCGCGCGCCGGTGTCGGTGCGGCCGACCTTGACGGCGACGACCGGCACCCCGCGCCGGGCCGCCCGGTCGGCGGCGAGCAGGAAGGAGCGCCCGTCCTTCAGTCCCTCCACGTAGCAGGCGATGGAGCCGACCTCCGGGCGCTCGGCGAAGTACGAAATGAAGTCGGCGGTCTCGAGGTCGGCCTCGTTGCCGGTGGGCGCCCAGTGGGAGAGCCGTACGCCGAGCTCCTGCATGGTGAACACGGGCCGGCCCTGGTGGCCGGACTGGGTGATGAGCGCGATCGCCGGCCCTTCGAGGTCGTCGCGGAACGTCTCGAAGGCGTTGAGATTGGTGTTGGGGCCGAGCAGCCGTACGCCGGAGCGCGCCACGGCCGCCGCGAGCCGTGCCTGGGCGGCGGCGCCCTGCTCGCCGGTCTCCGCGTACCCGGAGGCGAACGCGACCGCGAACGGCACCTTGGCCTCGCCGAGTTGCGGGATCAGCGGGAGCGGGTCGCGGACCAGCAGTACGGCGAGGTCGACGGGGCCCGGCAGGTCGGCGACGGAGGGTACGCAGTCGAGGCCGAAGACGGAGGTCCGGGTGGGGTGCACGGGGTGCAGGAGTGCGCCGACGCGTGCGGCCCAGTCGACGAGTTGGCGGGTGATGCCGGTGTTGGGCCTGCCCTCGGTGTCCGAGGCCCCGACGACCGCGACGGAGGAGGGGCGGAAGAACCGGTCCAGGTCGGGCACCGGCGCGTACAGAGGCCGGCCGCTCACATCGAGGTCACCTGTGGACGCGGCGGGTCCGGCGGCTTCGTGGACGGCGTTTGCGGGGCGGTCGCCGCAGGCGACGACGCGCGCGCGAAGGTCGGAGGTGAGGGTGCCGTGAGTTGATCCGAGCATCGCTGGTCTCCGCTCCTGCTCGATGGCCGAGCTGTCCGGCCGGTTAACTGACGCTCAGTCAGGTTACCGAACTGACTGGTAGTCAGGAACCGTCGTGCGAACGGAGAACGCGCCGGTGCGCGTCCGGCGCGTCACGCTGGGCGCGTCGCATCGCGTCGTGGGCGCCTCACGGTGAGTGGCGGCGGCCGCCGCCCTTGGGGCGGATCGCTCCGGCGGAGGAACCGGGCCCGCCGTGGGGCGGAGGCGTCGTCCGGCCGGAGCGGTGCCCGGGGCCGGGCCGGCGCCGGCCCCGGCGGCGTCGCTACGTCAGCGCCTTCGCGATCTTGCGGGCGTCGATCGCCATCTCGCGGAGCATGCCGCTGATGGGATTGGTGAAGCCGGTGAAGTACAGACCCGGCGCCTGCGCAGGGGTGCGGCCACCGTGGACGACGGGGCGGCCGCGCTCGTCGAGCACGCCGAGGTGTCCCACCAGGTCCTCCAGTCCACGCCGGTAGCCGGTCGCGGCGATCACGGCGTCAGGGGAGATCCGTGTACCGTCGGCCAGCACCGCTTTGCCGTCGTCGAACGACTCGAGGGCCGCGACGGGCTCGACCTTGCCCGTGCGTACGGCGTCGATCAGGCCCACGTCCTGCACGGGGATGGCGCCTTGCTTGACGCGCGAGTACAGGCCCGTGTCCGGGCGGGGCAGCCCCTGGGCGGCCAGGTCGGGTACCGCGATCCTGCTCATGACCCTGCCCGCCCGGTCCACCAGCCGCACCGGGAGCCGGCGGACCAGGATGCCGGTGCGCTGGGCGGGCCAGCCCGCGGTGGAGCGGCGCACGATGTGCGGGACGGTGCGCACGGCCAGCCGTACGCGCGCGGCGCCGCCCTCCACGAGGTCGACGGCGATCTCGGCGCCGGTGTTGCCCACGCCGACGACGAGCACGTCCTTGCCCGCGAAGGGCGCGGGGTTGCGGTACTCGCCGGCGTGCGACAGCCGGCCCTGGTACGTGTCGCGGCCCGGCCAGTCGGGCAGATGCGGGGTGTGGTTGTAGCCCGTGGCCACCACGACCGCCCGCCCGGTCAGCCGGCGGCCGCCGGTGGCGTGCAGCAACCAGTCGTTCCCGGCCGGCTCGATGCGGTACACCTCGACACCGGTGACGATCTCCAGCCCGTGGAACTCCGCGTACTTGTCCAGATAGCGGACGACGTCGTCACGCGAGACCCAGCGGCCGAACGAGCGGGGCATCGGCAGGCCGGGCAGCGCGGAGAGTCTGCGGGTGGTGTGCAGATGGAGCCGGTCGTAGTGCCGCCGCCAGGACGCGCCGACCGACTCGGACCTCTCGAGCACCACCGCCCGTACACCCCGCTCGCGCAGTGCGGCCGCGGCGGCGAGACCGCCCGGGCCGCCGCCGACGACATACACCGGGCGGTCGTTCGTCCGGTCGATGCCCGGGTATCTGTCGGAGTCCTTTTCGTCGGCCATGAGCGTGAGCGTAATGACCCACCGGTTTGATGGGTCTCAGTCAAGACGGAGTTCGGTTGCGAATCGGTCACGGTCCCGCCCTCTTGTGCCCGCCGCCTCCTTCCGCTGAACTGACGTACCGTCAGAAAGTAGCGGGAGGGGAGGCCGGAGCGTGCGGACGATATTGCTCACCGGTGCCGAATGGACCGCCGTTCTGCGCATCGGCCTCGGCCTGTGGTGGCTGGAGAGCTGGCGCCACAAGGACCGCAAGGGCTGGCTCCGGCGCGGTACGGGCATCACGTGGGCGGCCGGCGTCGCGGCGGAGCACCGCTGGCAGGCCGTCCGCACCGGCTTCGACAAGGTGGTGGCGCCCCGGCCCAAGGCGATGGCGTACCTCGTGGTGCACGCGGAACTCGCCCTCGGCCTCGGCCTGATCAGCGGATTCCTGACCCCGGTGGCGCTGATCGGAGGGCTGCTGCTCAATCTGCTCTACCTGGTGCTCATGATCCACGACTGGGCGGAGCAGGGGCAGAACGCCATGATGGCCCTGATCTCCCTGGTCGCCCTCTTCGCCATGTCCTGGCAGGTGTGGTCGCTCGACGACGCGATCGGACTCTTCTGATGACCCAGGACCCGTCGACGCCCGGCATCGACGACTTCACCCGCCCCTACTGGGACGCGGCCGCCGCCGGCGAACTGCTGATCCGCCGCTGCGCCGCCTGCGGCCGGGCACACCACTATCCGCGCGAGTTCTGTCCGCACTGCTGGAGCGACGACGTCGGCTGGGAGCGTGCCGTCGGCCGCGCCACGCTCTACACCTGGTCCGTCGTCCACCGCAACGACCTGCCGCCCTTCACGGACCGCGTGCCCTACGCGGCGGCGCTGGTCGAACTCGCCGAAGGGGTGCGGATGATGACCGAGGTCGTGGAGTGCGAGCCGGACCGGCTGGCCGTCGGGACGGAGCTGACGGTCGCCTTCCGTACGGGAGAGGACGGCGTCAGCGTCCCGGTCTTCCGGCCGGCCGGGCCTGCTCAGGGCCAGAGCAGTTCCCGCTCCCACGTTCCGCCGGCGGCCCGCCGGTAGCGCAGCCGCACATGCCGGCGCTGTTCGTCGCCCTGGAAGAACTCGGCCTCGCACGGCTGGAGCACGTACCGGGTCCATGTCGGCACCGGGGCGTCCGGCTCGGCCCGCGCCTTCTCCCAAGCGGCCTGCGAGACGCGCGCCAACTCCTCCACGGAGTCCAGCACTTCGCTCTGCCGCCCGGTCAGCGCCGCCGCCAGCGCGCCCGTCGAGCGGGCGTGCAGATCGGCCGCGCTCTCCTCGGCGGAGGTGGGGACGACCCGGCCCCGGACCCTGACCTGGCGGCCCTGCGCGGCCCAGTAGAAGACGAGCGACGCCTCCGGCGCGGCCGCCAGCTGCCGGCCCTTCGCGCTGGTGGCGTGCGAGGCGAAGTGCCAGCCGTGCTCGTCGGCGTCGTGGAGCATCACGATCCGGGCGTCCGGACGCCCCTGGGCGTCCACCGTCGCCAGGGTCATGGTGTGCGGCTCCGGCTGGCCGGCCGCCACGGCCTCGCCGAACCACCGGTGGAACAGCGGCAGCGGCTCACCGGGCGCGCCGGCCGGGTCGAACCCGGGCAGCTCGACGTCCCAGACGCGCTGCGCGTGCAGCAGGGCGCGGAAGGCCGCCTGCGGGTCCCGCTCTTCATGGTCCATGGACGCATTCAACCTCCCCGGCCTCCGCCGGGTGGGATCAGCCCCGCCCCAGCACCACCGTCCCCGACGAGCAGAACCAGCCGCCCGTCCCCGACGCCACCGCGAGCGCCGGCAGCCGCCCGCCCGGCCCCCGGACCTGGTGGGCGCCGGCCTCGCCCCGCAGCTGCCGCACGGCCTCCACCAGGAGGAACAGCCCCCGCATGCCCGGGTGGCAGGCCGAGAGGCCGCCTCCGTCGGTGTTGACCGGCAGCTCCCCGTCCCGCAGCAACCGCCCCTGCTCGACGAAGGCGCCGCCCTCGCCCTTGGCGCAGAAGCCGAGGTCCTCCAGCGTCACCAAGGTCATGTAGGTGAAGGCGTCGTAGATCTCCGCGATGTCGATCTCGTCGGGCCGCACCCCGGCCCGCTCGAAGGCGAGCCGGCCGCTCACCGCCGCGGGGGAGACGGTGAAGTCGTCCCACTCCGACATGGTGGTGTGGGACACGTGCTCACCGGTGCCGAGGATCCAGACCGGGTCCTTCGCCGTGTCCGGTACGTACTCCTCCGCGGCCAGCAGCACCGCGCAGCCGCCGTCGCTGCGGATGCAGCAGTGCAGCTTGGTGAACGGGTCGGCGATCACCGGGCCGTCCAGCACGTCGTCGACGGTGATCGGATCACGGAACATGGCGTCCTCGTTGGCGGCGGCGTTCGCCCGCGCCTGGACGGCCACCTGGGCGAGCTGCTCCAGGGTCGTGCCGTATCGGTGCATGTGACGGCGCGCGGCCATCGCGTACTTGGCGACGAGGGTGTGCCCGTACGGCACCTCGAACTGGAGGGGGCCACGGGTGCCGAAGGACAGGTCGGAGGTGCGCCGTCCCGCCTTGATGTCGGCGCGGGCGGTGGACCCGTAGACCAACAGCACCACATTGGCGTGACCGGCGGCGACGGCGTCGGCCGCGTGCGCCGCCATGACCTCCCAGCTCGCTCCGCCGACGGCCGTGGAGTCCACCCAGAGGGGTCGCAGGCCGAGGTACTCGGCGACCTCGGCCGGCGCGAATGTGCCGAGACCGGCCGAGGCGAGGCCGTCCACGACGGAGCGGTCCAGACCGGAGTCGGCGAGCGCCCGGCGGGCCGCCTGGGCGTGCAGCGCGTAGGGGGTGAGGCCGTCGACGCGGCCGCAGTCCGAGAGGGACATGCCGACGACGGCGACCTTGCGCGATGTGGTGGGCATGTATCTGACGGTACATCAGATAGTGCACGCCAAGGGGTGGAAGACGTCTGTGCATCCCGCCCCCGACGCCCTAACATGACCGCCCGTCAGAATGTCGTGGGCAGGAGCCGCCGATGGATGCCGCCTTCACCACCGAGCAGCACGAGATCCGCCGCACGCTGCGCGAAGCGCTGACGGAACACACGAGCCCCGCCGGGTCCGCCGCGGCCGCCCGCACGCCCGAGGGGTACGACACCGAGCTGTGGGCCCGCCTCGCGGGGCAGCTCGGCCTGCCCGGCCTCGCGCTCCCCGCCCGGTACGGCGGCGCGGACCGTACCCTCACCGAACTCGCGCTCGCCTGCGAGGAGAGCGGCCGGGTCCTGCTGCCGTCGCCCCTGCTCGCCACCGCCGGCCTCGCCGCCCCCCTGATCTGCGCACTCGGCACCCCCGCACAGTGCGCCGAGCTCCTGCCCCGGATCGCGGACTCCTCCCTGACCTGCGCGCTCGCCGTCCCCGGCAACCTCGCCGAGGCGCTCGCGCTGACCGGCGACAACACGGCCGGCGTGTGGGCGGGCGGCGGCCGGGCCGGCGGCATCCAGGCCCGGCGCACGGGGGACGGCTGGACCCTCTACGGCGAGGCCCCGCAGGTCCTCGACGGCCACAGCGCCCGACTGCTGCTCGTCGCCGCCCACACGGGCGGCTTCCCGCGCAGCCGCCCCCTGCTCTTCCAGGTCGACGCCGACGCACCCGGCCTGACCCGCACCCGGCTGACGGCACTCGACGAGACCCGCCCGCAGGCCCGGCTCGAACTCCGCGACAGCCCCGCCCGGCTCCTCGGCGAGGACGGCGCCGATGTGCCCCGCGCCCTGCACGCCACCGGCTGCGGTGCGGCCACCCTCCTCGCGGCGGAAGCGGCGGGCGCGGCGGCGGGCGCGCTGTCGACAACCGTGGAGCACGTCAGGACCCGGGAGAAGTCCGGCCGCCCCACCGGCTCCCTCCAGGCCGTCGAGCACCGGCTCGCCGATCTGTACGTCCACGTCCAGGCGGCCCGCTCCGCGGCGTACTACGCGGCAGGGGACCCGGAGGCGGGCGCCCTGGCACTCGCGCAGTGCCTCGAGACACTGCGCACGGTCGCGGGCGAGACCGTGCAGTTGCACGGCGGCACCGGCTTCACCTGGGAACACGAGGCGCATCTGTACGTCAAACGGGCCGCGGCCGACGAACTGCTCTTCGGACCCGTGCACCGGCTGCGCGACGCCGCCGCCGAACGGGCCGGGCTGTTCGCGTTCTCCAAGGAGACCGCCGGCCGTCAGTGACGTCTGAACCTCGTGTGCCGGGGCCGAGCCTCCTCGTCCCCGGGGTGTTCGCCCGCGTCGTACTGGTCGTGGCCCTGATAGGGGCCGGGGCTGTTCGGGTCCCGGCCGTACGGACCCCAGTCCTCCGCCGCTGCCGGGACATGCCCCGGGGGCTCCTCGTCGTACGGCTCCTCACGCCTGCGGCGCAGCGCGCGGCGACCGCTCATCAGCGCGGCGGCCAACAGCAGCAGCACGCCTCCGCCGAAGGCGAGCGCCACGCCCGGTCCGAGCCCGTCCCCGCCCGCCGTGAGACTGCCGGCGGTCTGACCCTGCCGGACCATCCACAGGACGGTGAACCCGAGGACGACGACGCCGGCGAGCGCCACCAACAGGCGGGAACGCAGCAGCAGACCGATCAGGGTCAGCAGGGCGGCGAAGGCCATGGGGAGCAGGAGGGACGTGAAGAGCTCGCCCTCGTTCGAGGTGATTCCGGTGAACAGGTCCTGGATGCGGTAGTCGCGCCCGTGACGGTCGTCGTACCAGTCATGGAAGGGGCTCCATACGGCGGCCGTCGCTCCGATGAGAGCGAGTATCGAGCCGATGACGTTGCGGATCATCGCCGGCCTCCTTCTGTCGCCGCAGCCGACGGCGACATGCGGCGGGTACCCAGCGGATCCGTCTTGAACCGGGCGCGCGGCGGTCGTGCCCGCTGCGCGGGGCCGTTCCCCTCCCCGCCCCTTCCCGCTGTGCCGATGTGCGGCTCCGCCGCGTGGCGGGCAGGCCCCGGACCCTGTACCGCGCTCCACGCGGTGCCCTCAATTACCGCCCATGGCCTGGCGGCCGTGGGAGGTGCCCCCAGGCGGGCTGGATTTTCGCTGAGCGAGATCAACCTCGTCGGGCGGAGGCTTTTCCAGCCTCGCCGGCGTTCGAGGCGCGGGGGCCCGGTGGGGGTCCCCCCCACGCCGCCACGGCGTAGGGGGAGGAGCCCCCGAAACGCCGCGCGGAGCGCGGTACGGGTCCGGGCGGAGCCCGGTTGCGGGAAGGGGCGGGGAGGGGGCAAGCCCGCCGCAGGTGCTACGCGTCAGCGCGTCGCCGCGCCGCGACCCGTCGCCGTCCCCTTCACCGCGTCCAGCGCGTACACGCACCGGTCCTTGCTGCACGCGTACACCACACCGTTGCGCGCCACCGGCGACCCCGTGATCTCGCCGCCGGTCGCCAGCTTCCAGCGGAGCTGGCCGCCGCTCGCGTCGAGCGTGTAGAGCACGTGGTCGGCGGAGCCGAAGTGGACGCGGCCGTCGGCGACGACCGGTGCGCCGACGACCTCGCCGCCGGCCGCGAAGCGCCACATCGGGGTGCCGGTCACGGCGTCGAGGGTGTAGAGCGCCGAGCCGCTGCCGACGTGGACGTTGCCGGCCGCGACGAGTACCGGCTCGCTGGACTGGCGGGACTCCGTGGCGATGCGCCACCGGTCCTTGCCGGTGGTGGCGTCCAGCGCGTAGACGGTGCCGAGGTAGTCGGCGAGGTACACGCCGCCGCCGGTCACGGCGGGGCCGGGCGCGAACGCGGGCGGCGAGAGGAACACCGCGGGCGCCTCGAAGTGCCAGCGCACCAGTCCGGACGTGATGTCGACGGCGAGCACCCGCGTGCCGGCACAGACGTACACGTAGCCGTCGGGCGCCGGCTGCACCCGTACGGGCACGTTCCCGCAGGAGGCGGCGTCCCCGATCGGGTACGACCAGCGTTCGTCGCCGGTGCGGGCCTCGAGGGCGCGCAGCCGTGCGTCCTTCCACACGTACACCGTGTCACCGAAGATCGCGGGGCCGGCCTCCGGTGTCTCGAAGTCGCTCTGGGCGCCGGTGATCTCCCACAGCTTCTCGCCGTTGGAGGCCTCCCATGCCTGCACGCCGCCGCCGCGGGTGCCGGTGAGGACGGTGCCGCGGTCGACCTTGAGGGAGTACACCCAGGCGTCGGTCTGGAGCCGCCAGCGTTCGTTGCCGGTGGCGGCGTCGAGCGCGTACAGCGTCGGACCGTCGGAGGCGTGGATACGGCCGGCGGCGACGGCCATCGCCCAGGCCACGTCCCGCGTCTTGAACTGGCGGCGGCCGGTCCCCACGTCCAGCGCGTGCACCTCGAAGGAGGTGACGTACAGCAGGTCGCCGTCGACGACCGGTGTCCCCCACACGTCGTTCGACATGCGGAAACGCCAGGGCCGCCAGTGGGCGGGACCGGGCTCCGGCGCCTGCGCGGGCGGCGGGACGGGTGACGGCGGCGCGGCCACAGCGCCGCCGGGCGGCCGCACCCAGCCGGTGGCGGGTCCGGCCTCCGCGACCACGGCGCGGCCGGTGTCGGCGACCCGGGGTCCGGGTCCGATCGGAACGTTGGAGCCGGGCAGCCGTACCGGGGCGGCCATGGACTGCGGGGGCGCTGACTGCGGCTGGGGAGGCGCCGGGGGGACGGGCGGCGGGGTGGGGCGCGAGGGCGCGGGGCGCTGGGGCGTGGCCTGCGGACGGCCGCCACCGCGACGGGTCTCGATCATGGTGGTGGCCGAGGCAGGCAGCCAGGCGGATGCGGTGCCGCTGTCGTCGCTGCCGGAGGAGAAGAGATGGGGCGCCAGCTGGGCCTGAAGGTCCTCGGGCGTGGGCCGCAGCCCGGCCTCCATCTGCATGCAGGAGTCGATCAGCGGCCGCAGCTCGTCCGGGAGCCCTTCGAGGTCCGGGCCTTCGCGCAGCAGCATGAAGACGGTCTCCACGGGGTTCGCGCCGTGGAAGGGCGCGTGTCCGGTGGCTGCGAAGACCAGGGTGGAGCCGAGTGAGAAGACATCGCTGGCACCGGTCACGCTGCGGGAGTCGCGGGCCTGCTCCGGCGACATGTAGGCGGGCGTGCCGACGGCGACGTTGGTCATGGTCAGCCGGGTGTTCGAGACGCCGGACGCGATACCGAAGTCGATGACGCGCGGCCCGTCCTCCACCACCAGCACGTTGGACGGCTTGAGGTCGCGGTGCACGAGGCCCGCCCCGTGGATGGACTGCAGCGCTTCCGCGATGCCCGCCGCGAGCCATCGGACGGCCTGGGCGGGCAGGGGCCCGCATTCGTTGATGATCTCCTCGAGGGAGGGCGCGGGCACGTACGCGGTGGCCAGCCACGGCACCGCGGCGCGCGGGTCCGCGTCGACCACGGCGGCGGTGTAGAAGCCGCTGACCGCGCGGGCCGCCTCCACCTCGCGCGTGAAGCGGACGCGGAACAGCTGGTCCTCCGCGAGCTCGGTCCGCACGGTCTTGATCGCGACCCGGCGGCCGGACGCCGACCTGGCGAGATAGACCAGTCCCATGCCACCGGCACCGAGCCGGCCCAGCACCTCGAACGGACCGATCCGTCTCGGGTCGTGCTGCGTCAGCTGCTCCATACCTGCGTGCCACCTCCCCGTACGGGCTCCCACGAAATGGAGCCCGTCACATACAGCCCCGTGCAGGGTCTCACCATCGAGCCCCTCAGCGGTGAGCACCCTGATTCTTCCTGTACGGAGCCACGGTTGCGAACCCGGGGGCGGATCGGGGTGTCTCACCGCGTTTCGGGCATCGCTGTGAGCGTGGTCACCGGCCGGGACCTGGCAGGCGCCGGCCGGTGGGGGATACGCGGACCGGCCCCCCGGGGCCGCTCACATCGTCGCCTCAGGCGCTTCTTGCGGCCTCTCCGTCCTCGTCGGACGAGTCGCGGTCCAGCCTTCGCGTCCCGCCCCTGCCGGACTCCGACTGGGTCCCGTCGCTCTCGGTCTCCTGCGTCCCGCCGGGCGCGTCCGACCGGTCCGGCTCCGCCAGCACCGCGAACGTGGCGCCCTGGTTGTCGCCGAACACGGCGATCCGCCCGTACGGGGTGTCGGACGGGACGGTGCGGACCCGGCCGCCGAGGCGGACGACGGACTCGGCCGTGGCGTCGCAGTCGGTGACGCAGAAGTAGACGAGGAAGTGGTCGGGCATCTCCGGCGGGAACTCGTCCGTGATCGCGCTGCGTCCGCCGACGGCCGTGCTCTCGCCCGGTTCCGTACCGGCCGGCGACCACATGCGGAAGCCGGCCATGGTGCCGGTGAGGTCCGTGCCCTGGAAGTGGAACACGGACTCGTAGAAGTCGTCCGCGCGCTCGTGGTCCCGGGTGTACACCTCGGTCCAGCAGAACGAGTTCGGCTCGCCCTGCTTCTCGAAGCCCTGCCGGGTGCCCGCCTGCCACAGGCCGAACACCGCGCCGCCGGGGTCCGCGGCGACGGCGGAGATCCCCGCGGAGTCGACGGGCAGCGGGTCGTTGATCATTCGGCCGCCGTGGTCGGCGATGCGCCGGCCGAGGGCCTTGGCGTCGGGGGTGGCGAAGTAGACGCCCCACACGGTGGGCATGCGGCCGTCCCGCTTGGGAGTCAGCGCGCCGACCAGCCGTCCGTCGCTGAAGGCGTCGGCAAAGCGCCCGCGGGTGCCGCCGGCGACGTGGCCGCCGCCCCGTTCGGTGAAGGTCCAGCCGAAGAGCTCGCCGTAGAAGCGCTTGCCCGCCTCCACGTCGGGGAGCGATGCGTCCACCCAGCACGGCGTGCCCTCTGCGAATGCGGCCATGGACCTGATTCCTTCCCTGGGTGTGGTGCCCGTCACCATCAAGCTAACGGCGCATCACGCGGGGCGCGCGGAATCAATTCGAACATATGGGTGATATGGGCCGCTCCGGCAAGGGGGGAACGGTCGAAAGGGGTATGCGGGGTGCTCCCGGCGGGACCGATCCCGTCGAGTTGTCCACCGAAGTTGTCCACAGCCTGTTGATAACACTATTGCTGTCCGTGGTCGGCACCCCATTTGCAGTCGGCCGAATCGCGCGCCGATCACCCCTCGGTAAGCTGACGGCATGACAGGACAAGTGCGCACCGTCGACGGCCGGGTAGCCGGCCGACGCGGGCAGGCGACGCGGCAGAAACTGCTCGACTGCCTCAGCGAGATGCTCAGCTCGTCGCCGTACCGGGACGTCAAAGTCATCGACGTGGCCCGTAAAGCGGGCACTTCCCCGGCGACGTTCTACCAGTACTTCCCGGACGTCGAGGGCGCCGTTCTCGAAATCGCCGAGGAAATGGCCAAGGAGGGCGCCGAGTTGACCGACCTGGTCTCCGGCCGCTCCTGGGTCGGTAAGGCGGGCTGGCAGACGGCGGAGGAACTGGTCGAGGGTTTCCTCGACTTCTGGCGCCGCAACGACGCCATTCTCCGCGTGGTCGATCTCGGTGCCGCCGAGGGCGACAAGCGTTTCTACAAGATCCGTATGAAGATCCTGACCTCGGTCACCAACTCCCTCTCGGACGCCGTCAAGGAGCTCCAGAGCAAGGGCAAGGTCGACAAGGACGTCAGCCCCGGAGCGATGGCCGGATCGCTGGTGGCGATGCTGGCCGCGGTCGCCTCGCACCAGAAGGGCTTCACGACCTGGGGGGTCAAGCAGGCCGAACTCAAGCCGAACCTCGCCCTGGTGGTGCACCTCGGCATCACGGGCAAGAAGCCGGCGAAGTAACGGCCCCACGGAGCTGCCGGCCCGGTGCCGGGTGCGAGTCCTGTCACGCCGACGGCGGTCCCCCCGCGGGGGTGACCGCCGTCGGCGTTCTCGTGTCGGGAGGCGTCCCATGACGCTGCTAGGGTGACGTGCGCTCGTCAACCGGGCCCATTCGCCGACACTTTCAACGGGGGTTGAAACGTGAAGATCCGTCATGTCCGCGCCATTGCCGTCTTCGGAATCGCGCTCGTCGCACTGACCGGGGCCCGTGGTTCCGGCGGTGGTGGCTGTGACAACTCCAGCAGCTCCAGCAGCTCTTCGAGCAGTGGCGGCAGCCACCGCGACGACGACAGCGCCGGCAGCACCGGCGGTGGCTCCGTCACCGGTGGTTCCAGCGCCGACAAGGCCGCGCGTGACATCACCATCGACGAGTGCATGTACGACGACGCGACGAAGGCACTCACCGCGAAGATCACCATCAACAACAGTGACTCGCTGGACTACGACTACGACGTCACCATGAAGTTCACCGGTGGCGTCGGCGGCACGGCCGTCCCGGCCACCGCGAGCAAGACGGCGATCGCCGTCGCCGCCGGCGCCTCCGAGACCACCGTGCTCACCACCCCGTACACCGGCTCCGGCGACGGCTCCGAGTACACCAAGTGCGAGGTCTCGCGGGCTTCCCGCAGCTGACCGGCGGGCGCCACGGCGCCCCGGTGGGGCGCTAACGCAGTCGGAAGCCGCCCTTGCCCCGCCCCTGCTCGAACAGCTCGGCCTGCCGTCGCGGCGGCAGGTTGCCGAGCGTGACCAGGTGCGGGGCAAGAGCGAGCGCCCGGGACCGTGACGCCTCGGTGGCCGACCACACGGCGCGTACCGTTCCCTGGACGGCGTCCGTCGGACACGACGCGATCACCGCCGCGGCCCGCAGCGCCGCCGCCGCCGCGCCGCCGGGCTCCGTCAGCTCGGAGACCAGGCCCACTTCGTACGCACGGCGTGCCGTCAGCCGCTCCGCCGTGCCCATCAGGGCCGTCCGCGCCACCTCGCCGGCCGGCATCCGCTGGGCCATGAAGACGGACTCGTAGGCGCTGACCATCCCGTACGTGGTGTGCGGGTCGAAGAACGTCGCCTCGTGCGAGGCGATCACGAACTCGCTCTCGCCGAGCAGGTAGAACGCCCCGCCGCAGGCCATGCCCTCGACGGCCGCGATCACCGGCTTCCACAGGTCGTTCGCCTTGGGGCCGATCTCCAGCAGCGGATCGTCGAGGGAGTACGGCGAGGACGGCTGCGGCACCTTGGCCGAGCGGTCGATGCCCGTGCAGAACGCCCTGGTGCCCGCGCCCGTGACCACCGCTGCCCGGACCGCGTCGTCGCGGCGGAAATCCCGCCACACCGCCGTCAGTTCCACAGCCGTCTCCAGGTCGATGGCGTTGAGTCTGGCGGGCCGGTCGAGGGTGACCAGGGCGACGCCGGTGTCCTCGTCGGTCTCCACGCGCACGCTCATGCGCGCTCCAGTCGCCATCGGGGCAGCCCGTCCTGGGTGAACACCACGCGCACCCCGGCACCGATGCGCAGCCGGGCCGGGTCGACGGAGTTCAGCGGCGCGTCCGGGGTGGCGACCACATTGCCGGCGAGCCGGATGCGGGGGGCGTCGAGCAGCTCGACGACGACCGCGTTGTAGGGGGCCTGTTCGGCGTAGTCGGGCAGCAGCGGCGGGTGCGGGAGAACGAACGACCAGATGCGCCCACGGCCGCTCATCAGGCGCCACTCGCTGTCGAAGGACCCGCAGTGCGGGCAGCAGGGCCGCGGCGGGAAGCGCGGTTCGCCGCAGGCCGGTGCGGCGCAGGCCTGGACGCGCAGTTCGCCGCTCGCCGCGTACTTCCAGAAGGGCGCGCCGTCGTCGTCGATGACCGGTCGCAGCATCTCAGCTCCTCAGCAGAAGGGCCGACGTCGGTACGCCCTCGCCCGCTGTCACCAGGCAGGTCCGCGCGTCCGGCACCTGGGCCGTCGAGGCGCCCCGCAGTTGCTTGACGCCCTCGTTGATCAGGTTGAAGCCGTGCACGTAGGCCTCGCTGAGTCCACCGCCCGCGGTGTTCAGGGGCAGACGCCCGCCGATCTCCAGCGCTCCGCCCTCGGTGAAGGCCGCGCCCTCGCCCCGCCCGCAGAAGCCGTAGCCCTCCAGCGACAGCGGGATCAGAGGGGTGAACGCATCGTAGATCTGCGCCACATGGACGTCGTCCGGCCCGAAGTCGGCCTGCTTCCACAGGTGCCGGGCGGCCGTCCAGGCGGGGCCGGTGAGCGGGTCGTCGTTCCAGTAGTTGACCATTCCGTGGTGCTGGGCGGGCAGGCCCTGGGCGGCGGAGTGGACGTAGACGGGTCTGTGCCGGCAGTCGCGGGCGCGTTCGGCGCTCACGATCACGCAGGCGAGCGCGCCGTCCGTCTCGAGGCAGTTGTCGAAGAGGCAGAGCGGTTCGCTGATCCAGCGGGCGGTCATGTACATCTCGCGGGTGAGCGGGCGTTCGTACATCATCGCGGCGGGGTTCTGGTTGGCACGGTTGCGGCAGGCGAGGGCCACGTTGAAGAAGTGGTCGCGGGTCGCGCCGTACTCGTGCATGTAGCGGCGGGCGAGCATGCCGATCTCGTCGGCGGGCCGCAGCAGCCCGAAGGGACGGGTCCACTGGGCCGGGGTCGGCAGCTGTGCCGTGGTGTTCGTCCAGGGCCGCGGTCCCGAGCCGCGTTTGCGCGAGCGCCAGGCCACCCCGACGCTCGCCTGTCCGGTGGCGACGGCGCCGGCCAGGTGCGCGACGGTGGCGCACGAGCCGCCGCCCCCGTAGCCGACCCTGGAGAAGAAGGTGACGTCGCCCGCGCCGACGGCCTTGGCGAGCTCGACCTCGTCGGTCTCCTCCATCGTGTACGAGGCGAAGCCGTCCACCTCGGAGGGGGCGATGCCGGCGTCCTCGAGAGCGGCGAGGACCGCGCGGCAGGCCAGTGTCTTCTCCGACTCGGGCAGTCGTCTGGCGAAGGCCGTCGAACCGATCCCGACTATCGCCGCCTTGTCCTTGAGGGTCGCCATGGCCGGAGCGTACAGCTAATCTGACGTACCGTCAGCTACTGCGCGAGGACGTACGGGAGGCATGTGATGCGACGCGGCGACCTGGCATGGGGCACCGTCCCGGAGCTGGTGCGAAGTGCCGCCCTGCGGTACGGGCAACGCGAGGCCGTCGTCGACGGGCGCACCCGCGTCCCGTTCGCCGAGCTCGGCGAACGGGTCGAACGCGCCGCCGCCGCGTGCATCGCCTCCGGCGTCCGCAAGGGGGACCGGGTCGCCGTCTGGGCGCCCAACACCCTCGACTGGATCGTCTGCGCCCTCGGCGCCGTCACCGCGGGAGCCGTACTCGTCCCCCTCAACACCCGCTTCAAGGGCACCGAGGCGGCCGACGTCCTCAAACGCTCACGCGCCAGGCTCCTCTTCGTCACCGGCACCTTCCTCGGCACCTCCTACGTCGCCTCCCTGCGCCGCTGCGACGTGGAGCTTCCCGACCTGGAGCAGGTCGTCGTGCTCGCCGAGAGCGCGCCGCAGGAGTACCGCACCTGGAAGGACTTCCTCGCGGGCGGCGACGGCGTCGGCGCACGGCAGGTGCGGGAGCGGGCCGGCACCGTCACCGCCGACGACCCCTCCGACCTCGTCTTCACCTCCGGTACCACCGGCCGCCCCAAGGGCGCTGTCATCACGCACGCCCAGACGCTGCGCTGCTACGACCTGTGGAGCGAGCTCGCGGGGCTGCGCGAGGGCGACCGCTACCTGATCGTGAACCCGTTCTTCCACACCTTCGGCTACAAGGCCGGCATCATCGCCTGCCTCACCCGCGGCGCCACGATGGTCCCGCAACCCGTCTTCAACGTGGAGACCGTCCTCGCCAACATCGCCGCGGAACGCATCTCCGTGCTCCCCGGCCCGCCGACCCTGCACCGGTCGCTGCTGGACCACCCGGCACGCGGCCGGCACGACCTGAGCACACTGCGGCTCGTCGTCACCGGCGCCGCCGTGGTCCCCCTCGAACTGGTGGAACGGATCCGCGACGAGCTGCGCGTCCCCACCGTCCTGACCGCCTACGGACTCTCGGAGGCGAGCGGCATCGTGACCATGTGCCGCCGGGGCGACGCCCCCGCCACCGTCGCCGCCACCTCCGGCCGTGCGATACCCGGCACGGAGGTCCGCGTCCTCGCGCCGCCGGGAGAGCCGGGGGAGGTACTGGTACGCGGTCACAACGTCATGCGCGGCTACTTCGAGGACCCCGAGGCAACGGCCCGCGCGATCACTCCCGACGGCTGGCTGCGCACCGGCGACGTCGGCGTCCTGGACGAGGCGGGGAACCTGCGCATCACCGACCGGATCAAGGACATGTTCATCGTCGGCGGCTTCAACGCCTACCCCGCGGAGATCGAGCAGCTGATCGGCCTGCACCCGGACGTCGCGGACGTCGCCGTCGTCGGCGTGCCCGACGAACGCCTCGGCGAGGTGGCCAAGGCGTACGCGGTCCGCCGGCCCGGCTCGACGCTCACCTCCGACGACCTGATCGCCTGGTCACGACGGGAGATGGCGAACTACAAGGTCCCCAGACACGTGGAGTTCATGGCCGGACTGCCCCGCAACGCGAGCGGGAAGGTGCTGAAGACCGAGCTGCGCGCCCGGCACGGCGGCTGAGCGCGGCACCGGCCCGGTCCCGCGCTGTCGCGGCACCGGGCCGGGCCCGTCTGCGGTGGTCAGCCGTGGAGGCGGACCGGGATCTCCTGCCACCCGTACGCGATGAACGAGGGCACCTGCTTCAGCTCGTCGGACGTGAACGCGGCGGTGAGGCCCGGGTAGCGGTCGAAGAGCGCCGGCAGCGCGGTCATCGCCTCCATGCGGGCCAGCGGGGCGCCGATGCAGCGGTGCACACCGATACCGAAGGACAGATGGTCGTCGGCCGCGCGCGTGGCGTCGAAGGCCGCCGCGTCCTCGCCGTAGCGCGCGGGGTCGTTGCCCGCGGCCGCGTACGTCGTCAGGATGGCGTCGCCCGCCGGGACGGTGACCTTGCCGACGGTGATGTCGGACACCGCGAACCGCAGCGGCAGCGAGGCGATCGACGGACGGACCCGCAGCACCTCCTCGATCACCTGCTCCCAGCTGATCCCGCCGGCCCTGACGGCGGCCAGCTGCTCGGGGTGCTCGAGCAGCGCGACGACGGCGTTGCCGATCAGATTGACCGTCGTCTCGAAGCCGGCGCCGATGACGAGGAGCAGGGTGTAGAGGAGCTCCTCGTCGCTGAGCCGGTCACCGTCCTCGTCGCGGACCCGGATCAGCTCGGTGGTCATGTCGTCGCCGGGGTGCTCGGTCTTGTACCCGATGAGGGAGCCGAGGACCGTGCCGATCTGCTCCTGGACCCAGGCCGCCCGCTCCGGGCTCGGGTCGGAGGTGTCCATGAGGGCGGCGATCAGCCGACCGGTGGCCTCACGCAGGTCCTCGGGCACGCCGAACAGCTCGCAGATCATGCGCATGGGCAGCGGGTGCGCGAACGCGGCCTTCACGTCCACCACTTCGCCGTTCGCGCCGGCCGCGTCCAGTTCGGTGAGCAGCTCCTCGGTGATGGCCTCCACGCGGTCCCGCATCGCCTCGGTGCGCCGGGCGGTGAAGCTGGGGGCGACGAGCTTGCGCAGCCGGGTGTGGTCGCTGCCGTAGGTCGACAGCATGTTGACCACACCGACCCAGCCGAGGATCCAGCCCCACTCGGGGCGCTCGCCGATCTCGGGGAAGAGCGACCAGTGCTTACGCGGGTCCTTGCTGACCTGCGGGTCGAGGATCAGGGCCTTGAGGGTGTCGTAACCGGTCGGCGCCCAGGCGGGTATGCCGCCGGGCAGCTCGACCGGTACCACCGGACCGAGGGAACGGAGCTTCGCGCACTCGGCGATGATGTCGGCACCGAACGGATCGACGGCCACACGGGTGGACACGGTCATGAACGGTCTCCTGCCTGGTCGGGGCTGTGAGGAGTGAATCTGACGGGCAGCGCCGTCAGCGAACGGTGGAACGGGCCCGGCCGCCAGCTGAGCCGCTCACGCGGTACGACCGGCTGAAGATCCGGCAGCCACTGGGTGAGGCGCTCGATGGCCTCCGTGGCGATCAGCAGGGCCGGCTGCTTCACGGGGCAGGCGTGCTCACCGGCGGAGAACGACAGGTGCGAGGCGTCGTGGCGGTGGTGCGTCCCGGCGAAGTCCTTTTCGGCGAAGTGGCCCAGCGCTCCGTACGAGACGACGACCGGGACCGCCGCCTGCACCCAGACGCCGTGGAAGGACACGGACTCGCGGGCGAAGTGGATGCCGTAGTTCGACAGCGGGGTCTCGTACCGGAGCACCTCGAGGACCGCGTCCATCACCGGCCGGGAGCCACTGGTGAGGGTGGAGTAGTAGTCGGGGTTGCCGAGGATCCGCGAGAGCGCGTTGGAGACGAGGTTGGCGCTCGGCTCGTGGCCCGCCCCGAGGGTGAGGAAGACCTGCCAGGTGACCTCCTCCGGCGTGAGGGCCAGCGGGTGGTCCAGCAGCCGGCTGGTGATGTCGGGCCCGCGCTGCACCGACTTGGCGGCGATCAGTTCCAGCACGTACCTGCCGTACTCGGCCTCGCCCTCCGCCGCGCGGTCGCCGCCCTCCATCATCGCGCCGAGCGCGGCGTCGAGCCGGCCGGACTCGCTGTCGGGCAGCCCGAAGAGGTTGTTGAAGATCAGCGCCATGAGCGGCCGGGCGAACTCGGTGACGAGGTCCGCGGAGCCGGCCGGGCCGAAGCGGCCGACGAGCACGTCCACCGCGTGATGGACGCGTTCGCGCAGGTCGTGCGGCTCCACCAGGTCGAACGCGTCCGTGAGGCTGCGCCGGTAGCGGATGTGCGCGTCGCCGTCCGCGAAGAGGGAGTTGGGCCGCCAGCGCATCATGCCGAGGACGGGGGAGTCCTCCGGGACGGTGGCCTCCCAGGGGCGCGGGTCGTGCGACCAGGTCTTGGGGTCGTGCAGCAGGTCGAGGGCGGCGCGGCGGTCGGTGACGACGTACGCGGGCACACCGGGGGCGAGCTCCGCCCAGCCGACCGGACCCTGCGCCCGCAGCGCCGCGTAGTAGGCGTGCGGGTCGGCCGCGAAGCCCTCTTCCCACAGTCGTACGGGCGCGGACAGCGAGAACGCGTCGGCGCGGGCAGGATAGGCGTTCAACGGAGCTCCGTCCGGCGGCTGTTGCGGTCGATGAGGTGCTGGACCAGGGCGAGCAGCGCGTCGACGGAGGAGTTGGTGTCGCGGGCGTCGCACATCACCAGCGGGGTGTCGTGCTCGAGGTCGAGGGCGCGGCGCAGCTGCTCCTCGCCGTAGGTCTTCGAGTCGGGGAAGGTGTTCAGGGCGACGGCGTACGGCAGTCCCGACTCCTCGACCATGCCGAGGACGTCGAAGGAGTCGTCGATACGGCGGGTGTCGACGAGCACGAGCGCGCCGAGCGCCCCGTAGGCGATGTCGTTCCACAGGGAACGGAAACGTTCCTGGCCGGGGGTGCCGAAGAGGTAGAGCACGATCCCGCCGCCCAGCGAGATCCGCCCGAAGTCGATGGCGACGGTCGTCGACGTCTTGTCGCGCACCCCGGCCAGGTCGTCGACCGCCACCGACGCCTGCGTCAGATGTTCCTCGGTGTGCAGCGGCCGGATCTCGGAGACGGAGTCGATCAGTGTCGTCTTGCCGACGCCGAACGGGCCGGCGACAAGGATCTTGACCAGTTCCCGCGCGGTGTCGGGCAGATGCAGACCGGCCTCGGCCGAGTCGCGCTCACGCGAGGACGGGCCGGAGCGCGCGGGCGGGCTAAAGCTTGAGGGCGCGGAGGCCATCGGCCACTCTCTTCAGAAGGTCACGGTCGGGCAGGGCTGCGGAGGGGACCGGTGGGCGTGCGCGCACCAGACCCTGGTCGATCAGGGCGGCGGCCAGGACGCGGACCGCGGAGACCGGCAGCTTCAGCAGGGCGGCCGTCTCCACCACGGTCAGCGAACCGCCGTCGAGCGCCTCCAGCACGGCGTGCTGGGCGGCGGGCAGGCCGGCGGGCGCGGGCCCGCCGGCGCCGGTCAGCACCGACAGGCGCTCCAGGCTGTTGCGACTGGGCCTCGCCACCCCGCCGGTGGACAGGTAGGCGGGCACCAGGGGGCGGCCGCTCCGGCGGCCGGTCATACCGCTGTGCCGCCGTCGGCCACCCGGGGCGCCGCGGCCATGGCCTTCTCACCGAGCCGGGCGACCTGGGAGTGGACCCGGTGGCCCAGCAGGTCCAGGCGTACCTCCGGGCTGCCGTACGCGGCCACGCACGTGCCGTGGTCCGTGGGCGCGACCAGGATGTAGCCGTGGTCGGACTCGACGACCACCTGCCGCAGCCGGGCGGCGTCCTCGTCGGCGAACGCGGCGGCAGCGGTACGGCACGCACCCTGGACGGTGCTGATGATCGCTGCGACGCGCTCCGCCGAGTCCTGGGAGAGCGCGGCGGAGTACCCGGAGACGAGCCCGTCCCTGGTCAGCAGCGCGGCGGCCCGGACATGCGGGATTTCGAGGATCGGATCGAGCACCCAGGCGGCTTCACCGGGGTCGCGGCTGGTCATCGGGGGGCGTTCCCTTCGGTCTCTGCGGCGTTGCGTGCCGCGGCTGTTGCGGACTGCAGCGCCCCGAGCGCCGCGGCGGACTCCTCGGGGGTGCGGGCAGGTGCCGCGGGCGCGGCCGGTTCGGGGGCGGGCGCCGCGGAGGACGCCTCCGCGCGGACCCGGCGGCGGCGCTGCGGGAGCTGGTCGCCGTCCTGGGCGGGGTCGGGCACCGGCTCGTGGACGGGCTCGTCGCCGTGCGGCGCCGGGGCGGCGGCCGGCGATGTGGCGCGGGTGGCGGGCGCCGGGAGCCGCGGCTGCGCGACGCGCGGTTCAGGGCGGGGCTGTTCGGGGCCGGTGGGCTGCGCCTGCCGGCTGGTCGGTTCCTGCCGGACCGGCGGCGTCTGTTCCGTGGGCCCTGCCTGCTCGGCCGCGAGCTCGGGCTCCGCCGAACTCCGGGTGGACCGGGCGGCGCTGACGGCGGGCGGGTGCAGGACCGGGTCGATACGGGTCAGCAGATGGCTCTTGACGAGCAGCACGGCCCGCACACCCCCGTAGGGCGACGGCGTGGACAGGTCCACCGACACGTCGAACTGCCGCGTGAGCCGGCCGATCGCCGCCAGCCCCATCCGGGGCGGGTCGCCGAGGTCGGACAGCAGGATCGGGTCGTCCCCGGCCACCAGCCGCTGCGCGGCGGCCCGTTCGTCGCTCGCCATGCCGACGCCCGCGTCGTCGACCGTCACGGAGACGCCGTGGTGGACGCGTTCGAGGTTCACCACCACGGCGGTGTCCGGCGAGGAGTGGCGCAGCGCGTTGTCGAGCAGCTCGGCGACGATGATCGCCACCGGCTCGACCGCGTGCGACACGAGCGCGGTGCCCGGCTCGAGGTGGTTGTGCACCTGGACCCGGTGGTAGCCGACGAGCCTGGCCTGTCCGCCCGTGACGGCGTCGACCAGGTGCGACTCCTCGCGGGCGAGCCCCACCCATGCCCCGCACACGACGGCGGCGACCTGGGCGCGGCGCAGCGACTGCTCGTTCTCGTGGTCGAGGGCGAAGAGGGTCTGCGCCAGCTCCGGGTCGTCGTAGCGCTGCTGGAGCCCGCGCAGCACGTCCTGGAGCCGGTAGAGCCCGGCCTGGATCTCGCGGGTCGCACCGCGCATACCGGCGCGGGCGGCGGCGTCGACGCGTTTGCGTTCCTGGGCCATGGCGGTGCGCAGGGCTTCGAGCACGGCCTCCGTCCCCGCACCCGCCGGCCCGAGCGGTCCGGGCACCCGGACGTGCGGGTGGGCGGTCCGGGTGGCCTCCGCGGGCATCCGCTCCGCGGCGAGGTGGGCGATCTCGGCGGCGAAGGCCTGGGCCGCGCGGTCCACTTCGTACCGGGCGGCGTCGAGATGCGACCGGAGCGTGGCGATCTCCTCGCGCTGCCGGGCCCGTTCCCGCCGGGAGCGGAGGAGCCCGCCTCCCAGGACGAGTGCCGACAGCGTCCCGGCGGCCAGGCCGCCGGCGGCCAGGTCCGGTATCTCGATCATCGAATTAGACCTCGGGAGAGCAGGGTGTGGGGGGCGCCGTGAGGCGCGCTCGCCAAGTACACACTGCCGCTGAGCGGTTGCGCTCGGTTTCTGTCGAAGATCCTTTGGTTTTGTCCGGTCGGTGGCCCATTGTTGACGAAGTGTCTGAGTGTGGCTCAGAACACAGCCGGAGCACGCCGGTTCGGGACATGCCACGGCCGCGGCGGCTCCCCTCCGCGCCGCCGCGGCCGTTCCCCGTCGTGGTTGGCTTCGTGTCAGCCCTTCGGCGGCGCCGGGGCGTGGTGGTCACCCATGGTGGTGATGGTGCTGTCGGCGGGCGGAACCGGCGCGTGGTGGTCGCCCAGCGTGGTGATGCCGTCGGCGGGCGGAACCGGCGCGTGGTGGTCACCCATGGTGGTGATGCCGTCGGCGGGCGGCGCGGGCGCGTGGTGGTCGCCCAGCGTGGTGATCTCTTCGCGGTTCTGCTTGTTCGTGCTCATGTCGTCCCCCATGGGATGTCCGATGACCGGAGGGCCTTCCGGCCGGCGACTCCCCCGAGGGTCGCCGGACGGAAGGCCGGTGGACCTGTCACCCGCTGAGGCGCCGGCCCGTGTGATCCGTCTGCCCCCCGATGCGACGGATCGAATGCTTGGAGCATGTCGGACGAGCATAAACATTCGATGAACGCCCTGCCCCCGCCCCTGCCGGTTCCTGCATCCGTCTTCCCGGACCCGCAGGGATCGGCCGTGCGCGGCGAACCGTCAGGCGGCGCCGCTGAGCGGTTCGAGCAGCGCGCGGACCTCCTCGGCCTCCGCCGCGCCCGTCTGCTCGTGGAGGAACAGCGCGTCACGCCAGCACGCACGCGCACGGTCCGCCTGACCGAGCGCGTCCAGGGCCAGTCCCAGCGTCGTCAGCACATTGCCGCGGGTACGGTCGCCGCCGATGCAGCCCATCGCGAGCGCCTGCTCCGCGTGCTGCGCGGCCCGTGCCGGGCGGCGCGCGGACAGATGCGCCTGAGCGATGCGGAAGTGGGCCGTGCCCTCCCACAGGCGCTGCCGGTTCGACTCGAACAGGCTCAGCGCCTGTGACAGTTGCTCCAGGGCGTCCGTGTGGCGGCCCGCCTGGGTCAGCGCGACACCGAGGGCGTAGCGGGCGTTGGCCAGCCGCAGGGTGTGGCCGATCCGGTCGTAGATGGCGATGCCCTGCTCCGCGAGGGAGATCGCCTGGGTGATGCGGCCGGTGGCGACGTGGATGCGGGAGAGGTTGGACAGGGCGCTCGCCTCGCCGGGCAGGTTGCCGTCGCGGCGTGAACCCTCCATGGCGCGGCGCAGGTGTTCCTCGGCCTCCTGGTTGCGTCCCTGTATGAAGGCGATGATGCCCCGGTCGTTGTCCGACCAGTAGACCGGCGCCGGGTCGTTCACCGAGCGGGCCAGGACCGCCGCCTGGGCGGCCTCCTCGTCCGCCTCCTCGTAACGGCCCGCCGTGAGATGGACGTTGGTCATCGACGTCCGGGCCCGGCCTTCGGTCCGGGTGTCGCCGGCGGCCCGTGCGGCCTCGACCGCCGCGCAGGCCACGGACTCGTAGACCTTCGAGTTCGCTCCCGACTCGGCGAGGTTCTGGACGGCCCACAGCAGATCCACCGCCCGCCGCAACTGCGGTCCGGGGGACGCCTGCCGGGCGCAGGCCAACAGGCAGTGGGCCTCCGCGTAGAGCCAGTCCTGGGCGTCGTCGAGGTGCGTGAACTTCAGCCCGGCGTCACCCGTCGGCTCCAGATGGACCACGAGCCGGTCGCCGGGCCGCTCCATGGCGAAGACCCGGGCCGCCGTCGCCAGGTAGAAGTCCAGCAGGTGGGAGACGGCGGCCTCCCGCGCCTCAGGGGACTCGTCCCGCTCCGCGCATGCACGCGCGTAGAGCCGCACCAGGTCGTGGTAGCGGTACCGGCCCGGCGCCGCGGACTCCAGCAGGGACGTGTCGACCAGTGCCTCGAGCAGGTCCTCCGTCTCGTGCGGCGGCAGTTCCAGCACGGCGGCCGCCGCGGCGAGCGAGATGTCCGGGCCGTCCGCCAGGCCCAGCAGGCGGAACGCCCTGGCCTGGGCCGGCTCCAGCTGGCCGTAGCCCAGTTCGAAGGTGGCCTTCACCGCCAGGTCGCCGGCCTGGAGCTCGTCGAGGCGGCGCCGTCCGTCGGCCAGCTTGGCCGCGAGGACCGAGACGGTCCAGGTGCGGCGGGCCGCCAGCCGCGAGGCGGCGATACGGATGGCGAGCGGCAGGAAGCCGCATGCCGCGACCACGTCCAGCGCGGCGTCGCGTTCCGCGCCGACCCGTTCCGCCCCGACGATCCGGGTGAACAGCTGGAGGGCCTCCTCGGGGGACATCACGTCCAGGTCGACCAGGTGCGCGCCCGCCAGGTCGACCATCCGCACCCGGCTGGTGATCAGCGCGGCGCAGCCGGCCGTGCCGGGCAGCAGGGGCCGGACCTGGGCGGCGTCGCGGGCGTTGTCGAGCAGCACCAGGATCCGGCGCCCGTCCAGGGCCGAGCGGTAGAGGGCCGCCCGTTCGTCCAGTGTGTCCGGGATCGCCGAGTCGGGTGTGCCCAGGGCGCGCAGGAACGCGCCGAGGACCGTCTCCGGTTCCGCGGACCGGTTGCCGGTGCCCTGGAGGTCGACGTACAGCTGGCCGTCGGGGAAGTGCTTGCGTGCCTGGTGGGCCACATGGACGGCCAGGGTGGTCTTGCCGACGCCCCCGATGCCCGCGAGGGCGGACACCGCCATCACGGAGCCCTCGGCGGTCGCCAGTTGACCGCCGAGCTCCTGCACGAAGGACGACCGGCCGGTGAAGTCGGGCACGGTGGCCGGCAGCTGGGCGGGCCGGGTGGTCTGCGGGGCGGGTGCGGTCTCCTCCGGCGTGCGGGCGAGTTCGGCGTCGGCCCGCAGGATGCGCTGCTGGAGGCTGGAGAGTTCGGGACGCGGGTCGACGCCCAGTTCCTCGGCGAGCAGCCGGCGGGTGTCGGCGTAGACGGCGAGTGCCTCCGCCTGGCGGCCGCTGCGGTACAGGGCGAGCATCAGCAGCTCACGCAGCCGCTCACGCAGCGGGTGGGTCGCGGTGAGCGCCGTCAGCTCGGAGACGGCCTCGGCGTGCCGGCCGACCTCGAGGTCGATGTCGAGCCGGGTCTCGAGCAGTTGCAGACCCCACTCGACGAGCCGGGTGCGCTGGTTCTCCGCGTACGGTCCCGGCACGTTGGCGAGCGGTTCGCCGTCCCACAGGTTCAGCACCTTGTTGAGCAGCGCCCGGGCCTGGGTACGGTCGCCGGCGGCGTTCGCCTTGTACGCCTCCGCCGCGAGCTCCTGCGCGACGGCGAGGTCGAGGGCGTCCCGGCCGATGCGCAGCGCGTAGCCGCCCGACTCGCTGACCAGGGTGTCCGGGTCGAGTGCCTTGCGCAGCCGGGAGGCGTACGTGCGGACGGCGGCGAGGGCCTGGGAGGGGGGTTCCTCGCCCCAGATCGCGTCGATCAGTTCGTGGGCGGTGGCGGTGCGCCCGTCGCGGAGCAGCAGCGCGACGAGCAGGGCGCGCTGCTGCGGCGAGCCGGGCGGCAGGATCTGACCGCCCCGCCGCACCCGTACCGGTCCGAGCACGCTGAAGTACAGCTCGGCGTTCTCGCTCCCGAGCGGAGCGCGCTGGTTCGGTACGCGTGGCCCGCTGTCACGGTCCATAGGTGCCCCCTGCCGGTACTGCCGGAATCGCCCTCGACAGTCTGCCTTGTTGGGGGTGGCCGCGTCAGCAGCGGGGCGGCGGCGACTGCTGTCCGTCCGCCGGGCCGTCCGGCCCGCTCTGATCAGGGGCGATAGACCGTGCCGGGTTCGGGTGCGGCCGGTGCGAGCAACTGGGTGACCGTGACGAAGGTGTAACCGCGCTTCTTCAGCTCGGCGATGATCCCGGGCACGGCGGGGACCGTTCCGTCGTAGATGTCGTGCAGCAGGATGATGCCGTCGCGTCCGGCCTGGTCGAGGATCCGCTTCTTGATGAGCTCGCTGTCGGTGGTGGAGTAGTCCTTGGCGGTGGCGCTCCACAGGACCTGGGAGAGGCCGAGTTCCTTGCTGACGGCCTTCACCTCGTCGTCGGTGCGGCCCTGCGGCGGGCGCATCAACCGCGGCTTCTCGCCGGTGATCTCCTCTATGGCGTCCTGGGTGCGGCCGAGTTCCGCGCGTATCTCTTCCTTGTCGAGCTTGTCGAGCCGCTTGTGGGTCCAGGTGTGGTTGGCGACCTCGTGGCCTTCCGCGGCGAGGCGGCGCACCACTTGGGGGTACTTGAGCACGTGGTTCTTGCCGAGGAGGAAGAAGGTGGCGGGCACCTTCTCCTTCGCGAGGTGGTCGAGCAGTTCGGGGGTGTCCTTGCCGGGGCCCGCGTCGAAGGTGAGCGCTATGCACTTGGCCTTCTCGCAGTCGACGGCCGGTGCACCGGAGCCTTGGCCCTTCTCGCTCGCGAGCGGCTTCCCGTCGGAGCCGGCGGCGTCGGAGCGGGCGTCCGCCGGCGAGGTGCTGTCGACGGAGCAGCCGGCGAGAGCGAGGGCCAGCGTCAGGGCCGCGGCGAGTGCCGGGACAACCCTGGAGCCGGTTGTGTACGTCCTTGAAGGCATGGTGAGTCTCCCCGTTCGTGGTGGCGCGGTGGCACGGCGGTGTGCCGGTCGTACGGAATGCGGCCGCCGGCCGGTGGTCGTCCGTACTCGCCGGTGACTATACACAGCGTGTATACGCGGGGTTCATAGTGGCCCGGGCCGACGGAACCCGCCCCCGACAGCTGACGGGTCGTCAGATCAGCGCTACCTTGAGACGATGGAGACCTTCCCCAAGATCATCTCGGTGGACGATCACACGGTGGAGCCCCCCGGCGTCTGGCGGGACCGGCTCCCGTCGAAGTACGCCGGCACAGGCCCCCGCATCGTCCGTGCGCCCTTGAAGGAAATGACCTTCCTGGGCGGCAGGTTCGCCCCCGTCATGGGAGCGCCCGGCGACGAGGGACCGGTCGGCGACTGGTGGGTCTACGAGGACCTGCACCGGCCGCTCACCCGGCTCGACACCGCCGTCGGCTACGGCCGCGACGAGATCAAGCTGGAGATCATCACCTACGAGCAGATGCGCCCGGGCTCCTACAGCGTCCCGGAGCGGCTCGCCGACATGGACGTCAACCACGTCCGGTCCGCGCTCTGCTTCCCCACCTTCCCGCGCTTTTGCGGCCAGACCTTCACGGAGGCCGCCGACCGCGAGCTCGGGCTGCTGTGCGTCCGCGCCTACAACGACTGGATGGTCGAGGAGTGGTGCGGCCCCGAGGCGCGGGGCCGGCTCGTACCGCTGACCCTGATCCCGCTGTGGGACGCCGAACTGGCCGCCGCGGAGGTCCGCCGCAACGCCGCGCGCGGCGTGCGCGCCGTCGCCTTCTCCGAGATACCCCCGCACCTCGGGCTCCCGTCCGTCCACACCGACGCGTGGGACCCGTTCCTCGCGGCGTGCGACGAGACCGGCACGGTCATCGCCATGCACATCGGCTCCTCCAGCCGGATGCCGTCCACCTCCGCGGACGCGCCTCCCGCCGTCGGTTCGACCATCACCTTCGCCAACTGCTGCTTCTCCATGGTCGACTGGCTGATGAGCGGCAAGTTCGAGCGCTTCCCGGGCCTGCGGGTCATGTACGCCGAGGGGCAGATCGGCTGGATCCCGTACGTCCTGGAGCGCGCGGACGTCGTCTGGGAGGAGAACCGCGCCTGGGGCGGTGTCGCGGACAAGGTCACCCGGCCCCCCTCCGAACTCTTCGCCGAGCATGTCTACGGCTGCTTCTTCGACGACGCGTTCGGCCTCAGGAACCTGGACGCGATCGGGGCAGGGAACGTCCTCTACGAGACGGACTACCCGCACTCCGACTCGACCTGGCCGAAGTCCAAGGAGGTCGGCGAGTCCCAGATGGGCCACCTGCCGCAGGACGTGGTGGAAAGAATCGTGGCGGGCAACGCGATCGACCTGCTGGGGCTGACCGACGACGGGCTGTGGGCGGGCCCGTAGACGATCACCGGGGGACAATCGCGTTGAGCGAGCCGCCCGCCGCGTGCTACCTGTGACGTGATCACACGAAACGAAGGGGGCGGCGGGCATGGTGCTCGGAGAACTGGTGAAGCTGCGGGCGATGGGCCCGGCGGACGCGGCGGCGCTGTGGCGGTGGAACCACGACCCGGACGTCATGCGCTGGATGGACGACAACCACCCCTCGTCCCTCGAGCATGTGCAGAAGTGGCTGGCCGACCGCCCGCGCAACACCTACGGCGACCTGCTGCTCGGGATCGAGGTGCAGAGCGACGGCCTGCTGATCGGGCTCGTCGCCCTGCGCGACGCGGAACCGGAGACCGGCATCGCGGAGCTGGACATCTATCTCGGCGAGAAGGACTACTGGGGCAAGGGCTACGCGACCGACGCCATGCGGACCGTGTGCCGGTACGGCTTCGACAAGATGCGCCTGCACAAGATCTCGCTCACGGTGGTCACCGAGAACCTGGCCGCACAGCAGGTCTACAAGAAGGTCGGCTTCGTCGAGGAAGGCCGCCTGCGCCAGTCCTTCCGCCGCGACGGAAAGTGGTACGACCAGTTCACGATGGGCCTGCTGGAGGGCGAACTCCGCTGACGTCCGCGACGCCCGTGTGCCCCGCCCGCTACCGGGAAGGCCCGGCGACCGGCACCATCAGGGCATGACGCTCACCACCGCGGAAGCGGGCAAGATCCTCGCCGACAGCTTCGCCCCCTGGGTCCTCGAACTCGGCCTGTCCGTCGAGGAGACGGGCGACCTGCACGCCGTGCTCCGGCTGCCCTGGTCCGACCGGCTCGCCCGGGAGGGCGGCGGGATGTCCGGGCAGGCACTGATGGCCGCGGCCGACACGGCGACGGTGATCGCCGTGTCGTCGGCCCGGGGCGGCTTCGTCCCCATGACCACGGTCCAGCAGTCCACGAGCTTCATGCGCGCGGTCGTCGGCGCCGACGTCCTGGTCGACGCCCGGATCACCAAGCTGGGCAAGCGCATGGCGTTCGCCGACATCACCATGACCGCCCAGGGCGCCCCGGAGCCGGCCGCCCGCGCGTCGACGGTGTACGCGCTGCTCGGCTGAAGCCGCTGCGCCGCCCTTGCCTGATGGAGCGTCAGCCCTGACGATGGCGAACAGCCGTCACTCCTGACGGCCCGTCAGCTTCGAGGAGTCTCCATGGTGGCGTACGGGATGCAGCTCCCGGTCCAGTCGCAGAGCACCCTCTACGCCGAGCCCTGGGAGACCGAGGCCGGCCCGGACGACCTCGCCGCCGTCGCCGTGGCGGCCGACCGGGCCGGCTTCTCCTACATCGCCGTCTGCGACCACGTCGCCGTCCCCCGCCGCCTCGCGGACGCCATGTCCACGGTCTGGTACGACCCGGTCGCCACGCTCTCGTTCCTCGCCGGGGTGACCGGACGGGTACGGCTGCTGAGCCATGTCGCGGTCGTCGGGCTGCGCCACCCCCTGGCGTCCGCCAAGCAGTACGCGACCCTCGACCACCTCTCCGGCGGACGGCTGGTCCTCGGCGTCGGGGCCGGCCACGTACGGGAGGAGTTCGAGGCCCTGGGTGTCGACTTCGACGCCCGCGGAGCCGTCCTCGACGAGACCATCGACGCACTGCGCGCCGCGCTCGGCCCCGGCGAGTATCCGGAGTTCCACGGCGAGCGCTTCCGCTTCGAGGACCTCGGGCAGCGGCCACGGCCCGCCCAGCCCCGTATCCCCCTCTGGGTCGGCGGCTCCTCGCCGGCCGCCGTGCGACGGGCCGCGCTCAAGGGTGACGGCTGGCTGCCGCAGGGCGATCCGCGCGAGAAACTGCCGGCGCAGATCGCCCGGATCCGGCAGCTGCGCGAGGCGGCGGGGATCGAGGCCCCCTTCGTGATCGGCGCCATCACCGAACCGCTGTACATCGGCGAGCCCGGCCGGCACGTCGGCCGCCGGACGGTCGCCGGCAAGCCCGCGGCGGTCGCGGAGTCCCTGCGGGCCTACGCGGTGATGGGCGTGGACCAGATCCAGGTGCGGTTCCGCAGCCGGAGCCGCAGTGAACTGACCGACCAGATGGCGGCCTTCGCCGCCGACGTCGCCCCGCACCTCGACTGACCAAGGAGCAGGCATGGGCAAGCTGGACGGACGCGTCGTCCTCGTCACCGGCGCCGCGCGCGGGCAGGGGGAGCAGGAGGCCAGACTCTTCGCCGCGGAGGGCGCGAAGGTCGTCCTCGCCGACGTCCTCGACGAGCTGGGCGAACCGCTCGCCAAGGAGGTCGGCGGTCTCTACGTCCATCTCGACGTGAGCCGCGAGGCCGACTGGACCGCGGCCGTCGCCGCCGCGAAGGAGCGCTTCGGCAAGATCGACGGACTGGTCAACAACGCGGGCATCCTGCGCTTCAACGAGCTGGTCTCGACCCCGCTGGAGGAGTTCCAGCTGATCACACAGGTCAACCAGATCGGTACGTTCCTCGGTATCCGCGGCGTCGCCCCGGAGATCGAGGCGGCCGGCGGCGGCACGATCGTGAACACGGCCTCGTACACGGCACTGACGGGCATGGCCTACGTGGGCGCGTACGCGGCCTCCAAGCACGCGATCCTCGGCCTGACGAGGGTGGCCGCACTCGAGCTCGCGGGGAAGGGGATCCGGGTCAACGCCGTGTGCCCCGGCGCGGTGGACACCCCCATGAGCAACCCCGAGGGCGCGGACCCGGAAGCGGTCGGCGACCTGTACCGGACGCTGGTGCCGCTCGGACGGGTCGGGCGGCCTGAGGAGGTCGCGCGGCTCGCCCTCTTCCTGACCGGCGAGGACTCCTCGTACATCACCGGCCAGCCGTTCGTGATCGACGGCGGATGGCTGGCGGGCGTCAGCGTCCTGTGACGAGGTGGCCCCGCCCCGTGGCGGCTCGGCGCTGCCCGGTGCGGAGCCCCGGCTCTCTTGACTGCGCAGGCACCCGGTGGAACAGTCGGACCATCCAGATCTGACGGTGCGTCAGAAACGATAGGCGGTGAACCCCCTTGGAATTCGGCCTCTTTGTTCAGGGATACCTCGGCAAGCGCGCCGAGACCGACCCGCTCGCCGAGCACAAGGCGCTGATGGAGGAGACCGAGTACGTCATCCAGGCGGACAGGTCCGGGTTCAAGTACGCCTGGGCCTCCGAGCACCACTTCCTGGAGGAGTACTCGCACCTGTCGGCCAACGACGTCTTCCTCGGCTACCTCGCCCACGCGACCGAGCGCATCCATCTCGGCTCCGGCATCTTCAACCCCCTGGCCCCGGTCAACCACCCGGTCAAGGTCGCGGAGAAGGTCGCGATGCTTGACCACCTGTCACAGGGCCGCTTCGAGTTCGGCTCGGGACGCGGCGCCGGGTCCCACGAGATCCTCGGATTCATGCCGGGCATCACCGACATGAACCACACCAAGGAGATCTGGGAGGAGACGATCGCCGAGTTCCCCAAGATGTGGCTCCAGGACGAGTACGTGGGCTTCCAGGGCGAACACTGGTCCCTGCCGCCCCGGAAGGTCCTCCCCAAGCCGTACGGACCCGCCCACCCGCCGATGTGGTACGCGGCCGGATCACCGTCCTCGTACGCCATGGCCGGCAAGAAGGGCCTCGGCGTGCTGGGCTTCAGCGTCCAGAAGGTCTCCGACATGGAATGGGTCCTCGACTCGTACAAGTCGGCCGTGAAGGAGGCGAAGGCGGTCGGCGCGTTCGTCAACGACAACGTGATGGTGACGTCGACGGCGATCTGTGCGGAGACGCACGAACGCGCGGTCGAGATCGCGGTGTCCGGCGGTCTCAACTACCTCCAGTCGCTGCTGTTCCGCTACCACGACACCTTCCCGCGTCCCGAGGGCGTCCCCGAGTGGCCGGAACTGCTGCCGGAGTACACCGCGGAGATCATCGAGCTGCTGATAGCGGAGGAACTCATGATCTGCGGCGACCCGGGTGAGGTGCTGCGGCAGTGCAAGCGGTGGGAGCAGGCGGGGGCGGACCAGCTGTCGTTCGGCCTGCCGATCGGAGTGTCCTACGAGGACACGATGACGACGATCCGCCTGATCGGCGAGCACGTGATCCCCCAGATCGACACGGACCCGATCCACCGGACGACACGCTTCCGGGAGTCGGCGGGGAGGTGACGGGGGCATGACCGGGGGCTCCTCCCCCTACGCCTGGCGGCGTGGGGGGACCCCCACCGGACCCCCGTGCCTCGATCTCGGGCGGGGCTGACAAAGTCGGCCCGTCCGGCGTTCGAGGGCACCGCGCGGAGCGCGGTACGGGTCCGGGTGGGCCCCCACGCGGCGGAGCCGCACATCGGTACAGCGGGAAGGGGCGGGGAGGGCAACGGCCCCGCGCAGCGGCCACCCGCCCGCCCCACCCCACACGCACGGGCGGCGTCTTCCCGGACCGTCGCCCGTCGCGGCCCGGTCGGGGCGGCGCGCGTGGCCGCGGCCGGCCGCCGCACCCCCCGGCCGGGCCACACCGCACAACCCCCCCGACCCACCAACGACCCCGTGCAGAAGGGGACGCCATGCTCGCCCACCTCATCCGCAACGCGACCGTCGTCGACGGCACCGGCGCCCCCGCCTACGCCGCCGACGTCGGCATCGGCGACGACGGCCGGATAGCCGTCGTCACAGAGCCGGGCTCCGCCACGAGCACCGGCACAGGAACCCCCTCCGCGAGGACCGTCGAGGACGCCACCGGCCTCGTCCTCGCCCCCGGCTTCGTCGACCCGCACACCCACTACGACGCCCAGTTGTTCTGGGACCCGTACGCCACCCCGTCCCTCAACCACGGCGTCACGACCGTCGCCGGCGGCAACTGCGGCTTCACGCTGGCGCCGCTCAACCCGGACCGCCCGCAGGACGCCGACTACACGCGGCGGATGATGTCCAAGGTCGAGGGCATGTCCCTCGTCGCGCTCGAGCAGGGCGCCCCCTGGAACTGGCACACGTTCGGCGAGTACCTGGACGCCCTCGAAGGCCGCACAGCGGTCAACGCCGGCTTCATGGTGGGCCACTGCGCGCTCCGCCGGCACGTGATGGGCCCCGACGCGATCGGCGGGCAGCCGACCCCGGCGCAGCTCGAGCAGATGCTGGCCCTCCTCCATGACGCCATGGAGGCCGGCGCCTGGGGCCTGTCCACCACCCAGTCGTCGACGCACTCCGACGGTGACGGCAGGCCCGTCGCGTCCCGTCACGCCCTGCCGCACGAACTGCTCGCCCTCTCCAGGGCGGTGGGAGAGCACGAGGGCACCCAGCTCGAGGCGATCGTCGCCGGGTGCCTCGACCGGTTCGGGGACGAGGAGATCGACCTTCTCGTGGAGATGAGCGCCGCCGCCGGAAGGCCGCTGAACTGGAACGTCCTCACCATCGACGCCTCCGTCCCCGACCGCGTCCCCCGCCAGCTGGTCCCGTCCGAGCGTGCCCGTAAGGCCGGTGGCCGCGTCGTCGCGCTGACCATGCCGATCCTGACGCCGATGAACATGTCGCTGGGGACGTTCTGCGCGCTGAACCTGATCCCCGGCTGGGGCGAGATCCTGTCCCTGCCCGTGCCGCGGCGCATCGCGAAACTGCGTGACCCGGCCGTCCGGGCCGGGATGCTGCGCCGCGCGGACTCCCCGGAGGCCGGTGTCTTCCGCCGGCTGGCCCACTTCGGCCGGTACGTCATCGGGGACACGTACACCCGGGAGAACGAGGGCCTCACCGGCCGCGTCGTCCGGGACATCGCCGCGGAACGCGGCCAGGACCCGTTCCAGTGCCTGGTCGAGATCTGCGCCAACGACGATCTCCGTACGGTCCTTTGGCCCATGCCCAGCGACAACGACCCGGACTCGTGGGCTCTGCGCGCGGAGACCTGGCAGCACGAGGACGTGCTGCTCGGCGGCTCGGACGCGGGAGCGCACCTGGACCGGATGTGCGGCGCCCCGTACACGACCCGGTTCCTCGGGGACTGCCTGCGGGGCCGGAAGCTGGTCGGGCTGGAGGAGGCGGTGAAGATGCTGACCGACGATCCGGCCCGTCTCTTCGGTCTGCGCGACCGCGGCCGCATCGTCGAGGGCCACCACGCGGACCTCGTCCTGTTCGACCCGGAACGCATCGACGCCGGCCCGGCGACGCTCGTGCACGACCTGCCCGGCGACAGCCCGCGCCTGGACGCGAAGGCCGTCGGGATCGTGTCCGTGCGGGTCAACGGCGTCGAGACGATACGGAACGACCAGGTCACCGGCGCCGTCCCGGGCAGGGTGCTCCGTTCCGGCCGTGACACGAGGACGGTGTCGACCCGGTGACGGCACCGGAGCGGGCCGGGCAGCGGCTGTTCATCGGCGGACAGTGGGTCGAGCCGGACGACGGTCACTACGAGGTGATCGACCCGGCGACGGAGGAGGTCGTCGGCCTGGCGCCCGAGGCGAGCCGCGCCCAGGTCCACGCCGCGGCCGCCGCCGCCCGCGAGGCCTTCACCACCTGGTCCCGTACGCGGCCCGAGGAGCGCGCGGCAGTCCTGGACCGGGCGGCCGACCTGGTCCTGCGGGACCGGGAGGCGCACACGGAGCTCGCCCGTGCCGAGAGCGGCGCGACGACGGCCACGGCACGCGGGATGCAGGTGGCGGTGGCGGCTGCGCGGTTCGCCCGGTACGCCAAGGGCGCGCTGGAGCCGGTCGAGCGGGCCCTGCCGCCGCAGATCAGCGCCGCGGGCCCGATGGGCAAGGGGGGCGTGCTCGGCGCTGTCGCCGTACGCCGTCCGGTCGGCGTGGTCACCTGCATCACCTCGTACAACAATCCGTGGGCGAATCCGGCCGGCAAGGTCGCGCCGGCGCTCGCCATGGGCAACACGGTCGTGGTGAAACCCGCTCCGCAGGATCCGTTGTCCGTCTACCGGATGGCGGCGGCCCTCGAGGAGGCGGGCGCCCCGCCCGGCACGGTGAACGTCGTCACCGGTTCCGCGCCGGCCGTCGGCGAGGCGGCCGTCGACTGCGAGGACGTCGACATGGTCAGTTTCACCGGCTCCACGGGGGTCGGGCAGCGCATCGCCGAGGTCTGCGGCCGGGGGATGAAGCGCCAGCTGATGGAGCTGGGCGGCAAGGGCGCGGCCCTTGTCTTCGACGACGCGGACATCGGTTCCGCGGTGCGCGGGATCGGTACGACGTTCTCCTTCTACAGCGGTCAGATATGCACGGCGCCGACGCGGGTGATCGCGCAGCGCGGTGTGTACGACCGGCTGGTGGAGGGGCTGGCCGGCTTGGCGCGTGCCCTGCGCGTCGGAGACCCCCGCGATCCGGTCACGGTCGTCGGACCGGTCATCTCGGCGGCGCACCGCGACCGGGTGGAGTCGTATGTCGAGCTGGGCAGGAAGGAAGGTGCGCGTCTGGTGGCCGGCGGCGGGCGGCCCGCCTTCGAGAAGGGCTTCTACGTGGCCCCCACGCTCTTCGCCGACTGCACGAAGGACATGCGCGTCGTGCGCGAGGAGATCTTCGGGCCGGTGGTCGTGGTGATCCCGTTCGACGACGAGGAGGAGGGCGTCGCGCTCGCCGACGACGGCGAGTACGGCCTGATCGACTACGTCTGGTCGGGCGATGTCGCCCGGGCCTTCCGGGTGGCGGGCCGGCTGCGGGCGGGCGGCGTCGGGGTGAACACCGTCGGCCGGAACATGGAGGCGCCGTTCGGCGGCTTCAAGCGGAGCGGGGTGGGCCGGGACGTCGGCTCGTACGCGCTGGATGCGTACAGCGAGCTCCAGTCGGTGGTGTGGCCGGGCTGACGGCGGGTGGCGGGTGGCCGAAATCCCTTGCGGTCACTGGACCGGCGCCGGGCCCGAAAAACGCACGGGAAAATTTGAAACCGGACAAAACGGGTGACGCTGCGGTTCTCGCATGTCGGAAGAGTGGCGCTGGAGCCTTGTGATGTACCGCTGGTAACCGCTGAGTGTCTTGCGAATGCCTGGGAAGTGTCTGCCTTGACCTTGGAATCGAGCGTCGTGGATCTCCGCCCATCCGGACTTCGATCATCCGGATGTGGAAACCGCAGCACTTAACGTCCTCTCCATGACTCAGCTGGATGCGCGGCCACAGGCCGGAGACACGGTACGGAGCGCCCCCGACGGGGGTGTCCGCACCAAGGGCCTGGGCGGGAACTCCGTCGGCCTCATGGGTGGAGCTGTCATCGGCGTCTCGACGGTTGCCCCCGTCTACTGCCTGACCTCGACACTCGGACCGACCGTCGGCGAGGTCGGCCTCCAGATGCCCGCCATCTTCCTGGCCGGCTTCCTGCCGATGCTGCTCGTCGCCTTCGCCTACCGGGAGCTCAACAAGGCGGTCCCCGACTGCGGCACCTCCTTCACCTGGTCGGTGAAGGCCTTCGGTCCCAAGATCGGCTGGATGTGCGGCTGGGGACTGCTGGTGGCCACCGTCGTGGTCCTCTCCAACCTCGCCGGCGTGGCCACGTCCTTCTTCTGGCTCACCGCCGGAGAGATCACGGGCAGTGCCGACGTAGCCGCCCTCGACGGCAACAAGGCCGTCCACATCCTCACCACCCTGGGCTTCATCGCCGTCGCGACGGCCATCAGCTACCGGGGCATCACCGCGACCAAGTGGGTCCAGTACGCCCTGGTCGGCCTCCAGCTCACCGTCATCGTGATCTTCGCGGCCATGGCGATCGCCAAGTCCGGCGAGGTCGCCGGCTCCCTGGACTTCTCACTGTCCTGGATGAACCCGTTCGGCATCGAGTCCTTCTCCGCCTTCACCGCCGGGCTCTCCCTCTCGATCTTCATCTACTGGGGCTGGGACGCCTGCCTGTCCATCAACGAGGAGAGCGTCGGCAGCGCCCGCACCCCGGGCCGCTCCGCCATGCTCGCCATGGTCGTCATCGTCGCCTCGTACCTGATGGTCGCCATCGCCGTGCAGATGTACGCCGGCATCGGTGAGAAGGGCACCGGCCTCGGCAACCCGGAGACCTCGGACAACGTGTTCGCCGTGCTGGCCGACCCGATCATGGGCTCCGGTCTGGGCATCCTGCTCTTCGTCGCGGTCCTCGCATCCGCCGCGGCCAGCCTCCAGACCACCTTCATCCCGGTCGCCCGCACCGCCCTCGCGATGAGTGCGTACGACGCCATGCCGCCGGCGTTCGCGAAGGTCCACCCCCGCTTCAAGACCCCCGGGCTCGCCACGGTCGCCGCGGGCGTCGCGACCGGCGTCTTCTACACGGTGATGAGCCTCGTCAGCGAGAACGTCCTCGTCGACACGATCTACGCGCTCGGCCTGATGATCTGCTTCTACTACTCGATCACGGCCTTCGCCTGCGTCTGGTTCTTCCGCAAGGAACTGACCCGCTCGACCGGCAACCTGCTGGTCAAGGGCATCCTCCCCGGCGTCGGCGGCCTGATGCTCACCGCGGTCTTCGGCAAGACCCTCTACGACATGTGGGACCCGGCCTACGGCTCCGGATCCTCCGTCCTCGGCATGGGCTCTGTCTTCGTCATCGGAGTCGGCCTGCTGGTGCTCGGCTTCTTCCTGATGCTCCTCATGCAGCGCCGCAGCCCGGCGTTCTTCCGCGGCGAGGTCCTCACCAAGGAGACCCCGGCACTGGAACTGGCCGACTGAACGTCCCTCTGCCGGGCCTGCGGCGCGCGTCTCGCGCCGCAGGCCCGGCTTTCCGCTGTCCGGCCCCTGACCGGCGGCCCCGGCCGTCGGCGGCCCGGCCTTGACGGCGGCCCGGTTCGACCGGGTGGCCGGCCCCGCTGTCCGACCCGGGCCCTACAGTCAGCCGTATGACCGAGCCGCTGATCCGAGCCACCGAAGCGGGCGGGAGGTCCCTCGACGACCCGTCGGAGGTGGCCGTCCACGACCTGCTCGCCGACATGAACCTTTCGCACCCGTTCGTGATCGTCGAGCGGACCGACAGGGAGCCGGTCGGCCAGCACTTCATGCAGGTGTATCTGAACGACGACTTCAGCTACCGGGTCGAGTACCGCGAGGGCGGCGACCACCTGCACTTCGAGGCACATGTGCCGTGGCAGGGGGACGTCATCGGGCCCGAGCCGGTGGCCAAGGTCATCGGCGACTGGATGCGCGGCGGCGACACCTGGCGCACGGCACTGCCCTGGACCCCGCTCTTCCCGGCGGGCAAGAACCGGCGGTAGGGCCCGGGGGCGCCGGCTGGAGTGTCGGCGCCCCGCTCACGCCGTGCCCGTCCTACGGTGCGGTCATGCGCGCACCTTCTGGCAGCGGCGCCGCTGTGGCCACGTTCTCCGTCTGCTGTCTCTTCGCCGGCGGCAACGCCGTCGGCGTCCGCTTCAGCAACCGCGAGCTGGATCCACTGTGGGGCGCCGCCCTGCGCTTCGGGGCCGCGGCCGCGGTCCTGCTCCTCGTCATGGCCGTCATGCGGCTCCAGTGGCCACGCGGGCGGGCACTGGCCGGAGCGCTGCTGTTCGGCGTGCTCAACTTCGGCGTCACGTTCGCCCTGGCGTACTACGCCCTCGTCCGCATCCACGCCGGTCTCGGCCAGACGATCCTCGCGCTGGTGCCGCTCGCCGCCCTGCTGCTCTCCGTCGCCCAGCACCAGGAGACGTTCCGGCCGCGGGCGGCCGTGGGGACGGTACTCGCCGTCGCGGGCGTCGCTGTGGTGTCCCGGAACCCGCTGCAGGGCTCCGTCCCACTGCTCTCGTTCCTCGCGATGCTCGGCGCGGTGCTCTCCTTCGCGGAGGCGACGGTCCTGATCCACCGCCTGCCGAAGGTCCACCCGGTCACGATGAACGCGGTCGGTATGACGGCCGCCGCGGTCCTCCTCTTCGCCGGCTCCCGCGCCGCCGGCGACGCGTGGATCCTCCCCGAGCGCGCGGCGACGTGGTGGGCCGTGGCGTATGTCGTCCTGGCGGGCTCGGTGGCGGTGTTCGTGCTCTACCTGATGCTGGTCAGAGCCTGGGGACCGTCGAGAGCCGCGCACATCTTCGTCGTCTTTCCCCTCGTCACCATCCTGCTCTCGGCGTGGCTCGACGACGAGCCCCTGACGGCGAGCCTGCTGCTGGGGGCACCGCTGATCCTGCTCGGCGTCTACGTCGGGGCACTGCACAGGCGGTGACGGGTCCCGGCCGTCAGGCCGTACGCTCGGCGGCGCCGCGCTCTACGCAGAACTCGTTCCCCTCCGGGTCCGCCAGCGTCACCCATCCCCGGCCGTCCGGCACACGGTGATCGGCGACGAGCGTCGCCCCGAGCGCCAGCAGACGCTCCACCTCCTCGTCGCGGGTGCCTTCCGCCGGCACGATGTCGAGGTGGACACGGTTCTTCAGGGTCTTCTTCTCGGGGACGGTGACGAACAGCAGCGCGCCGTTCTTCGACTCGACCAGCGCATCGGCGTCGCCGGGAGCGTCCTCGTCGGAGACCTTCGCATCCAGCACCGCGGCCCAGAAGGTCGCGAGGCGGTAGGCGTCGGAGGAGTCGATGGTGATGTGGCGCACAAGGGATCCCATGCCCGGAGCGTATGGCCCGGCGCCCGGCAGTACCTTCCATTTTTCCGTCGGCCGGTCGGCCGATAGGGTCGGGGGCCGGGCCGCCCGCACCGCCGGCGGCCCGGACATCACTTCGCCGGACCGCAGGCTCAACCGCCCAGGAAAACAGGGTTGGTGAACGCGGCGAGCGCCCCCGGCATCGGCGGCATCACGGGCGCGTGGCGCACCTCGGCGCGTACGTAGGTGGCGTACCGCGCGGTCGTGCGCCACTCCACCGTCCCGGTCCCCGAGGCGGGCAGCGCCGCCGAGTGCAGCACGCCCTGGTCGGTCACGAACCGAACCGTGCAGCCGGGCGCGCCCTCGACCTCCAGCCGCACCGTCACCGGATCCCTGTCGTCCACGCGGAGCCGCTCGCCGATGCCCGCGTGCCGGCCGCGTCCGCCTGCCGCGGAGAAGGAGAGCGAGACGTCCTTGGACTCCGCGACATAACTGCGTCCGGCCTTGATCCCGTCGAGGATCGCCTCGCGGGTCAGGTCGTCGGCGAGGACGACGGTCTGCGGTGTGCCGACCGGGTCCGGGTCGCGGTGCGCGTCGCTGCTGCCCATGGCGGGGGTCCAGCCCTTGCCGGTGCGGGCGGCGAGCGCGAGCGTGCTGTCCCAGTCGGCGAGCGACACCTCGTCGTCGGGCGTGTAGGGCCCGTTCCAGACCTCCACCGCGTCGGCCTCCCCGAAGCCGAACTTCCAGTTGCAGCCGATGCAGGTGGCGTGCGGATGGGCGGGCACCACCAGCCCGCCGGCCCGGCGGATCTCGCGGGCGTAGTGCCCGAAGCGGTTGTCGCGGGCGCGGTAGCGCCAGTCGACGAACGTGCCCGGATCGGTGCCGAGCGCCACCACGTGCCCGTTGCGGGTCGTGACCTCCTCCCCGAGCAGGATCAGCAGGTCGTCCCCGGCCTCCGCCGCCCAGTGGGCGTGCGCGGAGTGGGTGTTGTGCTCGGACGAGTTGATGAAGTCCAGCCCGGCGGCGCGGGCGAGGGCGGCGATCTCGGCGGGGGTGCGCCTGCCGTCCGAGTACCAGGAGTGGAGGTGGCAGTCGCCGCGGTACCAGGCACGCCCGCGACCCTTGGCCCGCTCGGGCGGGTAGGCCACCTTGGGGGCCGGAGCCGGCTCGCCGTACGTCAGCGTGACGGTCACCTCGTACGGGAGGCCCTGCGGCGCGACGGTGTACGGGCCCAGCGCGATGTGCCAGGTGCCGGGGCGGACCGGGCCGGGGACGTAGCCGGGGGTCGCCTCGTCCGCCCGGATGAAGAACTCCGTCCGGGCGCCGCCCGACCAGCCGCGGAAGCCGTCACCGCCGAGGGCGGTGCCGCGCTCGTCGAAGATGCCGATGTCGAGCGCGTTGCCCGCCGTCCCGGCCGGCTGCGCCGGCCGCTCGTACCGGTAGGAGACGCGGATCTCCCGCACCCCGCGCGGCACTTCGACCGGCAGGTACACGTAGTCGGGGGAGCCGGGTGGCAGCGTGCCGCGTACGACCTCTGTCCGCCGGCCTCCGTCGCGCGGTGCGGCACTCGCGAAGCTCACGGTCCCGAGCGTGAGCGCGGCGGCGGCCCCGGTCACGAGCAGGCCGCGCCGTGCCATCGCGTGTCCCGCATGTCCTGCGTGCCCTGCGTGTCCCGCTCCTACTTCGTCGTTCGCTTCGTCGTTGCACATGCCGTCGGCTCCCCAGGGTGTCGAGAAGGACAGGAGTGATGCAGCTTGCGGTCGGTGCGGTCGGTGCGGTCGGTGCGTCGGTTGCGGCCTTGTGGTCGAACCCTGGTATTCAGCCGTGAACGAGCGGCCAAGGGAAGGGGTTCGACGGACGACGCCGTCATGACCGGAGACGGTGCGGGCCCGTACGGCATACGTTGGGCGCATGCGGATGTCGACCACCATCTTCCTGACCGACGAGACGATCAGCCCCGTGCGGCTGGCCCGCGAGCTGGAGCAGCGGGGCTTCGCCGGCCTCTACGTCCCCGAGCACACCCACATCCCGGTGGAGCGGACCACCGGCTACCCCGCGGGTGGCGAGCTGCCCCGCGAGTACGGCCGCACACTCGACCCCTTCGTGGCGCTCGCGCAGGCGGCGGCGGTGACGTCGACGCTGGCCCTCGGCACGGGCATCACCCTGGTCGCGCAGCACGATCCGATCGACCTGGCGAAGCAGATCGCGTCCCTGGACCATGTCTCCGGTGGCCGCTTCACGCTGGGCGTGGGCTTCGGCTGGAACAAGGAGGAGGCGGCGGACCACGGGGTCGAGTGGTCGACACGCCGCGAACTCACACTGGACCGGATGCGCCTGATGCGAGCGCTGTGGGCGCCCGAACCCACCCCGTACAAGGGCGAATTCAGCTCGGTCCGCCCCTCGTCGGCCTTCCCCAAGCCGGCCGGCGGCGCCCCTCGCGTCCTGGTCGGCGGCGCGGCGGGCCCGAAGCTCTTCTCCCACATCACGGAGTACGCGGACGGCTGGCTCCCCATCGGCGGCCGGGGCCTCACGGAGACGATGCCGCAGCTCCGCTCCGCCTGGGAGGCGGCGGGCCGCGACCCGAAGACCCTCCAGGTCGTCCCGTACGCGGTCCGCCCCTCCGCGGGGAAGCTGGCGCACTACGCGGAGCTGGGCGTGGAGGAGGTCGTCCTCCAACTCCCGCCGGCGGCCGAGCCGGAGGTCCTGCGGGCGCTGGACGAGTACGCGCAGTATCTGTGACCGTCTTGGCCGCGAGGCGTCGAGCAGCAGTCACGACGCCATGAGGACGGCGGCCGTCGCGCAAGCGCTGCACAGCCCCGGCTCGGGCGCGCGGAACGCGAGGTCGCAGGTGTCGCACGTCTGGAACGGGTCCGGGCGCGGGGCGGAGGGCGGGGCGGCCGGGAGCGGCGGCGGCAGCAGTTCTGTCAGCCGGTACCGGAGCAGACCCGCAGGGCGGTGCAGCTCCCCGGCGGGCAGCGCGGCCGTCGGCGTCCGCCGTACCGCGTCGGGCGCGACGCCGCGCTCGAGCCAGGCGTCCACGGCCGGGGCCAGGCGGCCGATGTCCCGCTCCGAGAGCAGCAGCCGGGGATCGTGCCGCCGCAGGTCCGCGAGGAGCGCGGCGGGGACGGGACGCGGGGGCGTCGGCCTCGGGTGCTCGGTCGTCGGCCGGTGCCGTGGACCGTCCTGCTGCCGCAGGATACGGCCTCCGGTCCGGCGACCGGGTCCGGCACCGGCGGCTCGACGGAAGGCGGCGGCGCTTCCCGTCGGGGGACGGGCACGGGCTGCCCCGGCGCGCGGACCCGCATCGCGGGCGGGTTGTTGAACGACTCGGTCGTCGTGATGAGCTGCCCGGACGGCAACCGCACCCGCGTACGCCGCAGATACCCGTACCGCTCCAGCTCGTTGAGCGCGTCCGCGATGCGGTCCTCGCCCTCGGGGAACCGCTCGGCGAGCTTCTTGACCGAGATCCTGGTCCCGGTACGCAGCGACTGGATGTGCACGGCCAGCCCGATCGCCGTCAGCGAGAGACGGTCGTGCTGGGCGAGGTGGTTGCCGACCACGACGAAGCGTTCGTTGTGCGGCAGATCGACGTGCCGGATGCCGACCGTGGGAACGGGCGGCGACGCGCACAGGGGCGCGTTAAGCTGCGGTACAGCCATGGGGAAGGGTCTTCTTCCTCGTTGGTGAGGCCCTCGATCGGGATGCCAGTCCCGGCCGGGGGCCGCCGCATTTCTGCGGTCGTGTTCTGTTGTCGAGGCTGAGCTTGCACCGCGTCATGGCATATGCGCCAGTTGAGTTGGGGTGCGTCACCCGTCCGAGTGAGCGGGGGTGAGGTAGGGGTGGGGAAGGTTCTTTCCCTGGTTCTTAAAGCTTTTGGAGCGGGCGCCAGGAGGTCCTGAAAAACCGGGTCCGGGAGATCCCCGATCCGGTCGTACCCGCACAAATCCCCCTCGCGTACCGGGGTGCGCCGACGCCGGCCTGGACGAAGTCCGCCCCGGGCCGCGACAAGGCGGCCCGGGGCGGGGGCTACTGCGCGTACGGGACGGCACCGGGCGACGGTCCGTGCCCGGTGCTGCTCGTCATCCGAACTGACCGCGACCAGATTGGGGCGCACCAAGGTCTCCCCGGCGTGCGCGGCGTTCTTGGGTCACGGTTACGAATGCTCTCCAAAAGAGTGGCGAACATCGTTGCGGACCAACTTGCGGCGGACGTGGCCATCTACGGTCGCGTACCCGGGCCGAACATCCCTCGCTGCTCGGGGAGTCAGACACCTTGCGCATCGAACGCCTACTCGCGGCGCTGGGCGGACGCATGGGATGCACGCCCCGGCAAGTCGCCAAGACTGCCGAGGCGGAGCCGCACCTTGAAGAGAGAACGTTGGTGGTGCCGAGACCGAACGCTGCGATGTCAACTGCAACTCATCCCGCGATCGGGCCATTAGTCACGCAAAAGGCTCGGACCATACGGAGTCAGGCGGTACCCCGAAGTGGGCCGAACCGGGACGGCGTTCTGTAATCACCGCCGTCCTCGTGCCACTGGCAATCTGCCGCCCACACGTATCCCTCTCCTTCATTAATCAAGAAGAGAGAGCCATGGGAGAAGCTTGGCGGTGTCTCTCCAAGGACTCTCGTCTGGTCTTCCGCCGTGGCAATGTCGATACGTAGAGACTCGTAAGTGGGTTGCAGTTTCATGAGCTCGACCGCAGGAAAGAAAACATCCACCCGCGATCCGTATCGATCGGAATCCGCACTCCGTAGCAGTAGCACCGAATGGCTAACCGAATACTGCCACACCTGGAATTCTCGATCCCATGCGGAAATTCTCATCAAAGTCATCCTTCCGGTAGCGGGAAGACCATCTCGGGAATCTCCACGATCTTTCCGTTTTCATAGAACGTGATGCTGTCCCACGATCTATCCCCCACCCGCACTGCTTTACCTACATGGTACATCTCTCTTTCCGTGGCGAACCAATTGTCTCCCGCCCCGTTCCGATAGGCGGAAAGAAGCTTCTCGGCTAGCGTTTCACCGTTTTTGAAACCGTCCATGGCGATGTGCAGGCGAACGTCAGGATTATGTGCCGCATTGCGCACGTCCGTCTCGAAATCGGTCCAGTTGTCCAGGTAGTGAGTAAACCCATTGGTTTCGGCGAACTCGCGCAGGCCATACTTTCGTATTCCAAGCGCGACATTGTTCGGGCAGGGTGACAACCCATTCGGGTCCGCCCAGGAGTACGGGTTGTGGACGTAAGCTGCGGGGTTCGGTGCGGGCGCCAACCCCAGGGGATCAGGCGATGCGAACCTTGCAGTCTCGGGAACGTAATATCGATGAAAATTATAGTAGAGGCCAGTTTCGCGATCAAAGTACTGGCCTGGGAACCGGAGGGGTACGTATGCCGTGCTGGCGGTAGCCCACGTGGAGGCTCCCCACAGCGTGCTACGAGCGCGCCATGCCAGCGACCCCGACTCATCGATGAGCGCGTTCGGAGTTCCGGAGAGATCCGTCGCGATGGAAAAGAAGCGTTCGTTAAAAGCTTCCTGTGGGGAGCCGCGCGAGAGTAGACGTTCAGTTTGGGCAACGGGGTGCAGGCCGTGGTGGTCCCAAGTGAGAGCTACCGGTTGTGGAATGACGTTACTCTCCGCCACTTCCTCGCAGAGGGTCGTGCCGTCCCAAGTGAAGGTGGTCTGTTCAACGACCTCCGTGCCATTCTCGGCGAGGCGTTGTTTCGCGGTTCGACGACCGAGCGCGTCGTAGTGGTAATGCCACACCGTCCCGTCGGGGGTGGTGACGGAACGGATGCGGTTTTCGGCGTCCCATTCGTAGCGCCAGGTGTCCGGCTTGCGGGAGAGCCGGGTCTTCTGGCGGAGGGTGATGCGGCCGAGGGCGTCATGTTCGTAGCGGATGTTGCCGGCACGGGTGATGGTGGTGCCGGTGTATTCGCGGGTGCCGGTGGCTTCCTGGCCGGGATGGGTGGCGGGCCAGGCGGCTTCGGTCTGGTTGCCGGCTTCGTCGTAGGCGTAGCGCTCGGTCCAGCCCGCGGCGTGGACGGCGGTGACGCGGCCGACGGGGTCGAGGTCGAAGGTCCGGGTGCCGGTGAGCTGGTCTGTGAGGGCGACGAGGTTGCCGTCGTCGCGGTAGGTGTAGTCGCGGCGTTGGATGCTGCGGTCGCCGGTGGTGACGTGTTGGTTGGTGAGGCGGCCGAGCGGGTCGTACTGGTTGGTGAAGGAGACGGTGTCGCCGATGTGGCGGGCGATCTCCTGGCCTGCTGCGTCGTGCTCGAAGGCGATCGTGCGGCCCGACGTGGTGAGGGAGGTCCGCCGGCCTGCGGCGTCGTAGGCCCAGGAGCTGACGGCGCCGGTGGGGGTGGTACGTCCGGTTCGGCGGCCGAGGGCGTCGTAGGTGTAGGACACCGTGCGGCCGTTGACGGTTTCGGAGACGAGACGGCCGTATCGGTCGCGGAGATACGTGATGGTGGCGTCCGCGTTGACGGCTTCGGCGAGCTGGTCGGAGAAGTCGTAGGCGAAGGTCGTGATCTTCCCTGCGGCGTCCTTGCGGGTGATGCGGTCGAGCTCGTCACGCTCGTAGCGGATCGTCTGGCCGAGGGCGTCGGTGCGGGCGACGAGGCGGCCTGCCGGGTCGCGTTCGTAGATGAGGGCGCGGTTGTCGAAGTCGGTCTCGGATATGAGGTGGCCGGCCGGGTCGTACGCGTAGTCCCAGGTGAGACCTTGCGGGTTGAGGACCTGGGTGAGCCGCAGCTCGTCGTCGTGGGTGAACTCGTAGCGCACGCCGTCAGGGCCGGTACGGGCGCTGAGCAGGTCGAAGTGCGTGTACTCGAAGCGGGACACCTGGCCGAGGGCATCCGTGTGCGTGACACAGTTGCCTTCGCCGTCGTATGTCCAGGACTGCTGGGTGCCGTCCGCCTCGGTGCGGCGGGCGAGTTTTCCTTCCGGAGTCCACTCGAGTCGGGTCGTTGCGCCGAGAGGGTCGGTGAGGGTGACGGGGCGGCCGAAGGTGTCGCGTTCGATACGGGTTACCGCACTGAGTGCGTCTGTGATCTCGACCGGCAAACCCGCCGCGTTGCTGCGTACATGCGTGGTGTTGCCGAGTGCGTCGGTGACGGCGGTGAGGTGCCCAGCATGGTTGTAGGTGTAGCGGGTGACGGCCCCGGTCGGGGCGGTCACGCTGGTGCGGTTGCCGCGTTCGTCGTAGGCATGTCGGACCGTCGTCCGGTCCGGGTTGGTGACGCGCACGGTCAATCCCAGCGCGTTGTACTCGGCTTGCGCCTCGCGGTTATCGGGGCGGACTACCGTGGTGGGGTGCCCGGACTCGTCGTATTCGAAGCGTGTGGTCCGGCCGAGCGGGTCCGTCAGAGACAGAAGGCGGTTGTAGCGGTCGCGCTCGTAGCGCGTGACCGCGCCGAGCGGGTCGATCTCCTTGACGACCTGGTGCGCGTCGTTGATGACAAACCGGTTCACGGCACCGGCAGCGGTGGTGGTGGTCGTGGCCCGCAGGCCGGTCTCTGCATCGATGTCGTCGTAGTCAAGGCGAAGGCTCATGTGGCCTGCGGCACCGGATTCGGCGATGCACCGATCCTGGTCGTCGTAGGTGTAGTCGTAACGGCTGCCGTTGGTGTCCGTCCATGAGGTGACCCGGCCTCGGCCGTCGTACGCGAATCTGAGGGGCAGGCCGGAGGAGTTGGTGACGTCGGTGAGATGGCCGTCGGTGTAGCCGTAGCGCAGGATCTCCTGGTCGGAGCCGTCCGGGGCGGCGCCGGCGAGGTGCAGGGCGGTGACCCGGCCGTCCGCGGTGGTGAGCTTCAGGTGGTAGCCGCCACAGTGGACGATCGAGATCGGTGCGCCGGTCTCGTCGTCGTACTCGAACGTGATCCAGTTGCCGTTGCGGTCGTCGATCTGGGTGAGGAGTGCCTGGTCCTCCCTGCGGGTGGTGAAGTGCCAGGTATGTCCGGTGTCCGGGTCGGTGATCGTGTAGTCACCGTCCGGCGTACGGTCCAGCGGCCAGCGCGGGCCATGGCTGGGCATGACGGGGACACCGGGGGCCGGGTGCGGGTAGGCAAGGAGCAGGCCGTCCTCGCGGAGGAAGACGACGCCCTCGGAGTCAATCTCGAGGCGCTGGTCGGCGGTCGACGACCAGGATGGACCGAACCAGCGGCCGGCGCGGTAGTCCGAGGCGACTCGGCGGCGGAAGATCAGCGGCAGTGTGCCCGGCAGGACGATGTCCGTCTGGGGCAGATACATGACGCCCGTGGCAAGGTCGATCGGGTCCGTGCCCCGGCTCTCGACGGCGTCCGGGGTCCGGGACGGTTTCGCTGCGTCTTCGACACCTTCGCGAGCCGCGGTCTTCGCACCCGTGGTGACGGCGTTCTTGGCCCCGGCGGTGACCAGGCCTTTGACGGCGCCGGCGCCTTTGGTGCCGAGGATTTCGGGGATGAGGCGGCCGATGAATTCGGAAGGGTCGCCCTTGGCTGCTTCCCAGGCGTTCTTCAGCGCCCGGTCGGGGTTGGCGGCGGTGGAGGCGATGCCTGCCAGTGTGGTGTTGACGCCTTTCCAGTACTCGGCCGGGTGGGTCAGGTTGTACATGTCCAGCGGGTTGACCGAGCGGACGAAATTGACGATGCCCGCTGTTCCCTTGACCACGCCGCCGGCCAGGTGCATGGACTCCACGCCCATGCCCAGGGCGTAGTCGGTGAACTCGGCCTTGAGTTTGTCCCGGCCCGTCGGTTCCTTCGGCGCATGCGCCATCGCCGCCGTCACCGCGGACTTGGCAGCCTCGGCGGCCTCGTTGCGGGCCTTGCGGGCATCGGCGAGGATCTCCTGCGCGCGGGCCCGCTTCGCCTCGCCCGGATCCGAGTATTCGCCGGGATGCGGCAGCGGATCGTCCCCGTTGCGGGCCGCGTTGTAGGCGTCGACCTTCTTGTTGTACGCCTCGACCGCCTTCTTGGAGTCGCTCTCACCCTCCTTGTAGAGGGCGATCGCCTCCTTCGCCTTGCCCTGCGCACCGGTGATCGCCTTGGAGTAGGTCTCCAAAGCCTTCGCCGCGTCCTCGCACGCGTCCGCCGCGCGCAGCCAGTCCGTGGGAAGCGGCTCGAACTTCTCCCGGAAGGTATTGGCCGCCTCACCCTTCCAGTGGGCCGAGTCCATCTTCTTCAACCCGCCGCCGACCAGGTCGAACGCCTTGTGGAAGTCCCGCAGGTTCTTCACCGACTCGGCGATCTTCTCCGGCCGGCCATGAATCAGCTCGTTCGCCTCCTCGGTCTGACCGAGCTGCTGCTCACCCACCTGCGCACCGAGAGACGAGGCGGTCTCGTCCCCCCAGTCCTCGACCGCCTCGGCCACACCGTCGTAGCCGTAGTGCCGCAGGCCTTCGCCGGCCTTGTCGGTCACGTAGTCGACGCCCTCGCCGACCAGTTCCTTGCCCTTGTCGATCCCGTCGTCGACGATGTCGACGCCCTTGTCGACCAGCCCGCCCCAGTCCACCATCAGCGACTCTCCCCCCACCGCGGCTGCTCAGCCTGATCGACCGTCGCCTGATCAGGGTCCAGATCCTCACGCAACTGCGCGTCCAACCGCTCCCGCACCGCCGGATCCAAGATCCCCGCCCGCTCCATCGCGTCGTTCTGCGCGTCCATCACGTCATAGGTGGTGTTGGCCCACGTCTGCTTCACCTCGGCATGCGCCTCGGAGAACGACTCCCGGCTCCAGTCGGCGTTGTCCCACGCGTGCTGGTCACGGATCGTGTCCCAGCGCATCTGCTTGACCTCGTCCTCCGACAGATGCGGATTACCGTTGAGCGAGTTCACACCGATCTTGATGCTGTCCTTGACGTACTGCTCCTGCTCCGCGAACGAGCCCGCCGACAGCCCCAACGCCTGAGCAACCACATTGCCCTTCATGGTCAGCGCCCGAACGCCCCACTCCCACCGGTTGCAGAACGTCTCGAACTCCGACGTCAAACCCCCATGCCCCAACTCCAGCCCCGACAAAGCCAGATCAGAAAACCCCCGGCCCGTCGTCGCCTCCCCGATCATGCCGAGCTCCTTCAGCTCCGCATGCGCCAAATTGATACCGTTCGCGATCTCCACCAAAGCCGACGGCGGCGCCGCAAGATCCGGCTGCTCCCCACTCACCGCGTCCCCCCGAGATCCACCACCGCCGCCTCGGGCACCACACCCTCGACCGGCGGAAACAACATGCCGTCCTCGCTACCCGCATCCAACGCAACACCCGCCGGGCCCGGCAGCATCGGCACCATCACATCCAGCAACCGCGCACCCAGCACCGTCCGGAACACCCACTCCCGCCCCACGTCCCGCTGAGCGTGCGCGAACCGTGACAACGCCTCCTCATCGGAGAACGCACAGATCCACCGCACCCCGTTGAAATCCGCCGTCCACAAACTCCCCTGCGCATCGAACGGCACCAACACAGCCGCACGCCGGAACTCACCCAGCAAACGCGCAAACCGACGCCGACCCGCCGCCACCTCATCCACCACCGGCGCGGGCGCAGCCGTTTTCGGCTGCTCGAGAGGCGCAGCCGATGCCACCCGCCCGGACTCCCCGGCCTGCTCGGCCAGTTCGGCCAACTCAGCAATCCTCGAAAGGCTGTCAGGCCTCGATATCTCATCCCCGTTGTCACTCACCACTGGATGCTGCCACGTGGCTTTTCCCGCCAGCAACGAGAAAATCGGGCAAGTCGCCACCTGTGACACACCCGTCATCGGTAGCGGACGATCTCCGAAGTGTCGAAGGTTCCACCTCCTGATCGAGCACCGGTACTTGAGGTCGGCGTAGCCCGAGGAGGCGCTGTCCGTCAGCCGACGCCGGTCGAAGGATTGACGGGATCAGGCCCCCGTCGCGGCGGCCGGGCTCGCGTACGGCCCGCCCGGTGCCGTCAGCTTCTCTGTATGCCTTATCTACCCAGCCCGGGACGCCGGCAGCAGTCGCCTTGGTAGCCGCGACGGTCATTGCCGCGCTACTCAATGCCGGTCAACAAGAGCGACCGATTGGTCGTCCCAGCGTCAGGGACGTGCGGGGTGCGCCGACGCCGGCCTGGACGAAGTCCGCCCCGGGCCGCGACAAGGCGGCCCGGGGCGGGTGCTACTGCGCGTACGGGACGGCACCGGGCGACGGTCCGTGCCAGGTGCTGCTCGTCATCCGAACTGGCCGGGCCGGTAGCTGCCGGCGGGCTGCTGGACGATCACGTTGGCGCGGTTGTAGGTGTTGATGAGGGAGATGAGGCAGACCAGGGCGGTGAGTTGCTCCTCGTCGTAGTGCTTGGCCGCGTTCGCCCACGCCTCGTCGGTGACACCACCGGCCGCGTCGGCGATGCGGGTGCCCTGCTCGGTCAGCTCCAGGGCGGCTCGCTCGGCGTCGGTGAACACGGTGGCCTCACGCCAGGCCGCGACCAGATTGAGGCGCACCGAGGTCTCCCCGGCGTGCGCGGCGTCCTTGGAGTGCATGTCGGTGCAGAATCCGCAGCCGTTGATCTGGCTGGCGCGGAGCTTCACCAACTCCTGCGTCGCATGGGGCAGGGTCGAGTCGGATATGACCTTGCCCGCGGAGTTGAGGTGCTTGAGGAACTGGGTGGCGACCGGGTTACCGAAGAGGTTCAAGCGAGCGTCCATGGTGAGCTCCTGTGCCGTTGCCGATGGTTACACCTCTCCGACGGAACGACCCGGCAAGGATGTGACACGGCTGAATGTGACTCGCGTCACGCTCGGCTGCGGATGGTCCCTCCCGCGGGCGAGGTCGCCTTCCGGACGTGAAGGTGAGGAAGCCGCGGACGGCTCCGCGCAGGGTGCCAAGCGGCGCCCGTTCGAAATCTCCGGGGTCGTGCCGCCAGGGCTTGACTCGCATTCTCGGCCTCCTCTGGTCGATGCCCGGTCACGAGTCGTCGAAAGGGGATGCCTCGTCGCCCCAATGGAACGAATAAGTCCCGTCTGCGGCGGAGTATTCTGCGTAAACTCCTGCCTCTGGTAGGCCAAGTTCCTGCCTGATCCATCCCTCTATCGCCAGAGCCGCCACTTCGGCTCTGTAGTCAGCCAACGGGAATCGCAAAAAATGAATGGTGATAGAGAGTCCATTCGGGTATCTCTCGGCAAGTTCCATCGCGTGCAGGGATGCCCCGAACGCAAGCCATGCCAGATCTTTCCAGTAGATCCCTGTTCGAGGTAGCTCGAGTCGAATCCTTTGGTGAATCTGTACGTGGCTTTCCGGAGCTTCTTGCGGCGGGCGAAATTCTGCGTCCAAGTCGGCGGCCAGTCCGCCGATGTGACTCCTCAAACGATACTTGTATGTAGTCACGAGAACGCTCAATCGAGTTGCCGGAGGGCGAAAACCGAACTTACTGAGCGCCTCCCGTGCTGTTGTAAATCGGTTAGGCATCCCGACCGCCTTGGACGTGCTCGCCATGAGAAGGCCCATCAGCCGGCTCGGCCAGTTCGGCCGGGTGGGTCAATTCGGCCAACTCCGACAGCCTGGAGAGGCGGTCCGGCCTCGATATGTCATCCCCGTTGCCACTCACGCCTCGGATGCTGTCACGCGGAACTTCCCGCCAGCAACGGGGAAATAGGGCAAGTCGTCCCACGGGACACCGGCGTCAGCCAGGCGTCGCCACCGCCGTCAGTCCGACGCCGGCCGCAGTGTCGGCGCCGTCAGGCCCGTCGTCGCGTCGTCCGGGCTCGCGTACGGGTCCGTCGGCGGGGTCGGGAGGTACGCACACTCCGCGTGCACGCCCCCGTAGAAGCGGCCGCCGTCCGCGTACCACTCGTAGACCTGGCGGCCGTCGCCGTCGCGTTCCGTGCGCAGCGTCCAATTGTCGCCCGACGGGGTGGAGTCGAACGAGACGATGTCCCAGCCCTCCGCCTTCAGGTGGTCGCGCAGACGGCGCATGGCCGGGAGCGCCTCCGACTCCGGGACGTCGGCGAGGTGCCACGAGTGGGAGAGGGCGTATGCGTTGTCGACGTGTTCGTCGGCCACGCTCTCCAGGCCGTCCGGGTAGCAGTAGCCGGACGACAGGGAGTTGAACTCGCCCGACGGGATCAGGGCGTCGAAGCCGAGGACGTCGTACGACTCCTGGGAGCGGGCACCCGCCCGGTCGGCCATGGTCTGCGGCGCGGCCTTCGGGTAGTCCTCGGGGGTCGCGCGCTGGACGCCGTACGTCACCAGTACGACGAGCACCAGCAGCACAGGGATGCCGACGATCGTCGCCAGGGCGATGCCGACCCACTTGGCGGCGGACGTGCTGGTGCGGGGCTGCGCGAGGTCTTCGGTCACGGGGACGACGCTACGAGGAGGGCCGCCACGGCCGTACCCGTCAACCGACTCAAGCCGGATGAGCACGGCTACTCAGCCGACCGGGCACCGTACCCCCAGGGCGCGGGGTCTCGGCGTTGTCAGCTTGCACTCGCTCCGCGGTCCGGCCATTGCGCCAACTCGTCGTACATGGCGTTGATTTTGCGCGACGCCTTGAGGAATGCGTAGTCGACTTCACCGTCCGCCGGACGGGATCGACGGCTCTTCGTATCCATGATGAGAGCGCGAGGCGTTTCCGTCGGATCGAAGCCGAATGCATATTGGACCGAATCACCCGATTCGGAAACTTTGCGAAAGTAGACGAGCGAAGCCATTTTCCTTCTCCTTCCAGGGCTTCCACAGGCTGCCGGAGTCGTCGAGGGGCGCCAGAACGGCGGTGTCCCCGGAATCCTCCAGCGACATCATGAATCTGAGCCGCGCGAGGGCGAGCTCGTCCAGGAGCTGCCCGGCCCGGGCCCTCCATGCAACGGAGATCGGGTGGCAAACCGATGCATATGGGACGCATGTCGCCGACGTCACGGACCCGCCCCACCCCGCTCGTATGCTCGACGCATGACCGATCACCAGCCCGACGACCAGCCCGGACAGCCTGGACAGCCTGGACAGCCTGGACAGCCTGGACAGCCCGGACAGCCCGGACAGCCCGGCCAACCCACCGCACGGCCCACCGCCAACGCCATGCGCCGGGCGCTCAAGCGGGCCAGGGACGGGGTCGCGCTCGATGTCGCGGAAGCCGCCGTGCTGTTGCAGGCGCGCGGCGCGGACCTGGAGGACCTTGCCGCCTCCGCCGCGAGGGTCCGGGACGCGGGGCTGGAGGCGGCCGGCCGGGCCGGGATCATCACGTACTCGAGGAGCGTCTTCATCCCGCTCACCCGCCTGTGCCGCGACAAGTGCCACTACTGCACGTTCGTGACCGTGCCCGGCAAGCTCCGCCGCGCGGGGCACGGGATGTTCATGTCGCCGGACGAGGTGCTGGAGATCGCGCGGCGCGGCGCCGAACAGGGCTGCAAGGAAGCGCTGATCACGCTCGGCGACAAGCCGGAGGACCGCTGGCCCGAGGCCCGCGAGTGGCTCGACGCGCACGGGTACGACGACACGATCGCGTACGTGCGGGCCATGGCCATCCGGATCCTCGAGGAGACCGGGCTGCTCCCGCACCTCAACCCCGGGGTGATGTCCTGGACCGACTTCCAGCGGCTGAAGCCGGTCGCGCCGTCGATGGGGATGATGCTGGAGACCACGGCGACCCGGCTGTGGAGCGAGCCGGGCGGGCCGCATTACGGGTCGCCCGACAAGGAGCCCGCTGTCAGGCTCCGCGTGCTGGAGGACGCAGGACGGACGAACGTGCCGTTCACCAGCGGGCTGCTGATCGGGATCGGCGAGACGTACGAGGAGCGGGCCGAGTCGCTGTTCGCGCTGCGCCGCGTCTCGCGGGCGTACCACGGCATCCAGGAGCTGATCCTGCAGAACTTCCGCGCCAAGCCGGACACGGCCATGCGCGGTATGCCGGACGCCGAGCTGGACGAGCTGGTCGCGACCGTCGCGGTCGCGCGCCACATCATGGGGCCCTCCGCCTGTCTGCAGGCGCCGCCGAACCTGGTGGACGCGGAGTTCGCGCGGCTGATCCGCGCCGGGATCGACGACTGGGGCGGCGTGTCGCCGCTCACCCCCGACCACGTCAATCCGGAGCGGCCCTGGCCCCGGATCGACGAGCTGGCCGAGAGGTCGGCGGCCGAAGGCTTCGAGCTCCGCGAACGGCTGTGCGTGTACCCGGAGTTCGTCCAGCGCGGCGAGCCGTGGCTCGATCCGCGGCTGCTGCCGCACGTACGGGCGCTGGCCGACCCGGAGACCGGTCTCGCGAAGAGCGACGCCTGCCCCACGGGGCTGCCCTGGCAGGAGCCCGACGAGGGCTTCACCGCCACCGGGCGTACGGATCTGCACCGGACCATCGACACCGACGGCCGTACGCACGACCGGCGTGACGACTTCGACGCCGTCTACGGCGACTGGGACGCCCTGCGGGAGGCCGCCGCGCCCGGCATGGTGCCGCAGCGCCTCGACACCGATGTGAAGGCCGCACTGGCCACGGCCGCCGACGACCCCACCAGGCTGACGGACGACGAGGCGCTGGCCCTGCTGCACGCCGACGGCCCCGCCCTGGACGCGCTCACCCGCATCGCCGACGAGCTCCGCAGGGCGGTCGTCGGCGACGACGTCACGTACATCGTCACGCGGAACATCAACTTCACCAACGTCTGCTACACCGGCTGCCGTTTCTGCGCCTTCGCCCAGCGGCGCACCGACGCGGACGCCTACACCCTCTCGCTGAGCCAGGTCGCGGACCGGGCGCAGCAGGCGTGGGACGTGGGCGCGGTCGAGGTGTGCATGCAGGGCGGCATCCACCCCGACCTGCCCGGCACCGCGTACTTCGACATCGCACGGGCCGTCAAGGAACGCGTCCCCGGCATGCATGTGCACGCCTTCTCGCCGATGGAGGTCGTCAACGGCGCCAGCCGCACCAACATGTCCGTCCGCGAGTGGCTGACGGCGGCGAAGGAGGCCGGCCTCGACTCCATCCCCGGCACCGCCGCGGAGATCCTCGACGACGAGGTCCGCTGGGTCCTCACCAAGGGCAAGCTGCCGACGGCGACCTGGATCGAGGTCGTGAAGACGGCGCACGAGCTCGGCATCCGGTCCTCGTCCACGATGATGTACGGGCATGTGGACCAGCCCCGCCACTGGCTCGGCCACTTCCGTACGCTCGCCCGCATCCAGCAGGAGACCGGCGGCTTCACGGAGTTCGTGACCCTGCCGTTCATCCACACCAACGCACCCGTGTATCTGGCGGGCATCGCGAGGCCCGGCCCGACCACCCGCGACAACCGCGCCGTCACCGCGATGGCCCGCATCCTCCTGCACCCGCACATCACCAACATCCAGACCAGCTGGGTGAAGCTGGGTGCGGAGGGTGCGGCGGAGATGCTCCGCTCGGGGGCCAACGACCTCGGCGGCACGCTGATGGAGGAGACCATCTCCCGTATGGCGGGCTCCAGTTACGGTTCGTACCGCTCCGTCCGCGACCTGACCGCCATCGCGGAGGCCGCCGGGCGGCCGTCCAGGCCGCGTACGACGCTGTACGGGGAGGTCCCGGCCGAGCGTCAGCAGGCGGCGAGCGCGTCCGACGGGCACCTCCCGGCGCTGCTGCCCCTGCTGCCGGACTGACCGCCGGCCGGACTGACCGCCGGTCGGACCGACCACCGGCGGACCGATCGCCGGCCGGACCGACCAGGCGGACCGGCCGCCGGGCGGCCCGGCCACCCCGACCGATCCCGGCGCGGCGCGCAAAACAGGCCGTAGGGCACGGCCGCGCCGGTGCCCGGCACGGCGGGGCATACGGGTCGGTACGCCGCGCCTGCCTGCGTCCCGCGACATACCGGTGCGACCCGCGCACGGCCAGGCCGGGACCGCCCTCGCCCCCTGAGCCGGCCGTTGCCGTTCGATTACAGTGCTGGGCCGGGCAGTGTTCGTTCGACGTCGGGGGAGGAGCGCGGTGAGCGCAGCAGCCGCAGGCGTGTGGGGCCGTGCCGAGCAGCAGGACTTCCGCGCGAGGGTGCGCGGCGCGCTGCTCGGCGGTGCCATCGGCGACGCGCTCGGCGCCGGTGTCGGTGGGCTCACCCTCGACGAGATCCGCGCCGCCCACGGCCCCGACGGGCTGACCGACCTCGAACCGGTCAACGGCCGCCGCGGCGCGGTGACGGCCGCCACACAGCTGATGCTCTTCACCGTCGACGGCCTGATACGGGCCCAGGTCCGCCGCGACACCGGCGCCTGGCACCCGCCCACCGATGTGCACCGCGCGTATCTGAGATGGGCCGCGACCCAGCGCGACTGGGGCCCCGACGAGCGCCGCAAGGACAACGGCTGGCTCGCCCGCGAGGAGTGGCTCTACAGCCGCCGCAACCCGCCCCGTGACACCGTCATCGGTCTCGGCGACGCGAACATGGGCACCCTGCAGACCCCCAAGAACCCGACCGCCCGTGACGCGGGCGCGCTGGTGCGCTCCGCGCCGTTCGGGCTGCTGGTCGGCTGGGAGCCGCAGTTGGTGTGCCAGCTCGCCGTCGAGTGCGCGGCGCAGACGCACGGGCATCCGACCGCTTACCTGTCGGCCGGCGCGTTCGCCGTCATCGTGCACGGCCTGGCCCGCGGCGAGACGCTGGACGGCTCGGTGCAGCGGGCGCTGGCGCAACTGGCGTCCCGGCCGGGCCATCAGCCGGTCACGGACGCGCTCAAGCAGGCGCTCGGCGCCGTGCGGCAGGGCATCCCGAGCCCGGCGCGGATCGCGTCCCTCGGCGACGCCAGGCAGGCGGAGGACGCCCTCGCGATCGCCGTCTACTGCGCCCTCGTCGGCGAGGACATCAGGCACGGGCTGCGTCTCGCCGTCAATCACGACGGCCCGTCCGAGGTGACCGGTACCGTGTGCGGCGCGCTGCTGGGCGCGATGCACGGCGAGACCGCGCTGCCGCCGGCCTGGCTGTGCGAGCTGGAGGGCCGTCCGACGCTGCTGGAGATCGCGGACGACTTCGCCATGGAGATGACCCAGGGCCCGGCACTGCACAGCCCCACGGTGACCGCGCCGGGCTGGCTCCAGCGGTATCCGCGGGCGGCGGCCGAGCTGACCTGAGCCGGCCCGCCCCGTCCAGGAACGACGACGGCCCGGCCCCCCTCCTCGGGAGCCGGGCCCTCGCACGGTCGGCAGGGCCGACGGAGAGGCGTGCCTCAGCTGTCGGCGCTCTCGCGGCCGAGCACCTTGACGTCCGCGTCGCCGGCCGCGGCCGGCGACGGGATCAGCCGTGCGGCACCGATGCCGCCCTCGTCGTCGCCGTTGATCTTGGCGAGGACGGCGTCGCGTTCGGGAGTGTCCTCGGGCTTGATCCAGCCGACCACGATGTAGAGGACGAGCGAGACGGCCAGGGGCACCGAGATCTGGTACTGGAGCGGCACACCGCCCTCGACGTTCCAGCTGATCGGGTAGTTGACCAGCCAGAAGGTGAGCAGGCCGGCACCCCAGCTGAGCAGGGCGGCGGTGGGTCCGCTCTTACGGAACCAGGGGAGCAGGCCGAGCATCAGCGGGATGGCGATCGGGCCCATGAGGCCGGCGACCCACTTGATGACGACGGTGATGATGTCGCCGAAGAACGGCGAGTTGACCTGCGTCGCGATCGCCATCGACAGACCGAGGAAGAGCAGCGTGGTCCAGCGGGCGGCGAGCAGTCCGAGGCGGGTGTCCCATTCCCTGGCCTTGCGGGACAGCGCGGGCATGATGTCGCGGGTGACGACCGCGGCGATCGCGTTGGCGTCGGAGGAGCACATGGCCATGGTGTGGGAGAAGAACCCGACGATGACCAGGCCCAGCAGGCCGTGCGGCAGCAACTGTTCGGCCATCAGCGCGTAGCTGTCGGCGGGCACGTCGGTCTCGATGAGCAGCGGGGCGACCCACATGGGGAAGAACAGGACAGCGGGCCAGACGAGCCACAGCACCGCGGACAGGATGCCCGAGCGCTGCGCGGACTTCGCGGAGTCGGTGGCCATGTAGCGCTGGGCCTGGTTCCACATGCCGCCGTTGTACTCGAAGGTCTTGATGAAGAGGTACGCGATCAGGAACACCATCATGTACGGGCCCGCGAGCGGCGCGGCGTGGCCCTTCAGCTCGGGCTCGTCCCACACGGTCCACAGGCTGCTGAAGCCGCCCAGCTCGGCCATGACGGCGACGAGCATCGCGATACCGGCGACGAACTGGATGACGAACTGGCCCAGTTCGGTGAGGGCATCGGCCCACAGGCCGCCGACGGTGCAGTAGACGGCGGTGACCGCACCGGTGATCAGGATGCCCATGTTGAGGGAGACGCCGGTGAAGACGGAGAGGAGCGTGGCGATGGCCGCCCACTTCGCGCCGACGTCGACGATCTTCAGCAGCACGCCGGACCAGGCGAGCGCCTGCTGCGTCGGCAGGTTGTAGCGGTTCTTGAGGTATTCGAGCGGCGAGGCGACATGCAGTCGCGACCGCACCCGGTTGAGCCGCGGCGCGAACACCTTGGCGCCGATCGCGATGCCGATCGCGATGGGGAAGGACCAGGTGACGTACGAGGTGACGCCGTAGGTGTAGGCGATGGCCGCGTAGCCGGTGAACATCACCGCGCTGTAGCCCGACATGTGGTGCGAGATGCCGGACAGCCACCAGGGCATCTTGCCGCCGGCGGTGAAGAAGTCGCTGACGTTGTCCACGCGTTTGTGGGACCAGACGCCGATCGCGACCATCACGCCGAAGTAGCCGATGAGCACGGCCCAGTCGAGACTGTTCATGTCCCCTCCAGAGGGGTCCGCCTTGTGAACGAGGAGCGCGCTTCGTCTTTGCGTCCGTTGAGCGGCGCCCCCATGCGGGAGTTGGGGACTTCCCGGATTGAACAGGCTGCCGCGGGCGGTGGTCAAGGCCTCTGATGGTCATGAGTGTGAACGGGGATCAGCAAGACGAACGATTTTTACTTGTTCTTGACCTTGAGGGGCGTTGTCGCGGACGAGAGGCGGGCCACACGATGAGCGGGCACTTCGTCGAGGTCCGACAGACAGAGGAGACCGCACGGGATGCGGGTCCCGTGCGGCCAGGAAGAGGTGAGGTCCCAGTCCTCGAACTACCGCATCAGCTCACCGGCGTTGACGAGAAGCGACTGGCCGGTGATCGACCGGGCGCGGTCGGAGGCAAGGAAGACCGCCGCCTGGGCGACGTCCCGGTCCGTGGCCAGGTCGGGCAGGGCGGTCCGCTCGGTGAGCCGCCCGAGCACCTCGTCCTCCGCCACGTTCTCGGCGTCGGCGGTGAACCGGACGTACGCCTGCACCGGCGGCCCCCACATCCAGCCGGGCAGCACCGTGTTCACCCGGACACGGTCCGGGCCGAGCTCCCGGGCCAGGGAGTACATCGCGGACGTCAGCGCCCCCTTGGACGCCGCGTACGCGGCCTGCCGCACCTGTGAGGGCGCGGCGAGAGCCGACTGCGTGCCGATGAACACGACGGAGCCTCCCCGCTCCCGCAGCCCCGGCAGGCACGCGCGTGTCATCCGCAGCGTGCCGAGCAGATTCACGTCCAGGACGCGCTGCCAGGTGGTGAAGTCCGCGTCCTGAAGGCCGCCGAAGGAACTGTCCAGGGCGGCGACGTGCACCACGGCGTCGATCCGCCCGAAGCGCTCCATGGCGAGCGCGGCCAGCGCCTCGCACTGGGTCTCGTCGGTGATGTCGGTGGCCCGGTACGCGGTGCGGGTGCCGCCGGGGTCGATCCCGCCGGCCGACTTCGCGAGGTTCGCCTCCGTGCGCGCGCCGAGTACGGCGCTGCCGCCTTCCTCGACCACCGCGGCCGCGACCTGGAACCCGAGCCCGGCGCCGACGCCCGACACGACGACGTTCTTGTCCCGAAGCAGCATCCCGGTGCCTCCCGAGGCTGGCGCATTATCTGACGGAGCGTCAGAGTAGGTCGGCCCGGCCCAGGAAGGAAGGGGAGCGCCATGAGCGAGGACAGGCCCAGCGACGGCAGCGGAGACGGCGGCACACGCGGTGAGGAGACGCGCAGCGAGATGTACGCGGAGCTGGCGTCCGTCGGCCCGTACGGGGTTCGTCCCGGCCACGCGCTGATCACGATGGTCGAGCCGCATCCGGGGCACGAGTACGCGTACAACCGCTGGTACGAGGACGACCACTACTACGCGGGCGCGATGGCGATGCCCTGGATCAGCGCCGGCCGGCGCTGGGTGGCGACCCGGGACCTGCAACTGCTGCGCTACCCGGAGAAGTCGGCGGTGGCTCAGCCGGTGACGGCCGGGTGCTACCTCTCGACGTACTGGATCACCGAGGGCCGCTACGACGACCACATGAGATGGACCGTCGCCATCAACAAGCGCCTGGGCCGTGACGGCCGCGTCCACCAGCGGCGTACGCACGTCTTCACGGCCTTCCAGGACCATGAGGCCACCGTCTACCGCGACGGCGCCGCGGGCCCGCGCGACCAGCACGCGCTGGACCATCCGTACGCCGGTCTGGTGCTGGAGGTCGTCGATGCCGACGGCCCCGCGCAGCGGACCGAACTGCTGCGGTGGCTGCGCGCGAAGCATCTGCCGAGGAGGCTGGCGGGCTCGTGCGCGGCCATGGTGACGGTCTTCCGGCCCACACCGCTGCCGGGGGACCGGATGACCTATGTGAAGCAGGTGGAGGGCGTGGACAGCCGGCTGACGCTGCTGTGGTTCCTCGAGGAGGACCCGAGGGACCGGTGGGAGGACACGTTCACCGGGCTGGACACGGCGGTGGCGGAGTCGGGGCTGGGCCGGGTGGAGCTGGTGGCGCCTTTCGTGCCGACCGTCCCCGGGACCGACCGCTATGTCGACCAGCTGCGCTGAGGCACGCTGCCGGCGCGGTCCGGGGTATGGCCGAGCCCCCTCGGCCGGGACGGCGATCCAGTCGAGAGGGCTCTCGGTACTGCCTTGTGCGGCGTGCCGCTCGTGTCTTCGCGTTGCTCGTACTGCGGGCGGTGACGCGCTCAGCCGAGGTCGAACGCGCCGTCGCCCACTTCGTTCACGAACGCGTTCCACGATTCGGGGACGAAGGTGATCGTCGGGCCTGCGGGGACTTTCGAGTCCCGTACGGAGATCGCCTGGACTACAGGTGACTTGACCTCTACGCAAGCGCCGTTTCCCGTGGAGTACGAGGACTTCGTCCAGCTCTCCGTCGCGCCCTGAAGGATTGCCATGTTCGCTCCGCTTCCGGCAAGTGGTGTGATCCGAGCCAACGTCTTGCTGGCGTGATCGACGCTACTCGCCGACAGGGTTGAGCGAGACGGGCGTTCACTCGACCGGATGGCATATTCCATGCGACTCTTCCGTCGTACGGTGCCTCTGGTGTACCGTTCCGCCGCCTCGGTCAGGCGGCGTCTCCCTCGGTGTATTCCTTGGCGATGGACGCGATGAACTGACGCGTCTGCTCCACGTTCAGGGCCTGCGCGCGCAGGTGCTCGTACATGACGCTGTACTTCTGCACGTCGTTGGCCTTCTCGAGGTACAGGTCGCTCGTCACGCCCTCGATGTAGACGACGCTCGAGTCGGACGTGTCCGGGAACTCCAGGATCGCGTACTGACCGTTGACGCCCGGGTGCGCGCCCATCTCGAACGGCAGCACCTGCACGGTGACATGGGGCTGCTGCGACAGCTCCACCAGGTGCTCGAGCTGCTCGCGCATCAGCTGCCGCCCGCCGACCTGGCGGCGCAGCGCGGCCTCGTCGATGACCGCCCACATCCGCAGCGGGTGCTCCGCGTCCCTGATCCGCTCCTGACGGCGCAGACGGACACTGACGCGCTTCTCGATGTCGGTGGTGCCGCTCTCCGGCAGCGCACCGGAGATGAGGGCCTCCGCGTACTGCCGCGTCTGCAGCAGACCGGGAACGACCTGCGGCTCGTACACCCGCAGACTGGCCGCGTCGGTCTCCAGGCCGATGTAGACGCTGTACGGGATGTCGCCGAAGGCGTGCCACCAGCCCTGCTGGCGGGAGTCCTTGGCCATCTGCATCAGCGAGTCGACGATCCGGTGGTCCTCGACCTCGTAGACCCCGCACAGATCGCGGACATCGCGCTGGCTGATGGAGCGGCGGCCGTTCTCCAGACGGCTGATCTTCGACTGGGAGACGAGCAGGCGCTCCGCGACCTCCTCCGCCGTCATGCCCTTCAGCTCCCGGAGCCGGCGCAGCTCCTGCCCCAATCGGCGTCTCCTGACGGTGGGATTGACGTTGGACGCCACGGGTACTGCACCTCCGACTGCGTAGCTGTGCGTATCTACTGCTGAGCAGATTGCCACCAATGGTGGTCGCTGCGCTGCCAAATGGCTACACGCGCGAACGCTGCGGCTACACATACGAACGCGCGGGGCAGCCTTCCTGGCTGCCCCGCGCGTTCTTCTTGCGGCTCCCGAACCGGCCGTTGGGGACGACGGTGCGGCGGTCCTGCCGTGCCGCACCGCGGTTCCGTGCATGGCGCCTCAGCGCTCCGGTTCCGCGGTGCTGCACCGGGGTGTCGGGTGGTGCGGTGGTGCGGTGCCGTGCTCAGTGCGCGACGACACGTGCCGCCATGCTGCTGCGGCGTGGCTGCATCGGTACGGGCCCCGGCTGGCGGCCTGCGGGGGCCGTCGGCTGGGCACGGCGCGGCTGGGCGGCCGCACCGTTCTGGACGTCCATCACCGCGTGTGCGACGAGGCCGCCCATCGGGTCGTGCCTGATGAGGTCCCGCAGACGGGACCGCGAGGAACGCCCTTCGTTGCCCGGGTACAGGTGCTTGCCGAGTCCGACCGCGTGGGCCAGTGCGGCGAGCGCCGCGGTCCGCGGGTCCGGCGGTACACCGGTGCGGATCGCACTGTCCAGCCGGGCCCTGATGTCCCGGCTGATCGCCGTGTCCGTCGCCTGGTAGCGAGTCGTCGGCAGAACTCCGCACATCTGGCCCGCGACGGCATGCACCATGCCGCACCGCTCCAGATGCGAGAGGTAAATCTGGCGCAGCCCCAGTCGGGGCCCGCCGATCCAGTGGACCGCCCGAACCGGACTGCCGCGTCTGCGCAGCAGTTCCAGTGCGGAGTCCAGCGTCGGATCTCCTGTCGGCCGTGGCATCACCACGGCGATACGATCCCCGTCCGGGGCTATCCGTCCTGCCAGAGCCAGCTCTACTAGCTGTGCCCCGGCCAGGCCGAGGTCGAGCGACTGCGGCTGCGCTGTGGTACCCGTTGCCGGGTCCAGAGCGAGCAGCAGAAGCTCCTCCGGAAGTGTTCTGCGGCTCCTGCCCATCCATGCCTCCCCGCGTGGATGAATGACAGGGTGACCCCTCTCACATTGGTCTGTCGAGGGCGCCTGGGTGCTTTGTTAGGGAACCGATAGGTATGTCGTTCTCGTCTAGCACGGGAGCCAAGCGCTCACACAGGACACTGGTAGATGGTTCGGACACCACGGGCCGTCGGCGGGCCGCCGGTTCCGGGTGTTCGTGAAGACATACGCATGGCGCATGGCACATGACTCATGGAGGAGGCACGGTGGCGGGCGAGTCCCCCGACAAGTCGGAGCAGCGGAAGTCGTCGGGGGAGACGACTCAGGAGGAGCGCGATCCGCGTCTCACCGTGTTCGGCCGGCCATCTCCCGGGCGCGACGCCGCGCAGGGACAGGGCTCCGGCCATGACACCTCCACGACGACGACGGAAGAGACGACGGAGCGCCCGGCCCCTGTGGACCAGGCGACGGCCGTCTTCAGGACCACGCCGACGCCGAATGAGCCGGACGCAGCCCCTTCGGGCAATGACGCACGCCTGCGCGCCGCGGTTGCGGCGTGGGTGGCGACGGCGGACGAGCCGGAGGACGGTTCGAAGGACTCGGACGGCTCGAAGGACCCCGAGGGTTCTGGGGACTCTGACGGCTCGAAGGACCCTGACGGTGCTGAGGCCTCCGAGGGCTCAGACGGCTCGGAGGGTGGCTCTGAGGGCGCCCAGAGGGCCGGGGAGGCCGAGGGGAGCGCGGAGGTGCCGGAGGAGGCGTCGTCCGCCACAGAGCCGGTCGCAGAGGCCGCCGTGGAGTCCGCCACGGCCGCCGAGCCCGCCAAGGACCCGTCCAGCGAGGCCACTCCCGACGCGGCAAAGGGCGCTGCTGTCGCGACCGCGGCGGACGCCGGCGACACGTCGGACCACGCCGATCCGGCCGACGCCGAGGCGGCCGCCGCTAAGGCTTCTGACGCAGCCACAGACACAGCCACGGCCGAGGACGACACCGAAGCGCCGGCGGCGGAACGATCCGATTCCGCCGCGTCCGACGGCGACGGCCAGGACGAGGACGAGGACGACGCCGAACGCGGGAGCCCGGACACCGAGGACGGCGAAGCCGAAGCCCCGGCCGGTGCGGAAGCAAAGGGCGAAGTCGACGCCCCTGCCGAGACCGGCGGGCACGGCGTCGACCAGCCGACGACCATGTTCAAGGCGCTGCGGCGTCCGGCCGTCGATCAGCCCACCACCGCCCTCAAGATGCCCCCGCGTGCCACGCCCGCCGGGAAGCCGGAGTCCCGTCCGGAGTCACGGCCCGAGCCCGCGTCGCAGCCGGAGACGGACGCCGAGCGCACCAGCACCTTCGTGCCGCTGCGCCGCGACGACGTACGTCCCGCGTCCGCCGCGTCCAAGACTCCCAAGGCCGCTGCGGCTTCCGCACCGGCGCCGGCGGCCCCCGCGCCGGCCGCCCCCGCCCCCGCACCGGCCGGACCGGCGCAGCCGCTCCCGGCCGCGTCCGGGACTCCCGCGTCCCTTGTCGAGGCCGAGCGGACCAAGCAGCAGCCGATGCCGCCGCTGCCGCCGCTCGACCTGCTCGCCGAGCTGACGAACACGCCCCCGCCACCCCAGACGCCGGTCCGCACCGTCGTGCGGCGGGTCAAGATCTGGACGCCGCTGGTCCTGCTCCTCCTGGTCGTCTTTGCGGTCGTACAGCTCGTACGTCCGCTTCCGGACCCCACGCTCTCGCTGTCCGCGGAGGAGACCCACACCTTCGAGGGCGGCAAGCTCGAACTCCCGTGGCCGGCGGAGGGCCAGGGCGCGGCCGAGGTCGTCGGCGTCGGCAGCCTCGGTCAGTACGGTGCCCAGAAGCCCGCCCCCATCGCGAGCGTCGCGAAGACGATGACGGCGTACGTGATCCTCAGGGACCACCCGATCACCGGCAAGCAGGTCGGCCCGAAGATCACGGTCGACAAGAAGGCCGAGGAGGAGTCGAAGGCGAAGAGCGAGTCGACGGCTCCCATCAAGGAAGGCCAGCAGTTCACCGAGAAGCAGATGCTCCAGCTGCTGATGATCCCCTCGGGCAACAACGCGGCCCGTCTGCTGGCGCGCTGGGACGCCGGCTCCGAGGAGGCGTTCGTCAAGAAGATGAACGACGCCGCCAAGGAACTCGGCATGACGAACAGCACCTACACCGACCCGAGCGGTCTCAAGGCCACCACCGTCTCCACCCCGCTGGACCAGATCAAGCTCGGCAAGGCGGTCATGGAGAACGACGTGTTCAGGGAGATCGTGAACACGACGCAGATCGAGATCCCGGGCATCGACGGAAAGATCCGCAACAACAACGACGAAGCCCTGCTGATGGACGGCGTCGGCGGTATCAAGACCGGTTCGTCCACCCCGGCCGGCGGCAACCTGCTCTGGTCCGCGAACGCCGTCGTCGACGGTGAGGTCCGGCGCATCGTCGGGATAGTGATGGGCGTGCAGGACGCTCCTCAGCTGTGGCAGAAGCTGGAGAAGGCGATCGACTACAGCATCGCGCTGATCCCGCCTGCCCAGGAGGCCGTCACCTCGGCCACGGTGGTCAAGAAGGGCGACGTCGTCGGACACGTCGACGACGGGCTCGGCGGCCGTACGCCCCTCGTCGCCACCAAGGACCTGAAGGCCGTCGGCTGGGCCGGTCTCCAGGTGAAGATCGAGATCGCGGAGAACGGCAGCGCGGTCCCGCACGCGGCGAAGGCCGGAACGGTCGTCGGCCAGGTGTCCGTCGGCGAGGGCGTCGGCAAGGTCAGCGCACCCGTCGCCCTGCAGCGGGACCTCTCCGAGCCGGGCTTCGGCGCCAAGCTCACCCGCCTCGGCTGACCGCCGCGCGGGCGTCCCGGGAGACCGGGGCGCCCGCGTGCTAGCGTCCCGGGGCAACTCCGGGCGCCTGGGCAGCGTCTTGAGGAACGAGAAGCGAACAGCGAGCATCGAGGCGCAGCCGGCCGGGAGGACGACGGCGGACAGCTGGACAGGACGGGGAGAGCCGCAGTGACCACCGCTGAGCCGACACGGACGGACGGCAGCAGCACCCACGGCACCACCACGGGTGGGACCAGCGGCGATCAGCCGGCCGTCGACGCCTCCGCGTCCGCCGGCGACACGACCACCATCACCGACGGCACCACCCTCGGCACCGGTCCGCGAATACCGCTCCGTCCGCGGTCGCAGTCGAAGTTGCCGGAGCCCCGCCTCGCGTCGGGCTCCACCGCCACCTTCACCTCCGCACCCGCACCCGCCCCTGCCCCCGCACCTGCCTCCGCTCCCACGCGGTTCGCGGGCGTACGCGACCGCCTCTCACGTCATCCCGTCGCCCTCGCGACGGCCGCGGCCGCCTTCGTGCACCTGCTCTGGTTCTTCTTCTTCGCCAACAGCGGCGGCGACATCGCGGCCCAGGACGCCTGGGCCGAGTTCGTCGGCCGCCACCCCGACTCGGCGTACAACCTCGCCTGGTACGGCGGCATGCACCCCGTCTCGTACAGCGTGGTCTCCCCGTACCTGATGTCACTCCTCGGCGTGCGGACGACCATGATGCTCGCCGGTACCGTGTCGGCCACCCTGACCGCGCTGATGCTGGTCCGGGTGCGTGCCGTGCGCAATCCGGTGGCGTGTTCCCTCGTGGGCGTCTTCGCGTTCCTGTGCAACGCGCTGTCCGGCCGGGTCACCTTCGGCCTCGGCATGATGTTCGCGCTCGGCGCGGTCGGCGCCGTCTTCTGCTGGCCGCACCGCCTGCGTCACAACCGCTGGGCGAAGGCCGCCGTCGCCGCGCCGCTCGCCGGTCTCGCCACCGCGGCAAGCCCCGTCGCGGGCCTGTTCCTCGGCGTGGTGGCCGCGGCGCTGTTCCTGGGCGGCCGCCGTCCCGGGGCCTACGCGATCGGCCTCACGCCGGTGCTCGTCGTGGCGCTGTCCGCGTGGCTGTTCCCGTTCTCCGGCACACAGCCCATGTCGATCTGGTCGACGTCGCTCCCGTTCGTCTACGGCGTCCTCGTGTTCCTGCTCGTACCGAAGGAGTGGCGCACCGTCCGCACCGGCGCCGCGGTCTACGCCGTCGGCACGCTGCTGACCTGGGCGATCGACTCGCAGATCGGGTCCAACGTCTCCAGGCTGCCGATGCTCTTCGCGGGCGTGGTGCTGCTCGCCGCCCTGCCGTACACCGTGCCGCGTTCCCGTAAGTGGTACGCCGTCGTCATCGCCGTCGTCGGACTGAACGCCTGGATCGGTTACAAGGGCGTGGACGACATCGTCCGTACGGCCCCGACGGCTTCCTGGAACCGCGAGCTGGCGCCGCTGGTCAACCGGCTCCAGGAGGTGAACGCCGAGCGCGGCCGGGTCGAGGTCGTGCCGGCGAGCAGCCACCGGGAGGCGTCGGCCCTCGCCCCGTACGTCAACCTGGCCCGCGGCTGGAACCGCCAGGCCGACATGAAGCGCAACCCGCTCTTCTACGACAAGGAGAACGTCCTCACCTCCGCGAACTACCGCGCGTGGCTCGACCGGTGGGCCGTGCACTACGTGGTGCTGCCTAAGGGGGCGCCGGACTCGAGCGGGGCCAAGCAGGAGGCGGAGCTCGTACGCGCGGGCCAGCCGTATCTGACCCGTATCTGGGGCGACGCCAACTGGCAGCTGTTCGCGGTCGAGAACCCGACGCCGATGGCGGAACCGCCGGCGACCGTGGACCACGCGGGTGCGGGCGAGCTGACCATCCATGTGAAGAACGCGGGCCGGGTGCTGATCCGCGTCCCCTACTCGCCGTGGCTGAGCCTCGTGGACGACGAGGGCAAGGGTGTCGAAGGCCCGCAGGAGACGCCGGAGTCAAAGGCGCGCGAGGACGGACCCAGAACTTTCGTCAACACCAACGGCTGTCTGCTGAAGGCGGAGGAGGACACGGAGGGCGACGAGTGGACCGAGCTCCTCGCCCCGCGGCCGGGCACCTATCGGCTCGCCGCCCCGTACCAGCTTCCCCGCGGGACCCCGTGCCCTGAGGAACTCCGCTAGATCCTTTCGCCCTTACCCGCGTTAACACCTACCTCACCTTCCGCTGCTCGTGCATAGTGGACGCGCTCGGCATACCGATCGGTCGGTCCACTGGTGCAGGTGCGAATACATGGCGTGCGAACAATGCGGTGGCGACGGCACACAGGCGCTCCCCGGTACGACCTGCCGGGAGTGCGGGACGGCCGGTGGGACGGCCAGGCACGAGTGGGCCGGGGATCCCCGCCCCGGACGGTCGACGGGACGGGCCCTGCGGGGACGCCTGCTTCTGCTCTCCCGCAGGAACAAACTCCTGCTGACAGGGGCCGTCGTGGTGGCGGTGGCCGCCCTGACCGTCTCTGCCGCGGATCTGTACGGGAACACCTCGCAGGCCTCGGAGGCACCCGGCGACGGCCCGGCCGGAGGCGCGGGCGACGACATCGGCGATCTGGGCGGCGCACCGCAGCGCATCGCCCCGGCGGACCCGCCGAGTGACGCTTCCTCCCCGCCGCCCGTGCGTGCCACCCCGAAACCACCCACGAAGGTCCGGCCGCCCGAGGAGGCCCGAGGGCCCGCGTACTCCGCCTGGGCCGGGCCCGGTTGCACGGGAGGCGGCCTCTACCGCGAGGAGAACCGCTTCAGCGACGGCGACGACGGCTGGTACACCGTCAGCTCCGGAGGCCACCGCGGCGACGGCTGCGACGGCCGATTCACGGCGGTCCCCATGTCCGGCAGGAGCACCAAGGACGGTGGCGGGCGGGCGACCTGGTCCTGGTACGTCGGCAGCGGCTACGACACCTGCTCGGTCGCCGTCGTCGTACCCGACAGCGGACGCGACCGGGACGTGGCGGGCCGGCCCACCACGTACAACGTGCTGTCCGACCCGGACGATCCGGGCAGTGTGGTCAAGGTCTTCGAGATCGACCAGACCGAACTGCGGGGCAGTGGCCTCGTCGTCGAGAAGGTGCCGGTCCACGACCAGAAGCTGACCGTCCAACTCGTCGACAGAGGCGAGGACCAAGGCGACGACGACGGCGGCGGAGCGCACCACGCGGCGGCGCAGATGCGGGCGGAGTGCCGCGCGTGAGCCCCTCGCGGAACGAAGAGACCCCTTGCCTGCGGGCGGGTACAGCAGTGCTGCATAGTGTCCGTCATGCTTTGTGAGGGATGCAGACCCGACGGACGCGCGTGCGAAGCGTGCGCGTTGCCCGGCGCTCGGACACCAGGCCGTCACCGGGCCCCGTCACGCCCCAAGGTGCTGCTCGGCCTCTGCGCCGTACTCGGGGCGGGCGCGCTGCTCGGCGGCGCGGCGCTGATGGTCGGGGACGACAGCGGCGAAACCGTGGGGGAGCCCGCGCCCGTGGCCGACATCGAGGTCGGCGGACGCCCCAACCTGATCACCCCGACGGACGTCACGTCGTCCACCCCGAGCGCCCCGGACCCTTCGTCCGCCGCGGGGGCGCGCCCTGCCTCGTCCCCCGCCTCCTCCCCGGCCTCTTCGCCGGTCTCCTCCCCGGCCCCGGCGTCGGTCCTGTTCTCCTCGTCGCCGTCGTCCCGCACCACCACGGCCGCCACGCCGACGCCCACCTCCACCCCCACCCCCAGCCCGTCCGAGACCTGGCGCGACCGCGACGACTGCCGCGACGACCGCGACCATCCGGGCGGGGGGCGCTGGGACCGCGACGAGTGCGAGTGGTGACGGGGCCTTCCCGCGCCCCCTCGCCCCGGCTTTACGCCGCGGCCGTTCGCCCGGGCCTACGCCCCTCCTACGGCTCGGTCGGCCAGACCACGGCCTGCGCCACGACGACCCGGTCCCCGTCGAACGTGACGGCCGGCCCTTCATGCAGCCGGTACCCAAGGGCGAGGGCCTCACTGACACGCCGGCAGAACGCCGCGTCGTCGGGACCGGTCAGAACGCGATAGACGGGCAGACCGTCGGGAGGTGTGCTCATGAACCCGAGGATCTCAAAGCCCGGGCCCAGCCGACCGCAGCCCGATGCGTACCGGGCGCACCCCTCGCGACACGCGTCAGGGCCGGCCCGCCGCTCCTTCGGGCCTCGTACCGGCACCGGGGCCCGTACAACCTTCTTCAGCGATCAACAGTCCGACCATCGGCAACGCCTGTTGCGCCTGGTCTGGAGGAACCCACCTTGATCCACGCACGTCCCGCCCGTCGGCGGCTCGCCGCCGCTGTCGTCACTGTGCTCGCCGTCACCGTCGGCGCGACCGCGCTGACCGTTCCGGCGAACGCAGTCCCGGCCGCCGAGGGCACGATCGGGGCGGAGGCGGCGTCCACGACGGGCGTCGTCCCGTTCCCGGCCAAGAGCACCATCTTCGGCGCGACCGCCACGGGCTTCCTCACCTCCACCGAGGTCCCGCCCATGGACGAGGGCGGCCCCACGTACACCGCGCACTGGGTCCGGGCGGACGGCTCCCCCGCCACGGACATCGACTGGGCTGCCAGGATCGAGAGCACCGGCTCGGGGGACGTCGTGGCCTTCGGCTGGGCCTCCGGGGCCAGGCTCACCGACATGGCGACCGGAGTGAACCTGCGCTCGATCACCGTCGGCGGTGACACCGCGTATGCCGGAGCCGCCGGCAAGGCCCTGTTCACCACCACGCTCAACGTGGAGGGGGCCAGGCTCCTCCACATGCACACCACGACCAGCGGGGCGGCCAAGATGACGGCCGGTCTTCCGGGGGACGCCACGAGCGTCATCGTCAAGGCAGGCACGGCCGAGCACGCCCTGCTGACCTACTCCACCGGCACGGGTGCGACGGCCAAGAAGTACGTGGCCATGCTCGACCTCGCCACGAACGCCGTGACGGAGACGTACGAGCTTCCCGCGGCCGCCGCGAAGGGCGACATCGCCGTCTCGGCGACCCACCTCGCCTGGGTCGAGTACGACGCGGACTACAACGTCACGGTCGTGGCCGTCGACCGCGCCACCAAGGCTTCCCAGCGCTTCCAGGTCGGCGACGCGTGGCGGCGCGACGTCGAGGTCGGTCTGGTCGGCGACTGGGTGACGTACGGCACGCGCAGCGGCCTCACCGACCTCGAGGTGGATCCGCTGTACGCCCTCACCGCGCGCAGCCTCAAGGACGGGACCACCACCCACAAGCTCCTGGACCACACCCTCACGGCCGCCGTCGCACCCGACGGCACCCAGGTCGTCCGCGGCGGCACGGTCGCGGACGGCGAAGGCCTCTACCGGATCGCTCCCGGGGCCGACGGCGCCGCCCCGACCGCCACGCTCGTCGCGAGCAGCGGGGAGTCCACCAAGGTCGCCCTGGTCGGCAGCAAGATCCCCGCCGTGATCGACCTCGACCAGAACCGCGGCCGGGCGCCGCTCGAGTGGACGCTGTCCCGGTACAACGCGACGGCCACGGTCACCCTGCGGCACGTACGGACCGGCAGGACCACGGTCGCGGGCTTCATCCAGCCGGAGAACGCAGTCGTGCGCTACGACTGGCTGGGCGACCTCAACAACGACGGCTCCATCTCCGAGAGCGCCTACAACGGCGACTACACCTGGGAGATCAGCGCCAAGCCCCTCAACGGCATCGGGCCGGAGATGAAGCAGGGCGGCACGTTCAAGGTCACGCGCAAGGCCGCCCCGCACGACTACAACGACAACGGCTCCCCGGACCTGCTCCTGCGTGACAGCGCCGGTCAGTTGATGCGTGCCGACAGCTACTACAACCCCTGGATCAACGACGGCCAGCTGTCGGCAGCGGAGCAGAAGGTCATCGGCAGCGGCTGGAACATGCACAACCAGATCGAGGCCGCCGGGAACCTGGCCGGCGGCGCGGCCGGGGACCTGGTCGCGCGCGACAAGGACGGTGTCCTGTGGCTCTACCAGGGGCGCGGTGACGGCACCTTCGCCACCCGGACCAGGATCGGGTCCGGCTGGCAGGTCTACCGGCACCTCGCCGGCGGCAGCGACCTCACCGGCGACGGCAGGCCCGACCTCGTGGCCACGGACACCGCCGGTGCGCTGTGGCTCTACAAGGGAACCGGCAGCACCAGCGCACCGTTTGACGCCCGGAAGAAGATCGGCCTCAGCGGCTGGCAGCAGTTCACCGTCATCGAGGCCACCGGCAACATCGCCGGCGGCGCGGCCGGAGACCTCGTCGCGCGCGACAAGGACGGCGTCCTGTGGCTCTACCAGGGCAAGGGCGACGGCACCTTCTCCGGCCGCGTGAGGATCGGCGGCGGCTGGAACACGTACAAGTACCTCGTCGGCGTCGGGGACGCGAACCGCGACGGGCGCCCGGACCTGTTCGCGTACGGTTCCAACGGCACGTATCTGTACAAGGGCACGGGAAGCTCGACCACCCCGTTCGGCGCTCGGGAGGGGTCCAGCCTGCCCGACGCCGCGCTGACGCACACGGCCGTCGTCTGACAGGTCGGTTCGAACGACTGACCGCGTTTCAGCCCCGGTCCGACGGGGGGTGACTGCGGCGAACCGTGCAGCCAAAGGCCCCGGACCCTGATCGGTCCGGGGCCTTTGCGCAGGGCGGTGGCGACGCGGTACGACGAACTCGCCGTTCCCCAAGAGGCGGCCGTGCCGGTCGCTGGCCCGGCGGGTGCGGTCAGTGCATCGGGCCCGCCAGTTCGCGGACTTCGAGATAGACCTCCCGATCGGCTTCGAGCTGAACGTCGAAGCCGCGGAAACCGCTGGGCGGGGACGTGGCGAAGAACGATCCGTCGGCCACCTCCTGGGCAGCCAGCCGGCGGTCCGGGTCGTCGCTCCGCCCGCCGATGTGGCACGGGGCGGCCGTGGTGAAGTGCTCCCTGAAGAACTTGTCCATCGTGGCCGTGTCGTCCGGCAGCGGCTCACCCATACGGCTCGTCGCCGTACCGGGAACGGCATGGACCTCGAGAAGCTGGTCGAAGCTGGGCGAGGCGCTGATCGCGTGCGCGAGGTACAGCTGGCTGCCGTGTCCGAAGCACAGGTATTCCAGCGTGCCGTCGCCGGTCGCACGCGCGTCCACATCGAACTCGCTGAACCGCACGAAGCGTTCGATGCGCACGTCGACGTTCTCGGCGAGCGGTCGCGTTCCCTTCGCCCTGCGCTCGAAGTGGCCGCAGAAGATCTTTCCCGTGATGGAGGTCAGCCTCGGGCCGCTTCCCGCCGGATCGAGCTCGGCCATGGGGAAGGGGACGGGATCGAACGTGTCGTACGGCTCCTCGGGGAACACGTGGCGGTGCGATCGAAGTGCCTCACGCACGTCCTCGTCCAGACCCACTTCGAGCAGCGCCTGGTAGTTGTGCGGTTTGTCGAACATCGGCAGATGTGAAAAGTAGATCACGTCGTGTCCGAACACCAGCATTCCGTGACCGCCGGTCGTGCCGGTCGGGTCGCCGTGGCCGTTGCCGTGACCGGCGTGATCGCCATTTCCATGATGGTCACTCATGGTTACCCCCTGGCAGGGTGCGACGAGCGAGGAGGCGTGTGGGACTCCCCGCCTTCCTACCTCTCAGTATCCGACGACCCGGGCCCGGCCGCGCGCCACGCAGGTCGGGTCGGCCGCCCTCGCCCGGCAGCCGGCCCGACCTGGTGATCCTCGCGGGGTTGTCGACGTTTCAACTGCTGGTGCTGGTGCCGTTGCTGGAGGTCGGCGAGGACGATCGCCAAGAAGCCGGACATCGATCTGCACGCGGTGCGCGAACGCCCGCCCCGAGCTGCTGTCCCCTCAACTTCCCAGCAGGCTCCACTCCGTACGCTCGCTGCACCGCTCGATCCGCGACACCGCGGCCCTCGCCAGGCCCCGTTGGTCGCCGCGGCGGCGCATCAGTGGGGACAGTGCGCTCGACACCGCCCCATGCCGGCGATCAGAAGAAGGTCCTGAAGCGGGTGGAGTCGCTGCGCAGGGGCAGCGCGTAGGCCGCTTCGAAGGGCCGGGTCGTGCTGTCGCGGCCGTAGTAGAGCGCGGAGCCGGAAGGTCCGACGGCGTAGAGGTCGGCCACGCCCTTGCCGTTCCTGCCCGCCGGGATGACGTGGCTGTACTTCTGCCAGCCGCCGCCGATCTTGCGGCGGGCGGTGAAGGTGCCGTCGCCCTTGCCCAGGTAGAGCCACAGGGTGCCGGCGGTGTCGCGGGCGAGGAGGTCGCCGCCAAAGGCGCCCGCGATGTTGCCCGGGGCGGTGAGGAGGTTGTAGACGCCCCAGCCGCCGCCGATCTTCGTGCGGGCCTTGAAGGGGGCCGTGGCGTTGCCGGTCGAGGCGTAGAACCACAGCACGCCGGCCTTGTCGGTGGCGAGAAGGTCGCCCCGGCCGTCGCCGTTCAGGTCGGACCCACCGGTGATCTTGTTGTAGATGTTCCAGCCGCCGCCGACCTTCGTGCGGGGCAGGAGCTTCTGCTTGTCGCTCCGGTGGAGCCACAGCACACCGTCGCGGTCCCGGCCGACGACGTCGTCCGAGGCCGAACCTGCCGCGTTTCCGGGGGAAGCCATCAGCGTGTACGTGTTCCAGCCGGTGCCCAGCACGTCCGGCTTCGGGTCGCGGACGACCGGCGGACAGCCCTCTTCATGGCAGTCGGGGCTGTTGCCCATGGCGCGTAGCTGGCTGAGGTCGTAGGCGGAGAGGTTGCCCGAGCTGTCGCGGACGAGCGCGTCCGCGTGGGCGTTGTCGTTGAAGTCGCGTGGCGCGGTGCCACGGTCCACCGTGGTCGTACCGGTCTTCACGGCGGCGGGGCCGACCCCGGACCCAGGGTAGGCGGTCATCTTCCACGTGTACGCGCCGTTGTAGGCGCCGATCACCTGGTCGAGGTATCCGTCCCAGCGGATGAAGGTGTCGTAGTAGCTCCAGAGCGACACGTTGCGGCCGGTGGCCACGTGCGTCAGGTCCAGCGCGACGCCCAGGTCCTGCTGGTTGGCCTCCCAGGTCACGTGCTTGTCTGTGCCGTCGAAGCGGTACACGCTCGGAATGTTCACCCGCTCCAGGACCATTTCCAGGGGGCTCTGCCCGTCCCCGATCATGGTGGCCACCGGGGTGCCGCTCGCGTCGAGCGAGATACGGAAGAGGCCTCGGCCCTGTGCGAAGGTGCCGCCGGACACCAGGAGCGTGCCGTCGCCGACCGGGGCCACGCGACTCGCGAGGTCGAGGAGCGGGACCTTCCGGCCGTCCTTCAGCGACTTGAGGACGATCGGCTTGTTCGGGTACGTGACCCCGTCGACCACGACCTTGTCGCCGCCCGTGATCGCCAGCCAGTCGCCGCCCAGGGCGATCTGCGCCCGGTAGGGGAGGGTCTCGGCCTGCTTGGTCTTCCGGTCCACGATCGTGGTCTGGCCGTACGGCGACTCCCAGAGCACGCGGTCGGGCGTGACCTGCGCGAAGCCGCTGTAGTTGCCGACGTCGTACGTCTCGACGGCGGCGGCCGTGGCCACGTCGACCACGGCGAGACGGAAGCCGTGGTCCGGCGCTGAGGTCTGCACGGCGACCGTGCCGGGGGTGGAGCCGTAGAACTCCCAGGGGACTCCGGCCGGCATCCCGGTCACCTTGCGGTCGACGACCTCGCCGCCGGGCGTCCGGCTGACGAGGTGGAGCTCGTCGGTGGCCGTGTCGACCATCACGAGCGTCGAGCCGTTGACCTCGTGCAGCTTGTAGGGGACGTCGATGACGACCGGGTCGCCGCCGTTGGCCATGTCGTGGACGGTGTGGCGGGTTCCTTCGCTCGCCACGACGATGTCGGCTCCGGCGGCGCCTCGGTAGGTGACCGCGGCACTCTTCGGGAACGTGGTGCCGGAGCCGTCCGCGTACCGCGTCCAGACGACGTCGTCCGTCCGGTCGGCGAGGAACCCGGTGGGCCCGGCGGTCGTGACGACGCCGGTGGGGAACGGGAAGACCGCGTCCCCGGCCCCCTGCTGCGCGACCGCGGCCGCACCGGCGGGGGCTGCCGTCGCGACGGTGGCCGGGCCGGCGAGCGTGGCGGCCAGGGCGACGGCGACGCCGGCGGTCAGCCGGAACCGGGAGGTGCGGACGCGGGCGCGTGACATGGGGTGGGGCCTCCTCGGAGAAGGACGTGTCGGTACGGCGGCGAACGCCACACCCGTAAGACCTGTGAGAGATCGGACGGTTGTACGCCCGATGCGATGAATGTTCTGCAACGAGGACTTTGTGCCCGCGGCTGAAGGCCCGCTGGAACGAAGCCGGGCGGTACGCACCCCGGCGGGCACCGACCTCTTGGACTCCTGATCTGAACTCAGGGTTGTACGGGAGCTCGCCTGTTGTCTCTGCAGGCGTCACGACGCTGTTGACTGCCCGGCCATCCCTGACCGATGCCGTTGATGTCAGGAGTTGCTGACCCGGGTCCCCGTGCAGCTCGGTGAGTTCTGTGCAGGCCTTCGCACGCCTACAACCCTCCCGTCCGAACGGAAGTCTCATGGGACGGCGCCAGCAGGATCACGCGTCGATTCGATTTCCCAGGAGGAATCCTTGAGCTCCGCAAGCACGACCCGTCGGGGTGTATCCGCCGCGATCACCACCGTCCTCGCTGTCACGCTCGGTGCGGGCGCCCTGTCCCTCCCGGCCGCCGCCGCCCCCCTGTCCGCCGCCGTGGCGGCCGAGGCGGGAACGCAGAACGCTCCTGTCGCGTACCCGACGAACGCGTTCTCGTTCCGCGCGGCCGGAAAGACCGGATTCCTGACCCAGGGGTGGGAGGGCGGCACGCGTCCGGTCTTCAAGTGGACCCGGTTCGCGGATGGTTCGGCCACCACGATCGACGCCGCGGTGGCCGATTCCACCGCGTCGGACGTGGTCATGACCGGACAGGGGCAGACCCTCCGCCGTTCCCTGGTCGTGAAGCTCCACGACATGGCCGACGGCGGCAGGACCGTCACGATCGACCTCCGCCCGCTGAACGGCGTCTATGTGAGGGCCGTTTCCCGGGACACGGTCCTGGCGGAGGTGACGAAGGCGGACGGTTCCGTGGAGCTGCGTCTCGTCACCCGCGCCGGCGACACCGTCACGCAGCGGAAGGTCGACGGCATCCCGTCCGGGGCTTCGACCATCACCTCCACCCCTGCGCGTGACGGCTCGGCCCTCGTGGACTACTACCTGCGGAGCGGGACCCCCGCGACGTGGCGGACCGAGTACGCCGTGGTGGACCTCGCCGCCGCCAAGGTGGTCTCCACCCACGAGACCGCCGGCTCCTACAGCGGCCAAGGGGAGTACAGCGCGCTCTCCGCCACGCACCTGGCCTGGACGGGGGACGAGGGGAAGTACTACACCGTCGACCGTGCCACCGGCGTCGAGTCCGTGCTCGACTTCGATCTCTACGAGGGCGAGCGCATGGCCGTCGGCCTGCTGGGCTCGTGGGCGATGTACGGGACTCCGGCGACCCTCGCGGGAGACGGCACGGGTGACACGCGACCACTGATCCCCTTCACGACGAAGTCCCTGACCTCGGGCGAGTCGTTCAAGCTCCTCGACTACGTGAACACGGTAAAGCCGGGCCCCGACGGCACGCTGCTCGTGCGCGGTGGCACCGTCGAGCAGGGTGAGGGTCTCTACCGGATCGCACTCGGCGCGGACGGCAAGCCGGCCGCCGAACTGGTCGCCTCCACCGGGCAGCCGACGAAGCTCCTCCACCTCGGTCCGCAGATCCCGCACACGTTCGACCTCGTCGCCCCGATCCCCCTCAAGTGGCAGCTGTCCCGGGAGAACGCCGACGTCGACCTGAGGATCACCCACCGCGCGACCGGCAAGTCCTTCTCGAAGAAGCTGCACCTCCACAGCGAGTCCGCCGGCAGCCCCTACTACTACGGCGACAACGTCTTCGGCATCACCTGGGCTCAGATCGCGGCCGAATCCCAGATGGGCAAGGACGCCGAGGTCGGGACGTACGACTGGTCGTTCACGGCCACTCCGCAGAACGGCGTCGGCCCGGCCGTGGAGGCCTCCGGCAGTTTCACGGCCGCCAAGGGCCTCTCCACCCCGCACGACGTCAACTGGAACGGCACCCCCGACCTGCTGGCCCGTGATGCCCAGGGCGTGCTGTGGCGGGCAGACACCAAGTACGACGCCACCAAGAAGACCCTCGTGGCGTTCTACGAGCCCAACCGGATCGGTGGCGGCTGGCAGGCCTACGACCGGATCGAGACCGTCGGCGGCATCGGCGCCGGTTCCGCCGACTTCGTCGCCCGGGACAAGGGCGGCGTCCTCTGGCTGTACGACGTGACCGGCAACGGCCACGGGGCGTCGTTCGCGGCCCGGAAGTCCATAGGCGGCGGCTGGAACACGTACACCCAGATCACCGGCGGCAGCGACCTGAACGGTGACGGCCGGGCCGACCTGGTCGCCACCGACAAGGCCGGTGCCCTGTGGCTCTACAAGAACACCGGCAACCTCAGCGCCCCCTTCGCCAAGCGGCAGAAGATCGGCAACGGCGGCTGGGGCGTCTACAACCAGATCACCGCCACCGGCAACATCGGTGGTGCCGCCGCCGGTGACCTCGTCGCCCGGGACAAGGCCGGTGTGCTCTGGCTCTACCTCGGCAAGGGCGACGGCACCTTCGCTGCCCGCAAGCAGATCGGCGGCGGCTGGAACGCGTACACCGACACCATCGGCATCGGCGACGCCAACAATGACGGCCGCCCCGACCTGTACGCGTACGGCCCGGGCAACACCGGTTACTTCTACGCCGGAACCGGCGACTACAGGAAGCCCTTCGCCGGCCGGGTCTCCAGCCCGGCCCTGACCGAAGGCCCCGCGTACAACCACGTCTCCTGACCCATCAACGCCTCACACCCCCGCCCCGCCGGTCCTCCACCAGGAGAACCCGCGGGGCGGCGGCGCGTCCGGCCCTCCGGGACCGTGCCATCGCCGATCGGCCAGGAGTCGCGATCCGCCGGAGACAGGGCGGCGCGGAGTCCTGGTGGTTGTTAGGCCCTCCCGGCCTGCCGCTGTCCACCGTCGTTGATGGCAGATGTGGATGTCAGAACGGGAGCATGCCCGGGTCCTCAGAGATCCGCCGAGCGAACTCGTCCACGACCTGAGGCGGGACGGGTTGGGCATCTTCAACGCGCAGCGCTTCGATGAGAGCTTGCCGGACCGTCGCATACGGCTGCCGCGCGTGAGAGGTGCGGGTCCGGCCGACTGCCCGCTCGACCTTCGCCAGATGGGCTGCCACGATCGGCATCACCTTGTCGTACTCGCTCGGGTCCGTGGCCATAGGTACAGCCGATCAGGAGGGGCCAAGAGCGTCAAGGCGTGCGGTGTGCTCTGAGCTTGGGAAGCTGCGGTCATTCGAGGCTGAATCGGGCGCTGACCTGCGTTGATAACTGACCTGCACTCTCGCAGGTGCCGTCGGCTTTCACCGTGATTCCCCGCTGTTGCCCGCTCGATCTGGTGCGGTAGTGGTGCAGAGCTGCGGCGTCCGGGAGGTGATCAGCTGACCACAGGCTGCGGGCGCTGGGAGCTCCGGTACGGCGACAGGTCCCCTGCCGGCGGAAGAACTGCGGACAGGGGGCCTGTGGGTGCGAGCTTCCTTCTTCTTGCCCTGGGTCTTGCCAAGGAACTTGGCGACCTACGTTTTCGCTGGTGCGGGGCTGGCGCGACGGCCCATGACCGGTCGTCATTGGTCATCGTTGACCGGTCTCGATCGGCCTCGGACGGCCCAGAGACGGCCCCCGCCAGGAGCCTGGGCCCCGGATCAGGTCGAGGTGAGGGTTCCGCACTCCAGGGCGATCTTCGAGGTGGTTTGCCGAAGCTGAGTCGTCGGTCAGCCGCCCTGGTAGATCGTGGTGCACAGCAGCGTGGCGCCGTCGTCCACCAGGTAGGCCCAGTAGCGCGTCTGGTCGCCTGCCGCCCGGCGGCAGTTGTTCGCGTCGGCGCCCGCCGGGGCGCGGTAGACGCCTGTGATGTGCATGATCTGGTTGTACGGGGCGGGCACCGGCTCGCGTCGGCAGGCCACGGCCGTCATCATGCCGAGGGAGATCGAGTAGCCGGACTGCTGGCCGAGCATGCAGTAGGCGGCGTGGTAGATGCGGGTGAGGCAGAGCTTCGTGGTGTTGCCGGTGGTGGCGGACCGGTAGCTCCAGTACGACTTCCCGTGGCTGGTGGGGCATGCCGTGTCGGTGGCGGTCACCTGGACCTGCGCCTGCGCGCCGGCGCAGGACACGGGGTCCGGCGGCACATCGACGCTCCAGTCGATGCTCGTGGTGCCCCCGCGGCCCGTGTCGTAGACCGCCAGGCAGTCGCCGGCCGAGATGGCTTTGAACGCCTCTTCGGTGGGATCCGGAGTGGGTGCCGACGGCTCGGGGTCGGCCTCCTCAGCGTCCCCCTCACTGATGTCAGGGTCATCGGGGATGTCGACGGTCGGCGAAGACGTGGACGGGGCTGGGCTGGAACTGGATGAGGGCGAGTCGGCCAACAGGTCCTTCAGCTCCGTCGCGTTGCTCACGCCCAGCCAGGTCAGGATCGACAGCACGGATGCGATTCCGCCGATGAGCGCCAATAACTTGGCAGTGGAATGATCATCGGATGCGCCTGCCACAATGCCCTCCCCCGCCGAGGCTCAGGCGATATTAACTTTTCCGGCGCCGCTGAGAGTCGAACTCCCGTTATCCCGCTCCCCGTTGGCCACCCCGCACAGATCCAGCACCCTACGGATCGTCGCGCGGCGAGCGGAGCGAGCCGCTCACCATGGGCCTCCGGCGGGGGGAGATCGTCGGTCTCCGCCGGGTCGACGTCGACCTGGACAAGCGCGTGCTCTACGTCCGCCGGCAGACTCAGCGTCGGCGCGGCGTCCTCTACGACGACGACCCCAAGGGCCGCCGTCGTCGGGCCGTGCCGATCCCGGCGATGTGCATCGCGCCGCTTCGCCGGCACCGGATGCGCCAGGCCGCTGCCGAGCTGCGCGCGGAGGAGTCGTGGGATGGTGACGTCAAAGGCCCCGGACCATGATCGGTCCGGGGCCTTTGACAGGTGTCCCCGGCAGGATTCGAACCTGCGACACCCGCTTCAGGAGTTCGATCGCAGCGCGGCGCGGCGCGCAGAAACGGGGACCGCAGGCCGCTCGCCGATCCGGCCGTGGCCGCTTCGGTGCACCTTCGTTCGCAGCCGTTGATGTCACCTGGTGATGTCAGCCCGACAGGCCCAGGCCCTCGACTCAGGGCAGGGCAGCGGCCGGTGCGCCCTCAGGAGTACGCGGGCCGGGCACGACGGCTGCCCGGACACCTCGGGGGTGTGGCTGGGTGGCCCCGAGCAAGGTCACCGGCTTCGCCGGAGAGGCGGCCGCTGCAGGCTCCTGCCCCCGACCGGCGGTGGAGGCAGGGGCGGGCGGTCTCTCAGGGCGCGTTGACCGGGAGGTTCTGGCTGTTGGTGTTGGTGTTGGTGTTGGTGTTGATGTTGTTGTTGCTGGCGCCGGGGCTCTTGATGATTTTGTTGTTGTTGGTGTTGTTGTTGATGTTGTTGCTGTTGGTGTTGTTGATGATGTTGATGGGGAGGATGGACACTCCGCCGCCGTTCCCGCCGTTCCCGCCGTTGCAGTTGGGGCCGGGGATGTTGACGGTGTCACTTGCTGAGGCGCTGAGGCCGCCTTGGATATCGATCACGGTGGCGGTGTTGGTGACCGTGCAGGGAGCGTCCTGGGCCACGCTCATGGTCACTTCGACCGTGTAGGCGCCTCCAGGGTCGATGGGGCCCGTGGTTTCGCACTCAAGCCTGGTGCGTGGATCGTTCAGAAAACACCCAACCGCGCTGCCGGTGGTGTTCTGGGTGATCTCGATCGATGTGGCTGTAAGCCCTGCGGGGAAGGTGTCCGTCATCCGCGTCCCGGCAGGGTTGGTCGGCTCGTCGCCGGGGTTGCTCACCGTGATGGTGAAGATCCCCTGCCCGCCTCGGGGGAAGTCCCCCACGTGGGTCTTCGTGATGCTCAGCTGGGCCTGCGCGTAGGCGGGGGTGACCCCTACGGCGAACGGCAGGACGACGCCCAGCCCCAGGACGGTGCCGACGGCGGCGAAGCGCCGCCTGAGCGTGTGGATGGCCAAGGTAGGTTCTCCTGTGGTGTAGGTCTGCCGTGATACGGCTCCGGCCGCGAAGGACGGGGAGCTCGGCTCACGCGGGATGCCTGCGCACACAGAAACGCGTCGAGGGGCGGCTTGATCACGGCCGCGAAGCCCGTGTCACTCGATCGCCACGGAATGGTAGAAGGGCAACCGGAATACGACCGGAACAGGCAATAGGCCAAGAGTGACGCAGAGGCCTCTCAGCGCCTTCGTCGGGCAGCCCGATCCCGGGCGGCTACGTCTTCGCCACCCGGACCGGCCGGCCGGTCGAGCCACGCAACCTATACCGCTCCTTCAGCCGCGTCGCCCAGTCCGCCGGCCTCCGCATCATCCGGCTGCACGATGCCCGGCACGGCTGCGCCACCCTGCTCACGGCGGCAGGCGTCGCTCCTCGCGTCGTGATGGAGATCCTCGGGCACAGCCAGATCAGCATCACCATGGACGTCTACACGCACGTCGTCCAGGACACACAGCGCGAGGCGATCAGCCACATGGACCGGCTGCTCAAGAGGCGGCCGAGCCGTGAGTGACCGCTGCCGTTGATGTCAGGCGTGGATGTCAAAGGGGCCTCACCTACCAAAATTGGTAGGTGAGGCCCCTTTGAGCTGGTGCCCCCGGCAGGATTCGAACCTGCGACACCCGCTTCAGGAGCGAGGTGGGGCCGCGTGCTGCTGACCTGCGAGACCTTGCGACGGCTGTTGGCGGCCTGAGCAGCCGTCAGCCACCCCGATTCCCCGTGGTTCCCCGCTCCTTCTGGCACGGCTGTGGCACGGACTGATCCCCTTGATGCGAACTATCGGCGGGGTGGTCGCTGAGGTGTCCTGGGGTGGTCAGTCGTCTTCTCGGGTGCGCTGATGGTCAGCTGCGGGCGGCGGCGTTGCTGTACTCCGCTGCTGTACGCCCCCACCTAGGCGGGGTTGGCGCAGATGACCTGGCCCGTAACAGTGCCAGCTGCCGCACCGGTGTTTTGGACCTCCACGATCCAGCGAATTGGGGGATTGGCAGAGCCCGGACCATCGCTCCAGACCGTCCAGGTTGTCTCCAGTCCTAGAAAGTACCCTCCGCCGGTTGCAACCTTCCCCATAGGGCAAGGGATTTCGATGAATTGAATGTTCGTCCCTGGTTGAATTTCCTCTGACACAGTAATGACCTCCACCCCACTCAAGCCGCCGGGGGGGCCGGGATCACCTTGGGGGCCGGGGTCGCCCTGCGGGCCAGGGGGGCCGGGAGGACCGGGAGGACCGGGAGGCCCGGGAGGGCCTTGCTTGCACTCGTCCTCGCCGTAGCCGCGGTCCAGCCACTGGAGATGGGGCATCTGTTTGTTCGGCTTGCCCAACTTGTCCTTGCACCCGTACCCGTATCCATCCGAGGCGGTGGCGACGCTCTGGTCCGTGTTCTTCTCAAGGCTCTGTGCCGCAGCCAATGCAGGGGTCGACATCCCCGCGAGCACGAGGGCGAGCGACGCCATTGCGCCGATGGCTGTCCGCAGTCGGGGAAGCGGGCCCAGCGCCGACTTTGTCTTGTTCCTATGGCTCATACGCTGCTCCTTGGAACCGATGAACTGATGGGAAGCGTTTCGGGTTTCCCCTCGGCATCATCGGTGCGCAGAAGCGCCAGCCCTGGCAGCCTTGCGGAAACATCAACCTATTGGCGCACTATCGCGCGCAGCCTGATCCTGCCCTCGGCGCCGCTCCTCGGCCCTCCGGCTCACAGATCGTCGCTATGGCGGACCCGTTGATCGGCGCCCAGCCGTGGGAGGAGTGCGCGACGTCAGGTCGGTGGAGGGGCTTTGGCCGGTGTCCTGCCTGGTCTGGGGTCGTGCGTGATCAGGGGGCCGTACGCTTGCCGGCTACTTGGGCAGGTGTGTCCCCTGCCCGCAATGTGTCCGAGTGGGCCACAGCACCGCGCGGGCCGCGCTGATCTATCAGCACATGACCGCCGACCGGGACCGTGCCATTGCCGATCGGCTGGGAGTCATGATCCGCTCTAGACAGGACGGCGCGGAGTCCTAGTGGCACGTGTGTGGCACGGCCGCGATCATGGCAAAGGGCCAGTTCGAGGGGATCAACCCTCTGAACTGGCCCTTAGTGCTGTGCCCCCGGCAGGATTCGAACCTGCGACACCCGCTTTAGGAGAGCGGTGCTCTATCCCCTGAGCTACGAAGGCATGGATCTCAGCAGAGATCCGGCGACTAGCCTAGCGGATAAGGGATACGCACTGGCAACATTCTCGTTTCCGCAGGTCAGCGGCGTTCCGGCGTGCCACGGGAGCATGGCGGGTCCGCCCCCGGAGGCGGGCCGGACAGAAAGCAACCCGCGCCCCCGCCCGCCCCGGGGTCGGCTGTGAGGCAGCCCCCGCCCCGCCCCCGCGACCACCCCGGGATCAGCCTGACGAGTACAGCTCCTCGATGTCCGCCGCGTACGCCTTCACGATCGCGCCACGTCGCAGCTTGAGCGATGGTGTCATCAGGCCGTCGTCGATGGTGAACTCGTGCGGGAGGATCCGGAACGCGCGGATCGACTCGGCCCGGGACACCGCGCTGTTCGCCATGGTCACGGCCCGCTGGATCTCCGCGTGCAGTTCCTTGTCGACCGTTGCGCCGTGGGGGAACGTCAGCTGTTTCCCGCGCAGTTGGTACCAGTGCATCGACGCCTCCGGGTCCAGGGTGATCAGGGCCGCGATGAAGGGCCGGTTGTCGCCGACCACGAGGCACTGGGAGATCAGGGGGTGCCGGCGCAGCCGGTCCTCCAGGATCCGGGGGCTGACGCTCTTCCCGCCGCTGGTGACGATGATGTCCTTCTTGCGTCCCGTGATCACGAGGTAGCCGTCGTCGAGCCGGCCCACGTCGCCCGTCGCGAGCCAGCCGTCGCGCAGGACGGACCCGGTGGCCACCGGGTCGTTGTGGTAGCCGGCGAAGACGACGTCGCCGCGGACCCAGATCTCCCCGTCCTCGGCGATGTGCACGGAGCAGCCGGGCAGCGGCCTGCCCACGGTGCCGAACCGGGGGCGGCCCGGTGGCTGGCTGGTCACCGCGGCGGTGGTCTCCGTGAGCCCGTACCCGTCGTGGAGGGTGATCCCGGCACCGTCGAAGAACAGGCCGAGTTCCCGGTCGAGGGTCGAGCCGCCGGATGTGGCGTGCCGGACGCGGCCACCCAGTACGGCCCGCAGCCGCCGGTACACCAGGTGGTCGTAGAGCGCGCGCCTGGCCTTGAGCGTCCGTCCCGGCCCGGGCCCCTCTCCGGTGTCCCGCCGCTGCACCTCCTCGGCGTAGCGCACCGCCGTGTCGACGGCCTTGTCGAACAGTTCCCCCCGCCCGGCCTGCTCGGCCGCCCGGCGAGCCTTGTCGAAGATCTTCTCGAAGATGTACGGCACGGCGAAGACGTAGGTCGGCCGGAAGGACGCGAGGGCGGGCAGCAGCGCGTCGGGCGAGAGGTCGGGCTGGTGTCCCATCCGGACGCCGCTGCGCATGCAGGCCACCTGCACCATCAGCCCGTAGATGTGCGCCAGCGGCAGGAAGGCGAGGATGCTCGGCTGCTCGCCCGGCTCGGCGAGGATGCTTTTCCAGCCCGTGTACAGGGTGTCGCACTCGGCCGCGAGGTTGGCGTGGGTGATCACACAGCCCCTGGGCCGGCCGGTGGTGCCCGACGTGTACGTGATGGCGGCGACCGACCGCGGTCCCACCGCCCGGCGGTGACGGTGCACCATGGCCGCCGGCACCTGCCGGCCCCGCTCGGTCAGCCGCTCGACGCAGCCCGCGTCCAGCTGCCACATCGAGCGGAGCAGCGGCAGTCCGTCGCAGGCCGCTCCCACCGTCATGGCGTGGTCCTCGTGCTCGACCACGATGGCCACCACCTGTGTGTTCGACAGGATCCAACGAACCTGGTCCGCCGAGGACGTGGGGTAGACGGGTACGACCTGGGCGCCTATCGACCACAGCGCATAGCTGAACAGGGTCCACTCGTAGCGGGTCCGGGACATCACGGCGACCCGCTCACCGAACCGTATGCCCTCGGCCAGCAGGCCTTTCGCCAACCCCACCACCTCGTCGCGGAATTCGGACGCGGTCACCGGGACCCACTCGTCGCCGCCGGGGCCGCTGACGCGCCGGGACAGCTGTAACAGCTTCGGGGTGCGCTCGGCCACGTCGTACACCGAGTCGGCAAGGCTTCCCGTCGCCAGGGTCTCCACCAGCGGCGGAAGGCTGAAGTCGCGCAAAGTACCCCCTCGATGAGCCACCGCCGCGCCGCATGTCGCGGCGGGCAGGGGCGCAAAGTACCGGCCATTCACGTGGCTGCCTAGGGTCTTGACCCCGCTCGCTCGCATGCACGATTAAGACCGGGTTACGACAGTACGTCGGGAGGTGGAAAGCCGGTCGGCGGCGGGACCGGGCGGGGTCGGTCAAGGACCGGGCGGGGTCGGTCAGGGGGGGTGGGCCGGGCAGGCGGCCGGCGCTTGACGGGGTCCGAGGAGCGGCATAGCGTCGCGGGCGTACTGAGCATGCGCTTAGGAAGGCCGCCCGTGTCGCACTCGTACCCCGAAGCCGCCCTCACCGCTCCCGGTGCTCCCTTCGAAGTCGTACGGGGCGAGGACGGCGGACTGATCTACGCGAACGGGCCCCGCACCTTGCTGGAGTTCGTCGAGGCGACGTGGGCGTTCGGGGACCGGCCGTTCCTCGTGGCGGAGAGCGGGACGTACACGTACGGCGAGTTCTTCGCCGCCGCCTCCGCCCTGGCCCGGCGGTTCGTGGACGTCTACGGGCTGCGGCCCGGGGACCGGGCGGCCGTCGCGATGCGCAACCATCCGGAGTGGCAGATCGCCTTCTGGGCGGCGCAGCTCGCCGGCCTCGTCGCCGTCCCGCTCAACGCCTGGTGGACCGAGGAGGAGCTGACCTACGCGCTGGACGACTGCACGCCGCGCGTACTGCTCGTGGACGGCGAGCGGCTGCCGCGCGTCGAGGAGTGGCGGAAGCGGAACGGCGCGCGCTGCGTCGTCTTCCACCAGGACGGGCCCCGCGACGGTCGCGACGACGGACCTCAGGACGGTCACGACGACGAGCACCGCGACGGGCCGGCCGGCGCGGGTGCCTCAGGCGTCGAGCGGTACGAGGACCTGCCGGCGCCGGACCCGTTCGCCGCGCCGCCCGCCGTCGACGTCGCCGCTGAGGACGACGCGACGATCATCTACACGTCGGGAACCACCGGCCGCCCCAAGGGCGCCGTCGCCACGCACCTCGCGCAGGCCGGCGCGGCCCTGCACCCCCGCTACCACGCGGCGGCCGCGTTGCTGGCGCGCGGTGTGCTGCCCGGGCAGGGGCCCGCGCCGGTCGTCCTGATGACCTTCCCGTTCTTCCATGTGGCCGCGTTCACCACGCTGTACTCGATGATGGGCGTCGGCGGCACGCTCGTACTGATGCGGAAGTGGGACGCGGAGAAGGCGCTCACGCTGATCGAGGAGCACGGCGTCACGCATTACTCCGGCGTGCCGACGACGGCGCTCCAGCTTCTCGACGCCGCCGAACGCACCGGCTCGGACCTGGCGACGCTCAGCCACCTCAGCACGGGCGGCGCGGCCGCCCCGCCCGACCTGGTCACCCGGCTGACCGCCCGCTACGGGCACCGGATCGAGCCCCGCAGCGGTTACGGACTGACCGAGACCTGCGGCGGTGTGCTCGCCAACTCCGGGGACGGCTACCGCGGCGACCCGACCAGTGTGGGAAGGCCCTCGCCCGCGACCGAGGTGCGGATCGCCGGAGCGGACGGCGAGCCGCTGCCGGAGGGTGAGGTCGGCGAGCTGTGGCTGCGCGGGCAGTCGCTCGTACGCGGCTACTGGCGCGACGAGCCGGCGGGCGCGGCCGCCTTCCAGGACGGCTGGTTGAGGACCGGGGACCTCGCGACGGTGCGCGAGGGCCGCGTCAGCATCGTCGACCGGATCAAGGACATGGTGGTCCGGGGCGGCGAGAACGTGTACTGCGTCGAAATCGAGGCCGTGCTGCACGGCCACCCCGAGGTCGCCGACGCGGCTGTGCTGGGCGTGCCGCACCCGGTGCTGGGGGAGGAGGTCGCGGCCGTGGTCCGGTTGCGTACAGGCGCCACGGTCACCGCCGAGGAGCTGAGGGAGCATGTCGGCCGGAAGCTGGCCGCCTTCAAGGTTCCCGCGCATGTCCTGCTGCGGGACGAGCCGATCCCGCGCAACCCGACGGGCAAGATTCTCAAGAGGGTTCTCAGGGAGTCGCTCCGGAGCGGGTGATCCGCACCCGGTACACACCGTTCTCGTCCTCGTCGACCACCGAGATGCGTATGCCGTTCTCGCGGTCGGTGAAGGTCTGGCCCGGCCGGTAGGGGGCGTCGGACAGTTCGGCGTGGATGTTGGCGCCCCGGGTGCAGCCGCCGCTGTCGCGGTCGCTGTCGGAGACGGTCACCGGGCCCTGCCCGGTGTCGACGTCGGACTTGACGCGATAGATGAGCACGCCCGGCTCGCACACGTGGTCGTCGTTCCCGGCCCGGGTGCGCACCTCGGCCGCGTAGCCGCTGCTCTCGTCCAGCGGCACGACCACCATTTTGGAGCCGCCGCGGGTGGCGAGCGGGGTGAGGGTGTACTCGGTCGTGCCGGGAGTGGCGGCGCACCCGATCTGGCTGTTGTCCAGCCAGCCGAGCTTCCACTTGTGCCAGCCGAGCAGGTCGTTGTTGGCACCCCAGTCCTCGGACATGATGTCCCAGTGGCCGACCGCGCCGCCGCCGCTCGCGGTGTAGAGGTCGGGCAGCCCGAAGACATGGCCGTTCTCGTGCGGCAGGACGCGGTAGCCGGTCTCCGAGTACGACCCGGAACCGTCGTCCTGGCGGCTGTAGACGAAGGACGTGTTGGCGAGCGGCACGCCGTCGGCGACCGGTGCCGCCTCGTTGCCCGAGAAGGTCACCGAGAGCACGGTGTCCAGCGCGGACGGGCCGGCGTTGGGGGTCACCAGGACGTTGACGAGGTCGTACTGGGTGAAGTCCACCTTCGGGTCGGCGACGGAGACCAGGTCCTCGACCAGCTGCCGGTACCCCGGTTCGTACGGTGAGCCGCGCTCTATCCCGTAGGCGGCGAACGACATCGGCATCCGCAGCCAGTCGGTCACGGGGGCGTGGGGCCGGTAGCTCAGCCGGCCGTACGAGCTGGTGGCGAACCACTGCGAGGTCTGCGGGAAGAACTCCGCGAGCCGGTCGAGGGCGGAACCGCTGCCCTTCGCGTCCGGGAAGTCGATCATCAGGTTGAGCGCGCGGACCACGCCGGTGGAGCGGGTGTAGCCCGCGGGGGTGGGCAGGCCCTCGGACATCTGGACGCCGATGCCCGACGGGATACGGCAGGGTCCGAGGCCCACGGCGTCGGGCGCCGAGCTCGGCCCGGCATACACCCGGTCGGGGCGCGGGACCGTCGAGCTCGCCGTGGTGAGGGCGGCCAGCGTCAGGGCCGCGAAGGCGGCGAGTCCGGCGAGCCTGCCGCGTCTGCGTATCCGGTGGCGGGTCTGCTCCATGCGATCGCCTTCGGGGTCCGCGGCAGCAGGCCGGGCCCTGGCTGCGCTCACTTCGAACAGCCTGTGTCGGGCGGTGGCGGGGCGCGCGCCGGGTGGTCCGATCGTGGGGTTTTCCCAGCGGAAGGCATATGTGGCTCAGGTCACAGTGCGGAGGGGAAATAACCGGGGATCGTTTCCCCGTTTGAACCCGTGTCTCCGCCGAAACGGGGACGCGGTCCCCGGTTGGGGGCCACTGGGCGCCACGGGACTTCAGCGCCGAAGTCCGGACCGCCGGCAGAGGCTGACAGGCCCCGACCCCGGCACCCGGCAACCCCGCCGGTCCCGCGGACGAGGAACACGGAAGGAAGTGGAGTCGTGAGCATCGCCGCCGAAACGCGCCGCACGTCGCGCCCCCGGGCGGACGCCCTGCGCAATCGTGAGCGGATCGTGTCGGCCGCGCGCGAGATGTTCGTCGAGTTCGGGCCGGAAGTCCCGCTCGACGAGATCGCCCGCCGTGCGGGCATCGGAAACGCCACGCTCTACCGCCACTTCCCCGACCGCGCGGTGCTGATCCGCGAGGTCGTCCTCCTCGTCCTGTCCCGCACCACGGAGCAGGCGGACGCCGCGGCGGCCGAGGAGGCCGACGCCTTCGCGGCGCTGCGCCGCTTCGTCCACGTGGCGGCCGACGAACGGATCGGGGCCCTGTGCCCCATGCTCTCCGGCGCCTTCGACGCCGACCACCCCGACCTGCACGCCGGCCGCGAACGACTCGACGCGGCCGTGCGCGGCCTCGTCGAGGCGGCACAGGCGGCCGGCCGGATGCGCACCGACGTCGCCGTGGGCGACCTGATGGTGGCGCTCTCCCAGCTCACCCGGCCACTGCCGGGCACCGCGTGCCCGAACATGGACCGGTTCGTCCATCGTCATCTTCAGCTGTTCCTGGACGGACTCGAGGCGCCCGCGCGCTCCGAACTGCCCGGGACGCCCGCGACCCTGGAGGACCTGCGCACCACGTGACGCCGTGAGTTCCTCTGCCCTCCCGCACTCCTGAGCCCTTTTTCGCGCACCGGGTGACCTTCCGTCACCCGGCCGCGCGTCACCTCCCGTTACCCATTAGGTGGCCAGACGCATGCCGAAAACAGCCGACATTTCATCCTCCGAGCCGAGACTGTCCGGCCCGGGACTCTCCGACCCGAGCCGCTGGAAAGCTCTGGTCTTCATAGCCCTCGCCCAGCTGATGGTGGTGCTCGACGCGACGATCGTGAACATCGCGCTCCCCACCGCCCAGCAGGACCTCGGGATCTCCGACGCCAACCGGCAGTGGGTCATCACGGCCTACGCCCTCGCCTTCGGCGGACTGCTGCTCTTCGGCGGACGCATCGCCGACCTGTGGGGACGCAGGCGCACCTTCATCGTCGGACTGCTCGGCTTCGCCGCCGCCTCCGCGCTCGGCGGCGCGGCGACCGGTGAGGCGATGATGCTCGGCGCCCGCGCCCTGCAGGGCGTGTTCGGCGCGCTGCTCGCGCCCGCCGCGCTGTCGCTGCTCGCCGTGATGTTCACCGACGCCAAGGAGCGCGCCAAGGCCTTCGGCATCTACGGTGCGATCGCCGGTGGCGGTGGCGCCGTCGGCCTGATCCTCGGCGGCTTCCTCACCGAGTACCTGAACTGGCGCTGGACGTTCTACGTCAACATCCCCTTCGCGATCGTCGCCGCCGTCGGCGCGTACCTGGTGATCCGTGAGCCGGCGGGTGCGCGCAACCGCTCGCCGCTGGACATCCCCGGTGTCGTGCTGTCCACGCTCGGTCTGGTGGCGCTCGTGTACGGCTTCACCCGCGCCGAGTCCGCCGGCTGGGCCGACGGCCTGACCGTGGGCATGTTCGTCGCCTCCGTCGTGCTGCTCGCCGCGTTCGTCGCCACCGAGGCGAAGGTCAAGTCGCCGCTGCTGCCCCTGCGGGTCCTGACCGAGCGCAACCGCGGCGGTGTCTACCTGTCGCTGGGCCTCGCCATCATCGCGATGTTCGGGCTCTTCCTCTTCCTGACGTTCTACCTGCAGGTCGTGAAGGGCTACTCGCCCGTCATGACGGGCTTCGCCTTCCTGCCGATGATCGCGGGCATGATCACCGGCTCGACCCAGATCGGCGCCCGGCTGATGACCCGGGTGGCGCCGCGCCTGCTGATGGGCCCCGGTTTCGTCATGGCGGCGATCGGCATGCTGCTCCTGACGCAGCTGGAGATCGACAGCTCCTACGCGGGCCTGATCCTGCCGGCCCAGCTGCTGCTCGGCCTCGGCATGGGTACGGCGTTCATGCCGGCGATGTCCCTGTCCACGCACGGTGTGGACCCGGCGGACGCCGGCGTCGCCTCTGCGATGGTCAACACCTCCCAGCAGGTGGGCGGCGCGATCGGTACGGCTCTGCTGAACACCATCGCGGCCTCCGCCACGACCTCGTACATCGCCTCGCACGCCGCCGGCGCGAGGGACCCGAAGCTGCTGGAGCTCCAGGGCATGGTGCACGGCTTCTCGTCGGCGATCTGGTGGGCGGTCGGCATCCTGGCGGTCGCCGCGGCGATCGCGTTCACGCTCATCAACAGCGGGCGTCCCGGGGCCGGTCCGGTCGCGGCGGGCTCCGGTGAGGGCACCGGCGCGGACGACGAGCTCAAGGTTCCCGTCATCGCGCACTGAGTCACGGAGCCGGGCCGCGGGAGGACCAGGCGGTACGCGCGTGAAGAAGGGCCCCGTCCGGGTGCGATGCACCCGGACGGGGCCCTGCGCTGTGCGGGGTCACCGGAGTCGGGCGGGGCCCTGCGCCGCGCGGATCCGGGCAGGGCGTCGGGCGGGGCCCTGCGCCGCGTCGGTCATCTGAGCCAGGGCAGGTCAGCTCCGGTGTCCTGGGGCTGCAGCCCCTCCGCCATGACCTGCATGATGTCGCCCAGCTGCTCCACCTGTTCCGGTGTGAGCCGGTCGAACATCGCCTGGCGCACGGCTTCGACGTGGCCCGGCGCGGTACGCCGGAGGACCTCGAAGCCTTCCTCCGTCAGTACGGCGTTCTGCCCGCGCTTGTCCGAGGGGCAGTCCTCCCGCCGGACCCAGCCGTTCTTCTCCAGCCGGGCTATCGCGTGCGAGAGCCGGGACCGGGTGATCTTGGCGTCGATGGCCAGCTGGGTCATCCGCTTGCGGCGGCGAGGCGCCTGGGAGAGCTGGACGAGCAGTCCGTAGTAGATGTGCGGCATGCCCGCGTCGCGCTGCAGCTGGCGGTCGAGGTGGTCCTCGAGGAGGGTGGTGGCATGGAGGTAGGAGCGCCACACTCGCTGCTCCTCGTCGCTCAGCCAGCGTGGTTCCTGACCGCCCTCACCATTGAGTGCCCTGTTCATGTATCCACTCTACGACCCGGTTCTTGAAAGTTGAACTAACTGGGTCTAGGGTGGAATCAGCTTGAAAGTTCAAGCTTCCAGTACGCCGGGTCAGCAGACCGGGTTCAGTCGACCGGGAGCCGCCAGTCATGAACGCCACCCCCGCACCCCTCACCTCCGGCGCGCCGCGCATGCCCGCGCTCTACCTCTCCCACGGCGCCCCGCCCCTGGCCGACGACCCGCTGTGGCCGGGCCAGCTCGCCGCCTGGTCCGACGCGCTGCCCAGGCCCGAGGCGATCCTGATGGTCTCCGCCCACTGGGAGGAGGCGCCCCTCGCCCTCGGCGCGACCCGGACGATGCCCCTGGTCTACGACTTCTGGGGCTTCCCCGAGCACTACTACCGCGTCCGCTACGACGCGCCCGGCGCTCCCGAACTCGCCGACTCCGTACGCAAACTGCTCCGCCGCGCCGGTACGCCGGTGCAGGACATCCCCGACCGGGGGCTGGATCACGGCGCGTACGTCCCGCTGGTGGAGATGTATCCGGACGCGGACATCCCCGTGCTGCAGATCTCCATGCCCACGCTCGACCCGCAGAAGCTGCTCGAGATCGGGCGCAGGCTCGCCCCGCTGCGGGACGAGGGTGTGTTGATCGTCGGCAGCGGCTTCTTCACACACAACCTCGCGGCGCTGCGGCACGACGGAACGCCCGGCTGGTCCACAGAGTTCGACGACTGGGGGCGGCGGGCCCTGGCGGACGCCGACGTCGACGCGCTGCTCGACTTCGAGAACAAGGCCCCCGCCGGGCGGCTGGCCCACCCGCGGACCGAGCACTTCGCGCCACTTTTCGTCACCATCGGGGCGTCGGAGGCGGAGATCGGCAACGGCCGGAGCGTGATCGACGGCTTCTGGATGGGGCTGGCGAAGCGGTCCGTGCAGTTCGGCTGACGTCTGCTCCAGGCCGGCCGGGCTCAGTCCAGGTGCTTCTCGAACCAGGCCACGTCCCAGTACCGGCCGAACTTCCGCCCGACCTCTCCGTACGTGCCGATGTGTCGGAACCCGAAACGGGTGTGCAGCCGGACGGACGCGTCGTTCGGCAGGGCGACGCCCGCGTAGGCACGGTGCACGTCCTCCTCCGCCAGGGCCTCGAAGAGCGCCTTGTAGAGCAGGGTGCCGATACCGCGTCCGGCGGCCTGCGGTGCGCAGTAGACGCTGACCTCGACCGACGTGGAGTAGGCCGCCTTGGGGCGGAAGGGGCTGCTGGTGGCGTAGCCCAGGATCCCGTCCGTCGGGTCGTCCGGAGGATTCGGTCCGGCAAACCGGACATCCTGAGCAACCAGAAGGCGGTGCGGGCCGTCTTCAGGGTGGGAGTGCAGCCATGAGCGGCGCTGCTCAGGGGTGAAAACCGCGGTGTCGAACGTGATCGAGGTCTCACGGACGTAATGGTTGTAGATGTCTGTGAGGGCCTTGAGGTCGGCTTCCGCGCCCGCCCTGACCTGCACCTCCGCCTGTTCCGGCAGCATCCGTCCTCCTCAGTCGGCCCGACAGGGTACTGCATGATCGCGGAAATCGATGCACCTGATGGGAATTCTGTCCGGATTCCAGTCGTTGTTTCCTTCGGATGCAGGGCACCCGGGAGGGTGTCGCGACCAACTCAGCAAGGGAGCTCGCATGGCAACCCGTGCCGTCGCCCGTCGTCAGTCCGACTCCGGCGGGGCGACCGACAGGGCAAGCAGTGTTCGCGCCGTGGGCGGGGAGATCGCCGATCGCGACCTGGTCGGCATGTACCTCGACGAGATTGCGCGTACGCCGCTGCTCGACGCCGCCAAGGAAGTCGAGCTGTCCCAGACCATCGAGGCGGGCGTCTACGCCCGTCAGATCCTCGACAAGGAAGTAGACAGCGAAGCAGGCGGAGCCACGCGGGAGGAGCTGGAGGCGCTGGCCGAGGCCGGTGAGCGTGCCAAGGACATCTTCATCCGCTCGAATCTGCGTCTCGTCGTGGCCGTCGCCCGGCGTTATCCCCGCAGCGGGCTGCCGCTGCTCGACCTGATCCAGGAAGGGAACGCAGGCCTGGTCCGCGCTGTCGAGAAGTTCGACTACGCCAAGGGATTCAAGTTCTCCACGTACGCGACCTGGTGGATCCGTCAGGCGATCACCCGGTCCATAGCCGATCAGTCCCGCACCATCCGGCTCCCCGTCCACCTGGTCGAGGAACTGGGCCGCATCCGTCGCGTCCAGCGCGAGTTCAACCGGGAGAACGGCCGGGACCCCGAGCCGTCGGAGATCGCCGAGGAGCTCGGCTCGACGTCCGAGCGGGTCATCGACGTCCTCGACTGGGCCCGTGACCCGGTCAGCCTGAACATGTCGGTGGACGACGCCGGCGAGACCCAGTTCGGTGACCTGCTGGAGGACACGTCCGCCGTGTCGCCGGAGCAGTCGGTGCTCACTCTGCTGCGCAGCGAGGAGCTGGAAGACCTGATCGGCAAGCTGGACCACCGCACCGCGTCGATCATCCGTATGCGGTACGGGATCGAGGACGGCAGGGAGCGGACCCTGACCGAGGTCGGCAAGGAACACGGCCTGACGCGGGAGCGGATCCGCCAGATCGAGAAGCACGCGCTGCTCGAGCTCAAGCGGATGGCCCGCGACACGGGCTTCGAGCCGGCCGCCTAGGGGCCCGGGGGCTGAGAGACGGCCCGCCCCCGGGCCGGCCCCGCCCATGACCGGTGCGCGCAAGCGGCGCGCCGGGTTGGCGGTGCCCCTCAGCCTGTGGCCCGGGCGAGCCGCGTCGCCAGGTCCGTCATGTACTCGCGCAGCGGTTGCGGGCCGTGGACGGTGAACTCGCAGTCCACGAGCGCCAGACGCAGTGCCATCCACTCGACCGAGTCCGCCGACCTCGCCCGCAGCCGGCATGTGCTCTCGCCCGTCGGCGAGGGCGCGCCAAGGTGCTCCGGCAACCGGGCCGCCACGAACGACGCCGGGGCCTCGAAACTCACATCGACCTCGTGCTCCTGCTGGTGGCGCGACATCGAGTGGCTCAGCAGCTCCGCCGCGTCCCCGGCGGGCATCTCGCGCGGCGTGAACCGGGCCCCTGTCGCGAACGGCTCCGTCACCCGGTCGACGCGGAACGTCCGCCAGTCGTCCCGCCCGATGTCGTACGCCACCAGGTACCACCGCCGGCCCGTCGAGACGAGGCGGTACGGCTCCACCTGCCGCCGCGTCTCGGCGCCGTCCCCTGCCCGGTAGCAGAAGCGGAGCCGCTCGCGCGCGGTGACTGTGCCCGCGATGACCGTCAGGGTCTGCGGATCGATCGTCGCGCCGTCGCCCCTGGTGAGGGGCAGGGTCGCCGCCTGGAGTGTGGTGACCCGGTGGCGCAGCCGGGACGGCAGCACCTGCTCGAGCTTGGCCAGCGCCCGTACGGACGCCTCCTCGATGCCTTCGATCGCGTGGCCCGCCCCGGCCCGCAGCCCCACCGCGATCGCCACGGCCTCCTCGTCGTCCAGCAGCAACGGCGGCATCGCAGCGCCGGCGACCAGCCGGTATCCGCCGACCGCGCCCTTGGTGGCCTCGACCGGGTATCCGAGGTCACGCAGCCGGTCGATGTCGCGCCGGATCGTGCGCGCGCTGACGTCGAGGCGCTCGGCCAGCTCGCTGCCGGGCCATTCCCGCGGCGTCTGGAGGAGCGACAGCAGATTCAGAAGTCGTGCCGGAGTGTCCGTCATGTTTCTCAGGATGCCCGCCATCTAGGACATGTTCTGACCTATATCCCCCCTAGATTCCTCCTCATGAGTTCACAGCAGCCCGCCGTAGCCGAAACGGCAGCCGTAACCGAGGTCGCGTCGGACGATCGCCATGACCGCCGCCGCTGGATCGCGCTGGCGATCGTCATGACCGCCGCCTTCATGGATCTGGTCGACGTCACCATCGTCAACATCGCGATCCCCAGCATCGAGCGGGATCTCGGCGCGTCGTTCGGAGCGATCCAGTGGATCACCGCCGGATACGCGCTGGCCTTCGCCGCCGGCCTGATCACGGGCGGTCGGCTCGGTGACATCTACGGCCGCAAGCGGCTGTTCCTCATCGGCATCACCGGCTTCACGCTCGCCTCCGCCCTCTGCGGGTTCGCCGCCAACGAGGAGATGCTCGTCGCCTCACGGCTGCTGCAGGGCTCGGCCGCCGCGATGATGGTGCCGCAGGTGCTCGCGATCGTGCACGTCACCTTCCCGGCGCACGAACGCGGCAAGGTCTTCGGTCTGTTCGGCGCCGTCGTCGGACTGGGCGCGGTGTCCGGCCCGCTGCTCGGCGCACTGCTCACGCAGTGGAACCTGTTCGGCCTCGAATGGCGGCCGATCTTCCTGATCAACCTGCCGGTCGGCATCGCGGGACTGATCCTCGGGCGGAAGTACATCCTCGAGTCCCGTGCGCCGAAGGCCCTCAAGCTCGACCTCGTCGGCGTCGTGCTGGTCACGCTCGCTCTGCTGATGCTGATCTACCCGCTCACGCGGGGCCGCGAGCTCAACTGGCCGCTGTGGGGCCACCTCTGCATGGCCGGCAGCCTGCTCGTCTTCGCCGCCTTCATGGCGTACGAGAAGTACAAGACGCGCAAGGACGGCTCGCCGCTGGTCGAACTCTCGCTGTTCAAGGTGAAGAGCTTCGCCGCCGGTATCGCCGTACAGCTCACCTTCGGCATCGTGATGGGCATCTTCTTCCTCGTCTGGACGCTGTACATGCAGACCGGGCTCGGCTGGAGCCCGCTGAAGGCCGGCCTGACCGGAGTTCCGTTCTCCATCGCCGTCTCCGCGGCAGCCGGTATGTCCGTTCAGCTGCTGGTGCCGCGCTTCGGCCGCAAGGTGCTTCAGGCGGGCGCGGCCACCATGGCCGCCGGGCTGCTCGTCTACATCTGGGAGGCCGACCGTTACGGCATGGCCGTCCAGCCCTGGCAGATGATCCTGCCGCTGGTCGTCATGGGTGTCGGCATGGGCCTGATCGTCGCGCCGCTGACCGACGCGGTGCTCTCCGAAGTCCCGCGCGAGCACGCCGGATCGGCGTCCGGGCTGATCAACACGACCGGGCAGATGGGCACCGCGCTCGGCCTCGGCCTCGTGTCGCTGGTCTTCTTCGGCTCGATAGACGAGGAGCAGCTCGCGCCCGTCCCCGTCGGCAGCGCCTTCGCCCAGGCCTTCGAGAACTCGCTGTGGTGGGTCGCGGCAGTGCTCGGCGTCATCTTCCTGGTGATGTTCGCCCTGCCGGCCCGGCCGAAGCAGCACGTGGAGGGCGGCGCGACGGAGGACGTCGCCGCGGAGGAGGTCCTGACGGAGGGCGTCGTGACGGACGACGGGGCCGGAGTTTTGGCGGAAGACGCGACGGGACCGCTCGCGAAGCCGGAGACGGAACCGGTTCTCTCACGCTGACGGGCCCGCCGGGTGCCCGCGCCGCGATCACCGCGGCGCGGGCACCCGGCGTTCGCGCGCAGCACGGCCGGGCACAGGCCGCCCGGACCGAAGACGGCTAGCGGACGCGCGCCCGGAGCTCCATGGCCTCGCGGGCGTCCTGCTCCGCCTCGTAGACCTCGCACATGTGGCGCCCGTCCGGCGTCGCCGTGTGCTCGACCTCCCACAGGCTCCGCTCCGTGCCGTCGAGCAGCAGGAAGGCGTGCTCGTAGAGCGTGAAGCCCGCGTCCTTGCCGGCGACCCGGAACTGGCGCCCGAAGACCTGGGTGATGTGGTGGGCGAAGGCGCTGCGCAGCAGACGGGCCGTCTCGTCACCCGGCCGGTCGGCGTTCTCCGCGCGGCGCAGCACCCGGCGGGCGTGGTCGGCCGAGTCGTCCGGAACGTACATCGGGGGCAGCGGGGCAGGCGGCGGCGCCATCAGGGCGGCGAGCAGCTCCAGATCTGCGTCCAGGTCGATACCGAGCTCCTGCTCGAGCGCGCTGCCCGGCCCGGCGGCGCCCCCCGTACCGGCGAACCCGGGGAAGCCGGCGGGCAGTCGCGACGCCGCCAGCCGTGCCTCGGACTCCTCCGTGTAGAGCTCGTGCTGCTCCGTGCCGTCGCGGCCGGTGTTGTGCACGAGCTCCCACAGCACGAGCGAACTGCCGTCACCGAGCAGATAGGCGTGGCGGTACGTGGTCCGGTGCAGCGACGCGCTGTGGTGCGAGGAGTGGAGTGAACTGGCGTGCGCCAGTGCGCAGCCGAGCCGCTCGACCGTGGCGTCGGGCAGCTCGAAGGAGTTGAGCGCCCGACCCAGGAGTCGCTCGAGGTGCGTCTCGGTTGTCTCGTAGGGATCGTTCGGATCGTTCAAGAGGGGTCTCCAGGCCGTCGCCACAAGTCACTTGGTGATTGCTAAAAGTAGCGCTTCGGTCGGACAGTGCGCTTCAGGGTTGGGTAAAACGAAGGGGCGCGTGGCAGAAGTTCCCGCGCGCCCCCAACTCGGCTGTCCGATACGTCAGTCGATGCCGTACAACTCCCCGTACGACGGAAAGCTGCCGCCCGGTCCGTCGACGCTCGCGGCGGATCTCACGGCGTGCACGATCGCCCGCGTCACCATGTCGGCGCCCGCGGCGAGAACGTCGTTCAGCGCGAGCGGATTGCCTGCGGCGAGCGCCACCGAGCCCGTGGCCAGCGCGAACACCGTGTCGCCGTCGTTGAGGAGGTGCACGGGCCGCACGGCGCGCGCGATGCCGTCGTGCGCCGTCCCCGCGAGCTTGTGCGCCTGTGCGCGGGTGAGGTCGGCGTCGGTGGCCACGACGGCGAGGGTGGTGTTCAGGGGCGGGGGCCCGTTCTTCTCGCGCGCCTCGGTCAGACGCAGCTGCGCCGCGGTGTGCACAGCGGTGGAGGGAATCGCCGCGCGGTCCACGCCTTCAGTGATCAATTCGCCGTACAGTGCGCCGGTCCCGGGGTCGACGGCCGAGCCCACCGCGTTCGCCACGACCAGTGCCGCCACGGTGATGCCGGACTCGAGGACAGTGCTCGCCGTGCCGACACCGCCCTTGAAGTGGCCGATCACCGCGCCGGTACCGGCACCGACCGCACCTGCCTCCACCGGCACGCCCTCCGCGGTGGCGGCAGCCGCCTCCACCGCGGCCCGGCCTGTGGAGGCGTCCGGCCGCGCGGACCAGTCGCCGCCGCGGCCCAGGTCGAAGACGCACGCCGCCGGCACGACGGGCACGACCTGCGAGGGGTCAGGGCCGACCCGTACGCCCCGGCCCTGTTCCTCGAGCCACGCCATCACCCCCGCGGCCGACTCGAGCCCGAACGCGCTGCCGCCGGTCAGGACGACCGCCTCGATGCGCTGGACGACATTGCGCGGATCGAGCGCGTCGGTCTCCCGCGTACCGGGCCCACCGCCCCTGACGTCCACGGCCGCGACCACTCCGCCCTCCGGCGCGAGGACGACGGTCGTGCCGCTGAGCGCCCCGTCTCCGGCGACCTGTGCGTGACCGACCCGCAGACCCGCCACATCCGTGAGGCCGTCGGTCGGCCCGTCAGTCCTCTTCATAACGACCATGTCTGCCAGATTAGTTGGGCGGGCCGTGCGCGGCGGCGGTCGCGCAGCCGCGCGGCGCAGACTCGACCGGGGCTCCAGCCGGTCTCGAATCCGGCGCCCGGTCTCCGCGATTCCGGTGCCGATCAGGTGACGACAGGGGGTACCTCGGCCGTACCCTGGAGGTATGAGGACCGCCCCCGCCCCCGGACCGCGTGATGCGAAGCAGCCCGGACAGCAACGACCCGAGCCGAGGCTGATCTTCGACGATCCGCTGGACCAGCAATCGGCGGACGATACGGACCGTGGGTGGGGCGAGCGGCCTCCCGCGAGCAGTGACAGCGCCGCTGATCTCGCGCGCTTCCTCGACGAGAAGCCGCCGCACCACATCTGAGCCGTACGAGACATCCGAGCCGGACAAGTCCCGAGGGGCCGTCGTCAGCGACCGGCGCCGGGTTCCGGTGCGCCGGCAGGACCGGAGTCGTTGCTGGTGGCAGTCGAGCCGGCACGGCGCTGTGTCACCAGGGCGTCGCGGATCTGCTCCAGCACCTCCAGCTCGGTCACCTCGCGGGTCTCCTGCACCCCCTCCTTCGCCTTCTGCGCCGCCACGCGGCGGGCGAGGTACTTCGACATGGGCAGCACCATGAGGAAGTAGACGACGGCAGCGGTGATCAGGAACTGCAGCGTCGCGCCGAGCACCGATCCCCACATGATCTGGATGCCCTGCATCTCGCCGTCGGGGCCGACCTTGCACGGCGCCTTCAGGCAGGAGCTGTAGGCATCCAGGTCCTTCGTTCCGAACGCCCCGACCAGCGGGTTGATCACGCCCTTCACCACAGCGTTCACGATGTTGGTGAAAGCGGCACCGATGACGACGGCGACCGCCAGGTCGATCACGTTGCCACGGAGCAGGAAGGCTTTGAAGCCTTCGAGGACGCTCGGCTTCTTCTCGCTCACGAATGAGCCTCTCTTCATACATGTAGTGCAGGAGGGGGACGGCTCGGCAACTTACGGCAGCGTCCGGCCTCCTTGTCCAATCCACAGTCGCTATGGAGTTACCCGGGGCCACGCCAGTGCGAGTCAGCACACCGTCACCACCAGCCGGGAGGTCGCCCCCGCGCCGGCCAGCTCCGCCGCCGTGGCGCGCGGTACGGACAGCACGACGAGGGCGCCGCCGTCCCCGGAGTCCTCGCTCCCGACGGGGACCTCGGTCACCCGGACCCCGGATGCCACGACCTTCGCCGCAACCGCCCCTTCGCTTCCTGCCGCGGGAGGGTCGGCGGCCGCGATGACGTCGACGCGGTCCCCGGGCCGCAGGAGCCGCACCGTAGCCGCGTCCGCGATGCGCACGGGCGCGGACACGAGCTCGGTGGCAGGACGCGGTTCGCGTGCCGGGGACGCGGCAGCCGGCACACCGGTGCCCGGACCGCCTTGCGTCTGATGCCCCGGCCCGCCCGCGACGTCGGCTCCCCGGGCCGTCGACGCGGCGAGCGCCGCGGCCGTCACCGCCAGGCCCGCGGCCATGGTTCGCCGCTGCCGCCACAGCGCTCGGCGAAGCCGCTGCGCCCCGCCGCGGACCCGAAGCGGGGCGAAGGGCGGCACGCCCAACGGCTCCGGCGCGGGAGAAGGGGGAGGGGAGGAGTGCACGAAGGACATGTCGCACCGCCTGTCGCGAGGAGTGGCCCGGGCCCTGCGCCCGTGACCGACCGCTCATCACGATCCACGTTCCGGCGCAGGCCTGCCGAAGCCTGTGGACAGAGCGACGTATGTGGACAAGTCGCTCACCGGAAAGAGTGCTCAAGCGCGAGCGACCCGCCCTGCGACCAAGCAGCCTCGCCCCGGCGACGCGATTTCGCAGCCCGCCACCGCGGCACGACCTCGCAGCCCGCCACCGCGGCACGACCTCGCAGCCCGGCGACGGGGGCGCCCCGCCCCGCGACCCCGCCCCGCTACGGCAGGGTGATGCCCGGGTCCATCCCCGCCAGCGCGTTGCCGCACGCGCAGTCGCGCTCGTCGTTCGACGGCAGACCGGCGACCGCGTCGAACAGGACCGTCCGCAGCCGGTCGACATTGGCCGCGAACACCTTCAGCACCTCTTCGTGCGAGACGCCCTCGCCCGCTTCGGCGCCGGCGTCCAGGTCGGTGACCAGCGCGATCGAGGTGTAGCAGAGCTCGAGCTCCCGGGCGAGTACGGCCTCGGGGTGCCCGGTCATGCCGACCACCGACCAGCCCATCGCCGCGTGCCACCGGGACTCGGCCCGGGTCGAGAAGCGGGGCCCCTCGACGACCACCAGCGTCCCGCCGTCCACCGGCTCCCAGTCGCGTCCGCGCGCCGCGTCCAGCGCGGTCCTGCGCCCCCGCGGGCAGTACGGATCGGCAGGCGACACGTGCACCACGTTGGGGACGGTCCGGTCGGGAAGCGGCAGGCCGTCGAAGTAGGTCTGCGCCCGCGCCTTCGTCCGGTCCACGAACTGGTCGGGCACGAGCAGCGTGCCGGGGCCGTACTCGGGCACCAGGCCCCCGACCGCGCACGGGGCGAGCACCTGGCGGACGCCGACGGAACGCAGCGCCCAGAGGTTGGCGCGGTAGTTGATGCGGTGCGGCGGCAGGTGGTGGCCGCGCCCGTGACGGGGAAGGAAGGCGACCCGCCGGCCCGCGACGTCACCGATGAACAGGGAGTCGCTGGGCGGACCGTAGGGGGTCTCGACCTCGATCTCGGTGACGTCCTCCAGGAAGGAGTAGAAACCCGAGCCGCCGATCACACCGATCTCCGCCGGTCCGGCCGCTTCGCTTGCGTTCGACTTGGTCGCCATGACGATCACAGTAGCCGCAGGCGCACATGCCAAGAACCCCGCCGTGGTCATGTGCCGGGCGGGGTCTCGGAAACGTAGGAATCAGGCTGCGGAGCCGGATGCGCTCGACGTGCTCGAGGACGAGGAGGAAGCCGTCGAGGAGGCGGCCGGGGACGACGCCTTCGTGTCCGACGAGGACTTCGTGCCCGTCGACGACGAGGAGGTCGACGCGGGCGAGCTGCTCGACGACGAGCCGCGGCTGTCGTTGCGGTAGAAGCCAGAACCCTTGAAGACGATGCCGACCGCTGAGAACACCTTCTTCAGGCGTCCGTCACAGCTGGGGCATACGGTCAGGGCGTCATCGGTGAACTTCTGCACCGCCTCGAGGCCCTCGCCGCATTCGGTGCACTGGTACTGGTAGGTCGGCACTTGTCTTCCTCCTGGCACTCTCACTCGATGAGTGCTAACGACGATCCATAGTGACGTATTCCGCGGAATCAGTCCACTGTCACCGGCACTCGGTGACCGATCCCACGCGCCGCGACCCGTCCGGAGGTACGCGGCGTGAGACGCGAACGCAGTGTCACCAGGGTGATCAGCGCGAGCGCGGTGCCCACCAGCGGCACGGCGAATCCGGCGCTTGAGCCGTACTCGTCGGCCAGCTGTCCGGCCACCGTCACGGCGGCCGCCTGGCCCAGCGCCACCGCGCCCGTCAGCCAGGTGAAGGCCTCGGTGCGGGCGGAGGCCGGTACGAGCGAGTCGACGAGGGTATAGCCGGTGATCAGCGCGGGGGCGATGAAGAGGCCGACGATCAGGCCCAGCGCCCCGAGCAGCACCACGGAATGAGCCGTCCACAGGACGGACGCGGCGAGGGTGAGGCCCGCGTAACCGAGCACCAGCCTGCGGCGCGGCCCGGTCTTCCAGGCGATGGCGCCGACGGCGACGCCGGCCAGCATGTTGCCGGCGGCGAAGAGGCCGTACAGCAGCCCGTTCATACCGGGCTGCCCGATCTCCTCGGTGAACGCGGTCAGCGAGACCTGCATGCCCCCGAAGACGGAACCGATGCCGAGGAAGGCCACCGCCAGGACCCGCACGCCGGGCACGGACAGCGCGGAGATGCGCTTGACCTGGGCGTCGGCGAGGGAGTTGCCGTGGGCCGGCTGGGTGCGGTGCTGGGCGGCGAACAGCAGTCCGCCGACCAGGGTGAGCGCGGACTCGGCGATCAGACCGGCCGCCGGGTGGACGCCGGTGCACAGCGCGGTGGCGAGGACAGGTCCCACCACGAACGTGAACTCGTCCGTCACGGACTCGAAGGCCGCGGCGGTCGACATCAGCGGCGAGCCCTGGAGGCGCGCCGCCCAGCGGGCCCGCACCATCGGGCCGACCTGAGGAACGGAGGCGCCGGTCGGCACGGCCGCGGCGAACAGCGCCCACAGGGGGGCGCCGGTGAGGGCCAGCGTGGTGAGCGCGGCGCCTGAAACCGTGTGCACGAGCACGCCCGGCACCAGCACGGCGCGCTGGCCGAAGCGGTCGGCGAGCTTGCCGCTCTGCGGCGCGAACAGCGCCATGGATACGCCGGTGACGGCTGCGACGGCGCCTGCGCTGCCGTACGAGCCGGTGGTGTGCTGGACGAGCAGGACGATGCCGATGGTGAGCATCGCGAAGGGCTGCCGGGCGGCGAACCCGGGAAGCAGGAATGTCCAAGCCCCTGCGGTACGGAGCAGTTGCCCGTAACCAGGACGCTTGCCAGAAGCGACCGTGGACTCCACGGTCCTTGCCTTTCTGCCGCCTGGTAGCGCTCCCCTGGGTGTCGGGAGCCGCCGAGAGCTGTCCTCTTGCGCGGAACTGCGGTAGATACCGGGGCCCACAGCGAGGGACTCCGCGGCCGCCATACGGTCGCGCCAGCTCTGCGTCAGGCAGAGTTGGTCGATCAGTGTGCCTTCATGGTACAGGGACTTTCCCTGTCACGTCCTGGGAAATGACAGGGATCACCTCATGTATTCCTGTGATTCACGGAGCGATCAACGGCTGGACCCGCTGATCCGGCCCGCCGGTCACAGGTGCCGGCGACGTGTGCCGCCCCCTGTGCCCAGCCAGCCCGCGAGCTTTCCGCCCTGGGCGACCGCCCGCAGGCGTCGCTCGGCGGCGTCCCGCACGGGGTCGGTCGCCACCACGAGAAGCTCGTCGCCGTGCCGCAGCACCGTCGAGGGCAGCGGTACGAAGCTCTTGCCGTCGCGGACGACCAGGGTGACGGCGGAGCCGGACGGCAGCCGCAGCTCCGCGACCTCCACGCCGTGCATCTTGGATCCTTCGGGGACCTCGACCGAGAGCAGGTGCCCGCGCAGCCGCTCCAGAGGCGCGGACTCGATGCCGAGGTCGGCGGCCTCCGAGGTGTCGCCGAGCCGCAGCCGCCTCGCGAGCCAGGGGAGGGTGGGCCCCTGCACCAGGGTGTAGACGACCACCAGGACGAAGACGATGTTGAAGATCCGGTCGTTGCCCTCGACTCCCGAGACCATGGGGATGGTCGCGAAAATAATGGGCACCGCGCCGCGGAGGCCGGCCCACGACATCAGCACCTGTTCCTGCCACGGGATGCGGAAGGGCAGAAGGCTGACGAAGACTCCGACCGGGCGCGCGACCACGGTCAGCATCAGGCCGACGATCACCGCCGGCCAGAAGTCGCGGAGCAGCTCGTGCGGCGTCACCAGCAGGCCGAGCAGGACGAACATGCCGATCTGGGCCAGCCAGCCGAGCCCTTCGGCGAAACCGCGATTGGCCGGGGAGTGCGGCAGTTTGGCGTTGCCGAGGACCATCGAGGCGAGATAGACGGCGAGGAAGCCGCTGCCGTGCGCCATGGCGCCGGCCGCGTACGCCATGACCGCGATCGCCATGACGGCGATCGGGTAGAGGCCGGAGGCGGGCAGGGCCACATGCCGTAGGGCGTACGCGCCGAGCCAGCCGGTCGCGAGTCCGACGACCGCGCCGATCGCCAGCTCCAGCGCGATCTCACCGACTAGCATGTACCAGGCGTCGATCGGCCCGGTCGTGGAGAACGCCACCACCAGGATCACGACGGGGGCGTCGTTGAAGCCGGATTCCGCCTCGAGCGCTCCGGTCACCCGGGAAGGCAGCGGCACCTTGCGCAGCACCGAGAAGACCGCGGCGGCGTCGGTCGACGAGACGACCGCGCCGACGATCAGGGCCTGCTGCCACGGGAGCCCCACCAGATAGTGGGCGGCGGCGGCCGTGACGCCCACGCTCACCGCGACACCGACCGTCGCCAGTGCGGCGGCCGCGGGCAGCGCGGGCCTGATCTCTTTCCACTTCGTGCCGAGTCCACCTTCGGCGAGGATCACCACGAGGGCGCCGTAGCCGATCACCTGCGTCAGTTCGGCGTCGTCGAACTGGACGTCGAGCAGGCCGTCCTGGCCGATGGCGATCCCGATGCCGAGATACAGCAGCAGGCTGGGAAGCCCGCTGCGCGAGGACACGCGCACAGCCGCCACGGCGACGAGCAGGACGAGCGAGCAGATGAGCAGGAGTTCGTTGAGCTGGTGGACAGTCAGTGGCCGATCCTTCCCCTCGCGCCTCGCGGCCGGCTCTTCGTACCGGCGGGCGACACTTCGTTACCTTACCTAATCTTTAACGCTTCCTTGACGGTGGGATGATCTGTTTGTCTGTGGACGAGGGTGCCTTGTGGATACCGCGTCCGGGCGGGTCGGGCGCTGCGCCTAGAGTTGCCTCAGCATTCCCAGGACCACCCTGCCCCTCGAAGGACAGCGATGCCCGCCAACACAACCGCCTCTTCCCCCAAGAAGAAGAAGGGGCGACGCGCCCGTCTGCTCGTGCTCGTCCTGGTGCTGGCCCTCGTGGCGGGCGTCGGCTACGGGGCGTACTGGAGCATCAGTACGGTGCGTGCCTCCTTCCCGCAGACCACCGGGTCGATCCAACTCGAAGGGCTCGGCGGCAAGGTCGAGGTCAAGCGGGACGACCACGGCATCCCGCAGATCTACGCGGACACCGACGAGGACCTCTTCCGCGCCCAGGGATTCGTCCAGGCGCAGGACCGCTTCTGGGAGATGGACGTCCGCCGGCACATGACCTCCGGCCGGCTCTCGGAGATGTTCGGCTCCGGACAGGTCGGGACGGACGCCTTCCTCCGCACGCTCGGCTGGCGCCACGTCGCGCAGCAGGAGTACGACACCAAGCTCTCCGCGGAGACGAAGAAGTTCCTCCAGGCCTATTCGGAAGGCGTCAACGCCTACCTCAAGGGGCGCTCCGCCGAGGAGATCTCGGTCGAGTACGCGGCGCTGTCCTTCACCAACAACTACAAGCCCGAGCCGTGGTCGCCGGTCGACTCGGTGGCCTGGCTCAAGGCGATGGCCTGGGACCTGCGCGGGAACATGGAGGACGAGATCGACCGCTCCCTGCTGACCAGCAGGCTGAGCGAGAAGCAGATCAAGGACCTCTACCCGTCCTATCCGTTCGAGCGCAACAAGCCGATCGTGCAGGAGGGCGGCATCAGCCAGGCCACCGGGAAGTTCGACCCGGCGGCCAAGCCCTCCGACCTCGAGGACGGCTCCACCGGCGGAAACACGGGCGACGGCACGGGCTTCGGTGACGGCACCGGAACCGGCGACGGCACCGGCACGGGAACCGGCAGCGCCGGCGGTGCCGGGGACGCGGCCTCCGGAGCGAGCTCTCAGCTGGCAGCGCTCTCCGACGCCCTCGACGCGGTCCCCGCTCTTCTGGGCCCCAGCGGCAACGGCATCGGGTCCAACTCCTGGGTGGTCGACGGCAAGTACACGACCACCGGCAAGCCCCTGCTGGCCAACGACCCGCACCTCGCGCCCCAGCTGCCCTCGCTCTGGTACCAGATGGGCCTGCACTGCCGTGAGACCTCCGCGAAGTGCCGCTACGACGTCGCGGGCTACACCTTCTCCGGCATGCCCGGTGTGATAATCGGCCACAACCAGGACATCGCGTGGGGCTTCACCAACCTCGGCGCCGACGTCACCGACCTCTACCTGGAGAAGCTCACCGGCGACAGCTACATCGTCGGCGACGAGGAGAAGCAGCTGACCACCCGCAAGGAGGTCATCAAGGTCGCGGGCGGCGCCAGCAAGACGATCACGGTCCGCTCCACCGGGCACGGCCCCCTGGTCTCCGACCGCAGCGAAGAGCTGGAGAAGGTCGGCCAGAAGGCGCCCGTGTCCAACGCCGCGCCCGACCGCGCCTCCGGCTACGGAGTCGCCCTGCAGTGGACCGCCCTCCAGCCGGGCAGGACCATGGACGCCGTCTTCGAGCTCAACCGGGCCAAGGACTTCCAGAGCTTCCGCAAGGCCTCGCAGAAGTTCGAGGTCCCCTCGCAGAACCTGGTCTACGCCGACACCAAGGGCAACATCGGCTACCAGGCCCCGGGCCGGATCCCGGTCCGCGCCCAGGGTGACGGCTCCACCCCCGCGCCCGGCTGGGACCCGGCGTACAAGTGGACCGACTACATCCCCTTCGACGAGCTGCCGTACGAGTACAACCCCGAGCGCGGCTACATCGTCACCGCCAACCAGGCCGTCATCGACGCGGAGAAGTACCCGTACCTGATCACCAAGGACTACGGCTACGGCGCCCGTAGCCAGCGGATCAACGACCTCATCGAGTCGAAGATCCAGGGCGGCGGCAAGATCTCGACCGAAGACATGCGCACCATGCAGACGGACAACAGCAGCGAGATCGCGAAGCTGCTCACGCCCTACCTGCTGAAGATCGACATCTCTGACCCGTACGTCCGCGAGGCACAGAAGCTGCTCGAGGGCTGGGACTACACCCAGGAACCGGACTCCGGCGCCGCCGCGTACTTCAACGCGGTGTGGCGGAACGTCCTCAAGCTGGCGTTCGGCAACAAGCTCCCCAAGGAGCTGCGCGTCGAGGGCGAGTGCCTCAGCGTCCGCCCCGCCGACAGCACGGCCCCGGACGACGACCTCGAGGAGCGGGTGCGCGAGTGCGGCCGGCGTGACGCCGACTCGGCCCAGCCCGACGGTGGCGACCGCTGGTTCGAGGTGGTGCGACGGCTGCTGAAGGACGAGGACAACACCTGGTGGCAGTCGCCCAGGACCCGTACGGAGCAGGCGACCGACACCCGCGACGAGCTGCTCGGCCGTGCGATGGCGGACGCCCGCTGGGAGCTGACGGCCAGGCTCGGCAAGGACGCCTCCAGCTGGAGCTGGGGCCGCCTGCACCAGCTCACCTTGAAGAACCAGACGCTGGGCACGGACGGCCCGGGCTTCCTGCAGACCATGCTCAACCGCGGCCCGTGGAACCTCGGCGGCGGCGAGGCCGCGGTGAACGCCACAGGCTGGAACGCGGCAGGCGGGTACGAGGTCGTCTGGGTGCCCTCCATGCGGATGGTGGTCAACGTCGGCGAGTGGGACGAGTCCCGGTGGATCAACCTCACCGGCGCCTCGGGCCACGCGTACAACGCGCACTACACCGACCAGACCGACATGTGGGCCGACGGCGAGCTGCTGGACTGGGCCTACAGCCCGAAGGCGGTGTCGGCCGGCACCGCCGACACGCTCACCCTCGTTCCTCCGGGCTTCTCCGTGCCGTGAACCGGGTGACGCCGTCGGGCGTCACCACCGCGTGAACGGGGTGGTCGTGCGGTTCCACCGGGACCTGCTCGACCACCTCGTTCGCGTGCAGGAGCACCACGAGCGCCGGGTCCGCGCCAGCGGCGGCGAGACGGGCGAGGACGCGGTCGTACGAACCGCCGCCGCGCCCGAGCCGCATGCCCCGGGCGTCCACGGCCAGTCCGGGCAGCAGCACGGCGTCGGCCGTGAGGACCGCCTCCGGACCGAGCCGTTCCCCGTCCGGCTCCAGGAGTCCGCGTCCGGCGCGCTCCAGGTGGTCCGCTCCCCGGTACACCCCCCAGTCCAGGTCGTTGTCGCCCAGCAGCACGGGCAGCAGGACACGTACTCCTCTGGAGAGCAGCGCGTCGAGCAGCGCGCGTGTGCCGGGCTCGCGCCCGACGGACACGTAGGCGGCGATGGTGCCGGCGTCCGCGAGCTCGGGGAGACGCAGAGCGTGCCGTGCGAGAACCGCGGCGGTCTCTGTCACGTCCTTCGTGGACAGGAGCCGTCGTGCGCCGAGCAATTCGGCCCGCAGCACGCTCTTTTCCGACATGTCGGCGTTCATTGCCCACCCGTAAATGTGTTGTACACGTCTTTGTGAGGACGAAGTTAACCGGAGTATCATCTTCCGCCCATACTCAGCGGATATGGTGCTCCGCATGACTCAGTCGCACCCCAGGATCAGCAAGGCTGTCATCCCAGCCGCAGGCCTCGGCACCCGGTTCCTGCCTGCCACGAAAGCCACGCCCAAAGAGATGCTGCCTGTGGTCGACAAGCCGGCGATCCAGTACGTGGTCGAGGAGGCCGTCGCGGCCGGCCTCTCCGACGTACTGATGATCACGGGACGCAACAAGCGCCCGCTCGAGGACCACTTCGACCGCAACTACGAGCTCGAGGAGGCGCTCTCCCGCAAGGGTGACGCCGGCAGGCTCGCGAAGGTCCAGGAGTCCAGCGACCTCGCGACCATGCACTACGTGCGCCAGGGCGACCCGCGCGGGCTCGGCCACGCCGTGCTGTGCGCCGAGCCGCACGTCGGCGACCAGCCCTTCGCGGTCCTTCTCGGCGACGACCTGATCGACCCGCGCGACCCCCTGCTCGCCCGCATGGTCGAGGTGCAGGAGCGCGAGGGCGGCAGCGTCATCGCGCTGATGGAGGTCGACCCGTCCCAGATCCACCTCTACGGCTGCGCCGCCGTGAAGCCCACCGGCGACAGCGATGTCGTCAAGATCACCGACCTGGTGGAGAAGCCGGAGACCGCGGACGCGCCCAGCAACCTGGCGATCATCGGCCGCTACGTCCTCGACCCCGCCGTCTTCGGCGTACTGCGGGAGACGGAGCCGGGCCGCGGCGGCGAGATCCAGCTCACCGACGCTCTCCAGAAGCTCACGGAGGCGGACCAGTCGGCCGCCGCCACGGAGGGGAGCTCCGGCGGCCCGGTCCACGGAGTGATCTTCAAGGGCCGCCGCTACGACACCGGTGACCGGGGCGACTATCTGCGTGCCATTGTCAGACTCGCGTGCGAACGTGAGGACCTGGGCCCGGAGTTCCGGGACTGGCTTCGCAGTTTTGTGACCGAGGAGATGTAGGACCGTGAGCAGCACGACCTGGTCGGTGGACGACCACCTTGAGGACATCCTCGCCGCGATCCGCCCGCTCGACCCGATCGAGCTTCAGCTGCCGGACGCCCAGGGCTGTGTCCTCGTGGAGGACGTCACCGTCCCCGTCGCGCTGCCACCGTTCGACAACAGCTCCATGGACGGGTACGCGGTCCGCGTCGCCGATGTCGCGGGCGCGACGGAGGAGTTCCCCTCCGTCCTGACCGTCATCGGGGACGTGGCCGCCGGCAGCGGCGGCCTGCCCACCGTCGGCCCCGGCCAGGCCGCCCGCATCATGACCGGAGCCCCGCTGCCGCCCGGCGCGCAGGCCGTGGTCCCCGTGGAGTGGACCGACGGCGGCACCGGCGGGGGAGCGGCCAAGACGATGCGCCCCGCCGGCGAGGACCCGGCGGGCGCGAGCGGCGAGGTCCGCGTCCACCGGTCCGTCGAGGAGCGTGCGCATGTGCGCGCCCGGGGCAGCGACGTGCAGGCCGGTGACCTGGCCCTCGCGGCGGGCACGGTCCTCGGCCCGCCCCAGATCGGCCTGCTCGCCGCGATCGGCCGCGGCACCGTGCGGGTCCGCCCCCGGCCCCGCGTGGTGGTCCTGTCCACCGGCAGCGAACTGGTCCAGCCCGGCGAGGAGTTGACCGAGGGCAGGATCTACGACTCCAACAGCTTCGCGCTCGCCGCCGCCGCGCGGGACGCGGGCGCGATCTCCTACCGTGTGGGCGCGGTCACCGACGACGCGGAGACCCTGCGCGCCACCATCGAGGACCAGCTCATCCGCGCCGATCTGCTGGTCACCACGGGCGGCGTCAGCGTCGGAGCGTACGACGTGGTCAAGGAGGCGCTCTCCTCGGTCGGCGACGAGGACGAGCCCGGCAGCGGGATCGACTTCCGCAAGCTCGCGATGCAGCCCGGCAAGCCGCAGGGCTTCGGCTCCATCGGCCCCGAGCACACGCCGCTGCTGGCCCTGCCCGGCAACCCGGTGTCGTCCTATGTCTCCTTCGAGTTGTTCGTCCGGCCCGCGATCCGCGCGCTCATGGGTCTGCCGGACGTGCACCGCCCCACCGCACGGGCCGTGCTCAAGGCGGACAAGGCGATCGGCTCCCCGGCCGGGAAGCGCCAGTTCCTCCGCGGCAGGTATGACGCGGAGGCCGGCAGCGTCACCCCCGTCGGCGGCTCGGGGTCCCATCTGATCGCGGCGCTCGCCCATGCCGACTGCCTGATCGTCGTCCCGGAGTCCGACACCTCGGTGGAGCCCGGCACGGAGGTCGGCGTGGTCCTCCTGGGCTGACCGGGCCCCTGTGGCGGTACCGTGTCTGACCACACAGGCCCTCACGGGACCGGACCGGGAGCACAGGCGCACATGAGTACGCAAGGCAGGCTGACGCACATCGACGAGGCGGGGGCGGCCCGCATGGTCGACGTATCCGGGAAGGACGTCACCGCCCGCACCGCGCGCGCCACCGGCCGCGTCCTGGTCTCGCCGTACGTCGTGGAGCTGCTGCGCGGCGAGGGTGTCCCCAAGGGCGACGCGCTCGCCACGGCGCGGATCGCCGGGATCATGGGCGCGAAGCGCACGCCCGACCTGATCCCGCTCTGCCACCCCCTCGCCGTCTCCGGCGTGAAGCTCGATCTGTCGGTCGCCGACGACGCGGTCGAGATCGCCGCCACCGTGAAGACGACGGACCGCACGGGCGTGGAGATGGAGGCGCTCACGGCGGTCTCCGTCGCTGCTCTCACGGTCGTGGACATGGTCAAGGCCGTCGACAAGGCGGCGGTGATCACCGACATCCGCGTCGAGGAGAAGACGGGCGGCAAGTCCGGCGACTGGACCCGCGGAGGACACGAGCGAGCAGAAGGAGCGCAGGCATGACCGCCTCCCACGCCACGGCCCCGTACCGCGCGCTCGTGGTCACCGCCTCCAACCGGGCGGCGGCCGGGGTGTACGAGGACACCGGCGGCCCGCTCATCGCCGAGAAGCTCACCGCGATGGGCTTCGCCGTGGACGGCCCCCGGGTCGTCCCCGACGGAGACCCGGTCGGCGAGGCGCTGCGCGACGGAGTGGCCGACCGGTACGACGTCATCGTCACCACGGGCGGCACGGGCGTCTCGCCCACCGACCGCACGCCCGAGGTGACCCGCGCCCTCCTCGACCACGAGGTCCCCGGCATCCCGGAGGCGATCCGCGCGTACGGGCGCGAGAAGGTGCCCACCGCCGTGCTCTCGCGCGGTGTCGCCGGAGTCGCCGGCCGCACCCTGATCGTCAACCTCCCCGGCTCCACCGGGGGCGTGCGGGACGGGCTCGCGGTGCTGGAGCAGATCCTGCGCCATGCCGTCGACCAGTTGCGCGGCGGCGACCATCCCAGCCCGTCATGAGCGTCAGCTGGCCGGTCGTCCTGGTGGACGGTGACATCACCCTCCGCCCCATAAAGCTGCGTGACCAGCGCACCTGGCGTGAGGTCAACCGGCGCAACCGCGACTGGCTGCGTCCCTGGGAGGCGACGATCCCGCCCCCGGCGCCGGGCGGGCCGCTCATCCAGCGGCCGACGTACCGGCAGATGGTCCGCCATCTGCGCGCGGAGGCGAACGCGGGCCGGATGCTGCCGTTCGTGATCGAGTACCAGGGCAGGCTCGTCGGGCAGCTGACCGTGGCCGGGATCACCTGGGGCTCGATGTGCTCCGGTCATGTCGGCTACTGGGTCGATCGGAGCATCGCCGGCCGCGGGGTCATGCCGACGGCTGTCGCCCTGGCCGTGGACCACTGTTTCCGCTCGGTCGGTCTGCACCGCATCGAGGTCTGCATTCGGCCCGAGAACGGACCGAGCCGCCGCGTGGTGGAGAAACTCGGATTCCGCGAAGAGGGCCTGCGGCCCCGTTATCTCCACATCGACGGCGCCTGGCGGGACCACCTGGTGTTCGCCCTGACGGCCGAGGAGGTGCCGGACGGGCTGCTCAACCGCTGGCACCAGGCACGACCCGGAACCGCCCGGGAAATAAAATAGGTGTTCGAAATTGGTCAGTGGTAGCCGTGAACCGATCTGAACAATCACAAAAAAAGTCCGTGATATCAGCCAGATCGTGCGACACACCGGGCCAATTGGCGGATGCCCTTGTGCAAATCCCTCTACGGTGTGTTGCGTGAGCAGCAGCGGCCTCATCTACGCAGTCATCGTCGGGGCCTGGGCCGCCTACTTGGTGCCGATGTGGCTCCGCAGGCAGGACGAGCTGAACGAAGCCCGTCCGACGGAACGCTTCTCCACCGCCATCCGGCTGCTGTCCGGACGAGCGGCGATGGAGCGCCGGTACGCCAAGGAGCTGCGGGAACGCACCGCTGAGCAGCCCGAGCACGACGTGGACCCGGAAGCTGACACGGACCGTTTGAGTTCCGTGGACGTCCGGGCCTTCGCCGCGCCCCGCACCGAAGTCCGCCGGGACGTGCCCGAGGACACCGAGCAGGAGACGGACCGGCCCGCCGGCCGGACCCCCGCCCGGCGCCCCGCCCCACGCCGCCGGTCCGACCGTGCCGCGGCCGCCGAGCGCGCGCGGCGCAGCAAGGTCCTTGCCCGGCGCAGACGGACGACCACCGTCCTGTTCCTCGCCTTCACCCTCGGCGCGGTGGTCGCCGCGGTCGGCGGACTGGCGCTCCTGTGGGCGCCCGCCCTGCCGGCCGTGCTCCTCAGCGCCTACATCATGCAGATGCGGGCCCAGGAGCGGCGTCGCTTCGCGTTCACCATGGACCGGCGGCGGGCGGAGGCCGCGGCGCAGCGGCTGCGCGAGAACCGCCCGCGCCGCCACCAGCCGACGCCGGCCGAGGCCGAGCCGGGGGACGGGCCCATGGAGCAGGCCGAGGACGCCGAGCCCGAGCCCGCGCCGAAGCTCTCCCCGCAGGAGGCGGGCCGCCGTGCGCTGGTCGAGCAGACCGATCACGCGGAATGGGTGGACCAGCAGCGCCAGCGCGGCCCCGTGACCGGCGACAGCTGGGAGCCGGTGCCGGTCCCGCTGCCCACGTACGTCACCGCTCCGGTCGCGCCGCGCGCGTCGAGCGGCGTCGACGTCAGCGACCCGGAGACCTGGAGCGCGGCCCGCTCCTCGGTGGCCGAGCCGGCGCCCGCCCCGCGCGAGACACCGGACCCGGAGGCCGGCGCCGCGCCGGGCCGCCGTACTCCTTCCCAGTCCCGCCGCGCCCGCGACCGGGGCCGCACCCCGCTCTTCGACCAGTACGCGGACGAGGACCGGCCGCGCGCCGCCAACGAGTGACACCACCGTCGGAACGAGACCGCCCGGGGGTGCTGCCGACGACCGGCAGCGCCCCCGGGCGTCGTCCGTGACCAGCAAGAAGACCGGCCGGGTGACCAGCGGGGAACGGATTTCCAAGCACCCCGATCGGGATGCTAGAGTTTCACTCGTTGCAAGGGCCTGTGGCGCAGTCTGGTAGCGCACCTCGTTCGCATCGAGGGGGTCTGGGGTTCAAATCCCCACAGGTCCACCGCAGCTGAGAGCCCCTGTCGGATTCGTCCGACAGGGGCTCTCGCCTGTCGTGCCGCAGCGAGATACCGCAACTGGCCCTGATCTTGCGCGCCGACATGCTCGCCGAGCTCCCCGCGGGCTCCTGCGCGTCGCCTCGGACGGGATGTTGGGTGTCACCTCCGTCGTGACCGCCGCGACCTAGCTGTGCCGAGGATCTGCATGGCGATCCGGAGGTGCACGTCCAGGCGCGAGGGGTGTTGCCCGACGGGCAGGTCCACGAACTGCCCGAGTCGCGGCACGCCTACGGGCCCCGCTCTGTCGTCCCCATGGCCGCTCCCGCCCAAGCCCGCCCCGTCGGCGTCGTGTTGAACGTCAGCCGCGCCGGTCGACCCGGGCAGTTCAGGAGCAGCAGTCGCAGCCGGGGCGGCAGCCGCAGGCGTCGGCGTCCTGGTCGGGCAGGGGGGCCGTGACCGGCGTCGCGCAGCAGCCCTTGCCCTGCCAGGCGTCGCGGCCCTCCTTGACGGCGATGGCCGCGATGGCCAGGGCGGCGACGGGGTCGGCCCAGGACCAGCCGAGCGTGGCGTTGAGGACGAGGCCGACGAGGAGCACGGCGGACAGGTAGGTGCAGAGCAGGGTCTGCTTGGAGTCGGCGACCGCGCTGGCGGAGCCGAGTTCGCGGCCGGCGCGGCGTTGTGCGGCGGACAGGAACGGCATGATCGCCAGCGACAGGGCTGCGATGACGATGCCGGGGACGGAGCGGTCCGCCTCGCCGGTACCGGCCAGGGCACGCACGGCGTCGACGCCGACGTAGGCCGCGAGGGCGAAGAAGGAGACGGAGATGATCCGCAGGGTGGTCTTCTCGCGCGCCTCGCGTGCCGCATGATCGCGGGCGGAGAACTGCCAGGCGACCGCCGTGGCCGAGGAGACCTCGATGACGGAGTCCAGGCCGAAGCCGATCAGCGCGGACGAGGAGGCGAGCGTGCCGGCGGTGAGGGCGACTGCCGCCTCGACGGCGTTGTAGGCGATGGTCGCGGCGACCAGGAGTCGTATGCGCTTGGTGAGGGCGTCGCGGCGCGCGGGGGACGGCCCGAGGGATATCGCGGTCATCTCAGCAGCAGTCCTTCGTCCGAGCGGCCGGGCAGGTCTTGTCCGCCTCGACCGCCAGCACGGCGGTGCGCAGGTCGTCGAGGGCGTGGCCGAGACGTTCGTCGGCCAGCTCGTAGCGGGTACGGCGCCCGTCCGGCACGGCGACGACAAGGCCGCAGTCACGCAGGCACGCCAGATGGTTCGACAGCCTCGTGCGCGAGATCTGGAGGGTGTCAGCGAGGTCGGAGGGGTGGGCCGGGGCCTCGCGCAGGGCGAGCAGGATGCGGCAGCGAATCGGGTCGGCAAGGGCACGGCCGAAGCGGGTGAGGGCGTCGAGGCCGGTGGCGAGGCTCAGCATGGACGGGACGGTACAGGAATTCTTGAATCCAGGAAATCCTGAACTTACTTCCCCTGCACTTTCCGGACGACCCGGCCACACTCCTCGCATGAAGGACCCCGCCCGATCCGTCGGACCGGGCGGGGTCTCTTCCTTGTCCCGGAGCCGCTCAGCCGCTCCCGGAGTCCGTCAGGACACCTGTGCCTTGTCGTAGACGGCCTTCGCCTCCGGCCCGAAGTACGGGCCGAACATGCGGTTCGGCAGGAACGTGTAGCCGAAGCTGTTGACGGAGACCTGGAGACCCGTCCCGGTGGATTCGTTGAAGGACTCGAACCACGGGCCGCCGCTGGAGCCTCCCGTCATGTTGCAACCGAGGCTGTGGTCCTTGGAGAAGAGGAAGTCCTTCGAGCTGTTGCCGCTGCAGTGGGTGAGTTTGGAGCCGTCGTACGGGGCGGCGGCCGGGAAGCCGAAGGCGTACATCGCCTTGTTGTAGCCGCCGTTGAACTTCAGGCCCTGGGCGCCGACGGTCTGGCTGAGTGTCTTGCCGTTCAGCGGGGCGACGACGGCGGCGCCCACGTCGTAGTTGATGTCCTCGTTCGCCGCCCACTGGTCCGTGGCGAGCGTCTTGGTCGCGCTCCACTGGCCGTACGGCGCCTGGCCGTTGTCGTAGCCGGGGACGAAGACCCAGTTGGTGTGCCAGGAGCCCTGGTACTTCACGCAGTGGCCGGCCGTCATGACCGTGCTGCCGTTGGTGCTCGTGACCGAGTTGCCGGAGCAGGAGGCGGTACGGCCCTGGAAGGTGAAGAACACACGGCCGGAGGTCTTCACCACGGAACCGCCGCCCGTCCACGGGCCGCCGGCCTGCGGGAAGGCCGTGGGCCGCACGACCGTCTCCTCGACGGCCGGTGACGCGGGTGCACGGAAGGAGCCGGGTGTGGCGCGTATCACGTCGAGCGGGGTGGCGTTGCGCATCCGCTCGGCGGTCCAGAAGCCCTTGGCCGCCTGCTCGGGAGCGAAGGACACGGGAGTGGGGGAGGGGGGCGGGGCGGCGCCGGCGGAGGTGGCGGACAGCGCCCCGGCGAGCAGGGCGCCGACAGCGGTCAGGACCGAGGCGGCAAAGCGGTGGCGTCTCACGCATGTCTCCTTCTGCCGTGCCCGCCCGCGGGATGCCTCGGGCGGGGTGGGGGACAGGACGGTGCGGATCGACGTGCGTGAGGCAGGGTGCCACGAAACGCGCAATTATGTCAGGGGCGCGTCAAAGACTTCGCCATGCAGAGGCTGCTCTCGTACTCCCGGTAGTGGCCGAATTTCGCGCACGGCACGTAGCCGCTGGAGGTGTACAGCGCGATCGCCTCCGGCTGCATGTCCCCGGTCTCCAGCACCATGCGGGTCCGGCCGGCAGCGCGGGCGTCCTCCTCCAGTGCCGCCAGGATGCGGCGGGCGAGACCGAGGCCGCGTGCCTCCGGGACCACGTACATGCGCTTCAGCTCGGCGTCGCCGTCCGAGTACCCCTCCGGGTTCTCGTTCTGGGTGCGCCAGCCGCCGGTCGCCAGTGGGCGGTCCTGGTCGTCGTAGGCGATGAGATACAGGCCACTCGGCGGGACGAACATCGAGGCGTCGAGCGGCGTCGCGTCGCCTTCGTCGTCCCCGTAACGCTCCACGTATTCCAGCTGGACCTGGTCATTGAGCTTCACGGCGTCCGGGTGGTCGAAGCCCACAGTTCTGACATGCATGCCCAGAAGCGTACGTGTATGCGAATGGTGTCGGCCGGTATGGTGCCGGGATGCTCACCGTGTCCAGCGTGAATGTGAACGGTCTCCGTGCCGCCGCGAAAAAGGGCTTCGTCGAGTGGCTGGCCACCACCGCTGCCGACGTGATCTGCCTCCAGGAGGTACGCGCCGAGGCCGAGCAGCTCCCCCCGGAGGTCCGGAACCCCGAGGGCTGGTTCACGGTGCACGCTCCCGCGGCGGCGAAGGGCCGTGCCGGCGTCTCCCTCTACACGCGGCGCGAACCGGACGCGGTGCGCATCGGGTTCGGCTCGAGCGAGTTCGACGGCAGCGGGCGGTACGTCGAGGCCGACCTGCCCGGTGTCACGGTGGCGAGCCTGTATCTGCCGTCCGGCGAGGTCGGCACGGAGCGCCAGGACGAGAAGATGCGCTTCATGAGCGAGTTCCTGCCGTACCTGAAGGAACTGCGGGCCCGGTCGGCGGCGGACGGCCGCGAGGTCGTGGTCTGCGGCGACTGGAACATCGCCCACCAGGAGGCCGACCTCAAGAACTGGAAGGCCAACAGGAAGAGCTCCGGCTTCCTCCCCGAGGAGCGGGAGTGGCTCGGCCGGGTCTTCTCCGAGGCGGAGTACGTGGACGTGGTCCGCGGCCTCCACCCGGACCAGGAAGGCCCGTACACCTGGTGGTCCTACCGCGGGCGCGCCTTCGACAACGACACGGGCTGGCGCATCGACTACCAGGTGGCGACGGACGGTCTGGCGCGCCGCGCGGTGAAGGCGTGGGTGGAGCGGGCGGCGACGCACGGCGAACGCTGGTCGGACCACGCGCCGGTGACGGCCGTCTACGAGAACTGACACCCGCGGGTACGGCCGGGGCGTCGCGCCACGGCCGGCACCCCCGGGGTCAGGTCGTGCCCCGGCGCGCGGCCCGCGGCAGCGCGCACGACAAAGGCGCACCCGCCGTGTCGCGGGTGCGCCCTTCGTCGGTGGTACTACGAAGCCTCGTCAGGCGTCGTAGTCCTCGACCCTGTCGCGGCGCTCACGCATCGCGTTCTCGCCACGCTCCTGCATGGACTCCCGGGACCGGGCGCCCTGCTGCTCGCGACCCTGCCGGGCTCGCTCGGAGACCTCTTCGCGGGCGCGGCGTGCGCGCTCCGACTGGTCTCCCTTGCCGGCCTTCTGCTTCGCCTGGTCCGCGAGCTCCTGCGCCTTGTCCTTGAACTGGTCTGAGATGCCCATGAGATGTCACTCCTAAGCGGGGTGTGGGGGGTGGGGGGCAGGCATGCCCCCGGGGCTGCGACCAGCGTTGCACGCACGGACAAAGCACGCATTTCGATCAGTTACGCTCAGTGGTTCTGCTTCCGGCCTGCCTCGTCGGCCGCCCCGCCGGCCCCCACGAGGCCCGTGGAGACGCCGTCGAGACGCGGTTCGAACCGGCGCATCTCGCGCTGTCCCACCGTGCCGATGACCGCAGGGAGACAGCCGCGGATCGACTGCATCCCCCGCAGCCACCACTGCGCGTACACATGCGAGGAACGGCGTTCGATGCCGGCGACGATCCGGTCCACCGCGGGGCCGAGCGGATAGGTGCGGTTCGACGGCCACGGCAGCCGCTGCCGGAGCTCGCGCATCACGTCGTCCTGGTCGGCGCCGCGCACCATGTCGGTGTCCGTCCAGGACAGATAGCCGACACCGACCCGCACACCGCGGTGGCCGACCTCGGCGCGCAGACTGTGCGCGAACGCCTCCACACCCGACTTGGACGCGCAGTAGGCCGACATCATGGGCGCGGGCGTGATCGCGGCGAGCGAGGCGATCTGGAGGAAGTACCCGCGGCTTTCCAGGAGTACGGGCAGGAACGCCCGCCCGGTCACGGCGCTGCCGATCAGATTGACCTCGATGACCCGCCGCCAGGCGACCGGGTCCGAGTGCAGGAACGGACCGCCGGACGCCACGCCCGCGTTGGCGACGACGATGTCGACCTTGCCGAAACGCTCCTTGACCTCCTGCGCGACCTTGGCCATCGCCTCGTGGTCGGTGACGTCCGCGTGCCAGTGGTCGCTCTCGCTGTGGAGCCGCTCGGAGACCTTCTTCAGTTCGTCCGGCTCGAGGCCGACCAGCGCCACCTTCGCGCCGCGCGCGGACAGTTTGCGCGCCAGCAGCTCGCCGACGCCGCGCGCCGCGCCCGTGACGACCGCGACCTGCCCTTCCAGGCTCACCCTGCTCATGCGGCTTCCTCCTTCGTGTCCAGGTACGCGCCGGTCAGCTCACGGATCTTGGCGGTGACGGCCTCCGGGGCCTCCACCGGTGTCATGTGGCCCATCCCCGCGAGCTCCACCAGCTCGAGGCACTGCGGGAGTTCGGCGGCCAGCCGCCTGGCGTGCACCATCGGCGTGAGCCGGTCGGCGGTGCCGCCGACGACGATCGCGGGCACGTCCAGGGCCCGTACGCCCTTGTCGAGGTCGAGTTCGCCGAGGACCTGCGACCAGGCCACCCGGGCGGTCCGCGGGCAGGCGTGCACGATGCGGGCGCACTCGTCGACCCGCTCCGGTGACGAACCGGGGCCCATCGTCCCGTACTTGAGGAGGCGCCGGGACACGGGCGTGACCGGGCCGAGCGGCGCGCGGGCCCCGAGGATCAGATGCGTGAGCCTGGTCCGCAGTCGGCCCGGCCGCATCGGCAGCACGACGGACTCCTCGACCAGCCGGGCGCTGCCGGTGCTGCACAGCAGCACGGCCGCCGCGTGCTCGCGGAAGCCGGCCCGGCCCGCCGCGGCCATCATCGTCATGCCACCCATGGAGTGCCCGCCGAGCACGGCCTTCTCGCCCGGCGCGAGGACGGCTGCGAGCACGGCCTCCAGGTCGTCGGCCAGCCGCTCGGTGCCCACCGCTCCTGCCGGCGTGCGCCCGTGGCCCCGCTGGTCGTACACGACGACGCGGTGGTCGGGGACCAGGGCCCGTATCTGGGCGGCCCAGAAGAGGGTGGAGCAGGTCCAGCCGTGGGCCAGCACGACCGTGGGGGCTCCCTCGGGGCCGTGCACCTCGACGTGGATACGCGCTCCGTCGGCGGAGACCGCGGTCAGTACACGGTCGGCGACGGGCGGGGCGTCGGTGCGACGCAGGAGCTGGGGGTACCTCCCAGGCCGGAGGCTCTGGGGGATCATGCGACGACCTCCGCGTCCTTCGTCTCCGTGCCACCCTGTGCGCCGGCGGCCTCCACCGGCTGCTTGCCGGCGCCGGCCCGGACCACCTCGTACTCGGCGAGGTCCACGTGCCGGGTCGCGCCTCGGAACTCGGTGGTGGTGCCTGGCCAGATGGTGGTGTTGCGGCCGTTCTGGTCCAGGTACCAGCTGGTGCAGCCGCCGGTGTTCCACACGGTCCGCTTCATCCGCTCCTGCACCCGCCGGTTCCACGCGTGGACGGCGGAGGGGCGGGCGGCGAGGGCGGAGCCGGAGCCGAGCAGGTTCAACTGCCGCATGTAGTCGGCCATGTAGTTCAGCTGGGACTCGATCATCAGGATCATCGACGAGTTCCCGAGCCCGGTGTTCGGACCGATGATGGTCATCCAGTTGGGGAAGCCGGCGGCGGTCGCGCCGCGCAGCGACTCCATGCCGTCCTTCCACGCCTCGGCGAGCGTGATGCCCTCTGCGCCGACGACCCGTTCGGCGATCGGCATGTCGGTGACATGGAAGCCGGTGCCGAAGACGATCGCGTCGACCTCGGCCTCCGTCCCGTCGGAGGCCACCACGGTGGAGCCGCGGACCTCACTGAGCCCGGAGGCGACGACGTCCACATTGGGCTGCGCGAGCGCCGGGTAGTACGTGCTGGAGAGCAGGATGCGCTTGCAGCCGATGCGATAGTCGGGCGTCAGCTTGGCCCGCAGCGCCGGGTCCTTGATCGCCTTGCGCATGTTGGCCTTGGCGAGCTGCTCGACGAGCCCGAGTTCGTTGGGCCGCTTGGTGAACGCCTGGACCTGCAACTCGCGGATGCCCCAGAGCAGTCCGCGCCGCGCGGTGCCCGTGAACGGCAGCTGCCGGTGCAGCCAGCGCTCCGCCCCCGAGATCTTCCGGTCGATACGGGGCATCACCCACGGAGGTGTGCGCTGGAAGAGGGTGAGCTTCGCGACCTCGGGCTGGATCGACGGCACGATCTGGATCGCGGACGCGCCGGTGCCGACCATCGCGACGCGCTTGCCGCGCAGGTCGTAGTCGTGGTCCCAGCGGGCGGAGTGGAAGACCTTGCCGGGGAAGCCGGCGAGGCCGGGGATGTCGGGCATCTTCGGGTCGGACAGCGGCCCGGTCGCGGAGACGACGATATCGGCGGTGAGTGTGCCCTGCGAGGTCTCGATCTCCCAGCGCAGCTCGTCGGTGTCCCAGCGCATCATCAGCACTTCGTGCTTCAGCCGCAGGTGCGGACGGAGCCGGAAGGTGTCGGCCACGTGCTCCAGGTAGGCGCGGATGTGCTCCTGGCCCGAGAAGGTCCGGGGCCAGTCGGGGTTGGGGGCGAAGGAGAACGAGTACAGGTGCGACGGGACGTCGCAGGCGCAGCCCGGGTAGTCGTTGTCCCGCCAGGTGCCGCCGACCGCGTCCGCGCGCTCCAGGACGACGAAGTCGGTGATCCCCTCGCGGCGCATCCGGACGGCTGCACCGAGGCCCCCGAATCCGGATCCGATCACCGCCACTCGTACGTGCTCGTGCTGCTGCTGGCTCATGCCGCCGCCTCCCGCTGGAACGGTCCCGTACCGAACACAAAAACGTTGCCAGCAATCACTGGCATGGTTGGGAGGGTAGAGCAGCTCCATACCGAGCGGTAGGGGTAGGACGCCACAAGTTACCGGCGGTACAACATAGGCTTCAGTTGTGAAGGAAGCGCGTGAGTACCGCATGGAGGAATTGGCCGAGAAGGCCGGCATCACGGTGCGCACCCTGCGCTTCTACCGCGAGCGGGGGCTGATACCGCCGCCCCGCCGGGAGGGCAGGATCGCCTGGTACGACGAGCACCACCTCGCCAGACTCCGTACGATCGCCGCCCTGCTGGAGCGCGGTCACACCCTCAACGGCATCGCGGACCTGGCCACCGCCTTCGAGAGCGGACGGGACGTGGGCGAGGTCCTCGGCCTCGGCGAACCGACGGAGGAGACCCCGGTCCGCCTCACCCCCGAAGCGCTCGCCGACTACTTCGAGGGGCAGGTCACCCCGGAAAACTTGGCCACCGCGCTGGAGCTCGGCTACCTGGCGACGGACGGCGAGGAGATCGTCCACATCAGCCGCCGTCTGCTGGACGTCTCTGCCGCGCTGGTGCGCGAAGGCGTGCCGCTGTCGGTGGTGCTGGAGGCGGGCCGCCGTGTCCGTGTCCACGCGGAGGCCCTCGCCGGGCTGTTCGTCGACGTACTCACCACCCACAGCGCCGACGGGCAGCTGGACAAGCTCCGCCCGCTCGCGAAGAGCGTGGTGGAGGCCGAGCTGTCCATGGCGATGGACCGCCGCCTGCGCCGTACGCCTCCGGCCTGACCGCACCCCGGTCAGAAGGCCCTGAACGGCCCGGTCCGGAGCCTGGCCGGGCCCCGGGTCCGAGAGCGGTTCAGCGCGGCGGCAGTGGCGGCCTGCGCAGGTCGGGGACCTCGGAGTAGTCCGGGGGCAGCGCGGCAGGGGCCGCCTTGAGCATGTCCAGGGCGAGCCGGATCGCGTCGTCGAGGCCCACGTGGCGCCCCTCCGCCCAGTCCAGCGGTGTCCGCAGGGCGTACACGTCGGGTTCGACGCCGTGGTTCTCGATCGACCAGCCGTAGGCGTCGAACCATGCCGCGTTCATCGGGACCGTGATCACCGTGCCGTCGCCCAGCCGGTGACGGCCCGTCATGCCGACCACGCCGCCCCACGTGCGGGTGCCCACCACCGGGCCGCGGCCCAGCAGTTTGAACGCCGCCGTGATCATGTCCCCGTCCGACGAGGTCGCCTCGTCCGCGATCGCGACGACCGGTCCGCGCGGCGCGTTGGAGGTGTACGAGACCGGCTGCGCGTTGCGGGTGAGGTCCCAGCCCAGGATCCTGCGGGTCAGCTTCTCGATGACCAGTTCGCTGATGTGGCCGCCGGCGTTGCCGCGGACGTCCACGATGAGCGCCGGCCGGGAGACCTCCATACGCACGTCGCGGTTGAACTGCGCCCAGCCCGAGCCGCCCATGTCGGGGATGTGCAGGTAACCGCACTTGCCGCCGCTGGCCTCCCGTACCACCGCACGCCGTTTGGCCACCCAGTCCTGGTAGCGCAGCGGCCGCTCGTCGATCAGCGGGACGATCGCGACCCGGCGCGGGGTGCCGCCGCCCTCGCCCTCCGCGGGCAGGAACGTCAGCTCGACCGTCGTGCCGCCCGCAGCGGAGAGCATCGGGTACGGACCCGCCACCGGGTCGACCGGGCGGCCGTCCACGTGGGTGAGGACCGCGCCCTCCCTGATTCCCGTGCCGGCCAGTGGGGAGCGGGCCTTGGAGTCGGAGGAGTCGCCCGGCAGGATGCGTTTGACCACCCACTTCCCGTCCCGGCAGACGAGGTTCGCGCCGAGCAGGCCCATGGCCCGCTGGTAGTGCGGCGGGCCTTCGTTGCGCCGGGCCGCGGTGACGTAGGCGTGGGAGGTGCCCAGTTCGCCGAGGACCTCGCGCATCAGGTCGGCGAACTCGTCGGGGGAGGCGACCCGTTCGACCAGCGGCCGGTACTGCTCCAGCACCCCGTCCCAGTCGATGCCGCACATGTCCGGTTCCCAGAAGTAGCCGCGGATGATGCGGCCGGCCTCCGCGTAGGCCTGGCGCCATTCGGCCACCGGGTCCACCTCGTGCAGGATGCGGCGCAGGTCGAGGAAGACGGTGGAGTCGAGGTCGCCGGTCTCCGTGGCGGGCACGGCACGCAGGTCGCCCTCGTCGACGACGACCAGCCGGGTCCCGTCGCCGCTCACCGCGAACCAGTCGAGATGGCCGACGAGTTCGGTCCTGCGTGCCTTGGAGATGTCGAAGTGCTCCAGCGTGGGCCTGCCGGAGGTGTCGGCCGGGTTGACGAACGTCTCGCCCAGCGCGCCGGAGATGGGCCAGCGCAGCCAGACGAGGCCGCCGCCGGCGACCGCGTGCAGCGCCGAGTACTTGGAGGCGGCGACCGGGAACGGCGTGACCCGGTTCTCCAGGCCCTCGATCTCCACGAGCACCGCGCTGTCGGGCGACTCCTCCAGCGGGTCGAGCCCGCCGGCGGCCGGCCGGCCCTCCGGTGTGAGAGCGAAGGGCGAGGGCGTCGCGGAGGACAGCGGCACCAGATACGGGCGGCAGCCGAGCGGGAAGGACAGGTCGCCGGTGTGCACGTCGTAGACCGGGTCGAAGCCGCGCCAGGAGAGGAAGGCGAGATAGCGGCCGTCGCGGGTGAAGACCGGATTCTCGTCCTCGAAACGGCCGTTGGTGACGTCGACGATCGTACGGTCGGCGATCCGGGCCATCCTGATCTGCCGCAGCGAGCGTCCGATGCCGGGGTGCGACCAGGTCAGCCAGTGTCCGTCGGGGGAGAACGACAGGTCCCGCACGGGCCCGTTGACGGAGCGGACCAGTTCGGTGACCTCGCCCGTGGACTCCTCCGTGGTGTCGATCAGGAGCAGCCGGCCGTCGTGTGAGGCGATGGCGATCCGTTCGCCCTCGCTGTCGGCCGCCAGTTCCAGCACCCGCCCCAGCTGTCCCGACGCGAGCCGGCGCGGCTCACGGTCGCCGGTCGCCCGCGGCAGGTACGCGATCTCGACGGCGTCCTCGCCGTCCGCGTCCGTGACGTAGGCGACCTGCCCGCCGCTGCCCAGCATCGCCGGCAGCCGTACCCGCACGCCAGGGGTGTCCGCGATGGTGCGGGCGGGGCCGTCGCGGTGGGTGAGCCAGTACAGGCTGCCGCGCACGTTGACGGCGCTGGCCCGCCCCGTCTCGTCGACCGAGATCGCGCCCACGTGGTTGGCGGCGGGCACCTGGTAGGTGCGTCGGCCGGCGCGCGGCCCGCCGAGCCGTACCTCCAGCTTGCGCGGCACCGAGTCGGGCCTGGTCAGGTCCTCGACGATCCACAGGTCGCCGCCGCACTGGTACACGACCCGGTGGCCGTCGCTCGCGGCGTGCCGGGCGTAGAAGGCGTCGTGGTCGGTGTGGCGCAGCAGTCCCGTCCCGTCGGGGCGGCAGGAGTAGAGGTTGCCCACGCCCTCGTGGTCGGAGAGGAACGCGATCCGGCCGTCGTCCTCCGACCACCGGGCGGCGCCGTTGCCGTGGATGAACATGGGGCAGTCGAGGTGCCCGTTCAGGTCGGGGAGCAACTGCTCGCCGTGCAGCCACAGCCGGCCGGTCGCGCCGCCGCGGTAGCGCTTCCACGCGGCGGGCTCGTGCGGCGGCTTGCCGGTGAGCAGCAGGGTGCGCCGCTCGCAGCCGGTGCCGCCGGCCTGGGAGGGGCCCTCCGACTCGTCGGTGACGGCGATGTCGGAGACCGGCCCCCAGGGGAGCCTGCCGCCGGGGGAGCCGTCGGTCGGGACGCTGTAGGCCCAGGAGAAGTACGAGAAGGGCTGGCCGTGCGAGGAGACGGCGAGGATCTGTCCGTCGGGGGTCCAGCCGCAGACCCGGGTGTCGGTCGAGCCCCAGTAGCTGAGCCTGCGCGCGGGGCCGCCCTCGACGGGCGCGAGATGGATCTCCGGATCGAGGCTGCGCCAGTTCGTGTAGGCGATGTGCCGGCCGTCGGGCGAGAAGCGGGGGTGCCCGACCCTGGTGCGGTCGACGGTCAGCCGCCATGCCCGGTCGGGCTGTTTCCCCTCCGGGACCAGCGGCGCGATCCACAGGTCGTCCTCGGCGGCGAAGCACAGCAGGTCGCCGTACAGATGCGGGTAGCGGAGATACGCGGCGTCGTCACTCACCCCCCAATGCTTTCCGCGCCCAGGGGCCGCGGCAACTCGTGGGCCGGGGTGAATCGCTGGGCGGCCCGGATGCGCGGGGTGACCCGGTGGGCCCTGGCGGGGAGGAAACGTCCTCGGCCGGCGCCGTCCGTGGCGTGAACGTCAGTGGCCGGGAACGTCCGTGACCGAGGCCACAATCGAAACGGTTTCGTTTCGATGGCGCCCCCGGGTAAGCTCGAAGTGTACGAAACAGTTTCGTTCGATCGACTGCGGACCGGGAGGGCAGGCATGACACGCAGCCGGCTCACCCCGGAGCGCGAGGCGCAGCTGTACGAAGCCGTGCTCGACCTGCTCCGCGAGGTCGGTTACGACGCCCTGACCATGGACGCCGTGGCGGCCCGTACGCGCTCCAGCAAGGCCACGCTCTACCGCCAGTGGAAGAGCAAGCCCGAGTTGGTCGCCACGGCGCTCAAGCACGGCAAGCCGGTGCATGTCGGCGACATCGACACCGGCACCCTGCGCGGCGACTTCCACGCCATGATCGGACGCACGGACGACTGTCAGATGGAGAAGGACTCCGCGCTGATGCGGGGTCTGGCCCAGGCGATCCACGCCCACCCCGATCTCCACGAAGCCCTGCGTGAGCTGCTCATCGAGCCGGAGATCACCGGACTCGACGCGCTGCTGCGGCGGGCCGTGGACCGGGGCGAGGTCAGCGCGGACAACCCGGCGCTGGGTTACGTACCGCACATGCTGGTCGGCGCGTTCGTCGTCCGGCACCTGATCGAGGACCGCACACCCGACCAAGCCTTCCTCACCGACTATCTCGACGCCGTGGTCCTCCCCGCCCTCGGCGTCTGACCTCCCCGGGTCGCGACACCCCCTCCCCGCCGCACCACAGCACAGCACCTGACGCGCGCCGCTCTCGTCGTCGGGCCGGCTCCCCATGCCCTGTTCGCCCTCATATACGGGAGTAGCCCTCGTGGCCACGTTTCTCTACAAGCTAGGACGGTCGGCCTTCCGGCGCCGCCGTCTCGTCGCCCTGCTGTGGGTGGCGCTGCTCGCCGTCGCCGGGGTCGGCGCGGCCACCGCGTCCACCGCCACCTCCTCCTCCTTCTCCATACCGGGGACGGAGGCCCAGAAGGCCTTCGACCTGCTGGAGGAGCGCTTCCCCGGCGGCAGCGCCGACGGCGCGACCGCCCGGGTGGTCTTCAAGGCCCCCGACGGCGAGAAGATGACCGACGCCGGTCACCGTGCCGAGGTGGAGAAGGCCGTCTCCGAGCTCAAGGACGGCTCCGACCAGATCGCGGCGGTCAACGACCCGTACACCGCCAAGGCCGTCTCCCGGGACGGCTCGACCGCGTACGTCTCCGTCACCTACGCCGTCAGCTCGATGGAGCTGACCGACGCGACGCGTGAGGCGCTGGAGGAGACCGGCACCGAGGCGCGCGAAGCGGGCCTGACGGTGGAGATCGGTGGTGACGCGCTGCAGGCGGTCCCCGAGACCGGGGCCGGCGAGATCATCGGCGTCGTCGTCGCGGGCATCGTCCTCGTGATCACCTTCGGTTCGCTCGTCGCCGCCGGACTGCCGCTGCTCACCGCGATCATCGGCGTCGGCATCGGCATCTCCACGATCACCGCCCTGGCGAACGTCCTCGACCTCGGCTCCACCACCTCGACCCTCGCGATGATGATCGGCCTGGCGGTCGGCATCGACTACGCGCTGTTCATCGTCTCCCGCTACCGCGCCGAACTGGCCGAGGGCAAGGAGCACGAGGAGGCGGCCGGACGGGCCGTCGGCACCGCGGGCTCCGCGGTCGTCTTCGCCGGCTTGACCGTGGTCATCGCCCTCGTCGGCCTGGCCGTGGTGAACATCCCGATGCTCACCAAGATGGGCTTCGCCGCCGCCGGCACCGTCGTCATCGCCGTCCTGATCGCCCTCACCCTGATCCCGGCGCTGCTCGGCTTCGCGGGCAAGCGGGTGCTGGGCCGCAAGGTGCGCAAGGGTGCGCCCGTCTCCGACAAGCCGAACGCCGGCACCCGCTGGGCGCGCTTCGTGCTGCGCCGCCCGGTCGCCGTGCTGCTCGCGGGCGTCGTGGGCCTCGGGGCCGTGGCGATACCGGCCGCGTCGCTGGAGATGGGTCTGCCCGACGACGGGGCGCAGCCCACGAGCACCACCCAGCGCAAGGCGTACGACCTGCTCTCCGACGGCTTCGGCCCCGGCTTCAACGGACCGCTGATGGTGGTCGTCGACGGCGGCAAGAGCGTGGCGGACCGTACGGTCGAGGTCATCCAGGGCCTCGACGGCGCCGCCGCCGTCACCCCGCCGACCCTCAACAAGGCCGGCGACACCGCGATGATCACGGTCATCCCCAAGGACAGGCCGTCCTCGGTCCAGACCGAGGACCTGGTGCACGACATCCGCGACCGGAGCGGTGACGAGGTCCTCGTCACCGGCGCCACCGCGATGAACATCGACTTCTCGCAGAAGATGAACGACGCGCTGCTGCCCTACCTGGCGCTCGTCGTGGGTCTCGCCTTCCTGCTGCTGATGGTGGTCTTCCGGTCGGTGCTGGTGCCGCTCAAGGCCGCCCTCGGATTCCTGCTGTCGGTCGTCGCGGCACTCGGCGCGGTCGTGGCCGTGTTCCAGTGGGGCTGGCTGGGCTCGGTGTTCGGTGTCGAGCAGACCGGCCCGATCATGTCGATGATGCCGATCTTCATGGTGGGCGTCGTCTTCGGTCTCGCCATGGACTACGAGGTCTTCCTGGTCACCCGGATGAGGGAGGCGTACGTCCACGGCGAGCGGCCCGGCGAGGCGATCGTCACCGGCTTCCGCCACGGGACCCGGGTGGTGGCCGCCGCGGCCGTCATCATGATCGCTGTCTTCTCCGGTTTCATCGGCTCCAGCGAGCAGATGGTCAAGATGATCGGCTTCGGCCTCGCCATCGCCGTCTTCTTCGACGCGTTCGTGGTCCGCATGGCGATCGTGCCGGCGGTGCTGGCCCTGCTCGGCCACAAGGCCTGGTGGCTGCCCCGCTGGCTGGACCGGATACTGCCGAACGTCGACGTGGAGGGCGAGAAGCTCCAGAAAGAGCTCGCCGACGGCCCCGGCGACCCGGACGGTGACCGCGAGTTGGTCCGCGTCTGACGCTCCCCGACCAGGGAGGACATGAACTCCGGAGGTGCCCGGTGGTGCGGCCTTTGCCGCGCCACCGGGAGAGCGGACCTCCGGCGCCGCGACGGCACCGTGGGGACGGGCGCCGTCACGGAAGAGGTGGCCGTATCCGCGGGACGCGGATACGGCCACCTGTTTGCTGTGTGTCCGGGGAATACCGGATCTCAGAGCGCCGGAGTGGCCACCGCGTACGTGTGGCGGAGGAACCGGAGCAGCGTCTGGGAGTCGAACTGGACCACCGCGACACCGTCCGAGGTGTGGAACTCGATGATCGCCTGGACGCGTCCGCAGGGCCAGATGCCGATGTCCCCGTCCCGGGTGGGCGCCCGCAGCCCCGACTCGAGGAGCTCACGCGGGAAGGTCCACTCCTTGCCGCTCGGGAACGCGAAACTGACGGTGGCGGGATCCTCGGCGGGGTCGTAGCTCAGGAAGACGCGCACTGGTCGGTGCTGAGGAGCGTCGGTGACGATCCGGCCACTTGCCTGCTCTTTGACGGCGTGCGACATCGGCAAGCTCCTCACACTCTCGTCCGCTTTGTCTCTAATGTCCCATATTTCGGGCGGGAGGGTCCGTCTCCCTCCGTGGAACCATGTTCATTTGTGATCCATGCGCTCTTGCAAGTCGTTTGCAGCAGGGCACTATCATTGAGCACTTCTTCATCTGTCCGAAGCGGAGCTCTCCATGCATGTCCCCGACGGATTCATCAACACGCCCGTCTCGGTGGCCGCCGGAGTCGCCGCTGCCGGCGCGGTCGCCGTCAGCCTCCGCGGTGCCCGCCGTGAGCTGGGTGGATCTCCTGCCGAGCTCCCCGGCGCCGACCGCACGGCGCCGCTCGCAGGGCTCGTCGCCGCGTTCGTCTTCGCCGTTCAGATGCTCAACTTCCCCGTCGCGGCCGGTACCAGCGGCCATCTGCTCGGCGGGGCGCTCGCGGCGATCCTCGTCGGGCCGTTCACAGGTGTGCTGTGCATAGCCGTCGTACTGCTGATGCAGGGCATCCTCTTCGCCGACGGCGGACTCACCGCGCTCGGCGTCAACATCACCGTCATGGGCGTCGTCACCGTCCTCGTCGCGTACGGACTCTTCCGCGGCCTGGTCAAGATCCTGCCGCGCACCCGTCGCTCCGTGACCGCCGCCTCCTTCGTCGCCGCGCTGGTGTCCGTCCCCGCGGCCGCCGCGGCCTTCACCCTTCTCTACGCGGTCGGCGGGCTGACCGAGGTCCCGATCGGATCCGTCCTCACCGCGATGGTCGGCGTCCACGTCCTGATCGGCATCGGCGAGGCCATGATCACCATGCTGACCGTGGGCGCGGTCATCGCCGTACGGCCCGACCTGGTGTACGGCGCCCGCGGCCTGTCGGCACCGCTGAAGCTCCGCGTCGGCGGCGAGCTCGTCGACGCTCCGGCGGCAGCCGGACCGGCGCCCGCCGCCGCCCGCTCACCGCGCCGGCTGTGGCTCGGCGGCCTGGTGACCAGTCTCGTCCTCGCCGGCTTCGTCTCCTTCTACGCCTCCGCCGACCCCGACGGTCTGGAGAAGGTCGCCGCCGACAAGGGCATCGACCGGACCGTCGAGGAGCACGCCGCCGCCGACTCGCCGCTCGCCGACTACGGCGTCAAGGACGTCTCCGACGCCCGGCTCTCCGGCGGCCTCGCCGGCGTGATCGGGGTCGGCGCGACGGTGGCCCTCGGCAGCGGCGTCTTCTACGTGGTGCGCCGCCGCCGCAGCGAGGCCGCCGAGCCGGAATCCGTCCAGGGATCGGTCTGACATGGGTGCGGGTCACGCCCACAAGCTCTACCGGCACGGCCACTCGCCGGTGCACGCGCTCCCCGCGCACTGCAAGCTGCTCGCCGTCCTCGGTTTCGTGCTGGTCGTGGTCTCCACCCCGCGCGAGGCGGTCTGGGCCTTCGGGCTGTACGCGGTGCTGCTCGGCACGGTCGCGGCGGTGGCCCGGATCCCCGCCGGCTTCCTGCTGAAGCGGCTGCTGATCGAGATCCCGTTCGTGGCCTTCGCCCTGCTGATGCCCTTCGTGGTGCCGGGTGAGCAGACCGAGGTGCTGGGGATCTCGCTCTCCGTCCCCGGCCTGTGGGGCGCGTGGAACATCCTCGCCAAGGGCACGCTGGGCGTCGCCGCCTCCGTGATCCTCGCCTCGACGACCGAACTGCGCTCCCTGCTCCTCGGCCTTCAGCGGCTGCGGCTGCCGTCGCTGCTGGTCCAGATCGCCTCCTTCATGATCCGCTACGGCGACGTCATCGCCGACGAGATGCGCCGGATGTCGATCGCCCGTCGCTCGCGCGGGTTCGAGGCGCGCGGTGTACGCCATTGGGGTGTGCTGGCCAAGTCCGCCGGCGCCCTGTTCATCCGCTCCTACGAGCGCGGTGAACGGGTGCACCTGGCGATGGTCAGCCGGGGCTACACCGGCACGATGCCGGTCCTCGACGACGTGCGGGCGACCCGCGCCCAGTGGTCGTACGCCGCCGCACTGCCCGTGACCGCGCTCGCGGTCTGTCTGCTGGGATGGACGCTATGAACGTGACGCCGCCGCCCTCTCTCGACGTGCGCGGGCTCGCGTACGCCTATCCCGACGGCCACCAGGCGCTGTTCGGCGTCGACCTGACGGTCGGGCGCGGCGAGCGGGTCGCCCTCCTCGGGCCCAACGGCGCGGGCAAGACCACCCTCGTCCTCCACCTCAACGGCATCCTGGCCGGCGGGGTCGGCTCGGTCTCCGTCGCGGGGCTGCCGGTCGGGCGCGAGAACCTCGCGGAGATCCGCCGCCGCGTCGGCATCGTCTTCCAGGACCCGGACGACCAGCTGTTCATGCCGTCGGTCCGGGAGGACGTGGCGTTCGGCCCGGCGTCGGCCGGGATGCGCGGCCCCGAGCTGGAGGCCCGGGTCATGGCCGCGCTGGACCAGGTCGGAATGGCCGAGTTCGCCGACCGCCCGCCGCACCATCTGTCGTTCGGGCAGCGCCGCCGGGTCGCGGTCGCGACCGTGCTCGCGATGGAGCCGGAGATCCTGGTCCTCGACGAGCCCTCGTCCAACCTCGACCCGGCCTCACGCCGCGAACTGGCGGACATCCTGCGCGCGTTGGACGTCACCGTGCTGATGGTGACGCACGATCTGCCGTACGCGCTGGAGCTGTGCCCGCGCTCGGTGATCCTCAGCGACGGGGTGGTCGTCGCGGACGGAGGCACGCAGGAGCTGCTGGGCGACGACGATCTGATGCGCGCGCACCGGCTGGAGCTGCCCTTCGGCTTCGATCCGAGGTCCGTGACAATAGGCGCGTGAACATGGGGCGTGGATACGAGGACCGGAGCGGGGCGGCGGCGTCGCTGCTGCTCGACGACCAGCTGTGCTTCGCGCTGTACGCGGCGCAGCGGGCGGTCACGGCCGCCTACCGGCCGCTGCTCGCCGAACTCGGCCTGACCTACCCGCAGTACCTCACGATGCTGGTGCTGTGGGAGCGCGGCGAGATCCCGGTCAAGGAGCTGGGGGCAGCGCTGCGGCTCGACTACGGCACCGTCTCGCCGCTGCTGAAGCGGCTGGAGGCGGCGGGTCTCGTGCGCCGGGAGCGCTCCGCCGCCGACGAGCGCTCGGTGCGGCTGGTGCTCACCGAGGAGGGTGAGGCGATGCGTGAACGGGCGGAGGCGGTGCCTGCCCAACTGCTGGTGAGCACGGGCCTGGAGGGGTCGGAGATCGCGCGGCTCCGCGCCGATCTGCACCGGCTCGCGGACGCGGCGGCGAAGGCTACCCCCGAGTAAGGAGCGCCTCCCCGCTCGGATACATTGTGCGCGATGTAATACGACCGGTGCACACACTCGGGGACGCAGCATGAGCGAACAGGTCGACACCGTCGACACCCGCCCCACCAAGATCATGTACGTGGCGGAGGCCACCGCCCACGGCGGCCGCGACGGCTATGTGACGAGCCACGACGGGCAGATCGAGCTCCGCGTCGCCATGCCGCCCGCCCTCGGCGGCGACGGCCGCGGCACCAATCCGGAACAGCTCTTCGCCGCCGGCTACAGCGCCTGCTTCCACAACGCCCTGGTGCTCGTCGGGCGCCGCGCGGGCCTCGACCTCACCGGCTCGACCGTCGCCGCCAAGGTCGGCATCGGACCCAACACGGCACGTGGGTACGGGCTCGCCGTCGCGCTCAACGTCTCGCTGCCGCTCGTGGACCAGGACCTCGCCGCGCGGCTCGTGGCCGCCGCGCACCAGGTCTGCCCGTACTCCAACGCCACCCGCGACAACATCGACGTCTCCATCGTCCTCAGCTGAGCCGGCGGGGGGAGACCGCGGGGACCGCCCCGCGGTCACCGTGGTCCGGACCACGTTGCACCATGGGGGGATGGATCGCAGCGAAGGAGCAGACGTGGTGGACGTCCGGGGCACGGTGGCGGACGGCTACGAGGCGGTCGCGGACGCCTTCGCGCGCAACTTCGAACAGCGCGGCGAGCGCGGGGCGGCCGTCGCCGTCTACCGCGACGGGCGCAAGGTCGTCGACCTGTGGGCAGGCACCCGGGACGTGGACGGGCAGGAGCCGTGGGCGCTCGACACCGCACAGGTCGTCCGCTCCGCCACCAAGGGCGTCGCCGCTGCCGTCGTCCTCCTGCTCCACCAGCGTGGGCAGATCGACCTGGACGCGCCGGTCGGCACCTACTGGCCGGACTTCAAGGCGGCCGGCAAGGAACGCGTACTCGTACGCCACCTCCTCGCACACCGCGCGGGACTGCCGGTGCTGGACCGTCCGCTCACCCCCGCACAGGCGGCGGACGGCGTCGACGGACCGGCCGCCGTCGCCGCGCAGGCCCCCGTCTGGGAGCCCGGCGCCGAGCACGGCTACCACGCGCAGACCTACAGCTGGCTGCTGGGCGAACTGGTGCGCCGGGTCACCGGACGCGGCATCGGCCGCTGGGTCGCGGAGGAGATCGCCCGCCCCCTCGGCCTGGACCTGTGGATAGGACTGCCCGGCGAGGAGGCCCACCGGGTCGGCAGGCTCGGCCCCGTCGCGGAACCCCCGGCCGCCGAGGGCGGCGGCCTCCGGCTGCGCCCCAAGAGGTCCGTGGCGGAGGCGTACCGCGACCCCGAGTCCCTGACCCGCCGCGCCTTCGGAGCCATCGACCCGCTCCCCGACGAGAACGACCCCGCCTACCGCGCCGCCGAACTCCCCGCGTCCAACGGCATATCCACCGCCCGCGCACTCGCCCGTTTCTACGCGGCGACCATCGGCGACGTCGACGGCGGCCGCCGGCTCTTCGCGCCCGCCACGCTCACACTCGCCCGCACCGAGGAGTCCGCCGGACCCGACCGGGTCCTGGTGGTGCCCACCCGCTTCGGGCTCGGTTTCATGCTGCACGGCCCCGCGTCGCCGCTGCTCGGACCGGGATCCTTCGGCCACCCCGGCCGCGGCGGCTCGCTCGGCTTCGCCGACCCCGAATCGGGCATCGCCCTCGGGTACACGACCAACGGCATGCGCAAGGGCGTTACCGCCGACCCCCGTGCCCAGGCACTGATCAGGGCGGTACGTTCGGTCCTATGAGACGTTTCGAGGGCTACGGGGCACTGATCACCGGCGGCGCGCGCGGTATCGGCGAGGCCACGGCACGCAGGCTGGCGTCCGAGGGTGCACGGGTCCTGATCGCCGACATCGACGCGGAGGCCGCGGAGCGGACCGCGGCCGGGATCGAGGGCGCGTCCTTCGTCCGCTGCGACGTCGCCGAACGGGCGTCGGCGGAGGCGGCCGTGGCCCGCGCGGTGGAGCAGTTCGGCTGCCTGGACGTGCTGGTCAACAATGCGTTCTCGGCCTCCCGGCACTTCGGACCGCTCGAGGAACTGCCGGACGACGGCTGGCAGCAGGACCTGGACGTCACGCTCACCGGCGCGCTGCGGTGCGCACGGGCCGCGTGGACGCATCTGGCCGCCCGTGGACGCGGCGCGATCGTCAACATCGGCTCCGTCAACGCCGAACAGGACTTCGGCGGCCACGCCTACAGCGCGGCCAAGGCCGGCCTGGCGTCGCTGACCCGCACCCTGGCGGGCGAGGGCGCCGCGCGCGGCATCCGGGTCAACCAGGTCAACCCCGGTACGATCCGCACCCGTTCGTGGGCCGGCCGGGAGAAGAGCCTCGAGGTCCTGAGCGGCGTCTATCCGCTCGGCCGGGTCGGCGAGCCCGAGGACATCGCCGCCGCGGTCGCCTTCCTCGCCTCACGGGACGCGGCGTGGGTCACGGGCACGACGCTGCCGGTCGACGGCGGGCTGCTGGCCGTCAACACCGGATTCCGGCAGATGGTGGTGGACGAGCGCGCGGCGGACCGGTAAAGGCACCCGCGGACCGCGGCCGCGGAGCACCGGGCCGGGTACCGGCACCGGTCACGGGGAACGCCCGCCTGATGGGCAGCCGTTCACCGGGGAACGCCCGCCGGGCGCCGCCGCCAGACGTCAGCCGGCCGTCAGCATCAGGCCGATGCCCGCCACCATCAGGACCGCCGCCGCGATCCGCGGGCCACCGAAGCGTTCCTTGAAGAACAGCGCGCCGATCGCCGCGCCCACGATGATCGACGACTCGCGCAGCGCCGCGATGGGCGCGAGCGGCGCACGCGTCTGGGCCCAGAGCACCAGTCCGTACGCGGTGACCGCCATCGCCGCGCCCAGCAGCCCGCGCCCGGCGTACGGCCGCAGTTGCGGCCACAGCGCGGCCCGGCGGACGTATATGGCGTAGAGGACCAGCGGTATGCCCTCCAGGATCATCAGCCAGGCGATGTAACCGGCCGCCGTACCGCCCGCCCGTACACCCATCCCGTCGATCACGGTGTACACGGAGATCGACAGGCCCGTCGCGAGCGCGGCCGTCACCGCCGGCCAGTGCGGCCGCGTGGCCTCCCCGGCCCGGCGGCCCAGCGGCAGGACGCCCCACACCGCGAGACCGACGAGCCCGGCCGAGGCGACCACCACGCCCGCCAACTGCCCACCGCTGACGCGTTCGTCGACGAACAGGGCGGCAGCGGCGGTCACCACCAGAGGGGCCGTGCCGCGGGCGATCGGATACACCTGGCCGAAGTCCCCGAGACTGAACGATCGCAGCAGCAGCGCGTGGTAGCCGACGTGCAGGACCGCCGACGTGATCAGATACGGCCAGGCGCCGGCGGCCGGGACCGGCACGAACGGCGCCATCAGCCCGCCGATGACCGACGCGCCTCCGACGATCAGGGTGAAGACGACCAGCCGGTCCTTGATCCGGTGCGCGAGCGCGTTCCAGCCGGCGTGGGTCAACGCCGCGGCCAGGACCGCCCCGGTGACCAGAGGGGTCACGCGGTGCGCTCGCGGACGTCCACCAGAGTGCCGCCCGCGTGCGCGACCAGGGACTTCGGGTCGAGCGGGAAGACCGTGTGCGGGGTCCCGGCCGCCGCCCACACCACGTCGTGGTCGAGCAGCCCCCGGTCGGCCAGCACCCGGGTGCGGGTGCGGTGGCCGAACGGCGGGACGCCGCCGATGGCGTAGCCCGTCGTCTCCCGCACCAGGTCGGCGTCGGCGCGCTTCACGGACTCGGCGCCGAGCTCCTGCCGTACCCGCTCCACGTCCACCCGCGACGAGCCGTCCATCAGCACGAGCACCGGCGCCCCGTCCGCGGTGAAGATCAGCGACTTGACGATCTCGCTGACGTCGCAACCGATGGCCTCCGCGGCCTGCGCGGCGGTGCGGGTCGCGTCCGGGAAACGGCGCACGGGGACGTCGAGACCGAGCTCGCGCAGGGCATCGGCGAAACGGGGGTGGGCGCCGGTGGTGTCGTCGTGAGTGCTCATGGCCCGCACGCTAGCGGTAGCTGTACGGGCCATGCGAACGGTTTCGCCGGGTCGCTCAGCGCGCGTTCAGCACCCGGGCGACGGTGCTGCCCGCCGAGTCGCCGCCGTGTCCGCCGGCCTGTACGACCGCAGCGGCTGCCAGGTCGTCGGCGTAGCCGGTGAACCAGCTGTTGGAGTCGCCCTGGCCGTCGACCTCCGCCGAGCCGGTCTTCGCGCCCTTGTCGCCGCCGACGGACGCCATGGCCGCCGTCGCCGTGCCGGAGCCCACGGTGGCCGCGCGCATCATCTGCCGCAGGGACGCCGCCATCGAGGCCGGCAGTCGCTGCGCGGTCGCCAGTTCACGGTCGTCCAGGCTCTGCGGGACGATGACCGGCTGCTTGAAACCGCCGTTCTTCACGGTCGCTGCGATGGACGCGACATTGAGTGCGTTCATCTGGATCTGGCCCTGGCCGATGTACGAGGCGGCGGTCTGAGAGCCCGTCGACTCCGGGACCCTTCCGTCGACCGTGACGACGCCGGCCTTCCAGTTGAGGCCGATGCCGAAGTACTTGGCGGCGGTCTCGCCGAGCGCCGTGCCCGCGGCTGCGCCCAGCGGCTTCACCGGCTTGATGAAGGTGGTGTTGCAGGAGCGTGCGAAGGCCTGCTGGAACGTCGCGCCGGGGATCGAGAAGTCCTTGAGGTTGTGGAACTCCCGCTCCCAGGTGACCGTCGACGGGCACTCGACCGGTGAGTTCGGCCCGTTCACCAGCCCCTTGTCCAGCATCATCGCGGCCGTCACGATCTTCATCGTCGATCCGGGCGCCTGCGCTCCCTGGAACGCGGTGTTGAAGCCCTCCGCGGGGGTGTTGGCCACCGCCTTGATCTCGCCCGTGCTGGGCTGGACAGCGACGACGGACGCCTTGGCGTAGTCCTTCACGGCCTTCTCGGCCGCCGCCTGCACCCCGGCGTCCAGCGTCGTACGCAGGGTGCCGGACTTTCCCTCGGTCAGCGTCAGCAGGCTGCGGTCGGGCACGTTCGCGTCGGCGGAGGTGATCGCCAGCTCGATGCCCGGCGTGCCGCCGACCTTGTCCCCGTACTCCTTGCGCAGCGCGTCGAGGACCGGACCGAGCGAGGGGAACTTCTCCTCGCTGAGCTCGACACCGTTGTCGTCGAACGCCTTGATCTGCGGCGCCGCCGCCTCCGCCGTGACGAGCGAGGCGCCCGCGGTGAGTTCGGGATGGACGACGGACGGCTGCCAGTCGACCAGCGCCCTGCCCGTCGTGAGGCCGCGCACCACGGTCAGCTTCGAGGCGTACGACCAGGGCTTGCTCTTCCCCTCGTACGTCACCGTCGCCTCAACGGTGAACGGCACGGACGCGCCCGTCGCCCGGCCGGCCTTGATGACGGCCTTGGAGACGTGTGCCCGCTCCGTGAAGCCCGTGAGCAGCGGCTCGGCCTCGGCCTGGTTGTTGGTCAGCCGCGCCGCTTCGGGCCCCTTGCCGGCGGCCCAGGCCGCGAGGAACTCCGTCGCGGTCTCCTCGATCTCGTCCGCGCTCGGCGGGCCGCTCCGTTTCTCGCCCGACGCGGCCTTGGTGCTCGCGCCACCACCCCCGCCGGAGCCGGTCAGCCCGTTGTACAGGTTGTAGCCGCCGTAGCCCACGCCACTCGCGACCACCACGAACGCGCCGGCGGTGATGCCGACCTTTACTCCACTGCGCATGACCGCAGCCCCCTCCCCAGAGTGTGCACACCCTTGAACACGTTCAAGAGCATGAGTCGTTCGCACTCTACGTGACGGGAGTGACACGAGGGCCGGTAGTTATAGGAACGCGACGCGACTTGGGCCGTCACGGGGCCGTGATCGGAGTGTGGGCGACCTCGACGATGTGGCCGCGGCCCGGCCGCCCACGCCGTGCGAGCTGGGCATGCTGATGCGCGGCGGAGACGCCTTCGGCTCCACCGCCGGGTCGAGTTCAGTGCCTACCGCGGGCAATTGCCAATGTCAGAGACCATCTCGGTTGCCCCACGAACACCCGGCATGGCACGTGATCGACAAGTGTCGTCCCATGGCACCCTGCGGGCCAGGAAAATGACTTGGACCCGGAGGTGCACGACAGGTGGCGGCGCACATCAATCCCACCGTCAGAAAACGCCGTCTGGGAGCCGAGCTCCGCCGGCTCCGCAAGGCCAGTGGCCTGACGAGTACACAAGTGGCAGAGCGGCTCCTGGTCTCCCAGCCCAAGATCAGCCGCCTGGAGAACGGCCAGCGTGCCATCAGCCCCCGCGATGTACGCGACCTGTGCGCGATCTACGGTGTGGGGGACGAGCAGGTCGTCGACTCCCTGATGCGGATGGCCAAGGAATCCGGACAGCAGGGCTGGTGGTACGCCTACGGCGACATCCCCTACAGCGTCTACATCGGCCTGGAGACGGACGCCACCTCCATCCACTCCTACGAGCCCCAGGTGATCCCCGGCCTGCTGCAGACCCCCGCCTACGCCCGGGAAGTCATCGCGGAATCGATTCCCCTGCCCACTGCCGAACAGGCCGCCATGCGCCTCAAGGTGCGGTTGCGCCGCCAGCACCGGATCTACGACCCGTCCCGTCCCCTGCGTCTGTGGGTCGTCCTGGACGAATCGGCACTGCGCCGCGTCGTCGGCAGCCCTGACATCATGCGCGAACAGCTGGAGCACCTGAACGCCCTCGGTGCCGAGCCGCACATCACTGTGCAGGTCCTCCCCTACACCGTGGGGGCCCACCCGGGCCTCTCAGGGCAGTTCTCGATCCTGAGTTTCGCCGACAGCCCCGAGTCAAGGGTGGTGTACCTGGAAGGATCCACCAGCGACCTCTACCTGGAGAAACGATCCGACCTGCAGCAGTACGACGTCACATACGCCCATCTGCAGGCGCAGTCCCTCGATCCTGGCAGCACCCGCCGCTTCATCGGCGACGCCATCAAGTGCCACATCGACGCTGCGAGCCGCCAGGCGACCTCGGTTGACCCTGTGTCGTGAAGTCGTCCGGTGGGGGTCCTCCTCGACCGGTCGGCGCGAGGTTCGTGCCCACGATGACCGGCGACCACCATCGACAACCGCGAAGGGCCCGGCACCGAGAGGTGCCGGGCCCTTCGCCGCCGCAGCTAGACCCAGGTGTCCAGCCACATCCGGTTGCGCCACTCGTCGACCGGGATCGGGGTGCCCGTGTAGATCGGCCAGAAGTAGATGAAGTTCCACACGATCAACAGGACCAGTACGCCCGCGCCGATCGCGCCGATCGCGCGGCGGCGTTCGTCGGAGCCGGGTGGGCCGAGGATCGCGCCGATCATCATCGCCACCGCGAGGCACAGGAACGGGACGAACACGACCGCGTAGAAGAGGAAGATCGTGCGCTCCTGGTACATCAGCCACGGGGCCCAGCCCGCTGCGAACGCGCACAGGATCGCGCCCGCGCGCCAGTCACGGCGGAAGAGCCAGCGCCACAGGGCGTAGCAGATCGCGAAGCAGGCGGCCCACCACAGGAGCGGGGTGCCGAGGGCGAGGACCTCCGCGGCGCACTTGTCGACCGCGTCCTTCGGGCAGCCCTCGACGCCCGGCTTCGGGTCCTCGTAGTAGTACGAGACCGGGCGGCCGAGGATCAGCCAGCTCCATGGGTTGGACTCGTAGGTGTGGCCGGAGGTCAGGCCGACATGGAAGTCGTAGACCTGGGTCTCGTAGTGCCAGAAGCTGCGCCACCAGTCGGGGAAGAGCCAGCTCCAGGCGCTGTCCTTGCCGCCGCCGGTGGAGGCCCAGTTCCGGTGGTAGCCCTTGTCCGTGACCAGCCACCCGGTCCACGAGACCATGTACGTCACCAGCGCCACCGGCACGACGGAGACGAAGGCGGGGACGAGGTCCTTCTTCAGGACGGCGAGATACGGCTGGACCGCGCCGGCCGTGCGGCGCGAGCCCACGTCCCACAGCACGGTCATCAGGCCGAAGGCGGCCATGATGTACAGCCCGTTCCACTTGGTGCCCGCCGCGAGGCCCAGCATCACTCCGGCCGTCAGCCGCCACGGCCGCCACCCCAGGCGCAGGGTCTCCGCGACGCGGGCGTCGGGACGCAGCCTGCCGTCGTCGTCCTCCGGCAGCGCCGCCGCGAGAGCGCGCCGTGACCGGTCGCGGTCGAGCACCAGCGCGCCGAACGCCGCCAGCACGAAGAACATCAGCACCAGGTCGAGCAGAGCCGTGCGGCTCATCACGAAGTGCAGGCCGTCCACGGCCAGCAGCAGACCCGCGAGGCAGCCGAGGAACGTCGAGCGGAACAGCCGCCGGCCGATGCGGCAGAGCATCAGCACCGACAGCGTGCCCAGCAGGGCGACCATGAACCGCCAGCCGAAGGGTGAGAAGTCGATCAACTTCTCGCCGAGACCGATGATCCACTTGCCGACCGGCGGATGGACCACATAACCGGGATCGGTCGGGATCGCGACGGCCGACGGGTCGGCAAGGATCGACTTGTCGACGTTCTTGGGCCAGCTGCCCTCGTACCCCTGGTTGATCAGCGCCCAGGCGTCCTTGGCGTAGTACGTCTCGTCGAATATCACCGCATGGGGCTGCCCCAGGTTCCAGAACCGCAGCAGGCCCGCTACCAGGGCGACCAGCAGGGGTCCGCCCCACGCGGCGATGCGGAGCAGGGGTTCCACCGCCCGCGGCGGGATGCCGAAGACCGCCCACACCTGCCGGGACGGCCGGGTGAACGGCGGCACCAGCCGGTCCCGTAGCCCGATCACTGGCCGGGGCGTGTAGCCGAAGCGGCGCAGCCGGCTCTCCCAGCCTGGCGGCTGCTGTTCGGCGTCGTCCTTGCCCCGCAGGGGCTGTGGCGCGGTACTGGTCACCGCGCCATCGTAGGGAACACGGCTGTGCGATCGGTGCTCGGCAGTGCTGGGAGGATGGCGAGTGTGACTGGAACGCTGGTACTCGCAGGGACGCCCATCGGTGATGTCGCGGACGCGCCGCCCCGGCTCGCCGCCGAACTGGAGGGCGCCGACATCGTCGCCGCCGAGGACACCCGGCGGCTGCGCCGGCTGACCCAGGCCCTCGGTGTGCACACCCGGGGCAGGGTCGTCTCCTACTTCGAGGGCAACGAGGCGGCCCGTACACCGGAGCTGGTGGAGGCGCTGTCCGGCGGTGCGCGGGTGCTGCTCGTCACCGACGCGGGCATGCCCTCCGTCTCCGACCCCGGATACCGGCTGGTCGCCGCCGCGGTGGAGAAGGACATCAAGGTCACCGCCGTACCCGGCCCGTCCGCCGTGCTGACCGCTCTCGCGCTGTCGGGGCTGCCCGTGGACCGCTTCTGCTTCGAGGGTTTCCTGCCCCGCAAGGCGGGCGAACGGCTCGGCAGGCTGCGGGAGGTCCAGGGCGAGCGCCGCACGCTCGTCTACTTCGAGGCCCCGCACCGCCTCGACGACACGCTCGCCGCCATGGCGGAGGTCTTCGGAGAGGGCCGCAGGGCCGCCGTCTGCCGGGAGCTGACCAAGACGTACGAGGAAGTGAAGCGCGGCGGCCTCGGCGAGCTGGCGGCCTGGGCGGCGGAAGGCGTCCGCGGTGAGATCACCGTCGTCGTCGAGGGCGCGCCCGAGTCCGGGCCCAAGGAGTTCGGCGCGGACGAGCTGGTACGCAGGGTCCAGGTGCGCGAGGAGGCGGGGGAGCGACGCAAGGAGGCCATCGCGGCGGTCGCCGCTGAGGCGGGGCTTCCTAAGCGGGAGGTCTTCGACGCGGTCGTCGCTGCGAAGAACGCGGCTCGACCCGCGTAGGCGGAGGATAAAGGTCTATCGTGAAAAGCAAAGCGCAGACCGTGTCCTGACCGCTTTTCTGTATGGAAAATCCCAAGACCGCACAATCGATCGACAGGCGCTGGTGCGCTCCCGCCGGAAAAGGCGTCCACTGGATCAGGTGGAGAGGAGCTGGCATGAGTGAGACCACACCCGCGAAGGTGCATGAGGAGTATTCCTTCGCGTGCATGCGTTGCGGGCACGGCTGGGAGCAGTCCTACGACATCGAGCACCACGTCGATTCGTCGGGCCAGGAATTCGTCGTCTACAAGTCGGACGGGCGGCGGGTCCCTTCGCCGCTGTCCAGCCCGACCTGCGTCAACTGCGGCGGGCACGTCGTACGGATCATGCGGGCGGGGCGGGTCTCCACGGTGCAGAGCCTGATGGGACTGACCGAGACCGGTTCCACCGCCGCGAGCGCCGTGCCGCAGGTGTCCCCGGCGGGGCCGCGGCCGGGCGAGGAAGTGCGCGATCCGCGGGCGGACCGACCCGCCGGCCGGCCCACCGCTTCCGCGCCGCCGCCGTCCGGGTCGACGTCGCAGGAGGCCGTCGCGGAAGGCGGGGCGGGCGGGGAGACCGCGCCCGAGGAGCACCACTGGCACCTCTCCGACCTGCTGCACCCCTTCCACCACCGCAAGTGAGCGACCGGGGGCGGGTTCCGTAGGATCGCGCCCATGAGTTCGAAATCCGCACCGCCGCCGCTGCCCGAACCGCTCGGTGTCGCGGTCGCCGATTCGCACACCCACCTGGACATGCAGGAAGGCACCGTCGAGGAGGCCCTCGCCAGGGCGGCCGCGGTCGGTGTGACGACGGTCGTCCAGGTGGGCTGCGACATCAAGGGCTCCCAGTGGGCCGCGGAGACCGCCGCCGCGCACCGCGAGGTGCACGCCGCAGTCGCCCTGCACCCCAACGAGGCGCCCAGGATCGTGCTCGGCGATCCTGACGGCTGGTCGCGGCAGGGTGCACGGGACGCGGGCGGGTACGGGGCGCTCGACGACGCCCTCGCCGAGATCGACCGGCTGGCCGCCCTCGACGTGGTCAAGGCCGTCGGCGAGACCGGACTCGACCGCTTCCGCACCGGCCCTGAGGGAATGGCCGCGCAGGAACGGTCGTTCCGGGCGCATATCGAGATCGCGAAACGGCACGGCAAGGCGCTCGTCATCCACGATCGCGAGGCGCACGCGGATGTGCTGCGCATTCTTGCGGAGGAAGGCGCGCCGGAGCGCACGATCTTCCACTGCTATTCGGGTGACGCGGAAATGGCCGAAGTCTGCGCGGCCGCCAGCTACTTCATGTCCTTCGCCGGCAACGTGACCTTCAAGAACGCGCAGCCGCTGCGTGACGCGCTCGCCGTCGCGCCCGCCGATCTCGTGCTGGTCGAGACGGACGCGCCGTTCCTCACCCCCGCGCCGTACCGCGGACGGCCCAACGCCCCGTATCTGATTCCGGTCACGCTACGGGCCATGGCGCAGGTCAGGGGCACCGACGAGGACACGCTGGCGGCGGCGATCGCGGCCAATACCGCCCGGGCGTTCGGCTACTGACCCGATCCGGGCGACCTCGCGCGTCGCGACGCTGAGTGTTCGCGTCGCTTTGGAGAGTGACGATCGCTCCGCTACTGTCCGGTGCCACTTGGCTGACCGGACCTTACGGAGCGTCGTGAGCGTGAGTAATTCGCAGGGCAGTCACCGTGCGGCGCGCGGCTCACGCCGTGCCGGTGGCCGGTCCCCGGCGGAGGCCGGCGCCGACCGGGCCACCGTGACGGCGCCCGCCCCGCCCCCCGTGGCGCCCTACGGCAGCGTGCCGCAGCCCACGGCCGTGGACGGCCGGACCGCGGCGGTTCGCAGCGCGGCGTACGCGCCGACCCTGCCGTACCTGGACCGCGGGGCGCTGACCCTCGTCGACGTGGACGCGGGCACGGCCACGGCGGGCATGGTCCCGCCGCACCGCCGGGCGGCCGTGGCGCAGGCGCCCACCCTGCCGTACGTGGACCTCCGGGCCGCGGACCGTGCCGTCGAGGAGGAGCCAGGACGGCGCGCGCAGGCGCGACGTGGTGGATCCCGGCGGCGCAGGCCCGCGGAGCGACCGGACACGCTGCGGCGGCTCGTCCCGCGAGCCCTCGTCGTCGCCTTCCTCGCCGGCGGGACGTCCGCGTTCGTGGCCGACGACAAAGCGGTCCGGCTCACCGTCGACGGCGTGCCGCGGACCATGCACACCTTCGCCGACGACGTGGGCGAACTCCTCGAGGACGAGGGCCTCGATCTGAGCGCCCACGATGTCGTCGCCCCCGGCCCCGAAGCGGACCTCGACAGCGGCGACGAGATCACCGTCCGCCACGGCAGGCCGCTGAAACTCACCCTCGACGGCCGCGCCGGCGAGGTGTGGACCACGGCCATCACCGTCGAGGCGGCCCTGCGGGAACTGGGCGTGCGCGCGGAGGGGGCGTACCTCTCCGTGCCGCGTTCCACCCCCATCCCGAGGAGCGGCCTGGTGCTGGACGTGCGCACCGAGAAGGCCGTCACGTTCATGGCCGACGGGCGTGAACGCACCATCCGCACCAACGCCGCCACCGTGGGGGAGGCCCTCGGCGAGGCGGGGATCGTGCTGCGCGGCCAGGACACCACCTCCGTGCCGCCAAGCGGCTTCCCCCGCGACGGACAGACCGTCACGGTCACGCGGATCAGCGGCGGCCGTGAGGTACGCGAGGAGCCGATCGACTTCGCCGTCGAGAAGACCCTGGACCCCACGCTCTTCACGGGCACCGAAGTCGTCGTACGGCAGGGACGGCCGGGCGTGCGGCGGGTCACGTACGCCCTGCGGACCGTCGACGGCGTCCGCCAGAAGCCGCGGCGGACCGCCACGGACGTCGTGCGCGAGCCCGTCACCGAGCAGGTGAAGGTCGGCACCCGGCAGCCGCCGTCCTCGGTACGCGGGGCGGACGGCCTGAACTGGGCGGCGCTCGCCGAGTGCGAGTCGGGCGGGCGGCCGGGCGCCGTCGACCCCTCCGGCACCTACGGCGGGCTGTACCAGTTCGACACCGCGACCTGGCGCTCGCTCGGCGGCACCGGGCGTCCGCAGGACGCGCCCGCCGAGGAACAGACGTACCGGGCGAAGAAGCTCTATGTGCAGCGGGGGGCGAGTCCGTGGCCGCACTGCGGCCGTAGGCTGTATCGGTGAGCACCACTGATCCCGACGCACTCCTCGGCCCCGCCGACATCCGCGAGCTGGCCGCCGCGCTGGGCGTACGCCCCACCAAACAGCGCGGCCAGAACTTCGTCATCGACGCCAACACGGTCCGCAGGATCGTGCGCACGGCCGAGGTGAAGCCCGACGACGTGGTCGTCGAGATCGGCCCCGGGCTCGGCTCGCTGACCCTCGGGCTGCTGGAGGCCGCCGACCGGGTCGTGGCCGTGGAGATCGACGACGTGCTCGCCGGCGCCCTGCCGGCGACGGTCGCCGCGCGACTGCCCGACCGGGCCTCGCGTTTCTCGCTGGTGCACTCGGACGCGATGCACGTGCAGGAGCTCCCCGGGCCGCCGCCGACCGCGCTCGTCGCGAACCTGCCCTACAACGTCGCCGTGCCGGTCCTGCTGCACATGCTCGACCGCTTCCCGTCGATCGAGCGGACGCTCGTCATGGTCCAGGCCGAGGTCGCCGACCGGCTGGCCGCCGGCCCCGGGAACAAGGTGTACGGCGTGCCGTCGGTGAAGGCCAACTGGTACACCGAGGTCAAGCGGGCCGGGTCGATCGGCCGTAACGTCTTCTGGCCCGCGCCGAACGTGGACTCCGGCCTCGTCTCCCTGGTGCGGCGGACCTCGCCGGTGGCCACGACCGCCACCAAGACGGAGGTCTTCGCGGTCGTCGATGCCGCCTTCGCCCAGCGCCGCAAGACGCTGCGCGCCGCGCTCGCCGGATGGGCGGGATCACCGGCCGCGGCGGAGGAGGCCCTGGTCGCGGCAGGCGTGTCGCCGCAGGCGCGCGGAGAGTCGCTGACGGTGGAGGAGTTCGCGCGGATCGCGGAGGCGAAGAAATGAGCGTCACGGTACGGGTGCCGGCCAAGGTCAACGTCCAGCTGGCGGTCGGCGGGGCGCGCCCCGACGGCTTCCACGACCTGGCCAACGTCTTCCTGGCGGTCGGCCTCCACGACGAGGTGACGGTGCGGCCGGCCCCGTCCCTGCGCATCACCTGCTCCGGCCCGGACGCCGGGCAGGTCCCCCTGGACCGTACGAACCTGGCCGCGCGGGCCGCGGAACTGCTGGCGGCCCGTCACGGCATCTCGCCCGACGTCCACATCCACATCGACAAGGACATTCCCGTCGCCGGCGGCATGGCGGGCGGCAGCGCGGACGGCGCGGGCGCGCTCCTCGCGTGCGACGCGCTCTGGGGTCTCGGCTCCTCCCGTGACGAACTGCTCGCGATCTGCGCGGAGTTGGGCAGCGACGTGCCGTTCAGCCTCGTGGGCGGGGCGGCGCTCGGCACCGGCCGCGGCGAGCGGCTGACCGAACTGGAGGTCGGCGGGACGTTCCACTGGGTGTTCGCGGTGGCGGACGGCGGGCTCTCCACGCCCGCGGTGTACGGGGAGTTCGACCGGCTGAACGAGGGTCGCGCCGTCCCTGAGCCGGTGGCCTCCGCCGCGCTCCTCGACGCGCTGCGCACGGGTGACGTGCCCGCGCTGGCGGACGCCCTGTCCAACGACCTTCAGCCGGCGGCCCTGTCCCTGCGTCCGTCGCTCTCCGACACCCTCGCGGTCGGTGTCTCCGCGGGCGCGCTGGCCTCCCTGGTTTCCGGTTCCGGCCCGACGACGGCGTTCCTCGTCAAGGACGAGGACACGGCGGAGACGGTGGCCGCGGCGCTGACGGCGTCGGGCACGTGCCGCTCCGCGCGGGTGGCGCCGGCGCCGGCGGCGGGGGCGAGGGTGGTCGCGGGCGGGTAGGGGACAAGCCCGCCGCAGCGGCCGCGCATCCGCACCCGCCCCCACATACTCAGCGCCCACCTGAGTACGAGCGCTCTCCCGCCCGCCCCCGCCGGCCCGGCACCGTAACGCCCATGGGAACCAGCGTTCGTGAGCTCGCCGCCGCCACTCCCGGTACGCGTGACCGGTACATCGATCTGTTGAGGGTCGCCTCGCTCGGGACCGTCGTCGCCGGGCACTGGCTCATGGCGGCGGTCACCGACGACGGCATCGGGAACCTTCTCGCCGTCGTGCCGGAGCTGCAACTGTTCACCTGGGCCCTTCAGGTGATGCCCGTGTTCTTCTTCGTCGGCGGGTTCTCGCACGCCCTGTCCTACCGGTCGCTGCGGCGCAGGCATCCGGACCGGTCCGTGTACTCGGTGTTTCTGCGCGGCCGGCTCCAGCGGCTCCTGCGGCCCACGATGGCGTTCGTCCTCGTCTGGGGCGCCGCAGCGCTCCTCGTGCAGTTGCTCGGCGGGGGCGGCGGGATGACCGGGGTGGTGCTGCGGCTCGTGACGCAGCCGCTGTGGTTCATCGGGATCTACCTCGCCATGGTCGCCTTCACCCCGCCGCTGCTGAAGCTGCACGAGCGGTTCGGCTGGGGCGCGTTCGGCGCGCTCCTCGGCGCGGCGGCGGCCGTGGACGTGCTCCGGTTCGCCGCCCATGTGCCCTTCGTCGAGTTCCTGAACTTCGCCTTCGTCTGGCTCGCCGTCCACCAGCTCGGCTTCCTGCGCGCCGACGGGCGTATCCGGATGCCTGCCGTGCTCGCGGCGACGGGGCTCGCAGCCGCCGCCGCGCTCGTCGCGTTCGGGCCGTATCCGCTGTCCATGGTCGGGATGCCCGGCGAGAAGATCTCGAACATGGCCCCGCCGACCCTCGCCCTGCTGTTCCACGGGCTGTGGCTGGTCGGCGCCGTCGAGCTGCTCAGGGGGCCGGGCGGACGGTTCGTGCGGCGAGCCCGCGTCTGGCGGGGTGTGGTGGCCGCCAACGGGGTCGCCATGACCGCCTTCCTGTGGCACCTCACCGCCATGCTCGGCGTCTACGGGGCGATGATCGCGGCCGGCCTTCCCCTGCGGGCTCCGGCGTCGGCGGCCTGGTGGGCGCAGGCACCGCTGCGCATCGCCGCCGCGGCCGGGCTGACCGCGCTGCTCGTGGCCGCGTTCCGCAGGTTCGAACGTCCCGTGCGGAGCGCCGTCACGCCGGTGCCGGGCACCGGGCCGATCGCCGCCGTGGGGATCACGCTCTGCCTGTTCGGCATCCTGGGCCTTTCCATGGTCGGATTCGGCGGGCTGCTCGAAGGCAGGACGGCGATGCTGGTCGCCGTGCACGTCAGCGCCCCCGCCGCCGTCGCCATGGCGCTCGGCGGCTGGCTGCTGGTGGAACGGGCCGGACGGGGCAGTCGCGCCTGACAAGTAGGCTGGGAGGTCGATCGTTCCCCCTGTCAGGAGAGAAATGGCCGTCAACCTGGTCAATGTCGAGGCAGTCAGCAAGGTGTACGGCACACGCGCCCTGCTCGACGGGGTCTCCCTCGGCGTCTCGGAGGGAGACCGTATCGGCGTCGTCGGCCGTAACGGCGACGGGAAGACCACCCTCATCCGGCTGCTCGCCAAGCTCGAGGAGCCCGACACCGGCCGGGTCACCCAGAGCGGTGGGCTGCGGCTCGGAGTGCTGACGCAGCACGACTCGCTCGACCCGGAGGCGACGATCCGGCACGAGGTCATCGGCGACCTCGCGGACCACGAGTGGGCGGGCAACGCCAAGATCAGGGACGTGCTGACGGGGCTGTTCGACGGGCTCGACCTGTCCGGCTTCCCGCAGGGGCTCGACACCGTCATCGGACCGCTGTCCGGCGGCGAGCGCCGCCGTATCGCGCTCGCCAAGCTGCTGATCGCCGAGCAGGACCTGATCGTCCTCGACGAGCCGACCAACCACCTCGACGTCGAGGGCATCGCCTGGCTCGCCCGGCATCTGCAGACGCGCCGCTCCGCGCTCGTCTGCGTCACCCACGACCGCTGGTTCCTCGACCAGGTCTGCACCCGCATGTGGGACGTGCAGCGCGGCGACGTGTACGAGTACGAGGGCGGCTACTCCGACTACGTCTTCGCACGGGCCGAGCGGGAGCGGATCGCCGCGACCGAGGAGAGCAAGCGGCAGAACCTGATGCGCAAGGAGCTGGCCTGGCTGCGGCGCGGCGCCCCCGCCCGTACGTCCAAGCCCCGCTACCGCATCGAGGCGGCGAACGAGCTGATCGCCGACGTGCCGCCGCCGCGTGACACGTCCGAGCTGATGAAGTTCGCGTCCGCCCGGCTCGGCAAGACGGTGTTCGACCTCGAGGACGTCACCGTCCAGGCCGGCCCGAAGGTGCTGCTGAAGCATCTGACCTGGCAGCTCGGCCCCGGCGACCGTATCGGTCTGGTCGGTGTCAACGGCGCGGGCAAGACGTCACTGCTGCGCACGCTCGCCACGGCGGCCGTCTCCGGCGGCGAGGAGCAGCCCGCCTCGGGCCGGGTCACCGTCGGCAGGACCGTACGGCTCGCCTACCTCTCGCAGGACGTCACCGAACTGCCGCCCGCGCTGCGCGTGCTGGAGGCGGTCCAGCAGATCCGCGACCGGGTCGACCTCGGCAAGGGCCGGGAGATGACCGCGGGCCAGCTGTGCGAGCAGTTCGGCTTCGGAAAGGAGAAGCAGTGGACGCCCGTCGGCGACCTGTCGGGCGGTGAGCGGCGCCGGCTCCAGCTGCTGCGTCTGTTGATGGACGAACCGAACGTCCTCTTCCTCGACGAGCCCACCAACGACCTCGACATCGAGACCCTGACCCAGCTCGAGGACGTCCTCGACGGCTGGCCCGGCTCGATGGTGGTCATCTCGCACGACCGGTTCTTCCTCGAGCGGACCACGGACCGGACGTTCGCGCTGCTCGGCGACGGCACGCTGCGGATGCTGCCGCGTGGTATCGACGAGTACCTGGAGCGCAGGGCGCGCATGGTCGAGGCCGCCGTGCCGACGCCGCCGCCCGCCCCGTCCGGCGCCGTCAAGGAGAAGTCGGCGGCCGACGCCCGCGTGGCGAAGAAGGAACTTCAGCGGATCGAGCGGCAGCTCGACAAGGTGTCCGACAAGGAGACCAAGCTGCACGCACAGATCGCCGATAACGCCACAGACTTCGAAAAGGTCGCCAAACTGGACGCTGAGCTCCGTGAACTCGCCGCCGAGCGCGAAGAGTTGGAGATGCGCTGGCTCGAACTGGCGTAAGACGCCTGACCGGCGGTCCTCCGCCGCCCGTAGAGAAGCCGTGCAGAGCGCGTAACAACCCCATCACGGCCCGGTCCTCCCTTGGGAACAGGGGAGGACCGAGCCCGCTCTCCGCTCGTCACGGGTGATACAAAGAAGGCCCGCTCGACTGATGTAGAACAACGGGGTTCGTGTCCGAATCACTCCTTCCGGTGGATGCGCTTGCCGGAGGAGCGGGGGAGTTCGTCCGGGCAGCAGACCGTACGAAGGGGGAAGCGCAGATGGGGCAGCCGCCGCCGTCCGGTCAGGCACGGTCCGCGGACCAGTGGCGCGGGGTCCCGCAGCCGCCCGCCGCACCCGTGCACCACAGCCGTCCGTCGTACCCGCCGGCCCACCCGCTCCCGGCAGCGTCGTCACCACATCGGACCCTCGCCCGGTGCGGGAGGCGACGTGCAGGGGGTCGCGCCCTCGGACGGTGAGCGGAAGGTGCCGCTGAACACCGTGACGGTTTCCGGCAGATGAACGCGGTCTGGGTCGTCCGGACATCCCCAACTCCCACTCGCATCTCCCACCCATGAGGTAGTACGCCATGACGCAGCCGCCGAACCAGCCCCCGCAGGGAGGCTTCGGAGCCCCCCAGGATCCTCAGCAGGGAGCTCCGCAGCAGCCCCAGCCGCCCGCTCAGCCGCCGCAGATGCCGCCCACCCCGCAGGGACCGCCGCCGGTGGCGCCTCCCGGTGCGCCGGCGCCCGGTTACGGCTACCCGCAGCAGCCTCCCGGCCAGCCGGGCTACGGCTATCCGCAGCAGCCGGGGCCGTACGCGCAGCAGCCGGGCCCGTACAACCAGCAGCCCGGCGCGTACAACCAGCCGGGTCCCTACGGCGGGTACCCGACGCAGCCGCAGTACCCGGGTGCGCCCGCGCCGGGCGGTGGCGGGGGCTTCTTCAAGGGGAAGACGGGCATCGTCGTGGCCGCGTCGGCCGCCGCGCTGCTCCTTGTCGGCGGTGGCACCTGGTACGTCGTCAGCAGCGGCGACGACAAGGAGGACAAGCCGACCGTCAGCAAGTCCAGCGACGACCCGAAGCCGACCGGCTCCGAGTCCGTCGACCAGGGCGACGGCAGCGGCACCGGACGTGAGGGCAACGAGGACCTCAACGCCGGCCGTAAGGACGGCGAGGCCAAGGTCCTGTTCCTGACGAAGAACGAGGTCGACCTGCCCCGCAACGGCGCCGAGGTGTTCGGCCCGTGGGTGGCCGGCGACACGGTCGTCAAGGCCATGTACCGGGAGGTCGCCGGCTACTCGGTGACCGACGGCAGCAAGAAGTGGAGCGTGCCGCTGCCCGCGGAGGTGTGCTCGGCGCCGGCGCAGACCTCGGCCGACGGCAAGATCGTCATCGGTGTCAAGGACGGCCTCACCGAGAAGGCCAAGTGCAACGACCTTCAGATGATCGACCTGAAGACGGGCAAGGCCGGCTGGAAGAAGCCGATCCCGAAGGCGTCCGGCGCGTTCGCCTCCCTCTCCGACTTCACCCTGGCCATCAGCGGCAACACGCTCGCGGTGGGCGGCAGTGGCAACTCCTACGGCTTCTCGATGGCCGACGGCAAGCAGCTCTTCGGCAAGCCGGGCAGCGGCTGCAAGCCGTTCGCCTTCGCCGGCGGCCCCAAGCTGCTGGCCGGCGCGAGCTGCCCCACGGACGACTACGACAAGCCGAAGCAGCAGCTCCAGGAGATCGACCCCGCCAGCGGCAAGCCCAGGTGGACGTACAACACCCCCGAGGGCTGGGAGATCGACAAGGTCTACTCCGCGAGCCCGCTGGTCGTCTCCATCACCCAGCGTGAGCCGGAGAAGAAGTGGTCGATCATCGCGCTGACCGACAACGGCAAGCTGCGCTCGCAGATCTCGGGCGGCAAGAACGACAAGTTCCAGCCGCGCTGCGGCGGGGCGTTCGTCATCTTCGGTCAGAACCTCGAGGGCTGCACCGGTGTCGCCGCCGACGCGAAGCACTTCTACATGGCCACGGAGACCGAGTACGGCAAGGCCAACGAGCTCGTCGCCTTCAGCCTCGACAGCGGTAAGGAAGCCTGGCGCGCGCCGGCCGGCGCGGAGCGCAAGATGACGCCGCTGCGCATCGAGGGCGGCAACGTCCTCGTCTACATGCAGCCCTCGTACGACACGGGCGGCGGTGTCGCCACCGTCGCGCCGACCGGTGGGGCGCCGAAGATGCTGCTCCAGCACCCGGCCTCGACCGCCGAGATCGAGAACTCCTTCTACTCCCCGAAGATGGCGTACGCGGACGGCCGGTTCTTCATCGCCAGTGGTCGTGTGAGCGCGCCCAACGACAAGGCCGAGAAGGAGACGAAGACCATGATGGGCTTCGGCCAGTGACCGATTCCGCCGTCGTAGGACCCACCTTCCGTCCCCCAGAGGTAAGCAAGCCATGACGCAGCCGCCGCCACCGCCCAGTCAGCCGCCCGGCCCGCCGCCGAACCAGCCGCCCGGCCCGCCGCCGAACCAGCCCCCGAGCCAGCCGCCCGGTCCGCCTTCGGGCGGTGGCTACGGCCTGGCGAAGGAGCCCCAGCAGCCGGCCGGCGGGTACGGCACCCCCGCGCCGCCGCCGCAGAGCCCGGCGCCGGGAGCGCCCTACGGCTATCCGCAGACGCCCCCTCCCGCCGAGCCGGGTTACGGCTATCCCCAGACGCCGCCGCAGAGCCCGGCGCCGGGAGCGCCGTACGGCCACCCGCAGCCCGGCGCTCCCGTGCAGCCCGCCTACAGCGCGCCGACGCAGCCGATGATGCCGCAGCCGGCCGTGCCCTCCGGGGGCGGCGGGCTGCTGAACAAGACGCAGCTGCAGATCGTCATCGCCGCCTTCGTCGCCATCGTGCTGATCATCGGCGGCGGCTTCCTCTACTCGTCCACCAAGGACGACGGCGGCAAGCAGGACGAGGCGAAGAACAGCTCGGGCGGCACCGAGGGCGGCAAGGGCGGCAAGGGCGACGACGCCCCGGCCGCCCCCGACGGCCCCGGCAAGGAGAAGGCCCCGGCCGACACGGCCTCCAAGGTCGCCTTCCAGCTGCCGATCCCCGCGCGTTTCGACGTGACGGGTGTGCCGGGCTCCTGGGTCACCGACAAGGCCTTCGTCAAGACGAGCGTCAACTCGATCGTGGCCCACGACGTGGCCAAGGGCACCGTGCTGTGGACCCTCGACCTGCCCGGCCAGGTGTGTGCCGCCTCGCGTCACACGACAGAGGACAACAAGACCGCGGTCGTCTTCGAGGCCACGAAGCGGGCCAAGGGCGACAAGGGCTACCCGCCGTGCTCCGAGGTCGGCGTCGTCGACCTCACCGCCGGCAAGCTGCTGTGGAGCAAGTCCGTCACCGGCGGCGCGAGCGGTGACCAGAAGGCCCGCTTCGACCAGGTCACCCTCAGCGGCAACACGGTGGCCGCCGGATACCTCGGCGGCAGCGCCGCGTTCGACCTGACGACCGGCGCCGTCCGCTGGAAGCCCACCGTCGACGCCCAGGAGTGCCGGGACATCGGCTACGGCGGCGGCAAGGCGCTCGTCGCGGTCCGCCGCTGCGGCTCGTACGACAACGCCCAGGTGACCATCCAGCCGCTCAACCCGGAGAACGGCACTCCGCTCTCGTCCTTCAAGATGCCGGCCGGTGTCGAGGACGCGCGGGTCGTCTCCTCCGACCCGCTGGTCGTCGCAGCCGACGTCGGCGACACGGGAACGTTCGGCATCTCGGACTTCTTCTCGATCGACGGCAAGACCGGGAAGCTGCGCGCCAAGATCGCGGCGCCGGGCGACAAGTACCTCGCGAGGTGCTCCGCCAGCGACGGCGTCGAGGGCTGCCAGTTCGTGGTCGTCGGCAACGACAAGATCTACCTGCCGACGGAGGAGCACGAGGGAACGGGCGAGTCCTACTCGCGCACCAACGAGATCATCGCCTTCGACCTGGCGACCGGAAAGGCCGTCAGCGGCCGTGCGGACGCCGGTGACGGGTACCACTCGCTGCCGCTGCGCATGGACGGCGGCAACATCATCGCCTACAAGTGGCCCCCCTACGACAAGGGCGGCCAGGTCGTCAGCATCAACGGCGCCACCTTGAAGGAGACCGTCCTGCTGGTGAACCCGGCGGACAAGACGGTGCGGGACGCCGAGACGAGCTTCGTGGAGTCCGGCTCGGAGTACCACTTCAAGAACGGGCGGCTGTTCATCGCGGACGACACCCTGAGCGAGCCCGACTCGGGCAGCTCGAGCTCGTCGAAGTTCATGGCGATCTCCTTCGGCCCGAAGAGCTGATCCGCACCACCGCATCACCGCACGGCGGCCCGGTCCCTCGCAGACGCGAGGGGCCGGGCCGCGGTCGTATCCCGACCGTCTTCCTGATGCCTGCTCTCAAGTGGCCCTGTTTGGTGAAGAATTCGGCATTCCGGGGGGCTTCTGCCGAGTTAGGGGCGCGCAATGTCGAACAAGCGTGTACCTTGCCGGGACTGACGGGGTAGCCGTGGAGGGCCGGGGGGCCGACTCCAGCGGGACGGGGGTTGCTCGATGGGCGTTCGGCTCATGGTGGTCGACGACCACAGGCTGCTCGCGGAGGCGCTCGCCTCCGCGCTGAAGCTGCGCGGGCACCGGGTGCTCGCGGCGGCGGCGCCCGCGGCAGGAGCGGCCGATCTGGTGATAGCCAGGGCCCCGGAGGTGTGTCTGCTGGGCACGGCGACGCCGGCGGAGCCGGGTGCCTTCGACCCGGTCGTCCGCATCAAACGGGAACGGCCGCAGGTGGCCGTCGTGGTCCTCGGACCGGTTCCCAGTCCGCGCGGGATAGCGGCGGCGTTCGCCGCCGGGGCGTCCGGTTACGTGCGCCACGACGAGCGCATAGAGGGCGTGGAGCGGGCGCTGGTGAAGGCGCGGTCGGGGGAGGCCGTGGTGGCGCCGCTGCTGCTCCAGGGCGCGTTCGCCGAGCTGCTCAATCCGGTCGCGCAGCCGGACGACGAGGGCCAGCGGCTGCTTCAGCTGCTGACGCCGCGCGAGGTGGAGGTGCTGGTGCGGGTCGCGGAGGGCGAGGACACCAGGCTGATCGCCGTCGGCATGGGGATCGCGCCGAGCACGGCCCGCACCCATGTGCAGCGGGTGCTGATGAAGCTGGGCGTCGGATCCCGGCTGGAGGCGGCGGCGCTCGCCGCCCGGACCGGTCTGCTGGACCGCGCGGCGTACGGGACTCCGCCCGGCTCCGGCGCGGCCCACTAGGGGCCGACGGGCCTGTCAGGCCGGTCTGCGGGGGCGCGACCCGGACCGCGTTTCTTGATGCCTTTTGTTCGTTTGCCCGCGGGTGCCCGATCAGTGGCCTGCCCGCGGGCCACCCATTGACCGGACTGTTGAGTTGTGATTTCTTGTGTTCGGTTATGTTGGATAGGAGTGGTGAGGGAGCTCCGTGTGAAGAAGACGTCGACCCGGCTCGCCGACGGTCGTGAGTTGCTCTACTACGACTCGCGCGACGACGCCGTCCGCGACGCCGTCGACCTCCGGCCCCTCGAAGCCGTCTCCACCACGGCCGAGATCCGGCACGACGAGCTGCTCGGCGACCGGGTCGCCATCGCCTCGCACCGCCAGGGCCGCATCTACCACCCGCCGGCCGACGAATGTCCGCTGTGCCCCTCGCGCGACGGCCGCCTCAGCGAGATCCCGGCAGCCGACTACGACGTCGCCGTCTTCGAGAACCGCTTCCCCTCGCTGGCCGGCGACTCGGGCCGCTGCGAGGTCGTCTGCTTCACCTCGGACCACGACGCGTCCTTCGCCGATCTGACGGAGGAGCAGGCAGGTCTGGTCCTCGAGGCGTGGACGGACCGCACGGCGGAGCTCGCCGAACTGCCCCAGGTCAAGCAGGTCTTCTGCTTCGAGAACCGCGGCGCCGAGATCGGCGTCACGCTCGGGCACCCGCACGGCCAGATCTACGGCTACCCGTTCGTGACCCCGCGCACCGAGCTGATGCTCCGCTCGCTCGCCGCCCACCGGGCGGCGACCGGTCGCAACCTCGTCGACGACCTCGTCCGGCGCGAGCGCGAGGAAGGGGTGCGGGTGGTGCTGGAGGGCGAGCACTGGATCGCCTTCGTGCCGTACGCGGCGCACTGGCCGTACGAGGTGCACCTCCACCCGAAGCGGCGGGTGCCGGACCTCCGGGCGCTGGATGACGCGGCACGCACAGAATTCCCACAGATCTACCTGGAACTCTTGAGGCGCTTCGACCGGATCTTCGGGCCCGGCGAACCGCCCACGCCGTACATCGCCGCCTGGCACCAGGCGCCGTTCGAAGGCGAGGGAAGGGACGCCTTCGGTCTCCATCTCGAGCTTTTCACCATCCGCCGCACTTCCGGCAAGCTGAAGTTCCTCGCCGGTTCCGAATCCGGTATGAGCGTGTTCATCAACGATGTGCCGCCGGAGGCCGCGGCGATGCGACTGCGAGAGGTAGCGAGCGAGTGAGCAAGAAGTACCTGGTCACAGGTGGTGCGGGATACGTCGGCAGTGTCGTGGCGCAGCACCTTGTGGAGGCCGGTCACCAGGTGACCGTGCTCGACGACCTCTCCACCGGATTCCGCGAAGGGGTGCCCGCGGGCGCCGGGTTCATCGAGGGCCGCATCCAGGACGCCGCCCGCCATCTGGACGCCTCGTACGACGGGGTGCTGCACTTCGCGGCCTTCTCACAGGTCGGCGAGTCCGTCGCCAGGCCGGAGAAGTACTGGGCGAACAACGTCGGCGGCACGATGGAGCTGCTCGCGGCCATGCGCTCCGCGGGCGTGCGCACACTGGTCTTCTCCTCCACCGCCGCCACCTACGGCGAGCCGGTCTCCACCCCCATCACCGAGTCCGACCCCACCGCGCCCACCAGCCCCTACGGTGCCACCAAGCTCGCGGTCGACCACATGATCACCGGTGAGGCGGCGGCCCACGGCCTCGCGGCGGTCTCGCTGCGGTACTTCAACGTCGCCGGGGCCTACGGCGCGTACGGCGAACGCCACGAACCCGAGTCGCACCTGATCCCGCTGGTGCTCCAGGTCGCCCTCGGCCGGCGCGAGTCGATCTCCGTCTACGGCGACGACTACCCGACCCCGGACGGCACCTGTGTCCGCGACTACATCCACGTCGCGGACCTGGCGGAGGCGCATCTCCTCGCGCTCGACGCCGCCACCGTCGGTGAGCATCTGATCTGCAACCTCGGCAACGGCAACGGCTTCTCGGTGCGCGAGGTCATCGAGACCGTACGCGAGGTCACCGGTCACCCGGTGCCCGAGGTGGTCGCGGCGCGACGGGCCGGCGACCCCGCCGTCCTGGTCGCCTCCGCCGCGAGGGCCCAGGAGCGCCTGGGCTGGAAGCCGAGCCGTGCCGACCTGGCCGGCATCGTGTCCGACGCCTGGGCATTCGCCCGCGGGAGGGAGAACGGGTCATGAGTTCCACGGGCGAGGGTGTGTGGGCGGCACCGGGCAGGGTGAACCTGATCGGTGAACACACCGATTACAACGACGGTTTCGTGATGCCCTTCGCGCTGCCGCACACCACGGTTGCGACCGTCTCGCGCCGCGACGACGGCGTGCTGCGGCTGACCTCCACGGACATGGACGGCGGCCCGGTCGAACTGCGCGTCGACGACCTCGCCCCCGGCGGTCCCGGCGGCTGGACCGACTACCCGGCGGGCGTCGTCTGGGCGCTGCGCGACGCCGGCCACCAGGTCGGCGGCGCGGACATCCACTACGAGTCGACCGTGCCCACCGGCGCCGGTCTCTCCTCGTCCGCGGCGATCGAGGTCGTCACCGCCCTCGCCCTGAACGACCTGTACGAACTCGGCCTGGAGCGTTGGCGCACGGCCCGCCTGTGCCAGCGTGCGGAGAACGTCTACGTGGGCGCCCCGACCGGGATCATGGACCAGACGGCCTCCGCCTGCTGCACCGAGGGCCACGCCCTGTACCTGGACACCAGGGACCTCTCCCAGCGGCAGATCCCCTTCGACCTGGCCGCCCACGGGCTCGAACTCCTCGTCGTGGACACCCGGGTGAAGCACGCCCACAGCGACGGTGAGTACGGCAAGCGGCGTGCCGGCTGCGAGGCAGGAGCGGCGGCGCTGGGGGTGAACGCCCTGCGGGACGTCCCGTACGACTCGCTGGACGAGGCCCTCGGCCGTCTCGACGACCCGGAAGTGCGCCCCCTGGTCCGGCACATCGTCAGCGAGAACCACCGGGTGGAGCGGGTGATCGCCCACCTGGAGGCCGGTGAGGTCAGGGCCATCGGTCCGGTGCTGACCGAGGGGCACGCCTCGCTGCGTGACGACTTCCGGGTCTCCTGCCCGGAGTTGGACCTGGTCGTGGACACGGCGCTGGCGGCCGGCGCGCTGGGTGCCCGGATGACGGGCGGCGGCTTCGGAGGCTCGGCGATCGTCCTGACCCAGACGTCCGCCTCGCCGCTGGTGGCGAAGTCCGTCGAGGAGGCCTTCGCGGCGTCCTCGCTGGAGCAGCCGCGCGTCTTCACCGCCGTCCCGTCGGCGGGGGCCCGCCGCCTGTCCTAGAGGCGGCGCTTCGTGGGGACCCGCCCGGGAGGAACTCGGGCGGGGCCGGGCGGTCAGGGGTGCGCCCGGCCCCGCCCCGCGTCGTTCTCTGTGCGTCGGCCGGGCAAAAAGCTTCGCCGCTTGTCCACTCAGGTGTCGATTCGGAACATCCGCCACACCCTCGCCATCGCCGCCGATCAGTTCTGCAAATAGCCTTCCGCCACCGCCGCCCGTCCGTACTCTGAACCACAGCACCGGTGGGGGCCGGTGTCGATCAGGGGGCGAAACAGCCGGGTACGGCGCCCGGGGCGGGGTATCAGTCACAGCACGGCGGCGGCCGGGCGATGCGCTGTACCCTCCGTCCCCCGGGCGGCGTACCCGAGCCGGTCCGTCCTCCGACACTGGGGGTGTCCTGTGGTTCGTATCCGGGTGCTGGTCGTGGACGACCACCGAATCTTCGCCGAGTCGCTCGCCGCGGCCCTGGCGGCGGAGCCCGATGTGGAGGTCGCCGCGGCAGGCAGCGGCCCCGCGGCGCTGCGCTGCCTGGAACGCGCCGCGGCGGAAGGCCGCAGGTTCGACGTGATGCTCGTGGACGCGGACCTGGGGGCGTCGGCCGCGGTGCCGCCGCCGAGGACCGCCCCGGTCGCCCGTGCGGTGCCGGAGACCGGCACGACTGCCGTCGTCGACGGGATCTCCCTGGTCACGGGCGTCCGCTCGCTCCAGCCCGTGCTGCGCTCCGTCGTGCTCGCCCAGAAGGACGACGCCCGGCGCGCGGCCCAGGCCCTCCAGGCGGGCGCCTCCGGCTGGGTCGCCAAGGACTGCTCGCTGCAACGTCTGCTGGCGGTGATCCGAGGGGTGCTGCGGGACGAGACGCACCTGGCGCCGGCGCTGCTCACCGGTGTACTGCGGGAGATGACCGCGGCCCGCAAGCACCGCACGGAGAGCGAGCGGTTGGTGGAGTCGCTGACCCCGCGCGAGCAGGAGGTACTGCGCTGCATGGTCGCGGGCCTGGGGCGCAAAGCCGTCGCCGAGCGACTCTTCCTGTCGCCGCACACCGTTCGTACGCATATGCAGAACGTGCTGGGGAAGCTGGGCGTGCACTCCACGCTCGCCGCCGTGGCGCTGGCCCGCCGGGCCGGTGTGGGGCCCGCCGATCTGGGCCCAGGACCGGCCCTAGCCGGGGATGTTGTCGAACGGGGCGGTCAACTGGCGTAGCAGCGCGGCCAATTCCGCGCGCTGGGCGCCCGACAGCTCGGAGAGGATCGCCCGCTCCTGGGCGAGCAGTCCGGCCAGTGCCTGGTCCGCACGGTCGCGGCCCTCCGCCGTCAGCCGCACCAGGACGCCGCGCCGGTCGCTGGGGTCCGGCAGCCTCTCGACCAGGTTCTTCTTGGCGAGGCGGTCGATGCGGTTGGTCATCGTCCCGGAGGTCACCAGCGTCTGGGTGAGCAGCTGGCCGGGCGAGAGCTGGTACGGGGCGCCGGCGCGCCGCAGCGAGGTGAGCACGTCGAACTCCCACGGCTCGAGCTGATGCTCCGAGAACGCGATACGACGGGCCCGGTCGAGGTGGCGGGCGAGCCGGGAGACGCGGCTGAGCACCTCGAGCGGTTCCACGTCGAGGTCCGGGCGCTCACGGCGCCATGCTGCGACCAGTCGATCGACCTCGTCCTCCATGTCGATCAGTGTAGTTGGTCTGTCGACATGAAGTCTCTTGACATCAAGATATATTTTTGTGGACTATTGGGCATGGTCGGGCCGGAACACGCTTCCGTTTCGGCTTTCCGTTCCTGCGAGGGGGACTTCACCATGCATGCCGCGCCCACTTGGGACCCAGAGCAGTACCTCCGCCACGCCGGGCACCGCACCCGTCCCTTCCTGGACATGCTGGCCCGCATACCCACGCTGCCCGCCGTCGGCCGCCCCGCCCGGATCGCCGACATCGGTTGCGGCCCCGGCAATGTCACCGCACTGCTCGCCGACCGGTGGCCCGACGCGCACATCACCGGATTCGACCTCTCCCCGGAAATGCTCGCCCAGGCCGAGAAGGAGCACGCGGGCACCACGGCGGGCGGCGGCTGGATGGACTTCCGGCCCGCCGACGCCGCGCACTGGACCCCGGACGAGCCCTACGATCTGATCGTCTCCAACGCGGCCCTCCAGTGGGTGCCCAACCATCCCGAGTCGTTCGCCCTCTGGCTCGACGGTCTGGCCCCCGGCGGCACCTTCGCCTTCCAGGTCCCCGGCAACTTCACCTCGCCCAGCCACGCCCTGCTCGGCGAGCTCTGCGAGACCCCGCAGTGGCGCGCCCGTCTCGGCGACCACGGCCGGCGCTACGTCCACATCCTGGAGCCCGCCGACTACCTCACCCGTCTCGCCGACCTCGGCTGCGACGCGGAGGCATGGGAGACCACGTACCTCCAGCTCCTCGGCGGTGAGGACCCGGTGCTGGACTGGGTGAAGGGCACCGCCCTGCGGCCGGTGCTCACCGAGCTCGCGGACGACCCGGCGGCGCAGGAGGAGTTCCTGGCCCAGTACCGGGACCTGCTCCGCAAGGCGTACCCGCCGGGCCCCCACGGCACGGTGTTCCCCTTCCGGCGGATCTTCGCCGTCGCACGCAAGGTGGCGTGACGGCGGTGCCCCGTGGGCGGGAAACGCAAGAGCGCCCCGCCGCGGTCCTCACCGCGAGCGGGGCGCCCTCGTCCGCCGGACGGGATCAGAACAGACCGTTGTAGGTGTTCCAGCCGCTGCCGATCAGGACCTTGGCGTTGAAGCCGCCCTTGCCGTTGGCGTCGTAGCGGTACAGATTGCCGTCGGAGTTGCGGGCCACCAGGTCGCCGCGGCCGTCGCCGTTCATGTCGCCCGGCGCCACCAGCTTGTTGTAGGTGTTCCAGCCGCTGCCGATCAGCTTCTTCGCCTTGAACGGCGCGGAGGCGACGCCGGTACCCGAGTACAGGTACAGCCTGCCGTCCGTGGCGCGCGCGATCAGGTCGGCGCGGCCGTCACCGTCGACGTCACCGGAGCCGGTCAGGACGCTGAACTGGCCCCAGCCGCTGCCGATCTTCGTGCGGGAGGCGAACCCGGAGCCGGTGCCGTTGCCGCGGTACAGCCACAGCACGCCGGCGCTGTCCCGGGCGATCAGGTCGCCCTTGCCGTCGCCGGACAGGTCACCCGGGCCGACCAGGGAGTTGTAGATGCCCCAGCCGCCGCCGATGATCCCGTCGCCGGCCATGTCGTTGTAGTTGTACAGCGTGCCCTCGTACACCTCGAGCAGGTCGGCGAAGCCGTCGTCGTCGAAGGACGACGTCAGCGCCAGCCTGGAACCGCCCCAGCCCTCGCTGATCCGGGCCCGCGGGGAGAAGGTGCCGTCGTTCTCCACGACGTAGTCGTAGAGGACGCCGCTCTTGTCGACGCCGATCAGCTCGCCCTTGCCCCACGCCGGGTTGTTGCCGGAGCCGGCGAACTGGGAGACGTAGTTCCAGCCCGAGCCGCCCTCCTCCCTCGGCTTCAGGGCACCGGTGCCGGTGGAGCCGTACAGGTAGAGCACGCCGGACCGGGTGCGCCCGACGAGGTCGCCGAGGCCGTCGCCGTCGATGTCGTCCCAGCTGAACAGCTGGTTGTACACGTTCCAGCCGCTGCCGACCTTGACCCGCTCCTTGAACGGGCGGGTGGGCTCGCCGGTGCCGGAGTAGAAGTACAGCTCACCGGCCGTGTTACGGGCGAACAGGTCGGCGATGGCGTCGCCGTTGGAGTCGTTCACGCCGACGATCTGGTCGTACTGGCCCCAGCCGGAGCCGACATTGACCTTGGCCGCGAACGGCTCGACGGCCGTCCCGCCCTTGGCCCGGTACAGGAACAGCTCACCGGCGGGGTTGCGGGTCAGCACGTCGCCGACGCCGTCGCCGGTCAGGTCACCGGGCGAGAACACCTTGTTGAACTGCTGCCAGCCGGTGCCCGACCACACCAGGTCCCCGCCGTACACGGTGCTGCTGTACGACGAGAGCCTGCCGGTCGCGGACAGGGTGAAGTGCGTCGGGGTGTCCGGGGCCGCCGGGTCGAGACCGGCGACGGAGAACGCGTCCTTGTACGTCTCGGAGCTGTTGCCGAGCGGGTACGGGTAGGTCTCCGGGCTGCCGCTGGCGGAAACGTAGTACTGGCCGTCCCACGCGCGGTGCAGCAGATCGCTGTAGCCGTCCCCGTCCACGTCGCTGCGGGGCCGGGCGACGGCGATCTCCGCGCCGAAGGAAGGGTTCTGTGCGGCGGGCTCGTCCGAGCGGAGCCGCGGAAGCGACGGCTTCCGCAGGTCCTCCACGCTCGGGGCGACACGCTCGACCGGCGCGTGCGGCGCCGGGTTGTCGTCCGCGTGCGCCGGCACGGCGGCGAGCAGCATGCCCGCCGACAGGGCCAGCGCGGTGCACGTCGCGACACGCCGTCCGCGGCGCGCGACTGCGGGACGGCGGGATTCCACTGAAGTCAAAGTCCCCCCCTGGGGAAATGTCGTGAGTTCAACCTCGTGACGAGGGACAAGCACTCACCAAGACCAACAGGAGGGGTCCATGGATGTACGGAAAACGCGATCAGTTCTTCGCGATCGGTTCCTTCGGTGACCGATCAGTTCTTGCGGTGACCTATCAGCCTCGGCTTCTGCTCCAGACCGTCGAGCCCGTGCCACGCCAGGTTCACCAGATGCGCGGCGACCTCCGCCTTCTTCGGGCGGCGGGCGTCGAGCCACCACTGGCCCGTCAGGGCCACCATGCCGACCAGCGCCTGCGCGTACAGCGGGGCCAGCTTGGGGTCGAAGCCGCGGTTCTTGAACTCCATGCCCAGGATGTCCTCGACCTGGGTGGCGATGTCGCTGATGAGCGACGCGAACGTGCCCGTCGACTGGGCGACGGGCGAATCGCGCACCAGGATGCGGAAACCGTCCGTGTACGTCTCGATGTAGTCCAGCAGGGCGAAGGCCGCCTGCTCCAGCAGCTCACGCGGATGCCCGGCGGTCAGCGCCCCTGTCACCATGTCGAGCAGCTGGCGCATCTCGCGGTCCACGACGACCGCGTAGAGCCCCTCCTTGCCGCCGAAGTGCTCGTACACGACAGGCTTGGACACCCCGGCCTTGGCCGCGATCTCCTCGACGGACGTGCCCTCGAAGCCCTTCTCCGCGAAAAGGGTGCGGCCGATGTCCAACAGCTGCTCACGGCGCTCCGCACCGGTCATGCGCACCCGTCGGGCGCGCCTGCCTGACGCCCTGGTCTTGTCCGGACTGCCGATACTTCCGTCACTGGCCACGACATCAATCATGCCGCGTTTGCGGCATCGTCCTTGCGGCGGGTTTCGCCGCGGCCGGAGTCGTCGCGGCGGGCGTCGAGACGCGACTGCTGCGGCCAGCGCACGTCGTACGCCCAGCCGGCCTTCTCGAACCAGCGGATCAGCCGCGCGCTGGAGTCGACCTGGCCGCGGAGCACACCGTGCCGGGCACTCGTCGGGTCGGCGTGGTGCAGGTTGTGCCACGACTCACCGCAGGACAGCACCGCCAGCCACCACACGTTCCCCGAACGGTCGCGGGACTTGAACGGGCGCTTGCCCACGGCGTGGCAGATCGAGTTGATCGACCAGGTCACATGGTGCAGCAGCGCCACACGGACCAGCGAACCCCAGAAGAAGGCGGTGAACGCACCCCACCACGACATGGTCACCAGGCCGCCGACCAGGGGCGGGATCGCCAGCGACAGGATCGTCCAGTAGATGAAGTCGCGCGAGATCCGGCGGAGCGCCGGGTCCTTGATCAGATCAGGTGCGTACTTGTGCTGCGGCGTCCGCTCCTCGTCGAACATCCAGCCGATGTGCGCCCACCACAGGCCCTTCATCAGCGCCGGGACGGTCTCGCCGAACCGCCACGGGGAGTGCGGGTCGCCCTCGGCGTCGGAGAACTTGTGGTGCTTGCGGTGGTCGGCCACCCAGCGCACCAGCGGCCCTTCGACCGCCAGCGAACCCATGATCGCGAGGGCGATGCGGAGCGGCCGCTTCGCCTTGAACGAGCCGTGGGTGAAGTAGCGGTGGAAGCCGATCGTGATGCCGTGGCAGCCGATGTAGTACATGGCCACCAGCAGGCCGATGTCGAGCCAGCTCACGCCCCAGCCCCAGGCCAGCGGCACAGCCGCCAGGAGCGCGAGGAACGGGACCGTGATGAACAGGAGCAGAGTGATCTGCTCGATCGACCGCTTGCTGTCACCGCCGCGGGTGGCGGAGGGAAGCGGGGAGTCCGGAGTGCCGGCTACGTCGTCCAGCAGATCGGGGCTTGTGGTCATGAGGGTTCCCTGGGGGTGGGGAGTGGGGACGGACGCCTGGCTACGGGTCCGTAACCTACGGCGACGTAAGTATGGCAGTGCGCGGCGGCACGGCAAGAGACCTGTGGACAACGCCGGGACAACGGCCACCTATCCTTGGTGGCGTCGGACAGCGCGGTCCGCAAGCCTCCAGTACCCCTCCAGACGTGCTCAAACACTGCAAGGAGCCGCACCTGTGAGCAGTGCCGACCAGACCCCCACCGCCAGTGCAGAACTGCGTGCCGACATCCGCCGACTGGGCGATCTTCTGGGCGAGACCCTCGTCCGCCAGGAGGGTCCGGAGCTTCTCGACCTCGTCGAGCGGGTCCGCGCCCTGACACGGACCGACGGTGAGGCCGCCGCCGAGCTGCTGGGCGACACCGACCTGGAGACCGCGGCCAAGCTGGTCCGCGCCTTCTCCACCTACTTCCACCTCGCCAACGTCACCGAGCAGGTGCACCGCGGCCACGAGATGCGCGAGCGCCGCGCCGCCGAGGGCGGGCTGCTGGCCCGCACCGCCGACATGCTCAAGGACGGCGACCCCGAGCACGTACGCGAGACCGTCAGGAACCTCAACGTGCGGCCGGTCTTCACCGCGCACCCGACCGAGGCCGCCCGGCGCTCCGTGCTCAACAAGCTCCGCCGCATCGCCGAACTGCTGGAAACCCCGGTCATCGCCTCCGACCGGCGCCGCCACGACCTGCGCCTCGCCGAGAGCATCGACCTGATCTGGCAGACCGACGAGCTGCGCGTCGTCCGCCCCGAGCCCGCCGACGAGGCGCGCAACGCCATCTACTACCTCGACGAGCTGCACGCGGGCGCCGTCGGCGACGTCCTCGAGGACCTCGCCGCCGAGCTGGAGCGCGTCGGCGTCGAGCTGCCGCCCGGCACCCGGCCGCTCACCTTCGGCACCTGGATCGGCGGCGACCGCGACGGCAACCCCAACGTCACACCGGCCGTCACCTGGGACGTGCTGATCCTCCAGCACGAGCACGGCATCACCGACGCCATCGAGGTCATCGACTACCTGCGCGGACTGCTGTCCAACTCCATCCGCTACGCCGGGGCCACCGAGGAGCTGCTCGCCTCCCTGCAGGCCGACCTCGAGCGGCTGCCCGAGATCAGCCCCCGCTACAAGCGCCTCAACGCTGAGGAGCCCTACCGGCTCAAGGCCACCTGCATCCGCCAGAAGCTCGTCAACACCCGTGAGCGCCTCGCCAAGGGCACCCCGCACGAGGAGGGCCGCGACTACCTCGGCACCGCCGAGCTGATCAGCGATCTCACCCTCATCCAGACCTCGTTGCGCGAGCACCGCGGCGGGCTCTTCGCCGACGGCCGCATGGACCGCGTCATCCGCACCCTGTCCGCGTTCGGCCTCCAGCTCGCCACCATGGACGTCCGCGAGCACGCCGACGCCCACCACCACGCCCTCGGCCAGCTCTTCGACCGGCTCGGCGAGGAGTCGTGGCGGTACGCGGACATGCCGCGCGACTACCGGCAGAAGCTGCTCGCCAAGGAGCTCCGCTCCCGGCGGCCTCTCGCGCCGACCCCGGCACCGCTGGACGCCGCGGGACAGAAGACCCTCGGCGTCTTCCACACGGTCAAGGAGGCCTTCGAGCGGTTCGGCCCCGAGGTCATCGAGTCGTACATCATCTCGATGTGCCAGGGCGCGGACGACGTGTTCGCCGCGGCGGTCCTCGCCCGTGAGGCCGGTCTGATCGACCTGCACGCCGGCTGGGCCAAGATCGGCATCGTGCCGCTGCTGGAGACGACCGACGAGCTGAAGGCCGCGGACGTCATCCTCGAGGGCATGCTCGCCGACCCCTCCTACCGCCGGCTCGTCTCGCTGCGCGGCGACGTCCAGGAGGTCATGCTCGGCTACTCCGACTCGTCCAAGTTCGGCGGCATCACCACCAGTCAGTGGGAGATCCACCGCGCCCAGCGCAGGCTGCGTGACGTCGCCCACCGCCACGGCGTGCGGCTGCGTCTCTTCCACGGCCGCGGCGGCACCGTCGGCCGTGGTGGCGGCCCCTCACACGACGCGATCCTCGCGCAGCCCTGGGGCACGCTCGAGGGCGAGATCAAGGTGACCGAGCAGGGCGAGGTCATCTCCGACAAGTATCTGATCCCGTCGCTGGCCAGGGAGAACCTCGAGCTGACGGTCGCCGCCACGCTCCAGGCCTCCGCCCTGCACACGGCGCCCCGCCAGTCCGACGAGGCGCTGTCGCGCTGGGACGCGGCCATGGACACCGTCTCCGACGCCGCGCACGCCGCCTACCGCAGGCTCGTCGAGGACCCGGACCTGCCGGCGTACTTCTTCGCCGCCACCCCCGTCGACCAGCTCGCCGAACTGCACCTCGGCTCGCGGCCCTCGCGCCGTCCCGACTCGGGCGCCGGCCTCGACGGACTGCGGGCCATCCCGTGGGTGTTCGGCTGGACGCAGTCGCGGCAGATCGTGCCGGGCTGGTTCGGTGTGGGTTCCGGCCTCAAGGCGCTGCGCGAGGCCGGTCTGGACACCGTGCTCGCGGAGATGCACGGCAACTGGCACTTCTTCCGCAACTTCATCGCCAACGTGGAGATGACGCTGGCCAAGACGGACCTGCGGATCGCCCGCCACTACGTCGACACGCTGGTGCCGGAGAACCTGAAGCACGTCTTCGAGGCCATCGAGGCCGAGCACGCGCTCACCGTCAGCGAGGTGCTGAAGGTGACGGGCAACGACGAACTGCTCGGCTCCAACCCGGTGCTCCAGCAGACGTTCGCCATCAGGGACGCCTACCTGGACCCGATCTCCTACCTCCAGGTGGCGTTGCTCAAGCGGCAGCGTGACGCCGCCGAACGCGGCGAGGAGGCGGACCCGTTGCTGGCCCGCGCTCTGCTGCTGACGGTCAACGGCGTCGCGGCCGGGCTGCGCAACACCGGCTGACGCCGCGGGACATGAAGGTGCCCCCGCCGGCCGCTGACGTGCAGCGGCCGGCGGGGGCACCGTCGTTCAGGCACCGTCGTTCAGGCACCGTCGTTCACGGTGCCGTCGGCTCAGTGCTGACGGCCGGCCGTGCGGCGGCGCGCCAGCAGGTAGCCGCCGGTGGCGACGAGGGCCGCGGCAGCGGCGGCGAGCACGCCGATGGGCGCGCCGTTGCCGGTCTCCGCCAGGTCACCGGCCGCGTCGTCGGCGGACGGCGCGGGACCGTCGCTGCCGGCGGGCGCGGAGGCGGCCGGGCTCGAGGCGTCGGGCGCGCTCGGCGTGCTGCTCGGCTCCTCGCCGGGCTTGTCGGACGGCTTGTCGCTCGGCTTGTCGCCGGGCTTGTCGGACGGCTTGTCGCTGGGCTCGCCCGGACCGGAACCCTCCGCCGGGCAGGTGTGCGACAGGTTGAACTTCTTCAGATCGCCGCCCTTGACCTCGGCGACGACAGCGGTGAGCGTGGCTCCCGGCTCCGAGGCGACATAGGCGTGCTTGTCGGAGGGCGGGCCGAACGAGGTGAGGACCTGCTGCCCGCCGGGCTCGAACGTCACCGTCAGCTTGACGAAGTCCGACTCGTTGCCGGGCAGCACGAAGTGCCAGCCGTCCTTGCCGTCCGGGACACCGGGGCAGTTGTCCTCCTGCGGAGCTGCCCCGTCCTGCGTGGTGGCGGTACGCGGAAGCGGCTGGCGCAGCTCCACGGTGTACGGGTCGCTGCCGGTGGCGAGCGCCGGGGCAGCGCCTGCGACGAGGAGCAGAGAAGCCGCGGCGGGAAGCGCTGCGGCTGCCCAGCGGGTCCTGAGAATGGGCATTGAGATACCTCTGGGGCAGGTGAAGGGGACGGGCCGTGGGAGGTGGCGGCTCAGCGTCCTGTGAACCGGGGAACCAGTCAAGAGAGGAAGTGCCGCATGCGCACCAAGAGTTCACGCTCGTCCCGATAGTCCTGATAACGATCGGGTGAATGCGTCGTTCCGCTACCGGCCCCCGGCCGGGACCCGGACCGTCAGAGCGCCAGGAACGACGCCAGCAGCAGCGCCCCGCCCACACCCGCCGCGCCCCACGCGAGCCGTGTCAGCCGCAGCCCGCCGCCGATCACCAGGGCCGCGAGCAGCAGCGCCCCGCCCAGGGGCACCCACGCATACAGACCGCCCGCCGGGCCCGTGCGTACCGCCTCGACCGTGCCGGGCTTGAGGACGACGGCCAGCGTGGCGCCCTTCTTCACCGCGACGGACTTCCCGATCGTCACGTTCGCGTGGTCGGGCGCCGGGTCGCGGGGCGTGTAGGCGCCGGTGCAGGTGTCGTCGTCGCAGCGGGAGACGGTGAGCGTGCCGTGCTCACGGCCCTTGGAGAGCAGGATGTGCTGGGCAGTGCCCCAGGACGACCAGAAACCTGCGACCAGCAGCAGGAGGGCGACGAGCGCCATCGCCGCGTTGCGCGCGTGGACCAGTATCCGGCCGGAGGAGTTCCGCTTCATGGGCCGCGATCCTTGGCCATGGGGCTACGCCGGGTCAACTCCGGCCGGCCGGGGAGGGTCTTTACGACCCGTTGGCGCGGGTCTTGGACCGTCCGGTCCCTCAGGAGTTGTACGTCCCCTGCGCCCGCTCCAGGCCGTCGATCACCAGGCACTCCACCGCGTCGGCCGCGCGGTCCACGAAGTAGTCCAGTTCCTTGCGCTCCGCCGAGGAGAAGTCCTTCAGGACGAAGTCAGCCACCTGCATCCGCCCCGGCGGCCGGCCGATGCCGAAGCGCACCCGGTGGTAGTCCGGGCCCATCGCCTTGGTCATGGACTTCAGCCCGTTGTGCCCGTTGTCCCCGCCGCCCAGCTTCAGCCGCAGCATGCCGAATTCGATGTCCAACTCGTCGTGGACGGCGACGATGTTCGCCGTCGGCACCTTGTAGAAGTCGCGCAGGGCCGTCACCGGGCCGCCGGACAGATTCATGTACGACATCGGCTTGGCCAGGATCACCCGCCGGTTCGACGGCCCCGGAGCCCCGATCCGGCCCTCCAGCACCTGCGCCTGAGTCTTCTGGGCGCGCTTGAACGAGCCGCCGATGCGCTCCGCCAGCAGGTCCGCCACCATGAAGCCGACATTGTGGCGGTTCGCCGCGTACCCGGGCCCGGGATTGCCGAGACCGACGATCAGCCAGGGCGCGTTCGTGTCGGACATCTGTGCTGCGTCTCCTCGTAGAGATGGCCGTGAACAGGGGAACGGGGTGGCGGGCCGCAGCCCGCCACCCCGTGACAGTCGTCAAGCTCGAGAAGAGCTTACGGCTCAGGCCTCGGCGGCCTCTTCGCCCGCGCCCTCGGTGCCCTCGGCGGCCGGCTCCTCGGCCTGCGCGGCCAGGATCTGCAGGACGACGGTGTCGTCCTCGACGGCCAGCGTGGTGCCGTTCGGCAGGGCGATGTCCTTGGCGAGGACGGAGTCACCGGCCGAGAGGCCCTCGATGGAGACCGAGACGGACTCGGGGATGTGCGTGGCCTCGGCCTCGACCGGCAGGGCGTTCAGCACGTGCTCGAGCAGGTACGCGCCGGGGGCCAGGTCGCCCTCGGTGTGGACCGGGATCTCGACGTTGACCTTCTCGCCGCGCTTCACGAGGAGCAGGTCGACGTGCTCCAGGAAGCCCTTCAGCGGGTCGCGCTGCACGGCCTTCGGGATGGCCAGCTCGTTCGTGCCACCGAGGTCCAGGGAGATCAGGACGTTCGGGGTGCGCAGGGCGAGCAGCAGCTCGTGGCCCGGCAGCGTGACGTGGACCGGGTCGGTGCCGTGACCGTAGAGGACGCCGGGGACCTTGTTGTCGCGGCGGATACGGCGGGCAGCGCCCTTGCCGAACTCGGAACGGCGCTCGGCGGTGAGCTTCACCTCGGACATGTGCACTCCTCGTATTGAGCAGAAATCTGGTGGCGGTCACCCGGCCACGACAGGCCTGCTACGAAGAGCGCGTCGATAACGGACCGCCGCACCAAAAGTGCGGCCTCCCTCGCCGAGCAACTTCAGCAGTCTACCCAGCACGCTCCCTCAAGCCCAAAGTGGATCACTCCGGCATGCGCGAGGGCCGCCCCGCGCGATGCGGGGCGGCCCTTGCGGAACGTTACGCCTGGCCGTTACGCCCGGCCGTCGCGTCCGTCCGTCACGCCTGCTCCTCGAAGAGGCTCGTCACGGAGCCGTCCTCGAAGACCTCGCGCACGGCACGGGCGATCGTCGGCGCGATCGACAGCACCTTGATCTTGTCGAGCTCCAGCTCGCCGGGGGTCGGCAGCGTGTTCGTCAGGACGAACTCGCTCACCTTCGAGTTCTTCAGGCGGTCAGCCGCCGGCCCGGACAGGATGCCGTGCGTCGCCGTCACGATCACGTCCTCCGCGCCGTGCGCGAAGAGCGCGTCCGCCGCGGCGCAGATCGTGCCGCCCGTGTCGATCATGTCGTCGACCAGCACGCAGACGCGGCCCTTGACCTCGCCGACGACCTCGTGGACGGTCACCTGGTTGGCGACGTCCTTGTCGCGGCGCTTGTGGACGATCGCCAGCGGCGCGTCCAGCCGGTCGCACCAGCGGTCGGCCACACGCACACGGCCGGCGTCCGGGGAGACGATCGTCAGCTTGTTGCGGTCGACCTTGGCGCCCACGTAGTCGGCGAGCACCGGCAGCGCCGACAGGTGGTCCACGGGGCCGTCGAAGAAGCCCTGGATCTGGTCCGTGTGGAGGTCCACCGTGAGGATGCGGTGGGCACCCGCGCACTTCAGCATGTCCGCGATCAGACGGGCGGAGATCGGCTCACGGCCGCGGTGCTTCTTGTCCTGACGGGCGTAGCCGTAGGACGGGATGATCACGGTGATGCTCCGGGCGGAGGCCCGCTTCAGAGCGTCGATCATGATCAACTGCTCCATGATCCACTTGTTGATGGGTGCCGTGTGGCTCTGGATCAGGAAGCAGTCCGCACCACGGGCGGACTCCTGGAAGCGGACGTAGATCTCGCCGTTGGCGAAGTCGAAAGCCTTCGTCGGGACGAGGCCGACACCCAACTGGTGTGCAACCTCCTCGGCCAGCTCGGGGTGGGCGCGGCCGGAGAAGAGCATCAGCTTCTTCTCGCCGGTCGTCTTGATCCCGGTCACAGCACTGTCTCCTCAGACGTGTTCTCTGGTCGCGGAAGTCAGGGCACCAGGGTCCTGGACGCGAGCCAGCCGAATTTTGTGTGCACGTATCACGGTACGCCGAGTTCGACGCAGCCGTTTTCGGTCAGTTCTCCTCGGCGACCTGTTCCGTTGCCGCCGCGGCAGCCTGGGCGGCCGCGCTTCCGGGGCGCTTGCGAGCCACCCAACCCTCGATATTCCGCTGCTGGCCGCGGGCGACGGCCAGCGAACCCGCCGGCACGTCCTTCGTGATCACGGAGCCGGCGGCGGTGTAAGCACCGTCCCCGACCGTGACAGGAGCCACAAACATGTTGTCCGAGCCCGTCTTGCAGTGCGACCCGATCGTCGTGTGGTGCTTCGACTCCCCGTCGTAGTTCACGAAGACGCTCGCGGCGCCGATGTTCGTGTACTCGCCGATCGTCGCGTCGCCCACGTACGACAGGTGCGGCACCTTCGTGCCCTCACCGATCGACGAGTTCTTCATCTCGACGAACGTGCCCGCCTTGGCCTTTACGCCCAGACGTGTACCGGGCCGCAGGTAGGCGAACGGGCCCACCGAGGCGCCCTCGCCCACGGTGGCCGAATCCGCCACCGTGTTGTCCACCCGGGCGCCCGCACGCACGGTCGTGTTCGTCAGGCGTGAGTTCGGACCGACCTCCGCGCCCTCCGCGATGTGTGTGGCGCCCAGCAGCTGCGTACCGGGATGCACCACCGAGTCCGGCTCGAACGTCACCGTCACGTCCACGATCACCGAAGCCGGGTCCACGACCGTGACGCCGGCCATCATGGCCTGCTCCAGCAGCCGCTCGTTCATCAGCTTGCGGGCCTCCGCCAGCTGCACCCGGTTGTTGATGCCGAGGATCTCGCGGTGGTCGCCGGCCACGGACGCGCCGACCCGGTGGCCCGCCTCGCGCAGGATCCCGAGCACGTCGGTCAGGTACTCCTCGCCCTGGCTGTTGTCCGTCCGCACCTTCGTCAGGGCGTCGGCGAGGAGCTGCCCGTCGAACGCGAACACACCGGAGTTGATCTCACGGATCGCGCGCTGCTCGTCGGTGGCGTCCTTGTGCTCGACGATCGCGGTCACGGCTCCGGTGGCGGCGTCCCGCACGATGCGCCCGTAGCCGGTGGAGTCCGGCACCTCGGCGGTCAGCACGGTCACGGCGTTGCCGTCGGCCGAGTGCGTCGCGGCCAGCGCGGAGAGGGTGGCGCCGGAGAGCAGCGGGGTGTCGCCGCACACGACGACGACGGTCCCGTCAGGGCGGCCGCCGAGCTCCTCGAGCCCCATGCGCACCGCGTGCCCGGTGCCGTTCTGCTCGGCCTGGAAGGCGGTACGGGTGCCCGCGTAGTGCTCGCCGAGGTGCGCCTCGACCTGCTCCCGCGCGTGCCCGACGACCACCACGAGCTGCTCGGGGCCGAGCTCGCGTGCCGCGGACACGACGTGTCCGACGAGCGAACGTCCGGCGATTTCGTGCAGGACCTTGGGAGTCTTCGACTTCATGCGGGTGCCCTCACCCGCTGCGAGGACGACGACGGCTGCCGGGCGATTGGCGCTCACGGGTATGCCCTTCGGCTTCGGGTGGTGGGACAACCGAAGGATACCGGGGGGTTTCGGGCCGGAAACGAGTGCGGGTCCCGACCGGAGGTCAGGACCCGAAGATGCGCGACCCGGAGGCCGGAAAGCTCCCCCGTCAGGACTCGAACCCGAACAGATGGCACCAAAAGCCACAGTGCTGCCAATTACACCACGGGGGATGGAACGCGCCGGAACCGGACATAGTGTTCGGCTGCCGGACCGGCACCACACACTATGCCAGGTGGCCTCGGCGCGACGGTAGGAAAATGACTCGCGCCCGCCCGTAGGCTGGAACACATGACCACAACGGGGGCACAGGAGGCCTCGGGTTCGACCGCCCGGGGTCCGCTGTGGTGGAGACGACGGCGCAGTGCCGTGCTGGACGTGGGACTTGCCGTCGCCTCCGCCGTCGAGTGCGCGCTACAAGGTGTCGGGTTCGCGGATCAGGCCGCGCTGCCCGTGCCGTTGGGCGTGCTGTTCGGGCTGGCGGTCGGATCCGTGCTGGTACTGAGACGTCGGTGGCCGATCGCCGTCGTCCTGGTGTCCATCGCGACCACGCCGGCCGAGATGGGTTTTCTGATGGGGCTCGTCGGGCTGTACACGCTCGCCGCCTCGGACGTGCCACGGCGGATCACGGCGACGCTGGCGGGGATGGCCCTGTCCGCGACGTTCATCGTGACGTTCGTGCGCGTACGGCAGGACGTGGAGGCCGGCGACTACAGCACCCCGTACGTGCCGTTGATGGCCGTCTTCATGTCCCTCGGGCTGACGGCCCCTCCGGTGCTGCTCGGCCTTTACATAGGGGCCCGCCGGCGGCTCATGGAGAGCCTGCGGGAGCGGGCGGACAGCCTGGAGCAGGAGTTGTCGCTGCTGGCCGACCGGGCGGAGCAGCGGGCGCAATGGGCGCGCCAGGAGGAGCGCACCCGTATCGCGCGGGAGATGCACGACGTGGTGGCCCATCGGGTGAGTCTGATGGTGGTGCACGCGGCGGCGTTGCAGGCGGTGGCGTTGAAGGACCCGCAGAAGGCCGTGAAGAACGCGGCGCTGGTGGGGGACATGGGCCGCCAGGCGCTGACGGAGCTGCGGGAGATGCTCGGGGTGCTGCGTTCCGGCGAGAGCCGGGTGAGGGCGCAGGCGGACGCGCCGCCGCTGGCCGCCGTGGGCGCGGCGGCCGCCGCCGCAGCCGCCGCCGCCGCGGAGGACGGGCCCTGCATCGCGGACATCGAGATGCTCGTGGGCCAGTCGCGGCAGGCGGGCATGGTGGTGGAGCTGGCCGTGCAGGGGGACGTACGGGCGTATCCGCCCGAGGTGGAGCAGACGGCGTACCGGGTGATCCAGGAGGCGCTGACCAACGTCCACAAGCATGCGGCGGGCGCCAAGGTGCTGGTGCGGCTGGCGCATCGCGACGAGGAGGTCGCGATGCAGGTGGAGAACGGCGCCCCGGACGCGGCGGGTGGCGTGGCGGACGCCGGGCTGCCCAGCGGCGGCAACGGTCTGGTGGGTATGCGGGAGCGGGTGACCGCGCTGGGCGGGGTCTTCGTCTCGGGGCCGACGGACGTGGGGGGCTTCCGGGTGTCGGCGGTGCTGCCCGACCGGGCGGAGGTCAGCCTGCGGTGACCTCCGCCCCGGCCGCGCGCCGCGTACCCGGGCCGCCCGGTCCGCGTGGTCCGGGCCGGGCGCTCAGCCCGGGGTGAGCCGGGTCGGCTGGACGCCGGTGACGAGGGTGGTCAGGGCCTGGTCGATGTCGGCCCCGAGATACCAGTCGCCGGTGTGGTCGATGCTGTAGACCCGGCCTTCCATGTCCATGGCCAGCACCGCCTGCTGGTCGCCCTCCATGCCGAGCGGCGAGATCTCCGTGTCGAGGGCCCGGCCGAGATCGGCCAGGGTGCGTGCCAGATGGAGGCCTTCGAGCGGGTCGAAACGCAGGGGCGCGGGCGCGTGCTGCCGTCCCGGCCCGGGCGCGACGACGGTGAGCCCGCCGAACTCCGCCCACGCCTCCACGACCGCAGGGAAGACCGTGTGCTGATGGCCGGCCGGCGAGACGTGCGCGCGCAGGGTGTCCGCCCAGTGCTCGGCCTGCTTGATGTCCCAGCGGCCTGGCTGCCAGCCCGCATCGCGCAGCGCGGCGTCGACGGCGACGGGGAAGCGGGTGGTGCTGAGGTGGTCGGGCATCGGTCGCGGGTCAGCCGTTCTCGGGTGCGGTCGGGGCGACAGGGCGTACGCCGAAGTGGTCGAGCATCGCGGTGCACGACCGGCAGGGCGGGGCGTAGCTGCCGTGCAGGGGGTCGCCGTCCTCGCGGATGCGGCGTGCGGTGAGCTTGGCATGCTTGAGCGCGCGCCGAGCCTCGCCATGGGTGAGGGGCTTGCGCTGGGCGCGCTTGGAGCGTTGGGTCTCGGCGGCGGTGAGATGGCGGGAGAGCAGGATCGCCTCCGGGCAGCGCCCTGTGAAGCGTTCGCGCTGGCCACTCGTGAGGGTGTCGAGGAAATCCTGTACGAGTGGGTGGAGGACCGGCGGCTGGTCGCCTTTCCCCGCCGTGCATGTGAGCGTCTCACCGCGCACGGAGAGTGCGGCCGCCACGGCGGGCAGGATTCCGTCACGGCGGTGCCGCAGTCCGGGCGCCCGCCCGGACCCGTCGGCGCTCCAGCTGAGGCGTGGATCACCCGATGTGCTTGGTTGCGCTGTGTGCATGGTGTTGCCGTCCCTCCCGTGCACTCCCCCGTGGTGCGGTAGACAGCCTGCCAAATGGGGTGGCTGGTAAGGAAGCTGGGTCGCTGAAACGTGTCGCCGTGGTGTCGTCCCATGGCCTTTGGGTCACTCGAAAGTGACTCTTCGTTACGGAACCGGAGGCCAGGCAGCCACTATTGCCGCACCGCTTAGGCTGTGCTGAACCAGCCAGAAGCCAGCAGGGGGCAGAACGCCATGACGACAGGTCGGCAAGGCCTGGGGGCAGCTACGGGCCCCCGGGCCGGTGCGGGCACCGCGCCACCGAATGCGGCCTACGCCGGGCAGGTCGTGCACTTCCCGGACCCGGTCCGTGCTTCCCGTCACCCCAGAGGGGTGCGGGTCGACGACGGGGGATACCCGGACTTCTCGCCGTACGCCCGCGCGGCCGCGGAGATCGCCGAGCCTCCTGAGGGTTTCGGCGTGGACGAGTTGCGCCTCACGGACTTCGTCTCCGCGAACGCCGCTCTGGCCGCGCAAGGGCACCCCCTGTGGGACACGGTCCCGGCGGTCGCGACGCCCCACGGCTGGACGTGGCACCACGTACCGAACTCGCGGCGGCTGGAACTCGTGCCCGTCGAGGTGAAGGCGCTGCTGCGGCATCACGGCGGTCTGACGACGGCGGCCGTGGACCACTCCAAGCGGGGGACGCGCCCGCTCCAGGAGACGCGGCCCGCCCACTTCGGCCTGCCGAAGGGCGCCCTGTCGGTGACCGAGCAGCAGTTGCGGCACGTCGAGGAGGATCTCGGTTACCGCCTGCCCGGCGCGTACCGCTCCTTCCTCAAGGCCGCGGGCGGCTCCGCCCCGGTCGGCGCGGCGCTCGACGCGGAGCTGGGTGTGCTGGTGGACCAGCCGTTCTTCACGGTGCGCGAAGAGGCCGCGGTCAACGACCTGGTGTACGTCAACAAGTGCTTGCGCGACCACCTGACCAAGGACTACCTGGGCGTCGCGTTCGTCCAGGGCGGGATCCTCGCGCTGAAGGTGCGGGGCACGGACATCGGTTCGGTGTGGTTCTGCGCGTACGACGACGCCCGCGACCAGGACGGGTGGAACGTGCAGGAACGCGTGGAGAGGCTGCTGCTGCCCTGCGGCGAGGACTTCGACGCGTTCCTGCAGCGGCTCGCGGGCAATCCGCCGGAGCTGGAGACCGTGGCGAATCTGATGGTGGACGGCGGCTTCGCGCGTGCCGTTCCCGTTTCGGGCGAGGGGTGATCGACCGGTGGTGACGTTCGCGCAGGCGCAGGAGCGCGCCGAGGAGTGGGTCAACGGCGACGTGCCCGCGTACCAGCACCGTGAGGTGCGGGTCCGGGAGTTCGACCTCGGATTCGTCGTATGGGCGGAGGACCGTGAGCAGGGGGCCCGTTCCGACGGCGGCCGCCAGCGGCTGGTGATCGCCAGGGACAGCGGTGAGGCGACGCTGTGGCCGGGGCTGCCGGTCGGTGAGGTGATCCGCCGGTACGAGGAGGAGTACGGGGGCACCCAGGACGCCCCGCAGGATCCGGCGCCGCAAGCGCCGCAGCGGATCGATCTGAACCAGACGTCGTTCCTGTTGAGCCCGCCCGAGTGGCTCCAGGACGCGGCGGACAGGATGGGTATCCCCGACCGGCGTTCGTCGTCGGATTCCTCGGCTCCGGCCGAGCCCGTGGTTCCCGCTGCTGCCGCCGCTGCTCCCGCCTCCGGCGTGGACGAGTCGCCGGCCCCCGCTGCCGGGGCGTCCGACGGGCAGGGTTCGATCGGGGGCAACGCGTCGCAGGCGACGGGCAGTTCGGCTGCCTCCTCTCTGTCCTCGTCGCCCTCGTCCGCCTCCTCGTCCTCTTCTTCTTCCGCCGCGTCCGCGTCGTCCTCGGCCGGGTCCGGCTGGCCGGAGGCCGGTTCGTCGCCGGGTGCGGACGCGTCGCGGGGCGGATCCGCGTGGCCGAGCGCCCCGGCGGCGGACTACGAGCCGACGGCGTCCGACGGGGTGCCCGCCACGCCGTCCGGCGGCACCGGCTGGACGGACACCAGTTCCGCGGGTCCTGACGACGCGTCCGTGCCGCTGCCGGCCACCGTGTTCGCGCCCCCGGTCTCGCTGGACGACAGCAGCACACCGCCGCCCGTCGGGGCCGACGCGCCCACGGCGCTGATGTCGGGCGGCAGTCAGCTGCCGAGGACCGCGATCGTGCCGGGACTCGGCCCGCAGCCGCAGCCGCAGTCGGAGCCGCCGCGGTCGCCGCAGCAGCAGACGCCGCCGCCCGCCCCGGGCGCCGGTGCCGCCGACATAGCGGACGCGGCGACGAGCAAGGCCGTCCTGCCGCCGCGCGGCGCGCGCGGCGGTACGGGGTCGACGACCCCGCCGCCGCCCGGTGCTCCCGGCACCCCCGGCGCACGGCCGGGTGCCGGCGCGACGCCGCCGCCGTCGGGTCCGGGCGCGCCCGGCGCCCCGGCGGGCGGCTACCTGCCCACCCAACTCGTCTCGCAGCTCGGCCCCGAGGGCCCGCAGCCTCCCGGCCCTCCCGGTCCGCCGGCGCCTCCTGGTTCGACGCCGCCTCCCGGTGGCGGGGTGCACCAGGCCGCGACGATGCTGGCCGGTCCCGCGCAGATGGGTCCGGGGGCCCCGCAGCCTCCCGGCCCGCCGCGGCCGCCGGGTTCCACGCCGCCGCCTCCCGGTCCGCCGGCGCCTCCCGGTTCGACGCCGCCTCCCGGCGGTGGGGTGCATCACGCGGCGACGATGCTGGCCGGTCCCGCGCAGATGGGTCCGGGGGCCCCGCAGCCTCCCGGCCCGCCCGGCTCGCCGCCGCCCCCCGGTTCGACGCCGCCTCCCGGTTCGACGCCGCCTCCTGGTGGTGGGGTGCATCACGCGGCGACGATGCTGGCCGGTCCCGCGCAGATGGGTCCGGGGGCCCCGCAGCCTCCCGGCCCGCCCGGTCCTCCCGGCGCTCCCGGCCCGGTGCCGAACGCGCCGCAGCCGCCGATGGGCGGCGGTCGTCCGCCGTACGGCTACCCGCAGCAGCCCACCGGTGTGCCGACGGTCGGCCCCGGCTACCAGGCCGTCCTGCGCTACCGCGCGCCCGACGGCTCGGAGGCCCAGCTGATCCGCCGCTCCGCGCCGGGCACCCCGCACCCGGAGTGGCAGATCCTGCACGAGCTGCGCGCGATGAACGTGCCGCCGCAGCAGGTGCTGGAACTGCACACGGAGCTGGAGTCGTGCGAGCTGCCGGGTGCGTACTGTGCCCGGATGATCCGCGAGACATGGCCGCAGGCGCGGATCACGTCGATCGCCCCGTACGGCAGGGACCATGCCTCGCGTCAGCAGGGCATGCGGCAACTGCTCGCCCACCAGGGTGAGTTGCATCAGGTCGCGGACGGGCCCGCCCGTCCCGCGCCGGTGCGCGCCCCGCTGCCGCAGGTGCCGCCGGCGCCGCCGATCCCGCCGGAGGGCGTGGCGCAGGAACTGGCGGGCGCGTTCGGGCCGCAGGGTCTGTGCCGGTTCGACCAGCGGGCCGTGTCGCGTCAGGGTGTGCCGGAGGTCGTGGCGGCGACCCTGGTGTGGGCGGGTCTGCCGGGCGACTTCAACCCGTTCTTCTGGGCCCAGCCGGCCCAGCCGGTGGTGCCGACGCTGGCGGAGCTCGCCGCCCAGCGCCAGGTGCAGCCGGCGTCCGACGCCGGTTCGTACCTGGTGATCGGCAGCGACTTCGGCCGTGCGATCTGCGTCCAGTACGGCACGGCGCACATCGTGGCGGTGCCGGTGGAGTCCGGTCCGGGCGGCCAGCCAGTGGCCCCGCAGTTCGTGAACACGGGCCTGCCCGAGTTCGTGCGCTGCCTGGCGCTGCTCGGCCGCATGTGGCGGCTGCGCTTCGGCCTCACCCCGGAGCAGGCGGGCCGCTGGACGGTCGACTTCCAGGCCCAACTGGCGGCCCTGGACCCGGCGGCGCTGTCGTCGCCGGAGAGCTGGTGGTCGGTGCTCCTCGAGCAGATGTGGGACGGCCTCCTGTAGGCCGCGCCGGACGACATGCCAGGGCGCCCGGTCCGTGGTTCACGGACCGGGCGCCCTCGTTCGTGCGTGCAGGTCAGGAGTTCGTCGGCGTCCCCGCGAGGATCGTCGGTTCCAGGTCCTCGTAGCGGCGGCGCTGGATCGCCGCGTCGTTGTCGTGGAGGACGGTCGCGAGCCAGCCGGCGAGGAAGCCGAGCGGGATGGAGACCAGGCCGGCCGTGGTGTACGGGAACCAGTTGAAGTCCTGGTCGGGGAAGACGGACTGCGGTGATCCGGACACCAGGTTGCTCCCGCTCGTCAGGACGAGCGCGGAGACGGTTCCCACGATGAGCGTGGCGAGCAGCCCCGTACGGGTGTAGCGGCGCCAGAAGAGGGTGTAGACGAGGGCGGGTGCGACGGCGGACGCGCCGATGCAGAAGGACAGGGTCAGCAGCGCCTGGAGGTTCAGGTGCCTGGCGCCGGCGGCGATCGCGATGGCGACGAGGCCGACGCCCGCCGCGGCGGACCTGGCGATGGCCATCTCGGCGCGGTCGGTGAGCCGGGCATCACGCAGTCCGTGCGCGATCAGGTCGTGGGCCAGGGTGTTGGCGCACGCCAGGGTGATTCCGGCGACCGAGGCGAGCAGCGTGAGGAAGATCGCGGTGGCCACGGCCGTGAAGACCAGCGTCTCGACGGTGTTCGGGTCGGGGCCCAGGACGGCCTGGGTGACCATCAGGAACGCGGTCTTGCCCTGCGGGTCCCCGGCGGCGAGTTCCTTGTGCCCGACGAGCGCGGCGGCGCCGAAGCCGATCACGGCGATCAGCAGGCAGGTGACGACCACGATCGACACGGCCCAGGACATGGAGCGTCGCACGGCCCTCGCGTTGCGGGCGGTGAACATGCGCATCGTGATGTGGGGCAGCACCGCCGCGCCGAGCACGACGGTCAACTGGGTGCTGATCATGTCGATCTCGTCGCCGGCGAACTGGAGCCCGGGGGTGAGGTACGCGTCCTTCAGCCCGCTGCCTTCCTTGGCGGCGTCGAGCAGCGCGGGCGGGCTGAAGTCGAAGCGGTCGAGGATCAGTACGGCGATGACGGTGGCCGCGCCGAGCAGCACGACGGTCTTGACGATCTGGATGAAGGCGGTGCCCTTCATGCCGCCGATCGCCGCGTACGTGATCATCAGCAGTCCGAGGAACACGATCGACCCGGTCTTGAAGCCGTCGGCGTGGAAGCCGAGGACGACGGCCAGCAGGTCGCCCGCGCCCGCCAGCTGGAAGATGACCAGCGGCAGCAACGCGGCGAGGGTGACGGCCGCGACGGTGATCCGTACGACGGGGCCCGGGGCGCGGCGGTCGAAGACGTCGCCCATGGTGAACCGGCCCGCGTTGCGCAGGGGTTCGGCGAGCAGGAACATCATCAGGACCAGCGACAGCACGGTGCTCAGGGTGAGCGTCATGCCGTCGTACCCGAGGAGCGCGATGATGCCGATGGTGCCGAGCACGGTTCCGGCGGAGATGTAGTCGCCCGCGATGGCGAGTCCGCTCTGCATGGGGGACAGGGAGCGGTAGCCGGTGTAGAACTCGCCGAGGTCGTCCCGGTCGGGTCCGGTCATCACGCACAGCAGCAGCGTCACCGTGATGACGGCGATGAACGCCATGAGGGACATGGTCTGGGCCTCGGAGCTGAACCCGTTCATGCGCGCGCACCTCCCATCGGCGGCCGTCCGCCGTGCGGGGCCGTCCGCCCGGAGCGTTCCCTGACCGAGGTGACCAGCGGGTCCACGCGCGTGCGGGCGATCCGCTCGTAGACGGCGATCGCGGCGAGCGCCACGGGCAGTTGGACGAGTCCCAGCACCAGTCCGGTCGTGAGGCCGCCGCTGACCTCGCCGGTCATCATCGAGGGGGCGTAGGCGGACAGGAGCAGGAAGAGGACGAAGTAGCCGAGGGCGGTGAACGTCGAGACGCGCCGCAGCCTGCGGTAGGCCGATCCCAGGCTTTGCAGTTCGCGGCCGTGCCCGTCGTCGGCCTGGTGGTGCTGCGGGCCCTGCGGCCGGTCCCAGGGCTGCGGTTCGAAGCCCCATGCCGGGTCCGCCGCCTCCTGGCGGTGCCGGCCGGGGACCCGTGGTTGCGGCGGCGGATCAGGGAAGAGCTGGTGGTGGTACGACATCGTCTTGCTCCTTGCCGCCCTTGCGGGTGGGCGGGTGGCGCTGGTGGTCCGCGTACGTTACTCACGGGTAGGGCGATGACGTAAGACCTTCCCGACCAACTGGTATGTCAGTTCGGTGACGATCCTGTGCGGGAGCGAACGGACCGGCGGTAACACCGGCCGATAGATCGCCCTTGTCCTGGATGGCCGGAAATCGCCCGTGGCCCCGGTGGATGCGGAAAGTTGTTTGCCGCCTTTGTGTCGCCTGAGTAGCGTCGCCGTTCGTGACTTCGACTCTGCGTACCGAGCGGCTGGTCCTTGAGCGGTACGTCCCTGAGGACGAGGACGGCTTCGTCGCTCTGTTCCAGGACGCGCGGGTGTCCCGATGGATGCGTGACGGTCCCTCTGCCGAAGCAATCATTTATGCCTTGGCCCCTGAGGTGTGGGGGTCCGGCCTGGGGGTGGAGGTGGCGAAGGCAATCGTCGCCCACGGTTTCGGCACCCTCGGACTGACCGAGGTGCACGCGACCGTGGCCGCGTCGAACAAGGCTTCACCGGCCGTGCTGGACAAGATCGGTTTCGAGTATGTCCGCGAGATCACCGAGGACGACGGCAGTAAGACCCGGGTTCTGACGCGCCGCCGGGCCCGGTTGCCCCAGCAGATCTAAGGAGCGATGAACGTGGCACTCGACGCATTCGGATTCCTCTTCACCGGGCGTGGGCTCGACCCCGAGCGGGACAGGTCCGTGATCGAGCGTGACGGTTTCCGTGCCGTCATGGTCGGCATGGCGGACCCGTCCCGGGCGCCCGAGGTCGCTGCGGCCCTGGTCGACGAGGGCATCCAGCTCATCGAACTGTGCGGCGGCTTCGGCCCCGTGTGGACGGCCAAGGTCATCGAGGCCACCAAGTCCCGCGTGCCGGTCGGCTCCGTCGGCTACGGCCCTGAGTCGATCGACGGCATGGCAGCGCTTTTCCCGCCCCAGGCGGATTGACCGGTGCTGGACCGCTTCGTACGCGCGGTCGCCGACGGGCGGTTCGAGGCCCCCTGACGCCGGCGCGTCAGTCCGTCGGCTCCGTCCGGACCGGGAACCGCTTCGGCGCCACGAGGACCAGGACCAGCAGCGCGGCCCCCGCCGCGGCCGCCGCCCCCAGGTAGACGTGGTCGACCGCCGCGTCCACCGCCCGCCGCAGGCCGTCGGCGGCGTCGGTCGTCAGCGTGGCCGGGTTCTCCAGGGCGTGCGACACCGAGTCGAGGCTGCCGCCGCCGAGGCGGGAGAGCAGGACCGCGTTGGCGACCGCGCCGAAGAGGGCAGCGCCCATGGACTGGCCGACCTGGCGGCAGAAGAGGACGGACGCGGTCGTCGTGCCGCGCTCCGACCAGCCGACGGTGGACTGCACACCGACGATCAGGGGGAGTTGGAACAGGCCGAGGGCCGCGCCGAGCAGCAGCATCGCGAGAGCCGGCTGCCACGGCTCGCCGGGGAACGGCAGCAGCGGGAAGGACAGCAGCACGAGCATGGCCGCGGAGATGCCGATGATCGCCGTCAGCCGGAACCCGATGCGGTTGTAGACCCGGTCGGACAGGGCGGCGCTGACCGGCCAGCTCAGGGTCATCACCGACAGGACGAAGCCGGCGGCGATCGGGCCGAGGCCGAGCACGGACTGGGCGTAGGTGGGGAGGAAGACGGTCGGGGCGACCATCAGCAGGCCCAGCGCGCCGAGCGCCAGATTGACCGCGGCGATGGTACGGCGACGCCAGACCCACCCCGGGATGATCGGTTCCGCCGCGCGGCGCTCGACGACGACGGTGACCGCGACGAGGGCGGCGCCCCCACCGAACAGCGCCAGCGAGGGTGCGGAGAGCCAGGGCCACGCGGTACCTCCCTGGACGAGGGCGGTGAGGAGCAGCGCGCCCGTGGCGAAGACGCACACCGCCCCCGCCCAGTCGACGCGGGGACGGGTCACGGGAGCCGGACGGGCCGGCTCCACGAAGTAGCGGGCGACGAGGAAGAGCGCGACCGCGCCGACCGGCAGGTTGACGAGGAAGATCCAGCGCCAGTCCGCGTAACCGGCGAGCAGCCCGCCGACCGCGGGACCCGCCACCGCGGCCGTCGCCCAGACCGTCGACAGCCGGGCCTGGATCCTGGGGCGTTCCTTCAGCGGGTAGAGGTCGGCGGCGATGGTCTGCACCGTGCCCTGGAGCGCCCCGCCGCCGAGGCCCTGGACGACGCGGAAGGCGATGAGCGCGGCCATGTTCCATGCGACGGCGCACAGCAGGGAGCCCAGCAGGAACAGGATGATGCCGGCGATGAGGACGGGCTTGCGGCCGAAGGTGTCGGAGAGCTTGCCGTAGACGGGGAGGGTGACGGTGACGGCGAGGAGGTAGCCGGAGAAGAGCCAGGAGAAGACGGCGAAGCCGCCCAGGTCGCCGACGATCTGCGGCACGGCGGTGGAGACGACCGTCCCGTCGAGCGCGGCCAGCGCCATGCCCAGCATGAGCGCCGCGACGACCGGGGCCCGCCCGCGGGGTGCGGCCGCGCCCGCCTCGGCTCCGGACAGGCGTTCCGTGCGGCCGGTGCTCCCCATCGCTGCCCCAAGTCCTTTCCGCATGCATCTATTTCCGGGGACACCTTCTCACTTGAGGCTGACGCAGGGGGAGGGTGCAGTCTCGTCGTACACCGGGTCCACCCGTGGGTGGAGTCCCCCTAGGGGCTCCTCCTTACTTCTGCCGGGGGGACGTTCGTCCCGGCGGACGACGTGAAGGCCCGGTCCCGTTCCTTAACTTGTTCTTACGGCCGCAGCTGAGGCCCGCAGTCGGCGCAGTTCCGGCCGGGGGTGGGGAAAACCCCCGGACCAAGACTGCGCTGCGCACCAGCGCGCCGGACCGCTTTCGTCGGAAGACTCGACACATACCCGCGGCGACACCGTTCGCCGGAACCGGACCGCAGATTTCCCCAGAGCTAGGAGACCTACCGTGACTACGGCTGTAACCACCCCCGCACCCGGGGAGACCGGAGGGCGCACGGCCGTCGCCGCACGGGGGCGGCAGGTCGTCAAGGCGTACGGCGCGGGGGAGACCCGTGTCGTCGCGCTCGACCACGTCGACGTGGACATCGCCCGCGGGCAGTTCACCGCCATCATGGGCCCCTCCGGCTCCGGCAAGTCGACCCTCATGCACTGCCTGGCCGGTCTCGACACCGTCACCTCGGGTCAGATCTTCATCGACGACACCGAGATCACCGGCCTGAAGGACAAGAAGCTCACGCAGCTGCGCCGGGACCGGATCGGCTTCATCTTCCAGGCGTTCAACCTGCTGCCGACGCTGAACGCCCTGGAGAACATCACGCTCCCCATGGACATCGCCGGCCGTAAGCCCGACACCGCCTGGCTGAACCGGGTCGTGGAGACGGTCGGACTGGGCGAACGCCTCAAGCACCGGCCCACCCAGCTCTCCGGCGGCCAGCAGCAGCGCGTCGCCGTCGCCCGTGCCCTCGCCGCCCGGCCCGAGATCATCTTCGGTGACGAGCCCACCGGGAACCTGGACTCGCGGGCGGGCGCCGAAGTGCTCGGCTTCCTGCGCACGTCGGTCGACGAGCTGGGCCAGACCATCGTGATGGTCACGCACGACCCGGTCGCCGCCTCCTACGCGGACCGCGTCCTGTACCTCGCTGACGGCCGCATCGTCGACGAGATGCTCCGGCCGACCGCGGAGGCCGTCCTCGACCGCATGAAGGACTTCGACGCGCGCGGGCGGACGTCATGACCGTCTTCAGGACCTCGCTGCGCAACTTCTTCGCGCACAAGGGGCGTATGGCCCTCTCGGCCGTCGCGGTGCTGCTGTCGGTGGCCTTCGTGTCGGGCACGCTCGTGTTCACCGACACCATGAACACCACGTTCGACAAGCTCTTCGCCGTCTCCTCCGCGGACGTGACCGTCAGCCCCAAGGGCGCCGAGGACACGGAGGCCCCGGCGACCGGCAGGCCGGAGACGCTGCCCGCTTCCCTCGTCGACCAGGTCGGCAAGGTCGAGGGCGTGAAGTCCGCCGAGGGCGCCGTGTCCAGCATGAGCGTCACCGTCGTCGACTCCGAGAACAAGAACATGGGCTCCACGACCGGCGCCCCGACGATCGCGGCCAACTGGACCAAGAACGACCTCAAGTCGATGGAGATCGCCTCGGGCCACGCACCCCGCGGCCCCACCGAGGTCATGGTCGACGCCGACACGGCCGACAAGCACAAGCTGAAGCTGGGCGACGAGCTGCGGACCATCGCCGTCACCGGCGACTTCACCGCGAAGATCACCGGCATCGCGTCCTTCAAGGTCACCAACCCCGGTGCCGCCGTCGTCTTCTACGACACCGCCACCGCGCAGCGTGAACTGCTGGGCAAAGAGGGCCTGTTCACCAACGTCATGGTCGTCGCCGACGACGGCGTCAGCGACGAGGTGCTGAAGAAGAACCTGGCTTCCGCGCTGGAGCAGCCGTACAAGCTCCAGACCGCGGAGGAAGCGGCGGACGCCGGCCGCGAGGAGGTCGGCTCGTTCCTCGACGTGATGAAGTACGCGATGCTCGGCTTCGCCGGGATCGCCTTCCTCGTCGGCATCTTCCTGATCGTCAACACCTTTTCGATGCTGGTCGCCCAGCGCACCCGGGAGATCGGCCTGATGCGCGCCATCGGGTCGAGCCGCAAGCAGGTCAACCGCTCCGTGCTCATCGAGGCGCTGCTGCTGGGCCTGGTCGGCTCGATCGCCGGTGTGGGCGCCGGTGTGGGGTTGGCCGTGGGGCTGATGAAGATGATGTCCGCGGTCGGCATGAACCTCTCCACCGACGACCTGACCGTGAAGTGGACGACCCCGGTGGTCGGCATGGTGCTCGGCATCGTCGTCACCGTCCTCGCCGCCTACATCCCGGCGCGCCGCGCCGGCAAGGTCTCGCCCATGGCGGCACTGCGCGACTCGGGCATGCCGGCCGACGGCAGGGCCGGATGGATCCGCGGCGGCATCGGCCTCGTCCTCACCGGCGCCGGCGCCGCGGCTCTGCTGGTCGCCACGCAGGCGGAGAAGGCGAGCGAGGGGTCGATGTTCCTCGGCCTCGGTGTGGTGCTGTCCCTGATCGGCTTCGTCGTCGTCGGCCCGCTCCTGGCGGGCGGTGTGGTGCGGGTGATCAGCGTCCTGGTGCTGCGGATGTTCGGCCCCGTCGGCCGGATGGCCGAGCGCAACGCGCTGCGCAACCCGCGCCGTACGGGAGCGACCGGCGCCGCCCTGATGATCGGCCTCGCCCTGGTGGCGTGCCTGTCGGTGGTCGGCTCCTCGATGGTGGCCTCGGCGACGGAGGAGCTCGACAAGTCGGTGGGCGCGGACTTCATCGTGCAGTCCGCGGGCAACGACGGCCGCCCGATCGTGCCGCAGGCTCAGGATGCGCTGGAGAAGGCCCCGGGCATCGAGCACGTCACCGAGTACAAGAGTGTCGACGCGAAGATCACCGCCCCTGACGGCACGGCGGAGGACCTGCAACTGGTCGCCGCGGACCCCACGTACGCGCAGGACCTGCGCCGCGAGACGGTGGCGGGTGAGCTCTCGGCCGCGTACGGCAAGGACGCGATGTCCGTCGGCAGCGACTACGCGGAGAAGCGTGGCGTGAAGGTCGGCGACACGATCAAGGTCGACTTCAAGAACGGCAGCCCCGCCGATCTGAAGATCGCCGCGATCACGTCCGACGACACCAACGTCGACAAGGGCGCGATGTACCTCAACATCACGACCGCCGCGCAGTACGTCCCGGCCGAGAAGATGCCCGAGAACATGATCATGTTCGCGAAGGCGGTCGACGGTCAGGAGAAGGAGGCGTACGCCGCGCTGAAGAAGTCGCTCGCCGAGTACCCGCAGTACAAGGTGCAGAACCAGACCGACTTCAAGCAGGACCTGAAGGACCAGATCGGGCAGCTGCTCAACATCGTCTACGGTCTGCTGGCGCTCGCGATCATCGTCGCGATCCTCGGTGTGGTGAACACCCTGGCCCTGTCGGTGGTCGAGCGGACGAGGGAGATCGGCCTGATGCGGGCCATCGGCCTCTCGCGCCGCCAGCTGCGCCGGATGATCCGCCTCGAGTCGGTGGTCATCGCTCTCTTCGGAGCCCTGCTCGGTCTCGGCCTGGGCATGGGCTGGGGCACCTCCGCCCAGCAGCTGCTGGCGCTGGAGGGGCTGGGCGTCCTGGAGATCCCGTGGCCGACGATCATCACGGTCTTCGTGGGCTCGGCGTTCGTGGGCCTGTTCGCGGCCCTGGTGCCGGCCTTCCGGGCGGGCCGGATGAACGTCCTGAACGCGATCGCGACGGAGTAGCGCACACCGGTGGGCCGGTACGGGGGTCCGGTCCCACCCGCACTCCGAACGGCCCCGGGCGTCCGCCAAGGACGCCCGGGGCCGTCGCGCTGCCGGGAGCGCCGGACGCCGGAGGGAGTCTTTTCGCTCGCGCGAGTGACATCGGCAGGACGTAGTCTGGAGACCCCCGGCCCGTACGACGTGTCGGGCGCATCGCGTTGTCCACCCCCTGCTCCCCCTGGACGGAACCCCTTCATGAGCCTGCACGGTCTGCTCGATGCCGTCGTACGTGACCCGGCGCTCGCCGAAGCGGTCAAGGCGGCCGGCGACGGCCGCCGTACGCACGTGGACCTGGTGGGGCCGCCCGCGGCGCGGCCCTTCGCCGTGGCCGCCCTGGCCCGCGACGCCGGCCGTACCGTGCTGGCCGTCACCGCCACCGGCCGGGAGGCCGAGGACCTGGCCGCCGCCCTGCGGTCGCTGCTGCCGGGCGAGGGCGTCGTCGAGTACCCGGCGTGGGAGACGCTGCCGCACGAGCGGCTCTCGCCCCGCTCCGACACCGTCGGCCGCCGCCTCGCCGTGCTGCGACGCCTGGCCCACCCGTCGTCCGACGACCCGGCGGCAGGGCCCGTGCAGGTCGTGGTCGCGCCCGTACGGTCCGTACTCCAGCCGCAGGTCAAGGGGCTGGGCGACCTTGAGCCCGTGGCGCTGCGCACCGGGCAGCAGGCCGATCTGAACGAGGTTGTGGAAGGGCTGGCCGCGGCCGCCTACTCGCGGGTGGAACTGGTCGAGAAGCGCGGCGAGTTCGCCGTGCGCGGCGGCATCCTGGACGTCTTCCCGCCGACCGAGGAGCACCCCCTTCGGGTGGAGTTCTGGGGCGACGACGTCGAGGAGATCCGTTACTTCAAGGTCGCCGACCAGCGCTCCCTGGAGGTCGCGGAGCACGGACTGTGGGCCCCGCCCTGCCGCGAGCTGCTGCTGACCGCCGAGGTGCGCGGGCGGGCCGCGGCCCTCGCGGAGGCCCACCCCGAGCTGGGCGAACTGCTCGGCAAGATCGCCGAGGGCATCGCCGTGGAGGGCATGGAGTCCCTCGCGCCGGTCCTCGTCGACGACATGGAGCTGCTGCTGGACGTGCTGCCCGAGGGCTCGATGGCCGTCGTGTGCGACCCGGAGCGGGTGCGGACTCGGGCGGCGGACCTGGTGGCGACGTCGCAGGAGTTCCTCCAGGCGTCCTGGGCCGCCACCGCGATGTCCAGCGCGGTCGAAGACCGCTCCGGCAAGGGTGGTGGTGGGCGACGGGCGGGAGAGGCACCGATCGACGTCGGCGCGGCCTCGCTGTGGGGCATCGCGGACGTACGGGACCGGGCGCGCGAGCTGGGGATGATGTGGTGGTCCGTGTCCCCGTTCGCCGCGGACGTCTCCGACCAGGAGGACGACACCGTCAAGCTCGGCATGCACGCCCCGGACGCGTATCGCGGTGACACCGCCCGCGCGCTCGCCGACACCAAGGGCTGGCTGGCCGACGGCTGGCGCACCGTGTTCGTGACGGAGGCGCACGGCCCCGCCTCCCGCACCGTGGAGGTGCTGAGCGGCGAGGGCATCGCGGCACGGCTGGACGGCGACCTGGCCGAAATCACACCGACGGTCGTCCACGTCGCCTGCGGTTCCATCGACTACGGCTTCATCGACCCCGCGCTCAAGCTGGCGGTCCTCACCGAGACCGACCTGACCGGCCAGAAGGCGGCCGGCAAGGACGGCCAGCGGATGCCGACCAGACGCCGCAAGACGATCGACCCGCTGACCCTCGAGGCCGGCGACTACATCGTCCACGAGCAGCACGGCGTGGGCCGCTACCTGGAGATGGTGCAGCGCACGGTCCAGGGCGCGACCCGCGAGTACCTGCTCGTCGAGTACGCCCCCGCCAAGCGCGGCCAGCCCGGCGACCGCCTCTACATCCCCACCGACCAGCTGGAGCAGGTCACCAAGTACGTGGGCGGTGAGGCCCCGACGCTGCACCGGCTCGGCGGCGCGGACTGGACGAAGACCAAGGCGCGCGCGAAGAAGGCGGTCAAGGAGATCGCCGCGGACCTGATCAAGCTGTACTCGGCGCGGATGGCCGCCCCCGGCCATGCCTTCGGCCCGGACACGCCGTGGCAGCGGGAGCTGGAGGACGCCTTCCCCTATGTGGAGACCCCCGACCAGCTCTCCACGATCGCCGAGGTCAAGGAGGACATGGAGAAGACGGTCCCCATGGACCGGCTGATCTGCGGAGACGTGGGCTACGGCAAGACGGAGATCGCGGTCAGGGCGGCCTTCAAGGCGGTCCAGGACGGCAAGCAGGTCGCCGTCCTCGTCCCCACGACACTCCTTGTCCAGCAGCACTTCGGCACCTTCTCCGAGCGGTATTCCCAGTTCCCCGTGGTCACCCGGGCGTTGTCGCGTTTCCAGTCGGACGCCGACGCGAAGGCGACGCTCGAGGGGCTGCGGGACGGCTCTGTCGACATCGTGATCGGCACGCACCGCCTCTTCTCCTCCGAGACCAAGTTCAAGGATCTGGGCCTCGTCATCGTCGACGAGGAGCAGCGCTTCGGTGTCGAGCACAAGGAACAGCTGAAGAAGCTGCGGGCCGACGTGGACGTCCTGACCATGTCCGCCACACCCATCCCCCGCACGCTGGAGATGGCGGTGACCGGCATCCGCGAGATGTCGACGATCACCACCCCGCCGGAGGAGCGGCACCCGGTGCTGACCTTCGTCGGACCGTACGAGGAGAAGCAGATCGGCGCCGCCGTGCGGCGTGAACTGCTGCGCGAGGGCCAGGTCTTCTACATCCACAACCGCGTCGAGTCGATCGACCGGGCCGCGGCGCGGCTGCGCGAGATCGTCCCCGAGGCGCGCATCGCCACCGCGCACGGTCAGATGTCGGAGTCGGCGCTGGAGCAGGTCGTCGTGGACTTCTGGGAGAAGAAGTTCGACGTGCTGGTCTCCACGACGATCGTCGAGTCCGGTATCGACATCGCCAACGCCAACACCCTCATCGTGGAGCGCGGCGACAACTTCGGTCTCTCGCAGCTGCACCAGCTGCGCGGCCGTGTCGGCCGGAGCCGGGAGCGGGGGTACGCCTACTTCCTCTACCCGCCGGAGAAGCCGCTCACGGAGACCGCGCACGAGCGTCTCGCCACGATCGCCCAGCACACCGAGATGGGCGCGGGCATGTACGTCGCGATGAAGGACCTCGAGATCCGCGGCGCCGGCAACCTGCTCGGCGGCGAACAGTCCGGCCACATCGCGGGCGTCGGCTTCGACCTGTACGTCCGCATGGTCGGTGAGGCGGTCGCCGACTACCGCGCCTCGCTGGAGGGCGGCGTGGAGGAGGAGCCCCCGCTCGAGGTCAAGATCGAGCTCCCCGTGGACGCACACGTCCCGCACGACTACGCCCCCGGCGAGCGGCTGCGGCTCCAGGCGTACCGGGCGATCGCCTCCGCCAACACGGAGGAGGACATCAAGGCGGTCCGCGAGGAACTCACCGACCGCTACGGCAAGCTGCCGGAGCCCGTGGAGAACCTCCTGCTGGTCGCCGGGCTGCGGATGCTCGCCCGTGCGTGCGGCGTCGGCGAGATCGTGCTCCAAGGCTCCAACATCCGCTTCGCACCGGTGGAGTTGCGCGAGTCGCAGGAACTGCGCCTCAAGCGGCTCCATCCGCGCACGGTCATCAAGCCGGCCGTCCACCAGATCCTGGTGCCGCGGCCGACGAGCGGCAAGATCGGCGGCAAGCCGGTGGTGGGCCGCGAGCTGCTGGCGTGGACCGGCGAGTTCCTGACAACGATCCTCGGCTCGTAGCGGACACGCCGCCGGCCGGCCGTGGCCCTGCCGGGACACGGCACCGGCCGTGCCCGGGCGGGGCACGGCCGGCCGGTGAACCGCGGTCAGAACTCGTCGAGGTCCAGCGCCTGCGCCATCGCGCGGTACCCCGCGTCGCCCGGGTGCAGGTGGTCGCCCGAGTCGTAGGCGGGGAGGATGCGGTCCGGGTCGGCGGGGTCGGCCACCGCGCGGTCGAAGTCGACCACGGCGTCGTACTCGCCGGACGTACGGATCCAGTGGTTGAACGCCTCGCGCTTGGCCTCGTTGACCGGGGTGTAGTACGAGGACCCCTTGACCGGCGTCAGCGTCGCGCCGATCACCTTGATGCCCTTGGCGCGTGCCTGGCGGATCAGTGAGCGGTGCCCCTCGATCAGCCGCTCGACCGACACCTCGGGCGTCGGCCCGCCGGGGAAGCCTTCCCAGTCGCTGCCGCCGAAGTCGTTGATGCCCTCGAGGACGACGACCGTGCCGACGTTCGGCTCGCTCAGCGCGTCGAGCTTGAAACGGGTGACGCCCTTCTCGCCGGCCCAGACCGTGTCGTTGGTGACCTGGTTGCCGCCGATGCCGTGGTTGAGGACGCCGCGGGGCTCGCCCGCGGCCGCGAACCGCTCGGCCAGCTCGTCCGGGTAGCGGTTGTCGGCGTCGAGGCCGGAGCCGACGCCGTCGGTGATGGAGTCGCCGAAGGCGACGACGGCGTCCCTGCGGGCGGTGGTCCCGCCGCTCACCTCGACGCCGGAGAGGAAGTACCAGGAGTCGCTGGTCTCCTTGAACGCCGATCCACTCCGGTCGTAGCGGTGGTCCCCGTCCGCCCGGTAACTGGTGGCGGAGGCGAACGAGTGGAAGGTGGCCGGTCCGGTCGGCTCCGCCAGGTACAGGGTGACGGTCACCGACTCCAGGGCCGCGACCTTGAGCGGCGCACCGTCGCTGTGGACCGTGCCGCCGGCCGGGATCGTCACGGACCCGCCCTTGCCGAAGGTCAGCCTGCGGACCGAGCCGGGTTCGACAGTGGCGCCTTCGCCGGTGCGGGCGACCGTCGCGCCGGTGATCCGCAGCGGCGTCCTGCCGTACCGGTTCGACAGCTCGATACGGGCCTTGGTGCCGCCGGTGCTCACCCGGACGACCTGCCGGACCGTGTGGTCCGAGAAGCCCTGCTCCGACCAGTTGGGAGCGAACGGCGCGGTCGGCGGTTGTGGAGAGGCCGCCCAACCGCCGTGCCAGGTAAGGCTGCCGCTCGCCGTCGCCGCGGCGACGGCGGTGCCGGCTCCTCCCTGCGTGCCGACGACCGGAAGTACGACGAGAGTCGTCGCGGCCAGCAGTGCGACGCCGGTGCGCCGTAACGACTTCGTCGGTGCCGTACGCCTTGTCATGTGTCCCCGCCCCTTGTTCTCTTCGGAGTTCTTGCCGACGTTCTCTTCAGCGTTCTCATCTGATGCGTGATGCGATGGATACGTGCTCACGCAGGACGTCAAGCGGAGATCGACTCCGGCTATTCCCCGGGCAGTTGCCCGGCATCGGCGGCGAAGAGCAGCTCGGCGAGCGACCTGAAGACACCGGCGGGGTCCCGGTCTCCCACCGGGTCGTCCAGGTTGTGGGTCAGAAGCAGGGTCGCGAAACCGTGGGCCAGGGACCAGGCCGCGATGCCCGCGGTGCGTGGGTCGGGGGCCGGGTCCAGGGTGGTGATCCCCGCGCGGAGCTCGGCCGAGGCGCGTTCCTTGGCCGCCACCAGCCCGGGGTCGTCCGCGCGGCACAGGTCGGGCTGGAACATGACCTGGAAGTGCGCCGGATGACCGAGCGCGAAGCGGACGTACGCGACTCCTCGTTCCCGCAGGTCCGGGGCCTCGGACAGGGCCTGGGCCAGCAGTTCGTGGCCCTCCGCCGCGATGGCCGTCAGCAGCCCGGTCCGGTCCTTGAAGTGGTGGGCGGGGGCCGCGTGGGAGACGCCCGCGCGGCGGGCGAGGTCCCGCAGGCTCACGGCGGACGGGCCTTCGGTGCGGATGACGTCGAGGGCCGCGGTCAGGACGGCCCGCCGCAGGTCACCGTGGTGGTAGGTGCGCTCGCTGCTCATGACCCAAGGCTACGCAGAATCTAGGCATTGACAAGTTCGGCATCGGCGGGCAATCTAGTCGGTGTCTAGATGACATGGAGGCGGGACCATGACCGACGAACTCGGACGCGTGCGGCAGATGTGGCATCTGCTCGAGCCCCTGCACGCCGTGCTCTACTACGCGCCGCAGGCCTTCGAGGAGGCCGCCGCGCTGGGCCATCGGACCGACGAGCGCTGGCCCAGCTACTTCGCCTGGCGTGCCGCACCCCTCGGAGAGGCCGGCGCGGCACAGGTCGGCTCGGCGTTCTACAGCTTCAGCCCGGCGATGGTGCGGGAGTACATCCCCGGCGTCTGGCGCGAGGCGTCCCCCGCGGAGGTGCTCGCCGCCAGGCTGCGCGCCGTCGACCGGACGTACCGGGACGTCCTCGGTGACGCCGTCGCGTCGAAGGAGCTCGCGGAGGCCGCCGAGCTCGCCCGGCGTGCCGCGGAGGCCGCGGAGTGCGCGGGCCGCCCGCTCGCCGCCGCCAACGCCGCGCTGCCCTGGGCCGACGAGCCGCACCTCGTCCTGTGGCAGGCCGCCACCCGGCTGCGCGAGCACCGCGGCGACGGCCACCTCGCCGCACTGCTCACGGCCGGTCTCGACCCCGTCGAGTCACTGGTCTCCTTCGCCGGCGTCGGGGCCGCCCCGGTCGAGACGTTCGAGAGCCGCGGCTGGAGCGAGGCGGAGTGGGCGGCGGCGCGCGAACGGCTCGTGGCACGTGGCCTGCTGGCAGCGGACGGCACCGCCACCACCGACGGGCGCGCCCTGCGCGCCGAGGTCGAGCGGCGTACGGACGAGATGGCCGCCGCACCGTGGGCGGCGCTCGGTCCCGACGACACGGCGCGCCTGTCCGAGCTGCTCGGCCCGTACTGGGTCGCGGTGCTCGGCACCGGTCTGCTGCCCGGGCAGAACACCCTCGGCATCGGCAAGGTCTGAGTCCGGCAGTACGGTACGGACCGTGAACAGACGTGGGGTGGTCGGGGGAGGAGCGGCGGCGCTGCTCGCGGCGGTGCTGGTGACCGGTTGCGAGGGTGTCGGCATCGACGGGGGCGGCGCCGAGGGCGGCGGGGGCCCTTCGCAGGGCGCACCGGGCGCCGGCGGCACCAGCCCGCTCGCCAATCCGCGCGGCACGGAGCCGGGCCTCGCCGCCCTCGTCACCGAGGAGGAGAGGGCGGCCGCCCGCGAGCTGATCGGCGAGGTGACCACCAAGGGCCGCGGCCCGAGGACCGGTTACGACCGCGACGAGTACGGCTACGCCTGGATGGACACCGCCGACGGGGTGCCTCTGGCCAGGAACGGCTGTGACACCAGGAACGACCTCCTGGCCCGCGACGGGAAGGAACTGGCCTTCCGCGACGGCTCCGACTGCGTCGTCGTGGCGATGACCATCCGCGACCCGTACACCGGCAGGACCATCGAGTGGCGCAAGCAGGACGCCGCCGAGGTGCAGATAGACCATGTCGTTCCGCTGTCGTACAGCTGGCAGATGGGCGCTGCCCGCTGGGACGAGGCCAAGCGGCGCCGACTGGCCAACGACCCGCTGAACCTGCTGCCCGTCGAAGGTCGCGCCAACAGCGCCAAGAGCGACTCGGGCCCCGCCTCCTGGCTGCCGCCCAGCAAGCCTGTCCGCTGCTCCTACGCGGTGCGCTTCGCGCAGGTCGCGGTCAAGTACGAGCTGCCGGTCACCAGCGCCGACAAGCGGATCATGCTCGCCCAGTGCGGCGGGTGACCCCGACGCCTGCGGGGCGGCGACAGGGCGCAACGGCGACGGTCGTTTAACCACTGGGGGCCGGGCGCGAGCGCCGTTAGCCTGGCGCCATGGATCTTGAGATCACGACGCTGGCCGAGCGGCCGGAACTGCAGGGCCCCATGTGGCAGATGATCGACACCTGGGCGGACTTCCTTGTCAACGACCCCGTCGGCTGGGCCTACATCGGTCGCATCGTCGGCGAACTGCCCGAGTACGTGCTCGTCGCTGCCGACGCCGAAGGCAAGGTCGTCGGGCGGGCGTTCAGCGTGCCGGTGGCCATGGACACCGACGGGCGCAGGGAACTGCCCGCGGGCGGCTGGGACCAGGTGATGCTGTGGGCCTTCTCGGACCTGCGGCACGGCCGGAAGCCGGACACGATGAGCGCCATCGAGATCACGGTCGCCAAGGAGAAGCAGGGCCAGGGCATATCGGGCCGGCTCCTCGCGGCGATGCGGGACAACGCCCGCCGCCGGGGCTTCGGGGAGCTGATCGCGCCGGTGCGGCCGAGCGCCAAGAGCGCCGAGCCGTCGGCACTGATGAGCGAGTACGCGTACCGCACCCGCGAGGCGGACGGGCTGCCGCACGACCCGTGGCTGCGCGTCCACGTCCGCGCCGGCGGCGTCATCGAGAAGGTGGCCCCGACGTCGATGACGGTCACCGGATCGCTGGAGCAGTGGCGCAAGTGGACCGGGCTCCCGTTCGACACCACGGGCCAGGTCGAGGTGCCGGGCGCGCTGGTGCCCGTGCACTGCGAGGCGGAACGGGGTTACGCGGTGTACGTCGAGCCCAACGTGTGGGTACGCCACCAGGTGTAGGGGAGGCGCATGCGGGGACCGCCTCACCGGGCGGCCCCGCTCTCCCGCCGCCTCGACGGGGGTGCGATCCTCCCCGCCTCAGGACGACGCGACGACGTACGGGGCCTCGAAGTCCGAGTTGTCGATGACGACGTCCGTCCGCGACAGCGGGTCGGCCTCTTCCAGATAGATGCGCTCTGCCACCAGGTACCGGTTCCGGTGGATCGACTCCGCTTCGGAGCCGGCCCAGTCCTGGTCGCGCTCGCCTCCCCGGCGCACCGACAGCTCCTCGTCCACGTGCAACCAGATACGGAAGTCCCAGTAGTCGTCGATCTCGGGCCGGAAGGCGAAGACGCCGTCCACGATCAGTATCGAGTCGGGTGTCAGTGGCGCCCGCTCGCCGGAGTGGTCGACCTGTGTCAGCGGATCGATGCCGCACAGCGCGCAGGACGCCGTCTCCGGCGACCGGCAGGGGTCGAGGAGCAGCCGCCGTGCCGACGCGTAGTCGTAGGCGTTGCGGTAGTAACCCTCGCCCGACTCCCGGTCGTACAGATGACGGTCCCGCCACGGGTTCTTGAAGTCGTCGAGCGTCGCCCGGAGCACGGGGCGACCCGAGTCGGCGACGAACTCGGCCAGTTCATGACCGAAGCTCGTCTTCCCCGCGGCGGTCAGGCCGTCGATGCCGACCAGGAGGCGGCCGTCCCCCAGGGCGAGGATGCGCTTCGCGGTCTCCGCGACGAGCGCGCCGCGTTGTGCCGAGGCCGGCGCAGGGCAGTCCTGCCGCCAGGTCGAGGGGGAGTGGTGGATGTCCGCTCTTGTGGATCCCATGACATGAACGTACCGGGAGCCCCTGGGCGGGACGGCAGGAGCCGGGGGGGGGGGGGGGGGGGGGGGGGGGGGCCCCCCCCCGCGGGCGCGCCCCCCCCCCCCCCCCCCCCCCGCCACCCCACCCCCCCCCCCCACCCCCCCCCCCCGCCACCCCCCCCCCGCGCGCCGCC
>NZ_JBIVAU010000004.1:491305-578950 GCF_044745705.1 Streptomyces sp. NPDC086835
CCGGCTGTGGGGTCCCCTTCAACTTACCCGCCGGGGGCGCCCGGGGGGGGGGGGGGGGGGGGGGGGGGGGCCCCCCCGGGGGGGGGGCCCCCCCCCGGCTCCTTGTCCGTACCGCGTCTGCCGCGGGTGTCAGAGCTTCAGCTCCCACTGCGAGGCGTCGTAGTCGAAGCCCGGGGAGACCTCGACCGTCAGGTCCTTCGCGTCGGCGGGGGCGTCGAAGGCGAACGTGACCGTGGCCTTCTTGCCGGGCAGGATCGTGCCCTCGAAGCCGGTGCCCGCCTTGTCGTCGAAGATCTGCTCGGCGGTCACACCGTCCTTGCCGGCGCGGGCGTCGGCGGTGACGAGGCTCGTGTCGAACTTCTCCTTGCCGGCGTTCTCGATGGTGATCGTGACCTGGTAGGCCTTGTTGCCCTTGGTGTGGCCGATCGCGAACTCGCCGGGCGTGTACGGCTTGGGCGCGGAGACCGTGACCTGCACGTCGTCGTCGTAGACGGAGGTCTCGTCCGCGGCGAGGGACTTGCCCTCGGCCTTCGGCGCGTCACCCTCCGCCGCACCGTCGGTGCCACCGGCGGAGGTGTCCTTGGGCGCGGTGTTCTCGACGGCCTTGTTGATCTCGTCGACCGCGTCGTCCACCGCCATCACCGTGACGATTCCGATGATCACGCTGACGATGATCCCGAGCAGGCCCAGCACGGTTCCGGCGAGGGCCACGCCCTTGTTCGTCGCCTCGCCGCGCTTGGCGCGGCCCCGGCCGACGATGCCGAGGATCAGCGCGATCAGGCAGAGGATGGTGCCGATCCAGAAGAGGAACGGGATGACCGCGAAGACGAGGCCGATGATTCCGAGCACCAGGGCGGCCGTACCGAGGCCGTTGCGCGGTGGGTTGGGCGCTGCGAACTGGCCCGGCTGCGGCTGGGTGTACTGCGACATGGGTCCCCCCCATTGATTGTGGCGGGCCCGATCTTCCGTGGCCCGTTCTGCATGGGTCAATAACAGCAGAGGCTGTGAACCGAGTCAACAAGAAAGTGTTCCGTTCTTCAATCTTCCCCTGTGAAGCGCGTTGTGACCGTGAACCCGAGTACAGTGCCGGACACAGCAAGCGGAACTGTGGGGGGAGACAGCCGGGTGCCGGACAACGCAGCAGAGGTGACCGCAGCAGACGGGACGCCCCCAGAGGTGACCGCCGCAGAGGTGACCGCGGCCGAGATCGCCAGGCTCGCCGGCGTCGGTCGTGCCGCCGTGAGCAACTGGCGCCGTCGGCACGCCGATTTCCCCAAACCCGTCGGAGGGACGGAGACCAGCCCCTCCTTCGCCCTCGCCGACGTCGAGCGCTGGCTGCGCGACCAGGGGAAACTGGCCGAGGTGCCCCTCCGTGAACGGGTCTGGCAGCAGCTGTCCGCCCACCCGGCCGGAGCCCTCACCGCCCTCGTCCACGCCGGCTGCGCACTCCTCCTCGTCCATCACCGGCCGTCCGGTTGGCCCGCCCTCGGCGCCGTCTCCGACGCCCGCCTGGCGGTGGTGCTGCCCGGCGCGCTCGAGGAGGTGCTGACGTTCCGCTTCGGCACCCCGCGGGCCGTACGGACACCGCTCCCCGACGAGCTCGCGCCCTCCGTGCCGCTGCTGCGCGGCGCCGTCGCGCTCGCCGCGGAGACCGGGGCCCGCCAGGCCTTCGAGTTCCTGCTCGGGCGGCATCTCGACGCCAACCCCCGGCAGTACACGCTCACGCCGGCCGAACCGGCCGCGCTGATGGCCGCGCTGATCGGGCCCGCGGGGACCGTGCTCGACCCCGCCTCCGGCACCGGCACCCTCCTGCGCGCCGTCGACCGCCCCGGCGCGCTCCACGCCCAGGAGTCCGACCCCGACCTGGCCGCGCTCACCGCCCTGCGTCTCGCCCTGCACACGGACGCCGACGTGCGGGCAGCGGCGGGCGACGCGCTGCGCGCGGACGCGTTCCCGGAGCTCGCCGCGGACGCCGTCCTGTGCCATCCGCCGTTCAACGAGCGCAACTGGGGCCACGACGAACTGGCCTACGACCCGCGCTGGGAGTACGGCCTGCCCGCCCGCACGGAATCCGAACTGGCCTGGGTGCAGCACGCGCTCGCCCGGCTGCGCCCAGGCGGCACCGCCGTACTGCTGATGCCCCCGGCCGCCGCCTCCCGCCGGTCCGGGCGCCGTGTCCGCGCCGGACTGCTGCGCCGCGGCGCGCTGCGGGCCGTCGTCGCCCTCCCGGCCGGGGCCGCGCCCCCCTACGGCATCCCGCTCCACCTGTGGGTGCTGCGCAGGCCCGGCCCCGCAGAACGCCCGTCACCGGAGCTGCTCCTGGTCGACACCGCGACGGCGGAACCGGCCGCGGCGGGCCGCGACCGGCTCGACTGGCAGGCCATCCGCGCCGCGGTGCTCGATGCCTGGCAGCCGTTCGAACGGCAGGGATCCGTGCCGGAGACCCCCGGCGTGAGCCGGTGCGTCCCGGTCATCGAACTGCTCGACGACGACGTCGACCTGGCCCCGGCCCGCCATCTGCCGCCCCCGGCCGCCGGTGGCGGCGCCGCCGGACTGGACGCCGTACGCGAACGCCTGACACAGACCCTGCGCCGCACCGGTGAGCTCACGCCCCCACCGTTCCCGGCGGCGTCGCCGGCCGTCGCGCCCGTCCACCGGCCGGCCACCACCGTGGGCGAACTGGCGCGGGCCGGCGCACTGGTCATGCACGCCGGAGGCACCGGCGGCGGCGCCCCGGGTGAGGACGTGCCCGTCCTCACGGAGCAGGACGTCCTGTCGGGCAAGGCCCCCACGGGCACGCTTCCCGACGGACCGGACGAGGAGCCGGTGCGCGTCGAGGCGGGCGATGTCGTGGTTCCCGTGCTCGGCGCCGGCACGGTCGTCCGCGTCGTGGACGAGGCGACCGCGGGCGCCGCCCTCGGCCGCAACCTCCAGCTGCTGCGCCCCGACCCGGACACGCTCGACCCCTGGTTCCTCGCGGGCTTCCTGCGCGGCAGCGCCAACCAGCGCCAGGCCAGCAGCTACGCCTCCACCGCGACCCGCCTCGACGTCCGCCGCCTCCAACTGCCGCGCCTGCCGCTCGCGGAGCAGCGGCGCTACGGGGAGCGGTTCCGCACGCTCGCCGAGTTCGAGGAGGCGCTCCGCCTCGCGGGCCGCCTCGGCGAACGGCTCGTCCAGGGCATGTACGACGGGTTGACGGACGGCAGCCTCCGGCCGGAGTGACCAAGAGGACGGCCGTTCCGTACAACCCGTAACCCCTTGTCGGTGTCGGTGTATACGCTCGGTCCCCTACGCCTCGTCCCCAGGCATCAGGAGCACAAGAATGCACGGCCACGGCTATGCGCCGCCGCAGCCCACGCGCCCATCGACAGCGGTGCTCGTGGTCCTGCGCATCGTCTTCGTCGCGCTCGCGCTGCTGAGCATCGGATTCCTCGCCTGGGCAGCGATGCTCCGGCTCGCCGTGGTGCGCCGGCGCCGCTCGGACTGGGTGCTGTTCTGGCTGTCGCTGGCCCTCACCGTCATGGTCTTCGTGGTGATCGGCGAGTTCAGCACCACGGGCACGGCGCCCGTCGCCGAGGAGGACCCGACGGCGCTCGACTTCGTCTGCCTGGGTGTGCTGTTCGGGCTCGCCATCGGGGTGCCGACGCACTATCTGGTCGCCGAGATACGGCACTACCAGGAGCCGCGCCCCGGCTGGTCACCCGCCGTCGCCGGCTCGCCCTACGGCCCGCCGGTCGCGGGCGCGGGCCCCGGGCCGTACGGGGCGCCGCCGGCCCCGGCGTACGGCTACCCGCCCGCGCCGGGCGCTCCTGCCGCCCCTGCCCCGGCGTACGGCTATCCGCCGGCGCCGGCGGCGCCTGCCGCACCCGTGTCGCCGCCCACGTCTCCCCCCACGTCCCCTCCGGTGTTCCCGCCCGCGGCCCCGTCCGCCGCCGCCGGACGGCCGGCGACCCCCGCAGGGTCCGGAGGAGGAGCCACACCCCGCATCGACCAGGTCCGCGCCGAGCTCGACGAGCTCAGCGACCTGCTCCGCAAGGAAGAGGGCAAGTGAACGGACGGGTCGTCGGGGGCCGTTACGAACTGTCCGCGCTCGTCGGCCAGGGCGGCATGGGGCAGGTGTGGACGGCCTACGACGGGCGTCTCGACCGCCGCGTCGCCGTCAAGCTGCTGCGCCCCGACCACATGGCCGCGGCGACCGCCGCCGACGAGATGCGCCGGCGTTTCGTGCGCGAGTGCCGGGTGACGGCCCAGGTGTGCCACCCCGGTCTGGTCACCGTGCACGACGCCGGCAGCGACGGCGACGACCTGTACCTCGTGATGCAGTACGTCGAGGGCGCCGACCTGGCCGACCATCTCGCGGAGCACGACCCGTATCCGTGGGAGTGGGCCGTCGGCGTCGCCGCGCAGCTGTGCGCGGTGCTCGGCGCGGTGCACGCCGTGCCGATCGTCCACCGCGACCTCAAGCCCCGCAATGTGATGGTGAAGCCCGACGGCACGCTCACCGTCCTCGACCTCGGCGTGGCCTCCGTCATCGACACGGACACCACCCGGCTCACCCACACCGGTTCGCCCATCGGCAGCCCCGCCTACATGGCCCCCGAGCAGGCGATGGGCGGCGCGGTCGGTCCGTACACGGACCTGTACGCGCTGGGCGTCCTGCTGCACGAACTCCTCAGCGGCAACGTCCCCTTCGCCGGTTCCACGGCCCTCGGCGTGCTGCACCGGCACCTCCATGAGCCGCCGCTGCCGGTCCGGCAACTGCGCCCGGAGGTTCCCGAGCCGCTGGAGGCCCTCGTGCTGCGCCTTCTCGCCAAGGACCCGCAGCACCGTCCTTCCGGGGCCCAGGAGGTGTACGAGGCGCTGGTTCCGCTGCTGCCGCAGCGCGGCGAGCCCCGTGGGCCGCTCGACCCGACGCGCCCGTTCCTGCGCCCGCACGCCCCCTGGCCGGACCGGGCGGGTGTCGCGCCGGCCCCCGCCACGCCGCCGGTGGCGCCCGCGCCGAGGCCCGATGTCGCGGGCGCCGTCGACGAGGTCAAGCGTCTCCTCGGCGAGGGCGGCATCACCCAGGCCGTCGACATCCTCGGTGGCATCCTCCCGGCCGCGGCGGCCGAGCACGGCGAGCACTCACCCGTCGTCCGCATCCTGCGCAAGCAGTACGCGGCGACCCTGATGGACGACGGCCAGTACCGCCGGGCCCTGCCCGAGCTGCGCCGCCTCGCCGACGACAGGACGGCGGAGGCCGGCCCGTCGGACGCCCAGACGCTGCAGTACCGCTACGACGCGGCCCACTGCCTGGAGCAGCTCGGCGAGGCGGCCGCCGCGGTGGCCGAGTACCGCGCGGTCCTGCCGTACTTCGAGAGCTCGGAGCCGGACCGCGCGCTCCAGGTGCGCCACCGCATCGGCCATCTGCTGCTCGCGGTGGGCGACCACACGGCGGCGCAACAGCAGTTCCAGTCGCTGCTGTACGACGCGGAGCGCGCGTACGGCCCCTACCATCCCCTGCCGGCGGAGGTGCGGCGGGCGCTGGAGCGCCAGCAGCAGTTCCGCATGGGCTGACGGCCGGGCAGGACAGGATTGCGGGGCCGACGCCGGCTCAGTCCGCCCGCAGGAACGCCGAGGTGGACACCCTCCCCAGCATCCGCAGCCGGGACGTTCCGCCGGCCAGGTGCTTGTCCAGGGCCTCCTGGACCCCGGGCCAGGCCTTGTCGCCGTAGTCGTCGAGGACCACGATCCCGCCCGGCGCGATGATCTTCTCGACCCATTCGAGGTCGGCGGCCACACCCTCCATGGAGTGGTCGCCGTCCACGACGATCACGCCGTACTCCCGGTCGGAGACGGCCTCACGGACCTCCGGGTCGGACGAGAAGCCCTGCTGGACACGGGCCTGGAGGGCCGAACGGCTGCCGCCCAGCGCCAGGTTGGCGCGTACGACGTCCTCGCGCACCGGGGTGCCGGTCGGGTCGGCGGGCTGCGAGGTCCCCGGCTGGAGCTGTGAGCCGGCCAGCGGGTCGACGATCGTCAGGTCCGGTTCGATGCCCGCCCGGTGCACCATGCGCACCAGGGCGGAGGCGAACAGCCCGTACAGGGTGCCGATCTCGAGGATGTTGCCGTTCGGCGGCGAGAGCAGCGGAACGGTCGCGAGCTTGCCGCAGATGTTGGACGTGGAGCCCGCCAGCCGCCCCACCCCGAGCGCCTCCAGCGCGACCACCGTGCGGAAGGCGACGACGACACTGCGCCGGGCGTGCTCGCCGCGTCCGCTGACGTCCCCCACCTCGCGCACCAGCCGGTCGATCTCCGCGGCGGGCGGGATGCGGTGCGCGCCTCTGCCCGTGCCGTCGAGCAGCAACCCGACCGCGTACTGCTGCCGCCGCATCTCGGCCACCTCCCGCCGCAAGGTGTCGAGGTCGGGCTGCACGCCACGTCTCACGCGCTGTTCGAGCAGGGTGAGGGCGGGACGCAGGGCGCGCTTCGTCAGACGGTTGCGGAGAATGGGCATGCCCGGGAACGTACGCGTGAACAACCCCCGGGCCCACCAAGCTCCAGTGCTAGGCAGATGAAGTCTTGGTGTCCCCCCGGCGACGCAGGCGGGAAAGCATCGGGCGGCCGGGGCCGACGACGATCAGCCCGATCAGACCGGCCACCGCCGCGAACGTGCCCGCGCGCAGCCCCGGTGGCCGGAACGCGCACTCCACGGACGTCTGTCCGGCGGCCACGGGGGTCGCCACCAGGCCCAGGTACGAGTCCGCCGGCCGGCCCCCGCAGCTCCAGCCCGCGATCCGGGGCGCGGCGAGCACGGCCGTTCCGCCCGGACCGGCGGGCAGTTCGGCGCGGACACCGCTGCCGTCGACGTCGACGGACACCGCGCCGGTGCTCCGCAGCCGCTCCACCGCCGCCGACAGCCGTTGCCGGTCGAGGCAGCCGAGCGCCTCGTGGGGCAGGGTCCCGGCCCGCGCGGCGCGCAGCGACACGGTCACCTGCCCGTCGCCGGTCCGTCCGAGGCCCGCCATCGCGGCGCGCCGTCCCGGGAGTTCGCCGCGGAAGTCGACGAGTTCGCCCGCCCCGACGCGGGCCGTGCCGAACAGGTCCGGCGCCCACAGGAAGACCCCGCTGCCGGCGGGGCAGCGGGCCGTCAGGGTGTAGCGGCCGGGTGCCAGCCGGTGGTCGAAGCGGTCCTGGTCGGGGACGGCCGCCCCTGCCTCGGTGCGCAGCCGGGTCGCGGGGACCGTGTAGACGGCCGAGCCGAGCAGCTTCTCCTGGTTGCGGTACGGGGAGCGGCCGAGGCGTGGGCCGTCCGCAAGGACCGGCCGCACGGTCACCAGCGGCGGGACCTCCTGCCGGGTCACCGTCGTGGGCCTGTCGTCGGGCCGGGTCCAGCCCTGGTGCGGGTCTCGGGGCACGTGCACACGGGCGCCGACGGAGAAGACCGCGTCGGTGACGGGGTTGTCGAGGCTGTGCATAGCCCGGCCGCCCGAGGTCCACCCGCTCCCGAGGGCGAGGAACGTACGCGTCAGCACGGCGGGTGTGTGGCTGCTGTAGTAGGCGGCGCCCTGGCCGCCGACGGCCATCGGGTCGTTGGCGGTGGTCTGCTCACGGCCGGGGTCCGTGCGGTAGCGGGGCCAGCCGTCGGCCTCTTGGACGGCGTCCGCCTGCACCTGCTGGCGCGTTCCCCAGGGCGCGTAGTCGTCGAGGCGGTTCAGGCGCTGCCGGTCCGCGTAGGCGGTGGTCGCCGCGGCCTGGCCCACCAGGGCGCCGATCAGCAGGACGGCGGCGAGCGGTGCCGTCCGCCTGCCGCGGCGGGCGAACAGCAGCCCGCCCGCGACGGCGAGCAGCCCGGCGGCGAACAGCGGGTACGTCCACCGGGTGACCAAGGGGCTCCACGACGCGGCGGCGATGATCGCGAGGAGCACGGCGCAACCGCCGAGCAGAGCCCGCCGGCCGGGCCAGGCGCGGGCGACGGTGGTCCACGCCGCGATGACGATGACACCGGCGAGAACGAAGGTCTGCCGGTACGGGCTGCCGTTGGGCGTCGCGAAGGCGTGCCACAGCAGATGTGTGGGGCCCCATTGCAGCGACAGCGCCACCGCCGCCACCAGACCGGTCCAGGCCAGCCGCTCACGACCGGGCACCGCGCGGTGGAAGGCCAGCGCGCAGGCCAGCAGCAGCGCGCCCGTGCCGAGGAACAGCGCCGGGGTGAAGAAGCTGTAGGTGGCCGGCAGCAGCCGTGCGGACATGTCCGCCCAGGAGGCCGCCGCGAACTCCCGCTTCCACCCGGGATAGGCGTGCCGGGTGCCGAGGAAGACGGGGACGAGCACGGGCGCCGCGAGCGCTGTGCCGAGCAGCACGGCCCGCACCGCGCGCAGCAGGGCCCGTATCCGCTCCCGGCGCTCGGGCTCCTCCAGGAGCAGCCGCAGGAGGAGGACCAGTGCGGCGCCCAGGGTCGCCATGTAGGCGGTGTAGAAGTTCGCGGTCCACGCCAGTGCGACGATCACGGGACCCAGCACGGGCCGCCTGCCCCTGCGGGCCCATTCGCCGACGAGACACAGCAGCGGGAAGGCGATCAGCCCGTCCAGCCACATGGGGTTGTACGAGGCTTCGACGACCGACCAGCCGCACAGGGCGTACGAGGCGCCGAGGACCGCGGCCGCCCACCGTCGGTCCGTGCCCCGGCGGAGCGCCGTGAGCAGCCAGGTCATGGCCGCCGCGGCCGCCGCCATCTTGACGAGGGTGACCACGTAGACGGCCAGGTCGATCTCGTCACGCGGGAACAGCCCGACGAGCACCGAGAACGGGCTCGCCAGGTAGGTGCCGAGGTCGGGCAGGAAGCTGGTGCCGTACCCGGACTGCCAGTTGAGCAGCACTCCGCCGTCGGCCCGCCCGTGCAGCAGGTCCCACAGCCGGGTGTGGAACGGGACGAACTGGTTGCCGAGGTCGTTCACGCTGCGGGTGTGCGGCCCGAAGGGGTAGCTGCGGGCGACGGCGTCGCCGGCGCACACGGTGCCGGCGGTGATGAGCGCGGCGAGACCGGCAGCACGGCCGCGCGCGGGGGGCAGAGTCCACATGATGTGTCGAATATGCCAGTAGTGATCGTGAAATCACCCTGAGGGAAGACCAGTTCACCGAAGGGTCGCCTCTACGCCATGTCGTGACCCCGTCTGCGACATTCACGGCGGATGTTGTTCTCTGGTGCTGATCTCGATAGTTGTCCCGTGCTTCAACGAAGAGGAGATCATCGGCCGCTTCCATGACCATGTGACCGCCGAACTGGACCTGCTCGGGCAGGAATTCGAGCTGGTATACGTGGACGACGGAAGCCAGGACCGGACGCTCGATCTCCTCCGGGAGATCGCCGAGGCCGACTCCCGTACCCGATACGTCTCCTTCAGCCGCAACTTCGGCAAGGAGGCGGCGATGCTCGCCGGCCTCCGGCACGCCGAGGGGGACGCGGTCGTCATCATGGACGCCGACCTCCAGCATCCCCCGGAGCTCGTGCGGCGCATGCTCCAGCTGTACGAGGAGGGCTTCGACCAGGTCATCGCCAAGCGCACCCGCAAGGGCGACCGGGTCTCCCGCACGGTCACGGCGCGCGCCTACTACTGGCTGATCAACCGGCTGGTCGACGTGCAACTCGTGGACGGCGTCGGCGATTTCCGGCTGCTGTCACGGCGCACCGTCGACGCGGTGCTGGAGCTGACCGAGTACAACCGTTTCTCCAAGGGCATTTTCGCCTGGGTCGGATTCCGCACGACGACATTCGAGTACGAGAATGCGGTGCGTGAGCAGGGCCGCTCCAAATGGAGCTTCGGAAAGCTCCTCAACTACGGTCTCGACGGGCTGCTCTCCTTCAACAACAAACCGCTGCGGGCCGCGATCTATCTGGGAATGCTGCTGCTGGCCGTCGCGATGGTGTATGCCGCCTGGATCGTCGGTGTCGCCCTGGCGAACGGCGTGGACACCCCTGGATATGTCACCCTGCTCGTGGCGGTCATCGCGCTCGCCGGCGTGCAGATGCTGATGCTGGGTGTGGTCGGCGAGTACGTCGGACGCATCTACTACGAGGTGAAGCGGCGGCCGCACTTCCTGGTGAAGGCGACCAACGCCGGCCTTCCCCGACAGGAGGAGGGCCGACGGGACCGTGACGGGAACAGGCGCGCGGGGGAACTGGTAGGGAAATGACGGTACGGGGCCAGATCGTCAGGTTCGGCCTGGTCGGGCTGGTGAACACCGGGACGTACTACGGCCTGTACCTGGCCCTGCTCACGGTCCTGCCGTACGTGGCGGCCCACGTCGTCGCCTTCCTGCTGTCCATGGTCGGGTCGTTCTTCCTGACCTCGTACTTCACGTACCGCACGCCTCCGACATGGCGGAAGTTCCTGTTGTTCCCGCTCACCAACGCGGCGAACTTCGTGGTGACGACGAGCGGGGTGTACCTGCTCGTCGACGTGCTGCACTTCGGCAGCACCGGTGCGCCGCTGCTCGCGGCGGCAGCGGCCATCCCGCTGACGTTCGTCCTGTCGCGGTTCATCATGCTCGGCCCGGACCGCTCCCCGGTCCGGCCGGACGCGGAACCGGAGCAGGCCACCGTCCGCTGACGAGCGCCGCACATGTCCGTGCCCCCGCCGGTCCAGGATCGGCGGGGGCACGGACACGCGCGGCTCGGGCGGCTCAGCGCATCCGGCGCGCCACCTTGCGGAGCACCGGGTTACGGCGCAGCGCCTCGCCACGGACGGGCGGCGTGGCCCCCGGCAGGCCCAGGCTGGTCAGCCTGCGCCGCTTGAAGTAGCGGGTCAGCCTCTCCTCGGGCAGCGCGGAGAGGAAGGACACCGCCTCCTCCCGCAGCCCCGGGTGGGACGCGGACTGCATGCAGTACCCGACCGCGCGCACCAGGCCGCCGACATCGGCGGTGAGGTCCACCGGCCCGCCCGCCCGTGCGGTGTCACTCAGGTCGGGGACGAGGGCGTCCACGATGGTCAGCGGGACGCGGTTGCTGTTCTGGTAGGGGGCGATGCGCTCCAGCAGCAGTTCGGTGCCCACCCGGGCGGCGGGGATGCCGTAGAAGGCCGCAGCCGTGATCATCGCGGTGGAGAAACACCCCACGACCAGTTCCGGGCGGGCCCGTTCGTAGAGCGTCTCCGCGAGCACGGGCGTCCGCAGGATGTGCAGATCGAGGCCGAGCTCGGACCCGAGTTCCTCCAGGGCGCGCGTGGAGTCCGCGGGGGCGCTGGGATGCGGCTTGAAGGTGATGACGCGGTGCCCGAGGGCCGCGGCCCCGCGGATCATGCCCAGGTGCAGTTCCTCCTCCTCGTCCCGGCTGATCAGCTCCAGCGCGGAGAGGTACTGGCCGAGCAGCAGCGCCGTGGGACGCTCCGGACCGGTCTGGGCGGCCGAACCGACGTCGCCGAGCACGGCGCGGAACTCCGCGTCGGGCACGGCGACCGGCTCGACGCCGTACTCGGACAGCAGCATCGGCCGCAGGCCCGGCACCAGGTCGAGATGGATCAGCCGGCTGATGCGGCTGCTCATCGGCAGCGGGATCTGGCTGCGGGTGGGCCCGTAGCTCATCAGCCCGTCCGCGTACACATGGAGCGGACTGTCCGCGAAGATCGCCGCGACGGCCCGCGAGGGGTTGGCCTGGATGGACTCGCAGGCGATCTCGACCTTGTCGTCGCCCAGCCCCCAGGCGAGCCGCAGGCTCCTCTCCCACAGCAGGACGTCCTGGGCCCGGGGGGACCAGCCGGCCGGGTGGTGCGGACGGATCGTCGCGTTCCAGGAGCGCACCTCGTCGAACTCGGGGCGCAGCGCCTCGAAACCGGACATCCGGTCCAGCGGGGTGCCCAGTTCGGGAACGGCCGAGGTGTCACTGACCACCAGGATCCGGCGGTGCTCCGACCGAGGACCGAACAGGCCGGAGCGGATCGCGGCCGTGACGGTGGCCGCCGCGTACTGGGTGGCGGCGCAGAAGATCTGGACGGTCATGCGGCGGCCTTTCTGATGATGGTGCGCCGTTCGTCGTCGAGCCCGGCGAGTGCCCGCTCCAGCTCGGCACCCGGAATGCGCCGCAGTGCCCCGCTGGTGAGGGCCTTGAGCTCGCGGGCGACGGAACGGCTGAAGCGCTGCCGGTCGCGGAGCTGATGCGCGATGACGACGCAGTAGCCGCGGATCGCCTTCGGCATCAGGAGGTCCGCCTGCGGGTCGTCGGCGAGCTCGGCCAGTACCTGGTCGAACGCCTTCACGAAGTCCAGCTGCCGTACGTCGCCGATCTGGGTGAGCGAGCTCGCGACGCCCCGCCGGTAGAAGATCCGGTGCAACGAGGTCACGGCGTAGGACTCGGCGTTCCGGTGCAGTTGCCAGATCCAGGGCCGGTCCTCCGCGGTGCGCAGTCCGTCCGTGAACCGCAGCATCCCCCGGTCGAGGAGGGAGGCGTCGTAGACACCGGCCCAGGCGTACGGGTAGTCGACCATGCTCGACTCGCCGACCGGAAGGATCGACGACCGCGGGTCCAGCGGCGTGTCCCGCCGTCCCTCCGGGGCCCGCTGGAGGGTCCGACGGCTGCCGGTCACCTGCACATGGTCGGTGCGTACGAAGTCCACGCCGAGCCGGTCGATCGCGTCGACGAGGGCCGCCAGGTGACCCCGCCCGAGCCAGTCGTCGCCGTCGAGGAAGGTGATCAGGCGGCCGTCGGCCCGGTCGATGCCGGTGTTGCGCGCCGACGCGAGTCCCCGGTTCTCCTCGTGGCGGACGACGGCGCTGTTCGGCAGGCGCCGGGTGAGCCCGGTGAGGGCTTCGAAGGTGTCGTCCGTCGAGCGGTCCTCGACGAAGATGAACTCGAAGTCGTCCCGGGCGTTGTTCACCAGGCCGGCCACCGTATCGGCTATGTACGCGGAGACGTTGTAGCAGGGGACGATGACGGAGAGCGTGGTCACCGGGCGAGGGTACGCGCGGCCGAGGGAGCGGCTTTTGACGCCGGCGTGAGCGGAAGGTGAACGCCGGATGAGCGTCGGGGGAGGCGGACGGGTGCCCTTGGCAGCGCCCGGATCCGCCGGGCCGGTCCGCCGTGGGAGGAGGGAGAGTGCCGCCCGCATCCCGGGCTCGGGCCGAATCGTTTGGCGAATCAGTGGCCCACGCCACTCCCAGTGCCTAACATCGATCACCGCAAGGCCTTGTGCACCGAAGCACAATCATGCCGGGAGGCCCCTTTGCACCGCCGTCGTCGCACCGCGCTCACCGTCTCCGCCGCGCTCCTCGCCGCCGCGCCGCTCCTCGCCGCCTGCGGCACCGACGCGCACCCCGGGACCGCCGCCGTCGTCGGCGGGCAGCGGATCGAGATGTCCACCGTCCAGGCCAAGGTCCAGGACGTTCGCGACGCGCAGCAGGCCTCGCCGCAGTCCGCGCAGCTGATCAAGGACAGCGGGCAGCTCGGCCGGGCCAAGCTGTACGACCTGATCGTCGACCGGGTGGTCGCGAAGGCCGCCGAGGACGCCGGGGTGAGCGTCAACCGCAAGGAGATCCAGGACGGGCGGGACGAGCTCGTGGAGCAGTCCGGCGGTGAGGAGCAGCTCGCCGCCATGTATCTCCAGCAGCGCGGCGTCGCCCCCGACCAGGTCGAGAACGCGGTGCGCCGCGACATCCTGGTCGGCAAGATCGCCACCGCGATCGGCGCGGCGAACAGCCCGGAGGGCCAGCAGAAGCTGAACGAGGCATTCACCGCCGCCGCGAAGGACCTCGACATCGATGTGAACCCCCGCTACGGCGCCTGGGACGACGCGAAGCTGGAGCTCGGGAACTACAAGGCGCCCTGGATCACGCAGGTCTCGCAGGAGGCACAGCCCGTCGAGGCGGGTGCGTAGCGGCGGGAGGTAGGTTCGGGGTGTGACCACCGAAGCACCCGCCGTCGGCCGTATCGTCCTGCTCACCGCCAGCCACCGCGTCGCGCCCGGACTGCTGTCCTGGCCCGCGTGGCGGACGCTGCACGCGGCGGACCGGGTGCTGTGCGCGGATCCGCACCACCGGCAGCTGTCGTACCTGCGTGAGGCCGGTGTGACCGTCGAGCACCTCGCGCCGAGCGCGCAGGAGCTCGTGGACGCCTGCGCGGGAGGCCGCACGATCGTCGTGCTGGCCTCCGGCGAGGGCGAGCCGGCCCTGACCGACGGTCTGGCCCGCCTCGGCGGGTCCGGCCGGGTGGCGATGCCGGACCTGGAGCTGCTGCCCGGTGCGTACGACCTGCCCGGCGCGCGGCTGCTCGACCTCGTCGAGGTCATGGACCGCATCCGCCGCGAGTGCCCCTGGTCGTCGCGGCAGACCCACAAGGGCCTGGCCAAGTACGGGATCGAGGAGGCGTACGAGCTCGTCGAGGCCATCGAGGACGGTGACCGGGACGAGCTGCGCGAGGAACTGGGGGACGTACTGCTCCAGGTCGTCTTCCACGCGCGGATCGCCGAGGAGGGCGGCCCCGGGGAAGAGGACGAGCCGTTCTCGATCGACGACGTCGCGGGCACGATCGTCGAGAAGCTGATCCACCGCCATCCCCATGTCTTCGGTGAGGAGACCGCCTCGACGCCCGAGGAGGTCAAGGCGCACTGGCTGCGCACCAAGGCGATCGAGAAGCGGCGCGATTCAATGACCGACGGTGTTCCGCTCGGCCAGCCGGGCCTCGCGCTGGCGGCGAAGCTCGCCTCCAGGGTCCGTACGGCCGGCCTCGACGTCCCGCTCCCCGCCGGACAGGGCGTCGGTTACGAGCTGCTCGCCCTCGCCGCACGCGCGGAGGCGGCGGGCATCGACCCCGAGGCCGCGCTGCGTGCCGCGGCCCGCGCGTACCGGGACGCGATCCGCGCGGCGGAGGGTCACCCCGATAACGTCGAGGGGTGAACGACCCGACCGACCGGAACGCCGCTCCCGAACTCTTCACCTGGGAGTTCGCGACCGACCCCTACCCCGCCTACGCCTGGCTGCGCGAGCACTCGCCGGTGCACCGGACCCGGCTGCCCAGCGGCGTGGAGGCATGGCTGGTCACCCGGTACGCCGACGCCAAGCAGGCCCTCGCCGACCAGCGGCTCTCCAAGAACCCCGCGCATCACGACGAACCGGCGCACGCCAAGGGGAAGACGGGCATCCCGGGCGAGCGCAAGGCGGAGCTGATGACGCATCTGCTGAACATCGACCCGCCGGACCACACCCGGCTGCGCCGGCTGGTCTCCAAGGCGTTCACACCGCGCCGTGTGGCCGAGTTCGCGCCGCGGGTGCAGGAGCTGACGGACCGGCTCATCGACTCCTTCGCTCAGAAGGGGGAGGCGGACCTGATCCACGAGTTCGCCTTCCCTCTGCCCATCTACGCCATCTGCGACATGCTCGGCGTCCCGCGCGAGGACCAGGACGACTTCCGTGACTGGGCGGGGATGATGATCCGCCACGGGGGCGGTCCGCGCGGCGGCGTCGCCCGCTCGGTGAAGAAGATGCGCGGATACCTCGCGGAGTTGATCCACCGTAAGCGCGAGGAGCCGGGGGACGACCTCATCTCCGGGCTCATCAAGGCGTCCGACCACGGCGAGCACCTCACCGAGAACGAGGCCGCGGCGATGGCCTTCATCCTGCTCTTCGCCGGCTTCGAGACCACCGTGAACCTCATCGGCAACGGTGTGTACGCCCTGCTGCGCAACCCCGGCCAGCGTGAGCGCCTCCAGGCCTCGCTCGCCGCGGGCGAGAGCGAACTGCTGGCCACCGGGGTCGAGGAACTGCTGCGCTACGACGGGCCGGTGGAGCTCGCGACATGGCGGTTCGCCACCGAACCGCTCACCGTCGGCGGGCAGCGGATCGCGGCCGGCGACCCCGTACTCGTCGTGCTCGCGGCCGCCGACCGCGACCCCGAACGCTTCGACGCGCCGGACACGCTCGACCTGTCCCGGCGTGACAACCAGCATCTGGGGTACGGGCACGGCATCCATTACTGCCTCGGCGCGCCGCTCGCCCGGCTCGAGGGGCAGACCGCGCTCGGCACGCTGCTCCGCAGAATGCCTGACTTGCGGCTTGCGGGAGATCCGGCCGATTTGCGGTGGCGTGGGGGACTCATCATGCGTGGATTGCGCACTCTGCCCGTTGAGTTCACGCCGCAAACAAACTGACGTTCCGTCAATTCTGTGACTTTCACGTGATCTCCGCTGCATCGACTTGTGACTCGCGTTCGAATACGGCTACGTTCACCGTCGACTCGGCATGCAACAGCAGGCCGCAGGCTTCCCAGCTGTCACGCGAAAGGCAACCGCATGCTCTCCGGGAACGGACGACACCGCCGACCCCGCCAGGCTCCGGCCCTCATCGTCGCGGCAGGCGTGACCGGTTCGGCCATCGCCATTCCGCTGCTCGGCGCGGGCTCGGCCTCCGCCGCGGACGCGAGCACGTGGGACCGTGTCGCGGAGTGCGAGAGCGGCGGCGCCTGGAGTGCCGACTTCGGTAACGGCTTCTACGGCGGACTCCAGTTCTCGGAGGAGACCTGGGCCGCGTACGGCGGCACCGCGTACGCGCCGAGCGCCGACCTCGCCAGCCGTTCGCAGCAGATAGCGGTCGCCGAGAAGGTGCTCGCCGCCGAGGGGCCGCAGGCGTGGCCCGCCTGTGGTCCGCTCGCGGGGCTCGTCGACGACGGCACGGACACCGGCGTCGACCCCGGCATCCTGCCGCTGCCGCAGCAGAGCGAAGCGCCGGCCGCCGAGCCGTCCGAGGACGCCTCCGGCGAGGACGCGCCGACCGACCCCAGGGACAGCGAAACCCTGGAGGACTCTTCCGGCGGTTCGGGCAGGACCGGAGCGTCGGACGGCGCTGACACCTCAGAGCCGACCCGTGAGGCCGACGGCGCACCGGACCCCACGGACGAGGCCACCACCGCTCCCGACGCGGCCGACGGAGCCGCGGGTGCGGCTCCCTCCGACGATGCGACGAGCGGCGGCGGCAAGCACCGCGGCGCCCCCGCCGACGACGAGGCGGAAACGGGCAATACGGAAGAGGGTCGCGAAAGCGGCCGTCATGCCTCACGCGGTGACAGTTCAGGCCGTAACGGGGTCGACGAGGCAACCGGCCCTGGCACCTACACCGTTCAGCCCGGCGACAGTCTGTGCGACATCGCCGCCGAGAAGGACGTGCCCGGCGGGTGGCCGGCGCTCTACGAGGCGAACGAGGAGACCGTCGGGGCCGACCCGGACCTCATCCTGCCCGGTCAGAGCCTCGATCTGGGCCTGAACCGGGGCTAGTTCGCGTAGGCTTTCGCGGGCTTATGTCCGTTGTGTGCGAGTGAGACAAGGGTCTCTTTGCTGCAACTGGAGCAAAGTCCCCGCTAATTCGCCCACTCCGCCCCTCACCTGCGAAAACGGACACGTGCAGGCGGCCGGTTCGGGCGATTTCTCCCCGATGTTCGACTTTGAACATCGGGGAGTCGTGTGTCTACCGTCGGAACCGTTCGCCATCGCGGGCACCGTCGACCGATACGCCGAATCCTGCCGTCGGTCGGGGGGAACAGTCGTCGCTCAGAGCGCCGAAGGCAGGAGCGGGGGACCCAGGTAAGTGCCGGGCCCGTGAGTCGAGATCGCGAGAGGCCGACCGTACGTCGAGGTCGGCCGGACCGTGAGACCGGCGGACGGAGCCGGCTGGGGGTGAAGTCCGCGCGTCAGTGACGTGCGGCCGGGCAACTCACAGGCCCGAACCCGACAGCTCACCTCGCAGGCGTCGGTGAGGAGATAGCTCCATGCTGCGTTCTTCCGGCAACGCCAAGCACCGCCGCGCTTCCAGGGCGACCCGTATCGCCGCCTTCGTCGGCATCACCGGTGCGGCCGTCGCCGCCCCGCTGCTCGGCGCGGGCACCGCCTCCGCCGCCACCGCTTCCGAGTGGGACGCAGTCGCCCAGTGCGAGTCCGGCGGCAACTGGTCCATCAACACCGGCAACGGCTACTACGGCGGCCTGCAGTTCTCCGCCTCCACCTGGGCCGCGTACGGCGGCACCGCGTACGCCGCGACCGCCGACCAGGCGTCCAAGTCCCAGCAGATCGAGATAGCCGAGAAGGTCCTGGCCGGCCAGGGCAAGGGTGCCTGGCCGAGCTGCGGCGTCGGCCTGTCCAGCGCCTCCTACGACGGCGGCTCCGCCGAGGCCGAGCCCACGCAGCCGGCCCAGGAGCGCGCCGAGGCCCCCACCACGCGCTCCGAGCGCGCCGAGGCCCCGGCCAAGAAGGCCGAGAAGCCCGCCGCCGCTCCCGAGGCCAAGGCCTTCAAGAAGGGCGACGGCGAGTACAAGGTCAAGGCCGGCGACACCCTGAGCAAGATCGCCGAGGCCGAGAAGGTCAAGGGCGGCTGGGAGAAGCTCTTCGAGCTGAACAAGGACATCGTCGAGGACGCCGACGTGATCCACCCGGGTCAGCAGCTCCATCTGAGCTGACCCTCCCCCTCCCACGGTCCGGCGGTCGTGGGAGGCCACCCGTCTTTCGAACGGGACCCGAGCACCCCGGTCCGGCGCACCTTCCCCCGTACGCGCCGGGCCGGGGTTCGGTCCGTCGAGGGGTCGGGACCCGAATGCCGGTTACTCGCAGGTAGATACCGCCCTGTTTGTCCGGCCTCAAGGGTCTTGATGCCCTTTTTCGTCCCAGGGGGCGGGCATCGGCCGGCCTTTGCCCCCGAGGCGGTTAGGCTCTTGCCGCAAGGCCAAGCAGACCTCTGCACTTTTTCTCGCGTCACATCCCAGAAGGAGATGCTCGTGCCGTCCATCGACGTCGTCGTAGCCCGGGAAATCCTGGACTCCCGAGGTAACCCCACGGTCGAGGTCGAGGTTGGCCTCGACGACGGCAGCACGGGTCGTGCTGCAGTTCCGTCCGGCGCCTCCACCGGTGCGTTCGAGGCTCTCGAGCTTCGCGACGGTGACCAGAACCGCTACCAGGGCAAGGGTGTCGAGAAGGCCGTCCTCGCCGTCATCGAGCAGATCGGCCCGGAGCTCGTCGGTTACGACGCCACCGAGCAGCGGCTGATCGACCAGGCGATGTTCGACCTGGACGCCACCCCGGACAAGTCCTCCCTCGGCGCCAACGCCATCCTCGGCGTCTCCCTCGCCGTGGCGCACGCCGCCTCCGAGGCCTCGGACCTGCCGCTCTTCCGCTACCTGGGCGGTCCGAACGCGCACCTGCTGCCCGTTCCGATGATGAACATCCTGAACGGCGGTTCGCACGCCGACTCCAACGTGGACATCCAGGAGTTCATGATCGCGCCGATCGGCGCGGAGTCCTTCTCCGAGGCTCTTCGCTGGGGCACCGAGGTCTACCACACCCTCAAGAAGGTCCTGAAGCAGAAGGGCCTGTCCACCGGTCTCGGCGACGAGGGCGGCTTCGCGCCGAACCTCGACTCCAACCGCGCCGCCCTGGACCTCATCCTCGAGGCCATCAAGGAGGCCGGTTACGCCCCGGGCAAGGACATCGCGCTCGCGCTCGACGTCGCCGCGTCCGAGTTCTACAAGGACGGCTCGTACGAGTTCGAGGGCAAGTCCCGCTCGGCCGCCGAGATGACCGAGTACTACGCGGAGCTCGTCGACTCCTACCCGCTGGTCTCCATCGAGGACCCGCTGTTCGAGGACGACTGGGCCGGCTGGCAGGCCATCACCGAGAAGCTCGGCGCCAAGGTGCAGCTCGTCGGCGACGACCTGTTCGTCACCAACCCGGAGCGCCTGGCCCGCGGCATCGAGGAGAACGCCGCGAACGCCCTGCTCGTGAAGGTCAACCAGATCGGTTCGCTGACCGAGACCCTCGACGCCGTCGAGCTCGCCCAGCGCAACGGCTTCAAGTGCATGATGTCCCACCGCTCCGGCGAGACCGAGGACGTCACCATCGCCGACCTGGCCGTCGCCACCAACTGCGGTCAGATCAAGACCGGCGCCCCGGCCCGCTCCGAGCGCGTCGCCAAGTACAACCAGCTGCTGCGCATCGAGGAGATCCTCGACGACGCGGCGGTGTACGCGGGCCGCAGCGCGTTCCCGCGGTTCCGCTTCGCGGACCAGTAAGCACAGCGAGTACGAGGGCCGACCTTCGCCTGATCGTCGCCCGATCACCGGCTGACGCCCTGTCGTCCGTACGTCCCCGGCCGCGGTCCCGTACCGTGTCCGGGGACGTACGCGTGTGAAGGGGAGGCGAGAGGAATGGCACGCACGCCGGAGGCGGACCGGTTCTCCACCGCGACCAGGCTGCGGCTGCTCGGCGAGCAGACCGCCGCCCGTGTCTACCGGTCCCAGAACCGCCGCCAGGCCCGCCGCTCCCGCCTCACCGGACGTGCGGCCTTCCTCGCCCTCGTCGTCTGCTCGCTCGTCGTCGCACTCGCCTACCCGATGCGCCAGTACGTCTCGCAGCGGGCCGAGATCGCCGAGCAGGAACGGCTGATGGAAGAGGCCCGTACGAGCGTCGAGCAGCTCAAGGACGAGAAAGCGCGGCTCAAGGACGACATGTACATCCGGCGCCTGGCCCGCGAGCATCTGCACTACGTCCTGCCGGGGGAGACCGGATACACCATGATCGACCCGGAGGCCGCCGAGCAGCAGCACGAAGAGGGCGGTGCGGCCGACCGGCCCTGGTACTCGAACGTATGGAACGGCGTGGACAGCGCCGATGGCCCGCAGCACGGTTAAGTCAGCGAACAAGGCAGGCATGGAAACCCCTCCTCCCACCACCGAACCCACCGAGCCCACCGACGCGGACATCGCCGCGTTCAAGGATCAGCTCGGCCGGCCCCCGCGCGGTCTGCGCGCGATCGCGCACCGCTGCCCCTGCGGGCAGCCCGATGTCGTCGAGACCGCCCCGCGGCTCCCCGACGGCACCCCCTTCCCGACGCTGTACTACCTGACGTGCCCGCGGGCGGCTTCCGCGATCGGCACGCTCGAGGCGAACGGCGTCATGAAGGAGATGACCGAGCGCCTGGCGACCGATCCCGACCTCGCCGCCGCCTACCGGGCGGCCCACGAGGACTACATCCGGCGCCGTGACGCCATCGAGGTGCTGGAGGGCTTCCCCAGCGCCGGCGGCATGCCGGACCGGGTGAAGTGCCTGCACGTGCTGGTCGGCCACTCGCTGGCGGCCGGCCCCGGCGTGAACCCCCTGGGCGACGAGGCGATCGCGATGCTGCCGGAGTGGTGGGCCAAGGGACCGTGCGTGACGCCCTGCGTGACGCCCGAAGCCTGAGCACCGAGGAGACCGCCGACATGACCCGCGTCGCCGCGATCGACTGCGGCACCAACTCCATCCGGCTCCTGGTCGCGGACGTCGACCCGGCCACCGGGAAGCTCGTCGACCTCGACCGCCGGATGACCATCGTCCGGCTGGGCCAGGACGTCGACCGCACCGGGCGGCTCGCGCCCCAGGCGCTGAAGCGGACGTTCGACGCCTGCCGTGAGTACGCCGCCGCCATCGAGGAACACGGCGCCCGCCGCGTCCGCTTCGTCGCCACCTCCGCGTCGCGCGACGCGGAGAACCGCGACGAGTTCGTCGCCGGCGTGCTCGACATCCTCGGCGTGGAGCCGGAGGTGATCACCGGTGACCAGGAGGCCGAGTTCTCCTTCACCGGCGCCACGAACTCGCTCGACGGCCGCTCCGACCTCGGCCGCCCCTATCTGGTCGTCGACATCGGCGGCGGCTCCACCGAGTTCGTGGTGGGCGAGGAGCACGCCCGGGCCGCCCGGTCCGTCGACATCGGCTGCGTACGGATGACCGAACGGCACGCGCCGAGCAGTCCGGCGACGCCGGAGCAGATCGCCGCGATCACCGCGGACATCGAGGCGGCGCTCGACGACGTCGAGAAGACCGTGCCCATCCGGCAGGCGCACACCCTGGTCGGGCTCGCCGGCTCCGTGACCACGGTCGCGGGCATCGCGCTCGGCCTCGAGGAGTACGACTCCCAGGCCATCCACCACTCGCGGATCTCCTACGAGCAGGTCGAGGAGGTCACCACCATGCTGCTGAACTCGACGCACGACGAGCGCGCGGCGATCGGCGTGATGCACCCCGGCCGCGTCGACGTGATCGCGGCCGGGGCGCTCGTCCTGCTCACGGTCATGCGGCGGACCGGGGCCCGCGAGGTGGTCGTCAGCGAGCACGACATCCTTGACGGCATCGCGTACAGCGTCGCCGCCGGGACGAGCGACTGAGTCCGCGTCAGGACGTCGGTGCCGGGGACGGGGTGAGCACGACGAACTCCGCCCCGGCCGGGTCGTTGCAGACCGCCAGCCGGCCCACGCCCTCCGCGTCCTCGGGGCCCATCGAGACCGATCCGCCTTTCTCCCGTACGAGGGCGACCGTGGCGTCGCAGTCCGCGGTGCCGAAGACGGGGTGCCAGTACGGCCGGTTCTCGCCCGACGAGAACATCTGGGGGACGGCCATGATGCCGCCGAACATCCGCTCGGCCGGCTGGTCCTTCGGCGTGACCATCGTGTACGTGCCACCGTCGCCGGGGAGCTCCATGTCCTGGCCGGACCAGCCGAAGACGGTGCCGTAGAAGGTCTGCGCGGCGGTCGAGTCGGTGGTGTAGAGCTCCACCCAGCCGAGGCTGCCGGGGGCGTCGGCCAGTTGGATCCCCGGGTACGAGCCCGGCTGCCAGACCGCGAACTGGGCCCCCTGCGGGTCGGTGAGCTGGGCGAACCGCCCTTCGTCCGACACCTCGGAGGGCGGGGTGCGCACCGAGCCGCCGGCCTGCTCGACAGCCTTGACGGTGGAGTCGATGTCGGGAGTGTGGAAGTAGACCATCCAGGCGGGGCGGGCGCCTTCCTCGGTGAGCTGCCCGACGGCTCCCACCACCTTGCCGTCGAGCCGGAACGACTTGTAGCCGCTCGTCTCCTGGTCGAACGACTGGGCCTGCCAGCCGAACACGGCGCCGTAGAAGGCGGCCGCCGCGTCGATGTCGGGGGCGCCGAGATCGAGCCAGCAGGGGGAGCCGGGCACGAAGTCAGTGGTGATCACGCGATTCCCTTTCTCCGGGACTTCCCCGGTCTCTCCCGGGGTCTGCGCTTCAGCCTGGCACCGAGCGTCGGCCCCCGCCCGACGACGCTCCGGCCGCCGTCCGAAGGGCCCGCCGGACCGACCTGGAGGGGTGCTCGCGAGAAAGTTCGTGAAGTTCTTCACAAGGAAAAGCGCCCTGACGGGCCCGTGGAGGCTCCTGGAGGCCCTTTGTGCGCGCCTGTTGGGCCCGGACGGGCACATTCGAAGGCGGTCGGCGGACCGCGCCCCCAGAGGGGAAGGAAGGGCGGTCCAACGGCCCCGCAGCCCTAGGGGCCAGCTCAGAGGGGTGATCAACGTCCCCGGACACCCTGTGGTTCCCCCTGGGAACCATGACCTGGGTCACGTGGGCGGCGGAGTGTAGCAGAGTGGCGGCAACACCTTGTGAAGGGGCTCACGAGCGTCCCCTCCGAGGGGGGTGGATACTCGATGGCATGAGCACCACGGAGCGTCCCAGGATCCTCGTTGTAGGCGGTGGGTACGTAGGCCTGTACGCGGCTCGGCGCATTCTCAAGAAGATGCGCTACGGCGAGGCGACCGTCACGGTCGTCGACCCGCGGTCGTACATGACGTACCAGCCCTTCCTCCCCGAAGCTGCTGCCGGCAGCATCTCGCCTCGGCATGTCGTCGTCCCGCTGCGACGCGTGCTGCCCAAGGCTGAGGTTCTCACCGGTCGGGTCACGACCATCGACCAGGACCGCAAGGTCGCGACGGTCTCGCCGCTCGTCGGCGAGGCGTACGAGCTGCCCTTCGATTACCTGGTGATCGCCCTCGGCGCGATCTCCCGTACCTTCCCGATCCCCGGCCTCGCCGAGCAGGGCATCGGCATGAAGGGCATCGAAGAGGCCATCGGCCTGCGCAACCACGTGCTCGAGCAGCTGGACAAGGCCGACTCGACCACGGACGAGGACGTCCGCCGCAAGGCGCTGACCTTCGTCTTCGTCGGCGGTGGCTTCGCCGGCGCCGAGACCATAGGCGAGGTCGAGGACCTGGCCCGTGACGCGGCGAAGTACTACAGCAACGTCAAGCGCGAGGACATGCGGTTCATCCTCGTCGACGCCGCTGACAAGATCCTTCCCGAGGTCGGCCCGAAGCTGGGCAAGTACGGCAAGGAGCACCTCGAGGGCCGTGGGGTCGAGATCTACCTCTCCACCTCCATGGACTCGTGCGTCGACGGCCACGTGGTGCTGAAGAACGGCCTCGAGGTCGACTCCAACACGATCGTGTGGACCGCCGGTGTGAAGCCGAACCCGGCGCTGGCCCGCTACGGCCTGCCGCTCGGCCCCCGCGGCCACGTGGACTGCAGCGAGAAGCTCCAGGTCCAGGGCACCGACTACATCTGGGCCGCCGGCGACAACGCCCAGGTCCCGGACATGGCCGCCCGCAAGGCGGGTGTCGAGAACGCCTGGTGCCCGCCGAACGCCCAGCACGCGCTGCGCCAGGCCAAGGTCCTCGGCGACAACGTGATCTCCGGGATGCGCGGCTTCCCGCAGAAGGACTACGAGCACGCGAACAAGGGTGCGGTCGCCGGTCTCGGCCTGCACAAGGGCGTCGCGATGATCGTCATGGGCAAGATGAAGATCAAGCTCAAGGGCCGGCTCGCCTGGTACATGCACCGTGGCTACCACGGCATGGCCATGCCGACCTGGAACCGCAAGATCCGGGTGTTCGCCGACTGGACGCTGGCGATGTTCCTCAAGCGCGAGGTCGTCTCCCTCGGCGCGATGGAGAGCCCCCGCGAGGAGTTCTACGAGGCCGCCAAGCCGGCTCCGGCCGTCTCCAAGCCGGAGGCCGAGAAGGCCAAGGCCTCCTAGCGGTACCGCTGTCCCCGAAGGGGCCGCCCGCCATCCGTGGTGCGGGCGGCCCCTTCGGCGTTCCCCAGGACCCTTCGGCGTGGCCGAGGGCTCGCCCGGCCACGGGCGGGTTGACTCCGACCAGGTGCCGTTTCCGGCCTTTTTGCCTGTGCATTGCGTAGTGCGGGGAAGCACACACGGTGGTCACGTTGTTGAGGGAATGAAACCGTGCAGTCCCGCGGCGCGGGACTGGCGGGGCGTTCGTGGGAACCACCGTCACGGAGGTGTGCGCCATGGCCGACGCCGCACTGCGGCTGACCACTCTCGCCGAGGAACTGCTGGGGGCACCGCTCCCGGTCCGCATCCGCGCCTGGGACGGCAGCGAAGCCGGGCCGCCGGGCGCGCCCACCCTCGTCGTACGGCACCGGCGCGCCCTGCGGCGGCTGTTGTGGCGGCCGGGCGAGCTGGGGCTTGCTCGGGCCTGGGTCGCCGGGGAGGTCGATGTCGACGGCGACCTGTACGAGGCCCTGGATCTGCTCTCCGGGATCTTCTGGGAGCGCGGCGACGAGCGGGAGAGCGCCGTACGTGCGGTACGCGCCGCGCGTGACCCGAGGCTGCGGGCGGCCGCTCTCGGTCTGCTGAAGCTCGGCGGGCCGCTGCCCCCGCCGCCCCCGCCCGCCGAGGAGGTGCGTCGCCGTACCGGCCCGCTGCACACCAAGCGGCGCGACAAGGAAGCCATCAGCCACCACTACGACGTCGGCAACGACTTCTACGAGCTCGTGCTCGGGCCGTCCATGGTCTACTCGTGCGCCTACTGGGACGAGGCGGGCACCCTGGAGGAGGCCCAGCGCGACAAGCTCGACCTGGTCTGCCGCAAGCTCGGGCTGAAGGAGGGCGACCGGCTCCTCGACGTGGGCTGCGGCTGGGGTTCCATGGCCGTACACGCCGCCCGCGAGTACGGCGCCCGGGTCACCGGCGTGACACTCTCCCGCGAGCAGGCCGTCTACGCCCGCAAGCGCATCGCCGACGAGGGTCTCACCGACCGGATCGAGATCCGGGTCCAGGACTATCGGGACGTCAGGGACGGTCCGTACGACGCCATTTCGTCCATCGGCATGGCGGAACACGTCGGCCGGGTCCGCTACCGCGAGTACGCCGACCAGTTGTTCTCGCTCCTCGTGCCGGGTGGCAGGTTGCTCAACCACCAGATCGCCCGTCGCCCCGAGAGGAACGAATCGGCCTACCGGGTCGACGAGTTCATCGACCGCTACGTCTTCCCGGACGGCGAGCTCGCGCCCCTCGGTCGTACCGTCGCCACCCTGGAGGACGCGGGCTTCGAGGTCCGGGACGTCCACGCGATCCGCGAGCACTACGGCCGCACCCTGCGCGCCTGGGTCACCAACCTCGAGAAGGCGTGGCCCGAGGCAGCGCGGTCCACGTCGGCCGGCCGGGCCCGGGTGTGGCGGCTCTACATGGCCGCCTCCGCGCTCTCGTTCGAGCGCAACAGGATCGGCGTCAACCAGGTCCTCGCCGTGCGGACCCCCGACAGCGGCAGTTCGGGAGTGCCGCTGCGGAGCCGCGACTGGCGCTGAGCGACCGGCGCCGGGCCTACGAACGACGCGGGGCCCCGTGGGCGTGTGCTGTGCACGCGCCCACGGGGCCCCGCCCCAGGGAACGTCTACTCGGTCTTGATCGCCGTCAGCATGTTCAGCTTCGCCGCGCTCCGGGCCGGCCACAGCGCCGCCAGCACACCGACCACACCGGCCAGCAGCAGGAAGATCCCGATCCGGTCCCACGGCATGACCAGCACATAGCCGGGGATCTCCTTGCGGATCGTCTCGCCGATCGCCCAGGCGAGGAACGAGCCGAGACCGATGCCGACCACCGCGCCGAAGACCGAGATCACCACGGCCTCCAGCCGGATCATCCGCTTCACCTTGCCGCGGTCGAGGCCGATCGCCCGCAGCATGCCGATCTCCTGCTGACGCTCGAAGACGGACATCGCCAGGGTGTTGATGACGCCGAGCACCGCGATGATCAGGGCCATCGCCAGCAGCCCGTACATGATGTTCAGGGCCGTGTTGATGAACCCGCCGAACATGTTCCGGATGTCCTGCTGGTCCATGACGCTCATCGCCGGGTTGTCGCCCAGCGCGTCGACCAGCGCCTGCTCGTTCGCCGCGCTCGCGCCGCCGTCCATCGTCACCCAGATCTCGGGGATGTACGGCTTCGGCTCGTACGGGGCGACGACGTCGGTGGCGACCAGGATCGGGGAGAGGAACTCGTTGCCCTTGTAGACGGCGCCGACCGTCAGGTTCTTGGTCTCCTTCTTGCCCTCCGGGCCGAACTCGGCGGGCAGGGTGTCACCGGTCTTCCAGCCGTTCGACTTCGCGGTGTCGTCGTCGACCGCGATCTGCCCCTTGCCGAGCGTGGCGAGCGAGCCGGAGACCGTCTCCAGGTCGAAGACCTTCTCCACGTCGCCCGGGGTGACCGCGGACGCCGAGTGCCAGTTGCCCTTGATCTCCAGCGAGGACGCCTGCTGCGGGGAGACGGCGCTGACGCCCTCGGCCTTCTCGATCGCGTCGAGCGCCGACTTGTCCAGCGCGCCGCCGCCGGCCATCGTGACCATGTAGTCGGCCCTGATGTTGTCCGTGGTCATCTGGTCGACGGCACGGCCCATCGTGGCGCCGAGCACCGAGATCCCGGTGACCAGCGTGAGGCCGATCGCCAGCGCGGAGGCGGTGGCGCCCGTACGGCGCGGGTTGCGCACCGCGTTCTGCCCGGCGAGCTTGCCCGACACCCCGAAGAGACGGTGCAGCAGCGGCCGCACCAGAGCGATCACCGGGCGGGACAGCAGCGGGATCAGGACGATGATGCCGACCAGCGCCAGGAACGCGCCGCCGCCGATGATCATCCGGCCGTCGGAGCCGGCCGCGGCACCGGCGACGATCGCGGCCGCGCCGAGCAGGGTGAGCACACCGCCGATGGTGTTCCGCAGCACCAGTGACTTGGTGGTCGCGACCGCGTGCACGCTGCTCATCGCCGCCACCGGCGGGATCTTCGCGGCCCGGCGGGCGGGCAGCCATGCCGCCAGCACCGTGATCAGCACACCGACGCCCAGGGCGGCGGCCACCGCGGTGGGCGAGACGACCAGCGGTCCCGCGGGCACCTTGGCGCCGAAGGTGCTCATCGCCGAGCGCAGGCCCGTCGCCAGACCGAGGCCCAGCACGAAGCCGACCACCGAGGCGACGGCCCCGACGACCAGCGCCTCGAGGATCACCGAGCGCTTGACCTGCCGGCGGGAGGCGCCGACGGCACGCAGCAGTGCCAGCTCCTTGGTGCGCTGGGCGACCAGCATGGTGAAGGTGTTGGCGATCAGGAAGACGCCGACGAACAGGGCGATGGCCGCGAACGCGAGCAGCATCGTGTTCATGTTCGACAGACCGCTCTCGATCTGCTTCGCCTGCTCGTCGGCCAGCTCCTTGCCGGTCCGTGCCTCGGAGTCCTTGGGCAGCAGCGGCTTCACGGCCGCGAGGATCTTCGTGTCGGAGGCGCCGGCCTCGGAGGTCACGGTGACGTCGGAGAAGTACCCGGGCCGGAGGTAGAGCTGCTGGGCCACGGCGGTGTCGAACAGGACCAGGCTGCCGCCCGCGTTGACCGCTCCGTCCTCGGTGGTGAAGACACCGGCGAGGGTGTACTCCTTCACCGGGCCGTTGGTGGCCACTCGCACGGTGTCGCCGACCTTGTACCCGCCCTTGGCCGCGGAGTCCTTGTCGAGGGCGATCTCGCCGTCCTCACGCGGCCCCTCGCCGGCGGTGAAGGTGTACGCGGCGTCCTTGCCGTCCTTGCCCGGGGCGAAGTTCGCACCGGTGTTGGACCAGCCGTTGCCGATGAGCTTGCCGTCCTGGTCGGCGACGCCGGCGAAGCCGGAGACCCGGCCGGCCGCGGAGGCCACGCCGTCGATGCCCCGGATCTTCTCCAGGGTCTTCTCGTCGATGCCGGCGTCCTTCGTGGCCTCGCTCGGGTCGATGTAGCTCGTCACGGCGACCGCGACCTTGTCGTAGCTCTTGGCGGACTGGTTGCGGTAGGCGTTGCCGAGGGTGTCGGTGAAGACCAGGGTGCCGGAGACGAAGGCCACGCCGAGCATCACGGCGAGCACGGTCATCAGCAGCCTGGCCTTGTGCGCGAGCACATTGCGCAGGGCGGTACGGAACATGTGGGTGTCCTGGGAACGGGCACCGGCGTCCTCGCGGGCGGCCCGGCGGGGCCGGCCGTGGGCCGGGCGGTGACAGGTGAGGTCTTGAGGGGGCGCGCGGGGCAGGGGCGCGTGCTGCGCGGCCGCCCGGGGCGCCGGGTCGTGCCGCGGAAGCGCCCGGGGCGGGCGCGCCGGCCCTGGGCGAGGAACGGGCCGGGACGGGCCCGCAGACGTCAGCTCGTGCGGCCCTTGGCGTCGAAGGCCTTCATCCGGTCGAGGACGCCGTCGGCGGTGGGGCTGAGCATCTCGTCGACGATCGCGCCGTCCGCCAGGAAGATCACCCGGTCGGCGTAGGAGGCGGCCACCGGGTCGTGGGTCACCATGACCACGGTCTGGCCGAGCTCGCGCACCGAGTTGCGCAGGAAGCCGAGCACCTCGGCGCCGGACCGCGAGTCGAGGTTTCCGGTCGGCTCGTCACCGAAGATGATCTCCGGCCGGGAGGCCAGGGCGCGGGCGACGGCGACGCGCTGCTGCTGGCCGCCCGAGAGCTGGGTCGGCCGGTGACCGAGCCGGTCACGCAGGCCCACCATGTCGATGACCCGCTCCAGCCACTCCCGGTCGGGCTTACGGCCCGCGATGTCCATGGGCAGCGTGATGTTCTCCATCGCGGTCAGCGTCGGCAGCAGGTTGAAGGCCTGGAAGATGAAGCCGATCTTGTCGCGGCGCAGCTGCGTCAGCTGCTTGTCCTTCAGGCTGCCGAGCTCGGTCTCGCCGATGCGCACCGAGCCGGAGCTGAAGGAGTCCAGACCGGCGACGCAGTGCATCAGCGTCGACTTGCCGGAGCCGGACGGGCCCATGATCGCGGTGAACTCGGCCTGCCGGAAGTCGACGCTCACATGGTTCAGCGCGACCACCTGGGTCTCGCCCTGTCCGTACACCTTGGACAGGTCCGTGGCGCGGGCGGCCACTGCGGTGGCGCGGTGAGCGATGGGGGTGGTGGTCACGAGGGGAGCTCCTGTCGGGGGTGTGCCGTGCTGACTCCACCATCCTGTCCGCGCCCGCGCCGGGAATCGTCAGTCCCGGTGCCCGTTCCCGGGGCCCTCTCCGGTCGGACCGGGCCGCCCGCTCCTCCTCCTTGGGTATGACGGCGCCCCTGAGGGACGAGGGGGACCGCAGAGGGCGCTTTTCCGTCATTCCCGGAGGCTCGGGGCAGTGGCCGAGGGCGGTACGAGGGGGGTGCGAACACCCACCTACCTGGCCTGACGCTCCCTCAGGAGCCAATGGAACCAGACAAGATCGGGCCATCGCCCCGATGGCGAGTCGATCTGCACCGATAGGCTCGGGTGCCAACGCGGAGCCCTCGCGCCACGCCCGGGTGGTGGAATGCAGACACGGCGAGCTTAAACCTCGCTGCCCCTCGGGGCGTGCCGGTTCAAGTCCGGCTCCGGGCACCTCGACGCCCCACCGCCCGGCACGCGACCCACCCTCTGCGGGAGCCCCGTGCCGTGCTCCATCGTCACGATCCCGGAAAGATCCTCCCCGAGCACTAGAGTGTTCGCTTTGCTTCCGCATTACTCTTGACTTCTAGGCCGCGCACGGTGGCCAAGGAGGAGTGAGATGAGGAGCAGCAACCCGGTCTTCTCGCGACGGGGGTTCAGCCGCGACAACGGCTACGCCGGCTTCAACGCGCAGCAGCAGCCGCAGGCCGGGGGCCCCGCCGTAGGAACCAACCCCTACGCACAGGGCGCCGGCAACCCTTACGCGACCAACCCCTACGCCCCCGCGGACACCCAGTACGGCGCCCCGGCGCCCGTCCGCACGGACGCCATGACGATGGACGACGTCGTCACGCGTACCGGCATGACGCTGGGCACCGTGGTTCTCGGCGCGGTCCTCGCCTGGGCCGTCCTGCCGGTTTCCCCCAGCAGCTACGGCATCGCCATCGGCTCGGCCCTCGTGGCCTTCGTCCTGGCGATCGTCCAGTCCTTCAAGCGCACCCCGTCACCCGCGCTGATCCTGAGCTACGCGGCTTTCGAGGGCATCTTCCTCGGCGTGATCAGCGAGATGTACAACAGCCGCTGGGACGGCGCGCCCTTCCAGGCGGTGCTCGGCACCATGGCCGTCACCGGCGCCATGCTGTTCGTGTACAAGCAGCGCTGGATCCGGGTCACCGCGCGGTACGCCCGCATCGGTATGACCATCGCGATCGCCTTCATCGCCGTGATGGCGGTGAACCTGCTGCTCGTGGTCTTCGGTGTCGCCGAGGACGGCGGCCTGCGCAGCTTCGGTCCGCTCGGTGCGATCGTCGGCATCCTGGCCATCCTGATCGGCTGCTTCTTCCTCACCCTGAACTTCAAGGAGATCGAGGACGGCATCACCTACGGCGCGCCGCGCCAGGAGTCCTGGCTGGCCGCCTTCGGCCTGACCGTGACGCTGGTGTGGATCTACCTGGAGATGCTGCGTCTCGTGGCCATCTTCAGCGGCGACGACTAGTCGGCGCGGCGGCCGGGACCACCGGTCGCACGAAGGGCCCGCAGGCACTGCCTGCGGGCCCTTCCTCGTGTGCGGCACCTGAGGCCACTAGAGCAGCTTGCGCGCGGCCCGCCTCAGGTCGTACTCGTGGATGATCGCTTTCGCATGGCCGTACGCGAGGTTGTGTTCGCCCCTGAGCCAGCTGACCTTCTCCTCGAAATTGAAGAGAGACGGTCCTTCGTCGACGGTGCGGAGCCAGTCGGAGATCTCACGACCGGTGCACTCGGGGATTCGGGAGAGCAGATTTCGGTGGGTCTCTTCGGAGAAGACTTGGGACATCGGCGCCTCCGGACGCATTGCGCGTGTGCTCTTCACGCCACCGTGCCTGAGCGTGCGCGTATTGGCAACAGTCCCGGGAGGGCGCGTAGGGTCGCGGCGTGCTTGATACGACGGGACTGATCGCCGCGGCGGACCGCTTCGCGGACCGTCTGCGGGCCGCGCCGCAGAGCCGGCTCCAGCGGGGTGCGGCGGCCGAGGCACTGGCTCTGGCCAGGGAACTCGCGAAAAGGGCGCAACGGATCGAGGAGCCCGGACGGGAGCCGAGGACCATGCCCGACGCCGGGGTGTTCGCGGTCGCGGACCAGCTGATGGTCGCCGCTCACGATCTGGCCGAAGCGCTTCGGCCGACGCCGGACGCGTCGAAGGAAATGGACGAGGCGACCGCGCTGGTGCGGTCCGCCGCTGACCGCTCGGGGCTGTAGCCCCCGGGCGGCGCCCCCGGAATCCGGGGGCGGGCAGGCCGAGCGGCCGGGCTCAGTGGGAGGCGATCACGCGGTCGGCGAGGATGTACACGCTCTCGTCTCCGCAGGAGAACGTCAGGGCGTACGCGCCCGACACACCGGAACCGCCCAGCAGCACCGGCGCGGTGCCCGCGCGCAGCGCGTCAGCGAGGCGCTCCGCGGTCTCCCGGTGGCCCGGGGTCATGCACAGGGTCGTGCCGTCGGCGAAGACGTACACGTCCAGGGTGCCCAGCGGGCCGGGACGGACGTCGGCCAGCTCGGTGCCGGTCTCCGCCAGCTCCTCGAGCTTCGACACGGTGCGCTCATGGTCGGTGACGACAGGCGTCTGGACCGGCACGAAGTCGGGGTGGGAAGGGTGCCGGCGGCGGGCGGCGGCCAGCTCGGGGGAGTCCTCCGCGAACTCGGTGACCTCGGGCAGGTCGGCCATCTCGTCGAACCCGTCGACACCGTCCAGATCCAGCGACTCCAGGTCCGTCGACTCGAGGCCCATGGACTCCAGGCCCACGAAGTCGGCCTGGCGCGGGACGTAGAACGGCGGGATCTCGTCGCCGATGCCCGACAGGCCGCCGAGGCCGGACCCCGACGCGGAACCGGAACCGGAGCCGTCGCCGGAGTAGCGGGCGGAGGCGTCCGCGGCGTCACGCGCCTCCTGCGCGGCCCAGAAGGCCCGCGCCTCGGCCAGCTCACGCTCCCGTTCCTCGGCGAGCGCCTCGGCGACGGCCGCGCGTATCTCGGCGGCGTCGCTGGTGCGGGCCTGGGGCACGGAGGCGGTGCGGGCGGGCCCGGACGCCTCGGCGAGCTCGCTGCGCAGGGCGGCCACCTGCTTACGGAGCCCGTGGGCGGCGTGCAGGGCAGCGGCGCCCACGGCCGTGGCGGCGGCCGTGGTCAGCAGCAGGGCAAGAGACATGGCGCTCACTGACTTACTCCCGGTTTCAATCGGATCCCCCGACTTCTACATCAGCTTGCGATGAACCCGCGCACTCTGTCAGTGCATTACGTCACCAATTGGACAGGACTTTGAGCCCGGCGTTTACCGGCGGATCGGCCCTGACCTGCAAAAAGGGGTCTCCCCCAGGAGATAGGTCACATCCTGGGGGAGATTCAGTCACGAACTGAGATCCGCGACGGCTCAGCTCAGCGGCTCGCGTTGTCGGGTCGCGTTCGCTTCGCCACCGCTGCGGGCAGGTGCCGCCCTCGTTCCTCGGGCGCCCCCTACCCTCCGCTACGGCTCAGCTCAGCCGCTCGCGGTGTCGGGTCGCGTTCGCTTCGCCACCGCTGCGGGCAGGTGCCGCCCTCGTTCCTCGGGCGACCCCTACCCTCCGCTACGGCTCAGCTCAGCCGCTCGATGACCATCGCCATGCCCTGGCCGCCGCCCACGCACATCGTCTCGAGGCCGAACTGCTTGTCGTGGAACTGGAGGCTGTTGATCAGCGTGCCCGTGATCCGCGCGCCGGTCATGCCGAACGGGTGGCCGACCGCGATCGCGCCGCCGTTGACGTTGACCTTGTCCAGGTCGAAGCCGAGGTCGCGGTACGAGGGGATGACCTGCGCGGCGAACGCCTCGTTGATCTCGACCAGGTCGATGTCCGAGGTGGTCAGGCCGGCGCGCCGCAGCGCCTGCTTGGACGCCTCGACCGGGCCGAGGCCCATGATCTCGGGGGAGAGGCCGGAGACGCCGGTGGAGACGATCCGGGCGAGCGGCGTGAGGCCGAGCTCGCGGGCCTTGGTGTCGCTCATGATGACGAGCGCGGCGGCGCCGTCGTTCAGCGGGCAGCAGTTGGCGGCGGTGACCAGACCGTCGGGGCGGAAGACGGGCTTGAGGCCCTGGACGCCCTCGAGGGTGACTCCGGCGCGCGGACCGTCGTCCTTGCTGACGACCGTGCCGTCGGGGGTGGTCACCGGCGTGATCTCGCGCTCCCAGAAGCCGTTCTTGATGGCTTCCTCGGCGAGGTTCTGCGAGCGGACACCGAACTCGTCCATGTCCTGGCGGGTGATGCCCTTGAGACGGGCCAGGTTCTCCGCGGTCTGCCCCATCGCGATGTACGCGTCCGGCACCAGGCCGTCCTCGCGCGGGTCGTGCCACGTGGAGCCCTCGGACTCCGCCACGGCGGCCGTGCGGGCCTCGGCCTCGGCGAAGAACGGGTTGTGCGTGTCCGGCAGGCTGTCGGAGTTGCCCTTCACGAAGCGGGACACCATCTCGACACCCGCCGAGATGAAGACGTCGCCCTCGCCGGCCTTGATGGCGTGCAGCGCCATCCGGGAGGTCTGGAGCGAGGAGGAGCAGTAGCGGGTGACGGTACAGCCAGGGAGGTGGTCCATCCCCATCTGCACGGCCACGATGCGGCCCAGGTTGTTGCCCTGCTCGCCGCCGGGGAGGCCGCAGCCGAGCATCAGGTCGTCGATGTCACGCGGGTCGAGCTCGGGCACCTTGGCGAGCGCCGCCTTGATGATCTCGGCGGTCAGGTCGTCGGGGCGGACGTCCTTGAGCGAGCCCTTGAAGGCCCGGCCGATCGGGGAACGGGCGGCAGAGACGATCACGGCTTCGGGCATCACGGCTCCATGAGGGGAAGACGGAAGGGCTGGTTGGGAAGTTACCCGTACGTACCGCGCGGGTCACTGCGCGGATGGTGTGATGCGGGCCTCTTTTCTAAGCGGGCGCTTGCTTATGCTCCCTCCCGGCTTGCCCTTCCCCACCCGGGGCGGCCCTGAAACCAGTGCTACGCCCGGATTCCCGACCCCTCGGCCCGCTCTCAGCCCCGTCGGCCCGGCCGCCGCGGGGCCTGGCGACAGGCAGCACGCGCGCGTACGCCAGGACCTGCCGTACACCGCTGAGGCAGCGCGTACGGCAGGTCCTGGCGCCGGAGCGTCAGTGCGTGGGGCCCGCGTGGCCCCTGGCGGGCTCCGCGTGCGTGGTGGCGGGGGACACGGTCTCCGCGGCAGGAGGCAGGCGGCGGCGACGGCGGTGCTTGAGCAGGGCCCAGGGCGCGCGGGCGCCCGTGACCTCCGTGCCCGCCTCGGAAGCGGCCGTCGCGGCCGCCCGGGCCACCGGCAGCATGTCCTCGTCCCGGTCCGCGTCCAGCACGTCGGTCTCCGGCCACAGGCCGAGCACCGCGCACAACGTCGGCAGCATCGCCATGGCCGCCGTCGCGTAGCCCTCCGCCGACGGGTGGTAGCTGTCCACCCCGAACATCTCCCGCGGGTTCGCCGCGAACTCGGGGCCGAGCAGATCACCCAGCGAGACCGTCCGCCCGCCCTGCTCGACCACCACGATCGTCTGGGCCGCGGCAAGCTGGCGGCTCACGCGGCGGGCCATCCAGCGGAGCGGCTGGTAGACCGGCTCGATCGTCCCGAGGTCGGGGCAGGTGCCGACGACCACCTCCGCGCCCGCCGTCCGCAGTCTGCGGACGGCGGCGGCCAGGTAGCGCACGGACTCGGTGGGAGGCATCCGGTGGGTGACGTCGTTGGCGCCGATCATGATCACGCACACGTCCGGGGTACGCGACCGGTCCGCGAGCAGCTGCGTCACCTGCCGCTCGAGGTCGTCGGACCGTGCCCCCGGCAGCGCGATGTTGCGGACCTCCACCGGCCGCTCCGCCACCGCCGCAAGCCCGGACGCCAGCAGCGCCCCCGGAGTCTGGCCCGCCCTGCGCACACCCTGGCCGGCCGCGGTCGAGTCGCCGAGGACGCCGAGGTGAAGTGGGTTCTCCCGGCCGAAGGCCAGCCCGTAGAGACCGTCGCCGCGCGGAGGGATGGGTGCCCGGCCCCCGCCGACCGTGCGTTTGGCCAGCTGGACCTCGGCCAGCACCAGGCCCACCGCCGCCGCCCCGAGCAGCCCGATGCTGCCCCCGCCGTACGCGGCGCCGGCCGCGATGCGCCGTGCCACCCTCGCTCTCGACACAGTCCGTGCCACCTCCTCGCAACCCACCGGGGCCGCAGCCTCGTGTGCTGCGGCCCTCGCAGGCGTCGTTGCCGTCCAAGAGCTAACTGCCCCGTAGCGACCGTCGCCCAATCCCGCGGCCGCCCGCTTACGCTGGGCGAACCATCACGGAGACCCCGGAGAACATTGTGCGTATCCACAATTCGATGATCAGCCTCGTCGGCGACACCCCGCTGGTGAAGCTGAACAGCGTGACCGAAGGCATTTCGGCGACCGTCCTGGCCAAGGTCGAGTACTTCAACCCCGGCGGGTCGGTGAAGGACCGGATCGCGCTGCGGATGATCGAGGCGGCGGAGGAGAGCGGCGCGCTCAAGCCCGGCGGCACGATCGTCGAGCCGACCAGCGGCAACACCGGCGTCGGACTTGCCATCGTGGCCCAGCAGAAGGGCTACAAGTGCATCTTCGTCTGCCCCGACAAGGTGTCCACGGACAAGATCAATGTGCTGCGTGCCTACGGCGCCGAGGTCGTCGTCTGCCCCACGGCCGTCGACCCCGAGCATCCGGACTCGTACTACAACGTCTCCGACCGGCTGGTGCGTGAGACGCCGGGCGCCTGGAAGCCGGACCAGTACTCCAACCCCAACAACCCGCGCTCCCACTACGAGACCACCGGGCCCGAGCTGTGGGACCAGACGGACGGGCGGATCACGCACTTCGTCGCGGGCGTCGGCACCGGCGGCACGATCTCCGGCACCGGGCGGTACCTGAAGGAGGTCAGTGACGGCAAGGTCAAGATCATCGGAGCGGACCCCGAGGGTTCCGTCTACTCCGGTGGCTCCGGCCGTCCTTATCTCGTCGAGGGCGTCGGCGAGGACTTCTGGCCCTCCGCGTACGACCGGACCGTGACCGACGAGATCGTCGCCGTGTCCGACAAGGACTCCTTCCAGATGACGCGCCGGCTCGCCAAGGAGGAGGGCCTCCTGGTGGGCGGCTCGTGCGGCATGGCGGTCGTCGCCGCGCTGCGCGTCGCGGAGCGGCTCGGCCCCGACGACATCGTCGTCGTCCTGCTGCCGGACAGCGGCCGCGGCTACCTGAGCAAGATCTTCAACGACGAGTGGATGGCCGACTACGGCTTCCTGGAGGGCGAGGGCGTCGCGAACGTCGGCGACGTGCTGCGCGACAAGGAGCACGGCGGCATCCCCAGCCTGGTGCACATGCACCCCGAGGAGACCGTCGGCCAGGCCATCGAGGTGCTGCGCGAGTACGGCGTCTCCCAGATGCCGATCGTCAAGCCGGGTGCCGGCCACCCCGACGTGATGGCCGCGGAGGTCATCGGCTCCGTCGTCGAACGCGAGCTGCTGGACGCCCTGTTCACCCAGCGCGCGTCGCTCGGCGACCCGCTGGAGAAGCACATGTCCGCACCGCTGCCGCAGGTCGGCTCCGGCGAACCGGTCGGCGACCTGATGTCGGTGCTCGGGACGGCGGACGCGGCGATCGTGCTGGTCGAGGGCAAGCCCACCGGCGTGGTGAGCCGTCAGGACCTGCTCGCGTTCCTCGCCAAGGGCGCCAAGTAGCCCGACGGGGAAGGTGTTTGCGGACGTCTGTCGCGCAATCGGTACGAGCGCGTCACGTACGCGCAGCACCCGCTTAACACGCGTACGGCACATTGGTGGACGTCGGCAGGGAGACCGGGCAGGTGACCCGGCCGGCACCACTGGCGGCGTCACAGGACTTCCGGAGCGGCTCCCGGACTCCCAGGACGCCCCGGACACGGAGACCGGTCCTGACCCGGCCCGTGTCCCTCGCGGGGACCGCCGTCGTCCCGGCCCCCGGCCCTCGGGCAGGGGGTGCGGCGGTCCCCGCGCACAGTCTTCGCGCCCTGTGCGCGGGCCGGCCCGCGCACAGCGGTGCCGTGGCGGTGACGGCCGCTCAGTCCTCCCAGTCGGAGCCGGTGCTCCGCGCCCGGCGCTGCCACGGCCACCCGTGGGCGGCGTGGGCCACGTTCACTCCGACGATGCCGAGCCAGGTGACGACCAGACCGGGCAGGTCGGCGTTGGCGACGCCGATCGCGGAGAGCGGGATGGCCAGAACCATCGTGATGACGCCGAAGCCGAAACGCTCCCAGAAGTTGTCCGCGGAGCGCTGCCGGCCGGGGCTGCGGGCGGCGGTCGTCCGCTGCTCGGCCAGCTGCCGCCTGACACGGCGGTCGACCGTGGTGTCGAGCCGCTCCTCGACCTTCTCCAGGAAGGATTCGACGAGCGCGGAGTCGTACTCCTCTCCCAGGTCGCGCCGGGCGTGGAGGGTGGCGTCGAGCTCCTTCTTGAGCTCAGGGTCGCGGGCTTCCATGAGACCGAAGCTACGGCCGGGCGGGTCGCCTGGTCATTGGGGTTAGCCCCCCTCTTCACCCCGGGGACAACGGGAGCCGGCCGTCGCGCTGTGCCACCATGTGCGGTCGGACTGCCGTGGGGCGCAGGCCGGTTCGCAGGGGGAGGCGACCATGAGCACAGAGAGCACCGCGCCGACCGCCGAGTACGTCCTCGGCGGCCTGCACCACGTCCAGCTGGCCGTCCCGCCGGGGTCGGAGGACCTCTGCCGCCGGTTCTGGGGCGATGTGCTGGGCATGACCGAGCTGGAGAAGCCCCCGGTGCTCGCCGCCCGCGGCGGTTGCTGGTTCCGCGGCGGCGGTCTCGAGGTCCACCTCGGTGTCGAGCAGGACTTCGCCCCCGCCCGCAAGGCGCACCCCGGCATTCTCGTCCGTTCGCTGCGCGCCCTCGCCGAGCGGCTGGAGGAGTGCGGACACGAGGTGACGTGGGACGGTGAATTCCCCGGCCACGACCGCTTCTACGCCCACGACGACGTCGGCAACCGGCTGGAGTTCATGGAGCCGCGGGCCGCGTCCTGAACGACTGTCGTGCGCCTCGCCTTGCCCGCTCTGCATATCGTCATGCAGAGTTCATGGTGAGTGAATAGGACAACCGACGAGTGGGCCGGACGAGGGGGATGGCATGAGCGACAGCCCTGCCGCACGACTGCAGCAGCTGTTCGAGGGGCACCGGCTCACCCCCACCCAGCGTCGCATCGCGCACTGCATGGTCCGCCGTGCCGCGGACGTGCCGTTCCTGTCCAGCGTGGAGCTCGCGGAGCTGGCCGGCGTCAGTCAGCCGTCCGTCACCCGGTTCGCCGTCGCGCTCGGGTTCGACGGCTATCCCGCGCTGAGAAGGCATCTGCGCGAGGTCGTCCCGCCGGAGACACCCGACACCGGCGACACGTACAACGAGTACCAGCAGGCCGTGCAGGCCGAGATCGAGAATCTGCGGCACCTGGCCGCCATGCTCGCGGAGCCGGCGCCCGTGGAGCGGGCCGGCCGGCTGCTGGCGGCGTCACGGCCGCTGCCGGTGCTGGGCCTGCGCGCCGCGTCGTCGCAGGCCAGGGGCTTCGCCTATTTCGCGGCCAAGGTGCATCCGGACGTACGGCTCCTCGACGAGGGCGGTTCGATGCTCCTCGACCGGATCGACGCGGCGCGGCGGGCGGGCGCGAGCGCGCTGCTCTGCTTCGCCCTGCCGCGCCACCCCAAGGAGGTCGTGGACGCGCTGGCGTACGCCCGCTCCGCGGGTCTGACGGTGGTGACCGTCGCCGACTCGGCGTTCGCCCCGGTCGCCGCCCACAGCGATCTGCTGATCCCGGCCGCCGTCGGCACCGGACTGGCCTTCGACACCGCGTGTGCGCCGATGCTGCTCGGGAGGGTCCTGCTGGAGGCCATGTGCGACGGTCTGCCGGACGCCCAGGCGCGCCTGGAGGACTTCGACGTGCAGGCGGCGGAACGCGGTCTGTTCGCGGAGTGAGCCGGGCCTGGCCGCTTTCTGACGGTGTTTCTCAGACGACACTCATGTACGGCCGCTAACCTCCGCGCCCACGGATCGGATCTGCCGGAGGGAGCACGGACGTGGGGCGCGGGACGCAGTCGCTGGCGCGGGTGGCGGTGGTCGTGAGAGCCGGGGCGGCGCCCCTGTGGTGGCTGGGGGTCCTGGCCGCCGGGACCGGGCTGCTGCTGCCCGGACTCACCGGACGCCGCATCGGGGTCCTGGCCGGGGCGGCGCTGTTCCTGATCACCGCCGCCGTGGTCGCCCTCGTGCGCCGCGGCCGGTACACGCATCTCGCGGACTGCGCGACCCGTGCCGGCCGGCACGACGTCCTCCAGGACCGCCGGGTGACGCTGCGGGTGGTGCGGCGGGCCCGGCGCTGGTGGCTGCTGCTCGCCTTCCTGGCCGCCGTGGCGAGTTCCCTGGTGCTGCCCGCCGCGGGCGGTGCGGTGCTCGCCGGTGCGGGAGCCGGCCTGTGGCTCAAGGCCGTGTGGCTGGGCCGGCGCGAACGCGCCACGGAGACGCTGCTGTGGCTGCGTACGGACCGGCTGGCCGAGGGACCGGTCGGCAAGCAGGTCGAGGGCTTCCGTACCACCGGCATCGCCGCCGGCGACGCCGCGCCCGGAGGGGCGCGGCGCCGGCGCTGAGGGACGGCTCAGATGTCCAGTTCGGCCTCGATCTTCTTCAGCTGGTGGCGGGCCATCGCAAGGTTCGAACGCTCCTTGTCCAGCGCCAGGTAGAGGAAGAGACCGTTGGAGCCACGGCCCTTCATCAGGCGGATCAGGTGGTACTGCGTGCCGAGGGTGATGAGGATGTCCTCGATCTCGTCCTTGAGTCCCAGGTGCTCCATCGTGCGGACCTTGGAGCGGACCACGTCCGTGTTCCCGGCGGCGGCGACGGTGAGGTCGAGTTCCTTGCCGCCACCGATGGTGCCCAGGGCCATGCCGCTGGTGTAGTCGACGAGTGCGGCGCCGATGGCGCCCTCGATGGTGATGGCTTCCTTCAGCGCTGTTTCGGTGTTGGCCATGGCAGGCGCACTTTCCTTCCGTCGGTTGGTTGTTCTCGCGGTGGTGCGGGTGGAACGGGGGGTGCGAGGTGCTCGTGCGGGTGCTGGTTCTTCGGGGGTGGCGGCCATGTGTCAGACGTTCTCCGGTCGTTCGAGGGCGGCGTCCACCAGCGCCCCGATACGGGCGCCGGCACGACGGGCCTCGAGATGGAGCCGGCCCACGTTGATGCGTGGCTCGGCCAGGACGGTGAGCACGGCCGACGAGCCGGCCGCGTAGGTGGCGACGTAGCCCGCCTCGCCCCGGACGAGCAGCTCCTTGAAGCCGCCCTGCCCGGTGGCCTCGGTCAGCCGCAGCGCGACTCCGAGCGCGGCGGCGGTGAGCGCGGCGACGCTCTCCGCCTCCGCCGTGTCCGCCGCCAGCACCAGGCCGTCGACGCTCGCGGCGAGCCCGCCGGTCAGCTGCGGCACGCGGGCGCGCAGCCTCTTGAGTTCACCGAGCACCTCGGTCTCGGCCGTCATGAGCTGTCTCCTCTCGGCGCGCAGCCTCAGGGCGCGCCTCATGACGGTGTGCACAGGGCCCGGTGGGTCGTGCGGTGGGTCACAGGCTTGCCTCCAGAGCGTCGCGGAGCCGGCGTAGCAGGGCGATGTCCGGGTCGACGGCGAAATCGGCGACCCAGGCGGGCAGCGGGGCCGGATCGGGTGCGGCGGGGTCCGACGGTGTCTCGACGAGCCCCGCGGCGGCCATCCGCCGTACCTCGAGCAGGGTGTTGAAGGCGGGCCGCCCGACCGCCCGGGCGATCGCCGACGGGGTGCGCACACCGTCGGCGAGCTCCAGCAGCGCCCGCTGCCGAGGGGTGGCCGTCGCGCCGTGGCCGGGCGGGCGGCACCGCAGGGGCGCGGTGTCCACCTCGGAGTGCGGCCACACGGAGTCGAGGAGACCGCGCCGCCGGCGTGCTTCCCGGGCGACCGCCACGGCGGGCACGGGACGTACGGCGCCGATCCAGTGGGCGACGCCGTAGCGGAAGCGGGTCGGCCCGCTGCCGGGCGCCAGGGCGAAGAACGCCGCGTCATGAAGGGCGCCGAGGTGGCAGATCTCCATCTCCCCGCCGGCGACCTGCCCGCTGTCGACGAGGAAGCGGGCGACCTCGCGGCGGGCGCCGGCCCTCGCCACGGCCTCCTGCCAGCCCTCGGGGGCCAGTCGGCCGCCGGCGGTCAGCAGCACCTCGATGCCGGGTGCGGCCGGGCTCTCCGCGTGCACGACCTGCCCGTCCACGAGGTAGAGGGCGCCGTGGTCACGGACCAGGACGCCGGTGGCCCGCTCCTCCGCCAGCCTGACGAGCATGGGGGAGACGGCCGTGGGCGCTGCGGTCATCCGAGGACCAGCCGCTCTGCGAGGTCCGCGAGGCGCAGCCGGGCGAGCGCCAGATTCCCGGTCTCCCGGTCGAGCCAGAGATGCAGGAACACACTGCTGTCGAACGTGGTCTCCACGAAGCGCACCACGTGGTAGCCGGTGCGCGTGGTGACGATGAGGTCCTCGACGGGTAAGCCCTTGACGCCGTCCGGTGCCGTTTCCTCCTCGGGCGCGAAGGTCGGGTACTCGGCGGCCATCCTGGCCAGTTCGGCGGTCTCCGCCGCGGTCGCCTCGTGGTCACCGCCGGGGGTCTCCCCGATGCTGCCGAGGGCGAGACCGCTGGTCCAGTCCACGATCGCGGCCCCCCGGGCTCCGGGCACCACCATGGCCTGCAGCAGACACTCGTCGATTCCGGGCACGCGGACTCCCCTCCCCGCCTCGGTGTGCCGCGCACGAACGCGGCAGTGACGGAGAGGTTACGCAACGTGCCACCTGCTGGGGTGACTTCTGGCATTTTCCAGCGGAACATGCGCGCGCCCGATAAAGTCCGCTCTCTCCCCTCCGTCGTCGTTCTCCGCGCGGCGGCACGGGGGCGGTGTCATGACGGTGAGGCCGGCGGGCGGACCGTGCTGCCCCGTCAGCGGGTCCGGTGCTCCACCGCGGCGGCGACGTCGTCCAGATCCCTCACGATCGCCTTGCGGACGGCCCTGGCGCCGAGCCTGCCGAAGACCTTGGCGAGCAGTCCCGTGAAGCCGCCGGGCGGCTCGGCGCGGAACGTCAGCCGGACGGTCGTCGCCTCCGGGCCCGCGGTGAGCAGTCTGAACTCGGAGACGTAGTGGGTGCCTTGGGAATCGGCCTCCACCACGTAGCGCTCGGGCGGCTCGCTGGCCGTCACGTACATCTCCTCTGTGGCCTCCTTGCCCAGCATCCGCCGGGTCTCCCGCCATCGGGTGCCCACTCCGAAGTCGCCCTCGCTCAGCACCTCGACCCGCTCCACGCCGCTGAGCGTGCGCTCCCAGCCCCGGATGTCGGTCAGCGCCTGCCACACGGGACCGGGCGGGGCGAGGATCAGACGCTCGACGACGACGCTGCTGGTAGCCATGGGTCCATGGAACCACCGGGGTCCGGCAGCCGCCCCCGCTGCACGGTCATCGGCCGAGCAGCGCGTCCCGCCGGGACCCGCCGGCCTCCGCGACGATGGATTCGACGCTCTGGGCCGTCCGCACGGTGGCGAACCGCACCTCGCCGTCCGCTTCGGTGAAGCCGTGCACGGCGGTCCTGGGCAGGCTGTTGTAGCCGTAATGGCTGGAGAAGTAGTAGGCGCCCGTGTCGAGGGCGGCGATCACGTCGCCCGACTCCAGCAGTGGCAGGGCCCGCTTCTCGGCGAGCAGATCACCCGCGAAGCACGCCGGCCCCGCGACGTCCTGCTCGACACCGGGCCCCGCCTTGGGGAGCCCCTTGGCGTCGTACGCGGCGATCCGCAGCGGCCAGGACAGCGGGTCGTAGACGGTACGGGTGGCGACCTGGACGCCCGCGTGGGTGACGGCGATGGGCCGGGAACCGGCGGACTTGGCGTACTCGACCCGGGCGAGGACGGTGCCGTGCTTGGCGAGCAGGGAGCGGCCGAACTCGGTGACCAGGCCGTACCGGCCGTCGAGCAGGCCGGGGACGCGCTCCCTCAGCAGCGCGGTGTAGTCGGCGAAGGCGGGGGTGTGCTCCTCGGACGCGAAGTTGACCGGCAGGCCGCCGCCGATGTCGATGGTGTCGATCTGCCGACGGCCTGCCGCCGCGTTGATCTCCTCGGCGAGTTCGTACACCGCGAGGACGCCCTCTGTCATCCGGGTCAGAGCCATGCCCTGGGAGCCGGAGTGGGTGTGCAGCCGGGTCAGCCAGGGCCGCTCGAGACAGGCGCGGACGACCCGCTCCCGTGAACCCTCGTCGCGCAGGGTCACGCCGAACTTGGACGTCGGTGTCGCCGTCGACAGGGCGCCGATGGAGCCGCCGCCGACCTGCGGGTTCACCCGCAGGCCCAGCGGCGGGACGGTGTGCCCGGCGGCGACGAGGTCGTCGACGCGCGCCAGTTCCTGCCAGTTGTCGGCGTTGACGGCGATGCCCAGGCCGAGGGCCTCCCGCAGCTCCGCGACCGTCTTGGCCGGGGAGTCGAGCACGATCGAGCCGGCCGGCACTCCGGCGGCCCGGGCCAGTGCCAGCTCGCCCGGGCTCGCGACCTCCGCGCCCATGCCCTCGGCGTGCAGCAGCGCGAGGACCGGCACCAAGGGGGCGGCCTTCACGGCGAAGGCGTGCAGCACCGGCGCGTCGGTGACGGCGGCGAAGGCGGCCCGCAGCGCCGCCACCGACGAGCGGATACCCGCCACGTCGATCAGGGCGGTCACGGGCTGGTCCTCGGAGAGAAGTCCCTGTTCCACGGCCGCTCGTACGGCCCGGTCCCGGCGGTCGACAGTCATGTGCGCCAGCCAATCACCCGGCGGTTCGCGCCGCAGCTGTTGACTACATCTATTCAGGAAGTAAGTATGTGAATAGAAAATCCACACATCTTCGCGAGGAGGCAACGCCATGTCAGGACCCCGCCCCGTACGGGCACCGCGCGGCAGCGAACTGAGCGCCCTGGGATGGCAGCAGGAAGCCGCGCTGCGGATGCTGCAGAACAACCTCGACCCCGAGGTCGCCGAGCACCCCGACAAGCTCGTCGTCTACGGCGGCACGGGGAAGGCCGCGCGTGACTGGCGTTCCTTCGACGCGATGGTCCGCACGCTGCGGACGCTGAAGCAGGACGAGACGATGCTCGTCCAGTCCGGCCGCCCGGTCGGCGTCATGCAGACCCACGAGTGGGCGCCGCGCGTGCTCATCGCCAACTCCAACCTGGTCGGCGACTGGGCGAACTGGGAGGAGTTCCGCCGCCTCGAGCAGCTGGGCCTGACCATGTACGGCCAGATGACCGCCGGTTCCTGGATCTACATCGGCACCCAGGGCATCCTCCAGGGCACCTACGAGACATTCGCCGCTGTGGCCGCGAAGAAGTTCGGCGGCACGCTCGCGGGCACGATCACCCTCACCGCCGGCCTCGGCGGCATGGGCGGCGCCCAGCCGCTCGCCGTCACCATGAACGACGGCGTCGCGATCTGCGTCGACTGCGACCCGCGCGCCATCGAGCGGCGCATCGAGCACCGCTACCTGGACGTCAGGGCCGACTCCCTGGAGCACGCACTCCAGCTCGCCGTCGAGGCACGGGACGCCCGCCGCCCGCTGTCCATCGGCCTCCTCGGCAACGCCGCCGACCTGCTGCCGCGGATGCTCGCGGAGGGCGCGCCGATCGACATCGTCACCGACCAGACCTCCGCCCACGACCCGCTGTCCTACCTGCCCGTCGGCGTCGACTTCGACGACATGGCCTCGTACGCGGCGAAGGACCCGGCCGGCTTCACCACCCGTGCCCGTGAGTCGATGGCGACCCACGTCGAGGCCATGGTCGGCTTCATGGACGCGGGCGCCGAGGTCTTCGACTACGGCAACTCGATCAGGGGCGAGGCCCAGCTCGCCGGCTACGACCGGGCGTTCGCCTTCCCCGGCTTCGTGCCCGCGTACATCCGGCCGCTGTTCTGCGAGGGCAAGGGACCCTTCCGCTGGGCGGCACTCTCGGGCGAGGCGTCCGACATCGCCAAGACCGACAAGGCGATCCTCGACCTCTTCCCCGAGAACGAGTCCCTGCACCGCTGGATCAAGATGGCCGGCGAGCGGGTCCACTTCCAGGGCCTGCCGGCGCGCATCTGCTGGCTGGGTTACGGCGAGCGCGACCGGGCGGGCGAGCGGTTCAACGACATGGTCGCGAGCGGCGAGCTGGCCGCCCCGCTGGCGATCGGCCGGGACCACCTCGACTGCGGTTCCGTCGCCTCCCCGTACCGCGAGACCGAGGCGATGCTCGACGGTTCCGACGCCATCGCGGACTGGCCGCTGCTGAACGCGATGGTGAACGTCGCGTCGGGTGCGTCGTGGGTCTCCCTCCACCACGGCGGCGGGGTCGGCATGGGCCGTTCCATCCACGCCGGTCAGGTGTCGGTGGCGGACGGCACGAAGCTGGCGGGCGAGAAGATCCGCCGCGTGCTCACCAACGACCCGGGGATGGGCGTGATCCGCCACGTGGACGCGGGCTACGAGAGCGCCGAGTCGGTCGCCGACGCCAAGGGCGTCCGTGTGCCGATGCGGGAGGACTCGTGACGAGCGAGGGCCGCCTGGGCCCGTCCGGTCCCGCCGCCGGGACCGGCACCGGGTCGGGCACAGGCGCCGCGGGGACCGGCGGCGGCGCCGCCGCGGGGTCGTTCCACGAGATGTGGCGCGACCTGCGCCCCATCGGCCGCGACGCGTCCACCGGCGGGTACCGCAGGTACGCCTGGACCGCCGCCGACGCAGACTGCCGGTCGTGGTTCAGGGCGCAGGCCGAGTCCCGCGGCCTCGCCTACGAGACCGACCGCAACGGCAACCAGTGGGCCTGGCTCGGCGACCCCGCCCAGGGCGACGCCGTCGTCACCGGTTCGCACCTCGACTCCGTACCGGACGGCGGAGCCTTCGACGGCCCCCTCGGCGTCGTGACCTCCTTCGCCGCACTCGACGAGCTGCGCCGCAGGGGAGTGGAGTTCACCCGGCCCCTCGCCGTCACCAACTTCGGTGACGAGGAGGGCGCCCGGTTCGGGCTCGCCTGCGTCGGCTCCCGGCTGAGTGCCGGGCAGTTGACACGGGAGAAGGCGTACGAACTCCGTGACGCGGACGGCATCAGCCTTCCGCAGGCCATGGAGGCGGCCGGATACGACCCGGCCGCCATCGGCCCCGACCCCGAACGCCTCGCCCGGATCGGCGCGTTCGTGGAGCTGCACGTCGAGCAGGGCCGTGCCCTGGACCTGTCCGGTGACGCCGTCGGTATCGCGTCCGCCATCTGGCCGCACGGCCGCTGGCGGTTCGACTTCGCCGGTGAGGCCAACCACGCCGGCACCACCCGGCTCGCCGACCGGCGCGACCCGATGCTGACGTACGCGCAGACCGTTCTCGCCGCGCGCCAGGAGGCGCAACTCGCCGGCGCGGTGGCCACGTTCGGAAAGATCTCCGTCGAGCCGAACGGCGTCAACGCCATCCCGTCCCTGGTGCGCGGTTGGCTGGACTCCCGCGCTCCCGACCAGGCCACCCTCGACACGGTCGTCGCCGCCGTCGAGCAGGCGGCGCGGGAGCGCGCCGAGCGCGACGGCGTGGATCTCTCGGTCGTACAGGAGTCGTTCACGCCGGTGATCGAGTTCGAGCACGCCTTGCGCGACGAGCTGAACAAGATCCTCGGGGGCGCCGTCCCCGTCCTCGGAACAGGCGCGGGACACGACGCGGGGATCCTCTCCACGTCCGTCCCGACCGCCATGCTGTTCGTACGCAACCCCACCGGTGTCTCGCACTCCCCGGCCGAGTCGGCTGACGAGGACGACTGCGTGGCCGGGGTTCTCGCACTCGCCGACGTACTGGAGGGCCTGGCGTGCAGGTGACCACGTACTGGCTGGAACACGCCTGGCTCGGCGCCCGCGCCGAGCCGGGCGTGGCCCTCGACGTGACGGACGGCCGGATCACCGCCGTACGGCAGGGGGTCGAGACGCCGCCGCCGGGCGCTGAGGTGCTGCGCGGCTTCACGCTTCCCGGCCTCGCGAACGCCCACTCGCACGCCTTCCACCGCGCGCTGCGCGGCACGGTGCAGGTCGGCTCCGGGACCTTCTGGACCTGGCGGGAGGTGATGTACGACGTGGCCGTTCGCCTCACCCCCGACTCGTACTTCGCACTGGCCCGCGCGGTCTACGCCGAGATGGCGCTGGCCGGTATCACCGCGGTCGGTGAGTTCCACTATCTGCACCACGCGCCGGGCGGTGTCCCGTACGCCGATCCCAACGCGATGGGCGAGGCGCTGATCGCGGCGGCCGGCGAGGCCGGAATCCGGATCACCCTGCTCGACACCGCCTACCTGTCCGCCGGTTTCGGGGAGCCCCCCACCAGCCACCAGCTGCGCTTCTCCGACGGCACGGCGGACGCCTGGGCCCAGCGGGCCGACTCGCTGAAGGACGGCGGACACGTACGGATCGGCGCCGCGATCCACTCCGTACGGGCCGTGCCCGCCGAGCAGCTGCCGACGGTCGCGTCCTGGGCCGCCGCCCGCAACGCGCCCCTGCACGTCCACCTGTCCGAGCAGACGGCGGAGAACGACGCCTGCCTCGCCACGCACGGCCGCACCCCGACCCGGCTGCTGGCCGACCACGGTGTGCTCGGCGCCCGCACCACCGGCGTCCACAACACCCACCTCACCGACGACGACATCGCGCTGCTCGGCGGCACGACGACGGGCACCTGCATGTGCCCGACGACGGAACGCGACCTCGCGGACGGCATCGGCCCCGCCCCCGCCCTCCAGGCGGCCGGCTCGCCGCTGTCCCTCGGCAGCGACAGCCACGCGGTGATCGACCTGTTCGAGGAGGCCCGTGCCATGGAGTTGAACGAGCGCCTGCGTTCGCGCACACGGGGCCACTGGACGGCGGCCGCGCTGCTGCGGGCCGCCACCGCCGACGGACACGCCGCACTGGGCTGGCACGAGGCGGGCCGCCTCGAGCCGGGCGCGCTCGCGGACTTCACGACCGTCGCGCTGGACACCGTCAGGACAGCGGGGCCGCCACCGCGTCTGGCAGCTGAGACAGCGGTATTCGCCGGGTCGGCAGCGGATGTGCGCCATACGGTCGTCGGCGGTCGCCATGTCGTACGGGACGGGGTCCATGCCGCCGTCCCCGACGCGGCACGAGCTCTGACGGACGCGATCGCCGCACTGCACGGCTGAAGGAGGCACCTCGCATCATGAACAGCGGCCACGAGACGACGAACAACGCCCCGGCGACGCCCGCCCCCGCGACGACGAACAGCGCCGTCGCGGCGACGGCCACCGTCATCACCAACATCGCCAGCCTGGTCACCAACGACCCCTCCCTCGGTGACGGATCCCCCCTCGGACTGATCCAGGACGCGGCCGTCGTCATCGACGGCGACCGCATCGCCTGGATCGGTGAGAAGAGCAAAGCACCCGCCACTGACAACCGGCTCGACGCCGGCGGCCGGGCGGTCGTCCCCGGCTTCGTCGACTCGCACTCGCACCTCGTCTTCGCCGGTGACCGCACCGCCGAGTTCAACGCCCGGATGTCCGGGCAGGCGTACGCCGCGGGCGGCATCCGGACCACCGTCGCCGCGACCCGGGCGGCGAGCGACGCCCAGTTGGACGCCAACGTCGCCCGCTATCTCGCGGAGGCCCTCCGGCAGGGGACCACCGTCATGGAGACCAAGTCCGGTTACGGGCTCACCGTCGAGGACGAGGCGCGGGCCCTGCGGATCGCGGCCGCGCACACCGACGAGGTCACCTACCTCGGGGCGCACATCGTGTCCCCGGACTACGCCGACGACCCGGCGGCCTACGTCGCCCTGGTGACCGGCGAGATGCTCGACGCCTGCGCGCCGTACGCCCGCTGGGTGGACGTCTTCTGCGAGAAGGGCGCGTTCGACGCGGACCAGGCGCGGGCCGTCCTCACCGCGGGCAAGGCGCGGGGACTGATTCCCCGCGTGCACGCGAATCAGCTCACCTACGGTCCCGGCGTGCAGCTCGCCGTCGAGCTGGAGGCCGCGTCCGCCGACCACTGCACCCACCTCACCGACGCGGACGTGGACGCGCTCGTCAACAGCGCGACGGTCGCGACGCTGCTGCCCGGCGCCGAGTTCTCGACCCGCGCCGAGTGGCCGGACGCCCGCCGGCTCATCGACGCCGGCGCGACGGTCGCGCTGTCGACGGACTGCAACCCGGGCTCGTCGTTCACCTCGTCGATGGCGTTCTGCGTCGCGCTCGCCGTACGCGACATGGGGATGACGCCCGACGAGGCGCTCTGGTCGGCGACGGCCGGCGGCGCGGCGGCCCTGCGCCGCACGGACGTGGGCCGCCTCGGCGTCGGCGCCCGCGCCGATCTCGTGCTGCTGGACGCGCCGAGCCATGTGCACCTGGCGTACCGGCCGGGCGTTCCGCTGGTGAGCGAGGTGTGGCGGGCCGGCCGTCGCGTCGCGTAGGCCGCAACCGGACCGGCCCGCGCGAGGCGTGGGCCGGTGCGGCAGAGGCCGGCCGGCTCAGTGCGCCCCGGGCAGAAGGTGCCGCCAGCTGCCCGGGTGCGCCACCAGATAGTCGTGCAGCCCCTGTGCGGGGTGACCCGTCAGCCGGGGCACCGCGTCGGAGACGGTGGCCATCTCTCCCCGCGCGATCGCCTCGTACGAGCTGACCCAGCCCGTCACCTCCCAGTCCTCCGCGCCGTACCCGGCCCTGGAGGCGTACGCCTCGTCGTGGGACTCGAGGTGGTAGCGGACGGTGCGGCCGGTGACCTCGCTCAGCGTCTTCGCGGCCTCGGCGAGGGTGAAGGCGTCGGGGCCGGTGAGGTCGTACACGACCCTGTCGTGCGTGCGGGTCCCGTCCAGCAGCACGGCCGCCGCCGCGTCGGCGATGTCGTCGTGGGCGACGGCGGCCACCCGGCCCTGGCCGCCCGGACCGCGCAGCACCCCGTCCTTGCCGGTCATCGAAGGGAACGCGGCCAGATAGAAGTTGTCCCGCAGGAAGGTGTGGCGCACCCCGCAGGAGCGGATGTACTGCTCGGTGTGCCAGTGGTCGCGGGCGAAGGTGAACGTCGCGTCCGGCGCCGCGCCGACGAACGACACGTACACGATCCGCTCGACACCCGCGGCGACCGCCGCGTCCACCGCCGTGCAGTGCTCCTTCACCCGGTCCGGAGCCTCGTGCGCGGAGACCATGAACAGTGTCTGCGCCCCGTCGAGGGCGCGCCGCATCGCCTCGCCGTCGCCGTAGGAGGCGGGGTGGGCCACTGTCGCGCCCGGCAGTTCGGGCAGCCGGGTGGGATCGCGGCCGATCAGCCGCGTCGCGGCGTCCGCGCCGGAGAGCCGGCGAGCCACCCGGCCGCCGATGCGGCCGCTCGCTCCGGTGACTGCGATGACTGGGAGCATGACGGTGTCCTCTCCTGCTGGGATGCGCGGCCTCTCCGCCCGTGACGCGCGGTCCGGCCGGTGTGCCCACCAGTCTCGCGGGCGCCGGCGGCCCGCTGGTGCGCGACATGCGACAGTGGGCGGATGCGAACCATCGGGCTGATCGGCGGCATGAGCTGGGAATCCAGCGCGGAGTACTACCGGCTGCTCAACGAGCTCGTACGGGACCGGCTCGGCGGGCTCCATTCGGCGCGATGTGTGCTCCACTCCGTCGACTTCGCGGAGATCGAGGAGCTCCAGACGGCCGGTGAGTGGGAGCGTGCCGGCGAGATCCTCGCCGCGGCCGCCCGAGGTCTCGAGGCCGCCGGCGCGGACCTGCTGCTGATCTGCACCAACACCATGCACAAGGTCGCCGGCCAGGTCGAGGCAGCGGTCCGGGTGCCGCTGCTGCACCTGGCCGACGCCACCGCGGACGCCGTCAGGGCCCGTGGCCTCACCCGCGTCGGCCTGCTGGGCACCGCCTTCACGATGGAGCAGGACTTCTACCGAGAACGCCTCGCCGGGCACGGGCTCGAGGTCCTCACCCCGGACGCCGAGGGGCGCGCGCTGGTCCACCGGGTGATCTACGACGAGTTGTGCCTCGGCGTCGTACGGGACGAGTCCCGCGTCCGCTACCAGAAGGTCATCGGCGAGCTGGTCGACGCCGGAGTGGAGGGTGTCGTCCTCGGCTGCACCGAGATCGAGCTGCTGATCGGCCCCGGCGACAGCCCTGTGCCGGTGTTCCCCACGACCAGGCTGCACGCGCTGGCGGCCGTCGAGGCCGCGCTGGCCTGATCCCGGACGGGAGCCAGGAGGACCGGCCCCGCTCCGGGCGACGGACCGCGGGGGCGCGCGGGCGAACCGGCACGCGTCAGAAGAAGCGTGACGCTCCCTACCGTGTCGGTATTTCGGCCGGTACCGTCGCTCTCCTGGGGGCGAGCTTGTTGAAAGCTCAAGGGCAAGGGCGGGGGGGTCGAGTTGAGCGATGTGCGGATCAGTGTCGTGACGCCGGGGGAGCTGGGCGCGAGCCAGACGGAGGCGTGGCGGCAGATGCGGGCGGATGCGGAAGCGCCCGCGAACCCGTTCATGGAGCCGGAGTTCACCCTCGCGGTCGGCCGGGTGCGGGCGCCGGCGAGAGTGGCCGTGCTGCGGCAAGGCGGGGAGCCGGTCGGCTTCTTCCCTTACGAGCGGGGTCCGTTGGGCCGTGGCCGGGCCATCGGCCTCGGGGTGTCCGACTGCCAAGGAGCGGTCCTGCGGCCCGGTCTGGGCATCGATCCGCGCGAGCTGCTGCGGGCGTGTTCCCTGGCGGCCTGGGAGTTCGACAACCTCGAGGCGGGCCAGAAACTGTTCGAGCCGGACGCGGCGGACGCGTTCGGCTCGCCCGTCGTCGACGTCGCCGCCGGATACGCCGCGTACGAGGAGCAGCTCCGGAAGCGGTCGCCCAAGTTCCTGCGGACCACGCTCGCGAAGGAGCGCAGGCTCGGGCGGCAGGCGGGCGGGCTCCGGTTCGTCCTGGACGAGCGGGACCCGGGAGCGCTGCGGACGCTGATGTCCTGGAAGTCCGCCCAGTACCGCAGGACCGGCCGCAGGGACCGCTTCTCGCAGCGGTGGATCAGCACCCTCGTGCGGCAGCTGCACGAGTCGAGGGCGGCCGGCTGCCGGGGGACGCTCTCGGTGCTGTACGCCGGTGACCGGCCGGTCGCCGCGCACTTCGGGCTGCGGTCGCGCACCGTGCTGTCCTGCTGGTTCCCGGCGTACGAGCCCGGGTTCGCCAAGTTCTCACCCGGCCTGATCCTGCATCTGAGAATGGCGGAGGCGGCGGCCGGCGAGGGCATCGCGCTGCTGGACCTCGGCCGGGGGGCCGCCGAGTACAAGGACGCCCTGAAGACCGGCGAACTGCGCGTCCACGAGGGTGCGACCCTGCGGCCGGGGCCACGAGCCGCGCTGTACTGGCTGGGCCGCGAACCGGTGCGTCGGGCCCATGGATTCGTCCGCGACCACCCGCCGCTCGCCGCGCAGGTCAGGCGGACGCTGAACCGGGTGGGCCGGCTGCGGGGGACCCCCTGACGCCGGACGCGGCCCCCCAGGGGCACGGCCCGGCAGCGCACGTACGCACACCAGGGGGACACGCATGCTGAGCAGATCATTACGGCCCGCCCCGCCCGGCCTGCCGCGGCCGCCGGCGCCGATGCGGGTGGCGGAACTGGACCTCGACGGCCCCGACGGGCGGGTCCTCGCCTTCGGTCCGGCCCCGCCGGGGCAGGCTCGCGGACTGCCGGGCACCCCGCTCCAGGCCGAGTCGGCGTCCGCTGCGGCGGACGACGTCTTCGCGCTGGTCCGCCTCCGCGGGCGGCCCGTCGCCACCGTGGTGTGCCGCGTACCGCCCGGGCGCAGGGCGGTCGACGCCGTCGCCGTCGCCGCCCGCGCGCGGCTCGCCGGCCGGGAGCCGCCGGCCGCGCCGCCGCACGGCGACCTGCCGCGTACCAGCGTCGTGGTCGCCACCCGCGAGGGCGCCGGGCGGCTCGCCCGCGCCCTCGACTCGCTGCTCGCCCAGGACCACCCGGAGTACGAGATCGTCGTCGTCGACAACGCCCCGCTCACGACCGCCACCCGCGAGCTCGTCGAGAACAAGTACGGCGGCCTGCGGACCGTACGCGTCCGGTACGTCAGCGAACCCGTGCCGGGCCTCGCCGTCGCCCACAACCGGGGCGTCGCCGTCGCCGACGGCGCGGTGCTCGCGTTCACGGACGACGACGTGGTCGCGGACCCGCACTGGCTCACGTCGCTCACCGCGCCGTTCGCCGACGACCCGCGGCTCGGCTGCACGACCGGCCTGATCCTTCCCGCCCGGCTGAGCACCCCGGCGCAGATCCTGCTGGAGAGCCACGGCGGCTTCGCCAAGGGGTTCACGCCGCGGACGTACGACCCGCTGCGCCCGCCCGCCGACCAGCCGCTGTTCCCGTTCACCGCGGGCAGCTTCGGGTCGGGGGCCAACATGGCCTTCCGGGCCGCCGTGCTGCGCGGGCTGGGCGGCTTCGACCCGGCCACCGGCACGGGCACGCCCGCGCGCGGCGGCGACGACCTGTACGCGTTCGTCTCCGTCCTCGCCGCGGGGCACCGGCTGCGCTACACGCCGCAGGCGCTGGTGTGGCACCACCACCGTGAGACGTGGCGGGACCTGGCCGGGCAGGCGTACGGCTACGGCGCCGGACTGACCGCCGCCCTGACCGCCCTGCTGGTCCGCCGCCCGTCGCTGCTGCCCGCACTGCTGCGCAGATTGCCGGCCGGCCTCGCCCACGCCCGTGCGATCACCGCATCCCGGGATGCCGGCACGGGCGGGGTGCCGGGGCTGCACGGGGCCACGGAGCATCCGTGGCCGCGCCATCTGTCCCGGCTGGAACGCCGCGGGATGCTCCTCGGCCCGCTCGGATACCTACGGGCCCGGCTGCGGCTGCGCGGCTTCGAACTGCCCGACGTCGCGGCGGGGAGGCACTGACATGCCGGACGCCGTCCCGGTGCTGCTCTACCACGCCGTCATGGACGATCCCCCCGCCTGGATCGCCGAATTCACCGTCACTCCGGCGCAGTTCGGGGCGCACCTCGACGCCGTCGCGGCGAGCGGCCGCACCCCGGTCACCGTCGGCACGCTCGTGGACGCGCTCACCGGCGGCGGCCCGCTGCCGGAGCGGCCCGTCGTCCTCACCTTCGACGACGGTTTCGCCGATCTGCCCGGGCCGACCGCGGAAGCGCTCGCCGGCCGCTGCATGCCGGCCACCGCGTATCTCACCACCGGTGCGCTCACACCCGGCCGGACCAGCCTGTTGCCGCCCGCGCCGATGATGACCCTGTCCCGGGCGCCGCTGCTGGAGCAGTACGGCATGGAAGTGGGCGCGCACACCGTCACTCATCCGCAGCTCGACACCCTGCCGCCCGCCGAACTCGACCGGGAACTGCGGGAGGCGAAGGACGACTTGGAGGACGTGCTGGGCCATGAGGTGACGCATCTCGCCTATCCGCACGGCTACAACAGCCGTGCCGTTCGCAGGGCGGCGGTCGCGGCGGGCTACACGTCGGCCGCCGCCGTGCGGCACGCGTTGAGCTCCCCGGCCGACGAGGCGTACCGCATCGCCCGCCTCATCGTGCGCCGCACCCACACGGTGGCGGACGTCGAGGCGTGGATGGACGCAGGGGGCGGTGTGCCCGTCGCGCCGTTCCGCGACGGGCTGCCGACGGTGGGCTGGCGGCTGTACCGGCGTGCCCGCGCGGTGGTGCGGGGGCGGCGGTTCGCGGGCTGACCCCAGGGGCGGCTCAGCCCCGAGGCACGGGCTGGCCGAAGTACGGGTCGGACACGGCGCGGCGCAGGCCCTGCCAAGAGGACTCCCGCGCGAGCGACAGGTCGCAGGCGGGCCCGGGATCGCGATGGTTCCACTGGAGCGCGGCCCGCACCCCGTCCAGTTCCTTCACCACGCCCGGGACCGCGGCGTACCACTCGGCCTGAGCGCCGGGGCGGGCCGGATCGTCGGCCGTGCCGAACTCGGAGAGCATCAGGGGCTTGTCGCGGGAGATGTGTTCCCTGATCCACCGGTGGGACGCGGTCTGCGTCTCCTCGAAGCTCTTCCAGGACGTCCGGTGGCATCGGAAGTAGTTGTACTGGTTGTAGCCGATCCAGTCGACGTACGCGTCGCCCGGATACAGCCGCGGGAACAGTGCCGCGTGACCGGTCCAGCCGGTGACGACCCAGGTCCAGACGACGTTTCGGACGCCCAGCTCACGGAACCGGTCATAGATGTGGCGGTAGGCGGCCACGTACTCCTTGGGCGTCCCCGCGGCCGGGGTGCGGGTGTCCATCTCCAGGTCGAACGAGAGGAACACCTTCTTCCCGTACGCCTTGATCCGCCGCGCCTGCACGTCGACGACGCTCCCGTCCAGCTGTCCCGCCGCGATCTGCCGCCAGGTCGGCTGCTGTTCCGGCCGGCCGTTCCACCACTTGCTCTCCCACGACAGCAGCAGCAACCGGTCCCGGCCGACGCGCTGTTCCTGCTCGGTCAGCAGCCGGCCCTCGAGGCCGTCGGTGGACATGTCGTGGTAGGCGTACACGATGTCCAGCCGGCGTCCCAGCCGCTTCTCGTATGCGAGGACCTTCTCCTCCAGGTCGGTCTTGTCGTGCCGGACGTAGGCGCCGAACCAGGCACCGCAAGGGGGTACCAGCAGTTCGGTGGCGCGGCACCGGGGACTGTCGGGCGAGGGCGGGGCGCTGTCCCCGGGTCCCGCGAAGGTGAGCGCGAGCACTCCGCAGAGCAGCACCGCGGACACCACCGCCACCCAGGGCCGGCGGTGGTGCCCCGGCACCGCGGCGGTGCCCTTCACGTGACGGACCCCTTCCGCGGCGGGGAGGCGGAACGGGCGGCCGGCGTCCGGCCGGTGACCTGCGGGCAGCACGCGGCGAGCGTGGTCGCCGCGGCCAGCAGGACCAGGAGCCGCAGTCCGCTGAAGGCGCCGGCGGCGAGCAGCGCGGTCGCGCAGAGGACCGCCGCGCTCACACTCAAAAAGAGCGCCAGCACGAGCTGCTCCAGCCGGTCGGAGTCGCGGGTGAAGCCGTCGTCCTGGGCGGCCGCGCCGTAACGGCGCAGGGCGGGCGCGCAGACGCGCACGACGGCGGCGCCGGGGCCCGCGAGGAGGAACGCGACGACCGGCAGTGTGCGCAGCGGCGAGGCGGCGGGCAGCGCGGTGGCGGCCACCGCGCACCAGCCCACCAGCGGCGGCAGCAGCCGGAATGTGAGCGACCCGGGTCTCATGGTGTGCTCCCTGTCGTGGGCCTGAGTGCGTAGACGACGCCGGCGCTGTTGCCGCCGACCCGCTCGAACAAGGGCGAGTCGGCGACGGACCGTTCGATGCGCCGCAGTTCGGCGGCGCCGAGCATGCCGTTCATCTCGGAGCCCGCGATCTGGCCCCTCGTGAGCAGGAAGTACGCCCGGCCCGGCGGGGCCACGTCCGCCATGTCGCGGGCGAGTGTGCCGGCCGGGTCGTCGAGGACCTCCCGCACATGGCTCTTTGCGTCCTCGAGGAACCAGTAGTGACCGACCTCTCCGTACGAGGCGTACGCCAGCGGGTAGTTGCGGTGCGCGGCGACGACGAGCGAGCCGGGCGGAGCGCCGTCGATCACCTGCCGGACGAGCTCGACCTCGTCCGGCGGGAAGTAGCTGAGCCGGTCCTTGCCCGCGTAGGCGGGCACGAACGCGGCGGTGAGCACGAGCAGCGTGGTCCCGGCGAGCACGGTCCGCCGCCGCCCGCCACGGGCCGGTCCGGCGGCCGGGGCGTCGGGGGCGGTGCTCGCCGCCGCCGGGGGCAGCAGGGCCGCTGCCGCGAAGAAGCACGCGCCGGGCAGCATGAACAGCAGCACCCGGAAGATCATCTCGCTGCCGTAGTCGTTCGCGACGAGCATCAGCAGCGGGACGGCGGTGAGCAGCAGCAGAGGCCGGGCCCGGGTCCGCAGCGTCGTCCGCCGCAGCACGCCGAGCGCGGCGAGCAGCAGCACCGCCCCCGACAGCAGCCGGGCCACCCACGACACGGCCACCGGGCCGGTCCCGGTCGGCGTCGATCCGTATCCCGTCTCCAGATTGCCGCGCACGTCGCCGAAGGACCGGAGCATCTCGGGCACCGCCTCGCGCAGGAAGGGCAGCGAGACGGTCAGGTTCCAGGCCAGGAAGACCACGGCCAGCACCGCCAGTGCGGGCAGCGCCCACACGCGGCGGTCGCGGATCAGACACAGCGCGGCGAGCCCCGCCCCCAGCATCACCGGTGTGAGCTGGTGCGATACGACGACGGCCGCGATCGGCAAAAGCAGCAGGGCCGTCCACAGGAGGCGGCCCCCGGGCCGTGCGCCGTCCCCGGTCCGGCCGCCGCGGCGCAGCACGACCGCGATCACACCGAGATACAGGGCGAGTGCGAGGGACTGCGGCGAGAAGTAGTCCTGGCCGACCCAGTTGGCGACGTGGAACAGCCAGACGGCCGTCCAGAGGAGTCCGCGGTCCTGGGTGAAGGTGCGGTAGACCAGCAGGAGCGGAGCGAGCAGCAGCAGGCTCGAGAACAGCGGCCACCAGGCCATGAAGGCCGCCGCGCTCTCCGCGCCCGTGAGCCGTACGAGCCCCGCCTGCGCGGCGAAGAAGCCCGGCCACTGGTCGTGGACGGCCATGTCACCGAGCCGCTCCGCCGTCGTCTCCAGCCGGCCGGCGGACAGCAGATGCTCCACGACCGCGTCGTGCTTCCACGCCCACGCGTACAGCGCGGTCGGATAGACCAGCGCCTGGGTGGCCCGCTCGAGCAGCAGCAGCCCCAGCACGTACGCCGCGGGCCACCCGCCGCCGCGCGCCGGATCGCGCACGCAGTACCAGAAACCGCCGGTCAGCAGCGCCAGAGCCGCCCAGTACGTGACCGGCAGCGCACCGACCAGCCCGAAGTCGCCGAGCTGGGCCGGGTCGGTGCGCACCACCGAGTGCGCCCACAGGGCGAGCGCGCCCGCGAGGGGCAGCGCCGCGCCCCAGGGCACGCGCCGGCGCACGCCCACGGGGTCGGCGGCGGGCGGGCCGGACGTCTCCGCCGTGGGTCCGGCGTCCGAGGTGACGGGCAGGTGCACGCTTTTCCCCCAGGTCATTCGATACGGCGGTGTCGGCGACGGTGCCCGCGCAGCGCGGCGAGAGCCGGCACCACGCACAGCAGGGACAGTTGCAGCGGGAACAGGAGGGCGTCGACTTGCTCCCGCACGGCCCTCCCGCCGGCGAGGAGCAGCAGAAGGACGGCCCACCGGGCGACGCCCGGCAGCCGGACGAGCCACAGGATCACGAAGACGGCACAGAGGCACAGGAGTTGCCCGGCGGCGGTCCGCAGACCGCTCCACGGCGCGGTGTGGAGCGCGGCGAACGTGGCGAGCAGCCCGCCGCCGAGCAGCCCGGGCTGCGGCGCCGGCAGGGCGGCGGCCGCGACCTGGACGACGAGGAGCAGCGAGAGACCCGCGAGGCTCAGCGCCGGCAGGGCCCACGGCCAGTCGACGTGGCCGGCGGCCGGCCGGTGCGCCAACGGCGTCCAGAACAGGCCCGCGCCGAACCCGAGGAACAGCCACAGCACGGTGACCGCCCACTCCTCGCCGACGCGCGCATGGGCCCGGGCCGCCCGGACGCGGAGGCCGGGGCGGGGCGGGCGGCCGCCGGCGAGGACCGCACGCAGCCCCGGCACGCACACCAGCGCCATCGCCGTCATCGACAGCAGCACCGCCCAGCCGGCCCCCGCGATCCCGGCCGGGCCCAGCAGCAGTGCCGCACTGCCGAGGACCAGCGCGCACATGGCGGCCTGGAGCAGGGCCAGCACGCCCGTACGCCCCTGGACCCGCAGGACGCCGATGTACAGCTCCACGGCGACCCGGGGCAGGGCCGCCGCCGCCAGCAGCCGCAGCACGGTGGTGCCGTGCGCCGCGTAGTCCTCGCCGAAGGGCGCGAGGATCTGCGGGGCGAACACGACGAGGACGACCACGACCGGGACGAGCAGCATCGCCATCCGGCGCAGTGCGCCGCGCACCCCCGCGGCCAGGGTCTTTGGACTGTGCGAGGCGTGCGCCGTCAGCGAGGAGGCCATGTTGATGGCCATGAACTCCATCGTCCCGCCGACGGTGTAGGCGATGTAGAAGAAGCCGTTGTGCGCGGCGTCGAAGCTGACGGCGACCATCACCGGAAGCAGGTTGATCATCGCCAGGGAGAACAGCGATCCCACCGAGTCGCCGGCCAGGAAACGGCCGATGTCGCGCAGACTCGGCGGCTCACGGTCGTGGTCGGCCGCAGCCTGCCGTGGGATCAGCCGGCGAAAGACCATCCAGCCGAGCGGCAGGACGGACAGGGCGATCGCGACGGCCCAGGACACGAAGATGCCGAGCACCGGCAGGGCGCCGGCGAACACCACGAGCAGCAGCAGCTTGCCGACGGAGAACACGGTGTTGCCTACCGGCACCCATACGGCTCTGCGCAGGCCGGTGAGCACCCCGTCCTGGAGGGTGAGCAGCGCCCAGCCGACACAGGACGCCGTGAAGACGGCTCCGGCGGCCAGGCCCCCGAGCGGCGCGTACGAGGGGCCCCACAGGTCCAGCGTGAAGAGGAACGCGACGGACGCCAGGCACACGACGAGCGAGCTGAACGCGTACGCCCGCCGCACCAGCGGCCCGGTCCCGCGCCCGGCCCGGGGCACGTACCGGACGACCGCGCCGATCATGGTGGTGGCGGTGAGCGAGGAGAGGAGCCGCATCGCGGCGATGGCGGCGGACCCCTGCCCGACGGCCTCCTGCGTGTAGTGGCGTGCGGCCACCAGCCAGAATCCGAGTCCGAGCGCGGCGGACACCCCGGTCGAGAGCATGAGCGCGTAGGCGTTGCGGAACAGCGAGTCACCGGCGCCGTGCCCGGGTGCGCCGGCGTGCGCCTCACGATCGCCCGCCGGCGGGCCGCCGGCCACCTTCTCGCCGCCGCCCGGCCGGGCCCCGAGGGGCGGCACGGCCGTCGCCGTGTCCGCGCCCTCGCCCGTTCCGGGAGCGTCAGGCACCGGCATCGCCCCGGTGGGGCTGCCGCAGGGCCGCCAGGGACGGGCCGGGGCGGCGCAGGACATGGGGCGGGACACGGGCCGGCGCCCGGGTGGGGGCGGCCTGTGGCGGCCTGGCCGGACGTACGCCGGCACGGTCCAAGGCGGCAGCGGCCTGTTCGGCCCGCAGCGGATCGACCGGCAGGGCGTGGCGTGCGAACCACGACGCCGCGGCGGGGGCGGGCGACGGGTCCGTGAAGCGGTCGCCGGCGTACCGGTCGAGCGGCGGGTCGTACAGGTAGCCCACGGTGATCCGGTGCCGGGCCAGCGCGGCCGTCGCGGCGGCCCGGTCCTCCACCAGCAGCGGCACCCGGAACAGCGGCTGCGCGGGGCCGGGCCGGGGAGCGGCCCACGGAGTGTCCAAGAGCCTTTGCGTGCCCGCGAGATGCGCCGCGAGCCGCTCGTCGAGGCGCGCGAGCAGCCGCTCCGTGCGCCGTAACCTCAGCCGGCCCGGCACGAGTCGGTAGCTGTGCATGTCCACCCGCGCCCAGGAGTCGAACGCGTCGAGCGACGGGGACCGCGGGAGCGCACGCGCCAGTTCGTCCGGGCGCAGCGCCATCCGGATCTCCGTACGCTCCTCGAGTCCGAGGAGCCGCAGCCCCGCGCGGGCCGCCCCGGTCAGCCGCAGGCCGCGCAGCCCGGCCTCCGCGTACGGCCGCAGCCCGTAGGCGAGCTCCGCCGACAGCCGCGCGGGTGCGAGCAGCGCGTCCCTGGCCCGCGCCAGCTCGTCCCGCAGCGCGGGGTCGGCGACGGCGAGGAACCCGCCCGTGCCGGCGCCGGTGTGCTTGGAGAGGCTGAAGACGGAGGCGTCGCCGAAGCTGCCGACGGGCCGCCCGGCCAGCACGGTGCCGATGGCGTGCGCCGCGTCCTCCAGCAGCGGGATGCCCGACGCGTCGCAGCGCGCGCGCAGTTCGGGGGCCGGGTCCGGGTTCCCGTACAGGTTGGTGGTGAGGACGGCGGAAAGGCCCCGCCACACGGACTCGGGGACGGCGTCGGTGTCGATGGTGCCGTCGTCCGCCCGCAGCGGCGCCGGTACGGGGCGCAGACCGGCCGCGAGCACCACGAAGAAGATCACGTCGTCGTTGACCGGCGACATCAGTATCCGGCCGCCCGGCCGGCACCAGTGGCGCAGCGCGACATAGAGGCCGAGACGGCATGACGGCACGTACAGGCACTCCCTGCCCAGACGGCGGCGCATCAGCTCTTCGAGCGGTGCGTACGCCTGCGGGCAGCCCTCCCCAAGAGCCATGTGTTTCCCCCCACTTGCCCCTGGGTCAATGTGGACCAATCAGGACTGCCCCGTCAATAACGGGGAGGGCCCATTCCTTGACGGAATGGGCCCTTCCGAGCAGGTGAGGTGGTCCGCTCACTCCTCAAGCGTCAGGCCCTTGCGGAGCCTGCGGAGGGTCCGGGACAGCAGCCTGGACACGTGCATCTGCGAGATGCCGAGCTCTTCACCGATCTCCGACTGCGTCATGTTGGCGACGAAACGCAGGGAGAGGATCTTGCGGTCCCGGGGCGGCAGGCTCGCGATCATCGGCCTGAGCGACTCGATGTACTCGATGCCTTCGAGCCCGTGGTCCTCGTAGCCGATGCGGTTGGCGAGAGCGCCCTCGCTGTCGTCCTCCTCCGGCTGGGCGTCCAGCGAGCTCGCGGTGTACGCGTTGCTCGCGGCCATGCCTTCCACGACCTCGTCCCGGCCGATGTCGAGCCGCTGCGCGAGCTCGTCGACGGTGGGGGCGCGGTCGAGCTGCTGGGAGAGCTCGTCACCCGCCTTCGCGAGGTCCAGCCGCAGCTCCTGGAGCCGGCGCGGCACACGCACCGACCAACTGGTGTCGCGGAAGAAGCGCTTGATCTCGCCGATGATGGTCGGCATCGCGAAGGTGGGGAACTCGACGCCGCGGCTGAGTTCGAAGCGGTCGATCGCCTTGATCAGGCCGATCGTGCCGACCTGGATGATGTCCTCCATCGGTTCGCTGCGGGTGCGGAACCGTGAGGCGGCGAACTTGACCAGGGCGAGGTTCAGTTCCACCAGGGTGTTACGGACGTACGCGTACTCGTGCGTGCCCTCTTCGAGGGACGCGAGGCGTGCGAAGAGCGTCTTGGACAGTTCTCTGGCGTCCAGCGCTCCCACCTGTTCGAACGGCGGGATCTCCGGAAGACCCGCGAGGGCTTCGAGGCCCGTGGCCTGTTCGTCGGTGGGGGTGGACAGTGTCGACGGCGCGGTGGGGGTGCGCGATGCGTCGAGCCGGGGTGACATGGTCTCCTCCATCGTTCTCGGCATATGGCTGCCGAAGCCCATGCGTGCTGCTGCGGTGAGCGGCGCCTCCAAAGCCGGCCGTGTTGGTTGTGTCCGTACTAGCCCTACCCGGTCTGCCACGACGATCGCAAGTGGCGTATCGGCATGATGTCCGTATTGTCGGTTAGTTCGGCTACCGATGTGGGCGTGGAGGGCGTAGGGTTCGACGGGCGTCAGCGCTGTCCGTCGACGGTGCCGACGTGATGTACGACACGGTGGGTGACACACTGAACGACACGGCGAAAAGGGACGGCATGGACCGCGAGACGGTCGGCAGCGTCAATCGGGGCCGGCTTCAGGTCGAGGTTCGGACCGAGGGCCGCAGCGAAATCGTGAAGCCGGTGGGTGAGCTCGATCACCACACGGCGGACCTGCTGCGCGTGCCCTTGGAAGAGGCGATCGAAAGCGGTCGCGTACGTCTGGTCATCGACTGCTCGCAGCTCGAGTTCTGTGATTCCACCGGACTCAACGTGCTGCTCGGTGCCCGGTTGAAGGCCGAGGACGGTGGCGGAGGGGTCCATCTGGCCGGGATGCTGCCGGTGGTGGCGAGGGTCTTCGAGATCACCGGGGCAGAGGCGGTCTTCACTGTGCACGACTCCGTCGAGGCAGCCTTGGTCCACTGACGGACCGCCCTGTTGCCCGTGTCACGCGGGCCGGATCCGCTCAGTGGGTGTTGTCACGGGCCGGTCGGGCAGGAGAACCCCCGCAGAACGTTGAAAGCCCAGCACTCTGCGTACTTGAGACGATGGCGAACTGGTGAATCGGTGAATCGGTGAGGTGAAGCGCTGATGAGCACCACCCGGCAGCAGCAGCCGGGCGACGCCGGCCCTGAGCCGGGTGGCGCCGGCGCGGCGCCGGCCGTCCCCGCACCCGGGGTCTCCGGCGGCGCCGTGCGCAGCCTTCCCCTGCGCGCGGCCAGTGGCATAGTTCCCCTCGCCCGGGACTTCACGCGGCAGGCGCTCTACGACTGGGGCTGGCTGCCCGCCGCGACGGCCGACCGCAGGGCCGCCGCGGAGGACGTGCTCCTGGTCGTCTCCGAGCTGGTCACCAACGCCTGTCTGCATGCGGAGGGGCCGGAGGAGCTGCGCGTCGGCTGCGACGGCAAGGTGCTGCGCCTGGAGGTCACCGACGGTGGCGCCGGACAGCCGGCGCCCCGCACCCCGCACCGGGCCGGGCGGCCCGGCGGGCACGGGATGTTCATCGTCCAGCGGCTCTGCATGGACTGGGGAGTCGTCAGAACTCCCGGCTCTGCGGGCAAGACGGTGTGGGCGGAGCTCGCCGCGCCCGCGTGACGCCGCTCCGGATCCGCTGAAAGAGCACGCCGATACGGCGTGCTCTTTGTCTTCCCTCCCCAAGGCCCCGGGCGTACCTTGAGCGCCCGATCTGATGTGTCGTCAGTTGACTGCGGCCGAGGGGACCCGACGTGTCGTACCGGAAACGAACAGCCTTCGCCCTGGTGGCGGCGGTGGCGGCCCCGGCGGTGCTGCTGACCGCCCCCGCCGCGCACGCCGCCGTCGTGGACGTCGACTACGAGTGCAGAACCCCGATCGGCCCGAAGGGCGCGGTCTCGCCGATCGACATCAAGGCGGTCAGGAACGGCGGCGCGTACAAGCTCACGATGTCCTTCCAGAAGGGCGTCTCCTCCAGCCCGGTCGAACTGGGCAAGGGCGCCATGAACCCGAGCGCGGTCATCGAACTGGGCGGCGCGGAGACGGGCGAGGTGCGGGTCTCCGGCCCGCCCAACGCCGCCGCCGTGCCCGCCGAGACCCCGATCAAGATCAACGACCTGTCCGGTACGTACACCCCGAAGAAGAGCGGCAAGGTCACCTTCACGGCCGGGGTGCTGACCATCAAGGCCCTCGGCACGACCACGACCTGCACGCCGAAGAACAGCCCCCGGCCCTCGCTCGAGCTCGACGTCACAGCGGCGGGCGGCGCCACGGGCGGCGGGTCGTCCGAACTGCCGAAGACCGGGCCCCTGGACTCGGCGACGGCACTCGGCACGCTCGGCGGCACCGTACTGCTCACCGGGGCGGCGGGTGTCCTCTGGCTGACCCGGCGCGGCGGCCGGACCGCGGGCTGAGCCGTGCGGGCCGCCCTCGCGCTCGTACTCGCCCTGGCCGCGCCGCCACCCGGCGCCGGCTGGGAGCCGGGGCGTGAGTACGTGTACCTGGAGGGCGGCCCCGGCACGGTGCTCGAGGACCGCGTGTCGCTGACCAACCCGGGTACCGAGGCGCTCACGGTGGAGGTGAAGGCACCGCCCGCCCCGGCGCCGTGGATCGCGCTCGCCGCCGGCGAGGTGACGATCCCGGCCCGCACCCGGGCGGAGATCCCCTTCACGGTGACCGTCCCCGCGAACACGCCCCCGGGTGAACAGACCGCGACGATCACGGCCTCGGCCGGCGGCCGCACAAAGCCGATCCGCGTCCACCTGCGGGTGAGCGGCCCGAAGGTCCCCGCCCTCACCGTCGAGGACGTGTCCTTCTCCGGCGGTCTCGTCCACTACACCGTCGTCAACCGCGGCAACACGCCCCTGTCGCCGCGCGTTTCGCTGCGCGCCGACGGCCTCTTCGGTGCTCCGGTGACCCGCCGCGCCCACGAGGTCCGTCCACTGCCACCGGCGCAACGGGTCGCGCTGACCGAGAGATGGGACCCACCGGCGCTGGACCGTGTCGAACTGCGCCTGGACGTCACAGCGGCGGGCGGCGTGCACGCCGGCGCGACGGTGACGAAGACGTTCCTTCCCTGGCCGGCCCTGCTGCCGACGCTGTTGCTGCCCGCGTGGTTGTGGGTCCGTATCCGCCGCCGGTCCAGAAGAGCAGGAGGCTGACGATGCCCTCCGCCCGCCGCGCCCTCGCGGTCGCACTCGCAGCGTTCCTCCTGCTTTCCGCTCTGCTCTCCGCGGCTCCCGCGGCAGTCGCGGACCCGCCCCCGCCCCGCGTGGAACTGTCCGCCCCACAGGCGGGCAAGGGCCGGGACATCACCGTCAGCGGCAGCGGCTGGCGGCCCCGCACCCTGCTCATGCTGCTCGTCTGCGGCCGGGCCACCCCCGCCAAGGGCGTGGTCGGCGGCACCAACTCGTGCGCCAACGCGGACGGCCGCGCGGTCACCACCGGCTCCACCGGGTCGTTCAGCAAGAAGGTGCCGGTCGCGGAACCGCCCGTACCCTGCCCCTGCGTCGTCCATGTGGCCACCGTCATGGGGGAACAGCAGGCTGTCGACGCCGTGTTCGTCGTCGCCGGTCATCCCACCGCCCCGCTTCCCGAGCAGACCGGCGGCGGCAGGCTCGCGGTGCTCACGTCGACCCGGCTCGAGGGTGATTCGGGCCTCCTCGTCTTCTTCGGTGCCCCGCCCGCCCGCACTCTCGAGTTCACGGTCGGCAATCTCGGCACGGACCCCGTCCAGGACCCGGTCTTCCAGATCGGCACGGCACACGGGCTGTTCGCCCCGCAGTGGGAGGAACAGCAGTGGCGCGGCACGGTGAGGCCCGGTGAGAAGGCGCGGATCACGCTGCCCGTGCAGCTCCCCGCCGGGGCGCACGGTGACTACTCGATCTCGGTCAAGTACGGCACGAAGGTCCTCGCCGAGCAGCCCTGGGGCGTGCCCAGGCCATGGGGCGTGACGGTGTTCTGGGTACTGCTCGCACTGGTCGTGCCGGCCGCCCTGTTCCGAATCGGTATGGCGGTCGTCGACAAGGTCCGGCCGCCGGACCCCCGCCACGCCCGCCCTTCGCGACGGCGAGGCGCCACTGCCACGGCCACCGCCGACGGCACCGCGAGCGACACGGCGGCGGCGCTGCCGTGGCTCATGCCCGACGCCGCCCCCTGCGCACCCTCGGTGTCCTCCGCACCGTCTACACCTGGCGCACCGTCCACAACGTCCGCACCTTCCGCACCGTCAGAGAACCGGCCCACGACGAAGGGACATTCGTGAGTACGCAACGGAGGATGAGCGCGGCCGGAGTCGCGCTGATGCTCGGCGGAGCGGGGATGCTGCTGGCCGCGAGCCCGGTACAGGCCGCGGAGTTCTCGTACGCGACGGAGTGCATTCCGCCGCCCATCTCCGGTCTGCCGCCCGTGCAGGGCACCACCAAGGTGCAGATCACCGCGCCCTCGGAGGCGAAGGTCGGCGACGAGGTCGAGGTGGTGTGGAAGACCGTCCAGGCGGCGTCGAAGAACCCGGACGTCCTGGACCTGGAGAAGGACACGGTCAAACCGACCGGCACGATCACCCTGGGGGGCGCCGCGAGCGGCGAGCTCAAGGTGGAGGGCCCGCGCCAGAACCCGCCGATCCCGAAGAACAGCCCGATGGTGCTCCCCGACATGAAGGCCACGCTGAAACTGGAGAAGGCCGGCGAGATCACGCTGACGCCGGGCGCGTACAGCATCAACGTCTCCAAGCCGATCTCGACGGACACCAAGTGCTCACCGAAGGAGACGGTCCAGGCCGGCGCGACGATCAAGGTGACGGACGGCCAGGGCGGCACCTCCGGCGGTACGAGCTCGGGCGGCACCACCTCCGGGGGCAGCAGCTCGGGAGGAACCACCACGGGCGGAACGACCAACGGTGGCTCGGACTCCGGGGGCACCACCTCCGGGGGCAGCAGCTCCGGGGGAACGACGTCCGGAGGAACCAGCTCCGGCGGCACCGACCCTGGCCCCACCGACTTCGAGGGCAAGGAGATCGAGGTCGCCTACGCCTGCAAGACCCCGATCGGCGACAAGAACGCCGTCTCCCCGGTCCGGATCAATGCCAAGAAGGACGGCGGCGGTTACGGCCTGACCGTGAAGTTCTCCAAGTCCGTCATGGACAGCCCGGCCGACATCCCGGCGGACTCCGTCAAGCCCTCCATGGCGGTCCGGCTCGGCGGAGCCGACAAGGGCTTCGTCCACGTCGAGGGGCCGACCAACAAGGAGCCCGTCAAGTCGGGCGAGCCCATCGAGATCCCGGACCTCACGGGCACGTACAAGCCGGGCGCCACCGGCAAGGCGACGCTCAGCCCCGGCGTGCTGACGGTCAAGGCGCTCGGGACGACCACGACCTGCACGCCGCCGGCCGGCGTCCCGTTCTCCCTGGAGCTGGACACCTCGGCACAGCCCGGCGGGGCCTCCGGGGGCACCACCACAGGCGGCGGCACAGCCGGCGGCGGAACGGGTTCGTCCGGCGGCAGCTCCGGCGGCCTCGCCCAGACCGGCGCGGAGGACACCGGCGCGCTGCGCGCCCTCGCCCTGGTCGCCGGCACGGTGATCCTGCTCGGGGGCGCGGTGTTCACCTTCACCCCGTGGGCGCGCCTGCGCGGCCTGCGCTGAGCCCCGGCTCGGACCTCGCTCGGACCGACACCTTTGCTTCGGCTTTCAGGATCATCGGCGGACGGTTCCGGCGCGAACAGGAGGAGGGCCGGCACGAAGTCTCCTTCGTGCCGGCCCTCCCGCCGTCGCGCCGGGCCGGTCCGCCGACCGGCCGTGGTGCTACTTCACATCGCCCATGAGTGCGCGGATCTTACGGCCCGCCATCATGAACGTCAGTCCCGCGGCGACCGCGATGACCGCCCACAGCGAGTAGTACATGGCGTCGCCCAGCGGCTTGTTGAGCTTCGTGGTCCAGCCGTTCAGCGCGTTGCCCGTCGCCGTGGCCAGGAACCACAGACCCATGATCTGGCCGACGAACTGCTTCGGCGCCAGCTTGGTCGACAGCGACAGGCCGACCGGGGACAGGCACATCTCACCGATGGTCTGGACGAGGTAGACGCTCAGCAGCCAGAAGACGGTGACCTTGCCGGTGTCGCTGTTGGCGGCCGCGGCGCCCGCCAGGCCCATGATCGCGAAGGAGCCGCCGATGAGGAGCATCGCGAGCGCGAACTTCATCGGGGTGCTGGGCTCACGGTTGCGCTGTGCGAGCTTGACCCACAGCGTGGCGAAGATGGGCGCCAGCACGATGACCATGGCCGGGTTGACCGACTGGTACCAGGACGCCGGGAACTCCCAGCCGCCGATCATGCGGTCGGTCTTGCCGTCCGCGAACAGCGTCAGCAGCGAGCCGGACTGGTCGTAGATCATCCAGAACAGGACGGCCGTGGCGAAGAACCACACGAACGCCTTGATCTTCGGCCTGTCCTGCGCGGTCAGCGCCGGGTTGCGGAACATCGAGATGAAGTAGATGACCGGAACGGCGATGCCGAGCACCGCGAGCACGTTCACGATGTGCTCGACGTCGTAGGTGCCGAGGACGATGTCGGCCAGCAGGGCGGCCACGGCGATGCCGGACCACAGCAGGACCTTGCGCAGGACCGCGCGCTTCTCCTCCGGCGTCGCCGGGGTGCCCGGCTCCTTGCCGACGTCGCCGAGGTGACGGCCGCCCAGCACGTACTGCACGACGGCCAGGGTCATGCCGATACCGGCGACGGCGAAGCCGAGGTGCCAGTCGACGTTCTCACCGAGGTAGCCGACGACCAGCGGGGCGGCCATGCCGCCGATGTTGATCGCCATGTAGAAGAGCGTGAAGCCGGCGTCGCGGCGGGCGCTGGACTGACCCTCGTACAGGCCGCCGACCATGGCGGAGATGTTCGGCTTCAGCAGGCCCGTACCGGCGGCGATGAGCGCCAGGCCGGCGAAGAACGCGGTGTCCGAGGGGAGTGCCAGCGTGAAGTGGCCGAGGGCGATGACGATGCCGCCGACCAGAACGGCCTTGCGGGCGCCCCACAGACGGTCGGCGACCCAGCCGCCGGGCATGGCCGCCATGTAGACGACGGCGTTGTACACGCCGTAGATGGCGGCTGCCAGAGCCTCGCGGTCCTCCAGTCGGCCGTCGAGGACTTCCGCGACCAGATACAGGACGAGGATGCCGCGCATCCCGTACCAGGAGAAGCGCTCCCACATCTCCGTCATGAAGAGAGTGGCCATACCGCGGGGGTGGCCGAAGAAGGTCTTCTCGCCGCCAGGAGTGCTGGCCGAGTCCTTCGTCAGGCTGGACGCCATGGTCGATCCTTGCTCGCTCGGGACGCGGCGCTTCGTGAGCGGTACGCGCCCGGTGGGGGGAGGCCGGTACCGGTACGGTCCGGCCCACGCCCGCGAGGACAAGGGCCGGAAACGGTCCGTACCGGGATCCGCGCCCCGGGCGCGTGGTGACGCCGGGGCCCGGCCAACAGGTCATTCACTGCGTCGGGTCGGGGCTCGAAACGACCGGAACGGTATCGGCCGACCTTCGGACAGAAAAGAGACCCTTGGTGCGCACGGCAGCCAAAGGTCCCCGAGTTGTACTACGGGCGTCTCGCCACCATACGCCACGACACTGCGGCATATGGAAGGACTTGAGACACGGATCACAGGTGAACGTGGAACCGTCTGCCCTGAATCCAAGGTCGTAACCAGGATCGCACCCCATAGCCGCAGGCATTGTGGATCAAGCCCCGCGGCCCGTGGCCCGCGGACTACCATCACCCCATGACCCGTGTACTGCTCGCCGAGGACGACGCATCCATCTCGGAACCGCTGGCCCGCGCGCTGCGCCGCGAGGGGTACGAGGTGGAGGTACGCGAGGACGGCCCGACAGCGCTGGACGCGGGACTCGCGGGCGGTGTGGACCTCGTCGTGCTCGATCTCGGTCTGCCCGGCATGGACGGCCTGGAGGTCGCCCGCCGGCTGCGTGCGGAGGGCCACACCATCCCGATCCTGGTGCTCACCGCCCGCGCCGACGAGGTCGACACCGTCGTCGGCCTCGACGCGGGCGCCGACGACTACGTCACCAAGCCGTTCCGTCTCGCCGAACTGCTCGCCCGGGTCCGGGCCCTGCTGCGGCGCGGTGCCACCGAGCCCGCCCCCGCCCCCGCCACCCACGGCGTCCGGATCGACGTCGAGTCGCACCGCGCCTGGATGGGCGACGAGGAACTCCAACTGACGGCCAAGGAGTTCGACCTGCTCCGGGTCCTGGTCCGGGACGCCGGCCGGGTCGTCACCCGGGACCAGTTGATGCGCGAGGTCTGGGACACCACCTGGTGGTCGTCCACGAAAACCCTCGACATGCACATCTCCTGGCTGCGCAAGAAGCTCGGCGACGACGCGGCGAACCCTCGCTACATCGCCACCGTGCGCGGCGTCGGCTTCCGCTTCGAGAAGTCCTGATACTCAAAGCACCATGCGCCGCCGTCTGATCACCTCCACGCTCGCCGTGGTGCTCGTCGTCATCGCCGTCTTCGGCGTCTCCCTGGTGCTCGTGGAGACGCGCACCATCACCAGCAGCGCGCAGGAGAGCGTCGACTCCGACGCGCTGCGCCTCGTCAGCATCGTGGAGAGCCGTCTGGTGGGCGGTGAGCCCGTCAATCCGGACATTCTCGCCGAGCAGGGCGACATCACCCGCTACGCGCTGATCGACATCCCCGGCCGGGGCCCCATCGAGATCGGCGAGCCGCCCTCCGGAAGCGTCATCCGCGGCACCGCGGAGGGGGAACGGAGCACGACGGTCACCGTCGAGGAGTCCCGCTCGTCCGTGACCCGTGAGGTCGGCCGGTCGCTGATGATCATCGCCGCGGTGGCGCTGCTCGCCGTCGTCGCCGCCGTGCTGCTCGCCGTACGCCAGGCCAACCGCCTCGGCTCACCGCTCACCGACCTCGCGGAGACGGCGGAGCGTCTGGGCTCCGGCGACCCCCGCCCCCGCCACCGCCGCTACGGGGTGCCCGAGCTGGACCGGGTGGCCGATGTGCTCGACGCCAGCGCCGAGCGGATCGCCCGGATGCTCACCGCGGAACGGCGGCTCGCCGCGGATGCCTCCCACCAGCTCCGTACGCCGCTGACCGCGCTGTCGATGCGGCTGGAGGAGATCACGGTCACCGACGACCTGGAGACGGTGAAGGAGGAGGCCAGCATCGCCCTGACCCAGGTGGAGCGGCTCACCGACGTGGTCCAGCGGCTGCTGACGAACTCCCGCGATCCGCGTACCGGCTCCGCCGTGGTCTTCGACCTGGACGAGGTGGTCAAGCAGCAGCTCGAGGAGTGGCGGCCGGTCTACCGCAGTGCCGGCCGGGCCATCGTCTGCTCGGGCCGGCAGGGCATGCGTGCCGTCGGCACGCCCGGCGCCGTGGCGCAGGTGCTCGCCGCCCTGATCGAGAACTCGCTGATGCACGGCGGGGGCACCGTCGCGGTGCGCACCAGGGCGACCGGCAACCAGGCGGTGGTCGAGGTGACGGACGAGGGGCCAGGTGTGCCGGGGCACCTCGGGGCGCGGATCTTCGAGCGGACCATCAGCGGTCGCAACTCGACCGGCATCGGCCTGGCCGTCGCCCGGGACCTCGCGGAGGCCGACGGCGGCCGGCTGGAGCTGCTCCAGCAGCATCCGCCGGTCTTCGCGATCTTCCTGAGCAGGGTGGCGAAGAAGCGCAAGGACGAAGAGAAGCCGACGATCCGATAGCCCCGGTCCCCGGGCCCCGGGGACCGGCGGCTCAGCGGCCGACGCGGTGCCGCACCGGCTCAGGCGCAGGCCGTCGCTGCTCGAGGAACGATTCGGCGCTCGGCACGGCGTCCCGTACGGCTTCCCGCGGGGGCAGCGCCCGGAAGACCCAGCTGCGGTACGACCAGAACCGGAACAGCGTCGCGACACCGATCCCGAGGAACTTGAAGACGTTGCTCTGCAGCGGGGTGTCCCAGCCGAAGCCGTACGTGGCCGTGTAGAGAATGCCGTTCTCGATCACCAGGCCCACCGCGCTGAACAGCAGGAACAGCGTCAGTTCCTTGGTTCGCCGGCTCTTGTCGCGGTCCCGGTAGGTGAAGTAGCGGAACCCCACGTAGTTGAACGCGATGGCGACGACGGTCGCCAGAACGGACGCCCGGACCACCGGAACCTCGGTGACGTGGCGTACGAGGTTGAAGACCGCGAGATTGACGAGCAGTCCCGCCCCGCCCACCGCTCCGAATTTCGCGACCTCCCGGATGAGCTGGTGCAGCTGCCCCCGCAGCCTTCCGCCTCGTTCACTCATAGTGAGAGTCCAGCCTCATCAGATCGGCATGTGTGGTCACCGTCATGCTAACCAGCGGCTCAGTGTGATGCTTGTGGGTCTTGAGGACGATGTGACGCCGGCTACAGGGCACTGTCGGAACATACGGAAGTCGGGGCGCGGCGACTGGGCGGATACCCTAGGAGAGTGACGTTCCCGGTAGTCGGCATGGTCGGCGGCGGTCAGCTCGCCCGCATGACCCATGAGGCGGGTATCCCCCTCGGCCTGAAGTTCAAGCTCCTCAGTGACACCCCTCAGGACTCAGCTGCCCAGGTGGTGAGCGATGTCGTCATCGGCGACTATCGCGACCTGGACACGCTGCGTGAGTTCGCGCGCGGCTGTGACGTGATCACCTTCGACCACGAACATGTCCCGATCGAGCACCTGCGCGCCCTCGAGGCGGACGGCGTCGCCGTCCGGCCCGGGCCCGACGCGCTGGTGCACGCCCAGGACAAGGGGGTGATGCGCGCGCGGCTCACGGAGATCGGCGTGCCCTGCCCCCGCCACCGCATCGTGGCCGACCCGGCCGATGTGACGGCGTTCGCCGAGGAGACCGGGGGCTTCCCGGTGATCCTCAAGACCGTGCGCGGCGGGTACGACGGCAAGGGCGTCTGGCTGGTCCGCACGGAGAAGGACGCCGAGGCCCCGTTCAAGGCGGGTGTGCCGGTCCTCGCGGAGGAGAAGGTCGACTTCCGCCGCGAGCTCGCCGCGAACATCGTCCGCTCCCCGCACGGCCAGGCCGTCGCCTATCCGGTCGTCGAGTCGCAGCAGGTCGACGGGGTCTGCGACACCGTGATCGCGCCCGCGCCGGACCTCGACGCGGATCTGGCCGGCCAGGCGCAGGAACTCGCACTGCGGATCGCGCAGGAGCTCGGCGTCGTCGGCCACCTCGCCGTCGAGCTGTTCGAGACCGCCGACGGACGCATCCTCGTCAACGAGCTCGCCATGCGCCCCCACAACTCCGGCCACTGGACCCAGGACGGCGCGATCACCTCGCAGTTCGCCAACCACGTCCGTGCCGTGCTGGACCTGCCGCTGGGCGATCCCCGTCCCCGTGCCCCGTGGACGGTCATGTGCAATGTTCTGGGCGGTGACTACCCGGACATGTACGCGGCCTATCTGCACTGCATGGCACGGGACCCCCAACTCAAGATCCATATGTATGGCAAGGACGTGAAGCCCGGCCGCAAGGTGGGGCACGTCAACACGTACGGCGACGACCTGGCCGACGCCCTGGAGCGCGCCCGCCACGCCGCCGGCTACTTGAGAGGGACGATCACCGAATGAGCCCGGTCGTTGGCATTGTCATGGGGTCCGACTCGGACTGGCCCGTCATGGAGGCGGCTGCGCAGGCGCTCGACGAGTTCGAGATCGGCTACGAGGTCGACGTCGTCTCCGCGCACCGCATGCCGCGCGAGATGATCACGTACGGCGAGCAGGCGGCCGGCCGCGGACTCAAGGCGATCATCGCCGGCGCCGGGGGAGCGGCCCACCTGCCGGGCATGCTGGCCTCGGTCACCCCGCTGCCGGTCATCGGCGTCCCCGTCCCCCTGAAGTACCTCGACGGCATGGACTCGCTGCTGTCCATCGTGCAGATGCCGGCCGGCGTGCCCGTCGCCACCGTCTCGGTCGGCGGCGCGCGGAACGCCGGACTGCTCGCCGCCCGCATCCTCGCCACGCAGGACGCCGAACTGCTGGCCCGCATGCAGGAGTTCCTGCAGGAGCTCAACGACCAGGCCACCGACAAGGGCAAGCGGCTGCGCGCCAAGGTCGCGGGCGCGGAGTCCTTCGGCTTCGGAAAGTAGGACGCGGGGAAGCAACAGGCAATGGACACCCCCACGGAACTCCTCCAGCGGGCCCGCGAACTGCTCGCCGCCCACCCCGTCGTCGACGGTCACAACGACCTTCCCTGGGCGCTGCGGGAACACGTCCGCTACGACCTCGACCGCCTGGACATCGCGGCCGACCAGAAGGGCCGGCTCCACACCGACCTCCCCCGGCTGCGCGCCGGCGGGGTCGGCGCGCAGTTCTGGTCCGTCTACGTGCGCAGCGACATGGCGGGCGACGCGGCCGTCAGCGCCACCCTGGAGCAGATCGACGTCGTCGACCAGCTCCTCGAGCGCTACCCCGCGGACCTCGCCCGCGCACTGAGCGCCGAGGACATGGAGATCGCCCGCGACGAGGGCAGGATCGCCTCGCTCATGGGCGCCGAGGGCGGCCACTCCATCAACAACTCGCTCGCGACCCTGCGCGCCCTCTACGCGCTGGGCGTTCGCTACATGACGCTCACGCACAACGACAACATCGCATGGGCCGACTCCGCGACCGACGAGCCCGGCGTCGGCGGCCTGTCGGCCTTCGGCCATGAGGTCGTGCGCGAGATGAACCGCCTCGGCATGCTCGTGGACCTCTCGCATGTCGCCGAGACGACGATGCGGCACGCGCTCGCCACCTCCGTGGCGCCGGTGATCTTCTCCCACTCGTCGGCCCGCGCGGTGTGCGACCACCCCCGCAACATCCCCGACGAGGTGCTGGCCCTGCTGGCGGCCAACGGGGGCGTGGCGATGGCGACGTTCGTACCGAAGTTCATCCTGCCCGCGGCCGTCGAGTGGACCCGGGCGGCCGACGAGAACATGCGGGCCCACGGGCTGCACCACCTGGACACCACACCCCAGGCGATGAAGATCCACGAGGCGTTCGAGGCGGCGAACCCGCGGCCGGTGGCGACCGCCGCCACGGTCGCCGACCACCTCGACCACATGCGGGAGGTCGCCGGCATCGACCACATCGGCATCGGCGGCGACTTCGACGGCACGGCCTTCACCCCGGCCGGCCTGGACGACGTCGCCGGCTACCCGAACCTGGTCGCGGAACTGCTGCGCCGCGGCTGGTCGGACGCCGATCTGGCGAAGCTCACCTGGCAGAACGCCGTCCGGGTGCTGCGGGCGGCCGAGGACGTGGCCGCCGACCTCCAGGCGACCCGCGGCCCGTCGATCGCGACGATCGCCGAGCTCGACGCGCTCTGAGCGGTTCGGGGTGCGCTGCCGCGGGCCGCGTACCCCGAACGCACCACTCGCCGCGACCCCTTACCGCTCCCGTGCCACGGTTGGCGTAACGGCATACGGCCGGCGACCCCGGAGCAGCACATGGCAGATCTGCACGACGCCTCGTCCCTCACCACCGTCGAATCCGCCGGTCCGGAGGACCTCGACGAGCTGAACGATCTCGACGGCCTCGAAGTTCTCGGCGAACCGGGAGCAGCGGCGTCCGCGCCGCCGGACCCCGGGCCGTCCGCCGATCCGCTCGTACGCGCCACGCGACTCCTGCGCACCCACCCCGTGATCGACGGGTACAGCGGTCTGGCCCCGGTGCTCCAGAGCATGCACTGGTACGACCTCGAAGCCGGCGAGAGCATGCTGGAGACCGATGTGCCCCGGCTGCGGCGTGGCGGTGTGGGCGCCCAGTTCTGGTCCCTCCAGGCACCGGCCGGCAGCGCCGGGAGCCCTTCGCTCGGCGCCACGGTGGAACTGATCGACCTGGTACGGGCCACGGTGGCCGATTGCCCGGAGGGCCTGCGCCTCGTGCTCGGCGCCGACGAGCTCGCCGACTCCCGGAACCGCGGCCGGATCGCCGCCCTCCTCGGCCCGATGTCCGGTGAGGCCCTCGGCGACTCGCTCGCCGTGCTGCGCGCCGTGTATGCGCTCGGCGTCCGCAGCGTCACCCTCGCCGGCGCCCGCTGGACGCAGGGCGGCCTGACGCCGTTCGGCCACGAGATGGTCCGTGAGATGAACCGGCTCGGTGTCCTCGTCGACCTCTCCGGCTGCACGACCGACACGATGCGGCGCGCCCTCACGATCACCAGGGCACCCGTCGTCTTCTCGCACCAGGCAGAGCCCCTGCCGGACGACGTGCTGCACGCGCTGCGCGGCAACCACGGGGTGTGCATGGTGTCGTGCACCGCCGGGACGCTGCCTGCGACCGCGGACCTGCTCGACCACGTCCGGGAGACCGCCGGGCCCGAGGCCGTCGCGATCAGCGGGGCGTACGACACGGGACTTCCGCACGCGCCCGGTCTGAACGACGTCTCCTGCCTGCCGAGGCTGATCGCGGAACTGCTCGAGAGGGGCTGGCCCGAATCGGAGGTCATGGGCCTGACCTGGTCGAACATGGCCCGGGTGCTGCGTGGCACCGAATTCGCCGCGCGCGCGGCCCAGCCGCGCCGGGCCCCCTCACGGGCGGCGATCGGCGCGCTGGACCTCTGACCCGCGCCGGCTCAGCAGGCGCAGAGGCAGAACGGATGCCCCGCCGGGTCGGCGTACACCCGGAACGACCGCTTGCGGTCCTCCGCGTCGAGCGCGGTGGCGCCGAGCGTGAGCACCCGCTCCTCGGCGGCGTCCATGTCCTCGACCATCACGTCGATGTGGAACTGCTGCGAGTCCTTGGCGGACGGCCACTTCGGCGGTACGTGACCGGGGGCGGCCTGGAACGCGAGCTGTGCGCCGTCGGCCCCCTTGAGGTCCACCCACCCGTCGCCGTCGTCCTCGACCGTCCCGCCGACGAGCTCGGCGTAGAAGCGGGCGAGGGCGACGGGATCGGGACAGTCCAGTACGACGGCTCCGACCTTGCCGATGCTCATGCTTCCTCCTCGGTGGTTACCGCTACCTGACATCAACCGGTAACGGTTACCGCATGCTCCCGCATAACAGGTAACGTCGCAAGCATGAATGACAGGGCGCCCGCACCCGGTGGCCTCGCGCTGATCGAAGCGCTGGTGAACACGCTGGACATCGGGACCGGAGCGGACCGCCTCGACACGCCGGACGGCCGTGCCCGGTTCGACCTCACCCCGGACGACCTGCCCGCCGCACGCGAGCTCCGCGAGGCACTGCGCGCCGCCTGCCTGGCCCATGCCGGCCACGCCGCCCGGCCGAGCGCCCTCGACGACCTCCTCGCCGGTGCCCCCCTGCGCGTGGCGATCTCCCCCACGGGGGAGGCCGCCCTGTGCCCCACCGGGCCGCCGACCCTCCTCACCCGCGTCGCCGAGGCCATCGCCGCCGCCACGGCCGACAACACCTGGCTCCGCCTCAAGGCCTGCGAGGCGGAGGACTGCCGGTGGGCCTACTACGACCGCAGCCCGGCATGCCGCAGCCGCTGGTGTTCGATGTCCGTCTGCGGCGCCCGCGCCAAGATGCGCAGCTACCGCGCCCGCCGGGCCGACTCCGCCTGAAGGGGTCCGGCCGGCGCTCGGGTCACGCCCGCGGGCGGCCCATCGCCCGGTACGTCCAGCCCGCCTCGCGCCACGCCACCGGGTCCAGGGCGTTGCGGCCGTCGAGGATGATCGGGGAGGTCACGACCTCCGCCAGCTCCGCCGGGTCCAGCTCGCGGAACTCGCGCCACTCCGTGAGGTGCAGCACCACGTCCGCGCCGCGCACCGCCTCCCGCGCCGTGTCCGCGTAACCCAGCGTCGGGAACAGGCGGCGGGCGTTGTCCATGCCCTTGGGGTCGTAGACGGTGACCTGGCCGCCCTGGAGGTGGATCTGGCCGGCGACGTTCAGCGCCGGCGAGTCACGGACGTCGTCCGAGTCCGGCTTGAACGTGGCGCCGAGCACCGCGACCCGCTTGCCGAGGAAGGACGTGCCGCCGACCGCCTCACGGGCCAGTTCGACCATGTGGCCACGGCGGCGCATGTTGATCGAGTCGACCTCGCGCAGGAACGTCAGCGCCTGGTCCGCGCCCAGTTCACCGGCGCGCGCCATGAAGGCGCGGATGTCCTTCGGCAGGCAGCCGCCGCCGAAACCGACACCGGCCCGCAGGAACTTCTTGCCGATCCGCTCGTCGTAGCCGATCGCCTCCGCCAGCTTCACCACGTCGCCGCCGGCCGCTTCGCACACCTCGGCCATCGCGTTGATGAAGGAGATCTTCGTCGCGAGGAACGAGTTCGCCGCGGTCTTCACCAGCTCCGCCGTCGGGAAGTCGGTCACCACGAACGGCGAGCCCTCGCCGACCGGCGTCGCGTACACCTCCCGCAGCAGCTTCTCCGCGCGCTCGCTCTCCACGCCGACCACGATCCGGTCCGGGTGCAGCGTGTCGTCGACGGCGAACCCCTCACGCAGGAACTCCGGGTTCCACGCGAGCTCCACGTCCGGGCCCGCCGGCGCCTTCTCCGCGAGCAGCCGGCCGAGCCGCTCCGCGGAGCCGACCGGCACGGTCGACTTGCCGACGACGAGCGCCGGGCGCTTCAAGTGCGGGGCCAGCGATGCGAAGGCGGAGTCGACGTAGCTCATGTCGCACGCGTACTCGCCGTGCTTCTGCGGGGTGTTCACACACACGAAGTGGACGTCACCGAACTCACCGGCCTCCTCGTAGGAGGTCGTGAACCGCAGCCGCCCGCTGGAGCCCTCGATCCCGGCGACGTGCCGCCGCAGCAGCTCCTCGAGACCGGGCTCGTACATCGGCACCCGGCCGGCGGAGAGCATGTCGATCTTCTCCGGGACCACGTCCAGTCCGAGGACCTCGAAGCCCAGTTCCGCCATGGCCGCGGCGTGGGTGGCGCCGAGGTATCCGGTGCCGATCACGGTGATCTTGAGGGCCATGGGGTGCTCCAGTACTGACGCGGGCAAGGGCGGTGCGGGGCCGAGCATATCCGGGGGCGTGCGGCACGCTCCAAAGCGCTCTTCGCGCGCTGTGGCCGAGCTGTCACCAAGCTCACGTATGCCTGCCGGGGGAGCGGCGTCTAAAATTGGAATACTTAACGGTAGTTAACACCTTGGGGAGTGAGAGTCTTGGCAGGATCGGCCGACTTCGATCTGTATCGCCCGTCGGAGGAGCACGACATGCTCCGTGAGACGGTCCGCTCCCTCGCCGAGGCGAAGATCGCGCCGTTCGCCGCCGCGGTGGACGAGGAGGCCCGCTTCCCGCAGGAGGCCCTCGACGCGCTCGTCGCGTCCGACCTGCAGGCCGTGCACGTCCCGGAGAGCTACGGCGGTGCCGGCGCCGACGCGCTCGCCACGGTCATCGTGATCGAGGAGGTGGCGCGTGTCTGCGCCTCGTCCTCCCTCATCCCGGCCGTGAACAAGCTCGGTTCGCTCCCGGTGATCCTCTCCGGCTCCGAGGAACTGAAGAAGAAGTACCTGGGCCCGCTCGCCAAGGGCGACGCGATGTTCTCGTACTGCCTCTCCGAGCCCGACGCGGGCTCCGACGCGGCGGGCATGAAGACGAAGGCGGTCCGCGACGGCGACTTCTACGTCCTCAACGGCGTGAAGCGCTGGATCACCAACGCCGGTGTCTCCGAGTACTACACGGTCATGGCCGTGACGGACCCCGAGAAGCGCTCCAAGGGCATCTCGGCCTTCGTCGTCGAGAAGTCCGACCCCGGCGTCTCCTTCGGCGCCCCGGAGAAGAAGCTCGGCATCAAGGGCTCGCCGACCCGCGAGGTCTACCTCGACAACGTCCGCATCCCCGCCGACCGCATGATCGGCGCGGAGGGCACGGGCTTCGCCACGGCGATGAAGACCCTGGACCACACCCGCATCACCATCGCGGCCCAGGCGCTCGGCATCGCGCAGGGCGCCCTCGACTACGCCAAGGGCTACGTCAAGGAGCGCAAGCAGTTCGGCAAGCCGATCGCCGAGTTCCAGGGCGTACAGTTCATGCTCGCGGACATGGCCATGAAGATCGAGGCCGCCCGCCAGCTGACGTACGCGGCCGCCGCGAAGTCCGAGCGCGGTGACGCCGACCTCACCTTCCAGGGTGCGGCGGCCAAGTGCTTCGCCTCCGACGTGGCCATGGAGGTCACCACGGACGCGGTCCAGCTGCTCGGCGGCTACGGCTACACCCGTGACTACCCGGTCGAGCGCATGATGCGCGACGCCAAGATCACGCAGATCTACGAGGGCACCAACCAGGTCCAGCGGATCGTGATGGCCCGCAACCTGCCGTAGTACGCGGCCCTGTCGCGACGAGGCGAGGCACCCCTGGGTCCAGGGGTGCCTCGCTTTCTGCGTCAGGGCCGGGAGCGGATGCGGCTATTGACCGGACCCGGACAGGTGCGTCCTGGCGTCGTCGTACGTCGCCTCCCCGGCCGGCTCCGCCGGCGCGTACACCAGGTTCAGCACGCCTGTCTCGAAGGTCTCGGAGGAGACCAGCCGGAGCGGGAGCGGAGCATCGCCCTCGTCGAACAGCCGCATGCCCTTGCGGACGGCGATCGGGTGCACCAGGAGATTCAGCTCGTCCAGCAGCCCGGCGGCCAGCAGTTGGCGCACGACGGAGACCGAGCCGCTCACCGCGACGGTGCCGTCGCCCTCCTTCTTCAGCGCCGTGACCGCCGGGACGAGATCGCCCTGGAGCTGTTCGGAGTTGCGCCAGGTGAACTCGAGCTGCCGGCTCGACACCACGATCTTCCGCGTGTCGCCGAGGATCTTGGCGAACGGCGCGTCCTCCCCGCCGGCCGCCTCCCGCTCCGGCCAGGCGCCGGCGAAGCTGTCATAGGTCTCACGGCCCAGAAGAAGCGTGTCCGTCCGGCCCAGTACGGCATCGACGGCCGTCCCCATCTCGTCGTCGAAGTAGGGGAAGTGCCACTCGTGGGGCGCCTCCACGACGCCGTCGAGCGAGATGAACAGCTGCGCGACGATCTTCCTCATGCCGGCCTCCACACGTGATCGGTGCTCTCACCTCAGTAGACGGCAGGGGCCGGCCGGACTCATCGGTGACGCGGCGCAGGGATCCCCCGCGCGGGCGCGCCCGAGGCCGGGACCCAAGCGGAATGATCCATACCGGTGCGGTTAGGCTGCGCTGCCGTCGATCGGCGGCGCGTCGGCCAAGACATGGGGTGGGAGAACGAGATGGGCGCTTCGGACAGACGGATCGCGTCGCTGCTGCGGCAGATCGCCACGCAGGACGTCGTCGTGCTGCGACAGGAGATGGCCGTCGCCAAGCGGGTCGCGGCGCAGGCGTACGTCGTCGAGCAGTACGGCTTCGAGTACGGGGAGGCCCGGCGCGAGGGGCACAACAAGCAGGTCCTCGCCGTCTACCTGTACCGCGACCCCCGGCCCGAGGCGCGCGCCCGCGAGGCGGCGACGATCGCCGCTTACCCGGATGCCGGGATGGGCGGCGCCGTGCCCGGGCTGCGGCCCGGCACGCTGAGCCCGGTTCCCGAGGCCGAGGCGGCGGTCGCCCTGCTGAAGGACCGCATCGGGTACGACGTGATGGCGAAGGCCGCCGACAAGGGCCAGAAGCGGTTCGCCTACGCGATGACCGGCGTCGCCGCCGCCATCTTCCTGCTCATGGGCAAGTGGGTGGAGGGGCTTGCCGTGGGCGCCGTCCTCGCCGCCTTCCTGGTCGGCGCGTTCCGGCTGAGCGACGTCCGGCGGCAGCGCGTCGCCGACCGTTTGACGGCCGGCGGCTTCACCGCCGTGACCGACGAGCACGGCCGCCGGCGCTTCCTGCGGCCGGGGCAACAGCTCCCGGGGCACGCCAACCCGTTCACGCACTGACCGTGACGCCGCAAGGGGCCCGCACCGCGCGTACGCGGTGCGGGCCCCTTCGACGCGCGGGAATCACTTGTCGCTGACAGTGACCTTCTCGTCGTTCTGGATCTGCTTCACCAGCTGCTGCACCTTCGCCTTGTCCCAGACGAGGTTGCCGCCCCGGCTTCCCGACGTCGGCATGTTCATCGACGTACCGTCGCCGCCGCTGATGCCCTTCATCGCGAAGAACATCTCACCCAGGTCGAACAGGGACATCTCCTTGTCGACGATGAGTGTGTCGAGGCCGGCGCCCAGGGTCGGGTACAGCTTGAACGGGTTGAGGATCGTGCCGGGGGTCGCCGCCTGGCTCGCCAGCGCGGAGAGGAACTTCTGCTGGTTCTTGGTGCGCGCGAGGTCCGACTCCGCGAAGGCGTAGCGGGTGCGGACGAAGGCGAGGGCCTGCTCGCCGTCGAGGGTCTGCTTGCCCGCCTCGAAGTCGGCGCCGGACTTCTTGTCCTTGAAGCCCTTCTCGATGTTCATCTCGACACCGCCGAGCGCGTCCACGATGTTGGCGAAGCCGGCGAAGCCGATCTCCGCGTAGTGGTCGATGCGCAGGCCGGTGTTGTGCTCGACGGTGCGGACCAGCAGCTCGGGCCCGTCCTCCGCGTAGGCGGCGTTCAGCTTGGTGCGCCGGCCCTGGTTGGGGAACTTCTTGCCGGACTCGGAGCCGATGAAGGACGGTATCTCGACGTCCGAGTCACGCGGCAGGGACACCATCGTGTTCCCGCTGCCGCAGGCCGCGAGGATCATCATCGAGTCGGTGCGCTTGCCCGCGGCGTCACCGGTGTGGAGCTTCTTCTTCTCCTCGGCCGTCATGCCCTCACGGCTGTCGGAGCCGACGATCAGATAGGTGGTGCAGTCGCCCTCCGCGGGCCGCTCGATCACCTTGGCGAGGTCGACCTCGCGCCGCACCTTGGAGTCCGCCCAGAAGTACGTGCCGATGGTGGTGCCCAGCACGGCCACGAGCACGACGATCGAGCCGATCTTCAGCCTGCGCCGCCAGTCGGGCGCCGGCCCGGGCTGCCGGGAGGGTCTGCCCTGAGAGGGCAGACCGCCGCCGCCCGCGCCGCGGTAGACCTGGCCCGTGTTGTAGCCGCTGTCGTATCCCGGCTCGGCGTAGCCCTGGTCGTAACCACGGGGCTGCTGAGGGGGGACCCCGCCGTGCTGCGGGGCGGCCGGTCGCTGGACATGGCGCATGACGCGCGCGCCCTCGGGCTGGGCCCCGGAGCTGCCGCGTCCGTAGCCGCGTGCGTTGCCGTTGCCGCCGTTGTCGGTCCATCCATCGGGCCAGTCATTCATGCGGAACAGTGTGCAGGGGAGGGTGGCCCCCCAGACAGGGTGGGTGGGGAATCGCACCAGGGCTGTAGCGAAGCTGATGCATTCCGGCCCCGGCATATGGTGGACGGCATGACAGATCAGGCCCAGCGCCCGGAGGATGAAATTCCGGGCAAGCCCACTTCGGCGTCCCGTACCACCCTCAGCCACATCATGACCGGCAGTGACACGAATCTCCTCGGCACCGTGCACGGCGGCGTGATCATGAAACTGGTGGACGACGCGGCCGGAGCCGTCGCGGGCCGGCACTCCGGCGGACCCGCGGTCACCGCCTCCATGGACGAGATGGTGTTCCTGGAGCCGGTCAGGGTGGGCGACCTGGTCCATGTGAAGGCACAGGTCAACTGGACCGGCAGGTCCTCCATGGAGGTGGGTGTACGGGTCCTGGCCGAGCGCTGGAACGAGTCGACGCCCGCCACCCAGGTCGGCAGCGCCTACCTCGTCTTCGCCGCCGTGGACGCGGACGGCAAGCCGCGGCCGGTGCCGCCGGTCGTCCCGGAGACCGAGCGCGACCAGCGCCGCTACCAGGAGGCGCAGATCCGGCGCACGCACCGGCTGGCCAGGCGCCGGGCGATCCGGGAGCTGCGCGAGAAGCGCGCCGCGGAGGGCATGGAGGACTGACCCCGGCCGCCCGGCGGGGACCTACGGGCAGACGACCTGGTCGCCCGTCACCGCGCCGAACTCGCCGCGATGGGGCTCCTGCGTCTGTACGGGGGTGACGCCCTTGAAGTCGGTCCCCGCCATCACCTTCATCGTGGGGCCCTGCCCCTTCACCGGACGCAGTTCGGCACCGGGCAGCGCGGCCTGGAGCGACTTCGCCGAGCGGTCCCACCGTGGGTCGTACGTCACATAGGTGCGCGCGACCTGACCGCTGCCGCCGTCGAGCGGGGCGCGGGTCGTGTCGAAGCCGAGGCCGTGCAGGGCCTTGTCGACCTTCTCGCCGAGGCCGGCGAGGTGGGTCCCGTTGTAGATCTGGACCTTGATCTGCTTCGGGTCGACCTCGACGACGGTGGCCTTCGCACGCTTCGGGCGGTGCGGTGCCAGCGGTTTGTCCTCGCGCAGCAGCCGGAAGAGCCGCTGCGCCCGCGCGTCGTCCCACTTCACGGTGGACCCGATGCCCTTGACGAGGAACGCGACATCGCCGACGGGCACGGAGGTGAACTCGGAGGAGGAGGGCGTGAAGCCCTGCATCGCCCTGCCGAGGGCGAGCATCTGCCGGGTGCCGAACTGCCGGTCGGCGCGGACCGAGCCGAGCATGGTCGAGGTGACCTTCCGGAACTTCACCGGGTTGAGCAGCACACCACTGCTGGTCGCCCGGTCGACGAGCGCCGCCAGGAAGCGCTGCTGGCGCTGCATCCGCCCCAGGTCGGCGGCGCCGTCGATATGGCGGGAGCGCACGTATTGCAGCGCCTGCCCGCCGCTGAGTTTGTGAGTGCCGACCGGCAGGTCGAGGCCGGTGTAGGTGTCCTTCATCGGCCGGGCGGTGCAGACCTCCACCCCGCCCACGACGTCCACCGTCTTCATGAAGCTGGTGAAGTCGACCTCGAGATAGTGGTCGATCTTCAACTTGGTCATGTGCTCGACCGTGCGCACGGTCAGTCCGGGGCCGCCCTCGGCGTAGGCCGCGTTGAGCTTCACCGGGTGCGGCTTGTGATGTCTGCCCGTGGTGCTGTCGGTGTGCTCGGGGATCTCCGCGTAACTGTCCCTGGGCAGGCTGACCACACTGGCGCGATCACGGTCCTGGGCGATGTGCACCAGCATGATCGTGTCGGTGCAGTTGCAGGGCGCCCCGCCGAGCCGGTACTTCTTCTTCTCCTCCGGCGTGATCCTGTCCCGGCCGTCGGTGCCGACGACGAGGATGTTCGTGCCCCGGCCGTCCTCGGGCCGGTTCTTCATGTCACGGAAGGGGTCGACCCGGTCGATCTCCGTGTCGAGTCCGGTGACCATGGCGTGCCCGATACCGCCCACGCCCAGGACCAGCACCGAGAGCGATGTGACGATCCGCATGCCCCAGCGCGGCCGTGCCGGAGGCCCGGCCCGGCGCGGCGGCGGCGAGCCGCCGCCCGTGCGCCGCGCGGGGTGCCCGCTCCGCCCTGCCGGCCGCGCCGGCTGTCGCGCGGCGGGCCGCCCCGTGGCGCCGCGCTGCGGGGCGGGACGGGGGCGGGGACGCGGGCGGGGCGGTGGGGGCAAGAGGACACCTCCGCGGACGACAGGGGATTCCCCGCACCGTAGGCCCATACGATCTGCGACACCGGCCGCCGCGCCTGGGTGTCCCTCGTTCGCGGTAACGTGGCGGGCGATGAACGCCACGCCCGCTGTCTCCGTGATCATGCCGGTCCTCAACGAGGAGCGGCATCTGCGCAACTCCGTCCGCCACATCCTCGAGCAGGAGTACGACGGAGAGATGGAGGTGGTGATCGCGCTCGGGCCGTCCACGGACCGCACCGACGAGATCGCCGCCGAACTCGTACGGGATGACCCGAGGGTCCGCACCGTGCCGAATCCGACGGGCCGCACCCCGGCCGCCCTGAACGCCGCCATCAAGGCGTCCCGCCACCCCGTCGTGGTGCGCGTCGACGGCCACGGCATGCTGTCGCCGAACTACATCGCGACCGCGGTCCGCCTGCTGGCGGAGACCGGCGCGCAGAACGTCGGCGGCATCATGCACGCCGAGGGCGAGAACGCCTGGGAGGACGCCGTCGCCGCCGCGATGACCTCGAAGGTCGGCGTCGGCAACGCCGCGTTCCACACGGGCGGCAAGGCCGGCCCGGCGGAGACGGTGTACCTGGGTGTCTTCCGGCGCGAGGCGCTGGAGCAGCAGGGCGGCTACAACGAGGAGTTCATCCGCGCCCAGGACTGGGAGCTGAACTTCCGCATCCGCGAGGCCGGCGGCCTGATCTGGTTCTCCCCGGAGCTGCGGGTCCAGTACCGTCCCCGGCCGTCCGTGCGGGCGCTCGCCAAGCAGTACAAGGACTACGGACGCTGGCGCCATGTCGTGGCCCGCTACCACCAGGGCTCGATCAACCTGCGCTATCTGGCGCCGCCGACGGCGCTCTGCGCGATCGCCGCGGGCGTCGTGGCGGGAGTCGCGCTCACGCCGTGGGCGTTCGTCGTCCCCGCCGGCTACCTCGCGGCGATCACCGCGGGCTCCGTCCCCGCCGGCAAGGGCCTTTCGCTCAAGGCCAGGCTCCAGATCCCGGTGGCGCTGGCCACGATGCACATGTGCTGGGGCTACGGCTTCCTGACGAGCCCGCGCTCGCTGGCGAAGAAGGTCATCGCGAGTCGGCGGCCCTCCGTCAGGACCGCTGCCTGAACACGCCCCGCACGCACGACGACAGCGCCGGGGCGCCCCCCCCCCGGGGGGGCCGGCGCGGGCGGGGGGGGGGGGGCCCCGGGGGGGGGGCGATCCCGTTAGGGGCGGTGATTTCCAAGGAGGGCCCCCTGTCGGCGCCCCAGACCCGCTCCCTGGT
>NZ_JBIVAU010000004.1:578960-612838 GCF_044745705.1 Streptomyces sp. NPDC086835
CCGGCTCCAGCCGTCCCCGGGGCTCGCGGGCGATTAGGTTAAGGGGGCGGGGGGGCCCCCCCCCCCGCCCCGCCCCCCCACCCCCCCCCCCCCCCCCCCCCGCCGGGCGGCCCCCCCCCCCCCGGGGGCGCCCCGGCGCTGTCGTACGAGGACGGCCGATGTGCCGGGTCAGATCCGGTACGGCGCGTAGATGTCCATGCAGGCACCCTTGTCGTCGCCCATGACCGTCTCCGTGTTCTTCGGCGGCCCTCCGGCAGGCTCCGGCTTCGGGAACGTGTCCCCGGTCCGCCAGTCCGCGCCGACGATCAGCGTCACACCGGACACCTCGGACGACTTGCGCACCGCGCTCGCCGGGATGCCGAGGGCCGCGGCGACGGCGTGCGCGTCGCCGTCCAGGTCGACGCTCGGGAACAGGACCTGTGTGCGGCTCTCCGCCTCCTGGGTCCCGTCCGTCCTGGCGCCCGTGAAGCCCTGGCCGGTGAGCAGTTCGGCCACGGCGGCCGCTCGGCGGGGAGTGGGGTCCTGGTTCACGCCCGTGCCGTTGCGGACCATGATCCCGATCTCGGCGGGATCGGCGGCCGGATCCTTGGGCGTGGCAGAGGGCTTGGGCTTCGACGTCGGCGCCTTGCCGTCCACCGGAGTGTCCTCCCGCAGCATCTGCCACAGGCGGTCCGCCTCACCGGGCGCCGGCAGCACATGCGCCTTCGGGTTCTGCGGGTCGGGTACGCGCGGCATGGTGAGCATCGCGATCCGGCTGGTGGGCACGTCCTTGAGGGTCATCCCGAGGTCGAACAGCTTCTTGACCGTGCCGATCTCCTCGGAGACCTGGAGCGACTCGGTCGCCGTCTCCGCGAGGTCCATGAGCCGGCCGGTGTCGGTGAAGGCGTTCTGGTCCTTCAGATTGCGGATCACCGAATTCATGTACATGTGCTGCGCCTTGGAGCGCCCGAAGTCGCTCTCGAAGGCATGGCGGGTACGCAGCCACTGGAGCGCCTGCTCGCCCTTGATCGGCCAGGTGCCCGCCTCGAGCCGCAGACCGGAGCCGCCGGGCACGTTCGGTTTGGGGCCGTCGTACACACCGTGCTTCACGCAGACCTCGGCGCCGCCGATCGCGTCGGCCATCGCGACCACGCCCGCGAAGTCGACCATCATCCAGTGGTCGATGTAGACGCCGGTGAGCTCCTGCCAGGTGGCGAGGGTGCAGCCGGGGCCGCCGCGGCCCAGCGTCGCGTTGATGAGGTCACGCGTCGCCGGGAACTCTTCCTCGGTCTTGGGATCGGTGCACTTCGGGATGTCGACCTTGGTGTCGCGCGGGATGGAGACGACCGAGGCGTTCTTGCGGTCGGCGGACACGTGCAACAGCATCTGCACGTCCGCGAGGGGCTTGGCGCCCACACTCTTCTTGGAGCCGCCGAGCTTGAGGTTGGCCGCCGTGTTCCTGCTGTCGGAGCCGATGAGAAGGACGTTCAGCGGGGTCTGGCCGGCCGCGTTCGGGGCGCTCTTCCGCACGTCCGAGTCGGCCGAACTGCGTTCCCCCTTACGGATGTTGCTGTTCAGGTGCTGGTAGTACAGATATCCGGCCCCCGCCGTGCCGAGCACCACCACCGCCACCGTGATCGCGACGCCGCGCAGTATCCGGCGTTTGCCGCGTTTCGCGCGTCGCCGGGGACCGCCGCGCCGGTGCCCGCCGCCGCTGCCGTCTGCCGGCGCGGCGTGCGGGCCCTGTTCGTCGTCGAGGGCCGTACGGCTGCCGGGGACACGGGTCCCCTCGCCGTACAGCCCTTCGTCCCAGCCGAGATCGCCGGGTTCCGCCACGTGCTCCCGGGTCCCCTCCCCACGCACGCTGTTTCTTCCCACCCCTGGGTCCCCCCTGGTTTCAGGCTCGTGTCAGGAGCCGTTCCTCCGGCGTCATCCGGCACAGACCTTCTTGTCGGCTTCGACCTTCTGGATGTCGTCCGGCACCTTCGCCGGACCGGTGATGGGCACCCCTGCGCCCTTGAAATCGGGACCGAGGGTCAGCGTCATCGCTGTCAGACCCTCCGCGTCCTGTGTGCCCGGCTTCAACGCCGCGGCAGGCAGGCCCATCAGGTCCGCGAGTGCGCGGGCCTGGTCGGCCTGGTTCGGTGCGTACTCCAGGGTCGTCCTGGTCACGTCCGCCGGGGCGTTGCCCTTGTTGGCGGACTTGAGGACGCCCTCCGTGTTCTGGAGCCAGTCGAGGGTCTTCTGCGCGGCGCCCGTCGGCCCGCCGCCGTTGAAGACATCGACGCGGACGTCGGACGCCTCGGCCCTGGTGCCCTCGAGAAGGGCGTTCTGCTTGTCCTTGGCCTGCTTCTTCTTCTGTTCGACCTCGGTGAGGGAGACGTCCTCGCGGACCATCGCGAACAGCGACTCGGCCTTGCTCTCGTCGAGCACGACCGTGGCCTTGACCGTCTCCGCCGGGTTGTCCCGCACGGGCACGGTCGCGAAGGTCAGGTTCTTCATGTCGAACTTGCCGAGCTCCAGACCGAGGTCACGGAGCTTCATGATGTCGTTTATCTGGGAGTCGACGGTCAGCGCCTTGGTGCCCGCCTCCGCCAGCTTCACCAGCTTCGTCGGGCTGGTGAGCGTGTCGTTGGACTTCAGCTTGCGCATCAGTGAGCTCAGGAACTGCTGCTGCAGCTTGATGCGGTCGAGGTCGCCGCCGAAGCCCACGGCGTGCCGTGTACGGACGAACGCCAAAGCCTCCTCGCCCTCGATCTCGTGCTCGCCCGCGGGCAGGTCGAGCTTGGAGTCGGGGTCCTTTATGTCCTTGGCGAGGCAGATCGGCACACCGCCGACCGCCGAGGTCAGCGTCTTGACCGCGTTGAAGTCGGCCACCATGAAGTGGTCGGGCTTGATGCCGGTGAGCTCGGTGACCGTACGCATGGTGCAGCTGGGCGTACGGCCCGACTGGCCGAGGCTCACATTGAAGCGGGTGTTCGGCGATCCCGGGATGGTCTTGGTCGACCCGTCCTCCTGCGTGGTCGGACAGTCCGGGATGTCCGTGATCAGGTCACGCGGGATGCTCAGCGCCGTCGCGTTGGTGCGGTCCTTGGACACGTGCAGCAGCACCGTCGTGTCGGCGTGGCCGGCGCTGTTCCGGTCGCCGTAGCCCTCGTTGCCGTCGCCGGTGCGCTTGTCCGTGCCGATGACCAGGATGTTGATCGCCCGGTCCTTGCTGAAGCCGCCGGTGCCGGCGCCGTCGTCGGGGACCGAGGTGATGTTGGAGTTGAGGTGCTCGTAGTAGAGGTATCCGGCCGTCGCCGTGCCCACCATCACCAGCGCGAGGGTGCCGCCCGTCCACAGCAGCGCCTTCTTCTTGCGCGACCTGCCCTGCTTGCGCTTGCGGCGGCCGGCCTGCGCCTGCGCCGCCCGGCTGCCGGACGTGTCACCCGTGCGACGGCTGCGACGCTGCTCGGGGACCTCGGTGCCCGGGGCGGTCGTACCGCGCCGGGCACCATTTCCGGCCGCCGTGTTCCGTGCGGCGGCACCGCGGCTGCCGGCCGCGCCGGCTCTGGTGCTGCTGCGGCCGGAGCCTCTGGCGGAGGGGACCGACTGCGGTGCGGATTGGTCCAGTCGCAGTTCGTAGTTGCCGGTCTGCGGGTTGAGTACCCACTGGTCGGCGGGGTCGATCTCGTCCGCCCGCCCACGGCTTTGCGCATCCACGGTTGCTTGAGTCCTCCGTCGGGTGCCACGCGACGCGCCTCCCCCGGCAGGCGCTCGGTCCTTCGATCCAGCAGTGCGCGACACAGAGTCGGAAGCACCGGATCGCGTCACACTATCCGTCCAGTTCAGCGTCGAGCGACGTCCGTGACAAATTCCACGCCGCTTACAACTGGGCAATTCGCCCAATCCGTCAGCACTCTCTGCTTCCGTTTGGCCATTGCTTTACTCACACATCCCTTCGGCGGCATTGGTACCGGGAAATGTCGGTGTCGCACTGGGGGCGGTGGTCCCGCCGGTCTCGGGTTCCCCGGTGGTTCCCTCGCCCTCGCGCTCGCTGTTCGGTACCACGGTGACCGGATCGTCCTCGCGCAGACTCTTGAAGAGCTGGTCCGCCTCCGGCTGCACGAGTTCGTCCCGGTTGGGATTCGCGGCGTGCGGCTGCCGGGGAACGGTGAGGAATTGGACCTTTTCCGTCGGAATGCTCCGAAGTGAGCGGGTCAGGTCGTAAAGATCCCTCAGTGAGTCGAGACCCGGATCGGTGGTGATGGACTTCGTCGCCGCGTCGAGCACCGGATAGAGCCTCGTCGGATTGAGCAGTACGCCGTTGCTCTGCACCTTCTTGACCAGCGCGCCCAGGAACTGCTGCTGCCGCTCCATGCGTTCGGTGTCGCTGCCGTTGCCCAGCGTCTTGCGCGCCCGGACGAACCCGAGTGCCTCCTCGCCGTGCAAGGTCTGCGGCCCGGCCGGCAGCTTGAGCCGCGCGTCCTTGTCGTCGATCGGCTCCTTCAGGCACACCTCGACGCCGTCCACGGCGTCCACCATGTCCTTGAAGCCGCGAAAGTCGATCACCATGTGGTGGTCGATGCGGACCCCGGTGAACTTCTCGACGGTACGGATCGTGCAGGCCGCCCCGCCGAACTGGAAGGCCCAGTTGAACTGTGCCGTCTGCTCCTTGGAGCGGCTGCCGTCCGGCTTCCCGCAGCTCGGGACGGTGACCAGCAGGTCGCGCGGGATCGACATCGCCGTCGCGCTCTTACGGTCGGCCGCGATGTGCAGCAGGATCGTGGTGTCGGAGCGCTGGCTGCCGCCGCTCTCGTCCCGGCCGTACTTGCTGTTGCCCTCGCCGGCCCTGGTGTCGGAGCCGAGCAGCAGGATGTTCTGCGCGTCGACGGCGAGGGGCGTGGGGCGTTCCTTCTCGTACGTCTCCAGCTCGGCGGCGGCGGTGGTGTCCGTGGTGATGTTGGAGTCGAGCTTGCGGTAGAACCACCAGCCGGCGCCTGCGGCGGCGAGCACGACGAGCGAGGTGCCGAACGCGGCCCAGCGCATCCAGTGCCGTGGCGGCCTGCCTCCAGCCTGACCGTCGTCGCTGTCTCCGCCCTGGCCGTCCCCGCCGTCGTCGCCGTCGCCCGGGCCGCCTCCGCCCGAGGGGGCCGGGCCGTCGGCGCGGGTGCTGTCCGCGTCACCCGTACGGGCACCGTCCGCCGAGGCGGACGGGTTGTCCTGTGCCTCGGGGGCGTCGCCGCCGGACGTGACGTCCGGGCCGGCCGGGGGGTCCGCCGCGTCCTCAGGGGCCTCGGTCTCCTCGGCTTCATCGTCGGGTTTGTCCGCCTCGGGGTCCGCCGTGTCCTCGGCGGACCTGTCAGGGGCGTTGCCGTCCCCCGTGGCGGGGGCGTCGCCCGCTCTCCCGGAGTCGGCCGGGCCGCCGGGCGTGGCGGAGTCGTCCGCGACCGCGGATCCCGCCTTCTCGTCCGCGTCGGCGGACCCCGCGGGGTCCGCCGACGTGCCGGCCTTGTCCGTCACGTGTGCGTCCATCCTTCATGGCGTCGGCGGCACGCTGGGCTGCCGATCGCTGGTCTAGACGGCTGAACCCGGCGCTTGGTTGTGCGTTGAAGCACGCTTGTCGCCGATCATCCACCGGGGCCGCCGCCGGACGGGGAGGGCTCGGCCCGAGTGTGCGCCACACGAGTGGACGCCCCACGCTTGTCATACCGCCGTGACGGTGACCCGCTCGCTCTCGACGCGCTTCGCCAGGGCGTCTTGCGACAACTCGCCGAGATTCCGGCACAGAACGACGGACGCCCCGGCCGCCAAGGGTGCGTACAGCCCCGCGGACAGTCCGTCCCAGGAGTCGTACGACATCCCGGACAGCAGCCGCGACCCCGGCCCGAGGCCCAGCCGCTCCGCGTCCTCCCGCGCCCGCCCGACCAGTTCGGCGCCGGTCAGCTCCAGGTCTCCGACCGTCAGCGCCGGCTCGTCCGGGTCCACCGGCGCGTAGGCGGCGAACCTGTCGCCCTGGCCAGGCACCTCCACCGCGTAGTCGGCGTAGCCGGCCGGCGGGGTGGGGAAGCGGCGCCCCAGCGGTGCGAGGGACAGTGCGATCCGGTCGCCGCCGCAGGCGAGCCCGTCGTCGAACCGGCCGGGCCCCGCCACGACATGGTCCGCGCGCGCCGCGTCGCCGCCGACGTCCGCGATCACGCCCACGGAGGAGCAGGCCAGCAGCCAGACAGCGCTCTGCCAGTGCGCCGGCAGCAGCAGCGCGAGCCGATCGCCCGGCTCCGCGGAGAGGTCGCCCTGGAGCAGATTCGCCGTCTTCGCCACCCAATTGGCGAAGGTGGCGACGGACAATTCGACCCGCTCACCGGTGGCGTCGTCGTAGAAAGTGACCAAGGGGCGCGCGGGGTCCGCGGCGAGCGCGGATCGCAGCAGGTCGGCGGGGGTGCGGTCGCTGGCGTTCATCCGCGCAAGCGTACGCCGCCGCCCGGTGCGCAGGCGGCCGCTCGGGTGACGGTGTCCTCCGGTCGGACCGAAGGGGCGCCGGTCCGCCGGGGGTTTGCCACCGAGCGCGGCCCGCCGCACCGGCCCAGGATCCTTGCCATGCGTGGATACCTGGCTTCTTCCGTCGGAGTGGTGTGCGCGACCGCGCTCGTCATTCCGCTCTCGCTCGCTTCCGGCGCGTTCGCCGCGCCCCTGCCGGCCGCCGCGGTCCCACAAGCACCGGACGTGCCCGGCTCGACCCAGTCCCTGCCACTGAAGGTCATCGGCCAAACCCCCTCGGACCGTTCCGCCGGCGCCCCCGAACTGGGCCTTCCCGAGCAGGACGTCGACCCGTTCTCGCTCGTCGGCGTGGTCTGGGAGGACGCGTTCACCGAACTCCACGGCACCGTCGAGGTGCGCACCCGGGCGGCCGGGTCCGGCGTCTGGACCGACTGGCAGCAGGTCGAGACGCACAACTCGGAGCACGCGGCCGATCCCGGTACCGCCGAGAGCGAGTCGCGCTCGGTACGCGGCTCCACGGCCCCGCTGTGGGTCGGCGCCTCGGACGGCGTGGAGGTACGCGTACGGGCCGAAGACGGCACCTCGAGCGGACTGCCCGAGGGCATGCGCCTCGAACTCGTCGACCCCGGCGAGGATCCGGCCGCCACCGCCACCGCCCCCGACACGGACACCGCCCCCGAACCCGACACCGACATCGCCCCCGAACCCGACACCGACCCGATCGCGGCAGGCCCCGACGCGGAGCCCACCGCCGGCCGTTCCCCGGTCGGCGAACTCGAGATCCCGGCCCTCAACCAGGCCGACACAGAGTCCGAGGCGGCCGCGGCGGGCGACATGCTCGCGGGCGATCTCGCGGCCGGCGCCAAGCCGTACATCGGCCCGCGGCCGCGCATCGTCACCCGCAAGGGGTGGGGCGCCGACGAGTCGTGGCGGGAGAAGAAGTTCGTCTACACGGGCTCGGTGAAGGCCGCGTTCGTCCACCACAGCGCCACCGGCAACAACTACACCTGCAAGCAGGCCCCCTCCGTTATCCGCAGTATCTACCGCTACCACGTCAAGAGCAGCGGCTGGCGCGACATCGGCTACAACTTCGCCGTCGACAAGTGCGGAAACATCTACGAAGGCCGGGCAGGAGGCGTGGCCAAGCCGGTGCTCGGCGCGCACACCCTGGGTTTCAACACGAACAGCACGGGCATTGCCGTGCTCGGCACGTACAGTTCCTCCAATCCGCCGCAGGCCGCGGTGACCGCCGTGGCGAAGCTGACCGCGTGGAAGCTCGGCCTGCACGGGATCAACCCCAAGGGCAAGGTGACGCTCACCTCGGCCGGCAGCGGCAAGTACGCGAAGGGCGTCAAGGTCAAGCTCAACGCCATCTCCGGACACCGCGACGGCTACGTCACGGACTGCCCCGGAAGTCGCCTCTACAGCAAGCTCGGAACCGCCAGAACGGCTTCGGCCAAGCTCCAGGGCCGCTGACGGGGGACGGGGCCGGCCCACGGCGGCCGCACCTCGAGCCGCTGTGAACGCAACTCATAAACTTGCCGGTCAAACGTGACCGAGCCCGGCCCCAGCAGGAAGCAGAGAACGCATTGAACCTGGCCCCAGAAGCGATCCTCCTGGTCGGAGGCAAGGGAACCCGGCTGCGTCCGCTCACCGTCCGCACCCCGAAGCCGATGGTCCCGGCGGCGGGCGTGCCGTTCCTCACCCATCAGCTGGCGCGGGCGCGGGCGGCGGGCGTCGAGCACATCGTGCTCGCCACCTCGTACCTGGCGGAGGTCTTCGAGCCGTACTTCGGCGACGGCTCCGCGCTGGGGCTGCGCCTCGAGTACGTGACGGAGGAGGAGCCCCTCGGCACCGGCGGGGCCATCCGCAACGTCGCCTCCCGGCTGCGGTCGGGCCCCGACGACCCGGTCCTCGTCTTCAACGGGGACATCCTCACGGGACTCGACATCGAGGCCCTCGTCGGCACCCACCGCTCGTCCGGGGCCGACGTCTCCCTGCACCTCACCCGTGTCGAGGACCCGCGCGCCTTCGGCCTGGTGCCGACGGACGGGGCCGGGCGCGTCACCGCGTTCCTGGAGAAACCCCAGACGCCGGAGGAGATCGTCACCGACCAGATCAACGCGGGGGCCTACGTCTTCCGGCGTTCCGTCATCGACTCCATCCCGGCGGGCAGGCCCGTCTCCGTCGAGCGCGAGACCTTCCCGGAGCTGCTGAGCGCCGGAGCCCACCTCCAAGGCATGGTCGACTCCACGTACTGGCTGGACCTCGGCACGCCGCACGCCTTCGTACGCGGCTCCGCCGACCTGGTCCTGGGCCGTGCTCCCTCTCCCGCAGTGCCGGGCAGACGCGGTGACCGGCTGGTGCTTCCGTCCGCGCGGGTGGCGCCGGGCGCGAAGCTGACCGGTGGCACCGTGGTCTGCGAGGGCGCCGTCGTCGGCGAGGACGCAAGAATCGACGGCAGCACGGTCCTGGCCGGCGCGGTCGTGGAGGCGGGCGCCGTGATCTGTGACTCACTCGTCGGCGCGGGCGCCCGCATCGGGGCGCGCACCGTGCTGTCCGGCGTGGTCGTCGGGGACGGCGCTGTCGTGGGGGAGGACAACGAGCTCAGGGACGGCGCGCGGGTGTGGTGCGACGCGGTGCTCCCGGCGGGCGCGGTCCGCTTCTCCTCCGACCAGTAGCCTGGCCGCATGGCAGGGCGCTTCCGACCGGACACGAGCCGCGCCACCGTGCGCGGTGGCGCCACGGGCGTACCCGCGGCGATACCGCGACAGGTCCCTGCCGCGGCCGCCGCCGCCCGCACCCGGCGGTGGACCCCGCCGTGGCCGCTCGACCTCGGACTGGTCCTCGGCCCGTTGCGCCGGGGCCCCGCCGATCCCACCTTCCGTACGACGCCGGACGGCTCGGCCTGGCGGACCAGCCGTACCCCGGCCGGGCCCGGGACGCTGCACGTCGCGATGCGGGCGGGCACCGTCGAGGCCGAGGCCTGGGGACCCGGCGCGGAGTGGCTGCTCGACCGGCTTCCCGAGCTGCTCGGGGCGGCCGACGAGCCGGAGGCCTTCACTCCGCGGCACCGGCTGGTCGCCGCCTCGCAGCACCGGCGGCCGGGACTGCGGCTGGTGCGCACCGGGCTCGTCATGGAGTCCCTGATCCCCTCGATCCTGGAACAGAAGATCACCACGGACGAGGCGTACCGGGCCTGGCGGCTGCTGGTCCGCAAGTACGGCGAACCGGCGCCGGGCCCGGACCAGGGCCTGTACGTCATGCCGGAGCCGCGCACCTGGGCGCTCGTCCCGTCGTGGGAATGGCACCGCGCGGGCGTCGACGACAAGCGCGCGTCGACGATCCTGCGCGCGGTGCGGGTGGCCCGCCGGATGGAGGAAGCGGCGGCGATGGAGCCCGAACAGGCCATGGCGCGGCTGGAGTTGATCCCCGGTATCGGCCCATGGACCTCGGCGGAGGTGATCCAGCGCAGCAACGGCGCGCCCGACGCGGTCACGGTCGGCGACCTGCACCTGCCGCGGATCGTCGGCTACTCCCTGGCCGGTGAACGCAACACGGACGACGCGGCGATGCTGGAGCTGCTCGCCCCCTACGAGGGCCAGCGCCACCGCGCGGCCCGCCTGATCCTGCTTGCGGGACGCGTCCCGCCGCGCCGCGAACCGAAGATGCGCAGGGTCGACATCGCCGCGTGGTGACCGCCGGGCCGGCTGTGTACGGGGTTGCCGGCGGATCTCCTAGCGGACCTCGATGAAAGCGGAGGCCTCCCGTGCCGGACGCGCCTTGGGCGCGGCGGCGGCGTGGCCGATCGCCACGGCACCCATCGGGTCCCATGTCGCCGGCAGCGACAGCACGTCCCGCACCACATCGCGGCAGAACATCGTCGAAGAGACCCACGCCGATGCCAGCCGCTCACCCGCGAGCGCCACCAGGAAGTTCTGCACGCCCGCGCCCGCCGCGACGACGAACATCTCGCGTTCGGCGGCGTCGCGGCGCTCGTCGCCGTAGGTGTGGGCCCCGTCCGTCACCAGACACGGCACCGCCAGGTACGGGGCGTTGCGCAGGACGTCCCCGCGCCGGACCCGCTTGGCGACGGACTCCTCCGATTTTCCGTCGCGGCGCAGGTCCGCGATCCACGCGTCGCGCATCGCGTCCAGCAGGCGGCTGCGGGAGTCGGCCGACTCGAGCAGGACGAAGCGCCACGGCGTCGTGTGATGGGGGGCGGGCGCCGTCACCGCGGCCGCGACCGCGCGCCGCACCGCGCCGCCGTCCACCGGCTCGTCGGTGAACTCGCGGATCGTGCGGCGCTGCGTCACCGCCTCCCGTATCGCCTCCGAGGTGCCCAGCCGGAACATGTCGTCGGCGGCGATCCGGACCAGTGCTCTCGCGTCCTCTTCGGCGTCGCCCACGATGTGCGGCAGGCCGCGGACGACGGCGACCGGCAGCCCTTCGGCCTTTCCCTTCACCAGGTCGCCCGCGGCGGCGAGTTCGTCGGCGGTGGCCACGACGGTGGCGCTGAGGGGATTGCCGTGGGCGTCGGTGCCGCCGCGCAGGTCGTCCAGGACCCGCACGCCCGCCGCGCCGATCGCGATGTCGGTCAGTCCGGTCCGCCAGGGCCGGCCGGAGGTGTCGGTGACGATGACGCCGAGGTCGACGCCGAGCTCGTCGCGCAGCCCTTCGCGGATCGCGCGGGCGGAGGCGTCCGGGTCCTCGGGCAGCAACAGCACTGTGCCGGCAGGAGTGTTGGACGCGTCGACACCTGCCGCGGCCATCACCAGGCCCTGCCGGTTCTCGACGATGCGCAGGGCGCCGCGCCGGGCGACCACCCGTACCGTCTCCGCGTCGATGGCGGCCTCGCGGTCCGTCGCCCGGACGATCCGCCCCTCCGCCTTGCTGACGATCTTGGAGGTGACGAGCAGTACGTCCCCGTCGGCCAGTCCCGGCGAGGTGGCGGCGATCAGCTTGGCGAGGTTGTCACCGGGCCGGACCTCGCCGAGCCCGGGCAGCGCCCAGACCCGGTACGACGCCGGACTCACGCCTGTACCTCCTCGGCCAGCGCGAGTGCCGCCCGGGCCATGTCGGCGGCCGCGTCCACGTCGGTCATCATCAGCGGCACCGCCCGGCAGCGGATGCCCGCCGCCTCGACGGCGGCGACCGCCGGTTCGTCGACCGTGTCGACGAGCCAGCCGTCGAGCAGCCCGGAGCCGTAGTGCTGTGCGACCGCCGCCGCGGTCGCCTCCACGCCCACCGCGGCGAGGACCTTGTCGGCCATGCCGCGCACGGGCGCGTCCCCGACGATGGGGGAGAGGCCGACGACCGGTACGCCCGCCTCCGCGATGGCCTCCCGGATGCCGGGCACGGCGAGGATCGTGCCGACGCTGACGACGGGGTTCGACGGCGGGAAGAGGATCACGTCCGCGGAGGCGACGGCCTCCAGTACTCCGGGCGCGGGCTTGGCCTGTTCGGCGCCGACCGGGACGACCGCCTCGGCGGCCACGGAGGCCCGCAGCCGCACCCAGTACTCCTGGAAGTGGATGACCTTGCGTTCGCCGTCGAGCGTCACGGCGACATGGGTCTCCACGCGGTCGTCGGACATCGGCAGGAGCCGTACGCCGGGGTTCCACCGGTCGCACAGGGCCTCGGTGACGGCGCTGAGCGGGTAGCCGGCGCTCAGCATCTGCGTACGGACGATGTGGGTGGCGAAGTCGCGGTCCCCGAGGCCGAACCACTCGGGGCCGACCCCGTACGCCGCGAGTTCGCTCTTGACCTGGAAGGTCTCGTCCTCGCGGCCCCAGCCCTGCTCCTCGTTGATGCCACCGCCGAGGGTGTACATCACGGTGTCGAGGTCGGGACAGACCTTCAGGCCGAACAGATGGATGTCGTCACCGGTGTTGCCGATCACCGTGACGTCCGCTTCGGGCGCGGCCTGCTTGAGACCGCGGAGGAAACGGGCGCCGCCGATGCCGCCGGCCAGAACCACAATGCGCATGCCGACATCCTTGCAGGTGCCGCCGGGTCGTCAGACGGGAACCGTCTCCGTCGTGCAGCGCGCGGCCGTGTGCATCGGCATCTCGGTCAGGCCCGGGTAGTAGACGTGCAGGCTCACGGCGGGTTCGAGGGAGTCGTTGACGACCTCGTGCGCGTACCCGGGTGCGAAGACCCGCTGCGCACCGGCCGTGAGTGAGCGCTCGCCGCGTGCGGTGCGCTCGGTCAGCTCGCCTTCGAGAACGGTGAGCACACCGGAGGACGGGCCGTGGTCGTGGAGTCCGCTGCCCTGGCCGGGGACCCAGCTGAGCAGCCAGACCTCGTAGCCGGGGCCGGTGCCGAGCCGGTGGTACCAGCGGGTGGTGGCGTCGTATTCGACGAGGTGCGCCCACTGCGCGCGGTCGGCGGCGATGGACCGGGCGAGGCCGGCGAACTCGGCCACGGTGGCCGGGTGCTCACGGGCGGGCTGGAGCAGGTGCTGTACGGCGAGGATGTCGCCGGCGATCTGGAGGTCGCTGTCGCTGTTCATGGGTGCGGGAGTTCCTCAGCAGAAGTGCGGGGATGTCGCAGAGCAGGAAGGAGACGCAGAAGCTGGAGCGCGAGGGCATCAACAGCTGGAACAGCAACAGCAACAGCGCGCCTGGACAGCGCTGCGGAACCCGCGGAGGCGGGTCGCGAGGGGCGCTGTGGTCGCTGGCATGGAATCAAAGGTGACGGTTGCGCTCGTCGACTGTCAACTCAGTGCCCGATTTGGCGGCAATGTTTCACCTTTTCCGGTTACGGAGAACGGAGAAAGGTTTGTGCAGCGGGAGGCGGGGACACATGCGGCAGCAGCCCCGCTTGCAAACGTCATCCGGCCTGAAGTGATCGGACTGTGATCCGGATCGCTTCGCCGGCTCGATCGAAACAAGATCGATGTCCTTGGCGTCTTCCTTTTCGAGGGAGGGCAGGGTGCGGAGCAGGCCGCTGGCATGTGTCACGTTTTTTGGTGATTTGAACACTTTCCGCATAGCCTTGGTTCCGCAGAGTGAATACCGGGCCCAATAGCAGATCTCGGCTTGACTGGCTCGGAGCCACACACTTGTAATTTCACTCGTGTCGTTCGGCCGAAAACGATCGCGGCTACATCACGGGGACGCAAAGACAGACGAGGGGCGCACATGACCGAGCTGTTCGAACAACTGCTGGTCGAGGACGCGGACGAGGAACTCGGCTGGCAGGAGCGCGCGTTGTGCGCCCAGACCGATCCCGAGTCCTTCTTCCCCGAGAAGGGTGGCTCCACCCGCGAGGCCAAGAAGGTCTGCCTCGCCTGCGAAGTCCGCTCCGAATGTCTCGAATACGCCCTGAACAACGACGAGAGATTCGGAATCTGGGGCGGCCTCTCGGAGCGGGAACGCCGACGACTGAAGAAGGCCGCCGTCTGAATCGCCGCCCCGTCCGCCGCCCGATCGCGACCGGCTCGAGCCGGTCGATCACGACCGGTTCAAACGGTACAACCGCGTCAACTGTGTACGTAACGAACGGTCCGCCGTCTGTGGGTTGTCCACAGGCTGCGGACCGTTCACATGCCAGCCGTTAGTGTGGGGCCCCGTCCGTGACGCACCAGAGCCCCTACGGGGTGACCCCGGCCGGAGGGCCCGTACCTCAATGTCCGCCACCACAGCCGCGTTTGTTCCGGCAGCCGCGCCAGAGTTCCCGCGGCACGTAGTCACCGCCGTGCTCGTCTCCCACGACGGCGCGCGCTGGCTCCCCGATGCCCTCGCCGGACTGATCGGCCAGGAACGCCCCGTGCAGAACGTCGTCGCGGCCGACACCGGCAGCGCCGACGACTCGGCCCGACTGCTCACCGACGCCCTCGGCGCCGATCGCGTACTGCACCTCGCACGCCGCACCGGCTTCGGCACCGCCGTCGAGGAGGCGGCCCGCACCGCCGGTGTCCTCACCCCCGAGGAACTGCCGTATCTGAAGCGGCCGAGCGGCTGGGACCCCGTCAGCCGGACCTGGCGTGACGAGGCGTACGACATGCCCGAGCTGCCGCACGGCGAGCCCGTCCAGTGGCTGTGGCTCCTGCACGACGACTGCGCGCCCGAGCCCGACGCCCTCGCCGAACTGCTGCGCGTCGCCGACTCCGACGAACACGCCGCGATCGTCGGCCCCAAACTCCGCGGCTGGTACGACCGCAAGCAGCTCCTCGAGACCGGCGTCTCCATCGCCAACAGCGGACGGCGCTGGACCGGACTCGACCGCCGCGAACAGGACCAGGGCCAGCACGACCAGGTGCGCTCCGTCCTGTCCGTCTCCTCCGCCGGCATGCTCATACGACGCGACGTGTTCGAGGAACTCGGCGGCTTCGACCGGCGACTGCCGCTCATGCGCGACGACGTGGACCTGTGCTGGCGCGCCCACTCCGCGGGGCACCGCGTACTGATCGCTCCCGACGCCGTACTGCGGCACGCCGAGGCCGCCGCCCGCGAACGCCGCACCGTCGATTGCGCCGGCCGGTCCGTGGCCAGCCCGCACCGCGTCGACAAGGCCGGCGCCGTCTACACCCTGCTCACCAACACCCGCGGCGTCGCGCTGCCTTATGTACTGCTGCGCATCGTCCTCGGCACACTGCTGCGCACCCTCGCCTACCTCGTCGGCAAGGTGCCGGGGCAGGCCGTCGACGAGGTCATGGGTCTCTTCGGCGTCCTGCTGCGCCCCGAACGCATCCTGGCCGGCCGCCGCAGACGGTCCCGGCGGACCGTCGAGGCGAGTGAACTGCGGCCCCTGTTCCCGCCGCCCGGCGCGACCGTCCGCGCCACCGTCGAGCAGGTCGTCTCCGGCTTCGGCGGCTCGGACGCCGACTCCGGCGGCTCCCGGCACGGCGCCGTGGAATCCGGCCCCGGCGGGGACGACGCGGACTTCCTGGAGATCGAGCAGTTCGCCAGGCTCAAGAAGATCGCCCGCAAGCCGGGGCCGCTCCTCTTCGCCCTGCTCCTGGTCGCCTCGCTCGTCGCCTGCCGCGGACTGTTCGCGGGCGGCGCGCTGGCCGGCGGCGCCCTGCTGCCCGCGCCGCCCGACGTCTTCGACCTCTGGAGCCGTTACGCCGACAGCTGGCATCCGATCGGGACCGGCGGCACCCAGACCGCGCCGCCCTACCTGGCCGTCCTCGCGGTGCTGTCCGCGCTCTTCCTCGGCTCCACCGGCCTCGCCCTGACCGTCCTGCTCGTCTGCTCGGTCCCTCTCGCCGGCCTCACCGCCTACTTCGCCTCCCGCCCCATCGTCGGCTCACGGCTGCTGCGGGCGTGGGCGAGCGTCGCCTACGCCTTCCTGCCCGCCGCCACCGGCGCGCTGGCCACCGGGCGGCTCGGCACGGCGGTCCTCGCGATCGTGCTGCCGCTCATCGCCCGTGCCGCGGTCGCCGCCCACGGGCTGCGCGTCCAGGGCGGCGGCCGCGGCAGCTGGCGGGCCACCTGGGCGTACGCCCTGCTGCTGACCTTCGCGACGGCCTTCACCCCTGTCGTATGGCCGATCGCCGTCGTCATCGGCATCGCCGTCCTGGTGCTGCGGCGCGGCGACATCACGGCCTACGCGCTGCGCTTCGTCGCGTCCGTCGGCACGCCGATACTGGTCCTCGCACCCTGGTCGCTGTCGCTGCTCACCAGCCCTTCCGGCTTCTTCCGCGAGGCCGGGCTCGAGTACGACGGCGGCACGGCGGGCGCGACCGACCTGCTGGGCATCAGCCCCGGCGGCCCGGGTACCGTCGGCGGGCTCCTGATGATCGGCATCGTGCTCGCGGCGCTCGGGGCCCTGCTGCGCGAGGAGCGGCAGTTCGCGATCCGCGGCGCCTGGGCGGTCGCACTGGTCGCCCTGGTCTTCGCGGCACTCGTCAACGGCTCCGGCGACAGCGGTGCCGGCTGGGCCGGACCGGCCACCCTCGTCTACGGCATCGCCCTGCTGGCCGCCGCCGTGCTCGGCGCCGAGGGCGGCCGCACCCGTGTCGCCGCCCAGAGCTTCGGCTGGAGGCAGCCCGTCGCCGCCCTCGTCGCGCTGGCGGCCGGCCTCGCCCCGGTCGTGGCCGCCGCGAACTGGATGCTGAGCGGCGCCGGCGGCCCCCTCGAGCGGCGCGACCCGGTGCAGGTGCCGGCGTTCGTCGCTGAGGAGAGCGACACCCAGGACCAGCCGCGCACGCTGGTCCTCGGCGGGGCCTCTGCCGCGAAGGTCTCCTACACACTCGTACGCGGTTCCGGCGCCCGCCTCGGCGACGCCGAGCTCACCGAGACCGCCGGCGGCGACGCCCGGCTCGACAAGATCGTCGCCAACCTGGTCGCGGGCTCCGGCGCCGACCAGACCAGCCAGCTCAGCGGCTTCGCGATCCGCTACGTGCTGGTGCGCGACGGAGCACCCCGGCAGACCAGCCGCGTCCTCGACGCCACGCCGGGCCTGAGCCGGCTCAGCCAGCTCGACGGCAGCGCGCTGTGGCGGGTGGACCGCCAGGTCGCCAGGGCCACCATCGTCACCGGCAAGGACGAGCCGCTGCCCGTGGCCTCCGACGCCGTGGAGGCGCACGCGAAGATCCCCGTCGGCGGCTCCGGCCGAGTCCTGCGCATCGCGGACCGCGCCGCGGAGGGCTGGCAGGCGACGCTCGACGGCCGCCCGTTGAAGAAGACCACCGTGGACGGCTGGGCGCAGGGCTTCGAGCTGCCCGCGGAGGGCGGCCGCCTCGACCTGACGTACGAGGACCCGGCCACGCACACGGCCTGGATCTGGATCCAGGCGTTCCTCGCCCTCGTGCTGCTGGTGCTGGCCCTGCCGGGCCGGCGCCGGGAGATCGACGACGATCTGCCCGAGGAGCCGGTGGCCGTGCCGGAGCAGCCGGTCGCGGGTGAGGGCCGCCGGGCGCGCAGGCTGCGGGCCCAGGCCGAGGCAGAGGCCGAGGAGGCGGAGCCGACGGCCCAGGACGGGCCGCGGACGCCGGAGCAGGCCCAGGAGGCCGCGCAGAGCGCCGCGTACCCGGCGGCGGTGCCGCAGCAGCAGTACGGCGAGTGGGACACGCAGACTCATGCGGACGCGCCGTACGGGACCTCGTACGACCAGCAGCAGTACCAGGACGCCCGGTACGGCGAGACGGCCGGCCAGGGCCAGGGCCAGGGGTACGGCGGCGAGCAGCAGTACGCGGACGGGCAGTACGCGGACGGTCAGCAGTACGGCGGGGACCAGGCGTACGGCGACCCCGGCCACCAGCAGCCGTACCAGGCGGACCCCTACCAGGCCGCTTCCTACGGCGAAGGCCAGTACGCGTCCGAGGGCCAGTACGGGTCCGACGGGCAGTACCAGCCCGGTCAGTACCAGCAGCACGGTCAGTACCAGCAGGACGGGCAGTACGACCCGTACGGCTACGGCGACGCGAACGGCGGCCCGTACCCCCAGCCCCCGGCGCAAGCCCCCGGCACGACGCGAGGCGAGTCAGAGTGAAGCGCACGACCATCTCCCTGATCGCGGTCACCACGGCTCTCGCCGCGGTGACCGGCTTCGCCTCGCTCACCGCACCGGACGGGGAGACGACCACGGAAGCCGCGGCTCCGGCACGGTTGCCCGTCGAGCGTTCCAGCCTGCTCTGCCCGGCCCCCAGCAGCTCGGACCTCGCCGAGACGCGCTACACCTCCTTCACCCCGGTCATGAAGGACGGCGTGAATGAGGACCCCAAGGACGGGGCCGCGGCCGACGAGGCGGCAGGCGCCGGCGCGGACACGGCCGAGCTGCGGCCGTCCGCGGCCACGCTGGCCGATCCCGACGCCGCACCGGCGGACAAGGACGGCGAGGACGAGAAGGACGAGAAGGGCACGGCGGACGAGGACGGCGAGGCGGGGAAGCCCGCGTCCGACAAGCCCCTCCTCGCCCTCAAGGAGCCCGGCAAGCCGGTCTCGGCCGAGGAGAGCGGCGGCCAGGCCCCGGCGCTCGTCGGGACGGCCACCGGCCGCCTCGCCCCCGGGTGGACCGCGCAGCAGACCACCACCGTCTCCGCGGGCAGCGGCCGGGGCCTCCTCGGCGTCAGCTGCACCGCACCGGACACGGACTTCTGGTTCCCCGGAGCCTCGCTGGCCGACAAGCGCCAGGACTACGTGCACCTGACCAACCCGGACGACACCGCCGCCGTCGTCGACGTCGAGCTCTACGGCAAGGACGGCGCGCTCAAGAGCACCGTGGCCGAGGGCATCCCGGTTCCCGGCGGGGCCGGCCTGCCGGTCCTGCTGTCGACACTGACGGCGGACCCGGCGGAGGACGTGACCGTTCACGTCACCACCCGCACCGGCCGGGTCGGCGCCGTCGTGCGGTCCGCGGAGGAGGACAGCGGCAGCGACTGGCTGGCCGCCTCCGCCGACCCGGCGGGCACGGCCGTGCTGCCCGGCATTCCGGCGGACGCGACCTCCGTACAGCTGGTGGCGTTCGCCCCCGGTGACGACGACGCGGAGCTCCAGGTGCGGCTGGCGGGTGCGACGGGCACCATCACCCCGGCCGGGGCGGAGACGCTCCACGTGAAGTCCGGCATGACGGCGAGCCTCGACCTGAAGGACGTCACCCGGGGCGAGGCCGGGTCCCTCGTCCTCAGCCCGGCCGAGGGCCGCCGGGCCACCCCGGTGGTGGCCGCGCTGCGTGTCGTGCGGGGCGAGGGCGACAAGAAGGAGGTCGCGTTCATCCCGGCCGCCGCGCCGGTGGGGCAGCGTGCCACGGTGGCCGACAACCGGGCCAAGGGTTCCCAGCTGTCGCTCGTGGCGGCGGGCAAGGCCGCCGAGGTCAAGGTCACCGCGTCGGCGGGGACCGAGGGCGGTACGCAGGTCGTCAAGACGTACTCGGTGAAGGCCGGGACGACGCTGGCCGTGCCCGCACCGGTGCCGGCCGGGCTGAGGGGTTCCTACGCGCTCACGGTCGAGACGGTGTCCGGTGGGCCGGTGCACGCCTCGCGGTCGTTGGAGATCGCCGAGGACGGCATCCCGATGTTCACCGTACAGACGCTGCCGGACGACCGCGGGATGGTGGCCGTGCCGGAGGCGGAACAGGATCTCTCCGTGCTGGACGACTGACGCGTTCGGGTGGCCGGCGCGGCCGGCCACCGTACGTCTCCGTCGCTCCTTTCGGACCTTCCGCCGGTCCTTTTGGACCTTCCGTCAGTCCTGCCCGTAGCGCGGATCGACCGACTCCGGGGCCAGCCCGAGCAGCTCGGCGACCTGCTCGACGACCACTTCGTGCACAAGGAGTGCCCGTTCGTCGCGGTTCTTTGTCCGGATCTCGACAGGACGCCGGTAGATCATGATCCGCGCGGGCCGGTCCTTGGCGGCCGGGACGGCACTGCCCAGGGGCACCGACTCGTCGGGCGAACCAGGGACCTCCAGGACCAGGAAGTCGACATCGGCCAACTGCGGCCAGTGCCTCTCCAGCCGCTCGACCGAGTCCTGGACCAGGTCACGGAACGTCTCGGCCCGGCTGGCCGAGAGCGGCACCTGCGGGGGAGCGACAGGGCCGCGCATGCCTCTTCCATGGCGGTCACGGCGGCGGGGCCTCGGCTCTGCCGGTCGGGGGGGTACGGGACTGTCCATCACTGACGCAGGGTAGCTCTCCGGGGACTGCGGCGATCGTCTCCGGGCCGGGGGCGGCCGGCCTGTCGCCGATTGAGCATTTCGGCCAACGTTGAGCCCGATTCCACGACTCTCGCGATCGCCCCTCTCGCGTCAATTGATCTGATTCACTCCACCTCGTGACCGCACGGTGCCCGGCCGTCTCCGGTGTGGTTGTCTCTCCGTGCAGGTCAGGCCAGTTGCCCGAACAGCCGATATGTCCGATGTCACACCACGACACGGGGGAGTGACCTGGTGGAGAGTCGTCGCAGCCCGCTCAAGAGTGCGGTACCGTCCAACGTCGTGAGCCCTGTACGTCGCTGTTCGCGCACCGCGTGCGGCCGCCCTGCCGTCGCGACACTGACGTACGTCTATGCCGATTCGACTGCGGTCCTCGGTCCGCTCGCCACCTACGCCGAGCCCCACTGCTACGACCTGTGCGCCGAGCACAGCGAGCGGCTGACGGCGCCACGCGGCTGGGAGGTCGTCCGGCTCACCGACGGCTCCGCCCCGGCCCGCCCCAGCGGCGACGACCTCGAAGCGCTCGCGAACGCGGTGCGCGAGGCGGCACGGCCCCAGGGGCGTACGGCGGAAGCCGGCGGACAGGGCGGCCGGCGTTCGGCGGATCCCATGGAGGTCGCGCGCCGCGGTCACCTGCGGGTGCTGCGTTCCCCCGACTCCTGACCCCGCCGTCCCCTCGCACACCCACCCGTCCGACGGCTTTGCGGCGGGACCCGGTCCACGCCCCATGCCACGGCCGCGTAAGGGTAGTTTGAGGTGACCGCATGGACTTCAGAAGGGGTTGGGCCGTGGCTGCTGATCTGTCGCAGATCGTGAAGGCGTACGACGTCCGCGGGGTGGTGCCGGATCAGTGGGACGAGTCGCTCGCCGAACTGTTCGGCGCCGCCTTCGTCGAGGTGACCGGCGCGGACGCGATCGTCGTCGGCCACGACATGCGGCCCTCGTCGCCCGGCCTGTCGGGCGCGTTCGCGCGCGGCGCCGCGGCCCGCGGCGCCGACGTCACCCTCATCGGACTGTGCTCGACCGACCAGCTGTACTTCGCCTCCGGACACATGGGGCTCCCGGGCGCCATGTTCACCGCCTCCCACAACCCGGCGCAGTACAACGGCATCAAGATGTGCCGCGCGGGTGCCGCACCCGTCGGCCAGGACACCGGCCTTGCCGACATCCGCAGGCTCGTCGAGGCATGGTCCGAGCAGGGCGCCCCCGCCCCCGCCGGGACCCCGGGCACGGTGAACGAGCGCGACACGCTCACCGACTACGCGGAACACCTGCTCTCGCTCGTCGACCTGTCGGCCATGCGTCCCCTGAAGGTCGTCGTGGACGCGGGGAACGGCATGGGCGGCCACACGGTCCCCACCGTCTTCGGCCCGCTGCCGCTCACGCTCGTCCCGATGTACTTCGAGCTGGACGGCACGTTCCCCAACCACGAGGCCAACCCGCTCGACCCGGCCAACATCGTCGACCTCCAGGCGCGTGTTCGCGAGGAGGGCGCGGACCTGGGTCTGGCCTTCGACGGTGACGCCGACCGCTGCTTCGTCGTCGACGAGCGGGGCGAGGGCGTCCCACCGTCGGCGATCACCGCCCTGGTGGCCTCCCGGGAGCTCGCCAAGCACCCCGGCGGCACGGTCATCCACAACCTGATCACCTCCTGGTCCGTGCCGGAGGTGGTCCGCGAGAACGGCGGCACGCCGGTGCGCACCAGGGTCGGGCACTCCTTCATCAAGGAGGAGATGGCCCGCACCGGGGCGATCTTCGGCGGCGAGCACTCGGCGCACTACTACTTCCGCGACTTCTGGAACGCCGACACGGGCATGCTCGCCGCACTCCACGTCCTCGCGGCGCTGGGCTCCCAGGACGGCACGCTGTCCGACCTGGTCGCGCAGTACGACCGGTACGCGGCCTCCGGTGAGATCAACTCCAAGGTCGACGACCAGGCCGGCCGGGCGGCCGCCGTGAAGGCCGCCTTCGCCGCCCGCGAGGACGCCACGGCCGACGAGCTCGACGGCCTGACGGTGACCACCGCTGACTGGTGGTTCAATCTGCGAGCCTCGAACACGGAGCCGCTGCTGCGGCTCAACGTGGAGGCACGCGACGAGGCGACCATGGCCAAGATCCGCGACGAGGTGCTGGCGCTCGTACGGGCCTGAGCCCGCCGGTACGGGTGGGGGCGGCCGTCCCCACCCGCAGCGCCCGCCCACGCCGCCCCAGAACGAGCCGCACCCCGCCCCCCGGCGGTAGGCTGACGAGGCCTGATCCGCCACACCGTGACCGCACGTCCGACGCGAACGCAACCGCTCCGTCCGATGTGCGACATGCCCGAAGGGACACCGCTGTTATGCCGCTCGAAGCCGGCCTCCTGGAGATCCTCGCCTGCCCGGCCTGCCACGCCCCGCTCGACGACCGCACGGCAGCCGACACGCCCGAGCTGATCTGCACCGGCAAGGACTGCGGCCTCGCCTACCCGGTCAGGGACGGCATCCCCGTCCTTCTCGTCGACGAGGCTCGCCGCCCCGCATAAGGCGGCACCGACGGACGGCGGTGCGACGGACCGCGGGCCCGGTACGACGGCGCCCGGCAGGACCTGCTCCCGCCGTCAGGACCGTGTCCCGACAACCGCACAACTCCCCCCGCACGCGTACGGCGATCGGAGGCCCACCCCCATGCTCGACGAGTCGCTCCTCGACGACCCGGACGCCTTGGCCCGTGCCGACCGCCGCGGCCTGCTCCGCGGCGCGGCAGAGGCCGGGGCCCGGGTACGCACTGCCGCCAGGCACGCCGACGAAGCCGGCATCGCGCAGCTCAGCCCCGAGGGCCGGCCGCGGTCCGTCCTCGTCGCGGGCCCCGGCACCGCGGCCCTGGGAGTCGCGGACCTGATCGGCGCCCTCGCCGGCGCCTCCGCCCCCGTCATCCCGCTCCGCCCCACCGGCGTCGCCCACGCGGCGGGCGCCCTGCGCTGGGCCCTGCCGGGCTGGGCGGGCTCGCTCGACCTGCTGCTCCTCACGACCACGGACGGCAGCGAACCCGGCCTCGCCCTGCTCGCCGAGCAGGCCTACCGGCGCGGCTGCACGGTCGTCGCCGTCGCCCCCCAGACCGCGCCGCTCGCGGAGGCGGTCGACGCGATCCACGGCCTGGTCGTCCCCATGGCGACCGCCCCCTACGAGGCGGCCGAGGCCGCCCAGGCGGCCGCCCCCGGCGCGCTCTGGGCGCTGTTCACGCCCCTCCTCGCGCTCCTCGACCGCCTCGCGCTGATCGACGCGCCTCCGGAGACTCTCGCGAAGGTCGCGGACCGACTCGACCGCACCGCCGAACGGTGCGGTCCCGCCGTCGCCACACACAGCAACCCGGCCAAGACACTGGCCGCCGACCTCGCCGACCGGTTGCCGCTCATCTGGACGGAGGGCGCGGGCGCCGGCCCGGCGGGCCGCCGCTTCGCCGCGGTCCTGGCCGAGCTCGCGGGCCGCCCCGCGCTCGCGGCCGAGCTGCCGGAGGCACTGCCGGCGCACGGGGTGCTCCTCGCCGGCGACTTCACGTCCGGCGCCGACCAGGACGACTTCTTCCGCGACCGGGTCGACGAGCAGCAGGCGCTGCGGGCCCGCGTCGTACTGCTGCGCGACCGGCCGGCCGGCGGCCTCACGGCGGCGCCCGCCGCCCGCGAGCTGGCGCTCGGCCACGACACGGCCGTCAGCGAGCTCGAACCGGAGGACGGCTCGCAGCTGGAGTCGATCGCCGAACTGCTCGCCGTCACCGACTTCGCCGCCGTGTACCTGGCCCTCGCGGCCTCGGGCGACCACCACGAGTAGACGTACAACGGCCGCACCCGCACCACGACGCACCGACGAAGGACCAGGAAGACCATGGATCGCCTCGCCAACACCGTGCGCCCCTACGCCTGGGGGTCCACGACCGCCATCCCGGAGCTGCTCGGCGTCGCTCCCACCGGCGAGCCGCAGGCCGAGATGTGGATGGGAGCACACCCGGGGGCACCGTCCCGCGTCACCCGCGGCGGCGAGGCGGACCAGCCCCTGTCCGACGTGATCGCCGCCGCCCCCGAACGCGAGCTCGGCGAGGCGGCCGTCGCCAAGTTCGGTCCCCGGCTGCCCTTCCTCCTCAAGCTCCTTGCCGCCGCCGCACCCCTGTCCCTCCAGGTCCACCCGGATCTCGCCCAGGCCAGGGACGGCTACGGCGCGGAGGAGAACGCGGGAGTCCCCGTCGACGCGCCGCACCGCAACTACAAGGACGCCAACCACAAGCCGGAACTGATCTGCGCGCTCACGCCCTTCGACGGCCTCTGCGGCTTCCGCGTACCCGCCGCCGCGGCCGAACTGCTCGCCGGACTCGAGGTCGACTCCCTCAAGCCGTACGTCGACCTCCTGTACGCCCAGCCCGAGGACGCCGCCCTCCGCGAGGTGCTCACCGCCGTACTGACCGCGGACCCGCAGGAGATGGCGGCCACCGTCGCGGAGGCCGCGGCCGCCGCCGAACGGCTCGGCGGGGCATACGCCCCGTACGCCGAGATCGCCCGCCACTACCCGGGTGACCCCGGCGTCATCGCGGCGATGCTGCTCAACCACATCCAACTGCAGCCGGGAGAAGCGCTGTTCCTCGGTGCCGGGGTGCCGCACGCCTACCTCGACGGGCTCGGCGTCGAGATCATGGCCAACTCCGACAACGTGCTGCGCTGCGGTCTCACCCCCAAGCACGTGGACGTCCCCGAACTCCTGCGCATCGTCCGGTTCGAGGCGACCGAACCCGCCGTGCTGCGCCCCGAGGCGTCACCGTCGGGCGAAGAGGTCTACGACACCCCCATCGACGAGTTCCGGCTGTCCCGCTACGTGCTCGCGCCCGACGCGGAGCCGCGCGACGTGACCGCGTCCACGCCGCAGATCCTGCTCTGCACCGCGGGCGGCGTCACGGCCGGTGAACTGAGGCTGGCACCGGGCGAGTCGGCGTTCGTGCCGGCCGGGGAGAACGTGGAGATCTCGGGTACGGACGGCGGTCCCGGCACGGTCTTCCGTGCGACTGTGGTGGCCTGAGTCGGCACCGCGGACGGCTGCTGCGACAATGGCGCACCGCCGAGACCGTGCGCAGGACCGGTCGGCGTACGTACGAAGGGACATCGGGCAAGCATGAGCGCGTCAGGCGGTACCAAGGCGATCGTGGCAGCACTCGCCGCGAACCTCGCAATCGCGGTGGCCAAATTCGTGGCGTTCCTTTTCAGTGGTTCGTCGTCGATGCTCGCCGAAAGCGTCCACTCGCTCGCCGACTCGGGCAACCAGGGCCTGCTGCTGCTCGGCGGCAAGAAGGCCCAGCGCGAGGCGACCCCCCAGCACCCCTTCGGATACGGGCGCGAGCGCTACATCTACGCCTTCCTCGTCTCCATCGTGCTGTTCTCCGTCGGTGGCATGTTCGCCATCTACGAGGGCTACGAGAAGATCAAGCACCCGCACGAGATCGAGGCCTGGTACTGGCCGGTCGGCGTGCTGGTCTTCGCGATCATCGCCGAGACGTTCTCGTTCCGCACCGCCATCAAGGAATCCAACGTGGTGCGCGGCAAGCTCAGCTGGACGCAGTTCGTGCGCCGGGCCAAGGCGCCCGAGCTTCCCGTGGTGCTCCTGGAGGACCTGGGCGCCCTGGTCGGCCTGATCCTTGCCCTCTGCGGCGTCAGCCTCGCGCTGGCCACGGGCGACGGCGTCTGGGACGGCATCGGCACCCTGTGCATCGGTGTCCTGCTCATCGTGATCGCCATCGTGCTCGCCGCGGAGACCAAGTCGCTGCTGCTGGGTGAGGCCGCGGGCACGGACGACATCGAGAAGATCAAGGCCGCCACGGTCGACGGCCGGACCGTCACCCGCATCATCCACATGCGCACGCTCCACCTCGGTCCCGAGGAACTGCTCGTCGCCGCGAAGATCGCCGTCGAGCAGCACGAGACCGCCGACGAGGTGGCGCAGGCCATCAACGCCGCTGAGGACCGCATCCGTGCGGCCGTGCCGATCGCGCGTGTGATCTACCTCGAGCCGGACATCTACAACGAGTCGGTGGCTGCCGCGGGCACCGACCTCGGCAAGTCGCCGGGCGGCTCCAGCCACTGAGCCGGTCGTCCCGAGTCGAACGGGGAAGGCCCCCGGACCGCGTGCCACGGGTAATGCCGGCGGCGCTGGTCCGGGGGCCTTCACCGTTGGCTGTTCCTGACCGTTCGCCTGCCTTGCCGTTCGCGTGCCTCGCCGTTGTACGTGCCTGTCGTGCGTGTGTCCTTGCCCGGGGACTGTCCTTGCCCGGGGACGTGGATGGGGACGTCGACGTGGCTGTGGTCGTCGGCCCGGCTGATCGGCCCGGCCGGTCCGCCGGCTAGCGGACCTCGCGCAGTACGGCGAGGATCGCGGCCTCGTCCGGCGCCGCCGTCAGGCGCTCACGGAACTCCACGTCCATGAGCTTGCGGGACAGCATGGCCAGGATGCGCAGGTGCTCGTCGCCCGCGGCGGCCTCCGGCACCGTGATCATGAAGATCAACTTGGCCTTGGTGGCGTCCGGCGATCCCCATTCCACGCCTTCCGCGGAGCGGGCGAATCCGACGACGGGAGATGTGACAGCGTCCGTCTTCGCATGCGGGACGGCGATCTCCTCGCCGAGCCCCGTGGTGCCCTGCTCCTCACGTGCAAGCGCGGCACGCACCAGCGCCTCGGGGTCCGCCACCTTGCCGGTGGTGGCCAGCATCGCGGCCATCTCCTTGATGGCGGCGTCCTTGCTGTCGGCGTCGAGCCGCACCCGCACGGTCTGCGCGGTCAGATAGCCGGACAGGATGCCGCTGTCGTCCGGGCTCCCGTCACCCGGCGCGTCACCCGCCGCAGCGGCGGTCGGGGACTGGGACGTGGCCGCTTCTCGCGTCCTGGACCCGGCAGCGACTCCCGTTTCGGCCGGCGTCGCGCCCACGAGGGCTCGATCGGCGGCTGCGGTCTCGGCACCGGCGGCACCGGCGGCACCGGCGAGGGCGGGAGCGGGCGCGCCCCGGCCGGCACGCTCCTTGAGGCCGATCAGCGCGTTGGTCGTGATCGCGGTGACGACCGTGCCCGCGGCGACGGCCAGGAAGAACATCGGCACACCGCCGACCGCGCCCAGGACCGCGACGATCGGTCCGCCGTGCGGAACCGCGTCCTCGACACCGGCCATGCCCGCGATCGCACCGGCGACCGCACCACCGAGCATGTTCGCCGGAATGACCTGCGCCGGACGGGCGGCCGCGAACGGGATCGCACCCTCCGAGATGCCGAACATGCCCATGAAGAACGCGGCCATACCCGTCTCGCGTTCCTGCTCCGAGTACAGCTTCCGCCGGATCACGGTGGCGAGACCCTGCCCCAGCGGCATGACCGGAATGGCGGCCGCGCACATCCCCATCACGGTCTGGTTGCCGGTCGCGATGAGGCCGGCGCCGAACAGGAAGGCGGTCTTGTTGACCGGCCCGCCCATGTCGAACGCGATCATGAGACCCAGCAGTGCGCCGAGCAGGACCGCTCTCGTGCCCGTCAGACCGCCGAGCCAGTCGGTGAGATGCGTGAAGACCCACGAGATCGGTTCACCGATCACGTACACGAAGAACAGGCCGAGTGCCGTCGTGGCCACCACGGGGATCACGATGATCGGCATGATCGGCTGGGCGAACCTGGGGACCTTGACCTTCTTGATCCACAGAACGAGGTAGCCGGCCAGGAAGCCGGTGACGATCGCCCCGATGAAGCCGGCGCCGGCCTCCGAGTCGTAGAACTCGCCGTGCCCGGCGATCCATCCGCCGATCATGCCCGGTACCAGTGCGGGCCGGTCGGCGATCGCGTAGGCGATGTACCCGGACAGGATCGGGATCATCAGCTCGAAGCCGACGACGCCGATCGCGTTCACCTGCGCCCAGAAGGTGCCCTCGGGAATGACATAGCCCTCGGCCGTCGCATCACCGCCGAGCGCCAGCGAGACGGCGATGAGCAACCCGCCCACCACGACGAACGGGATCATGTACGAGACACCGTTCATCAGCGCCTTGTACACGACGCTGCGTTCCTTGCCGCTGCCGCTGCCGCTGCCGACCGAGCCCTGCGCAGCGCCCGCGTCCCCGGCCTCCTCGCCGGCGACACCCTGCACCGGGGCGCGCTGCACCCGCTCGATCAGCTGCTCCGGGTGCCGGATTCCCTCCGCGACGCCGACGGCCAGCACCTTCTTTCCGGCGAAGCGACTGCGGTCGACATCCTTGTCTGCGGCGATGATGACGCCGTCCGCCTCTCTGACATCGTTGTCAGAGAGTACGTTCTCGGCGCCGATGGATCCTTGGGTCTCCACCTTCATGTCGACACCGAGGACCTCGGCGGCCTGCGTCAGCTTCTCCGCCGCCATGTATGTGTGGGCGATGCCTGTCGGGCAGGCCGTCACCGCGAGCAGTTTCAACGCCCGCTGCCCGCTCGCCGGACTCGTCACGTGGTTCTCCTAACGCTCGTCCCGCCGGATCGTGCGGATGGCCCCGATCCACCAGCGGGATGTCGCAGCATCGTGCACCAGATTCCGGCCATGTCAAAAGCCCGGAAGCCTCGGGACCGGCCGCGTTCCCGCACCCGGAGACTGGCCGGAACCCTTACCTGGGCGGGCTGGGGTCGGCTGGGCCGATCGGTGTAGATTCGTAACCAGTCAGACGTCGCTGCTGATGGCGGTCGGGCGGTCCCGCGCGGACCGGCCGAGGGAGAGAGGGCCTCCGACGGACTGTCCTGCGGACTCCCGGGCATTCGTATGCCCCGGCCGCCGCAGAGCCAGCCGTAACCACCCTCGACCCGAACCACGAGGAGCAGCTCGCATGTCGACTGTCGCCAATGGCCAGGACTTCAAGGTCGCCGACCTTTCCCTCGCCGCCTTCGGCCGCAAGGAGATCACTCTCGCCGAGCACGAGATGCCCGGCCTGATGTCGATCCGCAAGGAGTACGCCGACGCCCAGCCGCTCGCCGGCGCGCGGATCACCGGCTCCCTGCACATGACCGTGCAGACCGCCGTCCTCATCGAGACCCTTGCCGCCTTGGGCGCCGAGGTCCGCTGGGCCTCCTGCAACATCTTCTCCACGCAGGACCACGCCGCCGCCGCCATCGCGGTCGGCCCGAACGGCACCCCCGAGAACCCGCAGGGCATCCCGGTCTTCGCCTGGAAGGGCGAGACGCTGGAGGAGTACTGGTGGTGCACGGAGCAGGCGCTGACCTGGCCGAACACGCCCACCGGCGGCCCGAACATGATCCTGGACGACGGCGGCGACGCGACCCTCCTGGTCCACAAGGGCGTCGAGTTCGAGAAGGCGGGCGCCGCTCCCGACCCGTCCACCGCGGACAGCGAGGAGTACAGCCACATCCTGCGCCTGCTGAACCGCACTCTCACCGAGAACCCGCAGAAGTGGACGCAGCTGGCGTCCGAGATCCGCGGTGTGACGGAGGAGACCACCACCGGTGTCCACCGTCTCTACGAGATGCACCGTGACGGGACGCTGCTGTTCCCGGCGATCAATGTGAACGACGCTGTCACGAAGTCGAAGTTCGACAACAAGTACGGCTGCCGGCACTCGCTGATCGACGGCATCAACCGTGCCACCGATGTGCTGATCGGTGGCAAGACGGCGGTCGTGTGCGGTTACGGCGATGTGGGCAAGGGCTGTGCGGAGTCGCTGCGCGGTCAGGGCGCCCGGGTGATCATCACCGAGATCGACCCGATCTGCGCGCTGCAGGCGGCGATGGACGGCTACCAGGTGACCACGCTGGACGAGGTGGTGGAGACGGCCGACATCTTCATCACCACGACCGGTAACAAGGACATCATCATGGCCTCGGACATGGCCCGGATGAAGCACCAGGCGATCGTGGGCAACATCGGCCACTTCGACAACGAGATCGACATGGCCGGCCTGGCGCAGCTTCCGGGTGTCGTCAAGGACGAGGTGAAGCCGCAGGTCCACACCTGGACCTTCCCCGACGGCAAGGTCCTGATCGTGCTGTCCGAGGGGCGTCTGCTGAACCTGGGCAACGCGACCGGCCACCCGTCGTTCGTGATGTCCAACTCGTTCGCGGACCAGACCCTGGCGCAGATCGAGCTGTTCACCAAGCCGCAGGAGTACCCGACCGACGTCTACGTGCTGCCCAAGCACCTCGACGAGAAGGTCGCCCGGCTCCACCTCGACGCCCTCGGCGTCAAGCTGACCACCCTGCGCCCGGAGCAGGCCGCCTACATCGGCGTCGACGTCGACGGCCCGTACAAGCCGGACCACTACCGCTACTGATCACGACGACGGCGTGGCGCAGCGCCGTAGGCAGTACTCGCAGAGCAGTACCAGGCAGGCCCCCGCACCCCCGTGTCGGGGGCCTGCCCCGTACCCTCCTCGAACGGCTCCGGCTCACGCCTCACCGCACAAGGACACCTACGCCCCCATGCCCCGCGGCCGCTATTCGCTCCACGATCCGCACGACCACACCCCCCTCGGTGAAGAACACTTCCAGTGCGCCCCCGGCCCCTCCGGCTGGCGATACGTCTCCCGGACCACCACTCCCTCCGGCGAAGACGCCGGCTCCGTCGACCTCGCGCTCGACGAGCTGGGCCGCCCCATCCGTCTCGAACTCCACGCGGCGAGCTGGCAGGTCCGCGGCGCGGCGATCGACGGCGTCACGTGGGTCCGCACCGACCCGACCGGAACCGACGCACGTGAAGGCAACGCCCCCGCCCACGCGTTCACCGGCACATCCCCCGCCTTTCTCGTCGCAACGGCCCGTCTACTGCGCCTCGCACCAGGCGCCCCCGCCACCCGCGTCCGTCTCGTCGCCTTCACCGACCCCGTACTGGCACCCCGGACCGTCGACCAGTCCTGGGCGCTGGTGAAAAGTGAAGCGCACACCACTGACAACGGCCTTCTGACGGTGGACGAATACCAGGTCAGCGCCCTGGACACGGGCGAGCAGCACGCGGTTCACATCGCCGGTGACGTGGTCCTTGCGGCGCCAGGCATCGAGCTCGAGGACCTCGAGAGCCCGCCCTCCACCTTCCGCTGACGGCGGTGCGCCGAGCGGGCCGTCCATGCCGGGGGCTCGTCGGGCCGGTCCGCCGACCGTGGCCGCTGCCGAGGGCGCGGCGTTCCGCTCGGGTGCTCGGGTGCTCGGGTGCTCGGGTGCTCGGGTGCTCGGGTGCTCGGGTGGTCGGTCGTTCAGGCGGGAGGGGCGAATCCTCCGGGCGTCCCGGTCGGGGGGACGTGGGCCGGGGCCGGCGCAGCAGGGCGGGGGAGCGGCAGGCTGCCTCCTGTCCCGGCAGTGGCCGACCGCGCGTCAGGGCGGTCGACAGGCCGGTTCGGGCGGTCGACCGTCGTGTCCGCGGGGACCCCAGTGGGACCGGCCGCGGTGGGACCGGCAGCAGCAGGCCCGGGGCCGGCTTCGCGCGCGGCCGCGGTGAACGCCCGACGGGCATCACGGGCCTGCCGTTCGTTGACCACGGCCGCCAGGTACGCGGCCGGCGGCACGCCCTCAGGCGCCGGCGTCCCCGTACGCTCCGCCAGATCACCGGCCAGGCGCTGCGCCATGGACCAGCTCACGGCTGGATCCAGCTGCCTCATACGGGTCAGGTACTGGCGTATCGCCAGCCACAGGTCGTCCGGCACACCCGACAGGTCGAGCTGGGCGAACCGTCCGACCAGCCACGGCGGCGGAGGAGGCGACGCCATCGGGCCGCGGGCGGCCGGGACCCGCTCCCTCACGACGAGTGTTCCGGCGAAGACGTCGCCTATTCGCCGGCCCCGCTCCGACACCAGCGAAGCGATGCAGGCGATGACCCCGAACGTGAAGAGGACCTCTACGACGCCCATCGCCCCGCGCACCAGCGCGTGCCGGAACCGGATCGGCCCGCCGTCGTCCCGGACCACCCGCAGCCCGCAGGCCAGCTTTCCCAGGGAACGCCCATGGCTGAGGGTCTCCACGGCTATCGGCGCACCGACGAGGACCAGCAGGAACGACGCGATGGACACCGCCATGACAGCGGCCTCGTCCAGTGACGCCGTCGCGAGCGCCAGACCGATCGACAGGAACAGGTACACGGTCCAGATGACGGCGAGATCGATCACGAGGGCGAGCGCCCGGCTCGGCAGTCTCGCCGGCTGCAGCCCCAGTACGACCGCGTCCCCCGTCACTAGCCCACTCACTGCTGCCCCCTGTCTTCGCGGTTCTCCGGTCTTCCCTGCCCCTTGATCCCCCAGTCTGCCAAGCTGACCGACAGCGTGTCGCAGTAGTGCAGCAGTGAAGTAGTACGGACCGTACGCAATGCACCCAGTGCCTGGAGCAGCAGCCGACCATGGACCTCGATGTCTTCGTGACAGCCCACCGCGCAGAGTGGGACCGCCTGGACCACCTCCTTCGCCGGGGCGGTCACCTGACGGGTGCGGAGGCAGACGAGCTCGTCGCCCTCTACCAGCGCACGGCCACTCATCTCTCTCTCGTACAGTCCAGCGCTCCTGAACCGGCGTTGACCGCGAGGCTCACCCAGCTCGTGGCACGGGCACGAGCTGTGGTCACCGGCACCCGGCGGTCGAGCTGGAGGGACGCGCTCCACTTCCTCACCGCCGGGTTTCCCGCCGCCGTCTACCGCTCCCGGCACTGGTGGATACCGACCGCGGTGCTCTCCACCCTTGTCGCCGCCCTCATCGGCTGGTGGATCGGAACCCATCCGGAAGTTCAGTCCGCGATCGGCGCACCGGAAGAACTCCGTCGGCTGACCCGCCCCGGCGGGGAGTACGAGACCTACTACTCGAGCCATCCCGCGGCCTCGTTCGCCGCCCAGGTCTGGACGAACAACGCTCAGGCAGCCGCCATGTGTCTGACCCTCGGCGCCTTCCTGTGCCTTCCGGTCATCTGGATCCTCTTCCTGAACATGCTGAATCTGGGCGTAGGAATCGGGCTCATGTCCTCGGCCGGCCGGCTCGACGTCTTCCTCGGGCTGGTGCTCCCGCACGGCCTGCTCGAACTGACGGCTGTGTTCGTCGCGGCCGGCACCGGGCTGCGCCTCGGCTGGACGGTGATCGACCCGGGCCCGCTGAGCCGCCGGACCGCTCTCGCCCAGCAAGGCCGGGCGGCGCTCGGCATGGCCATCGGCCTCGCGCTGGTGCTGTTCGTGTCGGGCCTCATCGAGGGTTTCGTGACCCCCTCCGGTCTGCCGACATGGGCACGCGTCACCATCGGCATCGTCGCCGAGCTGGGCTTCCTCGCGTACGTCTACATCCTGGGCGGCCGCGCGGCCCGTGCAGGAGACATGGGCGACGTGGAGGAGGCCGACCGCAGCGCCGAGCTCCCCACGGCCGCGTGATGTGCGTGCGGGCCCTGTGAGCTGCTAGTCTCCTCTTCGCCCCGCAGCACCCGTTGACACGGGACTCGTGGGGAGGTAGATTTTAACGGTTGCCTCGGACTGGACAAGTTCGGGCGTGAACATTTAGAGTCTGTCTGGCTTTCGCTGGGAAATGATTTCCGCGGAGCCGCTTCCCGATTCCTTATCCGAATCACCGCGCCGATTAGGTCGGCCAAGATGATTCTGATAAAGTTCGGATCAGCCGAAAGGCAAAAAGGCCCTCCAACGGCCACCGGAAATGAAATCCGAACCGGAAACGGAACGGAAAACGGATCTGGTAAGGTTGGAACGCAAGACCGAAGGGAAGCGCCCGGAGGAAAGCCCGAGAGGGTGAGTACAAAGGAAGCGTCCGTTCCTTGAGAACTCAACAGTGTGCCAAAAATCAACGCCAGATATGTTGATACCCCGTCCATCTTCGGATGGTCGAGGTTC
>NZ_JBIVAU010000005.1:0-257071 GCF_044745705.1 Streptomyces sp. NPDC086835
GGGCTCTCATCCGTGACGGACAGCGCTTCCAACATCAACTCTCCGTCACCGCGGCGGCTTGACAACAGCATTAGGAGGTGCTTGCTGCCCGGACGTGCACGGTCGACCGGCGAAGGTCCGGTGTGAGCCCCCTTTGAGGGCCCGGACATTGTGCAGTGTGGCGCCCTCCTTGTGGGGCGCCCCACTGCACAACCGTATAGGCCTGCTGATAATGCGCACTCCGAAGCGCAAGCTCAATTAAGGAACGCTCAGAGTAATGAGACAAAGCATGGCGGACATCGCACTGGATGCACTGCGGGCCGGCGCCTCCCAACTGCGGCCCGGATCCCGACACAACCTGCTCCCGTCACTCGTAGAAGGACAACCTGTCGTCGCCGATGTCTGGATCGACGGTTCCCTCGGATTCGTGCTTGTCGTCCACCGACGTGGTGATGGCTTCGTCTCTGAGGAGCTCTATTACTCCATGCGGAACGACGATGGCGATTGGCTGAGCTGCGAGCACGTCAGCGGATCCATTTTGGGACTCGCCCCCCAGATGTCTGAGGCGCTCAAGAATGTTCCAGGTGGCTCCTCTCTTGCGGTGGTGTCCGAGTCTGAGGCGCTTCTCCATACGGGCCGTCGCGAGGCCGAGGACGGATACGAGCCCGTACGCGCGCTGACAGTTCTGGTCGGCGAAGACGCTGATCGCATTGAGATCGAGGACCATTCGCAAGGCTCCGCGACGCCAGGCGGGCAGGCAAGCATGGACGTGAGATCGCCGCTCATCCTGCTCGTGCTGCTGCCCGGAAGACAATTGCGCGTGTCTGCCCTACATCGAGAAGGTTCCTACTTCTCCGCGATCGGCGATCCCATGGAGGTGTTCTCATCTGAGCCTTGAGCGTTCGTCGGTTGCCGAGCCGGATGCCCTGATGCTGCGCGCCGCAGGACCGGTTGGCTCTGCGGTGGGTGGCGAAGGCGTCCCGGCCTTTGATCGACCTGTACGACCCGATCCTTGCCCGTGACGTGGGACAGGTCGTCGTCGCCTCGAGGGCCCACGACCTGCCCGGAGTGCCGGCGTCGGCCCTCGGGCTGATCCAAGTCCAGCTCCGGACCCGCTCAGGACAGCCGTCGGCTGCCCGGCCGGCCACCGGGGCGGACGGCGTCACAGTCGGGGTCGCGGTCCTGCGGCGAGAGCAACGTCCATATGCTCGCGGTGGAACGGGAGTTGGGCGTCCGCTCCTACGGCGCGCACGCGCGCATTCCAACTTGACGTGCCCGCAGTCCGACCCGCAACCTCATCCTTCTCACAGAATCGACAGTCGATGCGAAAGCTGACCTATTACATCGCCACCACCCTCGATGGCTTCATCGCGGGCCCGGACGGCAGTGACCCCACCGGTCCGAACGGCTTCTGGCCCATACCGGAGGACTACATCCAGCACCTCGTGTCCGAGTACCCGGAGACGCTGCCCGTCCAGGCTCGGCAGGCACTGTCCGTCACGGCGGAGGGCACGCACTTCGACACTGTGCTCGAGGGGCGGCGCAGCTACGAGATCGGTCTTGCGGCCGGTCTCACCGACGCCTACCCCCACCTGCGTCACCTGGTATTTTCCCGGACACTGACCGAGAGCCCGGACCCGGCCGTCGAACTGGTCGCCGACGACCCGGTGGCCACCGTGCGCGAGCTCAAGCAGCAGGCCGGCAAGGACATCTGGCTACTCGGCGGCGCCGAGCTTGCGGGCTCCCTGTACGCCGAGATCGACACGCTGATCCTCAAGGTCGGCCCGCTGACCATCGGCGAGGGGATCCCGCTGTTCTCCCACAAGGCCGTCTTCGACCCGCGCACCTGGACACTCCAGGACCACACCGTTCTCAAGAGCGGCGCGGTGTTCCTCACCTACGCGCGCGCCAGCAGCTGAGCGCTCTCTGCCACGCGTGGCGCGTGGCAGAACCCGGCCGTACCCGGGATGGGTCGGCCTGGCCAAGAAACCAAGAAAACGGGAGATTCACGAAGTGCGTGTGCTGTTGTCGACCTATGGGTCGCGTGGGGACGTCGAACCGCTGGTGGGGCTGGCCGTGCGGTTGCGGGAACTCGGCGCGGAGGTGCGGGTGTGTGCGCCACCGGACGAGGACTTCGCGGAGCGGCTGGCCGGGGTCGGCGTGTCCATGGTGGGCGTCGGGCAGTCGGCACGCGCGCTGACGACTGCGGCGCCGCCGCCGTCGAAGACCAATCTGCCGCAGCGCGCGGCGGAATTGATAGCCGGTCAGTTGCAGGTCATACCCGCGGCGGCCGAGGGGTGCGACGTGCTGGTGGCGACGGGCGCGATGCCGGCCATCGCCGGGGCGCGGTCGGTGGCCGAGAAGCTGGGCATCGGGTACGTATCCGCGATCTTCCAGCAGCTGACCCTGCCCTCGCCGCAGCGCCCGCCGCTGGCGTACCCGGGGCGGTCGTTCCCGCCGGAGGTGACCGACAACCGGGCACTGTGGGACCTGGACGCCCAGAGCATCAATGCGCTGTTCGGTGAGGCGCTCAACACCAACCGGGCGTCTATCGGCCTGCCCGCGGTGGACAACGTCCGTGACTACGCCTTCGGTGACCGGCCGTGGCTGGCGACGGACCCGGTGCTGGACCCGTGGCTGGAGACGCCGGACCTCGACGTCGTACAGACCGGCGCGTGGACGCTGCCCGATGAGCGGCCGCTCCCGGCGGAGCTGGTGGCCTTCCTGGATGCCGGCGCGCCACCTGTGTACGTGGGCTTCGGCAGCATGGCCGTGCGCGCAGGGGAAGACGCGGCCCGGGTGGCTATCGAGGCGGTGCGCGCGAACGGCCGCCGGGTACTCGTCGGGCGTGGCTGGGCGGATCTGGGCCTCGTCGACGACCGGGACGACTGCTTCGCCGTCGGCGAGGTCAACCACCAGCAGTTGTTCGGGCGGGTGGCCACCGTCGTGCACCACGGTGGCGCGGGTACGACCACGACGGCCGCTCGGGCCGGCGCTCCCCAGGTGGTGGTGCCCCAGTTGGCGGACCAGCCGTACTGGGCCGGTCGGGTGGCCGAGCTGGGCATCGGCGTAGCCCACGACGGTCCCGTGCCGACCGTCGAGTCCCTGTCGAACGCGCTCAAGACGGCCCTGGCCCCCGAAACCGGCGCCCGGGCGAAGGCTGTGGCCGGCACGGTCCGCACCGACGGGGCGATGACGGCCGCGAAGCTGCTGCTCGACGCCGTCAGCTGAGAAGGGTCGGGACGAGTCCGCGCGAACCGCGCGGACTCGTCCTGCCAGGGAAAGTGCCCGCGCCGGGTTGAACCGCCTACCCGGTGGGTCTGAAGAGGCTGGGTCCTTCGCGGAGTTTCGCGACAGCCACCCGCCCTCGGAGCACCGGCGAGGAAGCCAACCGGCCGCCGACCGATCGTAGTCCTTCGCGGACGCCAGCGCCTCCCACAGCAGGTGCTGCGCGGTCTGTGGATGCGCGGCGGCCAGCAGGGCCGCCCGGCCCCGGTCGTCGATGTAGACATAGCCCGGGCGGCCGTTCGCCCGGGAGACGACGAGCCGCAGGGTGTCGATCAGGTAGACGTGGTCGGGGCCGTGGCCGGCGCCGCGCAGGTCCTGGTCCAGCCGGTCCATCCACTCCAGGTCGCCGGCATGCCCCTCAGCGAGCCCGGCGACGGCCGCGGTGGCGGTGGCGGGGAGGGTGGCACGGTCGACCGTTCCCACCATGCGCATCTGCGGGTGCAGCGAGAAGCCCGCCATCCGGTACCGGCGGGTCGCAGCGGCGTGCACGGTGGAGGAGAAGATGCCCTGACGGCCGTCGGCGTGGGCCAGGACGGCGTCCATCAGCCGCTTGCCGATGCCGGAGCCCTGACGCCCCGGCAGCACGCCGTAGGTGGCCAGGTACCAGAGCCGGTCGCGGTTCTGCGACATCGCGAACCCGACGACCACCTCCTCGCCGTCGCCCTCGACCGCTGCCCAGCAGCCTCCCGGGTCCACGTTCAGGAAGTGACGCATACGGTCGATCCACTGTGCGGACGCGGCGGCGGAACGCGGTTCCGGCTCCGGGTCGCCGACCCTGCGGGTGCTTCTGTCGCCTTCGAGGAAGACGATCCCCGAGGCGCGCTCCGCCGACGGGAGGTCGTCTTCCCTCATGAGCCTGACGCGTACCGCGTCGTCCCGCCCCGAGCCGGCCGGTACCCCGCCCGTCGGTACGCCGTCCGCCCGCACGCCGCCCGTCGGTTCCGAATCCGCCCGTTCTGCTTCCGCACGTGCCGAATTCATCGACACAAAATACCCACCGTCGCCGCTCGTACGCGTCCCGGTTCCGGGCCACCCGCCGCCGTACCGCCGCCGTCCCGGCCGAACGTCCCGATGCCCGACTCAGCCCGCCCGACCGGCCCACTGCGTCAGTTCCGCACGTGCCGCCCGCAGCAGGTCGCCGGAGGGCGCCGTCGCGCCGTCCGTCACCAGGGCGACGTGGAGGCCCCGGTCGCCGCCCTGCGACGAGAGCAGGAGGCGACGGCTGCCCGTGCCGCCCGGTTCGGGGGCCACCGCCACCGGCGTGCCGGGTTCGTACGAGGGCAGGCCGTGCAGCGCCCCCAGGTCGGAGACGACCGTCGTACGGGCCGGGTCGAACGACGCCGGGAGGTGGAGCTCCGTCGGGGCGGACGTGCCGTCCGGGCGCCACAGCAGCACCCCGTACCGGCCGGTGCCGACCAGCTCCGCGAGGCGTGGCATCGAGGCCGGGACCGGGTTCCAGGTGAGCGTGGTGGAGCCGTCGCGGGAGCGGTCCTCGTAGCTGAATCCGACGACGCGGCCCGCCGTCGCGCTCGGATAGAGGCGGTCGAGGAGCCGTGCGTCCTGGCGGAGCACGGCGGCGCCCGAGTCGTCGAGGCGGACGGCGGACAGGTCCTCGTCGTTCCAGGCGTCGCCCTCGGTCAGGACCTTGTCGGGGTTGCCGTTCATGAGCTCGTGGTGGCGGCCGTTGTAGATGTCCCACTGCCACTGCGTACCCGAGAGGACGTGGCCGGAGTCCTGCGGCCGCGACCACCAAGTACCGCCCGGCAGCCGTGAGTCGAGGGCCTGGTACATCGCCTTCAGCACGCTCGGGGCCTTGTCGGCGACCGCCCCCGCCAGTGGGTGGCCGAACTCGCTGACGATGCCCGCCGTACCGGCGCCGGCCGCCCGGTCGCGGACCGTGGCGAAGTCGCCCGCGTACTGGCCGTTCTTCGCCTTGCCCCACATGAAGACGCCGGAGATGGCCTTCTGGTCGTAGAAGTGTGTGTTGAAGACATAGCGGGGGCCGAGGGCGGAGCCGGCGTCCAGGAGGCCGCCTTCCTGCCGCTGGAAGTCGAGATTGGCGTTCCAGAAGAGGTTGGGTTCGACGAAGGCGGGTTTGTCGCGCCAGCCCGCCTCGTCCATCCGGGCGCGGAACTTCTCGTAGAACGGCCAGAGCACGTCCCCTTCCCAGGCGCGGCTGCTCTGGCCCGGATCGTAGGTCCCCGCGTGCGGTTCGTTGTACGGGTCGAATCCGGCGATGCCCGCGAACTCGCCGGGGGTGAGATGCTCGGCGAGGTACTCCATCACCGACCGGGCGGTGGTGAGGAAGGCGTCCTGGACGCCGCCCCTGTTGTGCCAGAAGTCGTACGTAGCCTGGGTGACGGCCTTGTTCTGCGTGATGTTCTGGCCCCAGAACAAGCAGACTCCGCAGGATTCACGCGGGTAGTTCCCCTGCGCCACGGCCCAGGCGGGGGCTCCGTCGCCGGTGTACCAGCTGTCCTGGTGGAAGAGGTGGCGGGAGTAGAGGTCCTGGTGGAAGTCGGGATAGACGCGGATCCCGGCCCGGAGGAAGGCGCGCAGCTGCTCGGTGGCGGCGGCGAGGTAACGCTCGTCGACGTGGCCGCGGACCGGTTCCGCGTACGCCCAGGAGAGCAGGAACCTCGCGGTGTTGGCGCCGCCGAGTCCGCGCATCGCGGCCGCCGACTTCTCGGCGTCGGCGACGGAGGCGAAGGGCAGGCCGCCGTTCTCGTCGAGCTTGGTCCCGCCGGAGACGTTGTAGCCGCGCAGCACGACCTCGCGGCCGAGCCCGTCGGTGAAGCGGCCGTCCTCGACGGTGAGGGCGGCGGCGGCCCGCTCGTCGAACCAGAGGGCGCCGGGCAGCCGGTCGGCGGGGGTGGCCGTGGCCTGGGACGCTTCGGCGCTCGTCAGCGAGGCACTCACAAGAACCGCGGCCAGGAGAACGAGCAGACGCGCACGCATCTTCGCCATGCCCCACACCGTGACTGACGGATCGTCAGGTTGTCAACGCCCGGTGCTGCCGACGCGCCCGCCAGGGAACAGGCGTGCCCCGGGCCATGGGGGGCACCCGTATTCACGACACAGAACAACAGGAAGGGTACGGTCATGGAGATTTCCGGCATCATCAGCGCGATCCTCATCGGCACCCTGATCGGCGTGCTCGGACGGCTGGTGGTACCCGGCCGGCAGCACATCGGCGTCCTGTGGACCATCGTCGTCGGGATCGCCGCGGCCTTCCTCGGCACCGCTCTCGCCGCCGCGTTCGGCGTGGCCGACACCGACGGCGTCGACTGGGTCGAGTGGCTGTTCCAGATCGCACTCGCCGCGGTGGGCGTGGCCGCGCTGAGCCGCGTGAAGGCGCTTCGCTGACCTCGAGCCCCTGAAGTCGCCCGTGTGGAGGCGGGCCGGCGCGGTCGCGTGTGAACAGGGGGACGTTCGGTCATGACGCCCCCGGCCGGGACACTCGGGGCCGGGGGCGTCACCCGGCCGCGAAGAGCCGGGCGGGGCCGGCGGTCCGCAGGTGGACCGGGGCGCCTCAGCGGGCCGTGCCCAGCTGCCTTCTGGGACCGCGCGCGGCGGACTGCCGCTCCTTCTCCTGCGCGCCCTCGGCCCAGAGCGAGCGCACATGTCCGAGGTGGCGGGCCATGCACTTCTCGGCTCCCCTCGCGTCACCCGCCACCATCAGGTCGAGCAGCTCGATGTGCTCCTCGGCGGACGGGATCAGCTGGTCCCGCTCGTCCAGTGCGGTCAGCCCGTACAGCCGCGAACGCTTGCGCAGATCGCCGACGGTCTCGACGAGCCGGTCGTTGCCTGCGAGCGCGAGCAGGGAGAGATGGAACCGGCGGTCGGCCTCGAGGTAACCGATGAGGTCGTGCTCGCGCGCGGCGCGCACGATCTCCTCGGCGACCGGCCGCAGCGCCTCCAGGTCTTCACGGGAGGCGCTGCGGGTGATGCGGCGGACCATGGGGACCTCGATCAGGAGGCGGATCTCGGTGTACTGGTCGAGATCGCGCTCGTTGACCTCGGTGACACGGAAGCCCTTGTTGCGGACCGGTTCGACGAGGCCCTCCCGGGCCAGGTCGAGCATCGCCTCGCGCACCGGTGTCGCGGAGATCCCGAAGTCCTCGGCGAGGCCCGGCGCCGAGTAGACCTCGCCGGGACGCAGTTCGCCGGAGATGAGCGCGGCGCGCAGGGCGTGGGCGACCTGGTCACGCAGCCGCTCCCTGGCGGTGATGAGGTTGCGCTGCTTCAGGTGGCCCATGGTGGTGGTGTTCCCTTCGCCCTGTGCCCTCGTGGCCGAGAGAGGATCACCAGCGTACAATGTCACGTTGTTTTCGCAGGTGGCTATGGGTGGGCGGCCCGTGAGGGGGCACCGGTGCGGCGCAAAAGGGACGTTGAAGGACAGGCAGGTGCCGAGACCGTCGAGCAGCCGCGCGAGGACGTCGGAAGGATGGGCCGGGTCGTGTTGGCCGCGGCGGTGGTCACAGGAGGAATCCCGCGGGGAAGGGATCGTCCGGGTCGAGGAAGTACTGCGCGGTGCCCGTGATCCAGGCGCGTCCGGTGATACGGGGTACGACTGCCGGCACCCCGCCGACCTCGGTCTCCGCCACGAGACGTCCGGTGAACTCGGTACCGATGAAGGACTCGTTGACGAAGTCGCGGTGCAGCGGCAAGGCGCCACGAGCGTGCAGCTGCGCCATGCGCGCGGACGTGCCGGTGCCGCACGGTGAGCGGTCGAACCAACCGGGGTGGATGGCCATGGCATGGCGTGAGCGGTGCGCGTCCGAGCCGGGGGCGGCGAGATACACGTGCTTGACCCCCGCGATCTCGCCTTGCTCCGGGTGGACGGGGCGGTCCGGGGACGCGTTGATCGCCTCCATCAAGGCGAGGCCGGCCGCGAGCAGTTCGTCCTTGCGGGACCGGTCGAACGGCAGCCCCAGCGAGTCCAGTTCGACAAAGGCGTAGAAGTTCCCGCCGAACGCGAGGTCGTACGTCACCGTCCCGTACCCCGGCACGTCCACCTTGCGGTCCAGGCCGACACAGAAGGCGGGGACGTTGGTGAGCGTGACCGCCTTGGCCGCGCCGTCCTCGACCTGCACGTCGACGGAGACGAGCCCGGCGGGGGTGTCGAGGCGGACGGTGGTGACGGGTTCGGTGACCGTGACCATGCCGGTCTCGACGAGGACGGTGGCCACGCCGATGGTGCCGTGCCCGCACATCGGCAGCAGGCCGGAGACCTCGATGTACAGCACGCCGTAGTCGGCGTCGGGGCGGGTCGGCGGCTGGAGTATCGCGCCGCTCATCGAGGCGTGACCGCGCGGCTCGTACATCAGGAGCGTGCGCAGATGGTCCAGGTGCTCGATGAAGTGGAGCCTGCGCTCGGCCATCGTGGCGCCGGGGACCACCCCGACGCCTCCGGTGATCACGCGCGTGGGCATGCCCTCGGTGTGTGAGTCGACGGCGTGGAAGACATGACGGGTCCGCACGAACGTCCCTTCCTGGGAAGCGGATCGGGGTCAGTGGTGGCCGTCGGCGACGGCCTTCTCGGTCGCCGCGCGCACCGCGGCCCCCACCGCGGCCGGCAGCGGCGTGCGCGGCGGACGGGTGGGGCCGCCGCGACGGCCGACGACGTCCATGGACACCTTGATGGCCTGGACGAACTCGGTCCTGGAGTCCCAGCGCAGCAGCGGATGCAGAGACTTGTAGAGGGGCACCGCGGTGTCGAGCTGACCGGCGACGGCGGCGTGGTAGAGCTCGGCGCAGGTGGCGGGGAAGGCGTTCGGATAGCCGGCGATCCAGCCGACCGCACCCGCGAGGGCGAGTTCGAGCAGCACGTCGTCCGCGCCGATCAGCAGATCGAGGTCCGGGGCGAGTTCACCGATCTCGTAGGCCCTGCGTACATCGCCGCTGAACTCCTTGACGGCCACGATGCTGCCGTCGCCGTGCAGCCGGGCCAAGAGGTCGGGGGTGAGGTCGACCCTGGTGTCGACGGGATTGTTGTAGCCCACCACGGGCAGCCCCACGCGGGCGACCTCCGCGTAGTGGGCGCGCACCGCCCGCTCGTCGGCGCGATAGGCGTTCGGCGGCAGCAGCAGCACGCTTCCGCAGCCCTCCTCTGCGGCCTGTTCCGCCCAGCGGCGGGACTCCGCGCTGCCGTAGGCGGCGACACCGGGCATCACGCGGGCGCCGTCGCCCGCGGCCTCGACGGCGGTGCGGACCACACGGGCACGCTCGTCGTCGGTGAGGGTCTGGTACTCGCCGAGCGAGCCGTTGGGCACGACGCCGTCGCAGCCCTCGTCGATGAGTCGGCGAACGTGCTCGGCGTAGGCGTCGAGGTCGACGGAGAGGTCGTCGCGCAGGGGGAGAGCGGTGGCGACCATGATGCCGCGCCATGGGCGGTCGGTGGTCCAGGTGGGGGTGGCTCGGGTGGCGGTCATGCGGGGACCTCATTTTGTAGGGGTGTCATGTCGTTGAGCCGTGCCGGGACGCGCGAGGGCGGGTCCCTCAGTCGCGGGGTCCGGCGTTGCCGTCCGGACGGTCGGTGTCGGGCTGTTCGGCCGGGCCGGCGGGGGTGGCGGACGGCTCGCTCGGGTCGAGGGCTCCGAGCACGCCCAGCGGCACGGGCCCCGCGAGCGGCCGGCGCTCGGGAGAAGGCGGCGGGGACAGGTGGCCTTCTCCCGCCGCGAGGCAGGCCACGGCCGCCCCGCACGTCCGGCCCTGGCACCAGCCCATGCCCGCGCGGGTGAGGAGCTTGACCGTGCGGGCGTCACGGGCGCCGTAGGCGTCGACCGCCTCGCGGACGGCGCCCGCCGTCACCTCCTCGCAGCGGCACACTTCCGTCGCGTCGTCCAGCCACTCGGCCCAGCCTCTCCCCGGCGCGTGCACGGCGGCCATGGCACCGGCGAAGGCACGCAGACGCTCACGCCTCCGTCGAAGCTCCCGCACCCGCCCGTCACGCGCCGGTCCGGGCTCGCCGCGAACCTGGGCGGCCACCGCGATGCCCGCGATCTCGCCTTCCACCCGGGCGAGTTGGGCGCCGCCGATGCCACCGGTCTCGCCCGCCGCCCACAGTCCCGGCACCGAGGTCCGCTGAAATGCGTCCAGTGCCAGGGCATGCGTCCCGTCCTCCGTCCGCCGCGTGGCGCACCCGAGGCTTGTGGCGAGTTCGATCTGCGGGACGAGACCGTGCCCCACCGCCAGGGCGTCGCAGGCGATCCGGCGGCCCGTCCCCCGTACGGGCCGCCAGTCCCGGTCGACCCGGGAGACGGTGACCGCCTCCACCCGGTCCGTGCCGTGGACCTGGGTCACCGCGCTTCGGGTACGCAGCCGCACGCCGTGCCCCAGCAGGGCCGCACCGTGGACCACGGCCTCGGCGAGCTTCTGCGGGTCGGCGGCGAGGACGGCCGGCCGGCGCGCGTATCCGAGGTAGCCGGCTGCCTCCACCACCGCGGGCACGCGCGCCCCGGCGGTGGCGAGCGAGGCGGCGACGGCGAGCAGCAGCGGGCCGCTGCCCGCGACGACGACGCGTCTGCCGGGCAGGACGAGTCCGGCCTTCAGCATCGCCTGCGCCCCTGCCGCACCCACGACGCCCGGCAGCGTCCAGCCGGGGAAGGGCAGTTGGCGTTCGTACGCGCCGGTCGCGAGCAGGACGGCGCGGGCCTGTACGCGCACGGGGTGCTCGCCGTCGCCGTCCGCTCCGGTGACCGCGTGCACCGTCCACCGCGTGTCCGCCCCGTCCTGCCGCTCCACGGTCCAGACGTGGTGACCGGCGAGATGGACGACGTCACCGGCCTCGAGGCGGCGGCGCAGACCGGCGAAGGCGGACCAGTCGTGGTGCAGGGCCTCCGGGCGCACCGCGCCGACGGCCGGGTCGGGGTGGCGGTAGAACTGGCCGCCGATCCGGCCCGCCGTGTCCAGCAGTGCGACCGAGAGCCCCCGTTCGGACGCGGTGACGGCGCCCGCGAGGCCCGCGCAGCCCGCTCCGATCACCGCGAGGTCGTACACCCTGCCGTACGGGTCGCCGGCCGCCCGGTCAGACGGCGAGTTCGGCATGGCCGTGTCCTTCCTGAGTGGTGATCGTGTCCCCGGGACGGGCGGGCACGAGACAGGCCCTCCTGTTGGGTCGCCCGTTGATGGTGGCGAGGCAGTCGTAGCAGTGACCGATGCCGCAGAAGGCTCCGCGCGGGCGGCCGCCCTGGCGCGTGGTGCGCCAGGCGAGGACGCCGGCCGACCAGAGGGCGGCGGCGACGGACTGTCCGGGGAGGGTGGTGATCGGGCGCCCGTCGAAGGTGATCTCGAACGAGGGCTGTTCGGGTGCCGCGCCGACGAGTTCGGCGGGGGTGCGGTCACGCGCCATGGTGCGTCTCCTTCCTGGGTGTCCGGGGTGTCAAGGTGTCCGGGGCGTTCCGGGCGAGGCCTGCTTGAAGCGGTCCGGTCTGAACGGCGCGATGTCCATGGGGAGTTCGCCGCCGGACAGGATCCGGGCGACGATCATGCCGGTGGCCGGGGCGAGTCCTATCCCCGCGCCTTCGTGCCCGCAGGCGTGCAGCAGGCCGGGGACGCGCGGGTCGGGTCCGATCGCGGGCAGATGGTCCGGCAGGTAGGGGCGGAATCCCGCGTACGTCCGTATCGCCCGTACCCGGGAGAGCACCGGGAACAGGCGGGTCGCCTGGGCCGCGAGGCGGCGCAGTGCCTCCACCGACAGGGTGCGGTCGAAGCCGACCCGTTCCCGGCTCGCGCCGATCAGGACGGGGCCTGCCGGGGTGCCCTCGACGACGGCGGAGGTCTGGAGCGCCGCCGAGCCGCTGGCGACATCGGCGACGTAGTCCGCCGTGTAGACCTTGTGCCGCACCACGCGCGGCAGCGGCTCGGTGACGAGGACGAATCCCCGGCGGGGAAGCACCGGCAGGTCCACTCCCGCGAGCCCGGCGAGCCGCCCGCCCCAGGTGCCGGCGGCGTTCACCACCCAGGGGGCGTGCAGATCACCGCTCGCCGTCCGTACGCCCCGTACCTCGCCGCTCCGGCTCTTGAGCACGCCGGTGACCTCCTCCCCCAGCCGCAGGAGGACCCGGCCGGAGTCCTGCCCGGCGCGCAGCAGGTGCGCCGCGGCGAGTGCGGGCTGCACCTGGGCGTCCTGCGGATAATGGAAGCCGCCCGCCAGGTCCGGGGACAGGTGGGGCTCCAGGTCGCGGAGCCCGTCGCCGGCGACCTCCTGGTTCTTCACGCCCGCCCACTCCTGCCGGGCGGCGAGGTCACGCAGGACCGTCAGGGACGCCTCGCCGGAGGCGACGACCAGGCCGCCCTTCGCCTCGTACTCGACACGGGACGGCAGCACGTCGGACAGCTCGCGCCACAACCGTGCGGACAGCAGGGCCAGTTCGAGTTCGGGGCCGGGCTCCTTGTCGGAGACCAGGAGGTTGCCCTCTCCGGCTCCCGTGGTGCCGCCCGCGACGGGGCCGCGGTCGATCACGATGACGGAGAGGCCGGAGCGGGCCGCGTAGTAGGCACAGGCGGCACCGACCACACCCGCTCCGACGACGATGAGATCCGGTGAGTTCCTCGTGGACACGGCTGTAATATTTCACATTGCACTGCGTGTGGGAAGAGGTCCGTCGTCGACGGACCTCGGACCCTGACGATTGATCAGCACCCCTCCATCAGCGCCGCCATCCACGCCTCGACCGCGTCCGGGGTGCGCGGCAGCGCATCGGACATCAGCCGCGCCCCCTCGGCCGTGATGACGAGATCGTCCTCGATGCGCACGCCGATCCCACGCAGTTCGGCCGGGAGCGTCCCGTCGTCGGGCTGGAGGTAGAGGCCGGGCTCGACCGTGAGCACCTGCCCCTGTTCCAGGACGCCGTCGAGATAGACGTCCGCCCGCGCCTGCGCGCAGTCATGGACATCGAGCCCGAGCATGTGGCCGCTGCTGCACAGGGTGTACCGCCGGTGGAAGTCGCCCTCCGGGCTCGAAAGGACGCCCCACTCCGTGAGCCCCTCCGCGATCACCCGCATCGCGGCGCGGTGGAAGTCACGGAATCGCGCCCCGGGCCTGAGCGCGGCGATGCCCGCGTCCTGGGCGGCGAGTACGAGTTCGTAGACCTGCCGCTGCACGGGCGAGAACCGCCCGGAGAGCGGGACGGTGCGCGTGATGTCCGCGGTGTACAGGCTGTCCGTCTCCACGCCCGCGTCCAGGAGCAGCAGTTGTCGCGCGTCAAGGGGGCCGTCGTTGCGTGTCCAGTGCAGGACGCAGGCGTGGGCGCCGGCCGCGGCGATGGTCTCGTAGCCGGTGCCGTTGCCCTCGGCGCGGGCACGCAGGCCGAAGACGCCCTCGATCCAGCGCTCGCCACGCGGATGGGCGAGGGCTCGCGGCAGGGAGCGCATGACGTCCTCGAAGCCCGCGGTGGTGTGGTCCACGGCGAGTTGGAGCTGCTGCACCTCCCAGGCGTCCTTCACGAGCCGCAACTCGCTGAGAACCGAGGCGAGTTCTGCGTCCGTGGAGGCGTTCCGGCCCGGCGGCAGTGCCCGCTGCGCCGCCAGATCGGCACAGCGGATTCCGGTCATGCGCTCGGCCTCCGCGAGGTCGGGGCGCCGGCCGACCCAGAACTCGCCGTAGCGGCGGTCCCGGTAGAAGCCGTCGTCGGTGCGCGGTGAGCGCGGCCGCACGTACAGCACCGGCTCGTGCCCGTGCGGCCCGTCCGGCTCCATGACCAGCACATGCCCGGCCTGCTCCTCGCCGGTCAGGCCGGTGAGCCAGGCGTACGCGCTGTGCGGCCGGAAGCGGTGGTCGCAGTCGTTCGACCGGACCCTGAGCTCCCCGGCGGGGACGATCAACCGCTCACCGGGGAAGCGGGCCGACAACCGGCTGCGGCGGGCGGGCGTGAGACGGGCGACGGGAAGCCGGACGGGGCCGGGGGGCGGGGACGTCACCCATTCCCCCGTCATGAACTGCTCCAACTCTGCGGACACCGGCAGGTCGTGACTGACCGTCCGGTGGGCGCCGACCACGGATTCCTTCATGCTTCCTCCCTGATTCGCGCACGCCTCTTGTGCAGTACAATTTCACATTACTATGTTACCGGTCACATCCCAGCCGCTCGGGCTGTCCGACTGTTCACGGAGTGACCACTGATGAACAAGCGCACCTGTACCGCCCTCGCCTCCTCGCTGGTGGCGACCCTGGCCCTCGGCGCAGCGGGCTGCTCCGGCGACACGTACTCCACGGACGGCAGAGGCCGCGGCAAGAACCCCGTCCTCGCCAACCAGGGCGCTGTCATAGGCGGCACCCCCGTGAAGGGCGGCACCCTCACCGTCCTGTCCAACCAGGACTTCACCCACCTCGACCCCGCCCGCAACTGGGTCATGGGCGACATGGACTTCGGCACCCGGTTGCTCTACCGCACCCTCGTGACGTACCGGGCCGAGCCGGGCGCCGCCGGCGGGAGGCTGGCACCCGACCTGGCGGAGGACCTCGGCATCTCCTCCAACGGGGCCAGGACCTGGACGTTCAGGCTCAAGAAGGGGCTGAAGTACGAGGACGGGTCTCCCATCACCGCCCACGACATCAAGTACAACGTGGAGCGGTCCTTCTCACCCGATCTGCCCGGCGGTCCCGACTACGCGGCCCGCTACCTCGCCGGCGCCGAGGGCTACCAGGGCCCGGCCCAGGGCAAGCACCTCGACTCCGTCAAGGTGCCCGACGACCACACGATCACGTTCGAACTGCGCAAGCCCTTCGCCGAGTTCCCCTACGCCACCGTGCTGCCGACCTTCGCCCCGGTCCCGAAGGCACGGGACAAGGGCCCCCGGTACGACAACCGCCCCTTCTCCTCGGGCCCGTACAGGATCGAGACGTACGCCAGGGACAAGCAGCTGGTGCTGGTCCGCAATCCTCACTGGGACCCGGAATCCGACACCGTGCGCAAGGCGTACCCGGACAGGATCGTCGTGACGATGGGTCTGAAGGGCAACCAGATCGACGACCGCCTCATCGCCTCCTCCGGCGCCGACGCCTCCGCCGTTCCCTGGGGGAAGCTGCGCCCGGAGAGCATCGCCAAGGTGCTCACCGAGACCGACGTCAGAAAACGGCTGCTCGCCGAGTCGACCAACTGCACCGAGATGCTCCAGATGCACACGGGCCGTGCGCCCTTCGATCAGGTGAAGGTGCGTCAGGCCGTGCAGTACGCCCTCGACCGCGAGGCCGTCCTGACCGCGTCGGGCGGTCCGGCGGTGGGCGACCCGGCCACGGCCCTCATGCCGGGCTCCCTCTTCGGCGGCAAGCAGCCCGACACCCTGAAGATACCCCTCACCGGTGACGTCGCGAGGGCGAAGCAGCTTCTGAAGGAGGCAGGCCACCCGGACGGCTTCGCCACCGCCATCACCGTCTCAGCCGGCGACAAGGGCGTGGGCGAGGCCATCCAGCAGTCGCTCGGCCGGGCCGGGATCAAGGTCACCATCGAGACCGTCGACCCGTCCGCCTTCTACGACAGCATCGGCGACACCGGGAACCGCACCGACCTCGTCTACACGGGCTGGTGCCCGGACTATCCGTCGGGCTCCACCTTCCTGCCCTTCGTCTTCGACGGCCGCTACATCAAGGAGAAGGGCAACTCCGGCAACCACTCGCTCTTCCGCGACCGGGCGACCATGAACCGGATGGACGAGATCGCCGCCCTGACCGACGCCCGACAGGCCGCCAAGGCCTGGCAGGACCTGGACGGCCGGATCCTCGCCAAGGCCCCCACCGCACCCGCCGTCATCGAGCGCATGCCGCTGCTGCTCGGCACCAACATCGCGGGCGCCTTCGGCCACACCTCCTTCGGAGGCCAGATCGACTACGCCACCGTCGGCCTCAAGGATCCCTCCCGAAGCGGCCGCTGAGGACCGGCCGCCATGGAAGCCACCGACACCCGGACCGCGCCCCCGGGCAGCGGGCCCTGGCAGCTCGCCCGTGCGGAACTGCGCCGCCGGACCTCCGTGAAAATCTCCCTCGCCGTGGTGGCCCTCTTCGTCTTCATGGCGGTGGCCGCCCCCCTGCTCAGCGCACTGGGCGGCTGGGGCCCCGAGGAGTTCGACAGGAGCGCCGTCGACCCCTATCTCGGCGGACAGCCCCTCGGACCGCTCGGCGGCGTCTCGGCCGAGCACTGGCTCGGTGTCGAGCCCGTCACCGGCCGGGACCTGTTCGCCCGCGTCGTGCACGGTGCCCGGGTCTCGCTGCTCATCGCCTTCGCCGCCACCGCCGTCGTGGTCGTCACGGGTGTCGCGGCCGGCACCGCGGCCGGCTACTTCGGCGGTACCACCGACGCCCTGCTCTCCCGGCTGATGGACCTGACCATGTCCTTCCCGTCCCTCATCTTCATGATCGCGATGATGTCCGTGGCCCGCGACGTCGACCGGATCGTGCTGCTGACCGCGGTCATCGGCCTCTTCGGCTGGCCCGGACTCGCCCGCGTCGTGCGCGGGCAGACGCTCTCGCTCAAGCACCGCGAGTACGTCGACGCCGCCCGCGTCGGCGGCGCCGGACCCTGGCGCATTCTCACCGGCGAGATCCTGCCGGGTGTGGCGGGACCCGTCATCGCGTACACCACCCTGATCATCCCCGGGATGATCGCCACCGAGGCGGCCCTGAGCTATCTGGGCGTCGGCGTCCGTCCGCCCACGCCGTCCTGGGGCCAGATGATCGCCGAAAGTGTCTCCTTCTACGACACGGACCCCATGTACTTCATCGTCCCGAGCACCTGCCTGTTCCTGACCGTGCTGGCGTTCACCCTGCTCGGCGACGCCCTGAGGGACGTCCTCGACCCGAGGAGCGGCCGCGCATGATCCGCTACACGCTGCGGCGGCTGGCCGCCGTCATCGGCGTACTGACCGCCGTGGCCGCCGTCACCTTCACCATCTTCTACGTCCTGCCCTCCGACCCCGCGGCCGCGGCCTGCGGAAAGGCGTGCAGCGCCGAGCGGCTGGCCGCGATCCGCGCCCACATGGGGCTCGATGAGCCGTTGTGGCGGCAGTTCTGGGACTTCGTCAGCGGCATCTTCACCGGCCGCACGGTGGGCAGCGGCCAGTACGCCCTGCACTGCCGCTTCCCCTGCCTCGGCTACTCGTACGAGAACAGCGAGGCCGTCTGGGACCTGCTGACGGACCGCCTTCCCGTCTCCGCCTCGCTCGCGGTCGGCGCCGCGGTGCTGTGGCTGACGCTCGGTCTGAGCGCCGGCACGGTCGCGGCCCTGCGCAGGGGCACGCTCACGGACCGCGTCCTGATGGTCGGCGCGGTCGGCGCGGCCTCGTTGCCGGTCTACTTCACGGCGATGATGCTGATCTACGGCGTCGTCCGGGTGGCAGGTCTGCTCCCCTACCCCCAGTACGTACCCTTCGGCGACGACCCGGGACGCTGGGCGTCGAACCTGCTGCTGCCCTGGCTGGCACTCGCCGTTCTGTACGCGGCCATGTACGCGCGCCAGAGCCGGAGTTCGATGATCGAGACGATGGCGGAGCCGTACATCCGCACCGCCCGCGCCAAGGGCCTGCCGCGCCGCACCGTCGTCGTCAAGCACGGCCTGCGCGCCGGCATGACGCCGGTCCTGACCCTCTTCGGCATGGACCTCGGCGGGCTGCTCGCCGGCGCGGTGATCACCGAGTCCATCTTCGGACTCCCGGGCGTCGGGCGGCTGTTCTACGGGGCCCTGTCCGCCGGCGACCAGCCGGTGATCCTGGGCGTGACCCTGCTCGCGGCCGCCTTCATCGTCGTCGCCAATCTGGCCGTCGACCTGCTCTACGCCGTCGTCGACCCGCGAGTGAGGCTGTGATGGCTGTCGAACCCCTGCTGTCCGTCCGGGACCTGACCGTCACCTTTGCGACCGACGGCGGCCCGGTGCGCGCGGTCGATTCTCTCTCCTTCGACGTCGAACGCGGACGGACCCTCGGCATCGTCGGCGAGTCCGGCTCCGGCAAGTCCGTCACCTCGATGGCCGTGATGGGCCTGCACAGCGGCGCCGACGTCGGCGGCTCCATCACCCTGGAGGGCCGGGAACTGGTCGGCCTCGCCGAGCGCGACCTGAACCGGCTGCGCGGCCGGAAGATGGCGATGATCTTCCAGGACCCGCTCTCCAGCCTGCACCCGTACTACACGGTGGGCGAGCAGATAGCCGAGCACCACCGGGTCCACTTCGGGTCCCGCCGCGCGGCCTCCCGGCGGCGCGCCGTCGAGATGCTCGCCGAGGTCGGGATTCCGGAACCGCGGCGCCGGGCCGGGGAGTACCCGCACCGGTTCTCCGGTGGCATGCGCCAGCGGGTGATGATCGCCATGGCGCTGGCCTGCGAGCCGGACCTGCTGATCGCGGACGAGCCGACCACCGCTCTGGACGTCACCGTGCAGGCCCAGATCCTGGAACTGATCGACCGGATCCAGCAGGAGCGCGACCTCGCCGTCGTCCTGATCACCCATGACCTCGGCGTCGTGGCACGCGTCGCCCACGAGGTCCTGGTCATGTACGGCGGAAGGGCGGCCGAACAGGCGTCGGTGGAGGCGGTGTTCGCCGCTCCCGCCCACCCCTACACACGGGGCCTGCTCGACTCCCTGCCCCGGCTCGACGACGCCGACGACGCCCCGTTGCGGGCGATCCCCGGCAGCCCGCCGTCGCTTCTCGCCCCGGCGCCCGGGTGCGCGTTCGCGCCGCGCTGCGGACGGGCCGCCTCGGCCGGCGCCGAGGCGCGGCAGCGATGCGAGCTCGTCGAACCCGGCCCGGTCGCTGTCGCCGGGCACATGGTCGCCTGCCATCTTCCACTCGGACCCGACGCGGCCCCGTACGCCCCGTCCAGTGAGGCCACCCCATGACGAACGACGACACGACACGTCCGGGCCCCGCACGGCCCGTTCACGGACCTCTGCTGTCCGTACGGGATCTGACCATGACGTTCCCCGGCGGGCGGGGCCGCTCGGCCGGGCCCGTGCGGGCCGTCGACAACGTCGGCTTCGATGTGGCGAGGGGCGAGACCCTCGGCCTGGTGGGGGAATCCGGCTGCGGAAAGTCCACCACGGGCAGGATGATCGTGCGGCTTCTGGAGCCGACCGGCGGCTCGGTCACGTACGACGGTCGCGACATCAGTCATCTCTCCCAGCGCGAGCTGAGGCCGCTGCGGCAGGAGATCCAGATGGTGTTCCAGGATCCGCACTCCTCCCTCAACCCGCGCCGGACCGTGGCCCGGATCATCGCCGAACCCCTACTCGTGCAGGGCCGTACGGCCGCCGAAGCGCGCCGCAGGGCCGCCGAGCTGATGGAGCTCGTCGGGCTCATTCCCGAGCACATCGACCGCTGTCCGCACGAGTTCTCCGGCGGGCAGGCGCAGCGCATCGGCATCGCCCGCGCGCTGGCCACGGGCCCGCGCCTGATCGTCGCGGACGAGCCGGTCTCGGCCCTCGACGTCTCCGTACAGGCGCAGATCGTCAATCTGATGGGACGTCTTCAGCGGGAGCTCTCCTTCGCCCACCTCTTCATCGCCCACGACCTCTCGGTGGTCAAGCGGGTGTGCGACCGGGTCGCGGTGATGTATCTGGGCCGCATCGTCGAGATCGGCCCCAAGGAGCGGGTGTACGACGCCCCGGCCCACCCCTATACGCGGTCCCTGCTGTCCGCCGTACCGCTGCCCGACCCGGTGCGTGAGCGGGCCCGCGAGCGGATCACGCTGCTCGGCGATCCGCCGAGTCCGGCCTCTCCCCCGCCGGGCTGCACCTTCCACCCCCGCTGCCCGAAGGCGCGGCAGATCTGCCGGACGGAGACGCCGGAGCTCGGGCCTCCGGCGGCCGGCGAGGTCCGTCAGGTGGCCTGCCACTTCCCCGAGACCCCCTGACCGGGGCGCGAACCGCGATCGGCGGTGCACAGCTCTTTACAGTGCCATTTCACATTACTACGTTACGCATCACATAGCGCCGCACCTTCAACTGGCGCCCGCGCCAAGGCAGTTGACGCCCGAGGCGCCTTCCGCCGCACCGCGCACCTCTTGCCACCTCCCACACAGGAGCCGATGTGTTCCAGCCGAGAAGCCCACGCCCACGTCCGCGCCCCGTCGCGCGCAGATCCCTGCGCGCAGTCCTGCTCACCGCCGCGACAGCACTCACGCTCTGCGTGACGGCCGTCCAGCCCGCCCCCGCGGCCGAGCCCGCCGCCACGCCGCCCGTAGCGCCCTCCGCGATACGGGCGGCATCCCAGACGGACCCGACCGACAAGGTCGACCGCCTGGCCGAGGCCCCGGACCCCCGAGCCGCCCGTCCGCTGCCTGCCCCGGGCGGTATCACCGGCGGCCGCGTCCCCGGACCTCGTACCCCGGAACAGAAGGGCAAGGCCGAGGCCGGCGAGGCGCATGCGCCCTGCACGCTCGACGGCGTCACGGGCCTCACCCCTGGGCAGTTCGCGGACTTCCTCGCCGACCCCGCCGTCACCGCCGACGGCTGCCTTCGCTCCATCCTGTGGACCTGGGACCAGCGCCTCGTCCCGGTCATGTCGGACGCGCACGTCCAGGCCGTCTCCCGCCGCATCACCGGCCTCGCCGACGCCCACGACGGCAGGAACGGCAGCCACCTGCTGGAGATGTTCACGTATCTCCACGCCGTCGCCTACCACGACTTCTCGCGCGACGAGATCGACGTCACGGACACGCCGACCCTGACCACCATGCGCCGTGCCGTCGCCCGCTTCGGCTCGGCGTCCCGCACCTTCGACGCCACCCGGACCAACGCGGAGACCCTGCGCGAAGCTCTCTACGCGGCCTCGGCACCCGGCCTGCGTCAGTACCAACTCGCGCTGGTCAAGAGGGTGCTGGCCGCCATGGACGCCCGGCACCCCGACACCGCCCAGGACACCTCGTGGGCCGGGGCCGCCCTCGCCGCGCTCAGCCTGAACTACCTCGGCGTCTACCCCGGCAACCAGGACACCGCCTTCCACGCCGCGGCGAAGGCCTCCCCGTCCTACCGTGCCGCCTTCCGGGCCTTCGCCCGGCACACGCATCTCAAGGACCGGCCCAACGCCTGGGTCGTGCGGGACGCGCTGAACGAGTACGGCCGCTTCGGCCAGATCGACGGGCTGCGCACCGGGATCGTCTCGGACCTCGGCACGCTCCTGGGCGTCACGGCACGCACCTTCGGTGACAGCAGTGCCCCCTGGGCGAAGGTCGCCACCTGGCTGGGGGTGTACGAGGCCTGCGCCCGGTACCACGTGTGCGCGTCCGACATCGAGAAGCGCCTGTTCCCGCACACGTACGTCTACGGCGTCGACGGCACCGACCGCATCAGGGTCCGCACCGGTCTCGACCGGGCCACCGTCGACCAGTTGTACTACGCGAGCAAGCAGGTCAAGGCACAGTTCCACCGCGTGGTCGGCAGTGAGGCGCCCCTCGCGGGCGACCCCAACTCCGCCCTGAACATCGTGCTCTACTCCTCCCGCAAGGAGTACGAGAACTTCCACCCGCTCCTGACCGGTATGGGCACCGACAACGGCGGCATCTACATCGAGAAGGGGGCGACCTTCTACACGTACCAGCGCCGAGTGCCGCAGGACTCGTCGCTGACCCTGGAGGAGTTGTTCCGCCACGAGTACGGGCACTACCTCAACGGCCGCTGGGCGGTGCCCGGCTTCTTCGGCGAGGGCCCCTGGTACGACGGCGACCGGACCACGGCCATGGACGAGGGCACCGCCGAGTTCTTCGCCGGCGCCAGCCGCAGCGACGGCGTCAAGGTCCGCAAGTCGCTCGTCCAGGGCGTCATCGACGACACGGCGAACGGCGGACCGCGCATGACGGTGGACCAGCTGCTGCACGCCACGTACGACGGCGACGGCTTCCGCTTCTACGACTACGCGGGCACCTTCTTCGAGTTCCTCTGGACCCAGCGCCCCTCCCTGCTGCGGGAGATGTACCGCACCCTGCGCGCCGACGACCCGGCCGCGTTCGACGCCTGGCGCGACCGGCTCGGCAGGGACGCGGGGCTCCAGAGCGCGTACGACGCCTTCCTCGACACGCAGATCGCCCATGTCGACGAACTGTTCGTGCCCGACACGGCCTATGTCCCGCTGGACCAGCTGCGCGACGGCTCGGCCGACGAGGTTCGCGCCTCCTTCACCGCTACGACCGGCAGCGCCCCGGCATGCCGTGGCAGCGGCACGGCCGAGCGCCCGCGATTCGTCTGCACCGGCCGCATCACCGCCAACCTGACCGACGCCGGCGACGCCGACCTCGTCTTCAAGGACATGTCCGAGACGGTCGACCACTTCCTCCTCGACCGCGCCGCGAGCGGCGACAACAACCTCACCGACATGAACTGCTCGTTCGCCGCCGTGGACATCTGGTCCGGCGGACGCGCGGGCACGTCGGACTACACCTGCGAGGGCCCCCTCCGCGCCTGACCCGACCGAACCGGACCGCACACGACCCCCGCGCGCGCCACCGCCCCACACGGTGGCGCGCGCGGGCTCTTCATGCGAGCCGCCGCCGGATGCAGCCGGGCGGTCCGCCTCGCGCAGAGGCCGTCACCATCACGGTCACGGTGACAGCGAAACCGGCTCCGGAAAAGGGAGTCGTGGCCGACCGTGCCCCCGTTCACCGGCTCGTCGTCGTCGGGTCACCACCGGGTGATGAGCGGCGTGTCCGGTTCGTGCTGCCGCCAGGCCTCGGTGAGGCGGACGAGGCGGGTGGGGGCGGCGATGCCGCGCACGGTGGCGATCCTGCCGTTGGTGACGTCGAACGTCACCGCGCCGACGACCTGATCGCCGAGCACGAAGAGGATGGCGGGGGCGCCGTTCACGAGCGCGTAGTGGACGGCGGGCGTACCGCCGGCAAGTCGCCGTTTCGCGGGTGTGGGTTTGAAGCCGGCCCGTGCGATGGCGGCGATGCGCTGCGGAGTTTCGTACCGCAGCAGCGTCTTGGCCAGGCCGGCGCCGTCGGAGATCGCGGTGGCGTCGTCGGTGAGCAGCGCCACCAGCCGTCCGGTGCGGCCCGAGGAGGCAGCGGCGAGGAATTCCTCGACGATCCTCCGGGCGGATGCCGGGTCGACTTCGCCGCCGCGGCGGCGCGCGGCGGTGATACGGCGCCGGGCCCGGTGGAGGTGCTGCTGACTCGCGGACTCGGTGATGCCGAGGATCTCGGCGATCTCGGCGTGACTGTAGGAGAACGCTTCGCGCAGGACGTAGACGGCCCGCTCGAAAGGTGACAGGCGCTCCATGAGAGTCAGCACGGCCAGGGAGACCGATTCGCGCTGCTCGAAGGTGTCGGCCGGGCCGAGCATCGGGTCGCCGTCGAGGAGCGGTTCGGGCAGCCAGGCGCCGACGGTGCGTTCGCGGCGGGCCTGTGCCGAGCGGAGCCGGTCGAGGCACAGGTTGGTGACGACCTTGGTCAGCCATGCTTCCGGCACCTTGATCCGCTGCCGGTCGGCGGCCTGCCAGTGCAGGAACGCTTCCTGCACGGCGTCTTCGGCGTCGGTGGCGGAGCCCAGCAGCCGGTACGCCAGCGAGGCCAGCCGGTTCCGGCCGGCCTCGAACCGGCTGGTGTCGAAGCGATCAGTGGCGGCGCTGTTGTCCACGCGAAACACCCTAAGCGGCTACGCGGGACTGGGCGGACGTAATCGGTGCGGCGGCCGGCCGGCGCTTGCGCCGGGGCATGCCGAAGGTCGGGTGCCGGATGCCCCACAGCGACATCTTGACGATGCCCGCCTTGATCCGCGCGGCCTTCCGGCCGCCCATGTACTTCGGCTTTGCCTGCGCTTCGTCGTCGACCATCTGCAGGATCCCGTCCCGCCGGCCGAGGCTGATGTGGTTGCCCAGGTAGAACAGCTTGACGTTCGCGACCTCACGGCCGGTCAGGCGTCCCACGATCGCCGCCGTGGCCTGCTGGCCGGTGGAGCCGGCCGAAGCGCAGGACATCGGCAGCGGCCGTCCGTTGTCGGCGATGACGTAGGCGCTGTCGCCGGCGGCGTAGACGTTCGGGTGCGAGACCGACCGCATGGTGCGATCGACGACGATCAGACCGTTCTCGGTGACCTCCAGCCCGCTGGTGGCGGCGATGGGGTGGACCGCGAACCCGGCCGTCCACACGGTCGCGTCGGAGGCCAGGACGGTGCCGTCGGCGCACAGCACCCGCGTCGCTTCGACGGCTTCGACGCCGGTGTGCTCCAGGACGGTGACGCCCAGTCGGTCGCAGGCCCGGCGCAGGTGGCCGCGGGCTCCGGCGGAGAGGTGTGCGCCCAGCTCGCCGTGGGCGACCAGCGTCACCGACAGACCGGGCCGGGATTCGGCGATCTCGGTGGCCGTCTCGATGCCGGTCAGCCCGTCGCCGACGACCAGCACCCTCCCGCCTTCGCCCCGCCTGCCCAGGCTGTCCAGGCGCTCGCGCAGGCGCAGCGCCGAGGGCCGTCCGGCGACGTCGAAGGCGTGCTCGGCCACGCCGGGGACGCCGTGGTCGGCGACGTGGCTGCCGAGCGCGTAGAGAAGCGTGTCGTAGCCGAGTTCGCCGCCGCCCTCGGCGTCGGCCACGGTGACGACCTGGCGCTCGGGGTCGACGGCGGTGACGCGGGCCAGGCGCAGCCGTATCCCGGTGCCCGCGAAGACGTCGGCGAGCTTCGGAGCCTCGATCTCTTGGCCGGCCGCGAGCTGGTGCAGCCGCAGCCGCTGGACGAATTCCGGCTCAGCGTTGACCACGGTGATCTCGGTGTCCGCCGGGGACAGCCTGCGGGCCAGGTTCCCGGCCCCGAAGGCCCCGGCATAGCCGGCGCCGAGGACGACGATGCGGTGCTTCATGTGCTGCTCCTGTCGGTTCGCTTGCTCTCGGTGAGTTGAGCGGAGCAGCACCCTGATTGCTGACAGGAACCGCATGTGACGTGGGTCACAGGCAGTGGGAGCGTCGCCGGACGATGCCACGTGGTCGACCGCTGCCTGCGGGAACTCCTCCGTGACGAGGCCGTCAGGAGCCGGGGTGGCTACGTTGCAGCGTGGTTCACGGACAGGAGTCCGTGCCGATCCGGTCTGCCAGGATCCCTCCTGATGAGCGAGAACGAGATCTGCGTCCGGTGCGGCGGGATCGTCGCACCGGACGGCCATTGCTGGGAATGCGGCCACGCACAGCCGGCCTTCCGGTCGCACGTCGAGGTCACGGCCCCGGACGGCGCGGCGGGCGTCAGCGACCGCGGCAAGCGACGCGGCGTCAACGCGGACGCCATGGCCCTGACCCGGCGCGGCGACTGGACGATCGGCGTCGTCTGCGACGGCGTCTCCATGTCACCCCGGTCGGAGCGCGCCGCGCAGGTCGCGGCCGAGGTGGGGGCGCGTGTGCTGGCGGCGCGGCTGGCGGTGGGCGTGCTGCCGGAGACAGCGCTGCGCGAGTCGGCTGCCCGCGCGGCACAGGCGGTCGCCGCCCTGGCCGCCCCTGCGGCCACGGTGGCGACCACGGCCCGCGACATGGCACCGGCCTGCACGTTCGTCGCCGGCGTGGCCGGCCCGACGGGAATCTGGAGCGCGTCGATCGGTGACAGCAGGGCCTACTGGCTGCCGGACGAGGGCACCGGCATGACCCTCACCGAGGACGACATCGGGGAACACGACGCCCTCGCCGCCTGGCTGGGCGCGGACGCGGAGCATACGGAAGCACGCGTCCGGAGCTACCGGCCCTCCGCGCCCGGTCGCCTGCTGCTCTGCACGGACGGGCTGTGGCGCTACCTGCCCGACGTCGAGGCCCTGCGGGACGCGCTCACCCGCCTGCCCCGGGCGTCGGCCGAGGGCGCCGATCTGCTGCCGCACGTACGGGAGTTGGTCCGCTACGCACTGGACGCGGGCGGACACGACAACGTCACCGCCCTGCTCGTCCCCGTCAACGCGTGCGCTCCCCCGGACCCCTCCGCCCCGTGAACGCCGACGCCGGGGGCGGCCCGGCCACGTCGCATCCGAAACCGGTTGTACTGTCGAACCAGTTGGTTGTACGGTCGAACCATGTCGAGGGACCGCACCGCTGATGATCCAGCCGCTCTCCAGGAGGCACTGGGGAACTTCGTTCGCGCCTTCGGGCTGCACCAGCCCGAGACGACCCCCTGCGGACAGCCGCTCTCGGTCTCCGAGGCGCACGCCCTCGGCGAGTTGGGGCAAGAGGGGGAGCTGCGGCAGGTCGAACTGACGCGTCGGCTGCGACTGCAGAAGAGCACCGTGAGCCGCCTGGTCACCCAACTGTCCACCCGTGGCTGGGTGGAGCGCGCGCCGGCCCCCGACGACGGACGCGGCGTGGTCCTGCGGCTCACCCCCGCGGGCCGGCGGGCCGCACAGAACCTTGCCCAGGCACGACGGGAGCGGTTCTCCCGACTGCTCGAATCGATCCCGGCCCATGAGAGAGCGGGCGTGCTGCACGCCCTGGACGTGATGGCGGAGGCACTGGATGAATAGAACCCGGCGACGCACGCTCGCTGCCGGCGCGGGCCTGACCCTCGCCGCCGCGGCGACGGCGATCACCCTGATGGCCCGGGACTCGCAGCAGGACCCCGGCGAAGGTCCGGGCGAGCGCCAGACGACGGTGGCGGAGCGCGGCAGGGCCGTGATGCCCTTCGACCTTGAACAGACCACTCACCGCTTCACTCCCACGGCGACGGGCGGCACTCAGGACGTCGTGGCCGACCAGCGTGGCGACGCGGAACAGATCGACCTGATACGCGCCCATCTGCACGAGGAGGCCAAGGCGTTCCGTCGCGGGGACTTCTCCGATCCCGCCCGGATCCACGGAACCGGCATGCCCGGCCTCGCCGAACTCCGCGAAGGCCACGACCGTTTCGACGTGCTCTACACAGAACGGGCGGACGGGGCCACCCTCACCTACGCCGCGGAGGACCCCGCACTGGTGACCGCCCTGCACGACTGGTTCGAAGCACAGCTCGGCGACCACGGCTCGCACGCGGAACCCGGGCATTGAACCGGCAGGCCCGTCCTGCCCGTACGGAGCCGTCGCCGCGCCCTGTCCGAGGTACGGGCACCCTTGCCCGTCAGCGATCCCGCGACGAGACGCGGGGTCGCACCACTCACCGGTCGGACGAGGCGTGTTGCCGTGTGACGGTCAGCCGAGCCAGCAGCCGTCGCGCATCAGCTCGCGCCCCCGCAGCTCGTTCGCCTCACGCCAGGCCTGTATGCGCCGCGGCCGGATCAGGAAGTACTGGTAGGGCTCGTCGAGCTCGCGCGGGTCGAAACCGGTCCTCGTCGCGAACGCGTCGCCCGTCCCAGGTGCGAGGCCGTCGACGTCCACCGGCTCGGCGTCACCGTCCACGAGGACGACGTCGCGGGTCGGCCCGAGGCTGAGGCGCACCCGCCCGTCCGCCAGCAGGTTGCGGCTCGTGACCGAGGCGCGCGGCGTCGAGATGAGGAACGCGGTCCCGTCCCAGAGGTACGAGAGCGGGATGAGGTGGGCGCCGCCCGGGGAGCCCGCTGTCGCGACCCAGAGATCGACGTCGCTCTCCAGTCTCGCGCGAGTGTCCCGCAGCCTTTCCTCACGTCCACGCGGCGGTGCGCCCGTCATGCTTCCTCCGGTCGGTCGGTTCATGCAGAGCCCCCTCCCCTGTGAGGAGGGGGCTCTGTCGGTGATCACGGTCATGGCGTGGGTGCCGGCGCCGCGGCCTCCCACGCGAATCCGTCAGGGTCGGTGAAGGATCCGGCGTCGCCGCCGATCATGAGCCGGTGCGATCCCGTGCCGTCGGGCGAGACGCCGGCAACCTTGGCCAGGCCACGTCGCTTGTACAGCGCCAGCTTGACGGGGCCCGTCCCGGTGGCGAACTCGACGTACTTGCTGCCGAAGCTCTTCGCCACGGCGAGGCCGTGGTCGACGTAGAACTGCTTGCTGGCCTTCACGTCCTCGACGCCCAGCAGGAGCACGAGCTCGTCGAACTGCCGGGTGGCCGGGCCGGTGTCCTTCTTCGAGGACGAAGCGATCTGCCAGATCGTCCCGTCCGGTGCCTGCACGACGCCCCCGTAGCCCCAGAGCGACTTGGAGGCGGGCTTCAGCGTCGCGGCACCGGCGGCCACGGCGGCGTCGACGAAGGCGTCGACGTCGGCCGGCTGGGACACCACGAGCGACAGCGTGAACCCGCGGAAGCCGGTTGTCGGCGCCTCCGAGGCCCGCAGGCGCAGCTGTGTGCCCAGATCGAAGGCGGTGGTGTAGAAGCTTTCGGCGGCCGCGGGGTCGGCCACCTCGAGGGTGACGCATTCGATGGTTTCCATGGTCTTCACGCTAGTTGCGGCTCTGCGACAGGCGCTTCTTGATTCCTGACCGGTCTTGTCGCCTGCTTCACCACGCACGGCGGCATGCCCTCCGCGGCGCCCGTCGCGCGGCGCCGGTAGGCACTGGGCGGCATGCCGACCAGCTCGGTGAAGCGGGTGCTGAAGGTCCCCGGCGATGAGCAGCCGACCGCGTAGCAGACCTCGGTGACGCTGAGGTCGCCACGGCGCAGCAGCGCCGTGGCGCGCTCGATGCGGCGTGTCATCAGGTAGGCGTACGGCGACTGGCCGTACGCCAGCCGGAACTGACGGCTGAGGTGCCGGGCGGGCATGTTCGCGCCGCGGGCCAGCGCCTCGACGTTCAGCGGCTGCGCGTACTCCCGGTCGATCCGGTCACGGACGCGACGCAGTCGCGCGAGGTCGCTCAGGCGCTGCGCAGCGGTGAGTGCGCGCGCCCATGCGGGACGGCACATGGAGAACCTCTCTTCTTGGACGAGCGGGCCGCGAGGACGGACCGCGACGGGCGGACTGCGACGGGCGGATCGCGTCGGGCGCACCGGTCAGCGGAGCTCCTGGATGCGGATGAGGTTGCCCGCGGGGTCGCGGAAGGCACAGTCACGGATGCCGTACGGCTGCTCGGTCGGCTCCTGGACGACCTCGGCGTCGCGGGCCTGCACCTTCTCGAACGTGCCGTCGAGGTCCGGGGTGGCCAGCAGGATCCAGCCGTAGGTGCCCTTGGCCATCATCTCGGTGATGGTGCGGCGCTCGTCCTCGGTGACCCCGGGGTCGGCGGCCGGCGGCGCCAGGAGGATGGATGTCCCGGGCTGACCGACGGGGCCGACGGTGATCCAGCGCATCTTGCCCTGTCCGACGTCGCTGCGGACCTCGAAGCCGAGGGCGTCGCGGTAGAAGGCGAGGGACGCGTCCGGGTCGTCGTGCGGGAGGAAGCTCGTGTGAATGGTGATGTCCATGATGATCAGGCTAGGGACAGCTCGGTGACCGCGCTTCTCGATTCCTGACCGATCTGCCACCGGTCCGGGTCCGGCGCCCGTCTCCCGCGCTGCCGCCCTCGGCCCCTGCCCGCGACCGGGCCGACCCCGCCGATCCCCTGCCCCGCCGACCCCCGCCGCCGTGATCCGCGCTCGCTCCCGACCTGCGCAGCGGTGAAGAGAAGCCCTCTCGGGTCAGGGGCGCCGGACCTCCGGGAGGTCCCTGATCACCTGAAACGGTTCCCGTCAGGTGGTCGGTGCCCACCGAGGTCGTGGGGCGCCCCGTCGTAGTGTCAGCGGTTGTGCCGGACCAGGCTGTGCACAAGGACGGCCAGCGCCACCACCATCACCGTCACGTGCTGCCATCCGGAAGCAGCCGCGGCATCCGCGGCCGCCGTTGTCATCAAGGCCATCATGTCCTCCGGTTCGATTCACCGACCGGGCCGAACGGGCTGTGCGGGCCGATCGGACTGTGCGAGCAACGGCACGAGGCATCGGCGCGGGCCGTCAGGCTCTCAACGCCGACCTGCCCGGCCGGACCTCCAGGACGCGCCGACGCCTGCGACATGGAGTGCGAGCAGCATCAGACCCAAGAGCATCACGTTCGTCGACGCGAAGACTTCGTTCGTGTCGATCTCCGCGGCGTTGACGAGGAACGCGATGAAGAACAACACCGCAGCGGCCAAACCCAGCATCTGACTACTCCCTCACGGTCGTGTTCGCTTACGGCTCGTCTGCCCCCGCTCACCGAAGTCAGACCCGCCCGCCGCCGCAAGCCGGAGATACGGCCGCCGCTGTCGGGTCCGCAGAAGGGCCGCACGGCGGCGGAGAGCCCCCGCGCCCGGGTCGACGGAGGCGCACATCGCCGCCGTCGGTCACCGCTGAAGAAGTGGAGTTCGCCGGCCCGCCGCTACACCCGGAGCCCCGAGGCGGTCACCGCCTTCACCGCCGTCGTCGACGACCTCAGCCGCAGGCACGCGGGACCGGCCGCATCACATCCGGAAGGAGATCGGGGACTTCGGCGCCCTGTGACGAACAGCAGGTCCAGGCCGCTACCGCCTCACCTTCCAGTTGGCACCATTCGTCCCCCGCGGCCCGCCGAAAAGTGCACGCTATTTGGCGTTGTCGTGAAGAAGTATTCACCCGTCAGAAACGGAACCTCAGTTGCCGGTTGGCCTGTTGGCGTGATCTCATCCTCGGGAACGGAGTCCTGATTGTGGATGCCCATTCCGGGCACAAGGCGACGGTTCACGTCGACCGGTTTCCCATTGGCGCGCGTACGGTCGTCGTCAGTTCAGGAGTCCCCCCGTACGGAAAGGGAGAGATAGTGCGTAACGGCTTCACCCCGATTGAGACCGCCGAAATTTCCGAGACCGAGCTGGACGGCATTGCCGGCGGTATCGCGAGCGCCCACGCCGGTGTCAACGGCTACGGCGCCGCTGTGAACGTCGGTGACGTCGTCGGCACCGTCCAGTCCGTCGCCTCCGTCGTGCCGGTCGCCGCGGCCACCGGTCTCGTCTCGGTGCAGACCACCGGCATCTGACGCCGGCGACAACCGAGAAGGACCGCTTTCGGTCCTGTCGGTCATGAGCATTGCCCGAACGGGCCCCGGAATGTTCCAGTCCCGGGGCCCGTTCGCATGCCCTTTCTCGCTCCGGCTCGCTTTTGCGTTCCGCCGTGAATCACCGCGCAGCGGGAATTCCGCTACGGGCCGGCGGGCCGAAATCCGCGACGATGACCGTCTGCCGGAAGCGTGGCCCGAAAGCACCGAAGGCGGCGGCCCGGCAAGCTGGGAGCCCTCGCGCGGGATTCATCGCGGTCCAGCGTGGGAGCACACGGTGAAGAGACGACCACCGTTTCCTCACAGATGACCGGACGGGGACGCCCGCACCGGCGTTCCGCTTCAGAAGAAGACGCCGCAGCGCAGCAGCACGTTCGCGTACGGCCGCGCCTCCCCCGTCCGTACCACCAGGCGGGCGTCCCGGCTGCGGGACTTGAGCTCGTCGTGCGGGACGAAGTCCAGTGCCGGGAGCCGGTCCGCGAGCAGGCGGGCGGCGGGCGGGTTGGCGTCGTGGACCTCGTGGGCGGCGGTCGCGGACTCGATCACCAGCTCGTCGAGCAGGCCGTCGAGCACGTCGGCGAAGGACGGGATGCCGGCCCGGAAGGCCAAATCGACCACGCGCGGGCCCGAAGAGGGGACCGGCATGCCGACGTCGCAGACGAGGACGGTGTCGCCGTGGCCCAACTCGGCCAGCGCACCCGCCAGACGGCGGTTGAGGATGCCGGTCTTCTTCACCGTGCCCCGGTCTCCTTCATCAACTGCACGGACCCCTCGACGGACCGCACGGGCTCCCCCACGGCCGGCAGGAAGTCCCCCGCGCTCGGGAACGACTCCTGCGCGCCCCTGCCGGTGACGGCCGCGGCGCCGACCCGGACCGCGAAACCGGCCGCCTCGGCCAGGGTTTCGCCGAGTCCGAGCCGCCAGGCGAGGGCCGCCGTGAACGCGTCACCCGCACCCGTCGTGTCGACCGCGTCGACCTTCGGGCTCGGTACGCGCACGCAGCCGCCCGCCTCCGCGACGAGCGCCCCCTGCGCGCCCAGCGTCACGACGACCGAGCGCGGGCCGAGGGCCAGCAGGTCGCGCGCCCAGTCCTCCGGGCGGTCGCCCGCCTCACCCAGCACGTACCGCGCCTCGTGCTCGTTGACGACCAGCGGGTCGCACGCGGCGAGCACGTCCGCGGGCAGCGGCGCCGGCGGGGACGGGTTCAGTACGAGCCGGGTCCCTGACGGCAGCGTGCGGGCCACCTCGGCGACCGTGTCCAGGGGGATCTCCAGCTGGAGGGAGACCACCCGGGCGCGGGCGAGCAGTTCGCCCGCGGCCCGGATGTCGCCGGGGGTGAGCCGGCCGTTGGCGCCCGGTGAGACGACGATGCTGTTGTCGCCCGACGGGTCCACCGTGATCAGCGCGACGCCGGTGGGCGCCCCGCCGACCAGGACACCACCCGTGTCGACGCCGGCCGCCCGCTGCGAGTCGACCAGCAGCCGCCCGTGGGCGTCGTCGCCGACCCTGGCCAGCAGCGCGGTACGGGCGCCGAGGCGGGCGGCGGCGACGGCCTGGTTGGCGCCCTTGCCGCCCGGGTGGACGGCCAGGTCGGAGCCGAGGACCGTCTCGCCCGCGGCGGGGCGGCGTTCGACGCCGATGACCAGGTCGGCGTTGGCCGACCCCACGACCAGCAGGTCGTAGTCGCCCGTTCGCTGCCGAACGTCTTCCTGCGGGTGCGTCTCCGCGTACTCGTCCATGCGGGGACCCTCTCCCTGCGGCGTCATGAGAGGCCGGCCACCTTCCTGCGGCGTCATGAGAAGTCGGCGACGTTCTCGCGGGTGACGACCTTGACCGGCACCTTCACCACGCTCTCGACGCTCTTGCCCTGCGCCGCCCTGACCGCGTTCCGGACGGCGATCTTCCCCAGTTCCGCGGGCTGCTGGGCGATCGACGCGTACAGCGTGCCCGCCTCGACCGCCTTCAGGCCGTCGGGTGTGCCGTCGAAGCCGACGACGGAGACCGAGCTGCCGGCCTTGCTGCCCAGCGCCTTGACCGCGCCCAGTGCCATCTCGTCGTTCTCGGCGAAGACGCCGTTGATGCCGGAGTTGGCCTGGAGCAGGTTGGTCATGACGTCGAGGCCCTTGGTGCGGTCGAAGTCCGCGGGCTGCTTGGCGAGCACCTGGATGCCCGGGTAGGCCTTGAGGCCCTCGGCGAAGCCCGCGCCGCGCTCGCGGCTGGCGGAGGTGCCGGCCGTGCCCTGGAGGATCACGATCCTGCCCTCGCCGCCGAGCTTCTCGGCCAGCGTCTTCGCGGCGAGCTTGCCACCGGCCACGTTGTCGGAGGCCACCAGGGCGGTGGTCTCGGCCTTGTTCACACCGCGGTCGGCGGCGATGACCGGGATGTCGGCCTTGTTGGCGCCGCGCACGGCCGGGCCGACGGCGTCGGAGTCCACCGGGTTGACGATGACCGACTTCACTCCGGAGCTGGTGAAGTTCTGGAGCTGGTTGGCCTGCTGGGAGGCGTCGTTCTGCGCGTCGGTGACGGTGAGGTCGATGCCCGCGGCCTCGGCCTCCGCCTGCGCGCCTTCCTTCATCTGCACGAAGAAGGGGTTGTTGAGCGTGGACAGCGACATGCCGATCTTCGTGTTCGTCGACGACGGGCCGGGGTTGAGGAGCGAGACCGCGCCGACGACGGCGGCGACGATCGCCGCGGCGACGGCGAACTTCGCCGCGCCCTTCTTCTTCCCGCCGGGGCTTCCGGTCCCGGCCGCGGCCGCACCGCCTCCCGTGGCGCCGGCGCGGCGGCGGAGCGTGTCCAGCAGCACCGCGAGGGCGATGACGACACCGATGACGACCTGCTGCCAGAAGGCGGACACGGACAGGAGGTTGAGGCCGTTGCGCAGCACGGCGAGGATCAGCGCGCCGATCAGGGTGCCGGACGCCTTGCCGACGCCGCCGGCGAGGCTGGCGCCGCCGATGACGACGGCGGCGATGGCGTCGAGTTCGTAGCCCTGCGCGGCCTGCGGCTGGGCGGAGGCGAGCCGGGAGGCGAGGACGACACCGGCGACGGCGGCGAAGAGACCGGACAGCGCGTAGATGACGAGCTTCTGCCGCTTGACGCGCAGGCCGGAGAGGCGGGCGGCCTCCTCGTTGCCGCCGATGGCGTACATGGAGCGGCCGATGTAGGTGCGGCCGAGGATCAGCGCGGTGAGCAGGCCCATCGCGATCATCACGAGGACGGGGACGGGGAGCCAGCCGCCGAGCGTGTCGCCGAGGCCGGACACGGATTCGGGGAACGCGATGGGGCTGCCCTGGGAGATGACGAGGGACAGTCCGCGGCCGATCGACAGCATCGCGAGCGTGGCGATGAACGGCGGCAGTTTGCCGTACGAGACGAGCGCGCCGTTGACGAGGCCGCAGGCAGCGCCGGTCGCGACGGCGAGGACCACGGCCAGCCACACCGGCACTCCCTCGCTGGTCGCCGTCCAGGCCAGCACGGTGGCGGACAGCGCGGCGACGGAGCCGACGGACAGGTCGATGCCTGCGGAGACGATGACGAAGGTGACACCGAACGCGAGGATCGCGGTCACGGCGGCCTGGACGCCGACGTTGAGCAGGTTCTGCGTCGTCAGGAAGTCGCCGGAGAGCAGCGACATCGCGACGAGCAGGACGACGAGAGCGGTGAGGGCGCCGTTGTCGAGGAGTATGCGACGGAGCGCGGAGCCTCCCGCCGGGGCGCCGCTCGCGCCCCTGTCGTTCTTCAGCGTGTCAGTGGCCACGGGGGCTCTCCTCTTCGTTCACTGCGGGGTCGTTCGCAGGAGTGGCGGTGGTGACGGCGAGGGCCATCACCGCGTCCTGGGTGGCTTGTTCTGCGTCGAGTTCGCCGGCGATCCGGCCCTGGGCCATGACCAGCACCCGGTCGCTCATGCCGAGCACTTCCGGCAGGTCGCTGGAGATCATCAGGACGGCGTGGCCGGAGGCGGTGAGCTCGTTGACGAGCTGGTAGATCTCGACCTTGGCGCCGACGTCGATGCCTCGGGTGGGTTCGTCGAGGATCAGCACGCGGGTGTCGGCGAGCAGCCACTTGCCGATGACGACCTTCTGCTGGTTGCCGCCGGACAGGGTGCGTACATGCTGGCCGAGGCCCGCCATCCGGACGCCGAGCTGCTCGGCGATGCGGGCGGCGGCCGTGCGCTGCGCCTTGAGGTCGACGAGTCCGGCGCGGGTCGCCGAACGCAGGGTGACCAGGCCGAGGTTCTCCTGCACGGAGGCGTCGAGGACCAGGCCCTGACCCTTGCGGTCCTCGGGTACGAGTCCGATCCCGGCTCCCATCGCGGCGCCCACTTCGTGGGTGGGCAGCGTGCGGCCGAGGACCTGGACGCTGCCCCGGTCGTAGGGGTCGGCGCCGAAGACGGCGCGGGCGACCTCGGTGCGGCCGGCGCCGACCAGCCCGGCGAGGCCGACGACCTCACCGGCCCGCACCTCGAAGCTGACGTCGTGGAAGACGCCGTCGCGGGTCAGTCCGCGCACGGACAGCAAGGGCTCGCCGGCCTCAGGTCGTTCGCGCGGGTACTGCTGCTCGATGGAGCGGCCCACCATGAGCCGTACGAGTTCGTCCTCGGGCGTCGAGGCGGGCACCTGGTCGACGGAGCGGCCGTCGCGCAGGACGGTGACGCGGTCGCCGAGGGCGGCGATCTCCTCCAAGTGGTGGGTGATGAAGACGATGCCGACGCCGTCCTCGCGCAGTTGGCGCACGATACGGAAGAGCTTGTCGACCTCCTCCGTGGTCAACACGGCGGTCGGCTCGTCCATGATCAGGACGCGGGCGTCGAGGCTGAGGGCCTTGGCGATCTCCACCATCTGGAGGCGGGCGATGCCGAGTTCGCGTACGCGGGCCCGCGGGGACACCTGGACGCCGACGCGGTCGAGGAGCTTCTGCGCCCGGGCCTCCATCGTCCAGTGGTCGATCATGCCGAAGCGCCGTGGCTGGCGGCCGAGGAAGATGTTCTCCGCGACCGTCAGGTCGGGCACCAGGTTGAACTCCTGGTAGATGGTGGCGATGCCGAGGCGTTCCGCGTCCTGGGCGCTGTGGATGCGCACCTCGCGCCCTTCGGCGAGGATGCGCCCGCTGTCGGGCCGGTAGGCGCCGGAGAGCATCTTGATGAGGGTGCTCTTGCCGGCTCCGTTCTCGCCGAGGAGGACGTGCACCTCGCCGCGGCGCAGATCGAAGTCGACGGAGTCGAGGGCGACCACACCGGGGAAGGTCTTGCGGATGCCTTCGATGCGCAGCAACTCGTCCGGGCTGCTCACAAGTTGCTCCTTTGCTGGGTCGGGGTGGGGGCGGGGGCCGGCGGCTCGCCGCAGGAACGGCGTACGACGAGGGTGGCGGGGAGGGTCACGGACTGCGGGGGTCTGCCTTCGATCAGGTCGACCAGCGCCCGTACGGCCGCTCTGGCCAGGTCGGCGGTCGGCTGGGCGATCGCCGTGATCGGCGGGTCGGTGTGGACGAACCACGGGATGTCGTCGAAGGCGGCGAGTCCGATGTCGTCGGGGACACGCAGCCCGCGGGCGCGGATGGCGTCGAGTGCGCCGAGGGCCATCAGGTTGTCCGCGGCAAAGACGACCTCGGGCGGCCGGGGCAGGTCGAGGAAGCGCTCGGTGGCGCGGCGTCCGCTGTCGGCCTGGAAGTCACCCTGGCCGATGTACTCGTCGGGCAGCGGCAGTCCGTAGGCGTGCAGCGCCTCACGGAAGGCGTCGACGCGCTCCTGCCCGGTGGTGGTGGCCGCCGGTCCTGCGATGATCGCGAGCCGCCGGTGGTCGAGACCGTGCAGGTGGGCCACGAGGTCGCGGACGGCGGCGCGGCCGTCCGCGCGGACGACGGGGACGTCGACGCCGGGGATCCACCGGTCGACGAAGACCATGGGGGTGCCGCCGCCGGCCGCGTCGAGCATCAGCGGGGAGCGCCCGTCGGCGGGCGAGACGAGCAGACCGTCGATCCTGCGCTCGAGCAGGGTGCGGACGTGGTGGTCCTGGAGGTCCGGCTGCTCGTTGGCGTTGCCGATGATGACGCTGTAGCCGCGGGTGCGGGCCTCCTCCTCGACGGAACGGGCCAGCTCGGTGAAGTACGGGTTGAGGACGTCGCTGATGACGAGACCGATGGTGCGGGTCTGGTCCGTGCGCAGTGAACGGGCGACCGCGTTGGGCCGGTAGCCGAGCGCCTCGACGGCGGCGAGGACGCGGGCCCTGGCCTCCGGGCTGACGGAGGGATGGTTGTTGAGCGCCCGTGAGACCGTCGCGACGGACAGTCCCGCGGCGGCGGCCACATCCTTGATGCCGGCCATGTCCGGACCACCTCCTTGTGGATCCCGAAAGCCTTCGACCCCATGCGGTGCGTCGCATGGAAACGTTTACACGAAGAGATGGAAACGTTTACACGGCCGGGTTGGCAAGGCCCCGGCGGCGGGCGAGATCAGATCGTGACGAGGGCGCTCAGACGAGCTGACGGGCCGGGGGCGGGTGCCGGGCGTCGGCCTTCACACCTGCGCGCGGGCGGAGACCGGAGGGGACGGCGGGCCGGACCGGCGTGCGAGCGAGGCGTGGGCGAGCCCTCCCAGGGCGGCGCCCACGGCGTACCAAAGAAGGTCGGGCGCGTTGAAGGTGGACCCCAGGACGAGCCGGGCGACGACGCTCCGACCCGACAACTCGGCCGGCACGCCGGTGAGTTGCAGGAACTCGACCGCCCAGCTGAACGCGAGCGCCGCCCCGGCGGCCGCGAGGGGCCGGGACCGAGGAGCCACGAGCACGACGAGAGCGAGGATCAGGACGGTGTACAGCGCGTCCCCCGCGTACTTCGCGACACTCCCCTGCGCCACGGCTCTGACCGCGAGCCCCGCCACGACCGTCAAGACCGCGGCCGCGGCGGCGGCCATCCGGGTGCGCGAGGATCCGCCGAGCCGCTGAGAGGTCACGGCGATCACAGTAAAGGCTCTCTTCCGGGTCGTGCCGGACTCCGTCACATGCTCCCGGAAAAGCAAAAGGACCCCAGATGAACTGGGGTCCCGCTGGTGTCCGAGGGGGGACTTGAACCCCCACGCCCGATAAAGGGCACTAGCACCTCAAGCTAGCGCGTCTGCCATTCCGCCACCCGGACTCAGGTGATTCGCCCCGGTCTCCCGCGGCGACATGGACAACAATACCAGGGGTTCGCAGTGCCTCTCACCTGCATATTGCGTGGTCAGTGGGGTGCGAGCGGCACGCGGAGAGAGACGCTACAGCGTGTATCCGAGCAGACGCGCTGCGTTTGGTTACCGTCGGCCGTGTGAGTCAACGTCGCACCTACCGTCCGCCCCGCGCCCTGTCCGTGCTGCGCGAGCATCTGCGCGAGACGTTCTGGTTCGCCCCCACCGTGGCGCTGGTCCTCGTCTTCGTCGTCTGGGCCCTCGCCGACGCCGTCGACACCCTGATCGTCGACACACTGCGGGACGAAGAGGACTTCCGGAGCCTTCGCGAGCTCATGGCGATCGCCGACGACGCCAAGACCATCGTCACCACGATCGCGTCCGCGATGATGACCTTCATCGGTGTGGTCTTCAGCATCTCGCTCGTCGCGGTGCAGATGGCGGCCGGCAACTTCAGCCCCCGCGTGGTGCGCATCTTCATCAGGAGCCGTATCAGCAAGCTCACCTTCTCCGTCTTCCTCTCCACGTTCCTGCTGTCGCTGCTGGTGCTGACGGCCTTCGAGAGCGAACGCAACCCACGGGAGGTGACGTCCGTGCCGGTGATGCAGAGCATCCTGACGCTGCTCATGGTCGCGTTGAGTCTGCTGCTGTTCATCGCCTACGTGACACAGACGCTTCAGCTGATGAAAGTGGGTCCCGTGGTGGACCGGGTCACCCGGGAGGCGTTCGGGGCACTGGCGCGTATGCCGAGGTCCGACGCGCCCGGGGAGCCGCTGGGGGACGAGACCGTCCGCATCAGTCACCAGGGGCGGTCGGGAGCCCTGCGGGACGTCGAGGTCGCCCGGCTGGTGCGGGTGGCCCGGCGCCATGACGTGGTGCTGCGACTCATCCCCCGCGTCGGGGACTTCGTCGTACCCGGGACGCCCGTGCTCACGGTCCACGGCGGCGCGGGACAGCCGCTGCCGTTCGCGGCCCGGCGTGCGCTGCAGTCGGCCGTGTCGGTCGGCGTGGAGCGCACGTTCCGACGTGACCTGACCTTCGGACTGCGGCAGTTGACCGACATCGGGCTGCGGGCCCTGTCGTCGTCCGTGAACGACCCGACCACGGCCGTGCAGTGCCTGGACCGGATCGTGCAGTATCTCGCCGTCGTCGCCCAGCGCCCGCTCGGCACGGTGTACCACCAGGACGGGAAGGGCCGGGTGCGGCTGGTCCAGCACGTGTCCGAGTGGGAGGACCTGGTCGACCTCGGCTTCGCCGAGCTGCGGGGCTGCGCGGTGGGCAACCCTCAGGTCACGCGGCGCATGATGGCCGGGTTCGAGGATCTGCTCCAGCTCGTACCTCCTGAGCGGCGCGCGCCGCTCGAACGGCACCGGGACATGCTGGTCCGCGCCGTGCGGCAGTCGGTACGGGAACCGGCCGAAGGCGACTTCGCCCTCGAACCGGACCGCCAGGGCATCGGCTGACCGGCAGTCGCGGTCCGGCCTGGTCGGCCGGCCTTCGTGAGCGGACAGCCAGGTCCGGCCGGCATTCGAGCGCGGACCCGGTGGGCCTTCGGGCGCGGACAGGCAGGTCCGGCCGGCATTCGAGCGCGGACCCGGTGGGCCTTCGGGCGCGGACAGGCAGGTCCGGCCGGCCGGCCGCTGCCGCCGACCATGAGGACATTCGGAAGGCTCACGGACCGGCGGGCGGGCGGGGCGCGGATCGCTACTTCACGGCGCTGAGCGTCGCATAGACGACGACGTTGCCCTCGTAGCCGCCTTTCGCGGACCGGTCGCCGCCGCACGTGATCACCCGCAGCTCGGGCCGGCCGGAATCGCCGTAGACCTTCTCGTCCGGGAAGTCGTTCTTGTCGTGGACCTCCACCGCGTCGACGGTGAAGACGGCTGTGCGCCGGTCCTTGCGCACGACGTCGATGGTGTCGCCCTTGCCGAGCGCCCCCAGCCGGTAGAAGACTCCCCGCCCGGCGGGGGTGTCCACATGTCCGGCGGTCACGGCCGTGCCGCTCTCCCCCGGGGTCGCACCGTCGCCGTACCAGCCGGCGAGAGCGGGCGCGCCGGCCGGCGGTGGCTGCAGCGCACCCTTCTTGTTCAACTCCAGGCGCGTCAGCGGGGCGTTCACGCCGATGGCCGGGATCAGCAGGCGGACGGGATCCGCGGGGGCGAGAGGCTCGACGGCCGGGGGTTGCGGCGCCGCGCGCTCCGGGGCGGGCCGCGCGGCGGCGGCGCGCTGCTGCGCCGGCGACGGCTGCGGTGGGCGGTCCTCGTGCAGCGCGCCGCCCACCAGCACGGCCCCGGCGATCCCGGCGCAGACGAGCAGCTTGCAGGAGGGGAGGCGGGCCGCATCGGTGGTCCGGGTCGTCGGGGTGTCGTCCATCGAGGGCGGGCCTTTGCTCGGCAGCGGGGCGGAGGTGTGCGGGGGGACCCGGCCGGCCCCCGGTCACCGTGACGGTGGCCGAGGGCCGGTGGGCAGAGAGGTGGCGTCAGGTCCGGACGCCACCGGAGCCGCGGCGCGTCCTGACCACCCCGCCGGCGACCGCTCCGGCGAGGAGCAGCCCGCCGAGTGCGAGCTGTGCGCTCTTGCCGGTGGCGTCACCGAAGCCCGCCTCGACCCCTCCGCTGGGGCGGTCGCCGATCCGGTGGGTACCGGTGACCTTGGTACGCGGAGGGCACTTCAGGGTCACCGTGTCGGTTCCCGGAGCGGCGTCGTCGGGCAGCTCGAACTCGCCCACCAGGACGCCCTTCCGGTCCCCCTCGAAGAGGTGGAACTTCCCACCCGCCTCCGACTCCCCCTTGCCGTAGGTCTCCTTGCCGCAGGCGGTGGTGGTGACCGTGACCGTGGTCCCCGGGGCGTTACGCGGGCTGATCTCGATGTCGCCGCCCTCGGCCGCGGCGACCGGCGCGGAGAGTGCGAGGGTGCCGACGATCACGGCGACCTTGAGACCGGTACGGGCGATGCGCATGTCTTCCTCCAGCGGAGCAGTGTCCGGCCCTCTGCGCGGCTCCTCTGCTGTGCTCCGTGTACGAGGCAACCCACACTCGGTGATCATCGCAATGCGAGGTCCCGGCACGGGGGTCACCCGGTAGGGCGCAGGATCCGGTCTCCATCCGGCACTGCCGCAGGTCGCCGCGTCGGACATGCCGCGGCGAACGTGCCGACGTGAAAGGTGCGAACGGGCTAAGGCTCGCCCGTCCCGGGCGCGTCGAAGAGGGCGGACCGGGACGTGCGAGCGTCCTGCCAGGGGGAGCAGACGCCCCGTCAGGCGTTGAGCTGGTAGTCGGGGAAGTTGCCCGGCAGCCGCTCCCCCGCCGGGCCTTCCGTCACGGCTCGCACCAGCAGCTCGCCGCCGACGAACGCGCCGCGCCAGGAGGCGCCGAAGCCGCCGAACAGCTCGTCGCGGTCGCCGCGTGAACGGGGCTTGTTGTGGCCGGTCTTGAAGGCGCGGATCTGCGGGGCGAGACGCCGGAAGGTCGCCGGGTCGTCCGTGGAGAGGGTCGCCACGAGCGCGCCGCCCGAGGCGTTCATCGCGGCGAGCAGTTCCGCCTCCGTGTCGACGAGGACGATGGTGTCGACCGGGCCGAAGGGTTCGGCGTGGTGCAGCGGGGAGGACGGGGGCGGGCCCAGGAGGGTGACGGGCGGGAGGTAGGCGGAGGTGTCCTGTCCGGGGAGGAAGCGGCCGTCGGCGAGCGTCCCCCGGTGGAGGGGTACGGCCCCGCGGTCGATGGCCTCGGCGACCTGGTCGGCCAGTTCCTTGGCTTTGGCCGCGTTGATGAGCGGCCCGAAGTCGAGGGTGGGCAGCGGGTCGTCGGGGTGTTCGACGGCGAGGGGGTGGCCGGTGCGGATCGAGCGTACGGCGGGCAGGTAGGCGGCGAGGAAGTCGGCGAAGGACTCGCGCTGGACGACGAACCGGGGGTAGGCGGTGCAGCGCTGCTTGCCGTAGTCGAAGAGTTTCGGGATGACGGCGGTGAGGGCGGCGAAGTCGGTGTAGTTCCAGACACCCCAGGTGTTGAGACCCTCCTGCTCCAGGATGTGGCGCTTGCCGAGGTCGGCCACGGCGGTGGCGATGCGGGCGCCGGTGTCGCGCCCTCCGACGAAGGAGACGCAGCCGATCTCCGGGGAGCGGACGAGCGCCTCGGAGAGCTCCCCGCCGCTGCCGCTGACCAGGGTCAGGGGCACGCCTTCGCGGGCGGCGAGCGCGCAGGCGAGGGTGAGGCAGGCGACGCCGCCGTCGGTCGGGGCCTTGGCGATCACCGCGTTCCCGGCCAGCGCCTGGACGAGCATGGCGTGGACGAGGACGGACATGGGGTAGTTCCAGCTGGCGATGTTGGAGACCGGGCCGGCGAGGGGTGAGCGGCCGTCCAGCATGGGTTCGACGCCCTCGACGTACCAGCGGACCCCGTCGATGGCGCGGTCGACGTCGGCCTGAGCGAGCCGCCAGGGCTTGCCGATCTCCCAGACGAGGAGGAGGGCGAGCAGTTCGCGGTGCTCGGCGAGGGCGTCGAGGGTGGCGGCGACGCGGGCGCGGCGTTCGGGCAGGGGGATGTGGCGCCAGGCGCGGTGCTGGTCGAGCGAGGCGCGGACGGCGTGTCGGGCGGCGGTCGTGTCCAGCCGGGGCGGGCCGGCTATGGGGCTCTGGTCGACGGGGCTGGTGGCGGGGAGGGCTCGGCCGTCCGCATGCCACCGCGCGGCCCAGAGGTTGAGGACACGGTCGTCCTGGAACGCCTCGGGGGCGACGGCGGCGCAGCGCTGCCAGGCGTCGGTCCAGGCCGTGCCCGGCTTGAGGGTGAGGGTGGGTGCTGCCATGAAGGAACTCCGCTCGTGACGTGTCGTACGGGGCGGGAGGACGTTCGGCGACGGGGACGGGCGGCCGGCTCGCACACGCCGGCCGCCCGGGCATCCCGGTCGGCGGATGGGTTACCCGTAAGTAACCCGGTTACTCACAATCGGCTGTGAATGAGGGTGAGCTCTCAGCCGTCGGACACCGCGAGCCGCTCGCGCACCAGGCGTGACGTCTCGGTCGGTGTGGAGCCGACCCGTACGCCGGCCGCTTCGAGGGCCCGCTTCTTGGCCTCGGCGGTCCCGCTGGAGCCCGACACGATCGCTCCGGCGTGCCCCATGGTCTTGCCCTCGGGGGCGGTGAAGCCGGCGATGTAGCCGACGACGGGCTTGGTGACGTGCTCGGTGATGTAGGCGGCGGCGCGTTCCTCCGCGTCACCGCCGATCTCGCCTATCAGCACGATGAGTTCGGTGTTGGGGTCCGCCTCGAAGGCGGCGAGGCAGTCGATGTGGGTGGTGCCGACCACCGGGTCGCCGCCGATGCCGACCGCCGAGGAGAAGCCGATGTCCCGCAGCTCGTACATGAGTTGGTAGGTGAGTGTGCCGGACTTGGAGACGAGCCCGATACGGCCGGGCTCGGGGGCGATGTCCGCCGGGATGATGCCGGCGTTCGACTGGCCGGGGCTGATGAGGCCGGGGCAGTTGGGCCCGATGATCCGGGTGCCGCGTTCGGCTGCGTACGCCTGGAAGGCGACGGCGTCATGGACGGGGATGCCCTCGGTGATGACGACCGCGAGCCCGATGCCGGCGTCGGCGGCCTCCATGACGGCGGCCTTGGCGAACGGGGGCGGTACGAAGACCACGGCGACGTCCGCGCCGGTGGCCGTCATCGCCTCGCGGACGCCCCCGAAGACGGGGACGACACGCTCGTCGAAGTCGACGACCTGGCCCGCCTTGCGCGGGTTGACCCCCGCGACCACGTCGGTGCCGGACGCCAGCATCCGGCGGGTGTGCTTCATGCCCTCGGCGCCGGTCATGCCCTGGACGAGGACCTTGCTCTCCTTGGTGAGGAACACTGCCATGGTTCCCGGTCCTTTCTGTTGCAGCTCGACTCTCCCCCTGACTTCGCCGGGGGGACCCCCACGGGGCGCCCAAGTCGGCGTCGACGGTCGATCGTGGTTCACCGGGAGGGGCCGCACTCCCTTTTCGACACCGTCGCGCCCCTTCGGCCCGATCAGATGGCGAGGTCGGCGGCCCGGCGGGCGGCGCCGTCCATGGTGGTGGACTGCTGGACGAGGGGATGGGCGCGTTCCTCGAGGATGGCGCGGCCACGGGCGGCGTTGTTGCCGTCGAGCCGCACGACGAGCGGCTTGGTCAGGCGTACGGAGTCGAGGGCCTGCACGATGCCTTCGGCGACGGCGTCGCAGGCCGTGATGCCGCCGAAGACGTTCACGAGCACGCTGCCCACGTCCCGGTCGGAGAGGATGACGGAGAGCCCGTCGGCCATCACCGCTGCGGAGGCTCCGCCGCCGATGTCGAGGAAGTTCGCGGGCCTGGCGCCGCAGCCGGCGACGACGTCGAGGGTGGACATGACCAGGCCGGCGCCGTTGCCGATGACGCCGACGGTTCCGTCGAGCTTGACGTAATTGAGGCCCTTGGCGGCGGCCACCGCCTCCAGCGGGTCCTCGTGCAGGGTGGCGTCGTCGTTGCCCCAGCGGGCCTGCCGGAAGCGGGCGTTGTCGTCGAGGGTGACCTTGCCGTCGAGGGCGAGGATGTCGCCGGCCGTGGTGCGCACGAGCGGGTTGACCTCGACCAGGAGGGCGTCCTCACGGACCAGGACCTGCCACAGCTCCTGAAGTACGGGCGCGGTCTCCCGCGGCAGGCCGGCCGCCGCCGCGATCTCTGCGGCCTTGGCGGCCGTGACGCCCTCGGCGGGGGCGACGGGGATGCGGGCGACCGCTTCCGGCCGGGTGGCGGCGACCTCCTCGATGTCCATGCCGCCCTCTGCGGACGCGATGGCGAGGAAGGAGCCGGCGGCGCGGTCGAGGACGTAGGAGACGTAGAACTCGGCCTCGATGTCGACCGGCTGGGCGATCATCACCGTGCGCACGGTGTGGCCCTTGATGTCCATGCCGAGGATCTGGCGGGCGGTCACCTCCGCGGCCGCGGCGTCGGCGGCGAGCTTCACCCCGCCGGCCTTGCCCCTGCCTCCGGTCTTCACCTGGGCCTTGACCACGACGCGGCCGCCGAGCCGTTCAGCGGCCGCGCGGGCCTGCGCGGCGGTCTGTGCGGTCTCTGCTTCCGGTACGGGGATGCCGTACTCCCCGAAGAGTTCCCTTGCTTGGTGCTCGTACAGATCCATGCCGGGCTCCCAGTGCTTCGTCCGAAACGAATGAAAGTGCCGCACGCCCCCTGGACACCACCCACCGGATGCGGGATAACAAGCTTCATACAGTATTCGTCGACTGTATGCAATTTACCGCGAAGCACACCAGGGCGGCGCACCGGCGCCCCCTGACCAGCACACCGACTCCCCTACGAAGGGACAGGACTTCGCCATGCCCGACGACAACAGCCAACAACTCATCTCGGGTGGACACCTGGTGGCCAAGGCGCTCAAAGCCGAGGGCGTGGAGGTCATCTACACCCTCTGCGGCGGCCACATCATCGACATCTACGACGGCTGCGTGGACGAAGGCATCGAAGTCGTCGACGTACGCCACGAACAGGTCGCCGCCCACGCCGCCGACGGCTACGCCCGCATCACGGGCAAGCCGGGATGCGCGGTCGTCACCGCGGGGCCGGGCACCACGGACGCCGTCACCGGCGTCGCCAACGCCTTCCGCGCCGAGTCACCGATGCTGCTGATCGGTGGTCAGGGAGCGCACACCCAGCACAAGATGGGCTCCCTGCAGGACCTCCCGCACGTCGACATGATGACGCCGATCACCAAGTTCGCCGCCACCGTGCCGGACACGGCGCGCGCCGCCGACATGGTTTCGATGGCGTTCCGCGAGTGCTACCACGGCGCGCCCGGCCCCTCCTTCCTGGAGATCCCGCGCGACGTGCTCGACGCCAAGGTCCCCGTCGAGAAGGCGCGCGTCCCGAAGGCCGGCCACTACCGGGCCTCGACGCGCAGCGCCGGCGACCCGGAGGCCGTGGAGAAGCTCGCCGACCTTCTGGTCCACGCCGAGAAGCCGGCGATCCTGCTCGGCAGCCAGGTGTGGACCACCCGCGGCACCGACTCCGCCGTCGAGCTGGTGCGCACCCTGAACATGCCCGCGTACATGAACGGCGCCGGACGCGGCACGCTGCCGCCCGGCGACCCGCACCACTTCCAGCTCTCGCGCCGCTACGCCTTCTCGAACGCCGACGTCATCGTCATCGTCGGCACCCCGTTCGACTTCCGGATGGGATACGGCAAGCGGCTGTCGCCAAACGCCACGGTGGTACAGATCGACCTGGACTACCGGACGGTGGGCAAGAACCGGGACATCGACCTCGGGATCGTCGGTGACGCCGGCCTGATCCTCAGGTCCGTCACGGAAGCGGTCTCCGGACGCCTCAACGGCGGCGCCGTCAAGCGCAAGGCGTGGCTCGAGGAGCTGCGCGCCGCCGAGCAGACCGCGCTCGACAAGCGACTGCCGCAGCTGCGCTCCGACGCCTCACCCATCCACCCGTACCGCCTGGTCAGCGAGATCAACGACTTCCTCACCGAGGACTCTGTCTACATCGGCGACGGCGGCGACATCGTCACCTTCTCCGGTCAGGTCGTCCAGCCCAAGTCCCCCGGCCACTGGATGGACCCGGGACCGCTCGGCACCCTCGGCGTCGGTGTCCCGTTCGTCCTGGCCGCCAAAAAGGCCCGCCCCGACAAGGAGGTGGTGGCTCTCTTCGGTGACGGCGCGTTCTCGCTGACCGGCTGGGACTTCGAGACGCTCGTCCGCTACAACCTCCCCTTCGTCGGGATCGTCGGCAACAACTCCTCCATGAACCAGATCCGTTACGGCCAGGCGCAGAAGTACGGCCTGGAGCGCGAGCGCGTCGGCAACACCCTCGGGGACGTCCGCTACGACGAGTTCGCCCGGATGCTGGGCGGCTACGGCGAGGAGGTCCGCGACCCCGCCGACATCGCGCCCGCGCTGCGCCGCGCCCGCGAGTCCGGACTGCCGTCGCTGATCAACGTGTGGGTGGACCCCGACGCGTACGCCCCCGGAACCATGAACCAGACCATGTACAAGTGAGGAGCGCCGGCCATGACCCAGAACACGACCAGGACCATGACCAAGGCTCTTGAGGGCGTCCGCGTCCTCGACATGACGCACGTCCAGTCCGGGCCCTCCGCGACGCAGCTGCTCGGCTGGCTCGGCGCGGACGTGGTGAAGCTGGAGGCCCCGAGCGGCGACATCACACGCAAGCAGCTGCGCGACATCCCGGACGTCGACTCGCTCTACTTCACGATGCTCAACTGCAACAAGCGCAGCATCACCCTCAACACCAAGTCGGAGCGCGGCAAGGAGATCCTCACCGAGCTGATCCGCCGCAGCGACGTCATGGTGGAGAACTTCGGCCCCGGCGCCGTGGACCGGATGGGCTTCACCTGGGAACGGATCCAGGAGATCAACCCCCGGATCGTGTACGCCTCCATCAAGGGGTTCGGGGAGGGCCCGTACACCAACTTCAAGGCGTACGAAGTGGTGGCGCAGGCGATGGGCGGGTCCATGTCGACCACCGGCTTCGAGGACGGGCCGCCGCTGGCGACGGGCGCCCAGATCGGTGACTCGGGCACGGGCATCCACGCCGTCGCCGGGATACTCGCCGCGCTGTTCCAGCGCGAGAGCACCGGGCGCGGCCAGCGGGTCAACGTGGCGATGCAGCACGCCGTGCTCAACCTCTGCCGGGTGAAGCTGCGCGATCAGCAGCGGCTCGCGCACGGCCCGCTGGCCGAGTACCCCAACGAGGACTTCGGCGACGAGGTGCCCCGTTCCGGGAACGCCTCCGGCGGCGGCCAGCCGGGCTGGGCGGTCAAGTGCTCGCCGGGCGGACCCAACGACTATGTGTACGTCATCGTGCAGCCGGTCGGCTGGCGGCCGCTCTCGGAGCTCATCGGCCGGCCCGAGCTGGCGGACGACCCCGAGTGGGCGACCCCGGAGGCGCGGCTGCCGAAGCTGGGCAAGATGTTCCAGCTGATCGAGGAGTGGTCCGCCACGCTCCCCAAGTGGGAGGTGCTGGAGAAGCTCAACGCCCACAACATCCCCTGCGGGCCGATCCTTTCGACCCGGGAGATCATCGAGGACCCGTCGCTGGTCGCCAACGAGATGGTCGTCGAGGTGGCCCATCCGGAGCGCGGCACGTTCACCACGGTGGGCAGCCCGCTGAAGCTGTCCGACTCGCCCGTGGACGTGGTCACCTCCCCGCTGCTCGGTCAGCACAACGAAGAGGTGTACGTCGGCGAGCTGGGCCTCGGCGACGAGGAGCTCAGCCTGCTCAAGTCGAACGGAGTCATCTAGTGGCGGAGCACGCGGAGCGGCAGGCGGCGGTACGGGCGATCCTGGCGGGCGCGCTCGCCGAGGGCCGCACGGCACTCACGGCCCCCGAGGGCAAGGCGGTCACCGACGCGTACGGGATCCCTACCCCGACCGAGGGGCTCGCGGAGACGGCGGACGAGGCGGTGGCGCTGGCGGACCGGATCGGGTTCCCGGTCGCCATGAAGATCGTCTCCCCCGACATCCCGCACAAGACGGACGCGGGCGGCGTGCAGGTCGGGCTGACGTCCTGCGCCGAGGTGCGCGGCGCGTTCACCGCCATCGTGTCCAACGCGAAGGCGTACGACCCCGAGGCCCGCGTCCTCGGTGTGCAGGTGCAGCAGATGGTGCCGGCCGGGACCGAGGTACTGGTCGGCACCGTCACCGACCCCACGTTCGGGAAGGTGGTGGCGTTCGGCCTCGGCGGTGTCCTGGTCGAGGTGCTGAAGGACGTCACCTTCCGGCTGGCGCCCGCGTCGAGGGACGACGCGCTGTCGATGATGGACGGCATCCGCGCCGCGGAGATCCTGCGGGGGGTGCGCGGAGGTGCGGCCGTGGACCGGGAGGCACTCGCCGACGTGGTGGTCCGCGTCTCCGAACTGGCCGCCGACTTCCCCGAGATCGCGGAGGTCGACCTCAACCCGGTGTTCGCCTCCGCGGACGGGGCGATGGCCGCCGACGTACGGATCCTGCTCAGCACCGAGGTCCCCGCCGAGCGCCGCAAGTACTCGCGCGAGGAGATTCTCACCTCGATGCGGCGGCTGATGCAGCCCCGGTCCGTGACGGTGATCGGCGCCTCCAACGAGCAGGGCAAGATCGGCAATTCGGTCATGCGGAACCTGATCGACGGCGGATTCCCGGGCGAGATCCACCCGGTGAACCCCAAGGCCGATGACATACTCGGCCGTAAGGCGTACAAGAGCGTGATGGATGTTCCGGGCGAGCCCGATGTGGCGGTCTTCGCGATCCCCGCGAAGTTCGTGGCGTCCGCTCTCGAGGAGGTCGGCCGCAAGGGCATCCCCAACGCGGTGCTGATCCCGTCCGGCTTCGCGGAGACCGGCGAGCACGAACTCCAGGCGGAGATCGTGGCGATCGCCGAGCGGTACGGCGTGCGGCTGCTGGGGCCGAACATCTACGGCTACTACTCCACCTGGCAGGACCTGTGCGCCACGTTCTGCACGCCGTACGACGTCAAGGGCGGTGTGGCGCTCACCTCGCAGTCGGGCGGCATCGGCATGGCGATCCTCGGCTTCGCGCGGACCACTCGCACGGGTGTCTCGGCGATCGTGGGTCTCGGCAACAAGTCGGACCTGGACGAGGACGACCTGCTCACCTGGTTCGGTGAGGACCCCAACACCCAGTGCATCGCGATGCACCTGGAGGACCTCAAGGACGGGCGGGCGTTCGTCGAGGCCGCACGCGAGACGGTGCGGAAGAAGCCGGTGGTGGTCCTCAAGGCGGGCCGTACGGCGGCGGGCGCGAAGGCGGCAGGCTCGCACACGGGCGCGCTGGCCGGCGACGACGCGGTCTACGACGACGTGCTGCGGCAGGCGGGGGTGATCCGCGCGCCGGGGCTCAACGAGATGCTGGAGTACGCGCGGGCGCTGCCCGTCCTCCCCGTACCGCAGGGCGACAACATCGTGATCATCACGGGGGCCGGCGGCTCGGGGGTGCTGCTCTCCGACGCGATCGTCGCGGGCGGGATGTCCCTCATGGAGATCCCGCCGGACCTGGACGCCTCCTTCAAGGCCTTCATCCCGCCGTTCGGCGCTGCCGGGAACCCGATCGACATCACCGGCGGCGAACCGCCCTCGACGTACGAGGCGACGATCCGGCTGGGGCTGGAGGATCCCCGGATCCACGCGCTGGTGCTGGGCTACTGGCACACGATCGTCACCCCTCCGATGGTGTTCGCGGAGCTCACCGCGCGCGTGGTGGAGGAGTTCAGGGCGCGCGGGATCGAGAAGCCGGTGGTGGCGTCGCTCGCCGGGGACGTCGAGGTCGAGGAGGCGTGCCAGTACCTCTTCGAGCGCGGTGTCGTCGCCTACCCGTACACGACGGAGAAGCCGGTCGCGGCGCTCGGCGCGAAGTACGCCTGGGCCCGGGCCGCGGGCCTGTTGGGGGGCGGTCGATGACCTGAGCGACGGCTCGAACCACGGGGTCTGCGGTGACCGCTCGCCGCGGACCCCGGTGCGAAGAGAAACGGACAGGGGGCGCTGGCCAGACTTCTTCCACGCGAGGGGTTCGATCACCATGACGACAACCGACATCTCCACATCCGTCCCCTTCAGGGAGGTGACGGACGCCAACGGGCGCATGTACCGGATCGGCGAGACCGATATCGACATCATGGGCCGCAAGCGCAAGTGGATGGTCATCCTGCCGTGGGTGGGCATGATGGGCATCAGCTCGGCGGAGTACGCGTTCGCGTCCGCCGAGGACACCCTGCACACGGCGCACAGCTGGAGCAGTGCGCACATCTTCTGGATGCTGGGCGTGTGGGTCTTCTTCCAGGCGGCGGTGGCCTTCCCGGCCGGCAAGCTGCGCGAGAGCGGCAAGCTGCCGGCCCGGTGGGCGATGATGCTGGGCGCGGTGGGCACCCTGCTGGGGTATCTCTCGCTGGCGTTCGCCCCTCATGTCGTGGTCGCCTACATCGGCTTCGGCATGTTCAGCGGCATGGGCGCGGGCATGGTCTACGCGACCTGCGTCAACATGGTCGGCAAGTGGTATCCGGAGCGCAAGGGCGGCAAGACCGGCTTCGTCAACGGCGGTTTCGCCTACGGTTCGGTGCCGTTCGTCTTCATCTTCACCGGCTACATGGACCTGACGAACTTCCGCTGGGTGCTCGTCTGTGTCGGTCTGTTCCTGGCCGCGACGGTCGCCGTCGCGGGCTACTTCTTCCAGGACCCGCCGAAGAACTGGTGGCCGGCGGAGGTCGACCCGCTGCGCAAGCCCGACGACCCGCGGGCGCGCCGGGCGTTGGAGAAGAACCCGCCGGCGGTGAAGCAGTACACGCCGAGGGAGGCGTGGCAGACCGGCCGGGTGGCGCTGATGTGGTTCTGTCTGCTGTGCACGTCCGGTGTGAACATCTTCGGCATCGCCTTCCAGGTGCCGTTCGGTGACGAGGCCGGATTCGCGGGCGGCATCGTGGCGACGGCGATGTCCCTCAAGGCGATCGTGAACGGCACCGGGCGCGGCGTGATCGGCTGGCTCTCCGACCGTTACGGCCGCAAGCAGTGCCTGATCTTCGTCTGCATCGTGCTCGGCCTCTCGCAGTACGGCATCCTGTGGTCGGGCAACATCCACAACCTGCCGCTGTTCCTGCTGTTCTCCAGCATCTCGGGGTTCGGCGGCGGCGCCATCTTCCCGATGTTCGCGGCGATGACGGCGGACTACTTCGGCGAGAACAACAACGCCTCCAACTACGGCCTCGTCTACAGCTCGAAGCTGGTGTCGGGCCTGCTCGGTTCCGGCATGGGCGCCGTGGTCGTGGGCGCCTGGGACTATGCGGGAGCGTTCGTCCTGGCCGGTTCCATCTCGCTGTTCGCGGGCTTCGTGGCGACGTTCCTGCATCCGCCGGGGCGGCCGCGCAAGGGCCGGATCACGGCCAATCCGCAGCCGATCAGCCGGGACATGGGCTGAGCGGACCACGGTGGGACGGTGCGGCCAGGGCGGCCGCGGCGGCCGGGAGACCGGTCACCGCGGCCGTCCGGCCGTCGTACGGAGTGACTGCGAGGGCCTTAGGACAGCCGGCCGCCGTAGTCGGGGAGCTTGAAGGTCCGCTCCGCGTGCCCGCCGACGAGGTCGGTGGTGTTGTTGCCGATGTTGGCGATGATCGTGTAGCCCTTGGCCTCGATCTCCGCGCGCTTCTCCGTCTTGTAGGCGCTGACCTCACCGAAGAGGTCCGGCAGGTCGCGGACGTAGAGTCCGTCGACCGGGTAGCCCGTCTGCTTCAGGTTCCAGTCGGTGAGCGAGTGGATGATGCCGGGGCGGGCGGTCACGAAGAAGACGGCGACGCCACGGGAGTCGGCGTAGCGGGCGAGCTCACGCATCTCCTGGATGGCGGGGGTGGGCAGCTTCCAGAACGGATGGAAGTGCGTCTCCAGCGAGGTGTTGTCGATGTCGAGGACGATGGCCTGCTTCTCGCCGGCCGGGTCGGCGGTGCGGTCCTCGATGTAGGGGCGGGCCTGGGCGACGACCGCGGCGACGTCGCGCCGCCAGGTGTCGTAGTCGACGCTCTGCGCCTGCACCTCTGCCTGAGCGGGTGCGGCGGTGGTCGTGGCGGCCTGCGCGGTCGCGGCGGGGACGGCCACGGTGAAGGCCAGGGCGAGGGCGCCGGCGGCCGCGCCGGCCGTGCGGGTGCTGCGTGCATGCATGGGGGGTCTCCTGGGTTTTCTGGCAGCTCGAGGAGTGCCGTCCGCCCTGACAGGGCGGACGGTTTGACATGCTCGCGCTTAATGATGGCCGGGAGACGACATTCTCACTACTGGTCGGTAGCGTCTTTCTGCGGCGGTTCCGGACGTCACCGCTCCGCCGGCGCCGGGCGCGCCGGCGGAACGATGACGTGCCGTCAGTGCCGGGCGCGCAGAGCCGCGAGGTTGTCGTAGCTCTTGCGGGCGACCTCGAGGGACTGCCCCGGAACCGTGGCGCTGGGCGCGCCGTCGTGCTCGATCATCGGGTTGTGGTAGTTCTTCGCCCCCACCCGCCTGAAGAACCTGCGGTAGTCGATGTCGCCCTCGCCGAACGTCACCATGTCGTAGCCCTGGCCGTTCTGGGTGTTGACCGTGCCGTCCTTGGCGTGGAACAGCGGGTAGCGCACGTTGTGGCGGACCACCAGACCGGCCGGGTCGAAGACCTGCTCCACCGTGGAGCCGTCGTGCGCGGTGTACGTGTGGAACTTGTACTGCGCCACGTGCGCCCAGTAGATGTCCATCTCCAGCCAGACGGCGCGGGGGTCGGTCACCTCCAGGAAGTACTCCAGCTTGCGGATGCCGGAACTGCGGGTCGGCCGGCCCTGGGCGTCCAGCGGGCCGCCGTCGAGCAGGAACCCGTACGCCGAGTCGTGGTTGTGGGTGTAGAGCTTGATGCCCTCGCGACGGGCGATGGCTCCCAGCGCGTTCCACTTCTCCGCGGCGACGTCCCAGTCGGCCCGGTAGGAGCTGCCGGTGGGGTCGCCGCCGGTGCCCATGTGACCCATGCCGAGGATGTTGGCGATCTCCAGATGACGCTTGAAGGTGTCGAGGTCGGACGGGGTCAGCGGCCAGGAGCCCGGGATGAAGCCGTGGTTGCCCTGCGCCGTCAACCCGTACTCGTCCAGCCAGGACCGCATGAGCTTCGCGCCCGCGACGGTCTCCAGGCTCGCGCCGCCCGGGGCGTTCGCATGCTGGCGGTAGCCGGCGAACTCGACCTGCTTGTAGCCGTAGCGGGACAGCTGCTTGAAGACCTCGCGGAAGCCGGAGGGCAGGTCCGTGGACAGCGGGTCGCGGCCGGTCGCGTCACGGACGGTGTAGAGGATGATGCCGCGCTTGTGGGGCGGGATCAGAGCGGAACGGCCGTGGTCCTCGGCTCTGTCGTCCGCCGTGTCCGCGGCCAGGGCCGGCGAGGCTCCGAAGACGGGGGCGGCGATCGCAGCGGCAGCGGCGGCGGTGCAGGTGCTGAGGAAGCGGCGGCGGCTGACGCCGAGCGAGCGGCGCAGGCTGTCGCCGGTGACGGAATCGTCGTTGAACGCGGTCACGATGATCTCTCTTTCCTTCACGGGGGTGCGGACGCGTGACGGTCGCCGCCTCAGTCGAGGCCGGCGAGCCGCAGCAGCAGGGACTTCACATCGGTGGCCGCGACGCGGCCGGTGACGGCGCGGGGGGTGGAGCACAGGAGGAGCGGACCTTCTTCGTCGCTCGCGGGGAGGCGGCCGTGGCTGCCGCGGATCGGTGACGGATCGAGCGGCACGACCGCGAGGCGGTAGCGCATACCGAGCTTCTTGCGGGCCACGGCCTTGGCGGCCTTGAGCCGTACGTACGGGTCGTGCGGGTCCATGAACAGCTCGACGGGGTCGTAGCCCGGCTTGCGGTGGATCTCGACGAGCTGCGCGAAGTCGGGGGCGCGGTCGTCGTCGAGCCAGTAGTAGTACGTGAACCAGGCGTCGGGTTCGGCGACCGCGACCAGCTCGCCGGAGCGGGGATGGTCGAGACCGTGGGCCTTCTTCCCCTCGTCGTCGAGGAGTTCCCCGAGGCCGGGCAGCCCGTCGAGCGCTTCACGGACGGCGTCCAGGTCCTCGGGGCGGCGCACGTAGACGTGGGCGAGCTGGTGGTCGGCGACGGCGAACGCACGGGAGGTCATCGGGTCCAGGTACTCCATGCCGTCCTGGGTGTGGACCTCCAGCAGACCGGCCCGGCGCAGCGCGCGGTTGATGTCGACGGGGCGGCTGACCCGGGTGATGCCGTACTCCGACAGGGCGACCACCGTGCGGCCCTCGCGCTCGGCGTCGTCGAGCAGCGGGCCGATGACGGCGTCGAGGTCGGCGGCCGCCCGCAGCGAGCGGGGGTCGTCGGGGCCGTAGCGCTGGAGGTCGTAGTCCAGGTGCGGCAGGTAGCACAGGGTCAGGTCCGGCCGTCGGGTGCGCATGATGTGCCGGGTGGCGTCGGCGATCCACCGGCTGGAGACGATGTCGGCGCCCGGCCCCCAGAAGTGGAAAAGGGGAAACGTGCCGAACTTCTCCGTGAGTTCGTCGTGGAGGGCCGGCGGGCGGGTGTAACAGTCCGGTTCCTTGCGGCCGTCGGCGTAGTAGACGGGCCGCGGGGTGACGGTGATGTCCGTGTCGGCGCCCATCGCGTACCACCAGCAGATGTTGGCGACGGTGTAGCCGGGGTGGGCGCGGCGGGCCGCGTCCCAGATCTTGTCGCCCGCCACCAGACCGTTGTGCTGGCGCCACAGCAGGACGTCGCCGAGTTCGCGGAAGTACCAGCCGTTGCCGACGATGCCGTGCTCGGACGGGAGGACACCGGTCAGGAACGTCGACTGGGCCGCGCAGGTGACGGCCGGCAGCACGGTGGTCAGGTTGGCCTGCGAGCCGGAGGCGGCGAGCGCCCCCAGGCGGGGCATGTGGTCCAGCAGCCGGGGGGTCAGGCCCACCACGTCGAGGACCAGCAGCGGGGTGGGGCGCGTGTCGCTCATGGCAGTTCCTTGAGGCCGAGGTCGGTCAGCAGGTCGCGGGCCAGCATGAGTTCGGCGGCGATGCCGTCGGCGAGCTGACCGCGGGTACGGGGCCGCAGCTCCGGCGGGAGGGCCTGCCAGGTGTACGTCTCGACCTCGAGGTGGCGGGTCCGCGGCTCCGGGCCGCCCACGAGCCGGGTCAGGGTGTCCTGGAGGACGGGCAGCGTCGAGGTGAGCGGCTCCGCGGGCGGGGCGTGCAGGGGGACGTGGAAGTGCGCCCGCCAGGGACCGCCGTCCGGGAGCGCGCCGCCGGCGACGGCCTGGTCCAGGTCGTCCGTCCCGCGCAGACCGGCGGCGGTGAGGGTACGGGTCTGGTGCAGGAACCGCGGCTCCGCGAAGGCGGCGAGCGCCTCGCGCACTTCCGGCAGGTGCGGGTTCTCCGCGTGCAGCGCGGCGGACAGCTGCGCCTTCGGAACGGTGACGCCGGCCGCGGCGAGGGCGGCGAGGGCGGATTCCGGGTCCTCGAAGGAGGTGGCGAGATGGCAGGTGTCGACGCAGACGCCGATCCGGTCGCCCGGGACGGCGGTGAGCGGTCCGATCGCGTCGGCGGTGGTCTCCACGGTGCAGCCGGGTTCCGGTTCCAGGGCGATCCGGACGGACTTGCCGGTCAGCTCCTCGAGGGCGTCGAGCCGCTCGGCGAGGGTGGTGAGCGCGGTGCGGGCGGTGGCGGCTGCCTCCTCGTCGAAGCCGGTGCGCCAGGCGAGCGGGAGGGTCGAGATGGTGCCCTCGGTGACGTCGTCGGGCAGCAGCGCCGCAAGGAGGCGGGCGAGGTCGGTGGTGTGGGTCAGGCGTTCGGGGTCGGTCCAGTCCGGTGTGTAGACGCGGTACTTGACCTCTTCCGCGCCGAAGCCCTCGTAGGGGAACCCGTTGAGTGTGACGACCTCGAGGCCGCGCCGCTCCAGTTCGGCGCGCAGTCCCCGCAGTGCCGCCGGGTCGGTGACCAGGGCGCGGGCGGCGTCCTTGGCGAGCCACAGGCCGATGCCGAGCCGGTCGCGGCCGAGGCGCTTGCGCACCGGTTCGCAGTGGTCACGCAGTTGGGCGAGGACGCCCTCCAGGGTCTCCGCGGGGTGGACGTTGGTGCAGTAGGAGAGGTGGACGGTCGAGCCGTCGGGGTGACGGAAGCGCATCCTCGGCTCCCCTCATTCCCCGCCGCGGAGGATGGAGTTGCCCTCGTGCAGGCCCTCCTGCTCCGGGACGTCGAGCTGGAGGCGGCCGCTGAGGCCGTAGAAGGCGACCGGGTTGCGCCACAGGACCTGGTCGACGTCGTCCTCGGTGAAGCCGGCCGCGAGCATGGCGTCGCCGACCTTGCGGGTCTTCAGCGGGTCGCTCCTGCCCCAGTCGGCGGCGGAGTTGACGAGTACCTTCTCAGTCCCGTGGTTGCGCAGGATGGTGACCATGCGGTCCTCGTCCATCTTGGTGTCCGGGTAGATGGAGAAGCCGAGCCAGCAGCCGCTGTCGGCGGCATGCTTCACGGTCGTCTCGTTGAGGTGGTCGAGGAGGACCCGCTCGTTGGGCAGGTTCGACTCGCGGATCACGTCGACGGTGCGGTGCAGGCCTGCGAGCTTGTCGCGGTGCGGGGTGTGGACCAGGGCGGGCAGGCCGTGGTCGGCGGCCATCTGGAGCTGGGCGGCGAGCGCCGTGTCCTCCGCGGGGGTCATCGAGTCGTAGCCGATCTCGCCGACCGCGACGACCGAGTCCTTGACGAGATAGCGGGGCAGCGCGTCGAGGACGGGCGTGCAGCGGGGGTCGTTGGCCTCCTTGGGGTTGAGCGCGATGGTGCAGTGGTGGGCTATGCCGTACTGGGCGGCGCGGAACGGCTCCCAGCCGAGAAGGGCGTCGAAGTAGTCGAAGAAGCTGGCCGGGGAGGTGCGGGGCTGGCCGAGCCAGAACGACGGCTCGACGAGGGCGCGCACACCGGCGGCGTACATCGCCTCGTAGTCGTCGGTGGTGCGGGACGTCATGTGGATGTGGGGGTCGAAGATGCGCATCACAGCTCCTGGGGCCGCTGGGGCTTCTCGCCGGTCAGGGTCAGCACGCGGTCGAGGTCATGGGGGATGTCGCGGCCGGCCGCGGTGCGCTCTGCGGCGTAGTCGGTGAGCATGCGGGCGAGTTCGCCGTCGCCGCGGGCCCGCCGTTCGAGGTCCGCGACGTCGTCGAGGGGCACCCCGGTGAACAGGCACTTGAGCACGGCGTGCCGCCAGGCGTGCGGGTCGAGATGGGCGGCGGCGTAGGGACCGACGGCGGCCGAGACGAGCCGGGTGTCGTTGGTGCGCAGGGCGTCGTCGAGCAGGTGCACGGCGTGCGGTCCTTCGACGAGGGGCGGCAACGCCCGGAGCACGGCGCGGCGTTCGGCGGCACTGCCCTGCCGGTAGAGCCGGGTCAGGGTGTCGAGGCCCGCACGCGCTTGCGTCAGCAGCAGGGTGCGGACGGCGTCCGCGTTGTCCTGCCCGCAGTGGCGGCCCGCGGCGGCGAACCGCAGTTCCCAGGTGTGCGCCGTGTACGGGGAGGGCGGCGTCGGCGGCGCCTGGGCGGCTCGGGCGGCCTCGGCCAGTGCTTCGCCGAGCCAGGCGCGGGCCGTGTCGTCGGCCAGCCGGGCCTCGACTTCCTTGCGGGTCCAGGGCGCGGTCTGCGTCACGATGCCGGTGCTCCCTTCGCGACTGCGGTACGGAGGAACTCGATGGACCGGCGGGCAAGTTCGGGGCCGGCATGGGAGTGGCGGGGCAGCTCGACGACGGTCAGACCCTGGTAGCCGGTGGCCGCGAGGGCCTCGAGCACGGGCGGGAAGTCGATCTCGCCGTCGCCGAAGGGCAGGTGCTCGTGGACGCCCCGCCGCATGTCCTCGATCTGGACGTGTCGCAGCCAGGGACCGGCCGCGCGGACGCAGTCCGCGGGCGGCTCGGGCTCCAGGCACTGGCAGTGGCCGATGTCGAGGGTGAGGCCGAGGGGTGAGGGGTTGCCGAGGGAGGTGCGCAGCTGGTGGAAGCCGGCGAGGTTCTCCAGGAGGTGGCCGGGCTCGGGTTCGACGGCGACGGGGACGCCGGCGAAGGCCGCGGCGTCGAGCACGGGCAGGATCGCCTCCTCCAGCCGCTTCCACGCGGTGTCCGCGTCGGTGCCGGGCGGGGTGATGCCGCTGAAGCAGTGCACGGCGTGCGCGCCGAGGTCCGCGGCCACCTTGACGGCGGTGACCAGCAGCCGGGTGCGGGCGGCGCGTGCTTGGGGGTCGGGGTCGAGGAGGGACGGGCCGTGCTTGCGGCGCGGGTCGAGGACGTAACGGGCGCCTGTCTCGACCGTGGCGGTGAGGCCGAGTTCGCCGAGCCTGCGGGCGACGCGGGCGGTCCGCTCGGCGAGACCGGGGGCGAGGGGGTCGAGGTGCATGTGGTCGAGGGTGAGTCCGACACCGTCGTAGCCGAGGTCGGAGAGCAGCCCGAGGGCGTCGTCGAGACGGAGGTCGGTGAGCCCGTTGGTCCCGTACCCGAAACGAAGCCGGTCCCCTTCCGCGGCGGGCCCGGGCCGATCGCCCGTTGCCGGGCGGGTGTCGGGACCGGCGCCAGTGGCCGGGCCGGAGTGGGCTGCGCGGCCCGGGCCGGAGCGTGTGTCGGGACCGGGACCGGGGCCGGCGGCGCGGCCGGAGTGGGCGGCGGGGCCAGAGCGGGAACCCTCACCAGGGCGGGAGCCCGGACCGGGGCGATCGTCCACGCCGAAGTGGGAGTCCGGGCCACGGCTCGTCTCGGGACCGGCACCGGCGGTCGGGCCGGAGTGGGCGTCACGGGTCCGGCGGGTGTCAGGGCCGAAGCGTGTGTCGGGACCAGGGCCGGAGGCGCGGCCGGAGCCGGTGGGGCCCGGGTGGGCGGCGGGGCTCATGTCGGGCTCACCTTCCGTGCGAGCTTGCGGGCGAGCGGTACGAACCCCATCACCGCGAGGCCGGTGAGGCCCGCCCCGGAGCGGGCCGCGAGGGCGGCCTGGAGCGGGATCATGGCGCGGATGCCGCCGCCGACGGCGCGCTGGGTCAGCGGCGGGGACGGGTTGAGCGCGGCGTGGAGGTAGGGGACGGCGGCGGTACGGGCGTACGCGGCGGCGAGCACCCGGGCGGCGGCCGGCGCCGCCGTCCCGCGCGGCCGCGCCGCGAAGGCGGCGACCGCGCCGGTCGCCGCGAGCGCGGCGAGCGGGGCGCGGGTCGAGCCGCCCTGCGTCTCGTTGCGGGACACGGTGGTGACGGCGTACGTGTGCGCGGCCAGCACCGCGGCGGCGGGCGCGGCAGCGCCAAGGCCCAAGGCGGACGATCCCCCGCCCCGCCCGTGACCGGCGCCGTGCGTGGCCGGCCGTGCCGCCACGGCGGCGCCACCCGCCGCGGACAACGTTGCCGCCGCGCCCAGCAGCAGGTCCAGACCGCGGGCCGCTGCCATCACCGCCGGACCTGCCTTCGTGTGCTTGAGGTGGAGGTCGTACGCCCAGACCGTCGCAGAAAGGGCCGTCGCCACGGCGAGGGCGGGGCGGCCGGCGCGCGCGGCGAGGCCGAGGCCCGCCGCCGTCAGCGCTCCGGCCGCGCCCAGGGCGGCACGAGGAGAGATCCGTCCGGAGGGGATCGGGCGGTGGGGCCGGTCGATCGCGTCCTCGTCGCGGTCGGACCAGTCGTTGAGCGCCATGCCCGCCTCGTACAGGCAGAGCGAGGCGCCCACGGCGAGCGCCGTGCCCCGGTTGGGACGCCCTCCGGCCGACGCCGCCCCCGCGAGGGCGTCACCGGGCACGGTGAACAGGGCGGAGACCCGCAGCAGTTCGGCCCAGTCGCGCGGCCTCACCCGGCCTCCCGCAGACGGTCCGCGAAGCCGAGGAGGGCGGCGAACTGCTCGGAGAGGCCCGCCGGTCCGCCGTCCGGGTCCTTGAAGTAGAAGCCCAGTTCGGGCAGCGGCCCGGACAGGCCCGCCTCATGGGCCCGGGCCAGCAGCCGCGCCAGGTCCAGGACCAGCGGTGCGGCCAGCGCGGAGTCGCAGCCCTGCCAGATGGTCTGGAGGATCATCCGCGACCCGAGGAAGCCCTCGAAGGCGATGTGGTCCCAGGCGGTCTTCCAGTCGCCGAGCGCGGGTACGTCGTCGATGTGGACCTCGCCCTGCGGTGTGTGCCCGAGGGTGTCGGCGAGGACGCGTTCCTTGCCCGCGTTCTTCGCCGCCGCGGCGGCGGGGTCGGCCAGTGCCGCCCCGTCCCCGCCGCCGAGCAGGTTGGTGCCCGACCAGGCCCGTACGTCCAGGGCCCGCTGCACGAACATCGGGGCGAGCACCGCCCGCAGCAGCGTCTGGCCGGTCTTGCCGTCGCGGCCGGCGTGGGGAAGTCCACTGGCCGCGACGGCGTCGGTGAGGGCGTCGGTGCGCAGCCCGGTGGAGGGGGTGAAGTTGACGTAGGGGCAGCCGGCCCGCACGGCGGCGGCCGCGTAGAGGGAGCTGGGCGGCAGCCGCACGGCACCCGGTTCGGGCAGCGGCTCGGTGGAGGAGACGCCTACGACCACGACACGGGCGAGCGCGTTGCGTGCGCGGAAGTCCTCGATGTCGGCGGCGAACGCGGTGACGAGTTCCTCGTCGCCGCGGGTGTCGCCGGCGCCGGGTCCGCCGGGCCGTATCCCGGCGTCGGCGGCGGCCAGTTCGGCGCGCACCGCGGAGGCGAGGCCGTGCGGCAGGACGCCCGCTTCTGTGAGGTGTTCCGCGCGCTTGGGCAGCGGGCAGTGGGCGGTGTCGTGTCCGCCGAAGACGAGGGAGGACAGGGGCGGCAGCCCGGCCCCGGCGAAGGCCGGGGTCTCGGTGACCATGCCGGTCGGCGGGTGCAGCCCGGCCGTGACCGCCGCACATCCGGCGACGGCTGTGGTGGCCACTGAGCCGCGTGCTCCGACGAACCAGACTCCGGTGCGTGCATTCCCGTCTGTCACGGGCTGCCTCCCTGCCAGTCGATGTTCCGATGTGGTGGAGGACGGCGGGCGGGGGGTACGGCGCCTCCCCGCCCGCCGCCGGCAAATGGGCGGCCCTGGCCTGCGGCCTAGGAGGGCAGCTCCTTCAGCTGGATGTCCCGGAAGGACACCTGGTCGTCGGCCCCGTGGTTCTGGATGCCGATGTAGCCGTCCTTGAGGCTCCGGAGCGGGTCGGTGTTGGTGAAGTCGTTGATCTTGACTCCGTTGAGGAAGACCCGCAGACGCTCTCCCTCGACCCGGATCTCGTAGCTGTTCCACTGACCGGGCGGCTTCAGCGCCTGGTCACGGGCCTGGAGGTCGGCCGACTTGAAGCCGTAGACCGCGCCGGTGGTGCGGTCGGCGGCGTCGGTGGCGTCGATCTGGACCTCGTAGCCGTTGTTGACGGCGGACCACGGGTCGTCGGAGGCCGGGAAGCCCACGAAGACACCGGAGTTGTCGTCGCCTTCCATCTTCCAGTCGAGCTTCAGCGAGTACGAGCCGAGTTCCTTGGCCTGGTACCACAGCATGCCCATGCCGCCCTCGGTGCGCAGTTCGCCGTCGACGACGTTGAACTTGCCCGGCCCGGCCTGCTTCCAGCCCTCGAGGGTCTCGCCGTTGAAGATGGTCCGGTAGCCGGTCCGCGGCTTGCAGTCGGCCGCCACCTGGCCGGTCGCGTACTTCAGCCCGCCGAGGAGGTGCTGGCGGAAGGCCGGCTCGGCGTAGGACTCCTTGGTGTGCCCGCCGCCGGTGTAGAAGGCGCGGCCGCCCTCGTAGGTCTGGCACCAGGCGATCGGGTGGTCGCCCTTCATGGTGCCGCCCTGGTAGGAGGTCTCGTCGAGGGTGGCGAGGACGCGGGCCTGCTCACGCGGGTTGGTGCGGTAGTTGTACCACTCGTCGGTGCGCTCCCAGGGGCCCTCGATGTGCGAGGTGGCCGGGTGATCGTGGTCCTCCACGCGGACGGTGGCGGGCTGGATGTGCGGGTGGGAGGCGAAGTAGGCACCGACGAGGCCGCCGTAGAACTCCCAGTCGTACTCGGTGTCGGCCGCGGCGTGGACGCCCATGTAGCCACCGCCCGCCGCGACGAAGTCCTCGAACGCCTTCTGCTGTTCGGCGTTGAGCACGTCACCCGTGGTGGAGAGGAACACGACCGCGTCGTACTTGGCGAGGTTGGCGGCGGTGAACTGGCCGGCCGCCTCCGTGGCGTCGACCGTGATCCCGGCCGAGCCGCCGAGTTCCTTCAGGGCCGTGATGCCCGCAGGGATGGAGTCGTGGCGGAAGCCGCCGGTCTTGGAGAAGACCAGGACGCGCTCGGCGGCCTTGTCGACGGGGGTCGATGACAGCTTGAAGTCGTCCACGTCGTACAGCGCTCCGGCGCCTCCCTTGAAGACCAGGAAGAGTTCCGTGGTCCGCTCGGGCACGCCCCGCAGGGCCACGTCGATGTCCTGGAAGGTCTCCCAGCTGCCGGTGACGGGGACCGGTGCGGAGCCGAGGAGCTTGCCGTCCGCGGAGCCGGTGCGCACCTCGAGGATGCCTCCGGCGCCGCCGGAGGAGACCCGGGCGGTGAGCTTCTTGGAGCCGGTCAGGTTGTACGGCTCGAAGGAGATCCAGTCGCCGTTGTCGATGTCGCCGACGGTCTTGCCGCCGTGGGCGGCCGCCTTGTCGTACGTCTTGATGCCGGACTGGCCGTCGAAGTGCTCGGCCTGCCGGTGGCGGGGCTGGAGCTGGGCCTGGTCGTGGCTGGTCAGCGCGGCCTGGCCGCCGCCTCCGCCGTCGGTGTACTCGGCGTCGAGGACTCCGAAGATGTTGGCGTTGGGATCGTGTCCGCCGTCGGCCGAGGTCTTGATGGTGCCTTCGCAGCCCTTGGCCGAGGTGATGGGGTGGCCGTGGCTGTCGTGGCCGAGGATGTAGTTCACCGTGACCTTGGTGCAGTCGATGGTGCCGTCCTCGGGATCGGTGACGGTCACCTTGAACGGGATCTCGTCGCCGAAGTCGAACAGCGCGCCTTCTGCGGGCAGTTCGAGCTTGACCTTGGGTGCGGTGTTGCCGACGACGACGTGGACGCTGGCGGAGCCGGTGCGGCCCGTCGGGTCCTTCGCGGTGACCGTCGCCGTGTAGGTGCCGTTCTTGGTGTAGCTGTGGACGGGGTTCGCCTCCGTGGAGGTGGTGCCGTCGCCGAAGTCCCAGCTGTAGGTGAGGGCGTCGCCGTCCGCGTCGGTGGTTCCGGCGGAGGAGAAGGTGACGCGCATCGGCGCTTGGCCGGACGTCCTGTCCGCGGAGGCCTCCGCGACCGGGGAGCGGCCGCCGGTGGCGTTCTCGATGCGGTAGAGGCCGGCGTTCTCGTCGCCGCCGAACCATGCGGTGCCGTAGTCGAGGACGTACAGCGCGCCGTCCGGGCCGAAGGCCATGTCCATGATCTGGGTGCCGGTCCACGGGACGGGGTTGATCGAGCGGACCGCGCCGTCCTCGTCCATGTCGATGCGCTTGATCCAGCGCCGGCCGAACTCGCCGGCGAAGAAGTCACCGTCGTACGCCTCGGGGAACTTCACCGGGGAGTCGAGCCCGGCGTCGTAGTGGTAGACCGGGCCGCCCATGGGGGACTCGGAGCCGCTGCCGAACTCGGGGACGGAGCCGCCGTCGTACGGGATCCAGGCCGGCTGCGCGGGCGGCAGGTCGACCAGGCCGGTGTTGTGCGGCGAGGTGTTCTTCAGGTTGGCGCAGTCGAACGTCGCACCGGAGGTCTTGGTGGCGAAGTCGTAATCGACGTACGGGTCGTTGTCGCCGGTGCAGAACGGCCAGCCGAAGTTGCCGGGGCCGGTGACGCGGGCGAACTCCACCTGGCCGGCCGGTCCGCGCTTCGGGTCGGCGGTGCCGGCGTCGGGGCCGTAGTCGCCGACGTACAGGACGCCGGTCTTCTTGTCGACGCTGAAGCGGAACGGGTTGCGGAAGCCCATCGCGTAGATCTCGGGGCGGGTCTTGTCCGTGCCGGGGGCGAAGAGGTTGCCCTCGGGGATGGAGTAGGAGCCGTCGGCCTCGACCTTGATGCGCAGGATCTTGCCGCGCAGGTCGTTGGTGTTGCCGGAGGTGCGGCGGGCGTCGTACGCGGGGTTGCGGCCGGGCCGGTCGTCGATGGGCGTGTAGCCGTCGGAGGCGAAGGGGTTGGAGTCGTCGCCGGTCGACAGGTAGAGGTTGCCCTCGGCGTCGAAGTCGATGTCGCCCCCGACGTGGCAGCAGATGCCGCGGGTCGCCGGGATGTCGATGATCTTCTTCTCGCTGGCGTTGTCCAGCGTGCCGTCCTCACGGAGCACGAACCGCGAGAGCCGGTTGACGCCGTCGAACTTGGCGAAGTCGGCCGCGGTGCCCTCGTTCGGGGCGTCCCCCGCTGGGGTGTCCATGGGCGGGGCGTAGTAGAGGTAAATGAAACGGTTCTGCGCGAAGTTCGGGTCCAGGCCGACGCCTTGGAGTCCCTCTTCGTCGTGCGAGTAGACGGGGACGGTGCCGACGACGCGGGTGTTGCCGGCGGCGTCCGTCATGCGCAGCTCGCCGCTGCGAGAGGTGTGCAGCACACTGCGGTCGGGCAGGACGGCCAGCGACATGGGTTCGCCGGTCTCTTCACCGCCCTTGGCGAGTGTGACCTGCTGGAATTCCTCCGCGGCCGCGGCGACCGCCGTCTGGGGGTCGGCGGCGGACGCGGTGGTCGGCGCGGTGAGGGCGAGCGACCCGGCGGCCAGAAGACCGCCGGTGAGGAGTGCGAGGGCCTTGCGGGCCCTGGGCCTTGTTCTGTGCACGAATGTCCTCCGGTGAGGCCGGTCGAACTGGGCGGTGTGCCGTGGAACCGGAGTGCGCCGTCACTCCCGAACCACCTATGTCGTGTACACGAGATGGGACCGTAGCCGGGTTGGTCCTGGACCGAAAGCCCTTGTGCAGCAGAGAAGTTGAACTTTTTCCCAGCACAGGACAAAGGCGTGTCCGGGCAGCCCTGACCGGCCCGGCGGCATCCCTCACCACCGGGCCGTACCTGGGCGTTTCTAGCGGTCGCCGCCCGAGAAGGCGGCGTCGAACGAGGCCGACGGCGGATCGAAGTCGAAGTGCTTCAGATCGGCAAGCGCTTGCGGAGCGCCCATCAGGCGGTCCATGCCGGCGTCTTCCCACTCCACCGAGATGGGCCCCTCGTAGCCGATCGAGCGCAGCATCCGGAACACGTCCTCCCACGGCACGTCGCCGTGTCCGGCGGAGACGAAGTCCCAGCCGCGCCGCGGGTCGCCCCACGGCAGATGCGAACCGAGCCGCCCGTTGCGCCCGTCCAGACGCTTACGGGCCTCCTTGCAGTCGACGTGGTAGATCCGGTCCCGGAAGTCGTACAGGAAGCCGACGGGGTCCAGGTCCTGCCAGACGAAGTGGCTCGGGTCGAAGTTGAGCCCGAAGGCCGGCCGGTGGCCGACCGCCTCCAGGGCGCGTTTCGTCGTCCAGTAGTCGTAGGCGATCTCACTGGGGTGCACCTCGTGGGCGAAGCGGACACCCTCGGCGTCGAAGACGTCGAGGATCGGGTTCCAGCGTTCGGCGAAGTCCTCGTAGCCGCGCTCGATCATCCGCTCGGGCACCGGCGGGAACATCGCGACGAGGTGCCAGATCGACGAGCCGGTGAAACCGACGACGGTGTCGACCCCGAAGGCAGCGGCGGCCCGCGCGGTGTCCTTCAACTCCGCGGCGGCCCGCTGCCGTACGCCCTCCGGTTCCCCGTCGCCCCAGATCCGGGCGGGCAGGATGCCCTGATGGCGTTCGTCGATGGGGTTGTCGCAGACCGCCTGGCCGACCAGATGGTTGGACACGGCCCAGCACTTGAGGCCGTACTTCTCCAGCAGGGCGTGCCTGCCGTCGAGGTAGGACGGGTCGGCCAGGGCCTTGTCGACCTCGAAATGGTCGCCCCAGCAGGCCAGTTCCAGACCGTCGTAGCCGAAGTCGCGGGCGAGTGAACAGACCTCCTCGAGCGGCAGATCGGCCCACTGGCCGGTGAACAGTGTGAACGGGCGTGGCATGGCGCCTCCAAACCGGGTCCTGCCGGATCTGTGCCGGCCGTCAAGCCTGTACTGCCTCCACCGCCTGTACGGGGGTGTAGACGGAGTTCTTCTGTGCGCTCTCCTCCACCGCCGCCAGCACCCGCTGGACCTGGAGCCCGTCGGCGAACGAGGGGACCGGGTCGGTGCCCGACGCGATCGCCTCGACCAGGTCGCGGGCCTGGTGGGCGAACGTGTGCTCGTAGCCGAGCGCGTGGCCCGGCGGCCACCAGGCCTCCAGATACGGGTGCTCCGCCTCCGTGACGAGGATCCTGCGGAAGCCGGCCGTGGCGGCGGGCTCGTGGTGGTCGTGGAAGGAGAGCTCGTTGAGCCGCTCGAGGTCGAAGGCGAGCGAGCCCTGCTCACCGTTGATCTCCAGCCGCAGGGCGTTCTTACGGCCCGAGGCCATCCGGGTCGCCTCGAACGTGGCCAGCGCCCCGGACTCCAGCCTGCCGGTGAAGACGGCCGCGTCGTCGACCGTGACCGGCCCCCGCCGCGTGCCGCCCGACGCGGTCAGGCCGGCGGAGGCGCCCTGGAGCAGCGGGCGTTCCTTGACGAAGGTCTCCAGCTGGGCGGAGACCCCAACCAGCGGCTCCCCCGCCAGGTACTGCGCGAGGTCGACGATATGGGCGCCGAGGTCGCCGAGCGCCCCGGACCCCGCATGCTCGCGCTCGAGCCGCCAGGTCAGCGGGAAGTCCGGGTCCACCAGCCAGTCCTGGAGGTAGGTCACCCGCACATGCCGCAGGGTGCCGATCCTGCCCTCGGCGATCAGCCGGCGGGCGTAGGTGAGAGCGGGCACCCTGCGGTAGTTGAAGCCGACCATCGCGAGCTGACCGTTGCGCCGGGCCCGTGCGGCCGCCGCGACCATGGCCTCCGCCTCGGCGACCGAGTTCGCCAGGGGCTTCTCGCACAGGACGTGCTTGCCCGCCTCCAGTGCCGCGATCGCGATCTCCGCATGGCTGTCGCCCGGTGTGCAGACGTCGACGAGTTGCACGTCGTCGCGGGCCACGAGGGCGCGCCAGTCGGTCTCCGCCGCGGCCCAGCCGTGTTTGCCGGCCGCGGCACGCACTGCGGCGGCGTCACGGCCGGCGATCGCGGCGAGGACCGGCCGCAGCGGCAGGTCGAAGACGCGTCCCGCGGTGCGCCACCCCTGGGAGTGGGCGGCGCCCATGAACGCGTATCCGACCATGCCGACGCCGAGTGTCGGCGGTGCGGCCTCACTGTCCCTCTGTTGCATACGGAATCCTCCTCGTCGGAGTCAACGGTCTCGTCGGTGTGCTCGGTGGGGGCGGGCGCGCCTCCGGTCAGTTGAAACCGGTGGGCAGGTACTCGTCGACGTTGTCCTTGGTGACGACGGCCGAGTAGAGGGTGAGGGAGGCCGGGATCTCCAGTTCGGCCATGCCGCTGACGCCCTTGCCCTGACCGAGCGCGCGGGCGAGGTCGATGGCGGACGCCGCCATCGTCGGCGGGTACAGGACGGTGGCCTTGAGGACGCTGTCGTCGGCCTTGATGGCGTCCATCGCGGACTTCGCGCCGGCGCCGCCGACCATCAGGAAGTCCTTGCGGCCCGCCTGCGCGATGGCGCGCAGCGCGCCCACGCCCTGGTCGTCGTCGTGGTTCCACAGGGCGTCGAACTGCGACTGGGCCTGGAGCAGTTGGGCCATCTTGGCCTGGCCGGACTCCACGGTGAAGTCGGCCGCCTGGCGGGCGACCTTCTTGATGTTCGGGTAGTTCTTCAGCGCGTCGTCGAAGCCCTGGGTGCGCTGCTTGGTGAGCTCCAGGTTGTCCAGCCCGGCGAGCTCGATGACCTTGGCGTTCGGCTTGTCCTTGAGCTGCTCGCCGATGTAATTGCCGGCGTTGAGGCCCATTCCGTAGTTGTCGCCGCCGATCCAGCAGCGGTAGGCCTGCGGTGAGGCGAAGATGCGGTCCAGGTTGACGACCGGGATGCCCGCCTTCATGGCCTGAAGACCGACCTGGGTGAGTGCCTTGCCGTCGGCGGGGAGGATGACCAGGACGTCGACCTTCTTGTTGATCAGGGTCTGCACCTGCCCGATCTGGGCGGCCGTGTCGTTGGACCCCTCGGTGATCTCCAGGGTGACGTCGGAGTACCGCTCCGCGCGGGACTTGGCGTTCTGGTTGATGGCGTTCAGCCAACCGTGGTCGGCCTGCGGGCCTGCGAAGCCGATGGTGACGGCCTTGCCGGGCTTGTCGTCGGCGACCGGCGCGTTGTCGGTGGCCGCCTCCTGCTTCTTGGGCTCGTTGCTGGTGCACGCGGTGAGCAGTGCGCCGGCGGAGATCGCGGCGGTGCCGAAGAGCAGTCCTCTGCGGCTGGTGGACGGGGTTGCTGGCATGGCGGGTCTACCCCTTCAACTGGGCGGGCTGGGCGGTGCTGCGGACGTACGGAGAGGGGGTGCGCGGCGGCGGCTTCAGGACCGGCCGCCGCGCACGCTGCGGGGCGTCAGGCGTCTCCCCCGCGCAGGGTCCGGTGCTGGACCAGTACGGCGGCGACGATGATGGCGCCCTTGGCGATCTGCTGGACGGCGCTCTCGAGGTTGTTGAGGGCGAAGATGTTGGTGATCGTGGTGAAGACGAGGACACCGAGGACGGAACCGACGATGGTGCCGCGGCCGCCGCTGAGCAGGGTGCCGCCGATGATCGCGGCGGCGATGGCGTCGAGTTCGTAGAGGTTGCCGTTGGTGTTCTGGCCGGAGCCGGCCAGCACGATCAGCATGAAGGCGGCGATGCCGCAGCACAGGCCGGACAGCAGGTAGAGGTAGAGCCGCTGGCGGCGGACGTCGATACCGGCGAGCCTGGCGGCCTCCGCGTTGCCGCCGACGGCGACGGTGCGCCGGCCGAAGGTGGTGCGGTTGAGGACGAGCCAGCCGATGACGGTGACCGCGGCGAAGACCAGTACCAGGGGCGGGATGCCGAGGATGTAGGCGTCCCTGATGCCGAGGTCGAGCACGGAGTCGACGGTGACGATCTGGGTCTTGCCGTCCGTGATCTGCAGGGCGAGACCGCGGGCGGAGGCGAGCATCGCGAGGGTGGCGATGAAGGGCACCATCCGGCCGTACGCGATGAGCAGACCGTTCACCAGCCCGCAGCCGACGCCCACGATCACGGCGGTGAACAGGATGCCGGTGAAGCCGTACTCCTGGGTCGCCACCGTCGTCGCCCACACCGAGGCGAGCGCCACGATGGCGCCGACGGACAGGTCGATCCCTCCGCTGGTGATGACGAAGGTCATGCCGACGGTGACGACCCCGATGACGGACGCCTGGGTGAGGACGAGCTGGAGATTGCTCGCCGCGAGGAACTCGTCCGGTTTGGTGAAGCCGCCGACCGCCACGAGCACGGCGAGCACACCGAGCAGCGACAGATTGCGGACGTCGAGGCGCAGTCCGAGCGGACGGCGTGAACCCCCCTTGTCCGGTGCGGACTTGGCGGCAGGCATCGGCGCGTCCTGCTGCGCCGGGGTGGCCGGCTGTGTCATGCCGTCTCAGCTCCCTTCCATCACGAGGTCGAGTACGCGGTGCTCGTCGAGCTCCCGGGCGTCCGCCGTGTGCACGACGCTGCCTTCGCGGAGCACCAGCACCCGGTCGGCGAGGCCCAGGACTTCGGGCACTTCGCTGGATACGAGAAGTACGGCGAGGCCTTCGTCGGCCAGCCGGCGGATCACTGCGTAGAGTTCGGCGCGGGCGCCGACGTCGACGCCGCGGGTCGGCTCGTCCAGCAGCAGCACCTTGCAGCCGCGCAGCAGCCAGCGGGCGAGCACCGCCTTCTGCTGGTTGCCGCCGGAGAGGGTGCGGATGCGGGCGTCGGGGTTGTCGGGGCGCAACGACAGTTCCCTGGTGGCCTGTTGCGCGGCGGCCCGTTCGGCACGGTGGTCGAGCCAGCCCGCGCGGGAGAAGCGGGAGAGGGTGGAGACGGAGACGTTGCGGGTGACCGACTCGAGCATCAGCAGGCCCTGCGCCTTGCGTTCCTCGGGGGCGAGCCCGATGCCGGCGCGGACGGCGGCACGGACGCTGCCGGGCCGCAGGACGGTGCCGTCGACGAGGACGCGGCCGGCGTCGGCCCGGCGAGCGCCGTAGATCGTCTCCAGGATCTCGCTGCGTCCGGATCCGACCAGTCCCGCCAGGCCGACTATCTCGCCGGGCCGCAGCTCCAGGTCGACGGGCGCGAACTCGCCGTGCCGGGTGAGCCCTTCGACCCTCAGCACGGGTTCCTTGCCCGCGGCGGCGCCGGCGGTGGGACGCTCGGGGAAGACGTACTCGACGTTGCGCCCGGTCATCAGGGCCACCACGTCGCGGGTCGGGGTGGACTTGGCCGGCAGGCCGACCGCGACGGCCCTGCCGTCCTTGAGGACGGTGACCCGGTCGCCGATCCGCCGGATCTCCTCCAGACGGTGGGAGATGTAGACGACGGCGACCCCGTCCGCCGTCAGGTCGCCCACGATGCGGAAGAGGTTGTCGACCTCGTCCGGGTCGAGCGCGGCGGACGGCTCGTCCATCACGATGAGCCGTACCTCGTGGGAGAGGGCGCGGGCCATGGAGACGATCTGCTGCTGGGCCGCGGAGAGGTCGCCGACGAGCCGCGAGGGGTCGATCTCCGGGTGGCCGAGCCTCTTGAGGAGACCGGCGGCCGCGGTGCGGGCGGTCCCGCCGCGCACGACGAATCCGGCCGTGGTGGGCTCGTGCCCGAGGAAGACGTTCTCCGCGACGGACAGCCCTTCCACCAGGTCGAGTTCCTGGTAGATGGTGGCGATGCCGAGGCGCATGGCGGCGATGGGCGACTTGAGGGAGACGGCCTCGCCCCGCCAGGTGATCTCTCCGCCGTCGGGCTGGTGGGCCCCGGCGAGGACCTTGATCAGGGTGGACTTGCCGGCGCCGTTCTGGCCGAGGAGGCAGTGGACCTCACCGGCCTGGACCTCGAGGTCCACGCCGTCCAGGGCGCGGACGCCCGGGAACGACTTGGTGATGCCGGACATGGTGAGCAGGGGTGGTTCTGGTGCCATGACGAATCCCCTCGGCGGGTGCGGCCGGTGAGCGGGCAGGGCGGGACGGGGGTACGGAAGCGGTTACGGGCGGCTCTGGGGCGCCCCTGGCGTCATGAGTGCCGGGGCGTACGGGTGGGAGCGGGCGTGGCCTGGATGCCACGCGACCAGTGCGGGGCGCCGCTCGCGGCGCGGTGTGCCGGGGTGGTGCGGGGGCGTGCGGGTGGTGCCGTGCTGTTCGGCGTGCGGGTGGTCCGTGGTGTTCCCGGGCTGCGGGGTGGTGCGGGTGGTGCCGTTGGGTACTGCGACGGTGCTGTGGTGCGTGACGAGTCGTCCGGCCCTGTCAGGCCGGCGAGAACAGGTGGTCGCTGATGAGCCGGGCCGCGCCGATGACGCCGGCGGTCGGTCCCAACTCGCCCAGGACGATGGGCAGATTGCCGGTCGCGAGCGGCAGGGACTGCCGGTAGACCTGGGTCCGTACGCTCGCGAGCAGGGTGTGGCCGAGGCCGGTGACCCCGCCGCCGATCACGACGAGACTCGGGTTGAAGAAGCTGACGAGCCCGGCGATGACCTGGCCGAGGCGGTTCCCTCCCTCACGGATGAGGTCCAGTGCCGTGGCGTCACCGGCCGCGGCGGCCGCCGACACGTCCACGGCCGTGAGATGCCCTGCCGCCTCCAGCCGGGTGGCGAGCTCCACCGACCGGCCGGCCCGTGCCGCGTCCTCGGCGTCGCGGGCGAGGGCGGCGCCGCTGAAGTGCGCCTCCAGGCAGCCCCGGTTGCCACAGGCGCAGGCACGGCCCTCGGGTGTGACCTGGATGTGGCCGATGTCGCCGGCGCTGCCCGTCGTACCGCGGTAGACCTCACCGCCGACGACGATGCCGCAGCCGATACCCGTGCCGATCTTGATGCACAGGAAGTCTCCGACGGAACGCGCGACACCGGCGTGCTGCTCGCCCATGGCCATCAGGTTCACGTCGTTGTCGACCATGACAGGGCAGCCGAGGTCCTGACTGAGGGCCTCGCGTACGGGGAAGCCGTCCCATCCGGGCATGATCGGGGGCGCGACCGGCACGCCCTCGGGGTAGCGGACCGGGCCGGGGACCCCGATGCCCGCGCCGTCGAAGCCCTCCGCGAGACCGGAGGCCTTGAGCTTGGCCGCCATCGACAGCACCTGCTCGAAGACCGCGACCGGGCCCTCGCGGACGTCCATGGGGTGGTTGAGATGCCCGAGGACCTCCAACTCGGCGTTGGTGACGGCGACATCGATCGAAGTGGCGCCGATGTCCACACCGAGGAAGCGCAGCGCGGGTGCGAGCCTGATGTTGTGGGACCGGCGGCCGCCGCGGGAGGCGGCGAGCCCGTCGGCGACGACGAGCCCGGTCTCCAGCAGCCGGTCGACCTCGACGGCGAGCTTGGACCGGGACAGGTCGACCTGGTCCCCCAGCTGCGCGCGCGAGTTGGGCCCGCCGTCACGCAGCAGCCGGAGCAGTCGCGCTTGGTGCGCGTTCGCTGGTCGAGCGGTCATCCGTCTCACGTGCCCCTCCCCTCCCCTGGCCTTCGGCTGGGGACCCAGTCGGCTGTCTCCGTCGGGCTTTCGAGGGGAACGTAGCAGCGCTTTACCGAACTGGGAAGAACTTGAGCACAGTTCCGGTCCAACTTTCTCCACACCCGGGACAAAGAGCGGCCGTCAGGTCGGCCCGAGCCCCTGTCGTCCGTGTCCGTACCGGGTCCGGATGGACGTGCGCACCCCGGCTGGAGGCGTGCGACACAGGCGTGTGCACGGAGGCAGGCGTACGGACGTCAGGCGTCCCGGACGAGCTCGTAGGTGAGGTAGGCGAGGCCGTCACCGACGGTGCGGTTGTCCAGGAGGCGGACTGACTTCTCCTCGCTGGTCCCGCCGAAGATCGGCTCGCCCGCGCCGAGCACGACCGGGTGGACCATCAGCCGCAGTTCGTCGACCAGATCGTGCTCCATCAGCGTGCGGGCGAGCCGGCGGCTGCCGTAGACGACGATCTCCCCGTCGAGCTCCTGCTTGAGCTTCGCGACCGCGCCCACCACCTCGCCCTTCAGGACCGACGAGTTGTTCCAGTCGGGATCTTCGAGGGTCGAGGAGACGACGTACTTGGGCATGCTGTTCAGCCTGTCCGCCCACGCGCCGCTCCGGGAGGGCCACCGCGCCGCGAACCACTCGTAGCTCCGCCGCCCCAGCAGCAGGGCATCGGCGCGCAGCGCCTCGTCGAACTCGACCGTGGCCCACTTGGCGCGGTCCTCGTCCCCGATCCGGGCGAACCAGCCGCCACGCTCGAAGCCCTCGTCACCGGTCGGGTCCTGGACGACTCCGTCGAGCGAGACGTTCTCGCTGATCACGATTCTTCCCATGGCGGCTCTCCTTCGTCGGCGCAGCCAGTGCTACCACCGATACGGAGACCGCGGCACGGCGACATGCGGCCGTCCGCCCGCCTGAACCGTCGCCTGAACCGCTCGCCCGAACCGCTCGCCCGAACCGTCCGCCCGCCCGACCGGGCGCCGGGTCAGGACTGCTCGTGCTGGTGGTAGGTCTTGCGGGTGTGCTCCGTGTGCGCCCGCATGACCTCCGTGGCCCGCTTCTCGTCGCGGGCGGAGATGGCCGCGATCAGTTCGCGGTGCTCGATCCACGACTGGCGTCCCCGCTGCCGGGCGACCGGGGTGTAGTACCAGCGGACGCGGCGGTCGACCTGCCCCGCGAGCTCCGCCAGGACCAGGTTGCCGGCGAGCTCCATCACCTTGGCGTGGAAGGCGGCATTGGTGGCGACCGCCAGGTCGACGTCGTCGTCCGCGACGGCCTGCTCCCCCTGGGCGCACAGTTCCTCGAGGGCCTCGATACCGGCCGTGCCCGAGTTCGCGGCCGCAAGCCTGGCGGCCTCCGCCTCCAGCAGGGTGCGCACGGAGAGGAGTTGGTCGGCCTCCGACTCGGTCGGCTCGTGGACGAACGCGCCCTGGGCAGGGCGAAGGTCGACCCATCCCTCGGTGTTGAGCCGTTGCAGCGCTTCACGCACGGGCTGCCGGGAGACGCCCAGATGACCGGCGAGCTCACTCTCGACCAGGTGCTGGCCGGGCCGCAGCGCACGTGTGGTGATCAGTTCCAGCAGCGCCTCGTACACGCGCTCACGCAGCGGGCCGGGCCGTTCCAGTTTGGGCACGGTTCCCTGCGGCAGTCCTGCGGACAGCATCGGCGGTCCCCTTCCGGGCGATGGAGCGGACGAGTACGGACGACAACAGCGATCGAGGAATTGGCTATCGTCTACAGTCTACCGAGCGCACTCATGACCAACACCGAGATGCCGGTCACGTCGACGGGTCCCGAACCGGTCACGTCAACGGTCCTGCCCGACAAGCGGAATCAGTCGCTCCAGGAAGACCCGCTGTCCGCTGACCAGCTTCCGCCGCGCCTCGTCCAGCCCGTGCCACTCGGCCCGGTCGATCTCCGGGAACTCGCCGAACCGGCCCGACCCCCTCGGCCACTCCATGGTGAAGGTCCCCGGCACGACGAGGGACGTGTCCAGATCGCCCTCCAGCGCCCAGGCCGTCACCAGCTTGCCGCTCGACTGGCGCGCCTCGCCGAGCGGATGCCACTCCCCGTCCGGGGCCTGGAGCCCGAGCTCCTCCTCGAACTCCCGCCGCGCGGCGGCCATCGGCTCCTCGTCGGGGGCGTACTCACCCTTGGGGATCGACCATGCCGCCTCGTCGCGCGACTCCCAGAACGGGCCGCCCATGTGCCCGATGAGGACCTCGACACCGGCTTCCCTGCGCCGCCACAGCAGCAGCCCGGCGCTCCGCTTGTTCACCATGCCGTTCAGTGTGCCGCCCCGGGTCGTCAGGGGCAGCGGATGACCTGGCCCGCGTACGAGAGGTTGCCGCCGAAACCGAAGAGCAGCACCGGGTCGCCCGGCCGGATGTCACCCCGCTCGACCAGCTTGGACAGCGCCATCGGGATCGACCCGGCCGAGGTGTTGCCGGAGTCGACGACGTCGCGGGCGACGACGGCGTTGACGGCGCCGATCTTCTGCGCGAGCGGCTCGATGATCCGCAGGTTGGCCTGGTGCAGGACCACCGCCGCGAGGTCCTCCGGCGCGACGCCCGCCCGCTCGCAGACCTTGCGGGCGATCGGCGGCAGCTGCGTGGTGGCCCACCGGTAGACGGCCTGGCCCTCCTGCGCGAAGCGCGGCGGAGTGCCCTCGATCCGTACGGCGTGCCCCATCTCGGGGACCGAACCCCACAGCACCGGGCCGATGCCCGGCTCCTGACCTTCGGGGACGCTCTCCACCACGGCTGCGCCGGCGCCGTCACCGACGAGGACGCAGGTCGAGCGGTCGGTCCAGTCCACGATGTCGGCCATCTTGTCCGCACCGATGACCAGCGCCCGGGAGGCCGCCCCGGCCCGCAGGGTGTGGTCGGCGGTGGCGAGCGCGTGCGTGAAGCCGGCGCAGACGACATTGAGGTCCATCACCGCGGGCGAGCCCATGCCCAGCCGGGCCGCCACCCGCGCCGCCATGTTGGGTGAGCGGTCGACGGCGGTCGACGTCGCCACCAGCACCAGATCTATGTCGGCGGCCGTCAGCCCGGCGGCGGCCAGCGCCTTGGCCGCGGCGTGCGCGGCGAGCTCGTCGACCGGCTCGTCGGGCCCCCCGACATGGCGGGTCCGGATGCCGACACGGCTGCGGATCCACTCGTCACTGGTGTCGACCATGGCCGCCAGGTCGTCGTTGGTGAGCACCTTGGAGGGCTGGTAGTGCCCGAGCGCGACGACACGTGAGCCGGTCATGGATGGGGTTCTCCTCGATCAGTAAGGCAGGAAAGACCCAGTCTTGGCTGCTACCGGCCGGTACGGCGGCATATGATCCCACAGCTTCCCGCCCAGGACTTTGGAGCTTCTCGAAGGGTGCCCGGCGCCCGCGGGGCTCGGTGCGACGCGACCCTTGACCCCCTGAAGGGCATACTGTAGACAATATTCTGTCGACTCACCCTCATCACATTCCTCCCTCGCTCGGTCGTCAACCGAACGGAGAGCCCCGTGAAAGTCGCAGTTGTCGGCGCCGGAGCCATCGGCGCGTATGTCGGGGCCGCGCTCCACCGCGCCGGCGCCGAGGTCCATCTCATCGCCCGCGGCGCCCACCTCGCGGCCATGCGCCGCGACGGCGTCCGTGTGCTCAGTCCCCGCGGTGACTTCACCGCCCGTCCGAACGCCACCGACGACCCGTCGTCCGTCGGCCCCGTCGACCATGTCTTCCTCGGTCTCAAGGCCAACTCGTACGCATCCTCGGGCCCGTTGGTGCACCCGCTGCTGCACGAGCGCACCTCCGTCATCGCCGCCCAGAACGGCATCCCGTGGTGGTACTTCCACGGCCTGCCCGGGCCCTACGCCGGCCGCCGCATCGAGAGCGTCGACCCGGGCGGCGCCGTCAGCGCGACCCTGCCACCCGAACGCGCCATCGGCTGCGTCGTCTACGCCGCCACGGAACTCGAGGCGCCCGGCGTCGTACGGCACCTGGAAGGCACCCGGTTCTCCATCGGCGAGCCGGACCGGGCCGTGTCACCGCGCTGCGTCGAGTTCAGCGACGCCATGATCGCCGGCGGGCTCAAATGCCCCGTCGAACCCGATCTGCGCAACGACATCTGGATCAAGCTGCTGGGCAACATCTCCTTCAACCCGATCAGCGCGCTGTCCCGGGCCACGATGGCGCAGATCTGCCGCCACCGGGACACGAAGGCGCTGGTCGAGACGATGATGCACGAGACGCTCGAGGTCGCGGCCGCCGTCGGCTGCCGCCCGGAGATCTCCGTCGAGCGGCGTCTCGCCGGCGCTGAGCGCGTGGGCGACCACAAGACGTCCACCCTCCAGGACCTGGAGAAGGGCAAGCCGCTCGAGCTGGACGTGCTGCTCGCCGCCGTCGTCGAACTGGCCGCGCTGACGAAGACCCCCGTACCGAAGCTGTGCGCCGTGCACGCACTCGCCGACCTCCTCGCATCGACCTCGATCGCCTCCACAGGGAGCGCAGCATGAAGAAGAAGCCGCAGAAGCGGTATCCGAGGCTCACCCATCCACTGGTCCGCGGCGACGACGGGCAGTTGCGCAGGGCGAGCTGGGACGAGGCGCTGGAGCGGGCCGCGGCCGGTTTCCGGCAAACCCGCGAGGCGCACGGGCCCGATGCCTTCGCGATGCTCTCCTGCGCCCGCGCCACCAACGAGATGAACTACGTGGCGCAGAAGTTCACCCGCGTCGTGATGGGCACCAACAACGTCGACTCGTGCAACCGCACCTGTCACGCGCCCAGCGTGGCGGGCCTGTCCGCGGTCTTCGGCTCCGGCGGCGGCACCTCCTCCTACGAGGAGGTCGACCACACCGACCTGATCGTCATGTGGGGCTCCAACGCCCGGTTCGCACACCCGATCTTCTTCCAGCACGTGCTGAAGGGGATACGCAACGGCGCGAAGATGTACGCGGTCGACCCCCGCCGCACCTCGACCGCCGAGTGGGCGGAGAGCTGGCTCGGCCTCAACGTCGGCACCGACATCCCGCTCGCCCACGCCGTCGGACGCGAGATCATCCACGCCGGCCTGGTCAACCGGGCCTTCGTGGAGCGCGCGACGACCCGCTTCGAGGAGTACGCGGAGCTCGTCGAGCCGTGGACACCGACCGCCGCGGAGAAGGTGACGGGCGTGCCCGCCGCGGCGATCCGGGAACTGGCGCACGCCTACGCCACCGCCGAACGCGCCCAGCTCTGCTGGACCCTCGGCATCACCGAGCATCACAACGGCACCGACAACGTCCGGGCGCTGATCAACCTCGCCCTGCTCACCGGCCACGTCGGCCGGTACGGCGCCGGCGTGCAGCCGCTGCGCGGCCAGAACAACGTGCAGGGCGGCGGCGACATGGGGGCGATCCCCAACCGGCTGCCCGGCTTCCAGGACATCCTCCACCCCGAGACTCGGGAGAAGTTCGAACGCGCCTGGGGCGCGGCCATCCAGCCCCGCTACGGCAAGACGCTGACCGAGATGTTCGAGGCGATGGAGAGCGGTGAGCTCCGCGCCGTGTACTGCATCGGCGAGAACCCGGCCCAGTCGGAGGCGGACAGCGGGCAGGCCGTACGGCGGCTCGAGTCGCTCGACCACCTGGTCGTGCAGGACATCTTCCTGACGAGGACCGCCGAGCTGGCGGACGTGGTGCTGCCCGCGACGGCGGGCTGGGCGGAGACGGACGGCACCACCACCAACAGCGAACGCCGGGTGCAGCGGGTGCGGGCCGCCCTCGTGCCGCCGGGCGAGGCCCGCGAGGACATCGCCATCATCTGCGACATCGCCGAACGGCTCGGCCACGACTGGAAGTTCGACGACTCGGAGGCCGTCTGGAACGAGTTGCGCTCGCTCTCCCCCGACCACTACGGCATGACCTACGAGAGGCTGGAGGAGCACCAGGGTCTCCAGTGGCCGTGTCCCGACGTCTCCGAGCTGCCGTCGAGCTTCCTGCACGGCAGGCTGTGGGAGAAGGACCCGGCCAGGCGCGGGGCTCCCGCCGAGTTCGGCCTCGTGCGGCACGACCCGCCGGTCGACCTCACCGACGAGTCGTACCCGCTGCGGCTGACGACCGGGCGACGGCTCGACTCGTACAACACCGGTGTGCAGAGCGGCAGTTTCGCCTCGCCGCTGCGGCGCGGCGAGTACATCGAGCTGTGCCCCGAGGACGCGGAGGCGTACGGCGTCCGGGTCGGCGAGGAGGTCCGCGTCACCTCACGTCGCGGCTCTGTGACCGCCCCGGTGTGGGTGGACCCCGGGCTGCGGCCGGGGCTCGCCTTCATGACGATGCACTTCCCCGACGAGGTCGACACCAACTCCCTGACGATCGAGGCGAACTGCCCGATCGCCGGCACCGCGGAATTCAAGGCCTCGGCCGTCCGGATCGAGAAGCTGGTGCCCGCATGGACCTGAAGTTCACCGAAACCGCGAAGGCGACGGACGAGGAACGGGACGCGGTCGACGCGCTGCTCGGCGCTCCGGAGACCGGCTGGGAGGGCGGCTCCGGCCGCTCGTCCGACGAGCTGCGCTGGGCGCGCGGCGGCGCGGCGGCCAGGGACCGCCGCGACCTGCTGCTCCCGGCGCTGCACGCGGTCAACGACCGGGTGGGATGGCTGAGCGAAGGCGCGCTCGACTACATCTGCCGACGCCTGACGGTGCCGCCTGCGGAGGCGTACGGGGTGGCGACGTTCTACTCCATGTTCTCGGTGCGGCCACGGCCGGCGAAGGTGCTGCACGTGTGCACGGACCTGGCGTGCGCGGCGCGCGGCGGCTCCCTGTCGGCGGCAAAAGCCCTCGGCCCGGACGTCTCCGTCCAGCCGAGCCCATGCCTGGGCCTGTGCGAACGCGCCCCGGCCGCCCTGCTGATCCGTGCGGGGACCTGCCCCTCTCCGGCACCGGGACAGGCCCCGGACCCCGAATCGCCCCTTCGTGGCGGTACTCCGGGCTCCGCCCCCGACCCCGCCGAGGGGGCAAGCCCGGCCCCGCCGGCGATCGATGCGCGGGGATCCGGGGGCGGAGCCCCCGGTGCTGGGGCCGGGGCGGAGCCCCGGGTCGGGAAGGGGCGGGGTGGGGAAGAACCCGCATACGCCACCGCCGTCATCGCTCCCGCCACCCCCACCGCCCTCGCCGCCGCCACCGCCGCCCCGGACCTCGCCCCCGCGGAGCCGTCGGCCGGCGCCGCCGTCCCCCAGGCGGGGGACCCGGCGCTGACCCTGCTCGCACGCGTCGGCGTCGTCGACCCGGCCTCCCTCGACGACTACCGCGCCCACGGCGGCTACGCCGCCCTCCGCCGCGCCTTCGCCCTCGGCCCGGCCGGTGTCATCCGGGAGGTCACCGACGCGGGTCTCCTCGGACGCGGCGGGGCCGCGTTCCCCACCGGACGGAAGTGGCAGGCGACCGCGTCGCAGGCCGACCACCCCCACTACCTGGTCTGCAACGCGGACGAGAGCGAGCCCGGCACCTTCAAGGACAGGGTGCTGATGGAGGGCGATCCGTACGCCCTGATCGAGGCGATGACGATCGCGGGCTACGCCGTCGGCGCCCACAAGGGCTTCCTGTACCTCCGCGGCGAGTACCCCCGCGCGCTCGCCCTCCTGGAGAACGCCATCACCTCCGCCCGCGCCCGCGGGCTCCTCGGCGAGGACGTCCTCGGCCAGGGCTACGCCTTCGACATCGAGATCCGGCGCGGCGCGGGCGCCTACATCTGCGGCGAGGAGACCGCGATCTTCAACTCCATCGAGGGCTACCGCGGCGAGCCCCGCACCAAGCCGCCCTTCCCCGTGGAGAAGGGCCTGTTCGGCAAGCCGACGGCCGTGAACAACGTCGAGACGCTCGTCAACGTCCTGCCGATCCTCACCGGCCGGACGGAGGAGACGAAGCTGTTCTGCCTGTCCGGCAACGTCGCCCGTCCCGGCATCTACGAGCTGCCGTTCGGCGTCACCCTGCGCGAGCTGATCGAGCTCGCCGGGCCGCCGGACAGGATGCGCGCGGTCCTGCTCGGCGGGGCCGCCGGCAGCTTCGTGCGCCCCGACGAGCTGGACATCCCGCTCACCTTCGAGGGCACCCGCGCCGCCGGTACGACGCTGGGGTCCGGTGTGGTGCTCGTCCTCGACCACACCGTCGAACTTCCCCGCGTCCTGCTGCGCATCGCCGAGTTCTTCCGCGACGAGTCCTGCGGCCAGTGCGTGCCCTGCCGGGTGGGCACGGTCCGCCAGGAGGAGGCACTGCACCGCATCAAGGACCGTACGGGCGCCGCCGCGGCCGGTGACATCGCCCTGCTGCGCGAGGTCGGCCGGGCCATGCGGGACGCCTCGATCTGCGGCCTCGGGCAGACCGCCTGGAACGCCGTCGAATCCGCCATCGACCGGCTGGGAGCCTACGAATGACCGCCATCCCCCTCCATATGCCGCGCCGGCTGGTCGAGTTCACCCTCGACGGCCAAGAGGTGAGGGTCCCCGAGGGCGACACGATCCTCGACGCGTGCCGTGCCGCCGGCAAGGACATACCGACGCTCTGCCAGGGCGACACGCTGACCCCCAAGAACGCCTGCCGGGTGTGCGTCGTGGAGGTCGAGGGCGCACGGACCCTCGCGCCCGCGTGCTCCCGCCGCGCCGAGCCCGGCATGACGGTGCTGACGGACACCGAGCGCGCCCGGCACAGCCGGAAGGTCGTGCTGGAGCTGCTGGCCTCGTCCACCGATCTGTCCACGACGCCGAGGGCCGCGGAGTGGCTCAAGGAGTACGAGGCCAAGCCGGACCGCTTCGGCCCGGAAGCGGCCCGGATGAACGAGGAACCGAAGATCGACAACGACCTCTACGTCCGCGACTACGACAAGTGCATCCTCTGCTACAAGTGCGTCGACGCCTGCGGCGAGCAGTGGCAGAACACATTCGCCATCGCCGTCGCGGGGCGCGGCTTCGACGCCCGCATATCCACGGAGCACGACGCGCCGCTGACCGACTCGGCGTGCGTGTACTGCGGCAACTGCATCGAGGTGTGCCCGACGGGGGCGCTCTCCTTCAAGTCGGAGTTCGACATGCGGGCGGCCGGGACCTGGGACGAGTCGGCCCAGACCGAGACGACGACCGTGTGCGCGTACTGCGGCGTCGGCTGCAACCTCACCCTGCATGTGCAGGAGAATGAGATCGTCAAGGTCACCTCGCCGCACGACAACCCGGTGACCCACGGCAACCTCTGCATCAAGGGCCGTTTCGGCTACCAACACGTACAGCAGCGCTGATCGAACGAATGGGACTGATCGCCATGGGACGGGTCACGGAGCGCCGCCGCACCATCCGCATCAGGGACGGGGTGGTCACGTCCCGTCCCGACACGCTGGTGGCCGAGGAACCGCTGGAGATCCGGCTGAACGGCAAGCCGCTCGCCATCACCATGCGCACTCCGGGTGACGACTTCGCGCTCGCGGCGGGCTTCCTGGTCAGCGAGGGTGTGCTCCACGCCGGCTCCCAGGTGCGGTCGATCGTGTACTGCGCGGGCGCCAAGGAGGACGGCACCAACACGTACAACGTGGTGGACGTGGCGCTCGCCGACGGCGTCCCGGTCCCGGACATCACTCTCGAGCGGAACGTCTACACCACGTCGTCCTGCGGCCTGTGCGGCAAGGCCAGCCTGGACGCCGTGCGCACCACTGCCCACTTCCCGATCGCCGACACTCCCCCGGTCCGCGTCGAGCCCGCTCTGCTCGCCGGCCTCCCCGACCGGCTTCGGGCGGCGCAGCGGGTCTTCGACCGGACCGGGGGCCTGCACGCGGCTGCACTGTTCTCGCCCGAGGGCGAGCTGCTCGACATCCGGGAGGACGTCGGCCGGCACAACGCGGTCGACAAGCTCGTCGGCCGGGCACTGACGGACGACCGGCTGCCACTGTCCCGGTCGATCCTCCTGGTCTCGGGGCGGGCGTCGTTCGAGCTGGCGCAGAAGGCGGTGATGGCGGGCATACCGGTGCTCGCGGCCGTCTCCGCGCCGTCGTCGCTGGCGGTGGACCTGGCTGCGGAGACCGGTCTGACGCTGGTCGGCTTCCTGCGCGGCAACAACATGAACGTGTACGCGGGCGACGAGCGCATCGCCCTGCGCACTGGGGTCTGACGCGCCCCGCTGCACGGGATACGGACCCGGCCGGCGGGGAGCGCCCCCTGCGCCGGCCGGGTCCTTCCGTGTGCGCGGCCGCTCAGCGGCCTGTCCGGCGCCCGGCGCGCGCCGACCGCCCGCACTGCTACCGCATCCTCGGCTCGGTGCAGGAAGGCGAGGGTCTGCTCCAGCAGACGTTGCCGGCGGCCTGGCGCGGGATCGGCGGCTACGAGGAACGCGCATCGCTGCGGACGTGGCTTCACCGCCTCGCGGCCGACCGCTGCCTGAACACACTGGGGGCAGACGTGGTCGTGAGATGCGGTGCCGAAGACACGGCAGGGCCTGCCACAGACGGAAGGCGCCATCGCTGACACCTCACACCCAAGCACGGGGGACGCATGGCTCGACGCCCGAGATGCGGGCTGCCAACCGGCCGAGCAGCCACCCGCACAAGCCGGTCCAGGCATGTGAGCAGGTCGGGCATCATCAAAGCCCGACCTGCTCACATGAAGGCGGTGAAGACGAAGAGGTCCACGGCCTGTGCCCGGCCGGCGTTGGGTGGGGCCGCCGGCCGAGCGTGGGGCGTCAGCCCTTGTGGATCTTGATCGACCCGCCCTCGATGGCGGTCGTCGGGTCGGCGTCGGGCGCCGAGCCGATTTGGTTGTCGTAGACGAGGGTGTCGTCCACGGTCTTCCACACCCTCATCCGGAACGTGTCCGGCGAGCCATCGGTTGCGGTGAGCATGAACGAGTACCCGGCGGCGCCGTTGACCGTGCCCGTGCCCTTGAAGATGGCCTTGTCACCGGCGACGACCAGCCACTGGTGGTCGGCGGAGTGGAAGTTGAGGCTTCCGGCCTTGAACTGGAACTCCGTGCTGCCGGTGGGTACGGTCGCGCCCTTCTTGTACTTCGACACGAAGCCGAAGTTCGCGCGCCCGGTGGCCCCTGGGTCGGCCGGGTAGGCGCCGGCCGGGGAGTTGATCCACCCGCCGCCGGTCACGAAGCCGCCGTTGGGGTCGTACACGACGACGAAGCCGCAGTGCTGGGTGTCGGACCCGCCGTCGTCGTCCGTGACCGTGACGGCGATGTCGTAGATGCCCGCGGCCGCGTACTGGTGCGTGCCGCCCACCGGGGAGTTCACGCCGGGCACATCGGTGGTGGTGCCGTCGCCCCAGGTGACCGACATCGTGTGGGTGTCGAGGGTGCCCGGGTCGGTGAACGTGCCGGCGAAGGAGATGTCCGTGCCGACGGCGTAGGGATCGACGGGGCAGTTGGTCAGGGTGAGGTCCGGGGCGACGTTCTTGACCGTCACGGTGGTGGAGTCGTCGTCCGTGAGGCCGTTGTCGTCCGTCACGGTGAGCGTCACGGCGTCGCCGCCGTCGTCGAGACCGTTGTACGTGGCCACCGCCGCACCGGCGTTCGCCAGGGATCCGATGCCGGCATCGGCGCCGCTCCAGGCGTACGAGACGACGGTGCCGTCCGGGTCATGGCTGGCGGAGCCATCGAGCGTGACCGGGGACCCCTCGTCGACGGTCTTGTCGGGCCCGGCATCGGCGACGGGCGGCAGGCAGTTGACGGTGACGACGACCTTCGGGAAGGTGACGGACGCGTTCTGGTCGTCGTGGTAGACGACGGACTTGTTCACGTCCAGCGGCCCGCAGGGGGCGCCGCGGTGCTTCACCTGGTAGGTGATCTCCAGGTTCTCGTCCCCGAGATCGGCCCGGGACCAGGTGAATCCGTCGGCGGTGACGTTGTTCACGGCCGATCCGGCGAGGTTCGCGGTCACAGTGCCGGCCACGAGCTCCCAGGGCGCGTCGAGCGTGACGGCGATGGACGGATGGGTGGCGCCGGGCACGACGACCGCCTCGACGATGGCCTTCAGGAGGGTGTCGAGGTTGCCGAAGTCACCGGCGGAGAAGGTGTTGTCGGAGCCGGGGCCGCTGGCGATGACCTCCAGAGTGGCCTGCTGGACCCCTCCGCCGACGCCCACGGCGAAGACGGTGGCCTTGGCCTGCAGGGCCGCGGCCTCGGCGGCGGTGTTGCCACTGGTCGCCTCGCCGTCGGTGATGACGATCACGAGCTGGTTGCGGGCGGGGTTGTCCGCCCCCATGACAGCGTTGGCCTCGGCCAGGCCGCAGGCGATGCAGGTGCCGGTGTTCTGCTTGGGGTTGGTATCGATGGCGTTCAGGACGGCGTCCTTGTCCCCGCTGAGCGCGCTGACCGGCGGTGTCACGCCGTCGGCGAATCCGACGACGCCGACCCTGCCGCCGTTGGTGAACAGGCCGTGGGCCGCCACGCCGTTGACCACGCTCTTGGCGAAGTCCTTCAGCTGACCCCACTCGGTGGCATCGATGCTGCCGGACTCGTCGAGCACGAGGACCAGGTCGGTCGGTGTCGACTGAGTGCTGGACTCGCCGTCGAGTCTCAGCGTCACGGTCGAGGTGCCGTACCGGGCGACGGCCGTGGGGCTGGCCGAGGCGTCGGGCACGGGTGCGGCCGAGGCGCTCGGTGCAAGGGCGACCAGGCCGCTCAGGGCGAGGGCCAGGACCGCGAGTCCGGCCAGGAGAGCCCGAATGGGCATGGGCATACGCATACGCGTTGATAACGCGTGCATTGATTCCCCCCTAGGAATCCAAGCAGCGGGACGGGCACGCCGATGTGCCCGACTCCGCCGTTGTCCGAGCACGGAGCGTGCCGATTCGAACTCCGTGCGTCAAGAGATCACACAGATCGGACATGTGTACGCATCTCTGGCCTCGGCAGAACAGGTGGTGCCGGAGGGGTGGTCCGGGCACCATCGACGCAGGTTGCGCCGTTGGAGCGCCGAGAGAGCCGGAGTTCGCGCGAGGAGAGCCGTACCGACGCAGTGCAGCGGTTTGGCATCGATCGGTGGTCGCGATGGATCACCGACTCGGCCTGGCGTCAGCCCGGCCGGCGGTCGCGAGGGCCGTGCCGGTCCCGGTCACGTCCGCTCCGCAGCGGACGTGACCGAGTGCCGCTCGTGATCAACGCCCCTGTGGACACCTTCCTGCCCACAGCGCGACGCATGAACTGGACCGGGTCGCAGAAACGATCCGGCGGGGCCGGCTGCACCGGGAGGCCGGCGCCGACCGTGTCTACCCGATCAACGTGCGCGAGAAGGACGACATCGCAACCCTCGTCACCGAACCGCCCTGCCCGTCAACGGCAACACAGGTGAGCAGCTGGACCTGGCCACGCTCCTGAAACCGGGTGTGGCACGCGTGTCCTACGGGCCACGCTTCTACCGGGCAGCCATGGCCGAAATTCGAACCAGTGTCCAGCAGCTGCTGACCTGACCTTCCCCGCCGCCGTCCCTGCCGGCCGCGTTCGCGAGGTGCCGGCGCGGGCCGGCGAACGCCGCTACCGCGTGCGGACGCCGCCGGACGGCGGCGGGATCATCTGGAGCGTGAGCGTCGCCGGCGGTTCGGCGATCCCCGGCCCGCCGGCCGCCGCCCACGCCAGCACGTCGTCGGTGGCGTCGTCGTCGAGCGCCCAGCCGATCCACGCGGCACGCGCCCCGCGGCGGCGGCCGTCGGTCGACGGCTGCACCACGATCACATTGGCCTGACCGCACGGCCCGAGACAGTCACTGGTCCGCACCGCGAGCCGCCCTCCGGACGCGGCGGCGGCGTCCCGCAGTCTGGCGAGTTGCCCGGCATGATCGGTACCGGGGTTCTTGCGCGCGTCGCCGCAGCAGCAACCACGGCAGACGACAAGGGTGCAGGGGCGGGCGCCGAAGGGGCGTATGGCGAACGTCGTCACCGGGTGATCTTCCCAGCCGTACGACCCACACCCGCGCCGGGGCCGCGGTGATGCCGGACACGTCCACGTGGTCGCCCTGACCCTGGGTGTCCGGCCGCCCGCCGGGTCGGCAGGCGGGCGGACCGTCACTGTGACGCCGTCGCAAGACGCGGCAGAAGTCGCCACGCCCACGCCCACCGCCCGACCGGCTGAGCCGACGCGGAGACGCGGCCCGGCCCGGTCCTTGGCGTGGCGGACGCGCACGGAGCGCCTTCATCGGGTTCGCAGCGCGGCAGGCGAGTCGGGTGCGGCCGCACGGCGCGGGGCCGGCGTGGTGTGGTCCGGGTCGTGGGCGCGGCGCTTCGCGATCACCGCGCAGACCATCAGCTGCATCTGGTGGAAGAGCATCAGCGGCAGCACCGCGAGACTCGCCTGCGCCCCGAACAGCACCGTCGCCATGGGCAGTCCCGCCGCGAGGCTCTTCTTGGAACCCGCGAACTGGATCGCGATCCGGTCCGCCCGCCCGAAGCCGAGGCGCTTCGCGCCGAACCAGGTGAGCGTCAGCATCGCCGCCAGCAGCACCGCCTCGACGACGAGCAGCGCGCCGAGCCGCACGGGGGTGACCTGGTGCCAGACGCCGGCGTTCATGCCTTCGCTGAAGGCCGTGTAGACGACGAGCAGGATCGAGCCGCGGTCGACGTACCCGAGCACCTTCTTGTGACGGACCAGGAAGCCGCTCACCCAGCGGCGCAGCAATTGGCCGGCGAGGAACGGCACAAGGAGTTGGAGCACGATCCGCAGCAGCGAGTCCGCGGAGAAGCCGCCGGCGCCGCCGCCCAGCAGCACGGCCGCCAGCAGCGGCGTGAGGACGATGCCGGCGAGGCTGGAGAAGGAACCCGCGCAGATCGCCGCGGGCACGTTGCCCCGCGCCATCGAGGTGAAGGCGATCGACGACTGGATCGTGGAGGGCACCAGGCACAGGAAGAGCAGCCCGCTGTAGAGCTCGGGCGTGAGCACGGCCGGTTCGAGCCCGCGGGCGGCCAGCCCCAGAAGCGGGAAGACCACGAACGTGGCCGCGAGCACGGTGACATGCAGCCGCCAGTGCCGCAGTCCGTCGAGCGCCTCGCGCGTGGAGAGCCGCGCGCCGTAGAGGAAGAACAAGAGGGCCACCGCGCCGGTCGACGCCCCGCCCGCGACGTCGGCCGCCCGGCCGGATGCCGGCAGGAGTGCCGCGAGAGCCACGGTCCCGAGCAGCGCCAGAATGTACGGATCGATCGGCAGCCAGGACGGCAGGCGCGGGGTGCGGCGGCTCATGTGCTCCACTTGCTCTCGGTTCAGGACGTGCCCTCTCCATGGTCCTCTCCGAACGACCGATCGGGAATCCCGTACACCGCACTCACTGTCATCACGTTCCGCGATGGCCGCGGCTACGATGGGCGGCGTGTACGACCCGACCCAGTTGCGTACGTTCCTGGCCGTGGCGCAGACGCTGAACTTCACGCAGGCCGCGCGCCGGCTGGGGCTGCGCCAGTCGACGGTCAGCCAGCATGTACGCCGGCTCGAGGACGCCACCGGCCGGCCGCTGTTCAGCCGTGACACCCACAGCGTGGAGCTGACGGAGGACGGCGAGGCCATGCTCGGCTTCGCCCGCACGATCCTTCAGGCGCAGGAGCGCGCCGCCGCCTACTTCACGGGAACCCGGCTGCGCGGGCGGCTGCGGTTCGGCGCGTCGGAGGACTTCGTACTGACCCGGCTGCCGGAGATCCTCGAGGCGTTCCGCCGCGACCATCCCGAGGTGGACCTCGAGCTCACCGTGGAGCTGTCGGGCACCCTGCACAAGCGGCTGGAGGCGGGCCGGCTGGACCTGGTGCTCGCCAAGCGCGGCCCCGGCGCCACGCACGGCGAGCTGGTCTGGCGGGACCGCATGGTGTGGATCTCGGCCGAGGGACTGCGGGTGGATCCGGAGCGCCCGCTGCCGCTGATCCTCTTCCCGCCGCCGGCCGTCACCCGGGCCCGCGCCCTGGAGGTGCTGGAGCAGTCCGGCCGGCCCTGGCGTATCGCCTGTACGAGCGGCAGCCTCAGCGGACTGGTGGCCGCCGCCCGCGCCGGTCTGGGCGTGATGGCCCACACCCGCGGGCTGATCCCGCCCGGCCTGGTGACGGTGCCGGACCGGGCGGGACTGCCCGAGCTCGGGACCGTCGACTTCGTGCTTCTCCAGGGCCGCCGCAGGGACGCGGCCAAGGATGCCGCTCAGGCGCTGGCCGCCTCCCTGCTGGCGGCGGGCGACCGGCTGCACGGCCCCGTGCCCCACTGAGGGCAACCGCAGCCCTGGCGACGGCGACGGGGCGGGGTGCCGAGCAAACTCGACGGAAGCGTTCCATCCGGTACGGACCGGGACCGTCACCCGTAGAGCGGCGGTGATCACGCCGTACAGATTCGGTGGAGATTGACGGCCGGACTCCTTACCGACGAGTCAGTAAGCGGCTCCCCTGCGGCCGTCCGCTCCTCGCTCACCACCGCTGACCTGTGCCTACGTCTTTCGTCCACAGTTCACGAGGACCCTCCCGCCCGATGAAATCGTGGGGTACGGTCACGGCGCTGTGCGGAGCGCCACAAGGAGCAGCCATTGCGCGAGTTCACTGTCCCACCCATGGCCGCGGCGCCTCAGGTCGGCGGACTTGCGGACGCGGTCTTCGACCATGCCCTCGACGACCCCGACCACGTCGCGCTCGGCCGCAAGGACCGTGAGGGCCGCTGGCAGGACGTGACGTCGGCCCAGTTCCGCGACGAGGTGCTGGCGCTGGCCAAAGGGCTGCTCGCGCACGGCGTCCGGTTCGGCGACCGGGTCGCCCTGATGAGCCGTACGCGCTACGAGTGGACGCTGTTCGACTTCGCGCTGTGGACCGTCGGCGCCCAGTCCGTGCCGCTGTACCCGACGTCGTCGGCCGAGCAGGTCTTCTGGATGCTGCACGACTCCGAGGTCTCCGCCTGCATGGTCGAGTACGAGGACCACGCCATGACGATCGGCTCGGTGATCGACCGGCTGCCGCTCATGAAGCGGCTGTGGCAGCTGGACACGGGCGCGGTGGAGGAACTGGTCGCGGCGGGCGCGCACATCGACGACGACGTGGTGCACCGGCACCGGCGGGCGGTGACGCCCGACTCGGTGGCCACGATCATCTACACCTCCGGCACCACGGGCCGCCCCAAAGGCTGCGTGCTCACCCACTCCAACTTCATGTTCGAGGCGGACACGATGACCGGCCGGTGGGAGCCGGTGTTCCACTCCAAGCCGGGCGACGAGGCCTCCACTCTGCTGTTCCTGCCGCTGTCGCACGTCTTCGGCCGGATGGTCGAGGTGGCCGCGATCCGCGGGCGGGTCAAACTGGGCCACCAGCCGGTGCTCCAGGCGAGCGCACTGCTGCCCGATCTGGCCGCTTTCCGGCCCTCGTTCATCCTGGCCGTCCCGTACATCTTCGAGAAGGTCTTCAACGCCGCCCGCCGCAAGGCGGAGAGCGCCGGCAAGGTGGGCGCCTTCGACAAGGCGGTCGAGGTGGCCGTCAAGTACGCGGAGGCTCTGGAGCACCGGGCCTTCGGTCTCGGCCCGGGCCCCTCCGCCGGTCTGCGCATGCAGCACCAGCTCTTCGAGAAGCTGGTGTACGGGAAGGTCCGCGACGCGATGGGCGGCCGGGTGCGCCATGCGATGTCGGGCGGCTCCGGCATGGACCGGCGGCTCGGTCTGTTCTTCGAGGGCGCGGGTGTCACCATCTTCGAGGGCTACGGACTCACCGAGTCGACGGCCGCCGCCACCGCGAACCCGCCCGAGCGCACCCGTTACGGCACCGTCGGCCTGCCCATCCCCGGCACGACCGTGCACATCGCGGAGGACGGCGAGGTGTGGCTGCACGGGGGGAACATCTTCCAGGGGTATCTGGGCGACCCGAAGGCCACCGACGCCGTGCTGCACGACGGCTGGCTCGCCACCGGCGACCTGGGCGCGCTCGACGAGGACGGCTATCTGACCATCACCGGGCGGAAGAAGGAGATCCTGGTGACCTCCGCCGGCAAGAGCGTCTCGCCCGCAGGCCTGGAGGAGCGGGTGCGCGCGCACCCTCTGGTGGCGCAGTGCATCGTCGTCGGCAACGACCGGCCCTACATCGCGGCGCTCGTCACCCTGGACCAGGAGTCGGTCGAGCACTGGCTGGCCATCCAGGGCAGGCCGCCGCTGCCACCCGCGGAGATGGTGCGCGACCCGGACCTGGAGATGGAGATCCGCCGCGCGGTGGTCGCAGCGAACACCCTGGTCTCCAAGTCCGAGTCGATTCGTACGTTCCGGATCCTGGCGCATCCCTTCAGCGAGGAGCACGGGCTGCTGACGCCGTCGCTGAAGCTGAAGCGGAAGGCGATCGAGAACGCCTACTCCGCCGAGGTCGACGCCCTCTACGGCTGAGCAGGCCTCAGCACGCAAGACGCTCGGCCGGGAGTTCCCGGCCGAGCGTCTGCATGAACAGCTCGCAGGCCGTCAACCGACCGCCTTGCGCAACGGGCCTGGAGAGCGCCCTTCTGCGGTTTCAGCAGTCGACAGACCAGGTACCACGGCCCGCAGGACGGGCGAACAGCAGTTGTTCACTGCTGCCGCCCGAGTCGGCCGAGCTCAACGGGTACGCCCGTTTCTCGCTCGCCGTCGAGCGCTGGTACGCGTCCCGCGTCTTAGAGAAGATCGAGGCTGATGTCACCGATCTCGAGCCCCTCCGACGTGGCCTCGGAGTCACTGATGGCCACGCTGTCGTCGCCACTGCACTGCTGCTGGATCGTGGCATTGGACGCCGGGCCGCTGCCGAGGAGCGCGATGGGCCCGGTCGCGACGTTGAGCAGGCCGAACTGCACAGTTTCGTCGCCGATCCGAGCATCCTGCTCGCACACGACCACGTTGGTGTCGCTGTTGCCGTTGTTGCCCTTGTCGCCCTCGTCGCCGTAGGCACCGGCAGCCGAGGCGGCACCGGCCCCGAACATGCTGACACAGCCGAGCATGGCAGCCACCAGGGCAGCACTGCGAATCTTGCGCACAACATCTCCACTTCCGTCAGATTCGACGTGATGAGTGATGGGTGGAACCGTACGAAGAGGAAGCTAAGCCATGTTTGCACCATTTTGAGCGCAACACGCCGATGCCTCACCCTGCGTCGGAGGGCCACGGCGCTCGAAGCGCCAGGCCGCCGGCACGGCTCGGCCAACTCCCTGCGGACGATGGACGGTGGCCGGGTCGGCGACCTCTCAGACGAGCTGGTAGGCCCGCATGCGGGTGAGCAGCATGTGGCAGTTCTGGAGCGAGCCGGAAGTGTCCCCGAGCGAACGGTAGATGCCCCACTTGGGGCGGACACGGTCGGCAAGGAAGGTGTCGACGCCCGACCTGGACGTGTCGATCACCGTGGCGCCGCCGCTCTTGAGGATCCAGCGCACGGTGCCGGACGTGCCGTTGCCTATCTTCATCCGCAGGTCGACGTCGGTCCACTTGTCGTGGAGCGGTGCGAGGTCGGTCCGGCCCACGAGGACGTCCCCGGTGAACACCTTGAGCTCGATGGTCTGCACGCCGCCGACGCGCCGCAGCGACTGGACGACGATCGGCGACGTGCCGGTGCCCGGCTGCTTCATCTGCATGATGTGGGTGAAGGTGGTGGTCGCCTTGAGCGAGCTGGGCAGGAACATCGAGTAGGTGATCCGCCAGGTCTGTCCGGACGTCCAGCGGAGGTACGCATCGCCGTTGCGGCAGCCGGTGACCTCGTGGCGCTGCCGGTCGGTGTGCGTGTCGCGGTCGGCCGTGTGCATGGTGAAGCGGAAGTTGTCGCCCTCGGTGCGGATGTGGGGCGCGCCGGACGGGTGCGAGCCGGCCCGGTCGTCCTCGATCGTCTCGAAGGCCCGGAGCCCGTCGCGGCTCGCGGAGGGCGACCAGCGCAGCTGCCAGGAGGCGGCGCTCGCGGGGGTCGCGGGCAGTCCGGCGGCGACCGCGCCGCCGAGTGCCGCGCCGAGCACCGCCCTGCGGGATGCGTTCATGTTCATCGTCCTTCCTTGCGGTAGAGGTAGCCGGGAACGGCCGGCAGCACACTGTCCGGCCGGTCGACGAGGTCGCGCACGAGCGTGTGGTCGGGCGAGAGCCGGCAGGCCGGGTCGGTGCGCGTGGCGTCGCCGGTGAGGGCGTGGGCCTGGCACCGGCAGCCGCCGAAGTCCCTGGTGCGCAGTTCGCAGCTGCGGCAGGGGTCCCGCATCCACTGCTCGCCTCGGTAGCGGTTGAAGGCCTTCGAGTGGCGCCAGATCCACTCGAGCGTGTGGTCCTTGACGCTCGGCGGGTCCAGGCCCGGGAGCGCGGCGGCCGCCGGGCAGGGGTGGACGCTGCCGTCCGGTGCGACGGTCAGGGAGCGGGCTCCCCAGCCGCCCATGCACGGCTTCGCCGTCCCTTCGACGTAGTCGGGCACGACCCACACCAGCTCGAGCCGGCCGGCCAGCCGGGGGCGCCAGTGCTCGACGCGGTCACGGGCGCGGGCGATCCGGACGCGGTCCGGGAGCAGGGCGTCGCGGTTGCGCAGGGCCCAGCCGTAGAACTGGGTGTTGGCCAGCTCGATCCGCTCGGCGCCCCAGGCGAGCGCGAGTCGGACCAGTGCGTCGATCGCGTCGAGGTTCCCACGGTGCAGGACGACGTTGAGGCCGAGGGGCAGGTCCGCCTCCCGTACGAGCCGGGCGGCGCGTTCCTTGGCCGCGAACGAGCGGGCGCCCGCGATCAGTTCGGAGGCGGCCGGGTCGGCGTGCTGCACCGAGAGCTGCACGCTGCGCAGCCCTGCCCCGGTCAGCTCGGCGAGCCGCTTCTCATGGAGGCCGACACCGCTGGTGACGAGCTGGGTGTGGACGCCGGCGCCGTCCGCGGCGGCGACGATCGCGGTGAGATCGCGGCGCAGCAGGGGCTCGCCGCCGGACAGGTGGCTCTGCACGACGCCGAGGTCGGCGGCCTGCCGGAACACGTCCGCCCATTGCGCGGTCGTCAGTTCCGCCGTGCGGGCGACCAGTTCGAGCGGGTTGGAGCAGTAGGCGCAGTGCAGCGGGCAGCCGTGGCTGAGCTCGGCGAGCAGCGCCCACGGCGGCGGGACGTCGCTCAACGGTGGGACGTCGTTCATACGAGGAGTCCCTCCTCGCGCAGCCTTCCCAGGAAGCCGGGCACCTCGTCGGCCACCGGCGCCCCGGGGTGGCGCCGGGACAGTTCCGCGACGATCGCGTCGACGTCGTGGGCGCCGTCGCAGAGCCGCAGGACGGACCCGGCGTTGCCGCGCAGGACGACCACCCGTTCCGGCAGCACGAGCAGGTCCGTGCCGCGGACCCGGTCGTGCCGGAGGACGGCCGACCGCCGGAGCACCGGTTTCCAGGCGCCGGTCACCGGTCCTCACCCGCCCGGTCCACCGCGTCCAGCAGGGACCACAGCACATCGCACTTGAAGGACAGCGCGGCGACGGCCGCCTCCTGCTCCCGTCTCGTCCCCGCCCAGGCGACGACGAGTCCCAGGGCCTCCGCGCCGTCCCGGCCGCCCTGGCCGATCCGGTCGCGGAAGTACGCCGGCCCTTCGGCGTCGATCCACCGGTAGTGCCGCTCGAACGCGTCGATGCGGGTGCGCATGATGCCGGGGGCGGCGAGCTCGGTCAGCGAGGCCGCCACGGCTTCGAGCGGGGAGCGCAGCCGGCAGAAGTTGACGTACCCGTCGACGGCGAGCCGCACGCCGGGCAGGACGCCGGCGCCCGACCGGAGCTGTGACCGCTCGATGCCCGCGGCCTCGCCGAGGCGCAGCCACCGCTCGATGCCGCCCTCGCCCTCGACCACGCCGTCGTGGTCCTGGATCCGGCGGAGCCAGGCCCGGCGGAGCGCCGGCTCCCCCAACTTGGCGAGGATCAGGGCGTCCTTGACGGGGATGTGGCGCTGGTAGTGGAAGCGGTTGATGATCCAGCGGCGTAGCTCCGCCGGAGTGAGGGCGCCTTCGTGCATCCGCACGTTGAAGGGGTGGCGGTCGTGGTAGTGCCCGGCGGGCACGGCACGCAGCCGGGCCGTGAACTCCTCGGCGTTCCACGGCTCACCGGTTCCGGTCACGGGCGCTTCGGCCGTGTTCACAGCTCGATCACCATCCCTTCCGCGGCCACCTCGAGTCCCCACTCCGCGAGCTGTGCGTGCTGCGGGGCGTCAGGGTCGGTGAGGGGGTTCGTGTTGTTGAGGTGGGTGTAGAGGCAGCGGCCCCGTAGACCGGCGAGGCGCCGCGCGGTGCCGTGCCGGCCGGTGACGGGGAGGTGGCCCATGCCGGTCGCGGTGGCGCCGGAGAGTCCGTGGCGCACCGGCTCGTCCTCGTCCCAGAAGGTGCCGTCGACGAGGACGCAGTCGGCCTGCTCCGCCGCCTCCTGGAGCTCGTCCGTCCAACTGGCCAGCGCGGGGGCGTAGAGCAGGCTCCGGCCGGTGGCCGTGTCCCGCAGCCGGAGTGCGACGACCCAGGTGGGGTCGTCCGGGCCGCTGCCGGCGGCGTAGCGCGGCCGTTTGGCCGAAACGGGTACGGCGGCCACCTCCACGGTGCCGCCCTGGAGCAGCGGTCCGCCTTCGCGGCCCAGCTCGCGCCAGTCGACGCGGGTGTAGGGGGCGAGCACCTCGCCCAGGTGAAGCCGCCCGAGCAGCGCGTGCCGCACCGGAGGGGTGGCGATGATGTGGATGCCGTCCGCCTCGCGGAGCCTGGCGATGCCCAGGGTGTGGTCGAGTTCGGCGTCGGTGAGGACGATCCCGGCGAGGGGGGACTCGCGTGGTCCCGGCCCGGGCAGCAGCGCCGGACTGCTCTCGATCTGGTCGCCGATGTCGGGGGTGGCGTTGACGAGGAACCAGCCGGCCCTGTCCGCTCGCACGGCGAGCGAGGCGTGACGGCGGCGCCGGTGCGGATGCGCGCGTGCCCCGGCACAGCCGGGACACGCGCAGTTCCACTGGGGCACTCCGCCGCCCGCCGCGGTGCCGAGCACCTGCAGCAGCACGGCGGCGGGTCAGCGGTCGGTGAGCGCGTAGGCGGTGACTTCGAGTGCCGTCTCGACGATCTCGAACTCGGGGGTCTGCCAGCGAGAGGTCGGTTCCGACGTCTCCTTGGTGTCCTTCATGGCGTGGACCTGCCTTCCTGAGATGTGGGGGTCAGGCGTGCCGCTGGACCGAGCAGACCGACACAGGGTTCATGTCGGTGTGCGTCGTTCAGCCACCTGAAGCAGAGTCCCGCGCTGACGGGTCACGGTCAATGGTCTGGACCGAGGATCACGGAGCGGTATCGCGCCAACTTCGAAGGCGGGAATGCGTCCACCGAGATGATCGTTGACCATGGGAGTACCCAACCGACGACGTAAGGATCGACCGCTCGTGAGCAAGGTCCCCTTCATCACCCTCAACAACGGCGTCGCGATGCCGCAACTCGGCTTCGGTGTCTGGCAGGTGCCCGACGACGAAGCGACGCAGACGGTCACCACCGCCCTGGAGGCGGGCTACCGCAGCATCGACACCGCCGCCATCTACGGGAACGAAGCGGGCACCGGCAAGGCCGTCATCGGCTCCGGGATCCCCCGCGAGGAGCTGTTCGTCACCACCAAGCTGTGGAACTCCGAGCAGGGGTACGACTCCACCCTGCGCGCCTTCGACGCCTCGCTCGGGAAGCTGGGGCTCGACTACGTCGACCTGTACCTGATCCACTGGCCGATGCCGGCCAAGGACACCTATGTGGACACGTACAAGGCCTTCGAGAAGATCCTCGCCGACGGCCGCACCAAGGCCATCGGCGTGTCCAACTTCCGCGTCGAGGACCTCGAGCGCCTCATCGGCGAGACGTCCGTCGTCCCCGCGGTGAACCAGGTCGAGCTGCACCCGCAGCTCCAGCAGTCCGGGCTCAAGGACTTCCACGCGAAGCACGGCATCGCCACCGAGGCCTGGTCACCGCTCGGACAGGGCAAGGACCTCCTCCAGGCGCCCACGGTCGTCGCGGTCGCCCGCAAGCACGACCGCACACCCGCCCAGGTGGTGCTGCGCTGGCACCTCCAGGTCGGGAACGTGGTCATCCCCAAGTCCGTGACCCCGTCCCGGATCCAGGAGAACATCGACGTGTTCGACTTCGAGCTCGACGCCGACGACCTGGCGGCGTTCACCGCTCTGGACGAGGGCCGGCGGCTCGGTCCGGAGCCGGCGGACGTCAACTCCTGAGCGGCCCGCGCCACGGGGACGAGGAGCCTTCGAGGACGGTGAACGGCGGGCCGGAGAACCGGCCCGCCGTTCGCTGTCGCGGGCGCGGCGCCGCCGCGGCGGGCCACTGTCGGTGGCGGATGCGACGATGATCCCCGCCTCCCACCGGGAGGCGCCGGACGGGAGGCGGGGACGTGAACGGGCCACTTGAGCCAGGGGTCTACCTGGTGCGCAACGTCGGCAGCGGGCTGCTGCTGGAGGTGTTCGGGGGACGCGGCGGCAGCGGCGTCAACGTCCAGCAGGGCAAGGAGAACGGTTCGCCCGCCCAGCAGTGGCGTATCGAGCCCGTGCCCAACGGCAACGGCCTGTACCACTTCGTCAACGTCGCCGGTGGCAAACGCCTCGACGTGGCGAACGCCTCGACGGAGAACGGCGCCAACGTCCAGCAGTGGAAGGCGAACAACTTCGGCGCCCAGGAGTGGATCGTCGAACAGCATCTGGACTCGCCGGGCACGGTGACCATCGTCAGCTTCATCAGCGGACTGCTGCTGGAGGTCGCCGGCGGTTCGAGCGAGGACGGGGCGAACGTCCAGCAGTGGGAGGACACCGACTCCCCCGGCCAGTGGTGGCGGTTGGAGCCGGTGCCCTCCTGACGGGCCGGACCGGGTTCGGGCCGCAGCCCCCGCGTCCCCTCCGGCCGCGCGTCCGGTTCGGTCCCTGCGCCCGGTTCAGTCCTTGCGGGCCGTGAACACGGTGCGCGCGGACAGCATGTACGCGTCGGACCGGCGCAGCAGCCCTTCCGGGTCCTCGGGGTCGAGCAGCCGATCCAGGGTCGCGATGTCCTCGTCCGGAAGCAGCCCCTCGACCAACCGGCGCTGCCACGCGAAGGCGGACACCAACTGCTCCCGCACCGCCGCCGGCGCGGGCGCGGGAATGTCGAGGAGGAACGAGCGTGTGCCGCTCGGCGTCAGCCCCGACGCGGCGAGCAGTGCCCGCCAGTCCTCGGCCTCGTCCTTCACACCGGGCAGCTCCGACCGCATCCGCGCGAACCACTCGTCGACGGCGGCACCGACCCGGCTTTCCAGGCCGGGCCTGCCGATCCCGAAGTCGCGCGGCAGATGGCGGGCCGGCAGCCCGCCCTCGACGACGGCGATCAGACCGCCCGGCCGCACCAGGCGGCCCAGCGCGCCGAGCGCGGCGCGCTGGTCGCCGAGGTGATGCACGGATCCTGCCGCCCAGACGAGGTCCGCCTCCCCCAGGTCCTCGATGCCGTCGGGCAGTTCGGCGCGATGCGTACGGACGCGGTCGGCCTGGCCGTTACGCGCGGCGCGCGCCTCGGCCCGTTCCAGCAGCGGCGCGGCGGCGTCCACGGCGACGACCTCGGCGTACGGGAACGCCTCCGCCAACAGGCCGGTGATCACTCCGGGGCCGCTGCCGATGTCGAGTACGCGCCGGACGCCGCCGGCCGGCACCAGTTCGCGCAGCCAGTCGGCGGTCTGCCGGTACATGGGGCTCTGCAGCTCCGCGCCCCGCTCGAGCAGCTGCGCGTGCTCGTCCCAGTCGATGTGTGTGGACTCGTGGTGATGGCTCATGGCCACAGAGTGGACCGGGACCTGCGATTACGGCGAGCTTTGTTGCCGTTCCGGCAAAGCGCCACCCGTTCGGTGTTCCTGCGGGCTGATGCCCCGTACCCGCTTGAAGGCGGCGCTCAGCGCGAACGAGCCGCTGTAGCCGACCTTCCTGGCCACCGCCTCGACCGTCGCGTCGCTCTCGCGCAGCAGGTCGGCGGCGAGCGCGAGCCGCCAGCCGGTGAGGTAGGCCATCGGCGGCTCGCCGACGAGGTCGTTGAAGCGCCGGGCGAGCGCCGCCCGGGAGACCCCGCACTCGGCGGCCAGCGTCGCTACGGTCCAGGGGCGGGCCGGGCCGTCCTGGATCAGCCGCAGCGCCTGCCCGACCACGGGGTCGCCCATGGCCCGGTACCAGGCGGGGGCCTCCGCGTCCGGGCGGGAGAACCAGGTGCGCAGCACCGCGATCAGCAACAGGTCCAGCACCCGGTCGAGCACCACGCTCTGGCCGGGGTCGTCCCGGGCGATCTCCTCGTCGAGCACGGTCATCAGCGGGTGGTTCCACACCTCGGCCGACAGGTGCAGCAGCGGCGGCAGTGCGTCCAGCAGCCGGCCGCTGACCTCGCCCTTCATCTGGTAGGTGCCGATCAGCATGGACGTCGAGCCGTCGGGCGCGTTGCCCCAGGTCCGCACGCCGAGCCGCATGGCCTGGGCGAGCGGTTCCCCCTGGAGGGTGTGGCAGGTGCCGCCGGGTCCGATTCTCGCCTGCGGCTCCGAACCGGGCGCGTGGGAGACCGTGTACGGCTCCGGTCCGCGCGCGATCGCCACGTCACCGGGCCGCAGCAGCACCGGTTCGCCGGAGGCCGGGGCGATCCACGACTCCCCCTGGGTCACGCACATGAGACAGAGCGGGGCCTCGTCGTCGATGTGCACGGACCACGGCGGCTCCATCACCATGCGCAGCAGAAAAGCCCCCCTGGCCCGCGGCCCGTCCAGAAGTCCGGCGAGAGCGTCCATGGCCACCAGCGTAGACGGACGCGTATGCCGGCAAGGCCGCGACACCTGCCGACGACACCGGCACGGCCTGCGGGAACGCCGACCGCGTCAGCCTCCCTTGCGGAACGCGCGCAGGGTGTACGACGGATCGGGGCGGCGGGTGTCCTGGCCGGGCAGCAGCGCCAGTTCCGCGGTGAGCGCGCGGGCCGTCGCGCCGTCCGTGTCGGTGAACCAGGAGCGGAAGCGTCCCGCCGTCAGGGCGGTGGCGGCGCCGCGGGGTGTGCGGCCCTGGCCGTGTCCGGCGAACCGCGCGCCGCCCGCCGGCCGAAGGCCGTGCGCGGCGGCGTACTCCTCGATCCTGTCGGCGCGGTCGGAGGCGGCGGCGAAGGAGCGATGGGGGCGCAGAACGGTGTCGATGTCGCTGTCCACGTCATGACCGGCATCCTTGTCGACGGTGGTGACGAACACCCCGCCGGGCCTGAGCACCCGGGCGGCCTCCGCGACGACCGCCGCGGACCGGGGCACGAGATGCAGCAGCCACACGGCGCTGACCGCGTCCACGGACGCGTCGCGCAGCGGCAGCCGCCGTACGTCGCCGAGGACCACGGCGCCGCCGACACGGCCCGTGGCCTTGCGGGCCATCCCGTACGAAGCGTCGCAACCGAGCACGCGCAGCCCGGGGCGGCACAGCCGTTCGGTCACCAGGCCGGTGCCGCAGCCGATGTCGAGCAGCGTGCGCGCCCGGTCCGGAACCAGGCCGAGGACCGCCGCGGCGGCGGCCTCCGCCCTGGGCACGCCACCGCGGGTGGCGTCGTACGCGTCGGCCTCACGGTCGTAGTCGAGCATGACCGGCAGCATGCCGGACCGGCAGGCGGACGGCTGCCGCTTTTCGCGGCCTGCCCTAGTTCGCCCCGTGGGCCGGGGTGATCTGCTCGACGCGCTCGGCCAGAGCGAAGTCGCGTTCCGTCAGGGCGTTCACGTCGTGCGACTGGACGGTCAGGGCGACCGTGTTGTAGCCGAGGGTGAGGTCGGAGTGGTGGTTCAGCTCCTCCTGGATCTGCGCGATGTGGACGACCAGGGCGGTCGCCGCGAAGTGCGAGTCGAGGCGGTAGGAGCGGGCGATCCTGTCGCCCTCCAGGGACCAGCCGGGAAGCTCCCGGAGCCGGTCCTCGATCTCCTTCTGCGACAGCGGCTCTGTGGGCATGGCCAGGATCCTTCCGGCAGGGGGCGGCGGACGGGAACACCATAGATCCGATGCCCGATAAATCGGGTGCCTGCACGGGCCACGCTGTGTACGTTCCACCGAGTGGAACCATTGACCGACAAACAGATCCGTGCCTCCTTCGTGAACTGCACCAAGGGCGAGGCGACGCGTATGCGCCTGCCCGCCGACTTCGCCGAACTTCCCTGGCCCGACCTGGACTTCCTGGGCTGGGTCGATCCAGGAGCACCGCTGAAGGCGCATCTGGTGCTGCCGCGGGAGGACGGACCGGTCGGCATCACGCTCCGGGTCCCGTCCACCGGACGGACCAGTGCGGTGAAGTCGAGCATGTGCCAGGCGTGCCTGACCGCCCACGCCTCGTCGGGGGTGACCCTGTTCGCGGCGCCGCTGGCCGGCGCGGCGGGCCGCGAGGGGAACACGGTCGGCACGTATCTGTGCGCCGATCTGGCCTGCTCGCTGTACATCCGCGGCAAGAGGCAGCCGAAGCTGCGCCACGGACGCTACGAGGAGAACCTCACGCTGGAGGAGCAGATCGACCGGACCACGGGCAATCTGTGGGCCTTCGCCGACAAGGTGCTCGGCCCGCGCTGAGCAGCCGGGCCGGACGGCGCCGGCAGCGGCCGCGCTGCCGGACAAGGATCAGCGGCCGGCGGCCAGGACCTGTTCGATCGTGTCGGCCTCCGCGGCGGACTTGTCCGGCCGGTGGCGCAGCACCCGCGCGAACCGCAGGGCGACGCCCGCCGGGTAGCGGGTGGACCGCTGGAGCCCGTCGTAGGCGACCTCCACGACCAGTTCCGGCCGGACGCGCACGGTGAACCCGTCGTCCTCGACGGCCAGTTCCCCGAGCAGGTCGGTCTGCCGGCGCAGCATCTCGTCGGTGAGGCCCTTGAAGGTCTTGCCGAGCATGACGAAGCCGCCGTCGGCCGAGCGGGCGCCCAGGTGGAGGTTGGAGAGCAGTCCGGTGCGCCGGCCGTGGCCGCGTTCGACGGCCAGGACCACCAGGTCGAGGGTGTGGACCGGCTTGACCTTGAGCCATGAGCGGCCGCGGCGTCCGGCGCTGTACGGCGTGTCCAGGGCCTTGACGAGGACACCCTCGTGTCCCCGGTCCAGGGTCGCGGTGAAGAACTCCTCCGCGGCGGCGACCTGTGCGGGATCGGACGGGTCCTCGACGACCGTGCGCCGCACCCGCGTCGGTTCGGGGACGAGCCGGGCAAGGATCCGGTGCCGTTCACGGCCCGGCAGGTCGAGCGCCGGCTCGCCGTCGGCGGCGAGGACGTCGAAGTACACCGGGTACAGCGGCAGGGTGGTGCGGGCCGTCTCGACGTCGAGGCGCGAGCCCACGCGTGAGGCGATGTCCTGGAAGGGGACGGGCCTGCCGTCGGCGGCCATCGCGATGACCTCCCCGTCGAGGATGAACCGGTCGCCCGTCATCTCCCGTGTCTGCTGGGCCACTTCGGGCAGCCGGTCGGTGATGTCGTCGAGGGACCTGGTGAAGATCCGGACGTCGGTCCCGTCGCGGTGCACCTGCACGCGGATGCCGTCGAGTTTCTCCTCGACGACGCAGGCGGCACCGAGGGCCCCGACGGCCTCGGTAACGGACTTCGCGCTGTGGGCGAGCATGGGCTGCACGGGGTTGCCGACCCGCAGCCGGAACTGCTCGAGTGCCGCCGGGCCGCCGGCGAGCAGCGCCGCCGCGACGCGGGGCAGCGACCCTTCCAGCATGACGGCGCGCCGCACGTCCGCCGACGGAGCTCCCGCGGCCTTCGCGACGGCCTCCAGCGCGACGGCGTCCAGGGCGCCCTGACGGACCTCGCCGGTGAGGAGCCGTACGAGGAACTCCTGTTCCTCGGCGGTGGCCGCCGACATCAGCCGGTGCACCCGGGTGCGGCGTTCCGCCTGGGCGCCGGGGCCGGAGACCTGGGCGAGGGCCGCGAGCGCGGCGTCGGTCCCGCCGACGGTGAGGGACGGCACGGCGGCGGGGGGTACGGACTCCTTGAGGACGCTCCAGCCGATTCCGATGCGGCCCTGGGGCACCCTCCCCGCCAGGTACGAGATGACCAGGGCGACATCCTCCGGCCAGGCCTCCGCGAAGAGGTCCGCCAGCGCGGCGATCTTGCGCGAACGGGCCGATGTGGCGGCCACCTCACGGGACACTTCGGCGACGCGGGCGAGCAGCATGCGGCTATCGTGCCCCGGCCGGGCGACGCACGCACCCCGGCGCCGCGCCCTGGCCGGTCAACCGTCGGCGGCCTGCCCGCACCGCACGGCGAGGCGGCCGCAACGGCCGGGTACAGTCTCCCCACGGTTCACCCAACTCCCCTAATGTTCCGTCGATTTGACCGATCGACGCACAGACAGGGGCCCCATGCGCACGTTCTCTCGCGCCGCTACGACGACGGCCGTCGCGGCCGGACTGCTCGCCGCCGCACTCGCTCCGGCGCAGGCGTCCACCACCGGCCCGGCGGACACCGGGCGGCTGCCCTACTCCGCCACCACGGGGGTCGGCGTCCACAACGCCTACGAGAAGTCGAAGTACCCGTACTTCGCGGACGCGCTCGACTCGGGCGCGGCGATGCTCGAGATAGACGTGTGGACCAACGCCTTCGGCAGATCGTGGCGGGTGTCGCACAGCAACCCGGTCGGCAACGACAACAACTGCGTGAACGCCGCCGTCGCCGCCGAACTGCGCGCCAAGTCCCGCAACCAGGACCTGGGCGGCTGCCTCGCCGACATGAGGGCCTGGCACGACGCGCACCCGGGCCATCGGCCGATCCTGATCAAGCTGGAGCTCAAGGACGGCTTCCAGGGCGGTCAGGGCCGCGGGCCGGCGGCGCTGGACGCCCTGCTGAGGGCGCGGCTCGGTGACGCCCTGTACCGGCCGGCGGACCTGGCCGGCGGGCACCCGGATCTGGACACCGCGGTGCGGGCGGACGGCTGGCCCGCGCGTTCCGCGCTGGCCGGGAAGTTCGTGGTCGAGCTGATCCCGGGCACGCTCGAGGAGGACAACCCGTTCGACTCGCTGTGGACCGACCGGGAGTACGCGACGCATCTGCGCGACCTGCGGGCGGCGGGCCGTCTCGGCGAGGCGGGAGCGTTCCCCGCCGTGCACCACGCCGCGGCGGGTGATCCGCGCAGCCGGTACGCGGACGCCTCGATCCGGCCGTGGTTCGTCATGTTCGACGGGGACGCGGGGGTGTACGCGGGCGGGTCGGTCGACACCTCCTGGTACGACCGCAACCACTACCTCGTGATCATGACGGCCGCGCACGGGGTCGCGCCCGCGATCGACGGGACGAACCCGACGGAGCAGCAGGCCCACGACCGCGTGGCTCTGCTGGCGGGACGGCACGCGAGCGTGGTGTCCGCCGACTGGTATCCGCTGCCGCAGGTGCTGGGGTCCGTGGTCGCGCGAGGCGGCGAGTGAGCCGGGGGATGTCCGGAAGCCACCCTCGGGGGTAACGGCGAGTAACCCTCGTCACAGGAAGGGCGGAGGATTCCCCGGATCACCGTTCGATGGTTTATCGTTCATCTACACGTGGATGTGAAGGGGACACAGTCCCCGGACCTCGCCGTTCGCGCACCGGGAAGCCCGTTCGACCGACGCCCCCGTAGAGCGCATCACCCGGCGGCGAGCACCATTCGCACCACACCCAGTGACCGCCCCGGCCGGAAACCCCCGTCCGGCCGGGGCCTCCCCTTTTCCCGCCTGTCGCGCTCCCGGCCGACGCTGCGCGGATCCGCTTTCGGGATACCCGCCCGTAACCAGCCACCGGTCCGAATTACACAGATATGCGGTGGCGCAAAACCCTAGCCATCCTGGCTCAATCGTTTCAGTCTTGGTGATGCAGGTCACACGCGCCACTGGCGTCGCTCGCGGGCACCTGCCCCTGAGGACGTACGTGCACGAGAGCGGAACCGCACAGCAGCAGAGGAGCGAGCGATGTCATCGACCATCGAGCAATCCGTACGGGCCCGCCTCATCAGCGATGCGCCCCACTCCCTGGCCGTGCCGGTGGTTCTGCGCTACTGCGACGCCGACCCGTTCGCCGTCCGCATGGTCTTCCCCCCGGAGGCATGCCTGAACGACACCGGCGTGACCTGGACCTTCGCCCGCAGCCTGCTCGACGCCGGACTGCGCGCACCCACCGGTGACGGCGATGTGCACGTCTGGCCCTGCGGACGCGTGCAGACCATGATCGAACTGCGCTCGCCGGAGGGGGTCGCGCTGCTCCAGCTGGACACGGCCGGCCTGCGCCGGTTCCTCGTCCGCTCGTACGCGACCGTACCTGCCGGCAACGAGGCGGCGGCCCTGGACATCGAACGCGCCCTCGCGGCGCTGCTGGGCAACGCCCGGGGCTGAGCGGGCTCCCCTGCCGGGTCGGCACCCCCATGGGCCGGCGCGGGCCGGCGTACTACGGTCTGGCTATGACAACTGTCGCGTCCGGTACGGGAGTAGGGCCGCTGCTGCGCGGCTGGCGTGAGCGCCGGCGGTTGAGCCAGCTCGAACTGGCTCTGCGCGCCGGCTCCTCCGCCCGCCACATCAGCTTCGTCGAGACGGGCCGCTCCCGCCCCAGCGAGGACATGGTCCTGCGCCTCGCCGAACATCTCGACGTCCCGGTGCGGGAACGCAACTCCCTTCTGCTGGCGGCGGGTTACGCCCCCCGGTACGCGGAGACACCGCTGGGCGACCCGGCGATGGAGGCCCTGCGTGAAGGCATGGAGCAGCTCCTGAACGGCTACGAGCCGTACCCCGCGCTGGTCGTCGACGGCACGTACAACGTGCTCGCCGCGAACCGGGGGATCGCGATGCTGCTCGACAGTCTGCCGGAGCACCTTCTCGCCCCGCCGCTGAACGCCATGCGGATCACGCTGCACCCCGAGGGCCTCGCGCCCCGGATCCGCAATCTGCGCCAGTGGCGCGCCCACCTGCTGGCCCAGATGGAGCGGCAGCTCGCGCCGGCCCGCTCCGACGCGCTGCGCGCGGTGTACGACGAGGTCGCCGCCTATCCGCTTCCGGAGACCGGCGAGGACGCGCACGCGGGCCTGGCGGAGGACGGCGACAGCGAGGCGGGGCGGGAAGCGCCGTTCCCGTACTTCGCGCTGCCGCTTCGGATCGAGCACGAGGGACAGGTCCTTTCCTTTGTGTCGTCGATCTCGACCTTCAACACGCCCATGGACGTGACCGTCGCCGAGCTGGCCATCGAGACGCTGCTCCCGGCCGACCCGGCGACGGTGAAGTACCTCCGGTCGCTCACGCCGTAGCGGTGGCGCGCAGCGCGGACCACTGGGCGACGGCGAAGCCGGCGACGGTCAGCGCCTGGATCACGGCCCAGGCGGCACCTGCGGCGGTGGGATCGAGCCACAGCACGAGGGCGGCGATGCTGAGCACCGACCACAGGATGTTCGTGTCGACGACCAGGGTGACGGCGGTCCTCGGCGGCCGGGGGCGGGCGGCGAGCAGGCCGACGCACGCCGCGTAGGCGGTCAGGAAGATGCCGAGGCCGAGCAGGAGGGTGCCGTCGACTCCGAGGAGCCGCCCGAGCGGCCCCGAAGCGACCACATAGGCAAGGCCGTTGGCGCCGGTCACGGCGGCGTCGGCGGCGAGGAACCGACGCAGCATGGTCTGCGGCTCGGTGGTGCGGGAGATGCCGGCGAGCAGGGTGGTGGACATGGCGGATCAGCCTCCGTCGAGGTTGCGGGCTGGTCGTGGGCCCGGAGCCCGGACGGAGTGCGCCGCCCGGGTCCCGGTGCTCACAGACTGCCCCTCGCCCCCTGGGGAGGTCGATTACGCCGGAGGTAATGGCGGTCAGGCGCCCGGGACGATCACCGTGACCCCGGTGCCGGACGCGGTGCCGAGCGCCGTCAGGGCGTCCGGTACGGCGTCGAGGCCTATCTCCTTGGTGACCAGGAGGTCGGGCCGCAGGGTGCCGGAGGCGACCATGGCCATCATCTCGGGGTAGGCGTGGGCCGCCATGCCGTGGCTGCCGAGGATCTCCAGCTCGAGGGCGACCACCCGGTCCATGGGCAGGGCGACACCCGACGGGAGGAGGCCGACCTGCACGTGCCTCCCCTGTCTGCGCAGGCCCTGCACGGAGTTCACGCAGGTCACCGGCGCGCCCAGGGCGTCCAGTGAGAGATGGGCGCCGCCGCCGGTCAGATCACGCAGCGCCGCGCCGACCTCGCCCTCGGCGAGCGCGGAGGCGTCCAGACAGACCTCCGCGCCGAAGGTGCGGGCCAGCTCCAGCGCGCCCGGCGAGACGTCCACGGCGACGACCCGGGCCCCGCAGGCCACGGCGATCATCACCGCGGAGAGGCCCACTCCGCCGCAGCCGTGCACCGCTACCCACTCCCCCGGCCGCACCCGCCCCTGGCCGGCCACCGCGCGGAAGGCGGTGGCGAAGCGGCAGCCGAGGCTCGCGGCGGTGGTGAACGACATGGTCTCCGGCAGCGCCACCAGGTTGGTGTCCGCGTGGCGGAGCGGGACGTACTCGGCGAAGGAGCCCCAGTGCGTGAACCCCGGCTGCTCCTGGCGCTCGCACACCTGCTGGTTGCCGTCGGCGCAGGCGGCGCACCGCCCGCAGGCGCAGATGAACGGCACGGTCACCCGGTCACCGGGGCTCCAGCGGACGACGTCCGGGCCGACGGAGTGGACCACGCCCGCCAGTTCGTGACCGGGGACGTGCGGAGTGGTCATGCCCTCGTCGTGGCCCATCCAGCCGTGCCAGTCGCTGCGGCACAGCCCCGTCGCCCCGACCCGGACGACGACGCCGTCGGGCGACGGCTCCGGGTCCGGGACCTCGCGTACTACCGGCCTTCCACCGAACTCGTCGAATACGACTGCGCGCACGTGCCACTCTCCTCGGTTCCTGCGGCCCTGGTCCTGCGGGCCGACATCCAGGCGTACACCAGCACCCCGGCGAAGAGGAACAGCACCCCCTGGTAGACGGCCGCGTAGCCGGAGCCGGCGACCAGCCACATGGAGAAGCCGAAGGCCGCGGCGGCGAGGACCCCGTCGCGCACGAGGCGCCGCCGGTCCACCCGGTCCGGCCGCCCGGACAGCAGGTAGTAGATCTGGGCGGCGGTCGCCAGCAGGTAGGGCACGGTGGCGGTGAAGGTCGTGACGAGGACCAGGATCTCGAAGACCCGCTGGGATCCCGCGGTGTAGTTGTAGACGGTCAGCAGCGACGCGAGGACGACGGTGACGAGGACGCCGACGGTCGGCACACCGCGCCGCTTGGTGGCGAACACCTCGGGGAACAGGCCGTCCTTCGCCGCCGCGTACGGGGTCTGGGCGCTGAGCAGGGTCCAGCCGTTGAGGGCGCCGACCATGGAGACCAGGGCCGCCAGGGCGACGACGGTGCCTCCCCAGCTGCCGCCGAACATGGAGTCGACCGCGTCGCTGAAGGGCGCGGTGGAGCCGACCAGTTCGTCGTGGGCGACGGTGCCGAAGACGGAGAGGGTGCCGAGGAGGTAGATGCCGGCGGCCGCGGCGGTGCCGAGGACGGTGGCCCGGCCGACGTTGCGCTCGGGGTCCTTGACCTCGCCGGCGCTGACCGCGGCGGACTCCACGCCCAGGTAGCTGAAGAGCAGGATGGCGGCCGACGCGGAGACCGCTCCGGCCGCACTGTGGTCACCGGCCTGGAAGGGGCCGAGGTTGTCGGTGTCGAAGAAGAACAGCCCGCCGACGGCGACGAGCAGCAGCGGCACGAACTTCAGCACGGTGGAGACGAGCTGGACGGCGCCGACGTAGCGGGTGCCTGCCAGGTTGGCGAGCGCGGGCAGCCACTGCAGGACGAGCGCGGCGGTGATGGTGGCCGCCGTGGAGTGCCGGACGGGTATCAGGACGTCGAGGTAGCCCACGGCGGCGACGGCGAGGGCCGCGTTGGAGACCCAGGTGGTGATCCAGTACGACCAGGCGGCGAGGAAGCCTGCGAAGTCGCCGAACGCCTCGCGGGCGTAGACGTACGGGCCGCCGGTCCTGGGGTGCCGCTCCGCGAGCCGGCCGAAGACGAGGGCGAGCGCGATCGCTCCGGCGGTGAGGACGGCGAACGCGACCAGGCTGATGGTGCCGAACGGGGCGACGGACGCCGGGAGCAGGAAGATGCCGCCGCCGATGATGTTGCCCATGACCAGGGCCGTGGCGACGGGCAGCCCGAACCTGCGGGCATGCCTGTTCTGTGGTGCTTGGGTGGTCATGGGGTGTGCGGCCTCTTCCGGGTGCGCGGCGATGTCGGGGACCGGGACATGTTCCGGCACGGGAGAGGCCGCGGAGAAATCACCCGTTTTTGTCCGGCCCGACTCCACCATCAACCGGAATTTCTTCTTCCGTTTCACCTTCCGGCCGGGAAACCTGCACGGGCCCGAGCGGGATCTGCGGCCCTTCCCCCTCCCGCAGCCAGCGGCGCAGCACCCGGTGCACCTGTTCCGCGCCGATCAGGTCGACCCCCGGGGGGACCGGCGGGGACAGTTCGAACGGCGACAGCACGAACGCCTGTGACTGCTCCCCGCCGAGTCCTCCGTGCGACCCGATCTGCTCCTCGAAGGCGTGCACCACGCCCGTCCTCGGATCGTGCATCGAGTTGACCATGATGTCCGCGACGTGCGGGAACGAGTCGGTGCGGCGCACGGCGTCGGCCGCGCCCGGCCCGAAACCGGTCAGCGGTCCGTCGTCGTCCTTCAGCGCGTCGACGGGCACCTCCGTGCCGTCCGCGCCGAGCACCACGGAGCCGTACACCTCGCTGCGCACCAGCAGGAAGCCGATGCCCGGATGGTTGGCGAGGGTAGGCAGCAGCGCCGGGTGGCGGCGCCGGATCTCCTCCTGGCTCATGCGGTACGACACGTCGGGGAACGAGATCAGGGCCAGGTTCCCCGAGGCGAGCACGATCGGGTCGGAGCCCGTAGCCGGACGTTCCTCACCGTCCCCGGCCGGCTGCCGGTGCAGCGCGGTCCGCAGCGCGTCGCGCGCCGCGTCGCGGGCCTCCGCACCGCTCTTGGACCGCTCGGCCCGCCGCGGCACGGGCAGCCCGCACCCGGCCCGCACCAGATCCTTCAGCGTCAGCCCGTACGCGCCCTCGAAGGTGTCGCCCGGACTCTGGCCGTGGTCGGAGAGGAGCACGATCCGGTAGGCACGCGGCGCGTGCTCCGCGACCTTGGCGATCAGCGCGATGGAACGGTCCAGCCGCTCCAGCACCGCGAAGGCGTCCCCGCTGTGCGGCCCGGAGTGGTGGGCCACCTCGTCGTAGGCGACCAGATCGGCGTAGACGGCCCTGCGCCCGGCGAGCATGTCCCCCATCACGGCGGCGACCACCACATCGCGCTCGACGACGGTGGCGAACGCCCGGATGAAGGGATAGAGACCCCCACGCCCGACGCGGGGCGTGTCCCCGCGGAGCCTGGCCCTGGTCGACTGGCCGATCTCACGGCAGACCTCCGCGACGAAGGACAACGCCGTGCGCACCGCGTTGGCCGGATCGGAGAAGTACGCGAAGTAGCCGGCCCGGGAACGGTTCGCCCTGCCGCGCCGGGCCGCCATCGACAGCACCAGGGCGAGCTGGTCCGCGCCACCGCTGAACAGGTTGCCGCGGCTCGCGCCGTCCACCGTCAGCAGCCCGCCGTCGCCGGTCAGCTCGATCGCCCGCCGCTGGAGCTCCCCGGCGCTCGCCGGGCGGTTGCTCACCACGATGCGGCGGCTGTCCTTCTCGTACCAGCGGAACGCGGGCACGTCGTGGTTCGAGCCGTGCAGGATGCCGAGCTGGCTCGCACCGGTCTGGCTCGACCAGTCGGTGCGCCAGGGCGTGAGCCGGTGCGTGGCGCCCAGCCAGCCGGCCACGGTCGGCATCACGCCGCTCTCCGCCGCGCTGCGCAGCACCTCGTAGCCGACGCCGTCGAGCTGGAGGAAGACCGTCCCCGGCGGGCCCGACCGGTCCTGCGAGGCGTTGCCGCGCCCACGGCGGTGGGCGAGCCGGTACAGCCTTCGCCGGTAGGCGTTGTCGTCACGGACGGCGAGCGCCGTGGAGGTGGCGGAGGCGACCGCCGACATCACGGCCGCGACCACCACCGCCGTCTCCGGATTGGCCGTGCCGCGTCCGTCGGGAACGATCCACAGAGCGATCAGCAGCAGCGAGCCGTTGAGGAAGAACACCAGCAGGCCCAGCACCAGGGCGGGTACGAGCAGCAGGGCCCGCACCACCACGGGCCAGACGAGACCCGTGAGAAGACCGAACGCGCCCGCGCCCGAGGCCGCCGTGACCGCGGTCCGGGTGGCGCTGTCGCCGTCGTCGGACTGGAGCCGGAAGTCCGGCAGAAGTCCGGCCAGTGCCAGCATCGTCAGCGTCGAGACCGCCCAGACGACGGCCACCCGCACGACGGCGCTGCCGGCCCTGCGCCACCGCCCTTCGCCCACGCCCCTTCACCTCACCCTTCGAGCAGGACTCCAGCGTGGCACAGCGCGAAGCCGGGTCCGGCGGGGTGGCCGTACCGGCCCGGACCGCCCACGAAGGCCCTAGGCTCGTACGGTACGGGGGGTTCGAAGGAGGAGGCGTCGCGTGCCGGTGGAGGTCACCTGGTGGGGTCATGCCACCTGCACGATCGAGGACTCCGGGGTCCGCGTGCTGACCGACCCGCTGTTCGTGCGGCGGCTGGCCCATCTGCGCAGACGCCGCGGCGAACTGCCGCCGCCGCAGGCCGCCGTCGCCGACGCGGTCCTCGTCTCCCATCTGCACTCCGACCATCTGCACCTCGCGTCGCTCGCCCGCCTGGCGCCCGGCACGCGCCTGATCCTGCCGCGCGGCGCGGCCCGTTCGGTGCCCCGGCTCGGCCGGCTCGTCCGCACGGCCGCCCTGCGGGTCACCGAGGTCGGCCCGGGCGACGAGGTGCGGGTGGGCGAGCTCCTCGTACGGGCCGTGCCGGCGATGCACGACGGGCGTCGGCTGCCGCTCGGGCCGCACCGCTCGCCGGCGCTCGGCTTCGTCGTCAGCGGCGAGTCGCACACGTATTTCGCGGGTGACACCGGCCTGTTCGAGACGATGGCGGAAGAGGTCGGCCCCGTCGACGTGGCACTGCTCCCGGTCGGTGGCTGGGGCCCGTATCTCGGCCACGGTCATCTGGACGCCGGCCGTGCGGCGCAGGCCGCGGCCGCGCTCGCGCCGCGGGCCGCCGTGCCCGTCCACTACGGCACGTACTGGCCGATCGGGATGGACGGCATCCGGCCGCACGAGTTCTACGCGCCCGGGGACGAGTTCGCGCGCAAGGCGGCGCTGCTGGCCCCGAAGGTGACGGTGCACCGGCTCGGACACTGCGAGCGGATCCGGCCGGAGGAGACGCGGTGAGGACCCACCTCGCCGAGGCGCTCGGCCAGTTGTCGGAGCTCGTGCGGCAACTGCCCCCCGAGTCGACCCAGCAGGCCGTGGGCTATCCGTCGCTGTTCCTGCTGGTGGTGCTCGGCGCGCTGGTCCCGGTCGTGCCGACCGGAGCTGTGGTCTCCTCCGCCGCCGTGGTGGCCTTCCACCAGATGGCGCCGCTCGCGCTGCTGTACGTCTTCCTCCTCGCCTCCGCGGCCGCGTTCCTGGGTGATGTCACCCTGTACTGGCTCGGACGGCGCGGGGTCCGCTCGAGGAACGGTTCACGCTGGCTCGCCGCCCTGCGCAACCGCGCCGCACCCGACCGGCTGGAGCAGGCACAGCGCAAGCTGGACGAGCACGGCGTGACGGTGCTGGTGCTCTCGCGGCTGGTGCCCGCCGGACGCGTTCCGATCATGCTGGCGTGCCTGCTGGCCAGAATGCCGCTGCGCCGGTTCGTGCGCGGCGACGTCCCGGCCTGCCTGGCGTGGGCCGCGACCTACGGGCTGATCGGCATCGTGGGCGGTTCGCTGTTCGCCGAGCCGTGGCAGGGAGTCGTCGCCGCGGTCGCGCTGACACTGGTGATCAGCGGGGCGCCTGCCGTCTGGCGCAGACTGCGGACGGCGTACGGCTCCGAGAGCCGGCCCACCTGACCGCCCGCTCCCCGGGCTCCCTTCCACGCGGCCCGGGCCGACGGCGCCCCGGCGGCGGACGGGCCCCTCAGCGTAGACCGTCGAAGACCGATCGAAGATTCTCCAACGCCTGTGCGACATGCGGCAGTTCCAGCGGTTCCGGAGAGGCGAGCGACTCGAGCCGCTGCTCGGCGGTGGCCCCCAGGAAGGGCGCGGTGTCCAGCCTGACGTGCAGGGCGCCCAGTTCGTCGCCGAACCGGTGTCCGCCGGGCACCGGCATGCCGAGGCGCTCGGTCAGCTGCTCCTCCAGCTCCATGGAGTCGCTGACGCCCAGCTCCGCGAGGCGGCCGCGCAGCGGCCCCAGGTCGGCGTAGAGGTGCCGGCCCGCCTGCGGGGGCCGGGAGACCGCGCCGGCCTCGACCACCGTGCGGTGCACGGCGGCCGCCGTACGCGCGTGCAGCGCCACCGCTTCCGACGCCCGCTCGGTGATCTCCGGGGGCTCGTCGAGCGCGTGCGCCGCGGCGGCGGCGACCGGAGCGGGGACGACGGCGCCGAGGGCGGTGAGGATGTCGAGGGTCCTGGCCCGCCGGGCCTCGCCCTGCTCCCCCCGAGGGAAGCGGGCGACGGAGACCGGCCAGGACGACGGAAGGAGCGCGCCGGCCAGGTCGCTCATGACCGTCACCTGCTCCGCGTACATCTCGGCGGGGCTGACCAGCACTGTCTCGTGCGGCTCGTGCACGGTGTCGCGCCAGGTCTCGTCGCTGATGATGTGCAGCCCTTCACCGACCGCCGCCTCGCACACCTCGCTCAGCATCTCCGGCGGGGTGACGGTGGCGGTCGGATCGTCGGCGACGGACAGCAGGAGCAGCCGGGGCCGGCCGCCTTCCAGCCGCACCCTGCGCACGGTCTCGAGCAGCGCGACCGGGTCCGGCACTCCGCCGCACTCCGCGGGGACGGGCACGTGGTAGGCGGGGCGCCCGAGCAGCCGCACCTGCGGCGTCCACCAGGCAGGGCACGGACGGGGCAGCAGTACGTCGCCGTCGTACGCGCCGAGCAGCGCGAACAGCAGGGACTGCGCGCCGGAAGCGGCGACGACCTCACCGGGGCGGCTGCGCAGTCCGCGCCGCCACCAGTATCCGCAGGCCGCCTCGCGCAGCGTCGGCCCGCCGCCCGGCGGCTCGCCCTCCGCCGCGTCCGCGGCGGCGGCGAGGACTGCACTCAGCTCGGGCAGAACGGGAAGCCCCGCGTCGGGGGCGGGCGGCCCGTAGCGGACGGGGCCGTGGCCCTCACGATCGGTCCCCGTCATCCCGTCCACCTCCACTGTTCGCGCCCCGGGCTCGTCTGCCCGTCCACGAGCCCTTTATACGGAGGATCGCCGCCCGGCGCCCCGTGGGAGGTCCGTACGCCGGTGCGGCGGCGTGGCGCGAGTGGCGTGCCGCGGCGCACGACACGGATCGCGTACGGCCCGGCGTGGTGGCGGCGGTCCCGGGGTAATGGCGGAACATGTCGGACGCTCACGCAACTCACCTACCAGGCACCCGGTCGATCGGCGGGCAGCCGCTCCGCGGGCGGATCACGGCGCTCCTCGGCCGATGGGACCGCAGCGTCTTCCATGCCGTGGCGGCACGGGAGTGGCCCGGTGCGGAGCCGGTGCTGCCGCGGCTGAGCCGCAGCGCCAACCACGGCCTCCTGTGGTTCGGCGCGGCCGCCGGGATAGTCGCTCTGGGCCGTGACGCGCGCTCGCGGCGCGCCGCCGTGCGGGGTGTCGCCTCCCTGGCCGTCGCCTCGGCCGTCATCAACACCGTAGGCAAGCGGTCCGTGCGCCGGGCACGGCCGCTGCTCGACGCGGTACCCGTGATACGGCAGTTGAAGCGCCAGCCGTTCACCACGTCCTTCCCTTCGGGGCACTCCGCGTCCGCCGCCGCCTTCGCGACCGGTGTCGCCCTGGAGTCGAAGGGATGGGGTGCCGCTGTGGCGCCCGTGGCGGCGTCGGTCGCCTTCTCCCGGGTCTACACGGGTGTCCACTATCCGAGCGACGTCCTGGTCGGCGCGGCGCTGGGCGTGGGTGCGGCGTTCGCGGTGCGCGGCGCGGTCCCGACGAGGTCGCAGCTGCCGAGCCCCGGCACGCCGCACGCCGACGCTCCGGAGCTGCCCGACGGCGAGGGCCTGATCGTGATCGTCAACCGGGAGTCGGGCTCCGCCGACATGGCGCCGGTCGTGCGGGCGGCACTGCCGCGGGCGGAGGTGGTGGAGTGCGCCCCCGACGAGCTGCGGGCCGAGCTGGAGAAGGCCGCGGGGCGGGGACGCGCGCTGGGCATCGTCGGCGGGGACGGGACGGTCAACAGGGCGGCGGCGGTGGCCGCGGGCCGGGGCATGCCGCTCGCCGTCTTCCCCGGAGGCACGCTCAACCACTTCGCGTACGACCTGGGCATAGAGTCAGTCGAGGACACCTGCCGGGCGCTGGCCGCGGGTGACGCGGTGCGGGTCGACCTGGGCCGGTTCACGCCGGGACCGGACGGCAGCGCGGAACCGGGCCACTTCCTCAACACCTTCAGCCTCGGCGTGTACCCGGACCTGGTGAGCGTCAGGGAACGCTGGTCGCCGCGGATCGGCGGCTGGCCCGCCGGTGTACTGGCGGCGGTGCTGGTGCTGCGCGGCCGACAGCCGCTGGAGGCGGAGGTCCAGGGCAGACGGCGGCCGATGTGGCTGCTGTTCGCGGGCAACGGCGTCTACAAGGGCGTCGGCCCGACGCCGGGCCACCGACAGAGTCTCGTGGACGGCCTGCTGGACGTCCGCGTGGTGCACGGCGGCCGGGCGCCCGGCTGGCGGCTGCTGGGAGCGGCGCTCGTCGGCAAACTGCGCCGCTCCCCCGTCCACGCGACACGGCCCCTGCGGCGGCTGCACATCGGCGGGCTGGCTCCGGGGACCCTGCTCGCCTACGACGGTGAAGTGGCCCCGGCGCCGCCGGAGTTGGTGCTGGACAAGGTCCCGGAGGCGCTGACGGTCTACCGTCCGCAGGCCCTGCTGTAGGGCCTGCGGGCCGCGTTCCGTCGTGCGGGCGGCGCGTCCTGCCGCGCGGGCGGGAGCAGCGTCCTGCCGCGGGGTCGGCGGGTCAGAAGCGCAGGACGTACCGCCGTTGCCACGGCGTCTCCACCGCACCCCGGTGGTAGTGCTCGCGCACATAGGCGACGGCGTCCTCGGCCGGGACGCCGTCCAGGACGGCAAGGCAGGCGAGTGCGGTGCCCGTGCGGCCACGTCCCCCGCCGCACGCGATCTCGACCCGCTCCGCCGCCGCGCGGGCCCATGCCTGTTCCAGCAGGCCGCGCGCCTGCGCCGGGTCGGCCGGCAGCCGGAAGTCGGGCCAGCGGATCCAGCTCGCCTCCCAGTCGGTCGCGGGAGGCCGGCGGCCGAGCAGATAGACGCCGAACTCCGGCCGCGCACCGTCCGGCAGGGGCCTGCGCAGGCCCCTGCCACGTACCAGCCGGCCACTGGGCAGCCGCATGATTCCGTCACCGTCGGAAGGCCATGTCTCCGTCACCCGGCCAGCCTATCCACCCGTGACGCCTGTCCACAATGCAAGACACGGGTCTCGAAATGCGGGACACAGGCGTAGCGTTGCGGCATCACCTCAGCAGAAGGAGACACGTCATGCCGCAGGAGACAGCCGTCTACACGCACGGGCACCACGAGTCCGTGCTGCGCTCGCACACCTGGCGCACCGCGGCGAACTCGGCCGCGTACCTCCTCGGTGAACTGCGGCCGGGGGCACAGGTGTTGGACGTGGGCTGCGGGCCCGGGACCATCACCGCCGACCTCGCGGAGCTGGTCGCGCCGGGGCGGGTCACGGCGGTGGACGCGGCGGAAGGCGTGCTCGAGCAGGCACGGGCGCACGCGGAACGACGCGGCCTGGACAACGTGCGGTTCGCCGTCGCCGACATCCACGCGCTGGACTTCCCCGACGACTCCTTCGACGTGGTCCACGCCCACCAGGTGCTCCAGCACGTCGGTGACCCGGTGCAGGCGCTGCGCGAGATGCGGCGGGTGTGCCGCCCGGGCGGGATCGTCGCGGCGCGCGACAGCGACTACGACGCTTTCGCCTGGTATCCCCGGCTCCCGGCCCTGGACGAGTGGCTCCAGCTGTACCGGCGCGTGGCCCGCGCCAACGGCGGCGAGCCCGACGCCGGCCGCAGACTGCTCTCGTGGGCCCGCGCCGCCGGCTTCACCGACATCACCCCCAGCGCGGCGACATGGTGCTTCGCCACACCGGCCGATCGCACATGGTGGAGCGGCCTGTGGGCCGACCGCACGGTCGCGTCGGTGTACGCGGAGCTCGCCGTGGAGGGCGGGCACACCACGCACAAGGAGCTGCGGACGATCGCCGACGCGTGGCGCGCCTGGGGCGACCACGACGACGCATGGTTCATGGTTCCGCACGGCGAGGTGCTCTGCCGGGTGTGATCCGCCCGGCCTTCGGGTCTGTCGGGCCCGATTCCGTCGGGCGGGATCGCCAACTACGCTCGCCCGTATGGAGATCCTCGGAACCACGCTGCGCATCTGCGTCGACGACCTGGAAGCCTCCGCCGCGTTCTACGAACGCCTCACCGGCGCCCCGCCGCTCCGGTTCGAACGCGGCGGGGTCTCCGTGGCGGCCGTCGGCTGCTTCTTGCTGATGAGCGGCCCGGAGGCGGAACTGGAGATCCTGCGGAAGGTGTCGGCGACGATCGCCGTGAAGGACGTGGACGAGGCGTACGCCACCCTCACCGGCATCGGCGCACGGGTGCTCGCCGGCCCGGTGGAGACCCCCGTCGGCCGCAATCTGATCGCCGTCCATCCCGACGGCTCGGTCTTCGAGTACGTCGACCGCAAGCAGGCCGCCTGATCCTCGCGATTCCGCCGGGCGGGCCGCGTTGCCCGGCGGGGCGCCATCTCCGTGGGCCCGCCGGGAGCCGTCCGCACTGCGAGTGCGGCTGCCGCACCGCTTCGTGGGCGAGGACATCGGTCGCGCCCCGTGAAGTGAGCCGCCGGCTTCCGTCTGAGACGCCTGTTCCCCCGGACTACGCGGTACCGCTGGTCAAGCCACCGTCTTGTCGTGCTGCCGACGCACCATCTCGTTGATCCAGGTCGGCGCGAACGGAGACGTGCAGCCAGGGGAAGTCGGGTAGTCCTTGAGCACCTCCAGGCGCTCACCGATGTCGATCGCGCGGGCGCGGTGCTCGGCGTGCTCGATCCCGATCTGGGCCAGGCAGTGGTTCATCGCCCACTGCAGGCGGTCCGGGGCGTCCTTCATCTCCGCCTCGATGACGTCGAGCAGTCCCGCGAGGTCGAGGCCGTCGGGCTTCTTCGCCACGCGTTCGGTGGTGAGCGCCCAGCCGGCACTGGCGACCACTGGATCCGGATCGGCGGACCAGGCCTGGCGCAGCTCTTCGGCGTGCGGGTTCTTCTTCACCACGTAGTTCACGAGCCAGTCGTGCACCTTGGGCGTGCGCGCCTGGCGCACCATGACGTCCAACTCGTCACGTTCGAACGCCTTCGGGCGGCAGATCAGGAGCGCCAGCAGTCTCGCCGCGGTGTCGTCCGTCTCCCAGAGCCGGCACGCGAGTTCCTGCTGCGTCTTCAGCCGCTTGGCGAGCGCGCGGAGCTTGCTGAGGTTCACGCCGTGATCGTCACCGTGTCTCTCGTTCACCGCGCGTGCCTTCGGGTCCTCGAGCTCGGCCAGCTCGGCCATCACCTCGGCCACCGTCGTCTCCGCCACCTCAGCCCTCCTGTCCGTGACGTGCGGGATGGAGCCTACGCCGGGAGGCCGGCCTCCCGGCCGGACACGCCACCGGACGCGGTCGCCCAGCGGTCGATCACCGGTACCAGCCGTCTCCCTCGTCCGCGAGGGACCGGCCGAGGTAGTCCCGCAGGTCCCGGGCGACCCGGCGACGGCTGTCGTCCTCGTGTTCCCACACGAACACGTCGGCTCGCGAGGGCTTCCGGACGAAGGCGAACTGATCGCCGCCCCCGTTGTCACCGAAGAAGAGCAGCGCGTCGAACGGCATGTACAGGTCGGCAAGCACGCTGTCCGACCAGAAGCGGAGGTTGTCCTCGACGATCCGCTCCAGGGGCCAGACCGTCTCCGCCCCGTAGTGCCCCACGATGCCGTCGGTCTCCTGCAGCAGACGCCCGAGCTCGGACGGCAGCGAGCACCTCAGCCGTTGCTCCGCGGCGGCCACCAGGGCAGCGTCGACCGGCGCGCTGAACTCGGCCTCAGGAAATGCCTGGCATGCGACGTCTCTCCACATACAGGCAGCCTAAGAGCTCCTGACACAGCCGGCTCCAGGGGCGGGGCGGACCCTCCATGGTGGCCGAAAGCCACCGCGTAGCGCCGCCGTAGGCGCCGGGTCCGTACGGGCACCGCCGACGACTACGGCACGCTCGTGGCCTACCTGACGCCCAATGGTGCGCGCGCTGGATCACCAGGACACCATCCCCGTCTCCGGCGGCATGCGCTGACGCCACGCGGTCTTCGCCGCCGACCCGAAACCGGCCGGAGCCGTTCTTCAGGGTCAGCGTGGGGTGAGGAGGCAGAACTCGTTGCCTTCCGGGTCGGCCAGAACCGTCCAGGAGATCGCGGACCGGTCGATACCAGGGTCGGTGGCGCCCAGGGCGCGGAGTCGGGCTTCCTCCGCCGCCAGGTCGTCACCGGGGTAGGGGCAGACGTCGAGGTGGACCCGGTTCCACACGCTCTTGGTGTCGGGGGTGCGGAGGAACTCCAGGTAGGGGCCGACGCCTTTGGCGGATCGCATGACCGCGTGGTCGTCGGTGACCTCGTGCAGCGTCCAGTCCATCGCCTGGCCCCAGAACCGGGCCATCCCTCGTGGGTCGGTGCAGTCGACCACCACCGCGGCGATCGGCCCGGTGTCCTGGTGGATCGGGCGGGGCTCCAGGACGCAGAACTCGTTGCCCTCCGGGTCGGCCATGACCGTCCACGGGACGTCGCCCTGACCCACGTCGGCGAGCGTCGCACCGAGATCCTTCAGGCGCGCGACCAACTCCGCCTGATGAGCGGTCGAGGTGGTGGCCAGATCAAGGTGCACCCGGTTCTTCACCGTTTTGGGTTCCGGGCGGGCGACGATGTCGATACAGACGGCCACGGGGTCGGGGTAGGCGAAACCCACGGGTTCGAGGTTGGTGACGCCGGGTCCCTCGCTGTCGACACCCCAACCGAGTGCCTCCGCCCAGAACCGGCCGAGCACGGAGTCGTCCTGAGCCTTCATATTGATCTGCACGAGTCTTGTTGCCATGCCGCAGATCCTAGAATCGGCCGCCGACCCATGCCGCCGCGATCAGACATGTGCTCGCCCCGGTACTACTGACCCGGGCAGGAGGCGGAGATCGTGGTCAGGACCGGGCATCACGATGTCGTGCTGTTGCGGGTGGGCGGAGCCTCAGCTGTTCTGGATGCGGCGGGCCGCCGCCACGAGCCCGGCGGGCAGCGCGGGGCCGGCACACGCGTGATCGATCAGCAGGGCCCGATACGAGTCGTTCGGCAGGTCCGGCGCCAGTTCGATGAGTTCACTCAGTTCGGCAGGCGAGCCGGTGAGCCGTGCCCGGTAGGCGGCTCCGGCCGCGCGGAGTGTGAGCTCGGTCGGCTCGTGCTTCATTCCCCGATCGACCAGCCGGACCGCGGCAGCGAAGTCGCCCTGCTCCGCGCGCACGTCGGCCAGGTCGAGGCAGAGCGACCAGTTCGCCGGGTCCAGGGCGAGGGCACGCTCGAACGCCGCCGCGGTCTGCTCAAGATCCCCCAGCTTGCGCCATGTGCCCGCCCGCACGACTTCCGTCAGCATGAGCCGCTCGACGGAGTCCGCCCGGTCGCAGAGGGCGAACGACGCATCGGTGAGACCGCATGCCCGCAGCAGAATCGCCATCTTGGCCAGCGCCTCCGGCAGCGGCCGGCGGGCAGCGACCGCGTCGATGGCCCGGAACCAGGGGCGGAACCGTTCCCGCATGCTTTCGGTGTCCAGACCGTGCCCGTGGTCCATCGTCCGCATTGCGGCCTCGGCCAGCGCGTCGGCACTCACCGCACCGAGAAATCGTTCGTCGCTGAACCAGGGGGCTTCGGCCCAGGCGATGTCGGGTCGCGCACCCGTGACCGAGCCGATCGCCAGCGCCGCGCCGTCCATGTCGTCCTCGAGGAGTTGATGTACGACCGCGCCAGTACCGTCCTCAACGAGCCGTCGTCCTGGACGGCCTCGGCCAGCTCCGAGGGCTTGTCCCTCCACAATTCGGCAAGAACCACATAGGGCTCGGGGTCCTCAGGCGCGGAGGCGACGGCACCCGCCAGATACTCCACGGCTGCCGCCGGGCTGCCCCCGCAGTGCGCCATCACCCGCGCGAGACCTACTCCAGCTGCTACCGCCCGATTCGACATCGCCCGAGAATAGCCCTGATCCGATCACCTTGGAACTGACTCCATGTCCGGCGGTTCAGCCCCGGATCGTCATCTCCTGGGTGATCGCCCAGCGCTCGTGGTCGCGCCAGGCGCCGTCGATGTGCAGGAAGTCGGGCGAGTAGCCCTCGAGCCGGAAGCCGACCGACCGTACGAGTCCCAGCGAAGCCGTGTTGCCGGGCTGGATGTTGGCCTCCAGGCGATGCAGCCCAAGGCCGCTTCGCGCGAAGGCGTATGCGACCAGGAGCCGCAGGCCCTCCCCCATCAGGCCGCGGCCCACGGCGTGCGCGAAGGCCCCGTAGCCGACGGCGCCGCTGAGGAACGCGCCGTGGACGATGTTGTTGATGTTGATGTACCCCGCGATCCTGCCCGCCGGGCGCTCACACACCAGGAAGCCCGCACGGGCCGGGTCCTCGATGAGCCGCCGGGCGTACCCGGCGTAGTCGTCGGGTGTCAGCGGCGGGAAGAGCCATGGCCGGTGGTGGTCCTTGCTCCGCCGCGCGGCCGCGGTGAATTCGGCGGCGTCCTCGTACGTGAGGTGGCGCAGGGCGACGCGTGTGCCGGTGGCGACGTACGGGTCGCCTGCGGAAGGCCGGGGCTCGGGCGCGGACATGGCGTCAGCTTGTCATGCGGCCCGGCTCCGAGGCCGCTCCGTTGCCAGGACGATCCCGTTCGCCGCGTCGCATCGATGAGACACTTGTCAGACAGGGACGGCGCCCCCCGACGGGATCGAACGGGGCGCCCGCACCAAGTGGTGAGCCGAGGAAGGGCCGGTCCAGTGGCAGTCAGCAGGCAGCAGCGCAGACCCGTCGTCGTCCTGTACGAGCGGATCGCGGACGCCATCCGCGAAGGCGTCTACCCGCCCGGGTCCACCCTGCCCTCGGAACCCCGGCTCGCCGGCGAGCTCGGCGTCAGCCGCCCCGCCCTGCGTGAGGCGCTGCTGCTGCTCCAGGAGGACGGCCTGCTGTCCGTACGCCGAGGGGTCGGGCGGACGGTCAACGCCCATCCGCCCCGGCGCGGTTACGAACACCTCCAGCCGCTGGAGCAGCTCCTCTCCGGCGGCGGACCGCCGCTGCGGGTGCGGCCGCTGCTGCGGACCACGGAGGAACCCACCGACTTCACCACCCAGCATCTGCTCGCGCCCGCCGGGTCCGAGCTGCGCTTCTGGGAGTCCCTGCTGAACGGCGACGGCACGACGGGGGTGCTGAGCCACGAGTGGGCCGCGCCGGAAGAGACGCTGGAGGTGGCACATCCCGCGTTCGCGGCGGCGCTGCGGGAGGCGGGGCCCGCGGTCTCGATGCTCGCCGCGCTGACCGGGGCGTCCCGCGGCATCGCCCTCACCGCGCACAGCGGCGTGAGCGCGACGCTGCTCGGCACCCGCCGCGGCCAACAGCTCGACCGGGCGGCGGACACGCCGGCGGTGCTGGTGACGCAGGTGGTGCGGGTGGGAGAGGTGCCGGTGCTGGCGGCGAAGCATGTGCTGGCGACGGGGGCGGGGTCGTTGCCGGTGCGCCAGTCGAACTGAGCGGCCGGGGGCCGCTGCGCGGCGCGTGGAACAAGCCCGCCGCGGGCGCGGCGCACAACGCCCCGTGCCGTACACTCCCCGGATGCACTTGTCTGACATCTTGCGCGCACCCAAGGCCGTCCTTCATGACCACCTCGACGGCGGTCTGCGGCCCGGGACGATCATCGAGCTGGCCCGCGCCTGCGGCTATCAGGGGCTGCCGACCGAGGACCCGGCCGCTCTCGCGGTCTGGTTCCGGGACGCCGCCGACTCGGGGTCGCTGGAGCGTTACCTCGAGACCTTCGCCCACACCTGTGCGGTGATGCAGACCCGCGAGGCGCTGGAGCGTGTCGCCGCCGAGTGTGCGGAGGATCTGGCGGCGGACGGTGTCGTGTACGCCGAGGTGCGGTACGCGCCCGAGCAGCACCAGGAGAGGGGCCTCGGGCTCGACGAGGTCGTGGACGCGGTCAACGCGGGGCTGCGGGAGGGTGAGCGGCGCAGCGGTGGGAGGATCACCGTGCGCGCGCTGCTCACCGGCATGCGGCACACCGAACGTTCCCTGGAGATCGCCGAGTTGACGGTCGCCCACCGCGACCGCGGCGTCGCCGGGTTCGACATAGCGGGCGGTGAGGTCGGCAATCCGCCGGCCCGCCACCTCGCCGCCTTCCAGCACCTGCGGCGTCACAACTGCCACTTCACGATCCACGCCGGCGAGGCGGTCGGCGCCGAGTCGATCCATGAGGCCGTGCAGGTGTGCGGCGCCGAGCGGATCGGTCACGGTGTCCGTATCACGGACGACATCCAGGTCCACGACGACGGCACGGCCACGCTCGGCCGTCTCGCCTCCTACGTGCGCGACAACCGCATCGCCCTGGAGGTCTGCCCGACGTCCAACCTCCAGACGGGTGCGGCGAAGTCGTACGACACGCATCCCATCGACCTGCTGCGCCGGCTCGGCTTCCGCGTCACGCTCAACACCGACAACCGTCTCGTCTCGGGCACCACCATGAGCGAGGAGTTCCGGCACATGGTGGACGCCTTCGGCTACGGACCCGCGGTGTTCGAGGAGTTCACGGTCGCTGCGGTGGAGTCGGCGTTCCTGCCGCTGCCTGAGCGGCAGCGGCTGATCGACGAGGTGATCCGGCCCGGGTACGCGGCCCTCGGCGCGTAGTCAGGACAGGGAGCCTTGGACGACGGGGAGTTCGAGCACCCCGGTGTCGCCGGGCTCGCTGACGACCGTGACGGGCTTGACGCCGCGGTTTCCGAAGTACGCCGTGTCGCTCGCGGCGATGACGAACTCCAGCCGGTGTCCGGCTTCGTAGCGGTGCACGATGCCCGGCAGCTCCACCGTGAACGCCTTGGTCACGTCCGGTACCCGGACCGGCGCGACCAGGCGGTTCACCAGGGTCTTGGTGCCGTTCGGCGCGATGTCGTAGACCTTGGCGAACAGCACCAGCTTGTCGGCGGCGTCCCCGGAGTGCTGGACGCGTTCCGTCCGGGGCGAGACCACCTCGAGCCGGGCCCGTGGGGCGCCCACCACGTCGACTGCCGACTTCAGCGGCTCGCTCCGCCAGCCCAGGTGGGTCCCCCTCATGTCGTACGGCTGGGGGTCGGGCACGCCGATGATGCCGGAGAGCGAGGACTCCGAGTGGCTGGTCGGCACGAGCAGGTTGGTGTAGGTGCGGCTGCCACGGGCGACCTTCGCGCGGGTGTCGACGAGTTTGCCGTCGCCGGACAGGTAGAGCTTCTGCGAGAGGGAGGGCACGGCGGCCGCTTCGCCGTAGCCGCTCTGCCAGTCGCGGTAGTAGGCGAAGTCGGGGCCGGTGTCCACGGCGGTGTTCTTGTGCAGGTACCGGTCGAACCAGGCGAGGATGCGCCGGCCCACGTAGCTCGACTCGAGGTTTCCCTCGCCGAGGTCGAGCTCTCCGGACGCGGGGTCGGTCATGCCGCCGCTGTGTCCCCATGACTGCCAGATCATCTTGGTCTCGGTGCCCTCGGCCTTCAGCGTCCGGTAGCTGTCCTGCGCCTCGTTGAGGGTGAACAGACTGTCGGCCTGCCCCTGGATCAGCAGCGTGGGCGCTTCGACGCGCGGCAGATAGGAGACGGGCGAGACGCTGCGGGCGAAGGTCCGCATGGCGTCGACCCGGTCGGCGGGATAGCGGCCGGAGTTGAGCAGACGCAGCGTGTCGCAGGCCTCGGCGACGAAGTGGAGGCACTGGAGCGAGCCGAAGCGCGAGGGATCCAGGCTCGGGTTCGTCAGCGGCTGTCCCTCCCCGATCAGCCAGAAGCCGTCGGCCCACTGCCATTTGAAGGCGCCCGGCACGGTCGTCGCGACCGCGTTGTTGGGGTCGAGGGAGTGGTTGAGGTCGTTCCAGGTGATCACGGGGACGAGGGCGTCGACCCGGTGGTCCACCGCGGCGGTGGCCAGCTGGATCGCCCCGCCGTACGAGCCGCCGATCATGCCGACGCGCGGGTCTCCGTGGCCGTCCCTGGTCACGAAGTCGGCCGTCGTGCCGTCGTCGGCGGCGCGCTTCCCGGCAAGGAAGTCGACGAGCCGGGAGGCGGCTCTGCCGTCGATGTCCGGGTCGTCAAGGGAGATCAGACAGCCGGAAGCGCCGAAGCCCAGACCGGAGTAGGCCAGCGCGACATAGCCGCGAGCGGCGAAGGCCCGGGCCGTGGCGTCCGTCGAGCCGTCGGCCTTGCTGCCGCCGAAGCCGTTGGTGGTGAGGACGGCGGGAGCGGTCCGCTGCCGGTCGAGGCCGGCCGGGCGATAGAGGTCGGCGTCGATCACGCAGGTCCTGCCGCCTGCCTGGACGGTGAACTTCAGTGCCGTGACGCTGTACGCGGGCTGCGGCGTCTGATCGGCCGTGGCGGTGGAGGTGAACACGAGTGGCGCGAGGAGGGCCGCTCCTGCGGCCAGGGCGAGGGCCTTGCGGCTTCGGGGCAGGGCACGGGACACAAGGACCTCCACATCGAGGACGCCACGACCGGGGCCGCCGTGCCCGAGGTCGACATGACCCAACTCGCCATACCGACCGGTAAGTAGGCGGCCGACGCCCATGCTGCGGGACATGTCAAAGGCACGTCAACGCTCGTGCGTGAGGTTGTCGACAGAAGTTCAGCAATGGATCGGACCAGCGTCGGATCAAACCGACGTTTGATCAGACCAGCGCCGGCACGTCGAGCGTCAGCGTCCCCGCGTCCGCGTCCAGTACGGCCGGGACACCGAGCGGCATCGTGAGGTTCGTGGGGCCGTGGCCGAAGCCGAACTCCTCGACGACCGGGACGCCCAGCCCGCCGAGCCGGTCGGCGAGGACCGCGCGGATCTGCTCGTAAGGACCGCATTGCGCCCAGGAGCCGAGGACGACGCCCGCGACGCCGTCCAGCCACTCGGCACGCAGGAGCTGCGTGAGGATCCGGTCGAGGCGGTAGTCCTCCTCCTCCACGTCCTCGATCAGCAGCAGTCCGCCCCGGGCGGACGGCCGGGCGTGGGGTGTACCCAGGTCCGCGGCGATCAGCGAGACGCAGCCGCCGAGGGTGACGCCGCGGGCGCGGCCGGACACCATGGGGCGGACGTCCGTCAGGCCGTGGAGCTGCCGCACGGTCTCCGGCTCGAAGAGCGTGGCGCGCAGCGCGTCCTGGGTGCGGGTGTCCTTGAGGAAGGTCTCCGTGCCGGTCATCGGGCCGTGCAGGGTGGCGAGTCCCATCCGCACCGCGAACGCCTCGTGGAGCGCGGTGATGTCGCTGTAGCCGACGAAGACCTTGGGCCCGGCGGCGCGCATCGCGTCCCAGTCGGCGAGGTCCACCATCCGCTGGACGCCGTACCCGCCGCGTGCGCAGATCACGGCGGAGACCGACGGGTCGCACCACGCCTGGGTGAGGTCGCGGGCACGGGCCTCGTCCGTCCCCGCGAGATACCCCAGCTCCGGGTGCGTCTCGCGGACATGCGGCATGACGACGGGGTCGAGGTCCCAGCCGCGCAGGATGTCCAGACCGGCGTCGAGGCGCTCGTCCGGTACGGGACCGCTGGGGGCGACGACGGCGACCCGGTCCCCGGCACGCAGACGCTTCGGACGGGTGAGCGGCTCCAGGTTCATTTCCTCAGCTCCAGCAGGGGGACATCGGAACGGGTGACGCCGAAGGTCTGGGCGTACAGCGACAGTTCGGCCTCGAGCGCCCGGACCAAGGTGTCGGCCCTGCGGAATCCGTGCCCCTCGCCCTCGAAGGCGATGTACGCGTGCGGGATCCGGCGTCCCGCCAACTGCTCCAGGAACCGTTCGCACTGCACCGGCGGGCAGATCACGTCGTCCAGGCCCTGCAGCAGCAGGAAGGGCGCGGTGATGTGGTCGACGTGGTTGATCGGCGACCGTTCCCGGTAGCGGGCGGGGACTTCGTCGAGCGGGCCGACCAGCGACTCCAGGTACCGCGACTCGAAGTCGTGGGTCTCCCCCGTGGCCCAGGCGAAGAGGTCGAGGATCGGGAAGATGACCGTGCCGCAGGCGTACACATCGGTGGTGGCGAGCGAGGCCGCGGCGGTCCAGCCGCCGGCGCTGCCGCCGCGGATCGCCAGCCGGGCGGGGTCCGCGGTCCCCTCGTCGGCGAGCGCCTGCGCGACGGCCGCGCAGTCCTCGACGTCGACGACGCCCCACTGCTCCTTGAGCCGGTCGCGGTACTCCCGGCCGTAACCGGTGGAGCCGCCGTAGTTGACCTCGGCCACCCCGATGCCTCGGGAGGTGAAGTAGGCGATCTCCAGGTCGAGCACGAGCCCCGCGCGACCGGTCGGGCCGCCGTGCGCCCGGACGACGAACGGCGGCAGCTCATCGTCGGGCGCCACCCGGTCGGGGCTGTGCGGCGGGTAGATGTGGGCGTGGATCTCGCGGTGCCCGGGCCCGGTGAAGGTACGGATCTGCGGCTCCGGGTAGTACGCCGGGTCCACCGGGTCGTCGTGCGGGCTGCCGACGACCCGGGCGCGACCGGTACGTGTGTCGAGCTCCACGATCTCGTACGCGCTGCGCGGGCTGGCCGCCACGCCGAACACCCGGTCGCCGTGCACGGCGAGGGTCGGCGCCCACTCGCTCCACGGCCCCGGGGCGTCGACGAGTTCGCCGGTCTCCGGGTCCAGTATCCCGAGCGCGGTCGCCCCCTTGCCGTGGATGACGGCGATCAGTCCGCCGGGCAGCGGCAGGAACCACTGCGAGCCGATCTTCCACAGCGGCCCGCCGAACTCCTCGCCGCGGCCCGGGCACAGCGGTGTGCGCCCCTCGGAGTCCAGGGCGCCGGGCCTGATGCGCTGGAGTTCCCACCATCCGCTGCCGTCGGCGCTGAACAGGAGGGAGCCGTCCGGGGCCCATTCGACCTGGGCGACCGACTCGTCGCTCTCGCCGGCCACCGGCCGTACGTTCTGATACGGACCGTTTTCCGTCACGTCACCGACCATGACGACGGTGCCGTCCCACGGCATCCGCGGATGGTCCCAGGCGATCCATGCCGCCCTGGTCCCGTCGGGCGACAGCCGCGGCCCGGTGACGAAATGGTGTCGGCCGTCGCTGAGTTCCCGTACCGCGGACCTGTCGCCGGCCGCGGAGCCGTCCAGCGGTACGGCGGCGATGACCCGGCGGACGTCGGTGGGCGAGGGTCCGGTGAACTCCTCGAGGACGCACCACACCTCGCCGCGCTCCGGCCGCAGTTGCGGATCGGCCCAGCGCAGTCCGCCGCCGAGGTCCGACACGGGGGTGAGGGGCCGCGGTTCGGCGTCGGGCCGGTCGGGCTCGTAGGCGTAGAGCCGCTGGTCGGGGAAGTGGACGAACACGACGAGCGGGCCCAGCTCCGCGCGGTCGACGCCCGCCCAGGGGATGCCGCCGTACTCGATGACGCGGCTGCGGACGTTCCACGGGGCGGGGAGCACCGATTCCTCGGCGCCGTCGGGTCGCCGGCGCACCAGGGCGCGTCTGCCGCCCTCCGCCGGGCGGGGCGCGGTCCACCACACCTCGTCGCCGACGACGCCGAGATACTCGGGGCGTCCGTCGTGCGACGCGGCGAGGGCCGCGTCGATCGGCGACGGCCAGGTTCCGTAGGCCCCGGTGGGCACCATGTCCGTTCCCCCTAAGCGGTCTGCAGATAGTGGTCGAGGACCCGGACGCCGAAGTGGAGGGCGTCGACGGGGACGCGCTCGTCGACGCCGTGGAAGAGCGCCTGGTAGTCGAAGCCTGGCGGCAGCTTCAGCGGTGAGAAGCCGTAGCCGGTGATGCCGAGCCGGGCGAACTGCTTGGCGTCGGTGCCGCCCGACATGCAGAACGGGACCACATGGGCGTCCGGGTCGAAGGCCTCGATCGCGGCGCGGAGTTTGGCGAAGGTCGGGGAGTCGACCGGCGCCTGGAGGGCGATCTCGTTGTGGTAGAAGTCCCAGTGGACGTCGGGGCCGGTGAGCGCGTCCATGGTCGCGTGGAACTCTTCGTCGGTGCCGGGGAGGATCCGCCCGTCCACGTAGGCGGTGGCGTTCCCGGGGATGACGTTGAGTTTGTAACCGGCGTTGAGCATCGTCGGGTTGGAGCTGTTGCGCACCGTCGCCTCGACGAGCCCCGCGGCCGGGCCGAGCTTGGCGAGCAGCTCGTCGACGTCGAAGCCGGTGGTCTCCAGGTCCGTCCTGGTCACATCGATGCCGTGGAGCGCGGCGAGTTCGAGCAGGGCGGCCTTCACGGTCGGTGTGAGGCGTACCGGCCAGTGGTGTTCGCCGATCCGGGCGACCGCTGCGGCGAGCCGGGTCACGGCGTTCTCGCGGTTGACCTTGGAGCCGTGGCCCGCCCTGCCGTCCGCGGTGAGCCTCATCCAGGCCGTGCCGCGTTCACCGGCGGCGACGGGGTAGAGCGCCATGTCGGGGCCGGCGTGGAAGGTGTAGGCGCCGGATTCGCTGATGCCTTCGGTGCAGCCGTCGAAGAGGTCGGCGTGCTCGGCGGCGAGGAAGCCGGAACCGTCCTCGGCGCTGGCCTCCTCGTCGGCGGTGTACGCGATCACGATGTCGCGGCGTGGCCGGATGCCGTGCCGGGCCCAGGCCCGCACGACCGCGAGGACCATGGCGTCCATGTTCTTCATGTCGACGGCGCCGCGGCCCCAGACCACTCCGTCACGGACCTCGCCCGAGAAGGGGTGGACGGTCCAGTCGGCGGGCTCCGCGGGGACCACGTCGAGGTGGCCGTGGACGAGGAGCGCGTCGGCGCCCGGGTCCCAGCCTTCGTAGCGGGCCACCACGTTGGTGCGGCCGGGGGTGCGCTCCAGCAGCACCGGATCGAGCCCCGCGTTGACCAGCCGCTCGGCGACGTACTCGGCGGCGGGCCGCTCACGGCAGTCGCCGCCGCCCCGGTTGGTGGTGTCGATGCGGATGAGCTCGGAAGTGAAGGTCACCACCTCGTCGAGGGCGCGGGCGTCGATGGGGGTGTCTGTCACGTCAGCCATACTGCTCCTCCACGGCAGCGGAGACGATCGTCGTGACCGCCTTGAATGTGCGGATGCCCTCGTACATCGTCCCGCTGGTGTACACCACCCGCCTCTCTCCCCGGGCCCTTGCCACGCCCGGGACGACGGTGGCCGCCGCCGCGAGGTGCTCGGCGTCGAACTCGAGCTCGACGGTGAACGGTCCGCCTTCGACGGGCGCGTGGCGTACGGCGAGGCCGGCGGCCTCCTTGGCCGCGGCACGGATGTCCGGCGCGGTGCGGGCGGGGGTCCGGCAGACCGCCGCGTAGCGCGAAACATGGTCCTTGACCGCGACCTTGAGCGCGCCGGGGGCGTAGCCGAGCGCGTCCTCGCAGGTGAGGTCGTCGCCGGTGACGAGGACGACGGGGACGCCGTATTCGGCGACGACGTGGGCGTTGAGCAGACCCTCGCTCGCGCGGACGCCGTTCAGCCAGACGCCGGTGATGGAGTTGGCGAGGTAGGTGTGGGCCAGGACGCCTTCCGTGCCGGCGCCGGTGTGGTAGCCGATGAAGGCGATGCCATCGACGTCGCCGTGCTGGACGCCCTCGACCATGGACAGCGACTTGTGACGCCCGGTGAGCATCTCGGCCCGTTCGTCGAGTTCCTCGAGGAGGAGGTTGCGCATCGTCCAGTGTGCCTCGTTGATCAGCACCTCGTCGGCGCCGCCGTCGAAGAAGCCGAGAACGGCCGCGTTCACGTCGGAGGTGAACAGGGAGCGGCAGCGTTCCCACTGGGGTGTGCCGGGCAGGACGTCGGCCGGCCATGTCACCCCCGTGGCACCCTCCATGTCGGCGCTGATGAGGATCTTCACGGCTCTCTCCGTTCCGCCACGGCCACGCTGCCAGAAGTGCACCTTACGACAGCGTGGCCGTGGAGCGGAGGGGCTGGTCACCCCGCGTCCCGGCCGCTCCGGGGAGCGGCCGGGTACGGCCCGCTAGCCGAGGACCTTCTCCAAGGAGGCGAGGGCCGACCCGAGTTCCTCACGGGTGATCGTCAGCGGGGGCGCGATCCGGATGGTGGAGCCGTGGGTGTCCTTCACGAGGATGCCCTCGGCGATCAGCCGCTCGCTGATCTCCCGGCCGCTGCCGATGGCCGGGTCGACGTCGACGCCCGCCCACAGCCCGCGGGAGCGGAAGCCGACGACGCCCTTGCCCACCAGCGCGGTGAGACCCTCCCGCAGCACCTCGCCCAGCTCGGCGGCCCTGCGCTGGAACTCTCCGGTGGCCAGCAGGTCGACCACGGCGGAACCGACCGCGGCGGCCAGCGGGTTGCCGCCGAACGTGGAGCCGTGCTCGCCGGGACGCAGCACGCCCAGCACGTCCCGGCGCGCCACGACCGCGGAGACGGGGACGATGCCGCCGCCGAGGGCCTTGCCGAGCAGCAGCATGTCGGGGACGACCGACTCGTGGTCGACGGCGAGGGTCGTGCCGGTGCGTCCGAGACCGGACTGGATCTCGTCGGCGATGAACAGGCAGCCGGCCCGCCGGGTCAGCTCGCGCACGCCGGCGAGGTAGCCGTCGTCGGGGATGAGGACGCCCGCCTCGCCCTGGATCGGCTCGATGAGCACGGCGGCCGTGGTCTCGTCGATCGCGTTCTCGAGCGCGGCCAGGTCGTTGTAGGGAACGATGCGGAAACCGGGCGTGAAGGGGCCGAAGCCGCCGCGCGCCGACTCGTCGGTGGAGAAGCTGACGATGGTGGTGGTGCGGCCGTGGAAGTTGCCGTCGGCGACGATGATCGTCGCCCGGTCGGGTGCGACGCCCTTGACCTCGTAGGCCCATTTACGGGCGACCTTGACCGCGCTCTCGACGGCCTCCGCGCCGGTGTTCATCGGCAGGGTCATCTCGAGGCCGGTGAGCTCCGCGAGACCTTCCGCGAAGCCGGCGAGCCGGTCGTTGTGGAAGGCGCGCGAGGTGAGGGTGACCTCGTCGAGCTGGCGGTGGGCGGCGGCGACGAGGCCGGGGTGGCGGTGGCCGAAGTTGAGCGCCGAGTAGCCGGCCAGCATGTCGAGGTAGCGGCGGCCCTCGACGTCCTCGACCCAGACGCCTTCGGCGCGTGCGACGACGACGGGCAGCGGATGGTAGTTGTGCGCCAGCGCCGTGTTCTCGGCGCGGATGAGCTCCTCGGAGGAGCGCTGCGTGCGTACGGGGGTGAGAGTCATGCGCGGATCTCCTGAGTGCAGCACTTGATGCCGCCGCCGGCCTTGTGGAATTCGGACATGTCTACGGGGACGGGCTCGTAGCCGTGTTCGGCGAGCTGTCCGACGAGTGCCTTCGCCTGCGGGGCCACGAGGACGTGGCGGCCGTCGGACACGGAGTTGAGGCCGAAGGCCATGGCGTCCTCGCGGGTGGCGATCACCGCGTCGGGGAACAACCGCCGCAGCACCGCGAGGCTGCCCGGCGAGAACGCCTCCGGGTAGAAGGCGATGTTCGCGTCGTGCCCGTCGCTCCCCTCGTCGAGGACGAACAGGGCGGTGTCGAGGTGGTAGAAGTACGGGTCGACGAGCTGGAGGCCGATCACCGGTACGCCGAAGAACTCCTGCACCTCGCGGTGGGCCTCTGTGGTCGTACGGAATCCGGTGCCGGCCAGGATGTGGCCGCCGACGGGGACGAGGTCGCCCTCGCCCTCGCACACCGACCCGGGCCGGTGCACGTCGAACCCGGCGACCTTGAACCAGGCCGCGTACGCCTCTTCCTCCGGCCGGCGCTGCGGCGCGTGGAAGCGGGAGCCGAAGACCTTGCCGTCGAGGACCAGTGCGCAGTTGGCGGCGAAGACCATGTCGGGCAGTTCTGCGTGGGGCTCCACGGACTCGACCTTGTGGCCGAGAGCGCGGTAGGCGTCGGTCAGGGCGTTCCACTGGGACCGGGCGAGGTCCTGATCGACCTCGGTGTTCTCGCTCATCCACGGATTGATGGCGTACTTCACGTCGAAGTAACGGGGTTCGCAGACCAGGTAACGCCTGGGGCGAGGCACGCGGCTGGGTGGCACCCGGGGTTCCTCCCGATTCCTGAGATGGCCGGTGACGACCGGTGACGACCGGTGACGTCTCAACGGTAGGAATCGGGAGGTTCGGGCGACAAGGAACAAGCGCTGCGTGTATGCGCAGCAATCCTGCGTCGTACGGCCCATCGGCGGCGTTTCGCGTCGCCCGCCGGGCCTGCACCACCCGTTCGGGCTACGCGGGCGGCGCGCCGTGCCACCGCCAGGTGGCGGAGCGTGGCCGTCCGGGGAGGTCGGCGCGGCCTGTGCACCAGAGCAGCGCGGGCCAGGGGGCGGTGTCCGCGGGGGCGTCGGGGAACAGCCGGGCGAGCACCCGTGAGCAGATGCCGGCGGGCGGGTCCCAGGTGAGGCCGAGCCCGTCGGCGATGTCGTGGGTGTGCACCAGGGTCTCCACGATGCCCATCGCGGCGAAGCCCTCGGGGTCGGACGCACCGAAGACATGGTGGGAGCGCACCTGCGGCGGTGTCGTGCGCACCATGGCGACGAGCAGTGCGCCGCCGGCCTCCAGCACCTGGAGCAGCCCGTCGGGGCCCGCGGCGCGATCGGCGTGGACGGAGTTGGCGGGGCCGCCGGGCCGGCGGCTCTCGTAGGCGAAGGGCACCTCACGGTCCAGCGGCGGGGTGCGGGGTCCGAGTTGGACGGCGTAGGCGAAGAGGTCGTCGGCGAGGTGCTCGACGGTCTCCCAGCAGGTCCACTCCAGGGTGCCCGCGTTGCCGTCCCAGGCCCTCGTGGGGACCTCTCCGAGGGCGGCGACGGCGAGCTGGACGGCGTGGTCGAGGTCGTCGGCGGTGACGGGCGGGCGGCCGTTCACCGCAGGAACGCCGACGTGGTCGCGACGAAGCGCTCGGCGTCGTCGAGCCACGGGAAGTGGCCGGCTCCTGGCTGGACGACGAGTTCGGCCCGTGGGAACAGTCCGGCGACTTCGGTCATGGCGGGGGGCGGGGAGTTGAGGTCGACCTCGCCGGCGAGCACGAGCACCGGCGAGGTGAACCGGGCGAGCGCCGCGCGGGTGGCATCGGGGTCGTAGGCGCCGTCGGCGCCGAAGGCGGCTGCCGACGCGTCGTTGCGCTGTTCGTCCTCCGCCGCCCGGTGGGCCCGGGCCGCTTCGTCCCAGCGGCCGTAGAAGAACGGTGCGACGGCCCGCAAGGAGGCGTCGCCCGCCTTGCCGGCGAAGACCTCCTCCAGGGCGGCGAACGCGGTCGGGAACCACGGCTCGTCCTTGCGGAGCCGCGCCGTTTCCCGCCGGGTGTCCGCGGTGACGGTGACGCCGAGGGCCATGACGCTCGGTGTGATCAGGGCGAGTCTGCCGACCCGCTCAGGAAGGGCCGCCGCGTAGAGGGCCGCCAGGTTGGTGCCGGCGGAGTGCCCGAGCAGGTCCGCCCGGTCGAGGCCGAGGTGCTTGCGCAGGGCTTCGAGGTCGTCGACGAGCCGGTCGCAGCGGTAGGAGGAGGTGTCCTGGGGCACTTCCGACCGTCCGGTGCCCCGGAGATCGAGCATGATCAGCCGGCGGTGCGCGGAGAGGCCGCCGAGGTCGCCCAGGTACGTGGAGTCCCGCATGGGTCCGCCGGGGACGCAGATCAGGGGCGCGCCGTTTCCGAACTCCCGGTAGGAGAGGCGCGTTCCGTCGTGCGCGGAAAAGGTAGGCATGGGGCGAGACCCTTTCACCGGCGGACCGTCAGGGCAACCGGGTTGTGTGCGCCCGCCTGCCCCGGGTCACCTGCCGGCGTCGCCACTCGTCGCGGCGCGGCCGGCGCCGGCCTCCGGGCTGCCGGTCAGCAGGTGGGACAGCACCATGTAGCTGATCGTCTTGCGGATGAACGGTTCGGCCCGGATGCGTTCGAGGACCTCCTCGAAGTGCTCGACGTCCGTCGCCCGTACGTGCAGCAGCGCGTCGGCGCCGCCGGTCACCGTCATCGCGGCCGTGATCTCCGGGTGGTTGCGTACGACCTCGGCGAGCCGCCGGGGCGGGGCGGCGCCGTCGCAGTACACCTCCACGTAGGCCTCGGTGGCCCAGCCGAGCGCGGCGGGACGCACCGTGGTGGTGAAGCCGGTGATGATGTCGTTCTCGCGCATCCGGTCGACCCGGCGTTTGACCGCCGTGGCCGACAGGCCGATCGCCGCACCGATCTCCGTGAAACTGGTCCGCGCGTTCGCCACCAGGGCCGCGACGATCTTGCGGTCGAGCTCGTCGAACGGCGCGGATCTGTTCGTCATCTCAAGGTTCCTCCGGACGGCCCTGTCGCGCGCGGACCCTATCGGAAGATGGCCATGGCCTGCACTTCCAGCACCGCTTCCTCGGAGTTCCAGTCCTGGACCTTGCCGAGGCAGCGGGCGGAGAACGTGCCGCTCGGCACGTCGTTGCGCAGCCCTTCGGTGGCGCAGGTGACCCGTACGCGCGGCCCCTGGGAGAGATCGTCGGGGTCGCCGTAGGGCGCGAGGAGCACCGTGGATTCGTCCGACCTGCTGATCCTGCGGAACCGGCCGCGGATGAGGACGAAGTCCTCCACGTCACGCAGCCGTACCGAGCTCGGCGGCGGGTCGCCGGCCCGCGCGTGGTCGGCCAGGGCGCGGGTGAGTGCCGCGTTGCGCCGGACCGTCCCGTTGACGAGGTCGACGTGCACGATGACGTCCTTCTCCTCGAGCACGTCCATGATGACGCCGATCACCGAGATCGGTTCCGCGACCTCCATGTACTTGCTGACGATCTCGCTGTTGTCGCGCCGTCCCGCCCCGGCGCCGATCCCGAAGACACTGGCCCTGATCGTGCCGTCCTTGCTGTCGCTCGTCCGCTGCTCCACCTCTTTGCGCAGCGCCGCCGCGTAGCCCCGCATCTGGTAGTGGTCCATGACGGAGCGGTCGTGCAGGTAGAAGCAGATGCTGTACGTGATGTTCCGCGCGCGGCTGCGTCTGCGGCGCATCAGCCGCGCGAGGGTCATGGCGAGCAGGGCTCCGGCGCCCGCCGCCGTCAGCAGCCACAGCAGCATCCAGGCCCACCAGACGCTCCACCACAGCTCAGTGAACACACCCACGGATCTCCTTGAACGCACTGAGGAGGGACCGGTCTGCGGCGTCGACCATGCGGCCGCCCGTCGCCCTTGCCCCTCGGTCGAGTTCACCGGTGTCGGCCTCGCCGTAGCGGATGGTGTACGTGCGCACTGCGCGTACGTCCTTCGGCAATCGCGCGTGCCGGCGGACGAACGTGTCGAGGTCGATCCCGGCGTTGCTCTCACCGTCGGTCATCAGGACCACGGACACGTCCTGGCCGGGCCGCTCGCGCAGCAGGTCGAGGACCGTGCCGTAGGCGTGGTCGAGCGAGGACCAGACGGCGGTGCTGTCGGCGAAGTCGTCCGCGGCGACGAACCCGCGCAGCCGGTCCAGGTCCCGCTGCCCGTTGTAGACGACGGTCCGCTCGTCGAGGACGCGGCCGCCGAACCGCATCACGGTGATGGACTCGCCCCGGTAGAACCGGACGAACTTGCCGGAGTGGGAGTCGTCCGCGCCGGCGAGACCGTCGAACGTCGCCCGCAGCCGCTCGATCCGTTCGCCGCGCATCGAGGTCGAGAAGTCGAGCAGGAAGATCACCCGGGCGGCGCGGTCCCGGTGCGGGTCGCCGTAGTCGGCGAGGAGGCGGTCGACGACCTTCTGGTCGTCCGGGAAGTAGAGCGCGTTGCCCACCGGCTCCCGCAGCCCGTCGATGCGGGCGACGCCCGGGTCGATCGGCCTTCGCAGGGTCCTTTCCATGATCCGTTTCTGGACCGGTTCGCTGCGCAGCCACTCGACCAGCCGGTCGTAGGCGTCACGCCGCTCCGGGTTCAGCAGCAGTACCGGGTAGTCGGACAGGACCATGCCGTCCCGGGGATACACGATCTCCAGGGGCTCCCGCAGCCGTCCGCTGCTGTTGAGGGCAAGGAGTTCCGACTCGTAGGTGATCAGGGCGTTCAGCCCGTCCTGCCGTGCCACGAAACGGTCGGCGAGCCCGGCCGACGAGTCGCCGGTGAGTTCGTGTCCGGCGAAGAAGCCGCGCAGCCGTTCGCAGGAGACGTCCTTCGGGCGCAGTGCCGCTCCGGTGCCGGCGGACGCGGTGGCCACTCCGACGAGTGCGGCGAGTCCGCTGTTGGTGTGCCGGGGGTCGGCCATGCCGAAGCGCAGCGACCCGTCCGCGGCGGCGTCGGCCGCGTCGGCCCAGGAGATCTGTCCGTCGGTGGCCATGCCGCGCAGCCGCTCCGCCGTCGCACGCTTCATGCCGATGACCACGGGCGAGCGCATGATGCTGGTGGAGAGTGGCTTCTCGCCGCTCAGCCCGTTCGCCTTGGCCTTGAGCAGGTAGTAGCGGTCGGAGGACAGCCAGGCGAGGTCGTGGCGCCGCTGTCCGCCGGGAGCGGCGAGCTCGTTGCTGGCGTCCACCGTGCCGCGGTGGTCCATCTCCAGCGTGATGCCGGTCTCGCGGCGCAGGTCGGCCAGGAGCGGTGCCATGTCGGCGAGTTCGGAACTGGCGAGCACCTTCAGGGTGATCCGCTCGGGGCTGTCCGGGGCACAGCCGGTGGCAGGGAGGAGCAGCAGGCACGCCAGGCACAGGGCGATCAGTCCGCGAAGGCGGGTGTGCCGCCTCATCAGGGCTGCCCCGCCACGGCTTCTGCGGTGGGGCAGTCACCCACGACGGAGATCATCCTCTCCAGGTACCGCAGCCGGGGCATCGCCGACCTGGTGTCGTCGCCGTCGATGGCGGGGACGGGCACGTCGCGTTCCTCGAGGAACCGGATGAGCCGGTCGCCCGCGACCTGGCCCGTCGGATCGAGGATCCGGAAGCCCAGCTCCATGGCGCGCTGCCGCAACTCGGGGTCGTGCGTGATCAGCTCGCCGAGCCGGTCGCCGTCCTTGTTGAGTGCGATGAACTGCGGCTGGGTGACGAACTGCCCGGAGGGGTACAGCAGCACCCGCTGCGGGTCGGGCTTCTTGGACCGGGCCTGGTAGTGCACCTGGTAGGCGAGGTACTGGTGCTCGTACGCCACGACCACAGGGGCGATGTTCTTACCCTCGGGGGAGATGTAGGTGCGGAACACGTCGGCGCTCGGCAGGCCCTGCTCCATCAGGTGCCGGATCGCCCGGCCCCGCTCGTCGGCCTCCTGGTCGGTGTCGGGCACCTCGTCGCCGTTGCCGCGCCAGGTGAAGGCGACCAGCGCCAGGTAGGTGCCCGCGGAGTTGGAGCCGCAGACGTCGGGGCTCTGCGCGACGATCCGGTTGGCGTTGGTGATGCCCTGGCGCTGGATGCCGATGTCGTTCCAGCGGCGCTTGTCGTGGATGTGCTGAAGGAACTTGGGCATGTCCAGCACGTAGTAGAAGGGCTGTCCGCCGTCACCGGAGCCGCGCTGCGCGGTGGCTGTGCCGGCGTCGACCAGCGCCTGTGCGTACTCGCGGTAGGTGGCGAGCACGATCGGGCTGACGAACGGCCGGTGCACCTTGGCGTAGCGGTTCTGCGCCGCGCGCTCCGAGGTGATGAGGTCTCCGGCGGGCTGGCCGGAGGGGAAGACGAAGTCGTAGGACGAGATGTCCCTGATGGCGACCTCACGCGATCCCGAACTGGTGATGTGCACCCGTATGTGATGCTTCATCAGGATGCGCTGGACCTCCTCGTCCTCGAAGAAGTCCCGCTTGGACGCCATCTTCCCTTCCAGCGTGATCACACCCTGGAAGGGGAGCAGGATGTTCCCGGACACGGCCAGCACGCCGACGCCTGTCAGCACGGCCGCCAGGAGGGGCAGAACGACGAGGAGGAAGCCGCGCCTCGACCATGAAGAGCGCGACTCACGCCGGATGCCCAGCCGCGGTTCCGCTGTGACCCGTCTCTCTCCGACAGCCACGGACGCTCCCCCTTCGTCCCCGTGTCACCTCGGGAACAGCCTTACCTTTCCGGACGGCTCCCATTCGACGACTCGGCCAACATTCGGTGAACAACTCCGTTGCAGAAAAGCCCTGTTGGCCGCCGGGCGCACCGGTCAGCCCCCGGCCAGGCGGACGGTGCTCAGTACCTTGCGGACGACTCCGTCCGGCACCTCGTCGCCTACCCCCTTCGCTCCTACGAACGTCCAGGAGACGATGTCGCCCTTCGGGTTCTTGAAGGCGAAGGCGGTCGCCTTGCCGTCGGTGTCGCACTTGCCATCACGTTCGACGCCCGTTGAGGAGGCGGTCGCCACACTGCCCGTGATGCCGGAGGCGGTGGTGTACGGCTGTGCCGCGCCCTTGGTCACCTTTGCCTTGTCCGGCTGGGTGTACCCGCCGTACACCCACAGGGAGGCATTGTCGCGGGCGGCCTCCTGCGGCGTTCTCGCCCCGCGTTCGCCGCGGGAGCCGGCGGCGGCGAGCCAGGTCTCGTCCGACGAGCCGTCCAGGTCCGCGTCAAAGACGCACCACTTCTCCTTGAGCATCGCCGGGGCGGAGAAGCCGACGAGGGGGATCTCCTCCGGGTCGCCCTCGTCGGCGACATAGCTCGCCCATGACGTCGGCTTGAGGCTCCACTCGGGCGGCACGTCGAAGACGATGCCGGTCCTCGGGTTCGTCACGGTCCGCCAGCCGGGCACGGTCGGCTGCTCGCCGGCGTCCGTACGGGCGTCGTCCGCCGCAGGTGCGGAGGAGGCGGGGACGGGCGGGTGGGCGTGGTCGTCACCGTCGCCGCCGAGGGCCAGATATCCGGTGACCGCGGCGGCCACGACGACGACCGCGGCCGCGACCACGGCGACGACCGCGGCGGGGCCGCGGCGCTCACGGACGGATGCGGCGGGGCCGGCGGGCTGCGTGGGCATGTCCCACGGCTGCTGCGGGCCGCCCGGCGCCCCGTAGGGACCGGGCTGCGGGTGGCGCGGGTGCTGCCCGCCTTCCGGGTGCTGCTGTCCAGGCCTCATGTGCGGCAACCCTAGAAGACGCCCGGAACCGCCTTACCCGAGGGGCAGCTCGAACCAGACCGTCTTGCCGCCCGCCGTGCGACTGGTGCCCCACTCCCGCGACAGGGCGCTCAACACCCGCAGACCGCGGCCGCCCTCCTCGTCAGGGCGTGCGTCCAGCAGAGTCGGCAGGGTGTGGTCGTCGTCCGCCACCTCGCACAGCAGCGAATCGGCCCGTACGAGCCGCAGTTCGGCACGGCGGCCGCAGGCGTGCCGCACCGCGTTGGCGACGACCTCGCCGACCAGGAGCTCCGCCGTGCCGGTGAGTTTCCCCAGTCCCCAGGCGTTCAGCTGTCCGCGCACCAGCCGCCGTGCCCTCGCCGCCTCCCGCGGCACGAGCGAGAGCTCCCAGGTGGCGACGGAGCCGGGGTCGATGCCGTTCAGCCGCGCCATCAGCAGGGCGACGTCGTCCTTGCGCCCGCCCCGTGTGTTCAGCGCGCGGATGATGGTGTCGCAGGCCTCGTCCATCGACGCCGCGGGATGCGCGGCGGACTCGCAGAGCGTCGCGAGACCCACGCCGATGTCCTCGCCGCGCACCTCCACCAGACCGTCGGTGCACATCACGAGCCGGTCGCCGGGCGACACCGCGACGCGGACGCTGCGGAAGGGCACCCCGCCGACCCCGATGGGCGCTCCCGACGGCAGTTCCAGCAGTTCGCTGCGGCCGTCGGCGGCGCGGACGAGCACCGGGGGCACATGGCCGGCGTTGGCCAGCTCCAACTCGCCGCGGACCGGGTCGTACACCGCGTAGACGCAGGTGGCCAGGTAGTGCTCGCCGAGGCGCTGGGCGAGGTCGTCGAGGTTGCGCAGGAGTTGGGCGGGCGGCAGGTCGAGTGCCGCCATCGTCTGCACGGCGGTACGCAACTGGCCCATCATGGCCGCTGAGTTGAGCCCGTGACCCATGACGTCGCCGACGACCAGCGCGGTGCGCGAGCCCGGCAGCTTGACGGAGTCGAACCAGTCGCCGCCGACCCGGCCCAGCAGCGTGCCCGGCAGATAGCGGGTCGCCGTGTCGCAGCCCGCCGTGCGCGGGGCGACCTGCGGCAGCATCGAGTCCTGGAGCGTCTCCGCGACGTTCTCCTGGTAGGTGTACATACGGGCGTTGTCGAGCACCAGCCCCGCACGGGCGGCCAGTTCGGCGCCGGTGACCCGGTCCATGTCGTTGAACAGGGGCCGTTCGGGGTGGCGCAGCAGGATCATGCAGCCGAGGACCACGTTGCGTGCCTTGAGCGGTGCGACCAGCATGGACCGGCCGTTGATCAGCGGGCGCATGTCCCGCTTGTCGAACTGCTCGGCCATGGCGGTGCCCATCTCCTCCGTGATGAGCGGCACCAGGACCGGCTCGCCGGTGACCATGCACTGGAAGAACGGGGTGTGGGCGGGGAACGGCATGGACTCGCCGACAGGGACGATGTCGTCCCAGCGGCCGGGCTCGTCGACGTGCTCGAACGCCACCCGGTGCCACATGGTCGTCGCGTCGGGGTCCCCGTCGCAGAAGCCCTCGCCGGCGACGACCTCCTCCCGCAGATAGGTGCAGGCCACGTCGCTGAAGCGGGGCACGATCGCGGAGCTGATCTCCCGAATCGTCCGGGCGAGGTCCAGCGAGGAGCCGATCCGGCCGCTGACCTCGTTCAGGAACTCCAGGCGCTCGCGCACCGCGGCGTATTCGAGGTCCTGCTCGAGGTCCGCCTCCTCCACGGGATGCCCGGCCGCGAGGTCCTGCTCGGCCGCCTGCTGCCGTGCCCTGCGGGCGGCGCGGCGGGGCACGCCCCAGTCGGGGGTGACGGGCACCCGGTCGTGGTGGCTGAACTCGAGGACGGGGTAGCCGAGGTCGAGGATCCGGGAGACGATCCGCGTCGACTCCCGCACGCTCATGCTGGGGAGGATCTCGGGGAGCCTGCGCGCCAGTTCCTCGGCGCCCGGGAATTCGGTGTGCAGGGCGAAGCCCGGAGCGATCCGTTCGACGCTCCCTTCGTCGGTGCCGAGCCGTCCCGCGTCCGCCGCGAGGACGAGCAGGCGCTCCTCGCCGGGGCCCACCATCGGATACGCCCACCACAGCACGTCGACCCGGTCCTGGCTCAGCTCGGAGACGCGGGCACGGCCGGCCCTCGGGTAGGCGGTGAGCCTGTCCAGGCACGCGTCCAGGCCCCGCCCGAGTCCGCTGTACGCGCTGCATCCCGGGCAGTGGCCGATGCCGTCGCCGCCGTGCTCTGCCGCGTGGTCGCAGTCCTGACCGGCCAAGGCGCCGGAGAGCGGCAGCAGTTCGACGGCCGGACGCCCGACCGCCTCCGCCCTCGCGTGGCCGAAGAGACGGCGCGCACCGGTGGACCAGTGCGACACCAGACCGTCTCCGTCCACGACGATCACGGCAAGCGGAATCCGTCCGGCCACCGGGTACCGCTGCCGGGGCACCGGCGGAACGCCACTGTCCATGGGTGGATTGCTCCTTCCCCGCCGCCAGGAGACAACGGCCTTGTTCACCACGGTAGGGGTATCTCCGCGCCGGGCGCCGGGCGTTGGCGGAAGAGGTCGTGCGCCCGGCGCGAAGCCGGCGAACGGCCGAGCGGGCGGCGGGCGCCCAGAACGTCGGCGCGCCGCGTCGCGTGCGCCCCCTCGCCCCGCAGGTGGGAAGGGGCGCCGCGGGCCCTGGAGTCAGTCGGCGTGACCGAGTTGCAGGTCGCGCTCGGTGCGCCCGCCGCCGGCGACCTGGAGCACGGTCGCGACCGGCGGGTAGCCCGACGCGATGACCGTGTACTCGCCCGACGACAGGTCGACGAAGCGGAATGTGCCGTCGGGCCCGGTGGTGAGCGTGTCGACCACGTTGCCGGCCGCGTCCAGCAGGGTCACGCGGGCGTCGTCGACCGGCCGGCCGTCGCCCGCCCGCACGGTGCCGCGCAGCACGGCCCCGCCGGCCAGCTCGATGTCCTGGCGGGTCTCACGGGACGCCTGCACGCTGACGGGGTGCGCGGCGGGCCGGAAGGCGGGGGCGCCGGCCGCCAGGGTGTACTCCCCCGCCACCAGTTCGCTGATCACATAGCTGCCCTCGCGTCCGCTGCGGGTGGTGGCCACGACCTCGCCGCGCACATCGGTGAGGGTGACGGCGGCGTCGCGTACGGGGCTGCCGTCGGCCGTGACGACCGTCCCTGCGAGGCGGCCGGCGCCGCCGAGGACCACGTCGAGGTCGACGGGCCGCTCGCCGACGGTGACCGTGACGGCCTGCGGCTGGTGGCCGCCCGCCGCCGCGATCATCACGTACGCCCCCGGACCGGGTGCGCTCAGCGCGTACCGGCCGTCCTCGCCGCTCGCTCCGCGGCCGATCTGCGTGCCCTGCACGTCGATCAGGGTCAGTGCGGCGCGCGGGACGCTGGTGCCGTCGTGGTGCTGGACGGTGCCGCACACGGGCACACCGGCCTGGTGCGGGGCGGCCGGCCGCCCGGCGGCGGGCGCGGGGGCGGTGCGGGCGTGCGGCACGGCGGCGTCGGCGGGGGCGTTGTGGGACACCAGCGGTCTCTCCTTGAGGAAGAAGGCGATGAGCAGGCCGAGGACGAGCACCGGCACGAGGTAGAGGAAGATCCGCGGCATCGCGTCGGCGTAGGCCTGGACGTACGCGTCGCGCAGTGCGGGCGGCATGGCGTGCACCAGCTGCGGAGTGATGGCGGACGGGTCGGGCAGACCCGCACCCGCCGGGACGCGGTCGGCGAGCGCGTCGGTGAGCCGGTCGGCGAAGAGCGTGCCGAAGACGGCGGCGCCGACGCTGCCGCCGATCTGCCGGAAGTAGTTGTTGGCGCTGGTCGCGGTGCCGAGGTCGGCGGGCGGCACGGCGTTCTGCACGGCGAGGATCAGGACCGGCATCACCAGGCCGATGCCGACACCGAGGACCGCCTGCCCGACGCTGTACTCGAGCCGGGAGGTGTCCACCTCCAGCCGGGACAGCAGCCACATGCCGACGACCGAGATCGCGCTGCCGAGCACCGGGTAGACCTTGTAGCGGCCGGTGCGGCTGATGAGCTGGCCGGAGACGATCGAGGCGACGACGATCCCGCCCATCATCGGCAGCATCAGCAGGCCCGACTCGGTGGCGCTGGCCCCGTCGACCATCTGGAGGAACGTCGGCAGGTAGCTGGCGGCGCCGAAGAGGGCGATGCCGACGACCGCGCCCACGAGCGAGGTGATGTTGAAGACGGAGTCCTTGAACAGCCGCAGCGGGATGACCGGTTCGGGTGCGTAGCGTTCGACGACGAGGAAGAGCACGGTGCTCGCCGCGGCGCCGGCGCCGAGTCCGAGGATCACGCGCGAGCCCCACGCGTACTCGGTGCCTCCCCAACTGGTGAGCAGCACAAGGCAGGTGGAGGCGGCGGCGAGGAACAGCGCGCCGAGGACGTCGAGGCGGGCCCGGCCCTCGGGCTTGGGGAGCCTCAGGACCACGCTGACGACGACGAGGGTGATCAGTCCGAAGGGGACGTTGAAGTAGAAGCACCAACGCCAGGAGGCGTGGTCGGTGAAGAACCCGCCGAGCAGCGGACCGGCGACGGAGGCGAGCCCGAAGGCGGCGCCGATCAGCCCCATGAAACGGCCGCGTTCACGGGGCGGCACGATGTCCGCGATGATCGCCTGCACACCGATCATGAGCCCGCCGGCGCCGAGGCCCTGGACCGCACGGAAGGCGATCAGCTCGTTCATGGTGCGGGACCAGCCGGCCAGGGCGGAGCCGACGACGAAGACGACGATGGCGAACTGGAAGACGCCCTTGCGGCCGTAGAGGTCGCCGAGCTTGCCGTAGACGGGCAGTCCGATGGTGGCGGTGAGGAGATACGCGGTGATCGCCCACGACATCCGGTCCAGCCCGTGCAGCTCACCGACGATCTTCGGGAGCGCGGTGGCGACGATCATCTGCTCGAGCGCGGCGAGCAGCAGCGCGAGCATCAGGCCCGTGAAGACGAGCCGTACGCGGCGGGGGCCGAGCGGCGCGGGCGCACTCTCCGCGGAGTGCGGCGGCGGGTCCGCGGGTCCGGCGGCGGCCGGCGCGGCCTGCTCGTCCTTCACCAGAGTGATGCCGCCCACGTCCTGCTCCCCTCGTCGCACTGCGCGGCGTCATTCTTCGCATTGCGCACGAAGGGGGAGCAAGTCGGTCACGACCCCGGCCAGGCGTTCGAGAGCCCTCTCAACACGCCCCGCCCAGGGCGCATTTGGGGTACCCACCAGCGACTTTCCCCCGACCCGGCGCGCGCCGGGCGCACCACCGGGCCACGGGGAAGACCACTCGAACCGGTGAGGTTACTTCTCCACGTTCGCGGCGAGATTGGCGAGCACGGCGTCGTAGATCCGGCCGAGCCCCTTGGGCGCGAAAGTCCTCTCGAAGAAGCCACCGATGCCGCCCGCGCCGTTCCACACGGTCCGCACGACGACCCGGGACTTCCCCTCACCGGCCGGGGTGACCGTCCAGGTGGTGACCATGGAGGAGTTGCGGTCCTTCTCGACCAGTTCCCCGTCCTTCGGCTCCGTGACCTCGAGCAGACAGTCCCGGACGCGCTTGCTGGTCGCCTGGAGCTTCCAGTGGACGAGGGTGCCCTCACCGTCGCCGCCCTCACGGACCTCGTATTCGCTGAAGTGCTCGGGCAGGAGCTTCGCGCGGGTGTTCTCGTAGTCGGCCACGGCATCGAACACCGTCTCCGCGTCCGCCGCGACGATCCGTTCCGTGGTGGCTTCGACCTGCGCCATTTCGTTGCTCCTCCAGCACTAGCTCCAGCGGGATGCGGCTAGCCAACCACCTCGGGCCCGGGCCCCCAAATCGCGCTTGCGGCGATCATGGGAACAGGTGTTCTATTCTGTGGTCAGTGCGAACGAGGAGGCACCCATGCGCTGGGACAATCTGGCCGAAAGCCCCGCCACACCAGGGGACGCCGCCCTGTTCGGGACGTCGGCCGTCACCACCCGGACCTTCGACACGCCCGAATTCAGGGGCATCACCTTCCACGAGGTGCGCGCCCGTTCGATCCTGAACCGGGTGCCCGGAGCGTCCCGGATGCCGTTCGAATGGACGGTGAACCCGTACCGCGGCTGCTCGCACGCCTGCGTGTACTGCTTCGCGCGTAAGACCCACAGTTATCTGGACCTCGACACCGGCATCGGCTTCGACTCCCAGATCGTCGTCAAGGTCAACGCCCCCGAGCTGCTGCGCCGCCAGCTCGCGTCCCGGCAGTGGCAGGGGGCGCACATCGCCATGGGCACCAATGTCGACTGCTACCAGCGCGCCGAGGGCCGCTACCGGCTGATGCCCGGCATCATCTCCGCGCTGCGCGACCACGCGAACCCGTTCTCCATCCTCACCAAGGGCACCCTGATCCTGCGCGACCTGGACCTGCTGCGGCAGGCCGCGGACGTCACCGAGGTCGGCGTCTGTGTCTCCGTCGGCTTCACCGACCGGGACCTGTGGCGCACCGTCGAGCCCGGCACCCCCTCCCCCGAGCGCCGGCTCGACGCCGTACGCACCCTCACCGACCACGGCATCGGCTGCGGTGTCCTGATGGCGCCGGTCATCCCGTTCCTCGGGGACCGTCCGGACCAGCTGCGCGCGACGGTCCGGGCGATCGCCGACGCGGGGGCCACCTCCGTCACCCCGCTCGTGCTGCACCTGCGGCCGGGCGCGCGCGAATGGTTCATGGCCTGGCTGCGCGAACACCATCCGCACCTGGTGGCGCGCTACGAACGTCTCTACGCCGAGGGCGCCTACGCGCCGAGGTGGTACCAGCGCCGGATCACCCGTCATGTGCACGAACTGGCCGCGGAGTTCGGCATCGGCCCGTCCTCCCGGCCCGGCGGGCACCGGCGTCTGCCGGTGCGCGGCGCGCCGGAGAGCGTGCCCGCCGGGGACGAACCGACCCAGCTGACGCTGCTCTGACCAGCCGTCACCGGCTGGGTGACGGATTATTGGTGGCGACGGCGAGAGCCGGCGGGCAGTCTGCGGTGCAGAACGGCGAGGGAGGGCGCGTGACGATGACGGTGAAGGTACGGGACATGACCGTCGACGACTGCGAGGCGGTCGCAGCGATCCGGGTGGGCGGGTGGCGCTACGCGTACGCCGGGCTGATGCCTCAGTCGTACCTGGACGCCATGAGCGTCGAGGAGGACGCGGTACACCGCCGCCGGTACCTGGCCGACGGCACCGGGGTCACCAACGTGGTCGCGGAGCGGGACGGGGACGTGATCGGCTGGGGCTGTTTCGGACCGGCCAGGGACGAGGACGCCCCGCCAGGAACCTGCGAGCTCTACGCCCTCTACGTCCTGCCCGAGCGGATATCGTCCGGCGTCGGCCACGCATTGACGGCGGAGCTCACCGGGCGCGCACGCGCGAGCGGCTTCGCCCTGATGCAGCTGTGGGTCCTCAAGGAGAACGCACGCGCCCGCCGCTTCTACGAGCGGGCCGGCTTCCTGCCGGACGGCAGGGAGGAGCCCTTCGAGGTCGACGGCGTCACCGTCCCGGAAGTGCGCTACGCGCGGTGGCTGGCAGCACCCTCGGCGGCCGCCGGCGCCTGAGCCTCCGCCGCGGGCGCCGCAGGTCCACCGGCGAAGGACGCCGCCCGGGCCGGGTCCCTGGAGGGCTTCGACCCCGCCGGCCACTGCCGGCCCGACGACCTCGTCCCCAACTCCTCTGCAACGACCGGACCGTACTGATCAACGAGACCGCCTCGACCCTGGCCGACCCCCGCCGACACCCACGACACCGCCCTGCGGGCGCACCACGTGCGGTGACATGCCGACGGTTCGTCCCGCCGGGGGGGCGAACGTGTCAGCCGAGGCCGTCGAAGACGTCGTACGGGCCGGGAGCCCGTGTGTCGTGACGGCCGCCGCCGGCAGGGTCGGACCGCCTCGGGTCGCGGTGGTGCGATGCCTCTTGGGGCGTACCGGCCTCGCGGCGGGCGGCCTCACCCACGTACGCCTGCTCCCACTCTCCGACGTCGAACTCCGCTGTGGTGGCTGTGCCGGTGAACTCCCGCTCGGGAGCGAACGGTTCGACGCCGGGACGGGACGGCGTGGCGCTCCGGCCCGGGGCCGGCCGCTCCGTGCGGTAGGGGAGGTCGGGCAGCTCCTCCCCCGCCGCCCCCGGTACGCCGTTGCCCGGCGGCGGCCCACCGGGCTTCACCGCGGGAGCACCGTTCGGGCCGCCCGGGAGCAGCAGTTCCACCCGGACCGTTCCGCTCCTGCGCTGCTGGGCGACGAACTCGTCGATCTGGGTGCGGCAGGCGTGGTCGAGGTGGGTCATGGCCGTGAGGTCGAGCCGGATCCTGGGGCTGCCGGCAGCGGCGACGGCGTCGAGCGCGTCGAGCAACTGCGGCAGCCTGATGAAGGTGGCGCTGCCGGTCATCGTGAGTTTCGCCGTGTCCCCGTCGGTGCTGTGCCGAACGGTGGTCCGGGACATGCGGAGCACGGCGAGCACGACACCCGCGGCCAGGCCGATGAGGACGCCTTCCAGCAGGGCCGTACCGAAGATCGCGAAGGTGGTGACCACCATGACGACCGCCTCTCCCTTGTCCTGCTTCCACAGCCGCGGGAACTGTTCCGGCGCGAGGAGCTTGAAGCCGCTGTGCACCAGCACCCCGGCCAGCACCGTGATGGGGATCAGGGCGAGGAGGCCGGGCAGCAGCAGGGCGAAGCCCAGCAGCCACAGGCCGTGGAGCGTGCGGGAGAGCCGTGTCCTCGCTCCCGCCTGGACATTGGCCGAACTGCGCGCGACCACGGCCGTCATGGGCAGCGCGCCCAGGGAGCCGCACACCGTGTTGCCGACACCCTGGGAGAGCAGTTCGCTGTTGTAGCGGGTGCGGGGGCCGGTGTGCATACGGTCCACGGCGGCGGCGGTGAACAAGCTCTCCGCCGAGGCGATCACCGTGAACGTGAGCACGGTGGCCATGACGGCCGGGTCGGCCAGCGAGGCGAACTCGGCGGCGCCGGGAAAGTGCACGGAGGCCGCCAGATCGCCCACTCGGAGGGTGTCGATCCGCACCCCGGGCAGCGCGGCCACCACCATCCCCACGGCGACCGCGACCAGCGGCGCCGGCACCTTGGCCACGGGGCCGGGCACCTTCTTCCAGACGAAGCACAGCGCCACGGTCGCGAGTCCGAGCGCCGTGGCGATCAGCGCGTCGGTGGTGCTCAGGGCCGTGGTGACCAGGCCGGGCAGGCCGAGCGCGTTCTCCACGGGGGTGCCCGGTGCCTTGCTGTCGGCCAGCACATAGGACTGACTGATCATGAGGGGCAGGCCGATGCCCGCCAGCATGCCCTGGACGACGGCGACGGAGATCGCCTGGAACATCCGGCCGAGCTTGATGAGCGCGAGGGCGATCTGGAGGATCCCGGTCGCCAGCACGATGACGCCGAGGGTCGCCAGCCCGTGCGCGGCGCCGGCCTCCGCGACCAGCGCGGCGAGCCCCGCCGCGGGCCCGCTGACCTGGAGGGTGCTGCCGCGCATCAGGCCGACGACCAGCCCGCCGACCACACCGGAGACGATGCCGAGTTCGGCGGGCGCGCCGGAGGCGACAGCCACTCCGATGCACAGGGGTAGGGCGACGAGGAAGACGACGAACGATGCCACGATCTCGGTGACGAGGGAGGCCCCGCGCAGTTCTTCGGCGAGGGTCGGGCGCCGGCCCGCGGGCCCGCCGGCCGGGCGGTGCCCGGCGGCGGGACGGGTGGGGAAGGTCCTGGTCGGGGGGCGGGCGTGACGGGCGCGTTTTCGGGTGGGGGAAGTCATGAAAGGGGGTCCTTTGGGGGGAGCCGTTCGGTGCGAGAGGGGCCGAGCGGTGGGACGTCAGCGGGCCTCGAACGTCCCGTCGTCCCCGAGCTCCAGCAGCGCTCCGGTCTCGACGCGGTAGTACCAGCCGTGCAGGCGGAGTTCGCCCGCGTTCATGAGCCGGCGGGCCGCCGGGTAGGAGCCGAGCACCGCGAGCTGGTGCACGATGTTGCGCTGCACGATCCGCTCGAGACGCGCGTCCTTGCCGGGGCGCGTGCCGAGGTACGGGGTGAGGTACGGGGTGAGCGCGGGCCGCACCAGCGACAGCCACGCCTCGACGCCCGGGAGCCCGGACAGGTCGCTGCCCGAGGCGAGGGCGTCCATCGCCCCGCAGTGGGAGTGGCCGCACACCACCACGTCCCGTACGCCGAGCACCTGGAGCGCGTACTCGATGGTGGCGGCCTCGCCGGAGGGGGCGCCCGAGCCGGGCGGGGGCACGATGTTGCCGGCGTTGCGCAGTTCGAACACCTCGCCGGGTCCGGCGCCCGTGATGAGCGCGGGGACGACGCGGGAGTCCGAGCAGCTGATGACCATGGCCTTTGGCGACTGGCCGGCCGCGAGGGCGCGAAGGGTGTCGGGGTCCCTGCCCGGATTCCGGTGGAAGGAACGCGCATGGTCGAGAAGGGCCTGCATGGTTGCCTCCTGGGGGGTCGCAGCGGTGCTCGCCCCGGGGGCGGCACCTGCGGACTGTGGCAACGACCGTAGGGACGCGGTCGTCAGAGCCAGGCCAGCAGCACGTCAAGGCCCGCACATGATCCGGCCAGTTCTCTGCGGCGGCAGGGTGTGTACGAAGAACAGGCCCCGGAACGCGGGTCGTCGGGCGTGGGATGAGTCACGATCTTCCCGGCGACCCCCTGTTGTACGGTGCAGATGCCGAACTCGCCCTGCATACAAGGAATTTGAGGCGCGGCCAGGCCGCGCGCCCCGGCAGGGCCCCGACGTGTCGCCGAGAACGGACGGATGGGAGGACGACCATGCGGGTGTTGCTCATCGAGGACGACGACACCATCGCCGAGCCCCTGACCGAAGGACTGGCGCGCTACGGGCTGGCGGTGGAACGGGTCGCCACCGGCGCGGAGGCGCTCGGCGCGCCCTACGGGGACATCGTCCTGTTGGATCTCGGTCTGCCGGACATCGACGGGATCGACGTCTGCCGGCACATCCGTCAGGTCTCCGACGTGCCCATCATCATGCTCACGGCGCGGGGCGGGGAGGCCGACCGGATCGTGGGTCTGGAGATCGGTGCCGACGACTACCTGGCGAAACCTTTCAGCATTCGTGAGCTGATCGCCCGGGTCCGGGCGGTCACCCGACGCACGGCCGCTGCCGCCCATGGCTTCACGGGTCCGCCGGAAGGGGCCCGCCCGGCGACGGTGACCGCCCTGCCGGAGCCTTCGGCCGGAGCCGCCGGCACGGAACTCCCGCCCGATGCCCGCGCCCGGCGGACCCCCGGCGGCGCGAAGACCGCCCGGCCGGGAGGTCTCGTCGTCGACCGGCGTACCCGCCAGGTACGGCTGGGCGCGGAACAAGTGGCCCTCACGGCGAAGGAGTTCGACCTGCTGGCACTGCTGGCGGAGGACCCCGGCGCCGTCTACACCCGCCGGCAGATCATCGACCAGGTGTGGGACCCGCACTTCCACGGCCCGACCAGGACGCTGGACGTCCACGTGGCGACGCTGCGGCGCAAGCTCGGTGACACCCGCTGGATCGAGACCGTACGCGGTGTGGGCTTCCGGCTGACCGACCACCTCTCCTTCCCCGGCCCGGCCGGTGCCGGGCGCCCGAGTCCGGCCCCTGACCGGGAGCCGCCGGTACCTCATCAGGTGCCGCCGGTCCTTGATCAGGTGCCGCCACCGTGACCCGCCGTCTGCGGCTGAGCTACCTCACCCTCGTCGTGCTGGTGCTGCTCAGCCTGGAGATACCGCTGGGCATCGTCTACGGCGGCGCGGAGCGACAGCGGGTGGTGCGGGCCGCGGAGGACGAGGCCGAGGCCCTCGCCGCGTACGCCCGGCTCTCCCTGCGCTCCGACCAGACGGCGGCGCTCGCGCGACGGGTGATCCACTGTGCGGAGCGGATCGACGGAGAGGTGTTCGTCCTCGACCGTGACGGCAGGGTCCGTGCGGCGTCCCGCCCGATGAGCGACCGCGAGGCCCGGGACATACTGGGTCGCAGGCACGTGCGCGCCGCGATGGGCGGGCGGGCCGCCACCGACGTGCGCACCGGCGGTTACGGCCGGGTGGAGGTGCTGGCCGCGGCCGCACCGGTGACCGCCGGAGCCTCGCGCTCCGGTGCCGTGCACCTGACGCTGCCCACGGAGACGGTCTCCCAGCGGGTGCACCGGGTCTGGCTGACGCTCGCCGTCGCGGGACTGCTCGTCCTGACGGCCTTCGCCGGGCTGGGCCTCGCCGTGGCACGCTGGACCGGCCGCCCCATCATGGAGCTGGAGGCCGTCACCGCCCGGCTGGCCCGCGGCGACCTCTCCGTCCGTGCGACGCTGGCGACGACCACGGGCCCGCCAGAGGTCCGTCGACTGGCCGGCACCTTCAACGACACCGCCGCGCGCCTCGAGCATGTGATGCGGTCGCAGCGGGCCTTCGCGGGCGAGGCGTCCCACCAGCTCAAGACACCGCTCGCCGCGCTGCGGCTGAGACTGGACAACCTGGAGCCCGGGATCGCTCCCGGCTCCCGCGCCAACCTCACGGCCGCGATGACGGAGACCGAACGGCTCGCCCGGATGGTCGAGACGCTGCTCGCCATGGCCCGGCTCGAAGAGCACGCGACCGCGCGCGAGCCGGTGGACCTCGACCGCTGCGCCCGCGAACGGGCCGCCACCTGGGGCCCGTTGTTCGCCTCCCGCGGATGCCGGCTGACTCTCGGCGGCGGGCGCGTCGGCCATGCGCTCGCCGTACCGGGCGCGGTGGAACAGATCCTGGACAACCTGCTCTCCAACGCCCTGCGGGTCTCCGGGCCCGGGACCGAGGTCCGGCTCGAGACCCGACAGGTACGCGCTTCTCGGCGGGCGTCGCGCGAAGCGCGCTCCACCTGGGCGGAGTTGCACGTCATCGACGAAGGCCCGGGTCTGCCGCCCGAGCAACGCGCCCGCGCTTTCGACCGCTTCTGGCGCGCTCCCGGCGCTGCCGCCGGCGGCAGCGGCCTCGGACTCGCCCTCGTACAGCGGCTCGCCGTCGCCGGCGGCGGGCGGGCCGCGCTGGAGGAGGCCCCGCACGGCGGTCTGGACGCGGTGGTCCGCCTTCCCGCGGTGCCGCCCCGGCCGTCCGCACCGCCGCCGCGTCCGGTGGACGGCCCTCGCGCGCCCTGGAAACCGCGCCGCATGGCGGACGCGGCCCGCGCGCGCCTGCGCCCGCGCCCAGGCAGCGGCCGTCTCCGCCGCGTGGCGCCCCCTGCCGCCCCAGGCCTCACCGACGACTTCCCGGGGCACCCGACACCGACGCGGGCCCCGGGCGGAGCCGGACCCTCGCCACGGACCTGAGCGTCACGAACACGGGCGCCGCGAGGGCGGCGTACGCCGGCCGCCGTAGGCGAACCCGGGTTCTCCCCCCCATCGCCCCGACGACCCGCGCCCACGGCCGGCCTGCCCGTCGTCGCTCCTGGTCGCACTCCCGGTCCCGGCCCTGCGCGGCAGCGGGCAGTTCCGTACGCCGGGCCCGATCCCGGAGTACCTCATTCCACTGCGGCGGATCCCTCCAGCTGGTGAGAGGGGGTCACGGACGTGAACGCGAGGATGTCGCGGACCGCTTCGCGCAGGGTGCCGAAGTGGCGGTGCACGCCGTCGACCGCCGCTGGGGCGTTGACCCCCCACACCGTCATTCCGGCACTCAGTCCGGAGCGCACTCCGGAGGGGGCGTCCTCGATGACCAGACAGTCCGCAGGCTCGGCGCCGAGTCGCGCGGCGGCCCGCAGATAGGGCACGGGAGACGGCTTGCCCTCGTCGACGGCGGCCGCGTCCACGAGGACGTCCGGGACCGGCAGGCCGGTCCGGGCGAAGCGGCCGCGTACCCGGTGCTCGTAGTTCGAGGTCACCAAGGCCCAGCTCCCGGGCCGCAGGGCACTCAGCAGTTCCGCGGCTCCGTCGAAAGCCGCATAGGTGCCGGATCGGACGTCCTCGTCCTCCAACTCGTGCAGTGCGGCCAGGCACGCTTGAGGGTCCTCGCCCGGAGCGACCTGCGCGAAGGTCTCCAACGGCCGCGTCCGCAGCGCCACCCGGTAGACCTCATCGGCGTCCAGTCCGTACCGCTCTGCCCATGATCGCCACACCCGGCGCTGATTCTCCACGGCATCGATCAACGTCCCGTCGACATCGAACAGGACGTACTTCATGGCGCCGGGACGCGCGGGTTCGCTGGTCACTCGTCGATCATGCCAGCAGGCTCCGAGCGGTCGATCCGCGGACGGGCCTTGGCTCCTCATACGTCCAGCCTGGCCAGCGCCGCCGCCGCCGCGGCCGTCAGGCGGGGGTGGGGCAGGGCGGCGCGGACGAGCTCGGCCGCGCGTTTGTCGCCGAGCGCGCCGAGGCCCTCCACGCAGGCCAGGGCCACGCGCCAGTGGGGGTCCCCGGCCGTGAGTCTGCGGCGCAGGACCGTCATCAGCGCCGGCGCGGACTCGGGGGCGCGCAGCCTCGTCAGCAGGCGGACCGGCAACAGGGCGTAGGCGACGCGGAGTTCGTTGGTGGCAAGTGCCGCCGCCGCGCGGGGGGTTCTGGGGTCGCCCAGCAGGAACAGCGCGTGGGCCGCGGAGACGCAGCGCTCCGGGTCGCGGTGGTTGAGGAGCAGGACCAAGGACTCGAAGGCCCGGCGGTCACCGGCGCAGCCGAGACGGAACGCGGCGAGTTCGCGGGCCCACAAGGGGCGTTCGCGTTCGGTGAGGACCGCGGCGAGTTCGTCATGGTCGGCGGTGGCCAGCAGGCGCTCGTACACCGGGCCGCCGCCCGCCTCGTCCCGTAGCCGGCTTGCGAGCGACCGTAACTCCTCGTCCATGGGAGCAGGGTATCGAGGGGGCGGAGGCGCGATCCAGATCACATCACTCCAGGGCTGGCGCGCTCGTTACCCGCGAGTTAATCTCAGGTGAGCGGGTAACCCCCGCGCTTTCGGCGGCCTGGTGACGCAGCCGCCGAGAGGCTGTCGGTTCGGCTTTTCGAAGCCCGCAGTACGACGTGGCCCGGGACAGGCCCGTCGGCCCAGCACCACGACACGCGTTTTTCGCGCGCCGCACGCCCCTCGGTGTCCGGCCTGTGCGCATTCGGCGCTCCTCGGCGTTTCTTCCGTTCCGCCCCGCGCGCTCCTCATTCAGTCGTCACTCATCCCTGGAGTCCCGTGATGGACACCCCTCTCCACACCATTGCCGTCGTCGGCCTCGGCACCATGGGCACCGGCATCGCCGAGGTCCTCGCCCGCGCCGGCCGTGAGGTCATCGGCATCGACGTCAGCGACGCCGCGGCCCGCCGGGCCGTCCTCGCGCTCGAGGCCTCCACCGCCCGCGCCGTGGAGCGCGAGCGGATCACCGAGGAGGAGCGCCGCAACACCCTCGCCCGCTTCCGCACCTTCTGTGACCTTCAGGCCGCGGCGGAGGCCGACCTCGTCATCGAGGTGGTGCCCGAGTCGTACGAGGCCAAGCTCCAGGTCGTGCGGGCGCTGGACGGCATCGTCCGGCCGCAGGCGATCATCGCCACCGGCACCAACGCCCTCTCCGTGACCCGGCTCGCCGCCGATTCCGAGCACCCTGAGCGCGTGCTCGGCCTGCACTTCTTCAACCCGGCGCCGGCGATGAAGCTGGTCGAGGTGGTCTCCTGCGTGCTCACCGCGCCGGCGGCCGTTCAGGCCGTCACCGCGCTCGCCAAGGAGCTCGGCAAGGAGCCGGTCGCGGTCGGCGACCGGCCCGGATTCGTGGCCGACGGCCTGCTGTTCGGCTACCTCAACCAGGCGGCGGCGATGTACGAGTCGCGGTACGCGTCCCGTGAGGACATCGACGCCGCGATGAAGCTCGGCTGCGGTCTGCCGATGGGACCGCTCGCGCTGCTCGACCTGATCGGCATCGACACCGCCCGTACCGTCCTGGACGCCATGTACGCGGAGTCGCACGACCGGCTGCACGCTCCGGCGCCCGTCCTGAAGCAGCTCAGCGAGGCGGGCCTGACCGGCCGCAAGGCCGGCCGCGGCTTCTACACGTACGCCGCTTCGGACACCGCGGAGGTGGTCGACGACGCGCTGACCCCGAAGCCGTCCGCGGAGGCGGCCGCCGGCCGCGAGGTCCGCTCGGTGGGTGTGGCCGGCTCGGGCACCATGGCGAGCGGTATCGCCGAGGTCTTCGCCAAGGCCGGTTACGACGTCGTCCTCGCCGCCCGCAGCCTGGAGAAGGCGGAGGTGGCCAAGGCCCGTATCGGCAAGTCGCTGGCCCGCTCGGTCTCCAAGGGCCGGATGACGGAGGAGGCCCGCGAGGCCACCCTCGCCCGTATCGCGCCCGCCGGTTCGCTGGACGCCTTCTCCGACGTCGATCTGGCGCTGGAGGCGGTGGCCGAGGACCTGGAGATCAAGCAGCAGCTGTTCGCCACCCTGGACAAGATCTGCAAGCCGGGCGCGGTGCTCGCCACCACGACCTCGTCGCTGCCGGTCGTCGCCTGTGCCCGCGCCACCTCGCGCCCCGAGGACGTCATCGGGATGCACTTCTTCAACCCGGCGCCGGCGATGAAGCTGGTCGAGGTGGTCCGCACGGTCCTCACCTCCGACGATGTGCACGCCACGGTCCGCGAGGTCACCGCGAAGATCAAGAAGCACCCGGTGGACTGCGGCGACCGTGCCGGCTTCATCGTGAACGCACTGCTCTTCCCGTACCTCAACAACGCGATCAAGATGGTCGAGGAGCACTACGCCACTCTCGACGACATCGACGCCGCGATGAAGCTCGGCGGCGGCTACCCGATGGGCCCGTTCGAACTGCTCGACGTGGTCGGGCTCGATGTCTCGCTGGCCATCGAGAAGGTGCTGCACAGCGAGTTCCGCGACCCTGGTCTCGCCCCGGCGCCGCTGCTGGAGCACCTGGTGGCGGCGGGCTGCCTCGGCCGCAAGACGGGACGCGGCTTCCGCGAATATGCCCGGCGCTGAGTCCGACGCCGGATGGGGCGGGCTGCTCGGTCCGGGCGGCCCGTCCCCGGCTCCGGCCCCGTCCGACGCCGGCACCGCCCCGTGGGCGCATTCAGCTGCTCGAATGCAGTACGTTCAGATCATGCCCCAGCCCGCTGATCCCTCCCGCCGCACCGGCCGCACCGGCGCCCAGGCCGACGCTCCGGAGAGCGCCGCAGGCTCCCGCGCCGCCGCGCAACGTCTGAAGATGCGCCGTGAACTGGCGGCGGCGGCCATGGAGTTGTTCGCGACCAAGGGCTACGAGGCGACGACCGTCGACGAGATCGCCGCCACGGCGGGTGTGGCACGGCGGACCTTCTTCCGGCACTTCCGCTCCAAGGAAGAGGCGATCTTCCCGGACCACGACGACACGCTGGTGCGGGCGGAGGCGGTGCTGAACGCCGCGCCGCCCCACGAGCATCCGCTGGACACGGTCTGCCGCGGCATCAAAGAGGTCATGCGGATGTACGCGGCCTCCCCCGCGGTCTCCGTGGAGCGCTATCGCCTGACCCGCGAGGTGCCGACGCTGCGGGAGCGCGAGATCGCGTCGGTGGCCCGCTACGAGCGCCTGTTCACGCGCTATCTCCTGGGCCATTTCGACGAGCGTGACCACCACGACGGCAATGACGACCCGCTGCTGGCGGAGGTGGCCGCCTCCGCGGTCGTCACCGCGCACAACCACGTGCTGCGCCGCTGGCTGCGGGCCGGTGGCCAGGGCGACGTGGAGGCCCAGCTCGACCACGCGTTCGCGATCGTCCGCGACACGTTCGGTTCGGGCATAGGGGCCGGCCGCAAGAGCGGCACGGTCATGGGCGAGACCACGCCGGCGGCCGAGGAGCCGGCGGCCACGGCCCGCACGCAGGGCGAGGTGCTGGTGGCCGTGGCCCGCACGGACGCGCCGCTGAGCGAGGTCATGCGGACGATCGAGCAGGCACTCAAGAGCGGCTGACCAGTCGCACAGATTCACCCGTCCGGCGGTACCCGCCGTCGCGAGAGTCACCTCACGACTCCTAACTCCACCGGCACGCATACACACACAACGTCACGGCCGCCCCGTCCCCGGGGCGGCCGTTCGCGCTGTTCAGGGCCCCATTCGATCGATCATCGCTCATATGTGTCCGGCGGATTGCATCTGAGAGAAATTCTTGGCACGCAGTGTCTTGTCACCTGGCACGGGGTGCCATACGTTGATGTTGTCCGGGCGGCCGGCGTGCAGAGACCATTCGTACGCCGGCTGTCCCCGCAACCATCGCGCTGCGCGCCCGGACGCCTGCGTCACAGGCACCTTCAGCGCCCACCAGCGCCGCCACTGAGCACCACCCGCCGAACCGACGGCACACCTCCACAGCAGCAGCACCACCCGACGTACCCCTCAGCGTCCCCCTCAGACGCTCTTCGCCGGAGGCAACACCGTGAAGGAAATCCTGGACGCGATCCAGTCGACGGAGTCCACGTCCGCCGACTTCGCCGCTCTGACCATCCCCGAGTCCTACCGCGCGGTCACCGTGCACAAGGACGAGGTCGACATGTTCGAGGGCCTCACCACGCGGGAGAAGGACCCCCGCAAGTCCCTCCATGTCGAGGACGTGCCGGTGCCGGAGCTCGGCCCCGGCGAGGCCCTGGTTGCGGTCATGGCCTCCTCGGTCAACTACAACTCCGTGTGGACCTCGATCTTCGAGCCGGTGTCCACCTTCAGCTTCCTGGAGCGCTACGGACGCCTGTCCGAGCTCACCAAGCGCCACGACCTGCCGTACCACGTCATCGGGTCCGACCTCGCGGGCGTCGTCCTGCGCACCGGCCCCGGCGTGAACGCCTGGAACCCCGGGGACGAGGTCGTCGCGCACTGCCTCTCCGTCGAGCTGGAGTCCTCCGACGGCCACAACGACACGATGCTCGACCCCGAGCAGCGCATCTGGGGCTTCGAGACCAACTTCGGCGGCCTGGCCGAGATCGCGCTCGTCAAGTCCAACCAGCTGATGCCCAAGCCCAAGCACCTCAGCTGGGAGGAGGCCGCTTCCCCGGGCCTGGTCAACTCCACCGCGTACCGCCAGCTCGTCTCCCGCAACGGCGCCGGCATGAAGCAGGGCGACAACGTCCTCATCTGGGGCGCCAGCGGCGGACTCGGCTCCTACGCCACCCAGTTCGCACTGGCCGGCGGCGCCAACCCGATCTGTGTCGTCTCCAGCGACCAGAAGGCGGACATCTGCCGGAAAATGGGCGCCGAGGCGATCATCGACCGCAACGCCGAGGGCTACAAGTTCTGGAAGGACGAGCAGACCCAGGACCCGAAGGAGTGGAAGCGCTTCGGCAAGCGCATCCGCGAACTCACCGGCGGCGAGGACATCGACATCGTCTTCGAGCACCCCGGCCGCGAGACCTTCGGCGCGAGCGTCTACGTCACCCGCAAGGGCGGCACCATCACCACCTGCGCCTCGACCTCGGGCTACATGCACGAGTACGACAACCGCTACCTGTGGATGTCGCTGAAGCGGATCATCGGCTCGCACTTCGCGAACTACCGCGAGGCGTGGGAGGCCAACCGCCTCATCGCCAAGGGCAAGATCCACCCGACGCTCTCGAAGGTCTACTCCCTCGAGGACACCGGCCAGGCCGCGTACGACGTGCACCGCAACCTCCACCAGGGCAAGGTCGGCGTCCTCGCCCTCGCCCCGCAGGAAGGCCTCGGCGTCCGCGACCCCGAGATGCGCGAGAAGCACCTCGACGCCATCAACCGCTTCAGGAATGTCTGAGGTCTGCAGATGACAGAGCGCCAGAAGGACCGGCCCTGGCTCATGCGGACGTACGCCGGTCACTCGACCGCAGAGGCGTCCAACGAGCTGTACCGGCGCAACCTCGCCAAGGGCCAGACGGGTCTGTCGGTGGCCTTCGACCTGCCGACCCAGACCGGTTACGACCCCGACCACGTCCTCGCCCGCGGCGAGGTCGGCCGGGTCGGGGTGCCGGTCTCCCATCTGGGCGACATGCGCCGGCTGTTCCAGGACATCCCCCTGGAGCAGATGAACACCTCGATGACCATCAACGCCACGGCCATGTGGCTGCTGGCGCTGTACCAGGTGGTCGCCGAGGAGCAGGGTGCGGACATCACCAGGCTCCAGGGCACGACCCAGAACGACATCGTCAAGGAGTACCTGTCGCGCGGGACGCACGTCTTCCCGCCCGGTCCTTCGCTGCGCCTGACCACCGACATGATCACGTACACGGTGGCCAACATCCCCAAGTGGAACCCGATCAACATCTGCAGCTACCACCTGCAGGAGGCCGGGGCCACACCGGTGCAGGAGATCGCGTACGCGATGTCCACCGCGATCGCCGTGCTCGACGCGGTGCGCGACTCCGGCCAGGTGCCGGCGGAAAAGTTCGGTGACGTGGTCGCCCGTATCTCGTTCTTCGTGAACGCGGGCGTCCGCTTCATCGAGGAGATGTGCAAGATGCGCGCGTTCGGGCGCATCTGGGACAAGGTCACCCGCGAGCGCTACGGCATCGAGAACGAGAAGCAGCGCCGCTTCCGCTACGGCGTCCAGGTCAACTCCCTCGGGCTGACCGAGGCGCAGCCGGAGAACAACGTCCAGCGCATCGTGCTCGAGATGCTGGCCGTCACGCTCTCCAAGGACGCCCGGGCGCGCGCCGTGCAGCTGCCCGCGTGGAACGAGGCGCTGGGTCTGCCCCGGCCCTGGGACCAGCAGTGGTCGCTGCGCATCCAGCAGGTGCTGGCGCACGAGTCGGACCTGCTGGAGTACGAGGACATCTTCGACGGGTCGCACGTCATCGAGGCCAAGGTCGAGTCGCTCGTCGCCGAGTGCCTGGCGGAGATCGACCGGATCCAGGAGATGGGCGGCGCGATGGCGGCCGTCGAGTCCGGCTACCTCAAGTCCCAGCTGGTCTCCTCGCACGCCGAGCGGCGGGCACGGATCGAGGCGGGCGACGAGAAGATCGTCGGCGTCAACATCTACGAGACCACCGAGGAGAACCCGCTCACCGCGGACCTCGACACGGCGATCATGACGGTCGACCCGGCGAACGAGGCCCGGGTCGTGGCGAAGCTGCACGAGTGGCGCGCGGACCGCGACGAGTCCCGTGCGGCAGAGGCCCTCGCGGCGCTGAAGAAGGCCGCGGCGGGCACCGAGAACCTGATGGCGGCCACCGTCGAGTGTGCGCGTGCGGGCGTCACCACCGGCGAGTGGGCCTGGGCGCTGCGTGACGTCTTCGGCGAGTTCCGTGCGCCGACGGGCGTCAGCAGCGCCCCGGTGGCCGTCACCGCGGAGGCGGGCACCCCGCTCGCCGCCGTGCGCGAGAAGGTGGCGCGTACCGCGGACGAGCTGGGCTCCGGCCGGCTGCGGCTGCTGGTCGGCAAGCCGGGCCTGGACGGGCACTCCAACGGCGCCGAGCAGATCGCCGTACGGGCCCGCGACGCCGGGTTCGAGGTGGTCTACCAGGGCATCCGGCTCACGCCTGAGCAGATCGTCTCCGCCGCCCTCGCGGAGGACGTGCACTGCGTCGGCCTCTCCATCCTGTCCGGCTCGCACGCCGAGCTGGTGCCGGACGTACTCGCACGGTTGCGCGAGGCGGGCGCCGCGGACATTCCGGTGATCGTCGGCGGGATCATCCCGAACGCCGACGGCGCCGCCCTGAAGGAGGCGGGCGTGGCCGCCGTCTTCACCCCGAAGGACTTCGGTATCACGGAGATCATCGGCCGTATCGTCGACGAGATCCGTAAAGCGAACAAGCTCGACCCTCTGGAGGTCCCCGCATGAGCACCCCTGTGCACCCGGTCAACCGTCTTCGTCCGCGCCGTTCCTGCCTGGCGGTGCCCGGCTCGAATCCGCGGTTCCTGGAGAAGGCCCAGGGTCTGCCCGCCGACCAGGTCTTCCTGGACCTGGAGGACGCCTGCGCGCCGCTCGCCAAGCCGGACGCGCGCCACACCATCGTGAAGTTCCTCAACGAGGGCGACTGGACCGGCAAGACGCGGGTCGTGCGGGTCAACGACTGGACCACGCACTGGACCTACCGTGACGTCGTCACGGTCGTCGAGGGCGCCGGCCAGAACCTCGACTGCATCATGCTGCCGAAGGTGCAGGACGCCCAGCAGATCGTGGCGCTGGACCTGCTGCTCACCCAGATCGAGAAGACGATGGGCTTCGAGGTCGGCAAGATCGGCATCGAGGCGCAGATCGAGAACGCGCAGGGCCTCAACAACGTCAACGCGATCGCCCAGGCGTCGCCGCGCGTGGAGACGATCATCTTCGGCCCGGCCGACTTCATGGCCTCCATCAACATGAAGTCCCTGGTCGTCGGCGAGCAGCCCCCCGGTTACGACGCCGACGCGTACCACTACATCCTGATGAAGATCCTGATGGCGGCCCGCGCCAACAACCTCCAGGCGATCGACGGCCCCTACCTGCAGATCCGCAACATCGACGGCTACCGTGCGGTCGCGCAGCGCGCCGCCGCGCTCGGCTTCGACGGCAAGTGGGTGCTCCACCCGGGGCAGGTCGAGGCGTCCAACGAGATCTTCTCGCCGTCGCAGGAGGACTACGACCACGCGGAGCTGATCCTCGACGCGTACGACTACTACACGTCGGAGGCGGGCGGCAAGAAGGGCTCGGCGATGCTCGGCGACGAGATGATCGACGAGGCCAGCCGCAAGATGGCCCTCGTCGTCTCCGGCAAGGGGCGCGCGGCCGGCATGCAGCGCACCAGCAAGTTCGAGATCCCGGAGGCCTGACCGCCATGCAGTTCGGACGCACCTACGAGGAGTTCGAGGTCGGGGCCGTCTACAAGCACTGGCCCGGGAAGACGGTCACCGAGTACGACGACCACCTCTTCTGCCTCCTGACGATGAACCACCACCCCCTCCACATGGACGTCAACTATGCGGAGAACACGACGGACTTCGGCAAGAACGTCGTGGTGGGCAACTACATCTACTCGCTGCTGCTCGGCATGTCCGTACCGGACGTCTCCGGCAAGGCCATCGCCAACCTGGAGATCGAGTCGCTGCGGCACGTGGCGCCGACCTTCCACGGCGACACCATCTACGGCGAGACCACCGTCCTCGACAAGACGCCCTCCAAGTCGAAGAACGACCGCGGGATCGTCTACGTGGAGACCAAGGGTTACAAGCAGGACGGCACCCTCGTCTGCGTCTTCCGGCGCAAGGTGATGGTCCCGACGGAGACGTACATCAAGGCGCGCGGCGGCGAGCAGCCCGGCCGGCCCGAGCTGAAGTCACAGGAGAAGTAGTCATGGCGCGACTCGCCCAGACCCACGGTCTGACCGATGTTCAGCAGGAGATCCTCGCCACCGTGCGGGACTTTGTCGACAAGGAGATCATCCCTGTCGCGACCGGGCTGGAGCACAAGGACGAGTACCCGACGCAGATCGTCGAGGGCCTGAAGGAACTCGGTCTGTTCGGCCTGATGATCCCGGAGGAGTACGGCGGCCTGGGCGAGTCCCTTCTCACGTACGCGTTGTGCGTGGAGGAGATCGCCCGTGGCTGGATGTCCGTCTCCGGCATCATCAACACGCACTTCATCGTGGCGTACATGCTCAAGCAGCACGGCACACAGGAGCAGAAGGACACCTTCCTGCCGCGCATGGCGCTGGGCGAGGTGCGGGGCGCGTTCTCGATGTCCGAGCCGGGCCTCGGCTCCGACGTGTCGGCCATCACGTCCAAGGGTGTGAGGGACGGCGACGAGTACGTCCTCAACGGCCAGAAGATGTGGCTGACGAACGGTGGCACGTCCACTCTGGTCGCCGTCCTGTGCCGGAGTGACGAAGGACACCCCGAGGGCACCGCCCCGCACAAGTCGATGACGACCTTCCTGGTCGAGAAGGAGCCCGGCTTCGGAGAGGTCCGACCCGGCCTCACCATCCCCGGGAAGATCGACAAGATGGGTTACAAGGGCGTCGACACGACCGAACTCATCATGGACGGACTACGCATTCCGGCCAATCGGGTGCTCGGCGGCACCACCGGCCGAGGGTTTTACCAAATGATGGACGGCGTCGAGGTCGGGCGCGTGAACGTGGCGGCGCGTGGCTGCGGCGTCGCGCAGCGTGCCTTTGAGCTGGGCGTCTCCTACGCCCAGCAGCGCCACACCTTCGGCAAGCAGATCGCCCAGCACCAGGCGATCCAGTTCAAGCTGGCCGAGATGGCTACCAAGGTCGAGGCCGCGCATGCGATGATGGTCAACGCAGCTCGCAAAAAGGACTCCGGGGAACGAAACGACCTGGAGGCAGGGATGGCGAAGTACCTCGCCTCCGAATACTGCAAGGAAGTCGTCGAGGACGCCTTCCGTATCCACGGCGGCTACGGCTTCTCCAAGGAGTACGAGATCGAGCGCCTCTACCGTGAGGCCCCGATGCTGCTGATCGGTGAGGGTACCGCCGAGATCCAGAAAATGATCATTGGTCGTCGGCTGCTCGAGGAGTACCGATTCCAGGGTTGATTGTCGCTTTTGAGTCGGTTACGGCCGGAAGATGATCACACCCTGTCATCGTCTTCCGGCCGCCGACTCGGCTTCTGCCTTTCCCAGTTGCGGGTCGTAACCGATACGATCGCGGGAAAGCCGCCGTCCCCCGTTGCCAGCGCGGCATCATCCGCTACGAAGGTCATCCATGCCCCACAGCCAAACCTCTGCACCTCGCGACAGCCTCCTTGGCGTACGTATCGCTCGCGGAGCATCGCCGTGGCTTCTGCCGACCGTCGCCACCGCTGCACTCAGCCTGGCCCGTTCGCGCCGCTCCCGGCGTGCCGCGGCCATCGCCGTGCCCACCACCGCGCTCGCGGCGGGCATGCTGTGGTTCTTCCGCGACCCCGAGCGCGAGATCGCACACGGCCGGGTCATCTCGCCCGCCGACGGTGTGGTGCAGAGCATCATGCCGTGGAAGGACGGACGTACCCGCGTCGCGATCTTCATGAGCCCGCTCAATGTCCACGTCAACCGCGCGCCCCTCTCGGGCACGGTGACGTCGGTCGAGCACATCCCGGGCGGTTTCGTCCCCGCGTTCAACAAGGAGAGCGAGAACAACGAGCGCGTTGTCTGGCACTTCGACACCGAGCTCGGTGACATCGAGATGGTGCAGATCGCCGGCGCGGTCGCGCGGCGGATCGTCCCGTACATCCCGCAGGGCACCAAGGTCGAGCAGGGCGACCGCATCGGTCTGATCCGCTTCGGATCGCGCGTTGACATCTACCTTCCGGAAGGTGTCGACGTCGCTGTCGAGGTCGGTCAGACCACGACTGCGGGGGTGACTCGAATTGACCGTGATTGATCCCGACGCACAGGCCACGAACTGGGTCGCCGAGGACGAGGACGACGACGCGGAGGAAATGCCGCTGTCTCTCCGGCTGTCGATAGCGGACACCCTCACGCTCGGTAACGCGACGTGCGGATTCATGGCGGTGTACTTCACCACCACCGGCATCCTCATCCCGCACCTCTCGGGTGACGAGTCGGGCATGGCCCGCAACAGCGCGGCAACGGCCGTGATACTGATGCTGTGCGCGGCCGTCTTCGACCTGTTCGACGGCCTCGTCGCCCGCAAGCTGCGGTCGTCACCGATGGGTGCGGAGCTGGACAATCTCTCCGATCTGATCAGCTTCGGTCTGGCGCCCGCGTACTTCGTGCTCGTGTACGGCATGGTCGCGAGTGACGCGCATGAGCGGGTCGCGGCGGTGGGCGCGATCGTTGTGCTGTTGGCGGTGGTGCTGCGGCTTGCCCGCTTCTCGTGCGTCACCGTGAAGGACGGCACGTTCCAGGGCATGCCCTCACCCTTCGGCGCGCTCACGGTCGTCTCGATCGTGCTGCTCGAGCTGCCGTTCGAGGCGACACTGCTGGCCGTCGTCGGTACCGCGTGGCTGATGGTGAGCCGGGTCGAGTACCCGAAGCCGCGGGGCATCCTCGCGGTGGCGGTGCTCTGCTGGATCGTGGCGGCCATGGGCATGCTGGCGGCGTGGGCGTTCGACGCGCCGGGCGGCCAGGTGCTGCTGCAGATGGGCTGCGCGCTGCAGATCGTGATGGCGGCGACGATCCCGCTGTTCGCGACGGCGCGCCGGGTGAACACGTTCCGTGACAACCGGCGCGAGAGCCGCGAGGCGCGGGCGGCGCAGCTCCCGTAGCTCGGCTTGTACGGTGCCCGAGGGCCCGGACCGAATCACGATTCGGTCCGGGCCCTCGGGTCTTCTACGGCACCTCGATGCCCTACCGGTCCGTTCGGATCCGCTCGTACACCGTCACCCGCCGCCCGCGGACCTGCTCGTCCGCCACCACTGTGAAGCACTTCTCCAGGACGGCGATCTTCTCCTTGTCCCGTGCCGCCGACGCCGGACGGGCCACCTCAGGCGTATCGGTGATCAGCATGATCCGCCGCTGCGCCAGCATCGCCGTCCGTATGTGCTCCGGACTCGCCTCCTCACCCTTCAGCGTCCCGGACGCCACAGGACTCTCCGCCAGCGCGATGTCCCGCAGACCGGCGAACGCGGCGGGGGAAACCAGCGCGGTGTCGCGCCGGGCCGCCGGGACGAAGACAACCGCGTCACCGTCCTTCTTGAGCTGTCGCACGTCCGCCGCCACGGCCAGGACATCGTCCACGCGGCTGGCCGGGGACCGTTTGGCCAGCGATTGCGGCCACAGGCCGATCACGGCCACGGCGACCACGGCCGGCACCAGCCATCGTGACGATCGAGGGAACCGCGGCTTGATCACCCGTGTCACCGCACCCAGTGCCGCTCCGATCAGCAGGGCCAGACCCAGCATGCTGAACAGGACGTAGCGGTCCAGGAAGAGTGGCTTGGCCAAGGAGAGGCCGATCAGGCCGATCTGCGGCACGGCCAGCAATGGCAGAGCGACGGCTGCCAGCGACGGTCGGCCTGCCCGTGGCCGGTCCAGAAGGGCCCCGAGAGCGCCGATGGCCAGCACGATCGCCGGGCCGATCAGCATGTGCCAGGTCAGCGGCGGGATCCAGGACACCTGCCGGGACTGGGTCAGGGTGAAGAGGATCATCGGCAGGGCACCTGCCACGGCGGCCGTGGAGGCCGCCGCCCAGCGGATCCATGTCACGCGCTCGGTTCTCGTCCAGGCCAGGGTCGCCAGGTGCGCGGGCAGTATCAGCAGCGACAGCCAGTTGAGCAGCGCGCACAGCAGGACCGTGCCGCCGTAAGCCGCCCAGTGCGCTTTCCTGTCGCGTCCCTGCAACGCGGTGACCAGCAGCAGCGTGGAGATGCCGGCTCCTGCCGCGACCAGTGCGTACGGGCGTCCCTCCTGGAGGTAGAACTGCACAGCGGGAAGCAGCCCGAACGCCAGCCCTCCTCCCAGTCCCGCCCAGCCACCGGCCAGCCGTTGGCCGATGACCGTCACACACGCCGCCGCCACCGCCATGGCCAGCACGGAGGGCAGGCGCAGTGTCGTGATGCCGGGCCTGAGACAAGTGCGGCCCGGACGACCGCCCCGGCGACGGACGCTGATCCCATGCCCTGTGGGGCGGATGCCGCATCCGCCCCCCAGGGCATCCGCGCCCCCCGGACATCGACCCAACGGCGCTTGAAGGCCTTTGTGTCCTCCTTCGGTGCGCTCACGATCGTCTCGATCGTGTCGAGGCCCGGATGCTTTCCGCATCCGGGCCTCACCCGTTGCACCCGTCGCGCCCTCACCCGTTGCACGCGGGCGCCGGTACGTCACACGGGGCGTCCCGGTCGAGCAGGCCGAGCCGCTGCGCGTGCAGCACGGCGCTGAGGCGGTCCGGGGCGTCCAGCTTCCGGTACACGCTCTGCAGATGTTTGTGCACGGTCCGCACCGACACGTGCAGCCGACGGCCTATGGTCTGCGCGGGCAGGCCCTCGGCGAGCAGCCCCAGGACCGCGGTCTCGCGCGGGGTGAGGCCGAGGTCGGACGACCGCGCGCCGGACGGGCATGCCGCACCGCGGTCCGAGCGCTCCGCGCCCGGCGCCGCGTAACCGGTCAGCAGTTCGTGCTGGGCCGCGGCCGCGCGCAGCAGCGGCTGAACGGCAGCCGCGTACCGCAGGGCCCGCTCGTCGAAGTCGGGGCCGGCGCGGTGGATCAGGAAGCCCCGCACCGGGTGGCTCCGGCCCGGCAGGGGCAGGCCCAGCATGTGATCGGTCCCGAGGCACTGGCGGAGGACGCTCGCGGTCTCGCTGTTCCGCCACCGGGCGCCGGTGAGCTGGGCCGCCGTGCGGGGTGCTCGGTCCTGCCCGGTGCCGTAGTGCCCGGCGAAGGGGTAGCCCTCCCGGATCAGGCGTGCGGCCCGGCGCGAGGGCACGTCCGCCGCGCCGCCCCCACCCCTTCGCCACGCCCGCACGGGCCCGTCGTCCGCGGCCCACTCGGAGTCCTTGGCGACAACCACCTCACCGCCGAGCGCGCGCATCAGTTCCTCCGCCACAGCACGCCACAGATGATCCGGGTCCCTGGTCTCCAGGAGACTCACGGCGAGCTCCAGCATGCGTGCGTAGTCGTTTCCTGTGGGGTCGGACATCCCTCTGCCTTTCGCGTCCCCCTGCCTGAGCAGAGAGCGCCACGCAGCGTTCAAGCGTGGCGTACGGAGCAGCTTGCCGTAGCGGAGCAGACCGTGGCCAGCCGCTGTCCGGCCGTCAATACGCACTTGTCCCCATGGCGAGGGCGATCCGGCTCGGCGATAGTTCTGGCGGGGCCGGCGCGCCGGCGGTCCGCCACGGGGGTTCGGACCGAAGGCGGCAGGCCTCGCCCCGCGACCGGAGGTGTGCGGTTCGCCGCCTTCGGCGTCGTCGGGTACGGCGTCGACCGGGGGGACACGATCGTTCCCACCGGCGAGAACTCCCCGTCGCGGTGGCCGACGCCGTCGCTACGGGACGCCCTCGCCCCTCGCCCCCTGAGCCGGGGGACGAGGGGCGAGGGGCGAGCGGCGAGCGCCGATGTGGCGGTTACGTCGCTGACGGACGGTAGGACTTCGCCGCCTCCGACGCCGTCCCCGGCCGGACCACCTTCAGGCCGCCCGGCACGGACTTGTCCGGCTTCATGATGAAGCTCTCACGGGTGGACGGCGCCGCCGGGTCCGAGAGGTCGTGGGTGATGCCGAAGTCGCTCTTGTACGCGTTGAGCGTCAGCAGCGCCTTGTCGACGCCCTCCCTCGTCAGGTCCTTGTCGGCGCACGCCTTCTTCAGCGCCTCGCCGAAGACCGTCGCCGCCGTGTAGCCGGCGACCACACCGTTGTCGAGGCCGTCCTTCGGGTACTCGGCCGCGTACTCCTTGGCCAGCTTCGACGGGCCCGGCTCCGGCGCGCCGATCGGGAGCGTGGAGGAGGCGATGTAGAAGTCCTTGGTGAGCGCCGGACCCGCCGGCGTCGCCAGCAGCTGCGGCGCGAACGCGGAGTTGTTGCCGACGATCGGGACGTTGAAGCCGCCCGCCGCCGCCACACCGGCCAGGGACGCGGCCTGCCGCGGACCCGCGCTGAGCAGGATCGCCTTGACGCCCGCCTTCTTCAGGGCCGCGACCTGCGCCGACATGTCGTTGTCCGTCGGCTTGATCTTCTGCTCGACGACGGTGAGGCCCGCCTTCTCGGCCGCGTACTTGGAGCCGGCCAGCGCGTTCTCGCCGTAGTCGCCCTCGAAGAAGACGTGACCGATCTTGTCGCCCTTGGCGATGCGCTTCTCGGCGAGGAGGTAGTCGACGGCGTTGATCGTCTCGACGTCGTACGTGGCGCCGAGGACCCGGACGTACGGGCTGCCCAGCAGGTTCGCGGACCACGCCTGGGGCAGCACGAGCCCCTTGTCCTGGCCGTTGACGCGCTCCTTGACGGCAGCGACGAACGGTGAGCCGATGAACTGCGCGAAGCCGAGCACCTTCGGCTCCAGCTCGGTGTAGCCGGCGACGGCCTTCTGCGGGTCGTAGCCGTGGTCGCGGACCGTCAGCTCGATCTGCCGGTCGCAGATGCCGCCGGCCGCGTTGGTCTGCTTCGCCCACAGCTGCTGGGCCTGGGTGACGCTCTTGCCGAGTGAGGCGTAGACGCCCGTCATGTCGGTGAGCACCCCGAGTGTGATCGCCTTGTCGGTGACCCCCTTGTCGGTCTTGACTCCCCCGGCGCCGTTGGTGTCACCGTCGCCGCTGGTGGCCTTGCTGCTGCAACCGGCCGTCACCGTCAGCGCGAGGACGGCGAGGACCGCCGCGTACGTTCTTGACTTCATTTCTTCTCCCGAGGGGACGGAACGAGGCGGGTGAGTCCGCCGGGCAGGAACAGCACGACCGCGACGACAGCCGCGCCGTACAGATAGCGGGAGGCCTCCCCGGGGGACACGCCGCCGGTGCCCGGTGCGGAGACCAGGGGCAGGGCGTCGCTCCAGCGGGTGAGGACCTGAGGGAGCAGCGAGACGAAGATCGCGCCGACGACCGCTCCCGCGACCGTGCCGAGACCGCCGATGACGATCATGGCCAGGTACTCGAGGGAAAGGATCATGCCGAAGTACTCGGGCACGGTCCGCTGGAAGATCAGGGCCAGCAGGACGCCGGCGAGACCCGCGTACATCGAGGACAGGACGAAGACGGCGGCCCGGTAGCGGGCGACCGGTACGCCCATCACGCCGGCGGCGATGCGGTGGTCCCGCAGGGCGTTCATCGCCCTGCCGGGCCGGCCGCGGAGCACTCCGCGGGCGAAGAGCCCGCACACCAGGAGGGCGACGAGCGCGGCGTACCAGAGCTTCTCCATGGACTGGAACGGGACGGCGGCGACAAGGAGCTCACTGTCGTCGAACTCGAATCCGAAGATGGAGAGCGGAGGCACGGAGCGGCCGTTGAAGCCGCCGGTCAGATCACGGGCGTTGAACAGCACATGCTGGCCGACGAAGATCAGCGCGAGCGTGGCGATACCGAGGTACGCCCCGCGCAACCGGCCGGCGATGGGGCTGAACACCCCGCCCGCCAGACCCGCGAGGAGTACCGCGAGCACGGCCGCCAGCCACGTCGGCAGGCCGAGACCGGCCAGCTCGTGGCCGCTCTCCACGTCGTTGCCGCCGGCCAGGACGCAGTAGCCGTACGCGCCGATGGCCAGGAAGAAGGCGTGCCCCATGGAGAGCTGACCGGTCGCGCCGGTGAGCAGGTTGATGCCGATGGCGCCGATCGCGGCGGCCATGGCGAAGAGGCCTGCCTGGAGCCAGAAGCGGTCGAGATAGAAGGGCAGCGCGAGGAGCAGGAGCGACAGGGCGCACCAGAGGTACGCGCGGGGGCGCCGCCATGGCGGCCCCTGCCGCACGCCGGACACCCGGCCGGGCCGGGCAGCCTCGGACACGGCCTTCGCGGGCTCCGCACCGCCGGGCGGTACGGGTGCGGCGTCGGCGGGCTTCACCGGCGCGGCGGCCTCGCCGGCAGGGGCGGGGACGGACGGCTTCGCGGTCTCGCCCGAGGGAGCGGGTACGGACGGCTTCGCGGTCCCGACGTGCTCTGCGCGCTCCGCGGAGCCGGGGCGGTCGGTGTCAGACACGGGCGAGCTCCTTCGTGCCGAAGAGTCCGGCGGGCCGCGCCAACAGCACGAGCAGCATCACCAGATACGGGGCGAGATCCCCGATCCCCCCGCCCAGGAACGTCAGTTCGCTCTGGTAGCCCGTCGCGAACGACTCCGTGACCCCGACGATCAGACCGCCCGCCAGCGCACCCGTGGTCGAGTCCAGCCCGCCGAGGATCGCGGCGGGGAACGCCTTGAGGGCGGCGAGTGAGGTGGCCCGTTCCAGGCCGGGCGTCGGGAAGACGGTCAGGAACAGCGCCGCGACCGCGGCGAGCGCGCCGGCGACCGCCCAGGCCGACATCGAGACCCGTCCTAGACGTACGCCCATCAGCGCGGCCGTCTGCGGGTTCTCGGCCGCGGCCCGCATCGCCACACCCCACGAGGTGTAGCGGAAGGCGAGCAGGAACGCCGTGATGAGCAGCGCGGCGGCGACGAACGCCGCGATCCGGGTCTGCGCGATCGTGATCTCGCCGAGGTTCACCACCCGGTCGCCCCAGGGGTCGCCGAGCGCCATCACGTCCGTGCCGATCAGCCGGGTGAGCTCCGTCGTCAGGAGAATGTCCACACCGATCGTGACGATGGCGAGGACGCTGTGGTCCGAGCCCCGGTAACGGCGCATGACCAGGAAGTCGACGGCGGAGCCGACGACCGCGGCGCCCGCGATCCCGACGGCCAGCGCCGGCCAGAAGCCCAGGTCGTCGTGGAGGACCGCGGTGATGTAGCCGCCCGCGAGGAGCAGCGAGGCATGGGCGAAGTTGACCACCTCCGTCGCCTTGAAGATGACGACGAAGCCGAGGGCGATCAGCGCGTAGACGGAGCCGATGGACAGCCCGCCGAGGAGAAGTTCTGTGAACGTGGTCATGGCGTGGCCTCCGTACCGAGGTACGCCTGCACTACCGCCGGATCACCCTGTACCTGGGCGGGCGTGCCGCCCGCGATACGGCGTCCGAAGTCGAGCACGGTCACGGCGTCCGCGAGCCGCATCACCACCCCCATGTCATGTTCCACGAGCACGATCGATATGCCGAGGCTGTCGCGTACGCCCGCGACGACCGCGGCGGTCTGCCGCCGTTCGTCGGCGGTCATGCCCGCGACGGGCTCGTCGAGGAGCAGGATCCGCGGCTCCATGCACAGGGCGCGGGCCAGTTCCACGAGCTTCTGCTTTCCGTAAGGGAGTTCACCGGCGGGCCGGTCGAGGTCGTCCGCGAGGCCGACGAACTCGGCGATCTCCGCGACACGTTCGCGGTGCCGGCGTTCCTCGCGGGCCGCCGACGGCAGCCGCAGTCCCGCCGCGACGAACCCGGTACGGGTCAGCCGGTGCCGGCCGAGCAGCAGGCTGTCGGCGACCGTGACGCGGGGCGGGAGGGCGATGTTCTGGAACGTCCGGGCCACGCCGAGAGCCGCGATGCGGTGCGGCGGGAGGCCGGTCAGCTCGTCCTCGCCGAAGCGGACGCTGCCCTCCGTCGCCCTGTACACACCCGACAGGACGTTGAACGTGGTGGACTTGCCGGCCCCGTTCGGCCCGATGACGGCGTGCACACTGCCCGGCTCGACGGTGAAGGAGACACCGTCCAGGGCGGTGAGGCCGGCGAAGCGGACCGTCACCTCCTCGACGACGAGCGGTGCGATCGCCGTGGTCGTCGTCGCGCTCATGCGGACCACCTCCGCAGCGTGGGCGCCGCGTGCTGCGCCTGCACGGCGTCCTGCGCGGCGTCCTCGTCGACGACCCCGAGATAACGACGCCGGACCTCGTCCGAGGCCGCAAGCTCGTCGGCCGGTCCCTCGAGCGCGACCTCGCCGACGTCCAGGACATAGGCCCGGGAAGCCAGTCGCAGGGCGATCGCCGCGTTCTGCTCGACGAGCATCACGGGCGTGCCGGCGGCATTGATCTCCTTGATCGTCTCGGCGATCCGCGCCGCCATGAGCGGGGCGAGGCCCAGCGAGGGCTCGTCGAGGAGCAGCAGCCGGGGACGGGCCATCAGCGCCCGCCCCATCGCGAGCATCTGCTGTTCACCGCCGGACAGGAGACCGGCCTTCTGCTGGGCGCGGTCGGCCAGCACGGGGAACAGCTCGTGCACGCGGGCGAGAGCGGCTGCGGCCTCCCGGCGCCCGCGCACTCCGAGCGTGCCGGCCCGCAGATTGTCCGCCACGGTCATCCGTGCGAAGACCTGGCGGCCCTCCGGCACCTGGACGACTCCGGCCGCCACGACCCGGGCGGCACTGAGGCCGTCCAGCGGGCGGCCCTCGAAACTGATGCTTCCGGCGGTGACATGCCCACGCTGGAACGGCAGTGTGCGGGACACCGCTCGCAGCAGGGTGGACTTGCCGGCGCCGTTGCCGCCGAGCACGGCGACGACGGCACCCTCGGGCACCTCGACGGAGACGTCCCGCAACGCCCGCACGGGCCCGTACCCCACGGACAGCGCCCGCACCTCCAACGCGGCGGCCATACGCAACCCCTTGTCCGGCTCGCCAACGGTCGGCTCGCCTCTCGGGGGCCAACACCAGCACCGGGCGGCGTGCGGGGTCCACGGCTGACACGGGACTCGCTGCGCCTGACCAGCGGCGGGACACCCACGTTGTGCACCGGCACAGCCGACACGCCGTGCCTGAGGGGGCTTCCCGCTCTGCGGGGTGTTCGCCGCACCCGGGGGCGTGGTGCGGCCCGGCACGGGGATGGTACGGCCCGGCACGGGGATGGTGCGGCCCGGCACGGGGTGTGCAGCCACGGGGTGGTGCGGCCGGGCACGGGTGGTGCGCCCTGCGGGCGGGGTCCGGCACGGGGCGGCGCCGTGGCCTCCGGGGCGGGCCTGGTCCTGGTGCGTGTCGCCCCTGCGGGGCGTGGCCTGGGCCGGGTGGTGGTGCGGGTGTCGGGGCCTCCGGAGGGGGGTGTCCGGAATGGCTATCCTCACCGCGCTTCGCGCGAGTTGCGACGCTTTACTTCCGGACACCCCCCTCCTCCGACCCCGCCCCCCTCCCGCCGGACAGGCCTGTTCCGGCCCGTGGTCCCACAGGGGCGTGCCTCGGCTAGCTCGTCCGTCAGGCCGGTGGTCGCTCCATGCGGGGCGGAGGACCGCCCCTGGAGCGGTGGCCGCTCGGGCCGGACCGCGAACGGGCCCCTCGGCCCGGGCCGGACCGCGAACGGGCCCCTCGGCTTGGGCCGGTGCCCCGTACCGGGCCGAGCGCGGGCCCCTCAGCCCAAGCCGGTGTCCGTACCGGGCCGAGGGCGGGCCCCTCGGCTCGGGCCGGTGTCCGTACCGGGCTGCTGGGGCCTTTCGCGGCGCGAAGCTGCCGCTTCGGGGGTGCGGGGGCGTCAGCCCCCGTGGGGTCCGGGGCTTGCCCCGGTTTCGGGAAGGGGCGGGGTGGGGAAAGGCTCCGCGCAGCGGGACGCGGCGCGGCCGACGGTCAGGTCAGGAAGTCGCGCGCGATCGACTCCGCCACACGTTCCAGGAGGGGCCCCGCCTGCGCCATGGACTTCGCCGGGTCCGGTTCGAGCGCCGACAAGGCGTACGCGCGGCGGATGCCCGCGTGGCCCAGGGCCTCCGGGGGGAGGGCCAGGCGGCCGCAGACCGCGACGACCTCGATGCCGCGGGCACGGGCCGCCGCCGCGACGCCCGCCGGGGCCTTGCCGTGGAGGGTCTGCTCGTCGAGGGAGCCCTCGCCGGTGATGACGAGGGTCGCCCTCGCCAGCGCCGGGGCGAAGCCGAGGACGTCGAGCATGACCTCGATGCCGGGCCGGAAGCTCGCGCCGAGCGCGACGAGCGCGCCGTAACCGATGCCGCCGGCCGCGCCCGCGCCGGGCGAGTCCGCGTGTTCGGGGCCGAGGACGGCCGCGTAGTGCGCGAGGGCCTCGTCGAGGAGGGCGACGTCGTCCGGCGTGGCGCCCTTCTGGGGCCCGTAGACGGCGGGCGCGCCCTTCGGGCCCGTCAGCGGGTTGTCGACGTCGCTGGCGAGGATCAGTTCGACGTCCTTGAGGCGGGCGTCGAGCCCGGACAGGTCGGCCGTCGCCAGTTCGCGCAGGCCTCCCCCGCCGGGTGGCACCGGCGCTCCGGAGGCGTCGAGGAAGCGAGCGCCGAGCGCGGCGAGCATTCCGGCGCCGCCGTCGGTGGTGGCGCTGCCGCCGACGCCGAAGACGATCGTGCGCGCGCCCGCGTCGAGCGCGGCGCGCAGGAGTTCCCCGGAGCCGTACGTCGTGGCGGTCAGTGGCGCGAAGACGCCGGGCGGCAGGTGCTGGAGGCCGGAGGCCTCGGCCATCTCGACGACCGCGGTGCCGTCCCGGAGGGCGTACGCCGCGGTCAGTGACTCGCCGCGCGGCCCGGTGACCTGCACCTCGCGGCGTTCGAAGCCGGCGGCGACCGCCGCCGCGACCGTGCCGTCGCCGCCGTCGGCGACGGGCAGGGCCTCGACCTCCAGCCCGGGCAGGACCCGCCGCAGGCCGGCCGTCACCCGCTCCGCGACCTGTACGGCCGTGAGCGAGCCCTTGAACTTGTCAGCCGCGACGAGCACCCGCGCGGGCTGAGTAACTGCTCCGTCCGTCACCTTGCATCCCTTGCTATCGAACAGGCAGTCGCGCCGCCCCGACCTTATCGGGAGCACCGGAGGGCATGCCAGTCCCACATCGTCCGGCTCCGTGCGCCGTATGTCCTACGCTGCGTGCCGTGACGACCTCCGACTACGCCGCGTACATCGCTTCCCTGCCCCGCGTCCTCGCCGGTGCCGCCATGCTGCTGCGGAACGACGAGGGCCTCGTGCTGCTCGTGGAGCCCAATTACCGCAAGGGCTGGGCGCTCCCGGGCGGCACCATCGAGTCCGATCTGGGCGAGACTCCGCGCCAGGCCGCCCGGCGGGAGACGGCGGAGGAGATCGGGCTCGAGGTCGAGCCGGGGGCGCTGCTCGCCATCGACTGGGTGCCGGGCGAGGGCCGGCCGCCGATCACCGCGTACGTGTACGACGGCGGTGTGCTCACCGAGGAACGCCTCAAGACGATCCGGCTCCAGGAGGAGGAGCTGCTCTCCTGGCGGCTGGTGGCCAGGGAGGACCTTCCCCGGTATCTGCTCGGTTCGCTCGGGCACCGGGTTCTGGCCGCTCTCGACGCGCTGGAGGCCGGGACCGGGACGGTCGAGCTGGAGAACGGGCTGCCGCCCGTGTCCTCACCGGTCGCCCCCTAGCTCACGCCTGGGGATCCGGCGGCCGGACGTCGCGCTTGCCCTGGGGCTCGTCGCGTGCGGCCACCCGCGCCTCCGTGCGGTGGCCTCGCTCGATGTAGTCGCGCACGACCAGCTCGACGGCGTCCTGCGGGCTGCCCACGCCCGCCAGCACCATGACCTCGACGACGAGTTCGGCATCCAGAGTGATCGTGACCTTCGCCATGGGCGGGACGGTAGCACCGGCGCGCAAACGGTTCGCCACCGGTGGCGCCGTCTGCGTACATTCGGTCATATGACAGCCCTCGCGGTCCGGGCGCGGCACCGGCAGGCGCAGCTGTGAGGGGACGCCGGCACTCCATGGAGCAGAGCAATGGCAGAAGCGACCTCGCGCCATGACCGGCCCCTTGTCGCCATCCTCAGTGGCGCCGGCATCTCCACCGATTCCGGAATCCCTGACTATCGCGGCCCCAACGGGTTGTGGCGGCGGGATCCGGAGGCGCAGAAGCTCGTCACGTACGAGTACTACATGGCTGATCCGGAGATCCGTCGGCGGTCGTGGCAGATGCGGCGCAAGAACCGGACGCTGAAGGCCGAGCCGAACGCGGCGCACCGGGCGGTCGTCGACCTCGAGCGGTCCGGGGTACCGGTGCGGGTGATCACGCAGAACGTGGACGGACTGCACCAGCTCGCCGGGCTGCCCGCCCGCAAGGTCCTCGAACTGCACGGCAGCGCACGGAGTTTCGTGTGCACCAAGTGCCATGCGCGCGGACGGATGGAGGACGCCCTCGCCCGCGTGGAGGCCGGTGAGGACGACCCGCCGTGCCTGGAGTGCGGCGGGATCCTGAAGTCGGCGACCGTGATGTTCGGCCAGCGTCTCGACCCGGTCGTGCTGGGTGAGGCCGTCGCGGTCACCAAGGCCTGCCAGGTCTTCGTCGCCGTCGGCACCAGCCTCCAGGTCCAGCCTGCCGCGGGCCTCGCCGGCGTCGCGGCCGAGCACGGCGCCCGGCTGATCGTCGTGAACGCCGAGCCGACGCCTTACGACGAGCTGGCCGACGAGGTCGTACGGGAGCCCATCGGGACGGCGCTGCCCGCGTTGTTGGAGCGGCTCGCGGGCTGAAAGAGCGCGTCGTCGAAGCCGCCGCGCTCGAACGAGAGCAGCCGCTGTTTGCGGTCGAGGCCGCCGCCGTAGCCGACGAGGCTGCCGGACGAGCCGATGACGCGGTGGCAGGGCACGATGATGCCGATCGGGTTCTTGCCGTTGGCGAGACCGACCGCGCGGGAGGCTCCCCGGTTGCCGAGGTTCTCCGCGAGCTCGCCGTAGGTGCGGGTCTGCCCGTACGGGATCCGGCACAGCTGCTCCCACACGCTGCGCTGGAAGGGCGTGCCCGCGAAGTGCATCGGCAGGTCGAACTCGGTGAGTTCGCGGGCGAAGTAGGCGTCGAGCTGGCGGATCGTCTCGACGAACGGCCGCTCGTCCTCCTCGCCGAAGGTCTCCTCTGCGGGGCGGTGCCGCTGCTCGGTCATGTACAGCCCGCTGAGCACGCCGTCGGTGGCGACGAGGGTGAGCGGGCCGTACGGGCTGTCGACGACGGTGTGCTGCCGGGTCGTCATGTCTGTCGGGTCTCCTTACGCCGGAAGGTGGTTGATGGGGTGGTCGTCCGACGCCCACAGGTACTGGACCGCATAGGCCCGCCACGGCCGCCAGGCGGCCGCGCGTGCGGTGAGGGCGGCGGGCGTGGACGGCAGGCCGAGTGCGGCGGCGGCGCGGCGCATGCCGAGGTCGGTGGGCAGGAAGGCGTCGGGATCGCCGAGGGCGCGCATCGCGATGACCTCCACGGTCCAAGGTCCGAAGCCGGGCAGACCGGCGAGCTGGGCGCGCGCCTTGTCCCAGTCGCTGCCGGGGTCGAGCTTCAGCGTGCCGTCGGCCAGGGCGGCGACGAGCGTGGTCAGGGTCGTCCGGCGACTGCGGGGCAGCGCCAGGTCCTCCGGGTCGAGGGACGCCAGCGCCTCCGGCGCCGGGAAAAGGTGGGTCAGGCCGCCCTCCGGGTCCTCCACGGGCACGCCGTGCGCCCGGACGAGGCGCCCCGCATGGGTGCGCGCGGCGGCCGTGGAGACCTGCTGGCCGAGCACGGCCCGTACGGCGAACTCGGCCGCGTCGACCGTGCGCGGCACGCGCCGGCCGGGTGCCTTGCCGACCAGCGGCGCCAGCAGCGGATCGTCGCGCAACTGGTCGTCCACGGCGACCGGGTCGGCGTCCAGGTCGAGCATCCAGCGGCATCGGCTGATCGCGATGGTGAGATCGCGCGGGTCGGTCAGCGACAGCCGGCAGGCGATGTGGTCGGGCTGCGGGGTGAGGGAGACGATCCCGTGCCCGTACGGGAGCGAGAGAGTGCGCCGGTACGCGCCGTCCCGCCACTCCTCCACGCCGGGCACGCCGGTCGCCGCGAGATGCCCGAAGAGGTTGCCCGGCTCGAGCGGTGCGCGGTACGGGAGCCTGAGCGCGATCACGCCGGCTGTCGGCGCCGAGGGGGACACCCCCAGGGAAGAACGACCCCGGGCGGCCCTCGCCCGCAGCTCGCCCGGGGCGAGCGCGAAGACCTCACGGACGGTGTCGTTGAACGTGCGGATCGAGGAGAAGCCCGCGGCGAAGGCGACCTCCGCCATCGGCAGCGGCGTCGTCTCGATGAGCAGGCGTGCCGTCTGCGCGCGCTGCGCCCGGGCCAGGGCGAGCGGCCCCGCGCCGAGCTCGGCGAGCAGCTGGCGCTCGACCTGCCGGGTCGAGTAGCCGAGCCGGGCCGCCAGGCCGGGTACACCCTCACGGTCGACGACACCGTCCTGGACGAGCCGGACGGCCCGTGCGACGACGTCGGCGCGGGCGTTCCATTCGGGCGATCCGGGGCTGGTGTCGGGACGGCAGCGCTTGCACGCCCGGAATCCGGCCTGCTGGCAGGCGGCGGCGCTCGGGTAGAAGACCATGTTCTCGGCCTTCGGCGGCACCACCGGGCAACTGGGACGGCAGTAGATCCGGGTGGTCAGCACGGCGGTGAAGAACCATCCGTCGAACCGCGCGTCCTTGGAACGGACGGCGCGCACGCAACGCTCGGTGTCGGTGTGCATGCCTCAAGAATGGCGGGTGCCGGGGACGGGTGGCTGGCAGGAATCCGACATCAGCGTCCGGCTGCCTGGGACTCGGCGCGGCTCAGGCGGGAGATTCGAGGGCTGATTCGAAGGCCGCGTAGGCGCTGTCGTCGAACAGGACGAACCGCACCTCTTCGACCGGCGCCACGGCGGCCTCACGAACGGTGCGGACGGCGATCCGGGCGCCGTCGTCCATGGGCCACCCGTAGACGCCCGTGGAGATCGCCGGGAACGCCACGGTCCGCGCGCCCAGCTCCGCCGCGACGCGCAGCGACTCGCGGTAGCAGGACGCGAGCAGCGAGGAGCGGTCCTCGGAGGCGCTGTGGACCGGCCCGACGGTGTGGATGACGTGTTCCGCGTCGAGACGTCCGGCCGTGGTGGCGACGGCCTGCCCCGTCGGGAGCCCCTTGCCGTAGTGGGAGGCGCGCAGCGCCCGGCACTCGGCGAGGATCTCGGGGCCGCCCCTGCGGTGGATGGCGCCGTCGACTCCCCCGCCGCCGAGCAGCGAGGAGTTGGCGGCGTTGACGATCGCGTCGGCGTGCTGCTCGGTGATGTCACCGCGGACGAGGGTGACGGTCGGTGCGCTCTGCGTCATGGATCCCATCATCCTTCTCGGCGCCCGCACTTCACGATCCGGCGCGCGAGCCGCTCCCGCGGGCCGGCCGACTCGTCGACGACCGCGGCGAGGCGCGCGTCGTCGGGCACGACACGCGCCGTGAGCGGCTCGCCGGCGACCAGGCCCCTTTCCGCTCAGCGCTGCCGTAGCCGGCGCCACACCGCCTTCGCCGCGTGGTGGCCCGACATGCCGTGGACGCCGGGGCCGGGCGGGGTCGCCGAGGAGCAGATGAAGACGGCGGGGTGGGAGGTCGCGTAAGGGACGCGGGCCAGCTTGGGGCGGATGACGGTCTGGAGTCCGGAGAACGCGCCGCACGCGATGTCACCACCCACGTAGTTGGCGTTGCGCGCGGCGATCTCGGGAGGGCCGGCGACGGCGCGGGCCAGCACCAGGTCGCGGAATCCCGGCGCGAAGCGCTCCAGTTGGCGTTCGACGACCTCGGTCGCGTCGCCTTCCCAGCCGGCCGGGACATGGCCGTACGCCCACAGGACGTGCTTGCCTTCGGGCGCCCTGGTCGGGTCGATCACGCTCGGCTGGGCGGTGATGAGGAACGGGACCTCGGGGGCGCGGCCGGAGACCGCCGCGCTGAGGGCGCTCTCGATCTCGGCCGCCGTGGGGCCGATGTGCACGGTCCCCGCGGTCCTGGCCTCCTTGGCCTGCCACGGCATCGGCCCCGACAGCGCGTAGTCGATCTTGAAAGCGGAGGCGCCGTACCGGTAGCGCCAGTACGCCTGGCCCAGCCCGGCGATCCTGGCGAGCGCCGTCGGTGAGGTGTCGAAGACGTACGCCCGGGCCGGCGGCAGCTCGTCGAGCCGCCGGACCACGGAGCCCGTGTGGATCGTGCCGCCCTGGGAGCGCAGGTAGGAGGCGAGGGCGTCGGCGATGGCCTGCGAGCCGCCGCGCGGGACGGGCCAGCCGACCTCGTGGGCGGCCAGCGCGAACATCAGGGCGATGCCGCCGGTGGCGATGCCGCTGGTGGGGGCGATGGCGTGCGCGGCGAGCCCGGCGAGCAGGCCGCGGGCCTTCTCGCCGCGGAAGCGGCGGGCGAGCATGCTCGCGGGCCGGATCGCGTCCAGGCCGAAGCGTGCGTAGCGGTACGGGTCGGTGGGCAGCCCGTCCCAGGGGGTGCGCAGGAAGTCCGCGGCGATGCTGTCCCAGTGGCCGAGGTACGGGGCGAGGAGACGGCGGTACGCGCCGGCGTCCGCCGCGCCCAGAGACATGGCGCTCTCGCCGACCGAGCGGCTGAGCACGGCCGCCGTGCCGTCCGGGAACGGATGGGCGAGCGGCAGTTCGGGGTGCAGCCAGGTCAGGCCGTGCCGCTCGAGCGGCATCCGGCCGAAGGCGGGCGAGCCGATGCCGAGCGGGTGGACGGCGGAGCACGGGTCGTGACGGAAGCCGGGGAGGGTCAGTTCCTCCGTCCTGGCACCGCCACCGACGGTGTCCATGGCTTCGTGGACGGCGACCGAGAAGCCGCGGCGGGCCAGTTCGACCGCGGCGGTCAGCCCATTGGGGCCGGCTCCCACGACGACGGCATCGAGCATCGACGGCACCTTCGGACTCCTTCGTCAGCCGACGGCCAAGAGACCCAAGGATATTCCCGGGCACCGTCATCGCGTGCGGAGTAGCGTCCGTGCCCGATGAACAAAACGATCGAAGACATGGCGGTGCGGCTCGCCGAGGTGCCCGGGGTGCGTGCGGTGGCACTCGGCGGAAGCCGCGCGCGGGGTACCCACCGGCCCGATTCCGACTGGGATCTCGGCGTCTACTACCGGGGCGAGGTCGACGTCGAGGCCCTGGCGGCGCTGGCGTCGGACGTGACAGGAGAGCCGGTGGAGGTCGCCGGGCCGGGCGGTTGGGGACCGTGGGTGAACGGCGGCGCGTGGCTCTCGTTGAACGGCGTGCCGGTGGACTGGATCCTGCGGGACCTGGACCGGGTCGAACGGATCCGGTCCGACTGCTGGGCCGGGCGGTTCGAGACGGGGATCCAGCCCGGGCACCCACTGGGCTTCTGGTCGCCCGCGTACGTGGGCGAGGTGGCGCTGTGCCGCGTACTGGCGGACCCGGATGGCGAGTTGACGTCGTTGCGGGAGCGGACCCAGGAGTATCCGGAGCCGTTGCGCCGCGCGCTGGTCGACGCGGCGTGGGAGGCGGACTTCTCGGTCGCCGCCGCGGCGAAGTCCGCGGGGGCGGCGGACACGCTGCATGTGGCGCTGTGCCTGTCACGGGCGTTCGGTGTGCTGGTGCAGGCCGTGCACGCCCACCACCGGGTGTGGTGCCTCAACGAGAAGGGCGCGCTGGCGGCGGCCGCGGCGCTCCCGGGCATGCCCGCGGACTTCGCCGCCCGCGTGTCCGCGGCGCTGACCGGCCTGGACACGGCCGCGGTGGCGTCCGCGGGCACGCTGGTCCGGGAGACCAGGACCCTGCTGACCGCAGACGACCCGGCCTGAGACGGGCCGGCCGACGGGGGCACGTCGTGCCCTGCCGTCGGGCCGGCCTCGCGGACGGCCGCAGGCACGCGGGGCCGTTCCCCAGCGGGACAGACGTAGGCGTGGCCGGCCTTGCGGGCCGGCCGCAGACGCGGGCTTCGGACAGGACCGGCCCTGCGCCCCGACGCGGACGAACGGGCTGCGGGCAACGCCGTGCCCCGACGGACCGGACACAAGCGGCGTCGCCCTTGCGACCGGCCGCAGGCGGGCGCGCTCTCGGACGCGGCCGGACCTGCGGACCCGACGCAGGGGGTGGGCTTCGGGCGGGGCCGCCCCCGGCAGACCCCGCGTCAGCGGGCGGGTCCGGACCGGCCGCCCCACGCGCGGCCGAGGGGACGTGGCCACCCACTGCGGCGTCCCGGGGGCGGGGCCGGCCTGGCAGTCGGGGATCGCGATCCGCCGCGTCAGGTCGTCAGGATTTCGCGGATCCGGCGGGCCGTGGCCTCGTCGCGGGCCGCCGTGAACGGGAGGACGTTGGGACCCGTGATGCGGAAGGGCTCACCGGCGACGGTGAGATGCGTACCGCCCGCCTCCGTCACAAGGAGCAGACCGGCCGCGTGGTCCCACGCCAGCTCCCAGGAGAACGCCACCGCGTCCAGGTCGCCGCGTGCGACGTCCAGGTACTCGAGGCCCGCCGAGCCGCAGGGCCTGGCCTCGACGCCGGGCTCGGCGAGCCCGAGCAGCGCGCGCTTCTGCTCCGGGGTGGTGTAGTCGGGGTGGGACATCGCGACCCGCAGCACCGAGCCGGGAGCGGGCGAACCGGATACCAACGGCTCGCCGTTGAGCCGGGCGCCGCCGCCGCGCACGGCCACGGCGAACTCGTCGAGCACCGGCGCGTACGTCCAGGACGCGAGCACCTCACCGCGCACGGCGAGCGCGACGAGCGTGCAGAACCCCGGCTCGCCGCGCACGAACTGTCGGGTGCCGTCGACCGGGTCGACGATCCACACGGGCGCGTCGCCGTGCAGTGCGTCGGCGACGGCCGGGTCCGCGTGCACGGCCTCCTCGCCGACGACGACGGAGCCCGGCACGAGCGCGGTGAGCGAGGCGGTGAGGTGCTCCTCCGCACTGCGGTCGGCGATCGTGACGAGGTCGTGCGGGCCGGTCTTCTCGTCGACCTCGTGCGCGGCGAGCCGGCGGTAGCGCGGCACGATCTCGGCGGCCGCCGCCTTGCGGACCGCCTCCTCGACATCGGACAGATCCCCGGTCAGAAAGTCATCGATCATGTCTCCAGACAATCATGCCCGGCCGACATCGAGGGAGGCGTTCAGCGTCCCACCGCGTAACCCTGCATTCCTCTGGGGTTCGCCGCGGCGGAGAGCACTCCGGTGCGAGGGTCGCGTGCGACCACGCAGAGCCTGCCCTCCGACCAGGGCCCGCCCACGGTGACGTCGTGTCCGCGCTCGCGCAGCCCGGCGATCACGTCCGGGGGCGTGCGGGACTCGACGGTGACGCTGCCGGGCCGCATGCCGCGCGGGTAGAACGAGCCGGGAAAGGCGTCGTTGTGCCAGTTGGGAGCGTCGACGGCCCCCTGGAGGTCGTATCCGCCGCGGACGGGTGGCCGCAGCGCGACGGCGAGGAAGAAGTGGAGCTGCCACTGGTCCTGCTGGTCGCCGCCGGGGGTGCCGAACGCCATCACGGGCACGCCGTCGCGCAGCGCCAGTGAGGGCGTCAGGGTGGTGCGCGGCCGGCGGCCGGGGGTGAGGGAGTTCGGCAGGTCCGGCTCGAGCCAGGCCATCTGGAGGCGCGTGCCGAGGGGGAAGCCCAGCTCCGGCACCACGGGGTTGGACTGCAGCCAGCCTCCGCTGGGGGTGGCCGCGACCATGTTGCCCCAGCGGTCGACGATGTCGAGGTGGCAGGTGTCGCCCTGGACCGCGCCGTCCCGTGCCACGGTCGGCTCCCCCGCGCCCCACGCGCCGGCGCCGGGGCCGTCGCCCAGCACGTGGGCGGCGCGGGGGCTCATGACGGGGGTGCGGCCGCCGGGGCTGCCGGGCCGCAGGTCGTAGGAGGCCTTGTCGCCGACGAGCGCGCGGCGGGCCCTGTTGTAGGGCTCGGACAGCAGATCGCGGAGGGGGACCTCGGCCGCGTCGCCGTACCAGGCCTCACGGTCCGCCATCGCCAGTTTGCAGCCCTCGACGAGCAGGTGGACGTATTCGGCGGAGCCGTGGGCGGGCAGTTCGGGCGGCAGCAGGGCCAGTTGCTGGAGGAACGCCGGCCCCTGGCTCCACCCGCCCGCCTTGCACAGGGTCCAGCCGTTCCAGTCGTAGGTGACCGGTGCCTCGTACGTGGCCGACCAGCCGGCCAGGTCCGCCGCCGTGAGGGTGCCGGTGTGGCGGGTGCCGCTGGTGTCCATCGTGGGCCGCCCGGCCTGGCGGACGAGCGCCTCGGCGACGAAGCCGGTGCGCCACACCTCCCGCGCGGCCTCGATCTGGCCGGTCCGGTCGGATGCGGCCGCTTCCGCCTCCGCGATCAGCCGCCGCCAGGTGGCGGCGAGCGCGGGGTTGCAGAACAGCGTGCCGGGAACGGGGGCCTGCCCGCCGGGCAGGTACACCTCGGCGGACGAGGTCCATTCGGTCTCGAAGAGTCCGCGTACGGTCTCCACCGTCTCGCGGAGCCGTTCGACGGGAGGGTGTCCGTGCTCGGCGTAGCCGATGGCGTGACCCAGCACCTCGGCGAGGGACTTGGTGCCATGGTCGCGCAGCAGGACCATCCACGCGTCGAACGCGCCCGGCACCGCCGCGGCCAGCGGCCCTGTCCCGGGGACGAGTTCGAGGCCGAGCGAGCGGTAGTGCGCGATGGTGGCCCCGGCGGGCGCGACGCCCTGGCCGCACAGCACGCGCACCTCGCCGCCGGCCGGGGCGACGATGACCGGCACCTCGCCGGCGGGCCCGCACAGATGCGGCTCGACGACGTGGAGCACGAACCCGGCGGCGACGGCGGCGTCGTAGGCGTTGCCGCCCCCCTCGAGCACGGCCATCGCGGACTGCGAGGCGAGCCAGTGCGTGGAGGACACCATCCCGAAGGTGCCCTGGAGCGTCGGCCGGGTCGTGAACATATGGCCCTCATCACCTCGTGTTCGTCCGGGTCGATCAGCACGGCCCTGGTCGGACACGCGGATCCCGGCGGCGTTGAACGCGTCGCCCGTCCCGCGCGTATGGAACTGGACGTGCCCCTTTCCGGACACCGTCATGCCCACTTGGCCATGCAGCAGATGGAGTTCTCCATGGGACGAACAACGCGAAGACGTCCGAGAGCAGGCAGGCGCACGGCCGCTGCCTCGATCGCCCTGATCCTCGCCGGCGGCGGTCTCATCGCGGTCAACTCCTATGCCGCCGCCGGTGAGGGACAGGGCCCCTGGCCGGGCGGGACCGGTCAGGCACAACCGGGGACCCTCGGCGCCGGCGTCCCGGCGACCGTCAAGTGCCCGGAGGTGGCGAACGGGCTGCCACAGGTGCCGGAAGCCGCCAGGGCGGAGGTCGACCGCGAACTGGCGACGATGGACAGTGGGATCACCGAGGCCTACCAGCGGTTCGCCGACGAGAAGGAACAGATCGAACGGGATCCGCAGTTCGCGCAGAACGCGATCCTCGGGCCTCTCCGAAGCAAGCGGGAAGCGGGCCTCGACCGCATCGCGGAAGCCATCGGCCGGATCACCGGGCAGCGGCCGCAGGATCTGCGGGCTCTGGCTCCCTGCACCCTCCAGACCGACGGCGCGGACGGCGAGGGCGGGGCCGGCCCGGGCGGTGACGCCGGAGGCGACGGCGGGCAGGAAGGCGGCGGGCAGGGAGGCAACGGCGGCCAGGCGGGCAACGGCCCCGAGGCGTCCGACTTCGCCGACATCCGCACCGTGTCCCCGAACGTGCAGGATCCCCCGCGACTGCGCGGCGCCTCCCGCGGCACGTTCACCACGGACTGCGGTGTCAACGCGAACGGCAAGTTCAACCCCGACAACGTCATCGTCGCTCCGGGAGTGAGCAACGGCGCCCACCACATGCACGACTACGTGGGCAACCAGGCCAACGACGCGTTCGCCTCGGACGAGGATCTCGCGGCGGGCGCGACGACGTGCCGCGACCAGGGAGACCGGTCGACGTACTACTGGCCCGTGCTGCGGCTCCAGAACGGCCAGGCGGAGAACGACGCCCAGGCGGACGGCGGCGGCAAGGACCAGAACGTCGGCGAGATCCTGACCCCGTCACAGGTGACGCTCGACTTCGTCGGCAACCCGCGCGGCAAGGTCACCGCCATGCCGCGCTTCCTGCGGATCATCACCGGGGACGCGAAGGCCTTCGTCAACGGCAATGCGAACGCCAACGCCTCCTGGAGCTGCACCGGCTTCGAGGACCGGCAGCTGAGGGACAAGTACCCGATCTGTCCCCAGGGCAGCAAAGTGGTGCGCAGCTTCAAGTTCCAGAGCTGCTGGGACGGCCGGAACACCGACAGCGCCAACCACCGCACCCATGTGGCCTTCACGGACGCGAGCGGGGGTTGCCCGGGCGGTTTCCTCCCCATCCCGCAGCTCGTCCAGCGGATCGTCTACGACGTGCCGCCGCCGGTCTTCGAGGGCGCGGACGCCGCCGTCTTCGCGCTCGACTCGTTCCCGGAGCAGTTGCACAAGCCGGTCACCGACCACGGTGACTTCATCAACGTCTTCGACGAGAAGCTCATGCGGGAGTTGGTGAGCTGTCTCAACGAGGGGCGCCGCTGCGGCCCCGGCGATCCGGCGCAGGCACCGGGCGGCGACGGCCCGGAGCCGAAGGACGCCCCGGCGACGGCCACCGCCGCTCCGGCCTCGCCGGCTCCCGCCCCCGCGGAGCCGAAGACGGAAGCCCCCACACGTCCGGCCGCGCCCACCGCCGATCCGGCGCCGGCGCCCCCGGCCGGCGATGAGCCCGCGACGCACCCGGCACCGGCGTCGCCCGTGACCGAGCAGCCCGCACCTGAGAAGCCCGCATCCGAGACCGCCGCCGAAAGGCCCACGGCCGAGCAGCCCGCCGCCGAGAGGCCCACGGCCGAGGCGGAGCAGGCACCCGGAACACCCGATGCGGAGCGAGTGCGGCCCGAAGCGGCAGAGGCCCCCGCACGACCGGCCGCCCCCGGCGTGCCCGCCGGCCAGGCCACCGCGCCCTCGCCCGCGCAGAGCGAACCGGCCACCGCTGCCGACCGGCAGGGCCCGCAGGCCCCGACCGGGACAGCTGCCCCGGCACCCGCCACGGACGGCCGGTCGAACGTCCCGGTGTCGAACGGTGACGTCGTGCCGCAGGCCGTGGAGGGCGGGCTGGCCGAGACCGGCGCCCAGTTGTGGCCGTCGGCCGCCGGAGCCGTGCTGCTGATCGTGGGCGTCGTGCTGCTGCGGGTACGCACCCGCCGCGAGGTCCCGCGTCACCGTTGACGCAACGGCTGCCCGGCGCTCCCCCGCTCCGAGAAGAGCGGCGTGCCGGGCAGCCCTCGCCGTACACCTTGGGACGGCGCACTCGAACTGCTTCTTGCGTGATGGTCAACGACCCGACGGCGCCACCCGATCCATCAGCTCGCCGCCCCGGACGAGGTCGGTCATCTCGACCAGGTGCTTGTCCTTGAGCGGCCCCAGGGCCTGGTTCCATCCGTACACGCGAGCGCCCTTGGCAAGCTCGTCGAGCGCGCCGTCGCGGATCCGCCGCATCCGTGCGCGGCTCTCGTCGGAGAGTTTCACCGCGACCGACTTGGCGTCCAGGACGTCGAACATGTCCTGGGCGGTCAGCGACCCTCCGTCCAGGACGAGTTGGAGGTGCGCCTCGGTGCGTGCGCCGGCATCGGGGCCGGTCGGCCCGCCGGCGGCGGCGTCGGGGGCGAGGAACACCATGATCAGGGTGGCGGAGGCGACGAGGGAGAGGGGTCTCCTCGAGGGGCGGGGGGCGCGGGCCGCGGGCACGGGTGAGCGGCGTATACGGGCAGGGGTGTCCGTCGGAGCAGGCGGCATGTGGGGGAACCTTTCCCGGGGAACGGAAGGTCCTTCGGCCTCTGAAAGGCCATACCGGAAACGTAATAGCCATGCGCTCACGACCGCCTGCGCCGACCGCGCGGCGCGGACTGTTCGAGTGAGAGACCGCCCGCACGTCGGCCCCGGCGGCCGGGCCAGATGCCGTCGCCCGGAACGAGGTCAGGTGCCGTCGGCGGAGAAGTGGTGGTAGTCCGGGGGCGACCAGCGACCGCCCCACTCCCAGCCGGCGTCTTCCATCGCCGTGGTGACGGCGTCGCCCGGAGTGATCACGCCTTTGGCGGGCCGGTCACGGTCGAGGCTCTCCTCCACGCCTGGCGGGTGTACCCGTCCCGAGCGGTCGACGTACGGGTTCTCCGCGGGGTTGATGTCGACCGCGTCCCCGAAGGAGTGGCGCGACAGGTGGCGGGCGTCGCCCGTCACCCGGCGGCAGTTGAAGGCGGAGGTGTTGTCGGCCGCCATCGCCTTGGTGTCGTCGCCGCCGTACTCGGCCATGACCCGCATACGGCGGATGGGGAAGCGTTCCTCGAAGGCCTTCTCGAAGACGTGCAGCAGGGGCCGGACCTCGCCTTGATGGACGATCATCTCTCCGCGGTGGACACGGCCGTCGAAACCCCAGTGGTTCATGGTGAGCAGCCGCAGCCGGGACGGGGGCACCGGGCAGCCCGGTTCATAGCTCGCACCGAGTTTGGACGGAGGTACGTCGCTGACGGTGGCCGCCAGTTGCGGGGCGGCGGCCGTGGCACCTTGTGCGGGCACGGCACCGAGTGTGAGCCCGAGGGCCAGGACGGGCGCGGCGGCCCGGCGCGCGACGTTCACCCTTTCAGGTTAAGGACATCGCGGCCCCTCGGCCGCTCCGCGCGCGGGCCCCAGGTCAGCGCCGGGGCGTGCCGAGGCGGCCTTCCAACTGGACCAGCAGGTCACTGAGGTGTGCGGCGAGGCCGGCGCGTGCCGGTTCGTCGAGGCCGGAGAGGACGGCGCTCTCGTACGCGAGCTGCTCGGGCAGCAGCCGGTCGACCAGTGTGCGCCCGTCGTCGGTGAGCCGGACGTGAGCGACGCGCCGGTCCCGGTCGTCGCCGCGGCGGTCGATCAGGCCGCGTTCCTGGAGTGCGCGCAGCCGTTTGGTGACGGCCGCCCCGGAGGAGAACGTCTCGCGGGCAAGCTCGCCGGGGGTGAGCTCGCGGGCGTTGCGGCGGACCGCGCCGAGCAGGTCGAACTCGGCGCGGGTCAACCCTGCGGAGCGCAGCGGCGCGTCCTCCGCCTGTTGCAGAAGCGCGGCGCAGCGGTTGATGCGGCCGATCAGTTCCATGGGCCCGGTGTCCAGGCCGGGGTGCACGGCCTGCCACTGCCGTACCACCGAGGCGACGATGTCGTCGGTCACACCGCTCCGATCGTGGGGGCGGGGCCGTGCAGCCCACGCCGTTGTGCTGTCGCCGCGAGCGTACGGTGTCCTGCCCGCTCGGCCTCGAGGACCTCCTCCTCCGGGAGGGTCCGCTGCCACCATTCGCCCGCCGCGGTGTCCTGTGCGTCGCGCAGGTCCACGAGGGCGGCGGCCAGCCGGCGGCTGTCGGCGTCGAGGGCGGCCGCGCAGGGGGCCGGTCCTTCGAGGGTCCGCTCCGCGGCGGCGCGGGCGTCCGCGGCGGCGGCGAGCGCCCTCTCCACCCGGCCGGCCGCCCGGCGGTTGGTGACGGCGACGGCGGCGATGAGCCCGAGGGCGACGCCGATCAGGGTGTCCAGCACCCGGTCGCCGATCAGTGTGCCCGCCGGGTGTGTGCCGCCCGCCTCGACGAGGAGCAGCGCCATCGGGGTGACGGCGACGGAGCCGAGCCAGTAGTTGCGGGTGATCAGCGCTTCCGCACCGAAGCTGAAGAACAGCAGGCACCCGAGGAGGGCCGCCGGTCCGGTCCTGATCAGCGGGACGACGGCGGCGAAGGCGAGGACGCCGAGCATGTTGCCGAGGGTGCGCTGAAGGGCCCGGTTCCAGCTGAGGGCGACGTTGACCTGGAAGACGGACGCGGCGGTGACGACGGCCCAGTACGGCCGGTCGACGCCCAGTGCGACGGCGGCGTAGCCGGCGAGCGCGCAGCCGACGAGGGTGCGCAGAGCGATGGGCATGTGCGGTGAGCGTGGGCCGAGGCTGCGCAGCAGGGTGCGGCGGGGGGCGCCGGGGCCCGCCCCCCCCCCCCCCCCCCCCCCGGGGGGGCCGGGGGGCCCCCCCCCCCCCCCCCCCCGCCCCCCCCCCCCCCGGCCCCGCGCCCCGCCGCGGTGGGGGGGGGGGGGGGGGGGGTGGGGGGGGGGGGGGGGGCCGGGGGGGCCCCGCCGGGGGGGGGGGGCGGGGCGGCGCGGGCCCCGCCCCGCGGCCCGCCAGGCGTCGGCGCCGGGTGCCTCGGCCGTCCCGCCGGGGGTCGGCGGCAGGGTGGGTACGGGCCCCCGGGCGCGGGTGAGGGCGGCCCAGGCGTGCATCCGGGCGGCACGGTCGGCGTCCGCCCGGCCCTCGGCCACCGCCCCGCCGGTGAGGGTCGCCTCCGCGTGCAGGAGGAGGCGTTCGAGCTGTCGGCGTACGGGGGTGGGGCGGCCGGCGTCGAGGAGGGTCTGCCGGGCGGCGTGCACGGCTGCCGCCGCGGTGTGCCGGCTGCGGTGGCCGGGGTCGGCCGCGCAGGCGGCCGCGGCGTCCAGCGCGCGGGCGGTGGCGCGCCGTTCGGGGCCTTCCCTCCGCAGGAGGGCGGGGCTCGCGGTGACCAGCCAGGCGATGGTTCCGGCGCCGAGGGCCAGTGCGAGATGGCCGGGGACCTGGGTGAGCCGCTGCGGCACGAAAAGGGCGGCCGTGGCGACGAAGGTGAAGATCACGTTGCCGGGCGGCCCGATCCGGCCGGCGTCGCAGAGTGCCTTCTGCGCGGCCGCGATCAGGGCGCCGACGGCGACGAGCACGGCCACCGAGTCGGTGAGCGAGGCCGTGACCAGGGAGACGGCCAGGCCCGTGACCATGCCGAGCACCACGCGGGCGACGGCCCCGGCCCGGCGGGCGTACGGGAGGTTGTGGCCGTAGAGGGCGCAGAGCGATCCGGCCATGGTGTACATGACCAGGTCGAGCCGTCCGAGAGCGAGGAGGGTCAGGTTCGGCGCCAGCGCCGCGCAGACCACGCTCAGGGCCGGTTTGAACCACTGGTCGGAGGGCCGGGCGAGGCGCAGCGCGGCGGCGACCGGGAGCCGAGGTGTCAGCGGCCTTCGGAATCGGATGGTTGCATCGCTCACCCATTTAATTTAGCAAGTATTACACTCGTAAACGAACCGGGCGATGGACGACCCGGGAGCCGCCGCTCTCAGCGGAGCGGGTCGCGCGGTTCCACCAGCCCCGATTCGTACGCGAACACGACCAGCTGGGCGCGGTCCCTGGCGCCGAGCTTGGTCATCGCCCGGCTGATGTGGGTCTTGGCGGTGAAAGGGCTGATCACCATGTGGGCGGCGATCTCCTCGTTCGTCAGTCCACGGGCCGCCAGCGCCGTCACCTCCCGTTCCCGCCGGGTGAGGCTCTCCATGCCGGGGGCGGTGGACCGGTCCGGCGGCCGCGCCACGAACTCCCCGATCAGACGCCGGGTGACGGCGGGCGACAGCAGCGCGTCACCGCGGGCGGCGACGCGTACGGCGTGCAGCAGTTCGGCGGGCTCCGTGTCCTTGAGCAGAAAGCCCGCGGCCCCCGCGCGCAGCGCGTCGAAGACGTACTCGTCCAGGCCGTAGTTGGTGAGGATCACGACGTGCACGTCCGCGAGGAGCGGGTCGGCGGCGATGTGCCGGGTGGTCTCGATCCCCGTCATCACCGGCATCTGCACATCGACCAGGGCGACGTCGGGGACATGGCGGCGGGCCTGCTCGAGGCCCTGCCGGCCGTCCGCGGCCTCGGCCACGACCTCGATGCCGTCCTCCGCGTCGAGCAGGGCACGGAAGCCGGCCCGCATGAGCGCCTGGTCGTCCACGATCAGGACCCGGATCACAGCGCCTCCACGGCGGCCGGGTCCGCCGGGCCGGCGCGGCCCGCGACGTCGCCCCGGTCGTCGGGACACGCCCGGCGCCCCTGAAGCGGGATACGGGCGTGCACCGAGAAGCCGCCGCAGGGCCGTGGCGCCGTGTCCAGCGTGCCGCCGAGGGCGGTGACGCGTTCCCGCATGCCGATCAGGCCGGTGCCCGGAACGACGGTCCCGCCGGGTGCGGCAGGGCCGTCGTCCTCGACGGTGACGGCCACCTCGTCGGCCCCGTAGTCGAGGCGAATCCCGGTCGGTGCCCGGTCGGCGTGCCGGGCCACGTTGGTCAGCGCCTCCTGCACGATCCGGTAGGCCGTACGGTCGACGTCGGGCCGCAGCTCACGCTGCTCGCCGCTGACGGTCACGGAGACGGGGATGCCCGCCGCCCGGGCGCGGCCGGCGAGTTCGCCGACGCGCGCGAGGCCGGCGGCCGGCTCTCGTTCCTCCGTCCGCAGGACCTCGAGTGTCGAGCGCAGCTCCCGCATGGCCTCCCCGCTCGCCTCCTGGATGGCGAGCAGCGCGGGCGGCACGTCCTCGCCCCGTTTGCGGGCCAGGTGCACGGCGACCCCCGCCTGGAGTTTGACGATCGAGATGGAGTGGGTGAGCGTGTCGTGCAACTCCCGGGCGATCCGCAGCCGTTCCTCTCCCGCCCTGCGCAACGCGGCCTCCTCCCTGCCGCGTTCGGCCTCCAGGGCCCGCTGTTCCGTCTGGCGCAGATACGCCTGCCAGTTCTTGTCGATCAGACCGGTCACCCCGGCGCACAGGAACCAGCCGAGCAGCAGCAGCGAGCGTTCGACGCTGCCCTCGGCGGAACTGGCGGTGTCGGCGGCGAAGAAGACCGCCAGGAACAACGCGCCCGCCACCACACCCGCCCGGCGCCGCCCTCCTCGCGCCGCCGCGTGCACGGCGAGGAGCACCGGAAAGGCCGCCCAGGAACCGGGCCGGTCATGGACGACGTAGCCGACCATGCAGAGCGTGGTGACGACGAGGACCGTACGGGGTGCGCGCCGGTGGCCGGCGAGCGCCAGCGAACCCGCCGCGATCAGCAGCACGTCCGGCACACCGGGGGACGGGCCGCCGGCGTACGCCGCGAGGGTCACCGCCCCCGCGATCAGTGCCGCGAGCGCCGTGTCGAGCAGGGCGTGCCTCAGCCCCGGATCCGCCTGCATGGACGGCAGCCTATGACGGTGCGCCGGGCCGGCGCCTCGTCCCGCGAGACCCCTTTCGCGCTACTCCCCGCGCAGTAGTCGCCGCCCGTTCCCACCCGCCGGGACCGGCCGCCGATGCCTTCGGACGTACGACGACCGGGACACCGGTCCCGGGCCAGCATCGGGGCATGACCAGAGCCTTCCGCTTCACCGCTCCCCCGCCGCCCTCCGCGGCCACCGGCGTGACCGCCGACGTGTACGCCCAACTCGCCCGCGACTTCGGCATCGAGCGTGCCACGACGTTCGTGGTGCTGTCCGACTCTCCCCCGCTGCTGACCGGCGCGTGGGCACTCCTGCGGGAATCCCTGCTGGCCGGCCGGGTCTCCCGGACGGACAAGGAGGTCGTCGCCGCGGGCGTGTCACTGGCCAACCGCTGCCCGTTCTGCGTCGACGCGCACACCGTCCTGCTGCACGCCACCGGCGACCACGCGCTCGCCGAGACGATCGCACGCGGAGAGGAGCCGGCCGACCCGGCGCACCGGCGGCTGCTGGCCTGGGGCAAGGACATCCGCGGACCCCGGCCGTTCCCGGCGTGGCAGACCCCCGAACACCTGGGGACCGCGCTCGCGTTCCACTTCATCAACCGGATCGTCTCGGCACTGCTGAACGAGAACATGCTGCCTTACGGTGCGCAGAAGTACCGGCTGGTGCGCAGCGCGGCGGGCCGTTCGCTCGCCCGCACGGTACGCCGGCAACTGCGGCCCGGCGACAGCCTGGAGCTGCTGCAGACCTCCGGCGCCGAGCCCGCGTGGGCGGCGGGCACGCCCGTCGGTACGGCGTACGGGGCGCTGCGTGAGGCGGCGCTCATGGGTGCCGGGCTGCTGTCGGAGGACGACCGGGCGCTGGTGCGCAAGACCGTGGCCGCCCACGACGGCGTCGCCCATCCGCCGCTGTCGGCCGGCTGGCTGCCGGGCCGCGAGGACCGACCCGGGGCCCGGTTGGCGCTGCTCGCGGCCCTCGCCCCGTACCGGATCACGGAGGAGGACGTGCGGGCCTGGCGCACCCCGCAGCATTCGGACCACTGCCTGGTCCATCTGACCGCGTACGGGGCGATCACCGCCGTCGAACGGATCGAGGAGCAGCTGTGAGCACCATCGTGAACACCGGTCAGGCCGATGCGTGGAACGGCCCGGTCGGGCAGCACTGGGCGGATCACCACGAGCGTTACGACGGAATGCTCGCGTCCTTCGACGAGGCGCTGTTCGCGGCGGCAAGGATCGGGGAGCGGGACCGTGTCCTGGACGTCGGATGCGGCAGCGGGTCGACGACGCGGCGTGCCGCACGGCTCGCGGCACGCGGGCACGCGGTCGGCGTCGACATCTCGGAGCCGATGCTGGCGCGGGCCCGGTCGGTGTCCACGGGCATCGAGAACGTCTCCTACGAGTGGGGCGACGCGCAGGTGCACCCGTTCCCGGCCGGCGGCCACGACGTGGTGATCAGCCGGGGCGGGGTGATGTTCTTCGCCGACCACACCGCCGCGTTCGCGAACATCGGCCGGTCCCTGCGGCCGGGCGGGCGGCTGGCGTTCGTCTGCCCCCGGCCGGCCGCCCCGGACGGGGAGGAGGGACGCGTCCTGGGCCTGCTGGCCTCGCTGCTGGCGGCATCCGCACCGCAGCCCGCGGCCTCGCGGACCTCCGCCCCGCAGCCGCCCCCGGGGGCCGACCTCGCCGCGGCCATGGCTTCCCTGGCGGACCCCGGCCGGACCCGGAAGCTGCTGGAGGGGGCCGCGTTCGGGTCGGTCGGGATCACGGGGGTCGACGCGCCCACCTGCTGGGGGCGGGACGCCGGCGACGCCGTGGACTTCTACGTCTCGCGCGGACCGGGCGCCGAGGTCCCCGAGGAGACATTGGACGCCATGCGTGCCGCCCTGCGGCCCTACGAGACGGAAAGGGGCGTCCTGTTGAAGGCGGGGGTCTGGGTGGTCACTGCCCGCCGGGACGGCTGACCGTCCCGGGGCCGACCGCGCCCCGCGCGAGCAGCAGCAGCGCGTCCACCAGGTCCTCCGCCGGACTTCCGGTGGCGAGCCGGCGCAGCTGAAGGCCCATCACCAGCGCCACCGTCGTCGCCGCGAGTCCTTCCGCGTCCGGGACGCCGAGGCCGGTCAGGATCTGCGTGGCGAGCCGGTCGTACGCGGCGAAGGCCTCCGACGCCGCCGCCCGCAGCCGCTCGTCCCGGCCTGCCTCGACGTACAGCTCGAACGTCGCGATGTGCCCGCTGTCGAAGCCGGTGCCGCCCGCCACCTGACCGGCGAGGGCCGCGGCGCCGGCGATGTCGATCCCGTCGCTCCGGCACTCGTCGGCCATCTCGGTGAAGCGCCGGGTCTCGTCCCGTACGAAGTGCAGCAGGCTTTCGCGCAGCAGTTCATGCTGCGTCGCGAAGTGGTACGTGACGGAGCCGAGCGACACGCCCGCCTCCTTGGCGATCCGGCGATTGGTCACCGCGGCCACCCCGTCCCTGCCGATGATGTGCAGGACGGCTTCTATGATGCGCTGCCTGGTGGGCGCGGAACGGGCGGCGGTGGACATGGCCTCATTGTTCCATCGGGGCACTTTTGCTGGTCACATGGGTGGGCGGGCGCTTCTCGTACCAGCGCAGCTCCGCCTCGAGCTGGGCGGCGAGGGAGATCAGGCGTTCCTCGGAGCCTTCGGGGCCGAGCAGTTGTGCCCCCACCGGCAGTCCGTCGCGGGTGAGGCCGGCCGGGACGGCGACGCCGGGCCAGCCGAGGACGTTCCACGGCCAGGCGTACGGGCAGGCGGCGGCGATGCCGATGTCCGTGGCCCCGGCGGACTTTCCGTCGAAGGCGCCGACGGGCGGGGGCGGCGTGGCCGTGCTGGGGGTGAGCAGGACGTCGTAGTGGTCGAAGAAGGCGCCGATCCTGCTCTGCTGGGCGGCCTCACGGGCGCGGGCGGCGCGCACGACGCGACCGCCGAGCCGGTGGCCGGAGCGGGTGGAGGCGCGGGTGCGCGGGTCGAGGAGCGACGGGTCGGGGTGCCGGTCGGCGTACTCGGCGATGCCGGTAGCGGCGCGGGGCAGGAAGCTCAGGCCGATGAGGCCGTAGCGGGGGCGGGCCTCTTCGACGTCGTGCCCGAGTTTCGCGAGCGTCTCGGCGAGCGCGACCACCGCCCGGCGCACCTCGGGGTGGGGGCGGGTGCCGGTGAGGGTGAGCGGCGGGCGCAGGGCGAGCGCGATGCGCAGCCTGCCCGGTTCACGGCGGGCGGCGGCCGAGGCGTCGATGGCGTCCGGGTGGTACCGCTCGCCCGGGTGCGCGCCGGAGGCCGCGTCCAGCAGCAGGGCCGCGTCGGCGACGGTCCGCGCGAGGGGGCCGTTGACGGTGAGGCCCTGGAAGCAGTCGGTGTAGGGGTGGACGGAGACCCGGCCGCGCTGGGGCTTGATGCCGACGAGATGGGTCCAGGCGGAGGGGATGCGGATGGAACCGGCGCCGTCGGAACCAAGGGCGGCGGGCACGAGCCCGGCGGCGACGGCGGCCGCCGAGCCGCCGGAGGAACCACCCGGGGTGTGGGCGGTGGACCAGGGGTTGCGGGTGACGCCGAAGGCGGGGCCCTCCGTGAAGGGCCACTGGCCGAGTTCGCAGGAGTTGGTCTTGCCGACGATGACCGCCCCGGCGGCCCGGAGCCTGCGTACGGCCTCGCCGTCGGCCGTGGCCGGCGGAATGTCGCCGGGGCAGCCGAAGTAGGTGGGGACGCCCGCGACATCGGTGTCGTCCTTGACGGCGATCGGCACACCGAGCAGCGGCAGCCTCTCCCCTGCCGCGAGCCTGCGGTCCGCGTCCCGCGCCTCCTCGAGGGCCTGTTCACCGCGGACGGTCCTGAAGGCGTTGATGCTGCTCCGGGTCGCCTCGATGCGGGCGAGTGCCTCCGCGACGAGCGCCTTGGAAGTCGTCTCTCCCGCCGCCAACGCCCTGCGGTATTCGGTCAGTTCGCCCGTCTCGTCTCTGGACACGCCGCATCCGCCTCCCTATGGTTCGTTCGTTCGAACGAACAGGACTGGAGGGTAACCAGATGCGGATCAACGGAGCAAGCATTCTGCTCACCGGGGCGACCGGCGGTCTGGGTGGTGCATTGACCGCCGAACTTACCGCCCGCGGGGCCAAGTTGACCGTGAGCGGTCGGCTCGCCGACGCCCTCGCACCGCTCGCGGAGCGCTACGGCGCCCGGACGGTGGTCGCCGATCTGGCCGATGCGGCCGATGTGGAACGGCTCGCCGCCGAAGCCGCCGGCACGGACATCCTCATATCGAACGCCGCCCTGCCCGGCAGCGGCGATCTGCTGGACTGCACGCCCGAACAGATGGACCGCGCCTTCGCCGTCAACCTGCTCGCTCCCGCAATGCTCGCCCGGCTGCTCGTTCCGTCCATGGTCGACGCCGGCGCCGGCCACCTCGCCTTCGTCGGCTCCCTTGCGGGGAAGGTGACCACGCGGTCGATGTCCCTCTACAGCGGCAGCAAGTTCGGCCTGCGCGGCTTCGCGCTGGGGCTGCGCCAGGACCTGCACGGCACGGGCGTCGGCGTGTCGATCGTCCAGCCCGGTTTCGTGCGGGACGTGGGCATGTTCGCCGTGACCGGCGCGAAGCCGCCGGCGGGCATACGGACGGTGTCGCCGCGTCAGGTCGTCGAGGGCGTCGTGCGGGCCGTGGAACGTGACGTCGCGGAGGTCAACGTGGCGCCGATCGAGATGCGGCTGCTGAGCGCGATCGGGGGCCAGTTCCCCGGCTTCGCCGAGCGCCTCCAGCGCGGCGGACCGGGCGAGCGGACCCTGCGCGAGGTGGTGGCGGCCCAGCGCGACCGCCGCTGAGACGGCGTTGTCAGCGGGCGTTGCTACGGTCTGCCCCCATGTCGGCAGGGGAGGTCACCGTGCAGAGCGCCCGCCGGGCGGCCCTCGACCATGTGCTGAGCCTGATCGCCGAGGCCCCCTGGAGCGGCGGCCTGGTGCTGCGCGGCTCCATGACGCTCCAGGCGTGGGTGGGGGCGGCGGCCCGCGAGCCCGGTGACCTGGACTTCGTCGTGCTGGAGCCGGGCGAACGTTCGACGGTGGACCGGCTCGCGCCCTTCCCCTACATCGATCAGGTGACCGACGTCCAGCAGTGGCCGGAGGCGGCGCACGGCGCGGCAGGCTCCGAACTGTGGGACCCGGAGGGCGATTTCGGCACGCACGGCACCCGGCCGCGGCTGCCTCCGGACGGGCTGCGCTGGATGGACGCCGACGACTTCGACCGCGAGTCGCCGGCCGCGGGGCTGTACGAGGCGGTGGCGGCGGCACCGCACGCGGGCGGCGGGATCGTCCTGGACGTCGACGGCATCCGCGAGGACGGCACCTGGACCTACCGGGTCTACGAGACGCCGGGCGTGCGTCTCACGGTCCCGTTCCGCACGCCGGACGGCGGAGGTGGCGAGATCCAGCTGGACTTCGCGAGCGACGAGACCCTGCCACAGGCCCCGGTGTGGACGGCCGTACCGCGCGGCGACGGCGGGCCGCCGACCGTGACGGTGACGGCGAGCCCGGAGCTCTCGCTCGCCTGGAAGCTGCTGTGGCTGTGCAGCGACGGCGTCGCACGGGGCAAGGACCTGTACGACGCCGTGCTGCTGGCCGAGGCGCCCCGCACCCGGCTCGGGGCAAGGCTGCTGCGGACCGTGCTCGGTGAGCACACCGGCCGTTTCCGTCCGGAGGTGCTGGAGTCCCTGCCCGTCGACCTGGACGGCCTCCGATCCGTCCACCCTTCGCTCCGGGGCGGCGCGGATCACTGGCGCGGGCGGCTGGTCAGCGCCCTCGCGCCGCTGTTCGCGGCTGTCCGCCGACCCGCATGAGCACCACGTACAGCACCAGCGACGCCGCGAGGCCGACCGCCCAGCCGTAGTCCGCGAGGGGGCGCAGGAACGGGATCAGGCCGTCCTCCGGGAACGGGCCCTTGCCCGGGGCCGAGTGGGAGCCGCCGACCGCGAGCACCCCGCCGACCACGAAGGCGGCCACGGCACGCAGGTTCCAGCCCGAGGTGTACCAGTAGGGGCCGCCGGGCGTGTAGAGCGCGGTGAGGTCGAGGACGGTCCGGCGCACGAGCCAGTAGTCGGCGATGAGGATGCCGGCGACGGTGCCGAGCAGCCCGCCGACGAGTCCCAGCCAGGTGAAGATGTACAGCTCGGGCGTCTCGGTCAGCTTCCAGGGCATGATCAGCACGCCGACGACGCCGGTGATCAGCGCGCCGGTTCGGAAGTTGATGAACTTGGGCGCCAGGTTCGCCAGGTCGTACGCCGGTGACACCACGTTGGCCGCGATGTTCACCGAGATCGTCGCCACGAGCACGGTGACCAGGGCGAAGAGCAGACCGAAGACGTTGTCGGTCTTGGCCGCGAGCGCGACCGGGTCCCACACGGCGGCCCCGTACACCGCCTGCGAGCCGGACGTGACGAACACCGACAGCAGCGCGAACAGGGTCATCGTGGTGGGCAGGCCCAGCGTCTGGCCCCAGATCTGGGCGCGCTGGCCCGCCCCGAACCGGGTGAAGTCGGGGATGTTCAGCGAAAGGGTCGCCCAGAAGGCGATCATGCCCATCAGGGACGGGAAGAAGACCGGCCAGAAGTCCGCGCCCCAGCCCAGCTTCGACGGCTGGTCGAGCAGCGGGCCGACACCGCCCGCCTTGGCCGTGACCCACACCAGCAGCACCAGCGCGCCGACGATGACGAACGGCGCGGCCCAGTTCTCGAACCGGCGCAGCGCCTCCATCCCCCGGTAGATGATGGCGAGTTCCAGCGCCCAGAACAGGACGAAGCAGACCCACAGCGTCCACGGCTGTCCGCCGACCTCGGCCGCCTCCGACCAGCCGCCGAAGATCTTGCCGAGCAGGACGAAGATGCCCTGGCCGCCGATCCAGGTCTGGATGCCGAACCAGGCACAGGCCACCGCGGCCCGGATCATCGCGGGCAGGTTCGCGCCGCGCAGCCCGAACGAGGCGCGGGCGAGCACCGGGAAGGGGATGCCGTACTTGGGACCGGCGTGGCCGGTCAGCAGCATCGGCAGCAGCACGATGACGTTGGCCAGGGCGATGGTGAACACCGCCTGCTTCCAGTCCATGCCGAGCGCGACGAGCCCGGAGGCGAGCAGCCAGGAGGGGATGTTGTGGGCCATGCCGACCCACAGGGCGGCGAAGTTGTAGGTGGTCCACCGGCGGCGGGCGACCGGAACGGGCAGCAGGTCGTCGTTGACGAAACGGTTGTCCGCGAGGGTGGCGCCCGGCGGGAGTTCGACGCGTCCCGCCGGGTCCGGTATCGGTTCTTCTGACGGCACGGGCGGGACGGTCGCGGTCATGTCGGCGAGGGCCCTTCGGAGGAGGTCAGCGGTTCAGTGCCGGGATGATCTCCGCGCCGTACGCGTCGATCGTCGTTTCCTTCGCGTCGTGCATGTTGTAGAGCGCGAACTGGTCGACGCCCAGGTCGCGCAGCGCCTGGAGCTTCTCGATGTGCGCCTCGGCCGGCCCGAGCAGGCAGAACCGGTCGACGATCTCGTCGGGGACGAAGTCGGTGGACGGATTGCCGGCGCGGCCGTGGTGGCTGTAGTCGTAGCCGTGCCGCCCCTTGATGTAGGCGGTGAGCGCCTCCGGGACCATGTCGGAGTGCTCGCCGTAGCGGGAGACGAGGTCCGCGACGTGGTTGCCCACCATCCCGCCGAACCACCGGCACTGCTCCCGGGCGTGCGTCAGGTCGTCGCTCACGTACGCGGGCGCCGCGACGCAGACGGTGACGGAGGCCGGGTCGCGTCCGGCGTCGGCGGCCGCGGTGCGCACGGCCTTCACCATCCACTCCGTCAGATACGGGTCGGCCAGCTGGAGGATGAAACCGTCGGCCTTCTGCCCGGCGAGAGCCAGGGCCTTGGGCCCGTACGCCGCCATCCATACCGGCAGCTTCCCGTCCCTGATCCACGGGATCCGCAGCGGCTGACCGTCGACGACGGTCTCGCGCCCTTCCGCGAGATCGCGGATCACGTCGATCGCCTCGCCGAGCCTGGCGAGCGTGTTGGGGCTGCGTCCGGCCACCCGCATGGCGGAGTCACCGCGCCCGATGCCGCACACGGTGCGGTTGCCGTACATCTCGTTGAGGGTGGCGAAGGTGGAGGCGGTCACCTCCCAGGTGCGGGTGCCGGGGTTGGTCACCATGGGGCCGACGGTGAGTTTCGTCGTGTGTTCCAGGATGCGGCTGTAGATGACGAACGGCTCCTGCCACAGCACCGCGGAGTCGAAGGTCCAGCCGTAGCGGAAGCCGTTGCGTTCCGCGCGCCGCATCAGCCCGACGACCGCGGACGCGGGCGGGTCGGTCTGCAGGACAAGTCCGAAGTCCACGGCATGGCCTCCTAGTTCAGGTACTGGCAGGTGGAGCGGGGGGTGTACACGCCGTGGCCGGCGCGGCCGGTGAACGTCCGCCCGTCGATGACCACTTCGCCCCGGGACAGCACGGTCTCCACCTGGCCGGTGATCCGCTTTCCCTCGTACGCCGAGTAGTCGACGTTCATGTGGTGCGTCCGGACGGACAGGGTCTGTTCGGCGTGCGGGTCGTAGATGACGATGTCGGCGTCGGCACCAGGGGCGATGGTGCCCTTCTTCGGGTAGAGGCCGAACATCCTGGCCGGGGTGGCGCAGGCGATCTCGATCCAGCGGCGGCGGCTGATGTGCCCGTCGACGACGGCCTGGTGGAGGAGGTCCATGCGGTTCTCCACGCCCGGGAGACCGTTGGGGATCTTGGAGAAGTCACCGCGGCCGAGTTCCTTCTGCCCGGTGAAGCAGAAGGGGCAGTGGTCGGTGGAGACCACCTGGAGGTCGTTGGTCCGCAGGCCCCGCCACAGTGCCGCCTGGTGCTCGCGCGGCCTGAGCGGTGTGGAGCAGACGTACTTGGCGCCCTCGAAGTCCGGCTCGGCGAGGTTGTCGGTGGACAGGAACAGGTACTGCGGGCAGGTCTCGCCGAAGACGGGCAGTCCCTTGTCGCGGGCCGCGGCGAGCTCCGCCACGGCCTCCTCCGCGGAGACGTGCACCACGTACAGCGGGGCGCCGGCGACGCGGGCGAGCTGGATGGCCCGGTGGGTGGCCTCGGCCTCCAGCAGGACCTTGCGGACCTCGCCGTGGTACCGCGGATCGGTGCGGCCCTCGGCGAGCGCCTGCTCGACCAGCACGTCGATGGCGATGCCGTTCTCCGCGTGCATCATGATCAGGCCGCCGTTGACGGCGGAGCGCTGCATCGCGCGCAGGATCTGGCCGTCGTCGCTGTAGAAGACGCCGGGGTAGGCCATGAAGAGTTTGAAGGAGGTGATGCCCTCCTCCACCAGCAGGTCCATCTCCTTGAGCGACTGCTCGTTGACGTCGGAGAGGATCATGTGGAAGCCGTAGTCGACGGCGCAGTTGCCGTCGGCCTTGGCGTACCAGGCGTCGAGGCCCTCCCGCAGCGCCCGCCCCACCGACTGCACCGCGAAGTCGATGATGGTGGTCGTGCCGCCCCAGGCGGCGGCGCGGGTGCCCGTCTCGAACGTGTCGGAGGCGAAGGTCCCGCCGAACGGCAGCTCCATATGGGTGTGGGCGTCGACGCCGCCCGGCAGGACGTACTTGCTGGTCGCGTCGATGGTGCGGGCGGCCGTCCACGTCTTCGAGACGGGCGAGTTGTGCGCGGCGAGCGCGGCGATGCGGCCGTCCTCGACGAGCACGTCGGCGTGCATCTCGTCGGCGGCGGTCACGACGAGTCCGCCGCGGATCAGAGTGCGGTTGCTCATGGTCTCCTCGCGTGGGAAGTGGCGGCGGTCGCGTGGCAACTACAGGCGGCGCAGGGCCCGTTCAAGGACGAGGGCACCCTCTTCCGCTTCCGCGACGGTCAGGGAGAGCGGCGGGGCGATGCGCAGGACGCTGGTGTTGTGGCCGCCGCCCTTGCCGATCAGCAGGCCGCCCTCGCGGGCGGCCTCGAGGACGGTCGCCGCCGCCTGCGGGTCCGCCTCGTCGGTGCCCGGCCTGACCAGCTCGATGCCGATCATGAGTCCCCGGCCCCGTACCTCCCGCACCGCGGGCACGCTCGCCGCGATGCCGCGCAGCCGTTCGATCAGCATGCCGCCGACCCGGCGGGCGTTGCCCTGGAGGTCGTGCTCCAGGAGGTACGAGAGGTTGGCGACGCCGGCGGCCATGGTGACGGGGCTGCCTCCGAAGGTGGAGATGGAGTTCGCGTCGAGGCAGTTCATGATCTCGGCGCGGGCGACGACGCCGCCCACGGACATGCCGTTGCCGATGCCCTTGGCGAAGGTGAGGATGTCGGGCGGACCGCTCCGGCCGTGGGCCTGCCAACCCCAGAAGTGCTCGCCGGTGCGGCCCCAGCCGGTCTGCACCTCGTCGGAGATCCACAGGATGCCGTGCCGGTCCAGGACCTCGCGGAAGGCGGCGTACAGACCGTCGGGCGGTGAGGTGAAGCCGCCGACGCCCTGCACCGGCTCCGCGATCAGCGCGGCCACGTCGTGGGTGTGTCCGAGGAGGTCCTCGAGGTCGGCGACGCACGCCTCGATGAACTGCGCGTCGGAGAGGTGGGCGAAGGGGCCGCGGCTGCGGACGCCCCCGTGCACGTACAGCGTCTGGAGCGGCGAGAGGCTGGTCGGCGACCAGGCGTGGTTGCCGGTGATGGAGACCGCGGAGAACGACCGGCCGTGGTAGCTGTTGCGCATCGCCAGGATCTGGTTGGAGCGGCGGTGGCCGGTCGCCAGCAGCAGAGCGGTGTCGTTGGCCTCCGTGCCGGAGGTGGTGAAGAAGACGCGGGCGTCCGGGATGCCGGAGAGCGCGGCGATCCGTTCGGCGAGCTCCACCATGGGGCGGTTGAGGTAGAGGGTGGAGGAGTGGATGAGCCGGCCGGCCTGCTCGCTCACCGCCTTGGTGACCTCTGGCAGTGCGTGCGCGGTCATGGTGGTGAGGATGCCGCCGAAGAAGTCCAGGTAGCGGTTGCCGTCCGCGTCCCACACGTGGCGTCCCTCGCCGTGGGTGATCTCGATCGGCTGCTTGTAGTAGAGCGCCACCCAGTCGGGGATGACGGCACGGTGCCGCTCGTAGAGGTCCGTCACGGCTGCACCAGCCCCTCGTACGCGTCGGGCCGGCGGTCGCGGTAGAACGCCCACTGCTGCCGCACCGCCTCGATCAGGTCGAAGTCGAGGTCCCGTACGACGAGCTCCTCCTCCTTGTCGCTGGCGACGTCGCCGACGAACTGGCCGCGCGGGTCGACGAAGTAGCTGGTGCCGTAGAAGTCGTTGTCGCCGTACTCCTCGATGCCGACGCGGTTGATGGCGGCGACGAAGTACTCGTTGGCGACGGCGGCGGCGGGCTGCTCCAGCTGCCACAGGTGGGAGGACAGTCCACGGTGCGTGGCGGACGGGTTGTACACCAACTGGGCGCCGGCAAGCCCCAGTTGCCGCCAGCCCTCCGGGAAGTGGCGGTCGTAGCAGATGTAGACGCCGACCTTGCCGACCGCGGTGTCGAACACGGGCCAGCCGGCGTTGCCGGGCCTGAAGTAGTACTTCTCCCAGAAGCCCTTGACCTGGGGGATGTGGTGCTTGCGGTACTTGCCCAGGTAGCTGCCGTCGGCGTCGATCACGGCGGCGGTGTTGTAGTAGAAGCCCGCGCCCTCGACCTCGAAGACCGGGACGACGATCACCATGCCGGTCTCGCGGGCGAGTTCCTGCATCCGCCGGACCGTCGGACCGTCCGGGACCGGCTCCGCCCAGCGGTAGTGCTCGGGGTCCTGGACCTGGCAGAAGTAGGGGGCGTTGAAGACCTCTTGGAAGCCGATGACCTTGGCGCCCTGCCGGGCCGCCTCCCGGGCGTGTTCCTCATGTTTGGCGATCATGGATTCGGTGTCGCCGGTCCAGGTGGCCTGGACGAGTGCGGCGCGTACGACAGTGGCCATGAGCTGCTCCTTCGACAGGACGTCCGAGAGCTTCTACGCACGTAGACACAGTGCGTAGGAGGAGAACGTAAGCCGCGTCACACTCGGGGGCAAGACCATCGTCGTGAACCCGCTGAGTCGATCTTGTTTCGTACCCGAGCGGTCGACATCGATCACTTTCAGCCGCGGATGTGTCCGGCCACGCGCAGCGCGTGGACGACGTCCCGCTCCCTGGCCGGTGAGACGTCCCGGGCGGCGTCGAGAAGCATCGGCACCAGCCGGCCAGGGTCCCGTGCCACGCAGGCCGCGGAGTCCGCGGCGGTGCGGACCTGCACGAACGCGGCCAGCAGGGTACGGGCGCGGTGCGGCGTGCCCGCCTCCTCGAGCGTGAGGACGGCGTCCGCGATCTCGTCGGCGGAGCGGAAGACCCCCTGGCGCAGCAACTGCTCGCCGTCGTCGACCCGGCCCGCCGCGACGAGCGCCTCCGCGGCGGCGGCGAGCCGCAGGGCCGGCTGGGACGCCACCTCCCAGAGCAGGGTGGCCCAGTCCGCCGCCGGCCCGGAGCGGTTCAGCTCGTCGGCGAGCGCCGGCAGCCAGGCCGCGGGCCGTGCGGCGGCCTCGCAGATCAGGGCGTGCGCCTCGCCGCCGCGGCCCTCGGCGCGGAGCCGGCCGAGCGCGGCGACGGTGTCCCTGGCGGCGCGGTACGCACCCTCCGGCACAGGCGGCGCCTCGGGGACGGCTTCGGCCGCGACGCCGCCGTAGCGGGCGCCGCGCGGCACGTCACCCGCGACCGGCAGCAGGGGCACGGCGACGGCGTCGTCCCCCGCGTCCTCCATGCCGGCGAACCGGGCCCCGCCGCGAGGACGGCGCTTCTTGCCCGCGCCCCGCCTCTTCCCGTCGCCCTGCGGGGCCTCGGGCGGCTGCCGCTCCTCGGTCCGCGTTCCCGCGCCGTCGGACTCCGCGGGCCGGTGCGCCGGATCGTATGCGGGCCCGGGACCGCGCGGGACGAAGTGGGCCAGGCGGGAGTCCAGTTCCGCGAGGCGGCGCACGGCCCTGGTGTGGTCGTCCCTGGTCCACGCCAGTTCATGGGTGAGGCGTTCCGCCTCCGCCGAGCCCTGCGCGCACCCGGGCAGCAGCCGGAGCAGTTCCTCGGCCCGTCCCTGTGCGCGCAGACGCTCTCGGCGCATGAACTCGACCCGTTCCTCCAGCCTTTCGCGACCGCCCGGCAGCCGGTCGTGCGCGGCTGCGGCCGCCGCGTGCAGTCCGGCCGCCCGCGCGGACTCCGCGGCGTACCGCTCCGGCAGGTCGTGCAGCAGGGACTCGACCACGTCCCAGGGCGGGATCTCGCTGCCGTCCAGACAGGCCCGCATGCCCTCCGGGTCACGCCGCAGGAATATCGCGTACCAGCCTCCGGCCGGGTCGAGCCGATCCACCAGCTCCCCGAAGTACCGCGCGAACATCCCGATTTCCGCCGGGAGTTGATGCACCGTCATCGCCGCCCCTGCCCCACTGCCGAATGGAGCCCTCCGCTCCGAGGACACCGCAGGCATTCGACCGCAGGGGTGTTACAGGGCTGCTACGGCACCTTTTCAGAACGTGACCGCGATACCGGTGTGCGGGCGCTTGCCCAGTCGCACGATCATCGCCGGCCAGTCGACGGCCCAGAACTGCCAGGTGTATTTCCGTGACAGGAGCCGGCGGACCACGCCCAGTTCGGCCCCGTCCAGGAGCCGGGCGGTGCCCTCCGCGGTGGGCGCGCCCTCCTCGATCTTGCCCCGCACGTCGCAGACGGTGACGACGACCCGGCTGTCGTTACGCAGGCGCTTGACCTTCCACGAGTCCGTGCGGGTCCAGAGGAACAACTCACCGCCGTCCACCGCGAACCACACGGGTGTGGCCACTCCGGTCCCGTTCTTACGGAACGTGGTGACACTGACGTACCTGGCGCTGGCGAACATCTCGGCACTCACGCCCGCGAGACTACGCCCCCTGCCGCAGGCTCAGGCCGCCGGTACCGGCACGGGCGCCTGCACCGGCACGGGCGGCGGGGCACAATGGACGGCGAGTTCGTCCATGGACAGGCCGAGCGCCACGGCCAGCGCGGCGACGGTGAAGAACGCCGGGGTGGGGGCCCGCCCTGTCTCGATCTTGCGCAGTGTCTCCGGGGAGATGCCCGCGACGGCGGCCACCTCGACCATGCTGCGGTCGCCGCGCGCCTGGCGGAGAAGCCGGCCGAGCCGTTCGCCGCGTTCGCGCTCTTCGGCGGTGAGAGGGGTGCGCACCATGCCCCGCATTCTACTGCCGGTATTCATATCCCGGTATAGAAATACCGCTCCGGACCGGGCGCCGGTCTTGTCGGCCCGGCGGAACCGTCAGCCTTCACCGACGAACCGCCGGGCCAGCTCCTCGCCCAGTTCCTCCGCCGCGGCACGGCTCTCGATCGGCGAGACCTTCGAGTCCTTGAAGACGATGTAGGTGACTCCGGAGGCAACGCCGCCCGTCGCCGGGTCCGGGTCGATCCCGAGCGCCTCCGCCGCCGCATAGGACGCCTCGCCGATGATCCCGCTCGGCCCGGTGTCGCCGACCACCCCGTACACGACCTTGCCGTCGTGGACGATCGCGGCGGCGGAACCGCCTCGGACACCCGACGCCCAGTAGTTCCAGACCGGGCTGGGGGCAGGCACGACGACGAACGGCAACTCCGCCGCGTCGAGATACTTCCCGTCCGAGCCGGTGAAGGCCGTGCTCGGGTGGAACGAGGGATCGGTACGGCTGTTGCACCGCGTGCTGCGCCGACCGTCGCAGTCGATGTCCATGTCCGCCTGCCAGAAGACAGCCCCGTCGTGCTCGCAGACGGGAATGTTCGCCGCCCCGCCCCGGTCGGCACTGTAGCCGCCCTTGGAGACCCGGGTGCAGTGCTCCACCTCGGCCAGCAGCGCTGCCGCGTCGACACCCGCCGCTGATGCCGAGCGGTAGTGGCCGGGCGAGGGCGGCGGCGGCACGGGGCCGGGCTGAGCGACCGCCGGGAGCGCCGCCGTTCCGAGCAGGACCGAACCGACTGCCACCGTGAGAGCGGTGTTTCGAATGCGCACAGGGAGCCTTTCTGGTCGAAAGGCTCCCTACCCGTAGATGCGCGAACAGCCACAGCCGCACCGCCGGACGGGTTACCGATGGGGTGTCCCGTGGTTTCGTCAGCGGGACGGGCGGACCACCATCGCGGAACCGCCGCCGCGCCGTTGCTTCTCCGCCGCCGCGAGCCACCGGCCGTCCGGCAGCCGTTGGACGCCCGTGGCGGCCCCGATCTCCTGGTTCAGCCGGAACCTGTGCCCGATCGCCTCGAGACGCTGCCTCAAGGGGCTGTTCCACAGGGCCGGTTCCAGCTCGGTCGTCGGCTGGTTGCGCTGGCTGGCCCGGGGCGCGGCGATCGCTTCCACCAGCGGCAGTCCGCGGTCCAGATGGCCCGTCAGGGTCTGAAGGACCGTCGTGATGATGGTCGCGCCGCCCGGTGAGCCGAGGGCCAGCACGGGACGGCCGTGGTGGTCGAGCACGATCGTGGGCGACATGGACGAACGCGGCCGCTTGCCGGGGCCGGGCAGGTTCGGGTCGTGGACCGCGGGGTCGGCCGGCCGGAAGGAGAAGTCGGTCAGCTCGTTGTTGAGCAGGAACCCGCGCCCGGGGACGGTGATGCCGCTGCCGCCGGTCTGCTCGATGGTGAGCGTGTAGGCGACGACGTTGCCCCATTTGTCGGCGGTCGTCAGATGGGTGGTGTTCTCGCCCTCGTACGTCGTCGGGGCCGCCGCTCCCGCCGTCCCGCAGCGCTCCGGCCGGCGCGGGTCGCCCGGCGCCAGCGGACTGGTGAGCACCGCGTCGTCCTTGATCAGACATTCCCTCGAGTCGGCGAAGCGCTGGGACAGCAGACCGGCGGTCGGCACGTCCTCGAACGCCGGGTCGCCGACCCACCGCCCCCGGTCCGCGAACACGATGCGGCTCGCCTCGATGAACCGGTGCAGATACCGCTCCTCGGAGACGTCCGACAGGTCGGTGCGCTCCAGGATGTTGAGCGCCTCGCCGACGCTGGTGCCGCCCGAGGAGGACGGGGGCATGCCGTAGACGTTGAGGCCCCGGTACGACACCTTCGCCGGTTCGCGGCGCACCGTCTCGTACGCGCGCAGGTCGTGCTTCGTCAGGTCTCCGGGCCGGACCACCCGGGTGGCGTCCTCGTCGACGGGCGGGTTGCGCACGGTGTCGACGATGTCCCTGGCGAGGGCGCCCTTGTAGAGCGCGCCGGCCCCCTTTCTGCCGAGTTCCTCGTAGGTGCGGGCCAGATCGGGGTTCCTGATGACCGATCCGACGACCGGAAGACGCCCGTCGGGCAGGAACAGCTCGGCGGAGGCGGGGAAGTCCCGGAAGCGCTCCTCGTTGGCCGCGGTCTGCGCACGGAAGGTGTCGTCGACGGTGAACCCGTGCTCCGCCAGGCGCTCCGCGGGCTTCAGCAGCTCGCCCAGCGGCCGGCTGCCCCACGCTTCGAGGGCGGTGTCCCAGGTGGCGGGGGTGCCGGGCGTGCCGACACCGAGGCCGCTGGTCACGGCCTCCGCGAACGGTACGGGCGTGCCGTTCTCGAGGAAGAGCGAGGCGTCGGCCGAACGCGGGGCGGTCTCCCGGCCGTCGACGGTGTGCACCGTACGGGTCCTGGCGTCGTAGTGGACGAAGTAGCCACCGCCGCCGATGCCGGCGGAGTACGGCTCCGTCACGCCGAGCGCCGCGGCGGTCGCCACCGCCGCGTCAACGGCGTTGCCGCCGTTGCGGAGCACCTCGATACCCGCCGCCGACGCGTCGGCGTCGACGCTCGCCACCGCCCCGCCGTGGCCGACGGCCACGGGGGTCTTGGCGGGTGGTGCCGTGGGAGGGGCGGTGCGGGGCGTGGGCGGGGATGCGGCGCCGATCGAGACGACGGCCGCGGCAAGGGCCACGACCGACACTTTCCGTGCGGTGGAGCGACGCATTCGTACCTCCAGTCAGCCGGTGTCGGCGCAGCGTAACGGTTCCCGGCGCGGGAGTCCCGGGTGCCCGCGGGCGCGTCGCCGGCTCAGCCGGCCGCCCGGTGCGAACTGCGCGCCTGCGGCACCGCGGTCCGGGCCGCCCTCGTCACATCGGCGACCAGCTCGACCACATCGGGGCCGTACGCCTGCGAGTTGACCACCTTGAGCAGCAGGCAGAAGGAACCGTTGCCGTGCTTACGGGCGAGCTTCTCGTGGTGCCGGGCCAGATAGCGGGTGGCCGCCTGGTTGGTGACGGCTCGCTGCCCGCAGAACAGGAACACGGGCCGGGCGTCCTCACCTGCGGTCAGCCGCGCCAGCAGCACGTACTCGGTCGCGCCGGGCTCCATGCGGTAACGCTCGGAGCCGATCTGGAACGCGCCCTGGTCCGGCCCCGGTTCGGGATCGGTGTTCACCTTCACCCCGGGCAGCATGGAGTGCAGATGGGCTGCCGTACGACGGTTCGAGACCGGCCCACCCACACAGAACTCCGTGCGCTCGCCGAAACCCTGCTGCGCCGTGTCGTGCCAGACGATCTGCGCGTTCGCCCCGCAGTCCTTGATGAGCGCGGAAAGTTCCAGCAGCGCGAAGACGTCGAAGCGGTGCACCGAGCCGTCCCGGCCCGCCTCGCGGTTGACGACGAGCAGGGACTCCGAGTTCCCGGGCAGGCCGAAGAAGCCCTGCTTGCGCCGCAGCCGGCGGCGCCAGAGGTAGGTGCGGGCGAGCCAGCCGATCGCGGCACTGATTCCCGCGGCCACCACACCGAGCACGATGTTGCGTACGTCGTCAGTCATGGGCGCGCATGTTAGCGGTGCCGCAGACGCCTGTTCGAGCCGGTGCCTTCGGCGACTGCCGCGTATCTCGCTGACACGACGTCCAATAATTGTTACGGTGGCGTAACTTACCGGGGAGTTACCTCAGGTAGCTCCGCGACCTTACCGTCGGGTCACTTCGTTGGGACAGATGAGTCAGGAGTGACCTGTGGGACTTCCTCGCAAGGCTCTGCGCACCACCGCCATCGGTACGGTCTCGGCCGCGCTGCTCGCCGGTTCCGCCACCGCCGCGGCTCCCGCCGCCCTCCCGGCCGCCGCCCCGGCCGCGACCCCGCACAACAGCGCCGCCACCGCCTCCCCCGACGTCCGCTTCGTCGACATCGAGGGCGACGGCGGGATCGTGCTGAAGGCCAATGTCGTCACACCCGCCGGCGCCGACGGCCGGCAGACGTATCCCGTCGTCGTGCTGCCCACCAGCTGGGCGATGCCGCAGATCGAGTACCTCGCCCAGGCGAAGAAGCTCGCCGACTCCGGCTATGTGGTGGTGAGTTACAACTCCCGCGGCTTCTGGCAGTCCGGCGGCGAGATCGAGACGGCCGGACCGCCCGACATCGCCGACGCGTCCAAGGTGATCGACTGGGCGCTGGCCAACACACCGGCCGACCCGGAGCGGGTGGGCATGGCGGGCGTCTCCTACGGCGCCGGCATCAGTCTGCTCGCCTCCGCGAAGGACAAGCGCATCAAGGCGGTTGCCGCGCTCAGCGGCTGGGCGGACCTCATCGACTCCATCTACAGCGGCCGCACGCAGCATCTGCAGGCCGCGGCCCTCCTCAGCGGCGCCGGCCATCTGACGGGCCGCCCCAGCGCCGAGCTCCAGGAGATCATGACCGCCTTCCTGACCTCCGACCTGACCAAGGAACAGGAGATGATCGAGTGGGGGCGCAAGCGCTCCCCCGCCACATACCTCGACGAGATCAACGCCAACGGCGCCGCGATCATGCTCGGCAACGCGTGGGGCGACTCGCTCTTCCCGCCCAACCAGTACGCCGACTTCTACGAGCGGCTCAGCGGCCCCAAGCGCCTGGAGTTCCGCCCCGGCGACCACGCCACCGCCGAGGGCACCGGCCTGCTCGGGCTGCCCAACGACACCTGGACGAGCGCCCACCGATGGCTGGACCACCACCTCAAGGGCGTCGACAACGGTGTGGACCGCGAGCAACCCGTACTGATACGGACCCGCACGGGCGGCGCGGTGGAGACGTACCCCGACTGGAAGTCGGTGGGCGCGGACCGGAAGAAGATCGCACTCGGCGAGGCGCAGAGCATCCGCACGGGCGTCGACTCCGGGGCGAACGGCGGGCTCATCTTCCTCTCCAGCATGCTCGACCAGTTCGCCCAGCTGCCGCCGATGGCGTCGATCCCGCTGCTGCCGCGCTCCTTCGCAGCGGTGTGGCAGTCCGAGCGGTACTGGACGGAGCAGCGGGTGCGCGGCACCGCGAAGCTGCACACCACGGTCACGAGCACCAAGGAGAGCGGCACCCTCGTCGCGTACCTCTACGACGTGGGCCCGCTCGGCCTCGGCAAGCTGGTCGCAAGCGCGCCGTACACGTTCCACGGCAGGACGCCGGGTCAGCCGTTCGCCGTCGACCTGGAGTTGTACTCCACCGCCTACGACGTACCGGCCGGCCACCGTCTCGCCGTGGTCGTCGACACCGTCGACCCGCTCTACATCGAGCACAACCCGACCGGCGCGCAGCTGACCTTCTCCTCGCCCGCGGCCGACCCGTCGTACCTCTCGGTCCCGCTGCGCCAGAAGTGATCACCGGCCGCTGCCGGCTGGGCCCCTCACTCAAGCAGGGGCCGAGTGGTGCTCCATGCGCCACTGCGCCGGCCCGCTCGCGCCCGCAAGGGGGCTCGGGGAGCCTTCGGCAGCGGCGTTCCCGGTCGAGCCCGCCCGCACGCGGCATCTTCCGCCGTGCGGGCGGGCCCGGACCCGGTGTTCCCTGTGGTCCGTGAACGGCCCCATCGGCGCCGGCGGCCCCATCAGTGCTTGAGGATCTTGGAGAGGAAGTCCTTGGCGCGGTCGGTCTCCGGACGCGTGAAGAAGTCGTCCGGGGAGCGGTCCTCGAGGATGCGGCCATCGGCCATGAAGACGACGCGGTTCGCGGCGGAGCGGGCGAAGCCCATCTCGTGGGTGACGACCACCATGGTCATCCCCTCGGCGGCGAGCTGCTGCATCACCTCCAGCACCTCGTTGATCATCTCCGGGTCGAGGGCCGAGGTCGGTTCGTCGAAGAGCATGACCTTGGGGTCCATGGCGAGCGCGCGAGCGATGGCCACGCGCTGCTGCTGGCCGCCGGAGAGCTGGGCCGGGTACTTGTCCGCCTGGTCGGCGAGCCCGACCCGATCGAGCAGTTCACGGGAGCGGCGGTCCGCCTCGTCCCTCTTGCGGCCGCGGGCCTTGACCGGACCGAGCGAGACATTGGCCAGCACGGTCTTGTGCGCGAAGAGGTTGAACGACTGGAAGACCATGCCGACGTCCGCCCGGAGCTTCGCGAGCTCGCGTCCCTCCGCCGGGAGGGGTTGTCCGTCGATCAGGATGTCGCCCGATTCGACGGTCTCCAGCCGGTTGATGACCCGGCACAGCGTCGACTTCCCCGAGCCCGACGGACCGATGACCACCACCACCTCCCCACGGCCGACGGTGAGGTGGATGTCCTGGAGTACGTGCAACTGCCCGAAGTGCTTGTTGACCTCGCGCAGCTCGATCAACGGATCGACGGCCATACGCTGCTCTACCCACTCTCAGCTGTGTGTCGTGGCCAGCGCAAACTAACCGGCCCGCCAAGGGGGTTCGCAACCGACACGCACAGGCGGATCAAAAGCCGTACTAATACGGAATCTAGGCCTCCGACGCCTCCGCGTACACCTGCGAAAGCTCGGGAGCCCCGTTGAACGCCCACTCCACACCGGCCTCGACCACACCGATCTCCCGTCCGGAGGCGAGCTGCACCACCGGATGGCCGCCCGGCCAGATGTGCCAGGCCGCCCCGGGCACGGTGCGCACGATCACCGTGCCGAGATAGAGCCCCGCGTCGTTCCCCAGCCAGGGGAGCTCCTCCGGATCGTCGCGCCAGCGCGGCGGGAGCTGGTCCAGCGCGGTCAAGGAGCCCGGGGAGTCATCCAGTTCGAGCCCGGCCTGGGCCGCTCTGGAACGCAGCAGTTCGCACTCCGACAGCAGCTCGGTAATGGCCGCCGCGCGCTCCGGGTCGTGCCCGGCGGCGGCCGCATCGCCCTTGTCACGTTCGCCGTGGCGTCCCAGCCAGTGATCCAAGAAGGGGATGTTCATACCGCAAAGCCTCGCATCCCTGCACCCGAACGCACCACAGGGCGCGCGTCAACCAACGTCAGATGTCGAGATCGACAACGACCGGTGCGTGGTCGGAGGCACCCTTGCCCTTGCGCTCCTCGCGGTCGACGAAGCTGTCCTTGACCGCCGTGGTGAAGGGCTCGTTGCCGTAGACCAGGTCGATGCGCATGCCGCGGTTCTTGGGGAAGCAGAGCTGGCGGTAGTCCCAGTACGTGAAGGGGTGCTCGTACTTCAGCGGGCGCGGCACCACATCGGCCAGTCCGCGCTTGCGCAGTGCCTCGAGGGCAGCGCGCTCGGGCGGCGTCACATGCGTCATGCCTTCGAAGAAGGACGGGTCCCACACGTCGTCGTCGGTCGGGGCGATGTTGAAGTCGCCGAGGACGGCGAACGCACGACCGGCGGCGGCGTCCTCGGTCACCGCGACGGACAACGCCTCCAGCCAGCGCAGCTTGTAGCCGTAGTGGTCATGGGCGACCTCGCGGCCGTTGGGCACATAGACCGACCAGACGCGGGCGGGGCCGCAGGTCGCGGAGATCGCCCTCGGCTCCTGCACGCCCTCGTAGTCCGGGGCGCCGGGCAGCCCGCGCACGACGTCGTCGAGGCCCACCCGGGAGATCACCGCCACGCCGTTCCACCTGCCGGAGGCGTTGACCGCGGACTCGTAGCCGAGCTCACGCAGCTCCGCGGCGGGGAACTGCTCCTCGGTGCACTTGGTCTCCTGGAGGCACAGCACGTCCGTGCCGCTGCTCTCCAGCCAGGACAGCAGCCGGGGCAGCCGGGCGGTGATCGAGTTGACGTTCCACGTGGCGATGCGCATGCCCCAAAGCCTAACGGCGGGGTGTGACAGTCGTCCGGCCCCGCCGCGGGACCCTCACAGCTCCAGCGTCTGCCCGACGGCCAGGCGCTCGTGCCCGGCGCCGCCGAGCCCGCCGATCTGCCGGTCGTAGATGGGCCGGGCGAGGTCCGTGAGCAGGGCGTCGTGGACATCGACGGCCCGGCGCGGTGCCACCTCACGGACGTAGTCGATGACCTCCGAGATCTTGTTCCACGGGGCGTGCACCGGCAGCATCAGCGTGTCCACCGGCCGGCCGGGGACGGTGAGCGCGTCGCCGGGGTGGAAGACGGAGCCGTCCACCAGATAGCCGACATTGGTGATCCGCGGGATGTCCGGATGGATCACCGCGTGCAGCTCGCCGTGCACCTGGACGTCGAAGCCCGCCGCGGTGAAGGTGTCTCCGTGCCCCACCGTGCTCACACGCCCGGGAAAGGCGGCGGACAGCCGCTCGGCGACGCTGCGCAGGGTCCACAACCGGGTGGACGGGTCCGCCTCGAGCGCCGCCCGCAGTCTGCCCTCGTCGAAGTGGTCGGGGTGCTCGTGGGTGACCAGCAGGACATCGGCCCCCACAGCGGCGTCCTGCTCGCTGAAGCCGCCGGGGTCGATGACCAGACGCCGCCCGTCCTTCTCCAACTGGACGCAGGCGTGGATGCGCTTGGTGAGCCTCATGCCACCATCCTGCTATGCCCGCGGCGTCGTCTCCTCCTGTATCACCGCCTGCGCCACGCGGAAAGCGGAGTTCGCCGCGGGGACGCCGCAGTAGACGGCCGTGTGGATCAGGATCTCCCTGATCTCCGAGGGGGTCAGTCCGTTGCGCAGCGCGGCCCTGGTGTGCGAGGCCAGCTCGTCCAGATGCCCCCCGGCGACCAGCGCGGTCAGCGTCACACAGCTGCGCATGCGTCTGTCCAGACCCTCGCGGGTCCACACCTCGCCCCAGGCGAAGCGGGTGATCAGCTCCTGGAAGTCGCCGGTGAAGTCGTCGCCGTCGGCCAGCACGCCGTCGACGTGCGCGTCGCCGAGCACCTCACGGCGCACCTTCATCCCCGCCTGGTACGGGTCGGCCCTGCCCGGCCCGGTGGCCTGCGGCTGCTCCGTGGCGGCGGGCGCGATCTCGGCGACCGGCGCGACGGGCGGCGAGGTCACGGGAGCCGACGGGGCCGGGAAGGCTGCGAGAGTGTCGTGCCAGGCGGTGGCGAAGTGGTGGGCGAGCAGATCCGTGACGGCGGCGGGCTGCTCGACCGGCGCCAGGTGGGAGGCGCCGGGGACGAGCGCGAGCCGGGCGTCCGGTATCCCGGCGACCAGGGTGCGGGCCTCCGCGGGCCCGGTGACCTGGTCCTCGGAGCCGACCACGACGAGGGTGGGGACCTGGACACGGCCGAGGCCTGCGCGCACGTCGAACGCGGCCAGAGCCTCGCAGGCGGCGATGTAGCAGCCGGGGTCGGTGGTGCGGACCATCTGGACGGCCCACTCGACGATCGCCGGCTGGGCGGCGGCGAACGCGGGGGTGAACCAACGCTCCGGCGCGCTGCGGGCGATCGGGTCGAGCCCGTTGGTGCGGACGACGACACCGCGCTGACGGAACTCGTCCGCGGTGCCGAACCGGGGGGACGCCGCGACGAGCGCCAGCGTCGCCACGCGCTGCGGGTGGCGCAGCGCCAGCTCGATGCCCACCGCGCCGCCGACCGAGCAGCCGGCGTAGCCGAACCTCTGCACGCCGAGCTGGTCCAGGGTGGCGAGCAGCCGCTCCGCGAGGTCGCCGACGGACGCGGCGGGATACGCGGGCGCGCCACCGTGGCCGGGCAGGTCGTACCGGATCACCCGCCACCGCTCGGAGAGCTCGGCGATCTGCCGGTCCCACATGTGCCAGGTGGTACCGAGAGACGGTCCCAGGACCAGGATCGGTGCGTCTTCCGGCCCGTCGACGCGGTATTGCAGGGTTTCAGTCGTCGTCTTACTCACCCTGCTCACGCTCCCACACCTCACCATTGTCCCCGGCGGGGGGAGGACGCTCGCGCACCTCCCCAGGCTTCCGCCGCCGGGCGAAGGTCTTCCACGTCCGGCTTCACGTACCACTCATCTGTCGTCGTGACGTCGGCGTGACCCACCCACCGGGCAGGACATGCCCCACCCACCGGGAAGGACGAGCTCCGGGACACCGCTGTCCGCGAGCCAGGCCGAGCACGACGCCCGGGCATCGTACAAGCGGACCCTGCGAAGGCCGTACTCGTCCAAGAGCCCGTTGCCCGGACGCACAGGTGCCGGCCGTCGAGCAGGCGGCGGGCCTCTCGGTCGTCCACCGGGCGTCAGGGGTGCATCCGGGCGCCCTTGAGCACCTTGTCGACCGCGTTGCGCGGTCCGTAGACGGAGATGCCCACGACGTCCAACTGGTCTTTGGGCACTGCCCGGACGGCGGCGCGGTTGTCGCGGTCGTGGCCGGTGGCGAAGAGTTCGGAGGTGAACACCGAGCAGGACAGCGCGCGGGAGACGGCACGGCTGTGCGCCGCGGTGAGCGTCTCCTTCGTCCCCTCGAAGACGAGGACGGGCTGCCGGAGCATCGGCAGGTACGGGGTGTCGTCGGCGTCGGCGTACGGTTCGCCGATCACCTCGGGGTGCTCCGAGCCGAGGCCGCTGACCAGGAACGCGGTCACGTTGAGCCGCTGCCAGGTCGCGAGGTCCTGGCGGAGCAGTACGGCGATCTTGGTGTCGAAGCGTACGGGAGCGTGGTCGTTCGTCATGCTCCGAGACTGCCGATGGCACCTCCGCGCCGTCTTGTACATTCCTTGCATGGTGGCCAGGCAGCAGGTCTCCGCGTGGCGACCGCAGATCCCGGGTGTGGTGGAGGTCTTCCACGCACACTTCACCGAGCACACGTACCCGATGCACGTCCACGACGTGTGGACGCTGCTGATCGTCGACGACGGCGTGGTCCGCTACGACCTGGCCCGGCATGAGCGCGGCACCCCGAACGACACGGTGTCCCTGCTCCCGCCGCAGGTGCCGCACAACGGCTCACCGGCGACCGCGGACGGCTTCCGCAAACGAGTCCTGTATCTGGACCTGAGTCAGCTGGACGAGAGCTTCATCGGGCCGGCGGTGGACGGGCCCGATCTGGTCGACGCGCTCCTGCGACGCCGTGTGGGGCAGTTGCACAGCGCGCTGGCGGAGCGGGGCGACGAGCTGGAGGCCCAGAGCCGGCTCGCCCTCATTCGTGAAAGGCTGCGCACGCACCTGCGGCCGCGGCTCGAGTCCGGCCCAGGGACGCAGCCGTCCGCGCGCGGCGTGGCCCACGGTCTGCGGGAGCTCCTCGACGAACGGCTGCTGGACGGGGTGACCCTGGACGAGGCGGCGAGGCTGCTGCACGCCCATCCCGCGCACCTGATACGGGCGTTCAGCGGCGCGTTCGGCATCGCCCCGCACCAATACCTGATGGCCCGCCGGGTCGACCGGGCGAGGCGGCTGCTGCTGGACGGCCGGCCCCCGACCGAGGTGGCCCTCGCGGCCGGTTTCTACGACCAGTCGCACCTGAACCGCCACTTCAAACGCCTGGTAGGCACGACACCCGGGCGCTTCGCCCACGTGACCGGCCGCCCGACCGCCGTGACACGTGACCCGGCCTCCGGTCCCCGTTCTCCACTCCCGGGAGCGTCGGCGGCTCATGAGCGGTTCTCCGCCGGCTGACACCGACGCCCCCACCGCAGCGCAGGCCGACGGGGCGGAGCGGGCCGACGCCTCGCTCGAAGTCGCCGCCTCGGTGAAGCTGCCTGTCGGCGGCGCCGCTTGCGGACCTGTGGCTCCCAGCGGGCACGGACGGTCGCGTCGATCCGGTCGGTCAGATGCCGAAGCTGCTGTCGCCGCGCCGGTTGTGTGTCGTCACACGAGGGATACGGCCGGAGGCGAGGGCGGCATGGCGCGCATGTGGTGCTCGCCCACCCCGAAGCAGACCAGCCCGACCTCGTCGGCGAACTGATGGCTGTGAGCACGTCACGGACGGCCCGTGCGGTGGCTCAGTCCTTGGCCGCGGCGAGGACCATGTCCACCCCCTGGCCGCCGAGACCACCCTGCACATGAACGGGGCGGCGTACTCCGACGTGGTGTCGGTGTACGCCGCCCTGGGGCGGGGCGAGTTGCGGGAGGTGGCCCGCACTGTCATGGCGGTTACTTCGGGTCGCTGTTGAACTTGGAGGCCGACCAGAGGTAGCCGAGCACGGTCAGGGCCAGGCACCAGGCGAGGGCGAGCCATCCGTTGTGGCCGATCTCGGTGCCGAGGAGCAGTCCGCGGAGGGTTTCGATGGCGGGGGTGAAGGGCTGGTACTCGGCGATCGGCTGGAACCAGCCCGGCATCGCGTCGATGGGGACGAACGTGCTGGAGATGAGTGGCAGGAAGATCAGCGGCATGGCGTTGTTACCGGCGGCCTCGGCGTTCGGGCTGATCAGGCCCATGCCGACCGCGATCCACGTGAGTGCCAGGGCGAACAGGGTGAGCAGGGCGAACGCGGCGAGCCATTCCAGGGCGGTGGCGTCGGTGGAGCGGAAGCCGATGGCCGCGGCGACGGCGCCGACGAGGACCACGCTCATCACGCACTGCGTCACGCTGCCGATGACGTGTCCGATGAGGACCGATCCGCGGTGGATCGCCATCGTGCGGAAGCGGGCGATGATGCCCTCGTTCATGTCGGTGGAGACGGAGACCGCGGTGCCGATGGTGGTGCCGCCGATGGTCATCATCAGGATGCCCGGCACGAGGTAGGCGATGTATGCGGAGCGGTCGGCGCCGCCGCCGATGCCCGCACTCATGGTGTCGCCGAAGATGTAGACGAAGAGCAGCAGCAGCATGACCGGTGTGAGCAGGAGGTTCAGGGTGAGGGACGGATAGCGGCGCGCGTGCAGGAGGTTGCGGCGCAGCATGGTGTGGGTGTCGCGTACGGCGAGGGAGAGGGAGCTCATCGGACAGCCTCCTTCGGCTGGTTCGGCTGGGTGGGCACCTTGGAGCCCGTCAGGGCGAAGAACACGTCGTCGAGGTCAGGGGTGTGCACGGTCAGTTCGTCGGCCTCGATGCCGGCGGAGTGCAGCCGGTCGAGGATGGAGCGCAGTTCGCGCTGGGTGCCGTCGCTGGGGATCTGCAGCGCCAGCGACTCGTCGTCCCGGGCGACCTCGCGCAGAGCGGAGGCGGCACTCCGGTAGGCGGAGGGGTCGGAGAATCGGATGCGGACGTGGCCGCCGGGGATGAGCCGCTTGAGCTCCTCGGCGGTGCCGTGGGCGGCGATCTTCCCGTCGTTCAGTACCGCGATGCGGTCGGCGAGTTGGTCGGCCTCCTCGAGGTACTGGGTGGTGAGGAAGACGGTGACGCCGCCCGTGACGAGTTCGCGGATGATCTGCCACATGTTGTGGCGGCTGCGGGGGTCGAGGCCGGTGGTGGGCTCGTCGAGGAAGATGATCCGCGGGTCGCCGACGAGGGTCATGGCAATGTCGAGGCGGCGCTTCATGCCGCCGGAGTAGGTGGAGGCGGGCCTCTTCGCGGCGTCGACCAGGTCGAAGCGTTCCAGCAGTTCGGCCGCGACCCGCCGGCCCTCCCGCTTGGGCAGGTGGTGCAGGTCCGCCATGAGGAGCATGTTCTCCTCACCGGTGATCAGGCCGTCGACGGCGGAGAACTGACCGGTGACGCCGATCTTGGCACGGATGGCCTGGGGGTCGGTGGCGAGGTCGTGGCCGCCGACGCGGATCTCGCCGGAGGCGGGGTCGGGGGAGATGAGGGTGGACAGGATCTTGACGGCGGTGGTCTTGCCGGCGCCGTTCGGGCCGAGCAGGGAGAAGACCGTTCCTTCGGGGACAGCCAGATCGACGCCGTCGAGCACGGCCTTGTCACCGTAGGACTTGCGCAGCCCGTTCGCCGCGATGGCCAAGTTGGTCATGAGAGGTTCTCCTTCAGAGACTGCGGGCGGTCAGAGGCTGCGGGCGGTGATGTCGCCGTGGGAGGTGGTGGCGCGGATGTCGAGATCCGCGGTGCCGTCGTTCTTGAGGGTGTTGCTGATGCGGCCGTAGGTGGTGCCGGCATCCAGGGAGGCGGAGACTCCGGGGGCGGCGGTGACCGAAATGTCGCCGGACTGGGTACGCAGCACGACCGTGCCGCGCACGGCCTCGGCGATCCGGATGTCACCCCTTGCGGTGCTGATCTCCGCAGGGCCGCCCAGCCGACCGACCTCGACGTCGCCGTCAATCGCGGTGAGGTGGATGCTCGCGGCCTCGTCGATCTTGATCTGGCGGTACGCGCCTTCGAAGGTGACGTCGCCGAGGCGGCCGACGCCGCGGAGCTCGGAGCTGGCGGTCTTGGCCTCGACGCGTGAGCCGGCGGGCAGTTGGACGGTGACCTCCAGGGCTCCGGAGGGGCCGAAGAGCTGGTTCTTGGGCTCGGGCGTGTGGATCCGCAGGACGCCGTCGGCATAGGCGACGGTGGTCTGCTCGGCGGTCCGGACGTCGCGGCTCTTGGAGGGGTCGGCCGGCAGGACCTCGACGGTGGTGTCGGCGCGGTCGGCGGCGATGAACCGGATCCGTCCGGCGGGGATGTCGAGGACGGCGGAGACCGGGGCGGGGGTGTCGAACTTCTGCATCGTGCTCTCCTTGGGCTCGTTGTTTCCGATGCCAGAAAGCTACGTTGCATTCACCATATCGGCAACAGCCTCATTGCGATCCGATGTCATTAATGCAGGTGAGCGCCATACAATCGTTGCAACGACCCTGAAGGTAACGCAACGTCAGCCGTCGATTCGTTGCAATGATTTGGCGGTGAACGCTATGCTGGGGACACCTAGGAGCACGAAGGAGATCGCACATGCCGGGAGGCAGGCTCACCCAGCAGGAACGCCAGCAGATCGCGCTGGGGCTGGCCGACGGCCTCGCCTACGCGGAGATCGCCAGACGCCTCGACCGTCCGACGTCGACGATCACACGTGAGGTGATGCGCAACGGCGGCCCCACCACCTACCGCGCCGACCTCGCCCACCGCGCCACCGAACGCCGCACCCACCGCCGCAGACAGGCAGCGCCCCGCGGAGCGGAGGCCCCCCCGCAGGCCCACGGACGCGACGCCGAGGCAGTGCGCGAGTACGAGGAGACGTTCACCACCGCCATGATGCAGTCGGGCATGCCCAAGATGATGTCCCGGGTCATGGCCGCCCTCAGTGTCACCGACACCGGCAGCCTCACCGCGTCCGAACTCGTCCAGCGCCTCGACGTCAGCCCGGCGTCCGTCTCCAAAGCGATCGCGTTCCTCGAGAGCCAGGGCATGGTCCGTCGCGAGCGCGACGAACGCCGCCGCGAACGCTATGTGATCGACGACGACATCATGTACCAGTCGATGATGGCCAGCGCCCGCTCCATGGCCCAGATAGTCCGGACCACACGGCAGGGCGCCGGCATCCTCGGCCCCCACACCCCGGCCGGCGCCCGCCTCGAGAACATCGCCCGCTTCCTCGACTTCGTCTCCGAGAGCACCGCCCGCGCCGCGGACCAGGCCCGCGACATCCTCCACGCGAAAACCACAACACCCCCGGGCGGCGCCACCGCGCCGAGTTCAGATCACACATAGACGGCCGTCTCGATCGTCACAGCGATGAGACGTCCCTGGAGGCTCGGTTCACCGCCACAGCACTGATGTTGCTGTGGCTCTGCTCGGCCGGATCGTGGTCCATGGCGGTCTCCTCGCAAGGGCCGTCGGCGAAGGGCATGAGCGCGTCGAGTGGGACGGGAGGGCCGTTCAGCACCGGTCCGTGGTCCGCCGCAGACATGCACGGGGTGGACGTCGCGAACGGCCCGGCCACCGAGGACGTCCGGGTGGTGTCCTGGCCGGACGACCGATTTGACGGCCCGGCCACAACGTCCGGCGCGGTCTGTGCGCACGTCAACGCGGGCAAGGTGTCGGGAGGCGCGGATCGCCTGACAGAGGCCCGCGGCCAGGCCGACGGTGCTGTTGATGGCGGCGGTGCGGTCACCGCTGCCGGTGCCGAGGAACGTCTGCGGCTGGCGATCGACGAAGAGCATGACCGCGTTGTCCGGGGCGAGCAGGTCGGGGCTGGGGGCAGCTTTCACCTGGGCGGAGTCGACCATGAGGGGTTCCTCTCTGGCAGGGGCGTGACGGCGCCCGCAGGAAAGCGCGGGGCGGGTGGAGGGGCGACGCCTCGGGCCGCCGCCGGCCGGGGGGCGGACAGGCCACTCTCCCGCGCACCGGTCGGGGCGGGATACGGCGGCCTGACGTCACATCAACGACGCCAGTCCGGCGGGCCGGTCGCTTCTTTCCTCACGGCCCTGTGCTGCTCCGGCACTGCACAGCACCGGACATGCCCGTCCGCTCCCGCGATTTCTGCCCGTGCTTCTGCCTGGAGACCGAAGCGGTCCGCTGCTTGGCTGCTCAGTGCGGGCGGGAACCCGGGCCTCGCCGAAGCGGTCCGGTTGCTCTCCAGCGAGGTCGCTGCCCGTACGACGAGCCGTCCGGCCCTGCCGGGCGCCGGCCGCCGCCTTCCGGGGAGGTGCAGCCGTCCGTCCTGTTCCCGTGCGTTACAGCCCCGGAGTCACTTCCCCTGAGCGGAGAGCAACTTGAGCTTGGTGTTGACGACCGCCTCCGTGCCGGACCGGGACAAGGTCGCGTACTGGAACGATGCGGTGAGCAGGACCCTGGTGCCGATGACGGTCGCCCCGCGGGGCGACGGCCCGTTCGACGGCCGGATCGCCACCGACCGCCTCGGGTATCTCCAGGTCTCCACCATGGAGGCCGACGCGGAGCGGGTCAGCCGCACCCCGGCACTGATCGCCCGATCGTCCGAGGCGCTGGTGGCGGTCGGTGTCCAGATATCCGGCACGGCCACCTTCATCCAGGACGGCCGGCGGGCCGAGGTGGGCGAGGGAGACCTGGTGGTGTACGACACGACCCGGCCGTACTCCTTCGACTATCCGCAGCGGTTCGCCACGCACGTCTTCCAACTGCCCCGCCGCACGCTGGGCGTGCCGGACAGCGACATCCGGCAGGTCACGGGCAACGCCATCGGCACCGGGGACGGATTCGGCGCGATGCTGCTCCCGTTCCTTGCCACCCTGGCCTCCTCGGCCGACGGCTACCCGCCTGCCGTCGCGAACCGGCTGGCCGGCAATGTCGTCGACCTGTTCGCCACCCTGATCGCCGAGCGGGCCCACCCGGGCGGAACGGACGCGGACACCGCCCGCAGCCACCTGCTGCTGCGCGTCCGCGACCACATCAACCGGAGCCTGGGCGACCCCGACCTGTCGCCGGAGAGCATCGCCCGGACGCACCGGATCTCCGTCCGGTACCTGCACCGGCTCTTCGAGGGTGAGGGGACCACCGTCGGCCGGCTCATCCAGCAGCGGCGCCTGGAGGAGTGCGGCCGTGAACTGGCCCGCCGCGGCAGGACAGCTCCCACCGTGTCCGCCGTGGCCCAGCGGTGGGGCTTCGTCAACCCCGCTCACTTCAGCCGGTCCTTCCGCGCCGCCTACGGCGTCTCCCCCCGTGAATGGCGCAACCTGCGCACCGCCCAGGACGACGGCGGGCTGTCCCCGGCGGTCACCTCGGCGCCCGGGACCGTCCCGAAGGCCGCCGCCGATGTCCACGGTGCTGACCGGCCAATGGCTGGACTCGCGCCGTCCAGCGGGTAAGGTCCCCGCTCAGAGCCGTGCGGGCCGCCCAGTGCCTGCGGTGGAAGTGCCCCGGCCCGGCAGCCGCAGCATCGCGTTCCGCCGCTCGACCAGGCACCCGGTGCACCGAAACAACCCTTTCGCTTCAGGCCCCCTCGGCCCTCTCGGCAGGAGACCGTGTGACCGACTTCGTCCCATTTTCCGTTCGGCACCCGGTCCTGGACCGCCCCACCCGGGCATTCGTGACCCGGCACACCTGCCCAACGTCGGCGCACGACCCCGACCTGGAACAGGCCCGGATCGACCTCGTCCGTCTTCAGGGGAAGGACGACCCCGACCCCTTCGACGAGGAGGCCACCTCCACGGAGTGGCTCGCACTGCCGGGTGGGCCGACCGGTCACGTACGGGTGCAGGTGGTCAGGCCCGCCGACAGCGTCGGCGAGATCCCCGTCGTGCTGTTCCTGCACGGGCTGGGCTGGGTCCTGGGCGACGCCGGCACCCATGAGCGCCTGGTGCGCGCGTTCGCCCTCGGTACGGACGCGGCCGTGGTCTTCGTCGAGTACGAGCGCGCCCCCGAGGCGCAGTACCCGGTCGCCGTCGAGCAGTGCTACGCGGTCGCGAAGTGGATCTACGAGCGAGGCGGCGAGATCGGTCTGGACGGGAGCCGGATGGCCGCCGTGGGCGACTCGGCGGGCGGAAACCTGGTGGCGGCGCTGACCCTGCTCGCCAAGGAGCGCGGCGGGGTCCGGCTGCTTCAGCAGGTGCTGCTCTGCCCGGTCACCGACGCCGACTTCGACACCCCTTCGTACAGGGAGTTCGCCAAGGGCTACTTCCTCGGCCGCGAGACCATGCGCTGGTTCTGGGACCAGTACCTGCCCGACGTACGGCAGCGGAGCCAGGCCACCGCATCACCGCTGCAGGCCTCCCTGGAACAGCTCACCGGACTCCCCCCGGCACTGGTGGTCACCAGCGAGGCCGACGTGGTACGCGACGAGGGTGAGGCCTACGCGGCGAAGCTCCGTGCGGCCGGCGTGGCGGTGGTCTCCATGCGGTACCACGGGACGATCCACGACTTCGTGGTGCTCGATCCGCTGCGCGACACGGAGGCCGCCCGCGCCGCCCTCATCCAGGCCCTCGACACCGTGCACGTCGCCCTGCACCGGCACCGCGGTTGATTCCTCTCCACTGTGGACACAGCCTGCCGGCGATCACGACCGGAGTGATCTCCGCCCGGTTCGGCCTGCACAGAACCGCCGACGGATACGTGAGGGTACGGATCCTCCCGTCGGTGACGGCCATCGTGCTGACGTTCCGGCAGAAACGGCGGCACCCCAGGCCGTAGCCCGAGCGCACCCGGCCGACACCGGCGCATATCTGACCGCCCCGGCACCGCTTCAGCGCAGCGGCCGGTCCGCTCCGCGCAGGAAAGCACCGCTTGCCGGACGGCCGCCCGCGTCGGCGGACGATCGCGCAAAGCCGTGAGTGACGCGAAATCATGGACCCGGTCGGGAAACAGGCCGCGACGCAGCGCAGCTGATCGACACTCTCGTCCCACATCACGTCGGCCTTCGCGGTGATCAACGGGGCGGCGACAGCCTCACGGGATGCCGAACCCAGGGCACATCGTGGCGGCGGACGTTCCTCACTCGGAGGGGAGCGAGTCCAGGAGCTTCTGTGCGGTCTTGAGGTCTTTGCTGTCGGCCGCGTCACCGAAGGCGACGGCCTGACGGAGGCAGGAGCGGGCTTCCTCGGCTTCTCCCAGTTCGATCAGGGCCTCTCCCAGATGCAGTAGCGTGCTGCCCTCGATGTGGGGAATGCCGATGCGGTTGGACTGGACCACAGCATTGCGATAGTGGTCGGCGGCCTCGCGCCATCGCCGCAGGACGGCGTAGCCGCGACCGAGCGCGCGGGTCGTGTTGGCACGGTAGATGTCGGCGAGGTGACCGCTCACCGGGCAGTCGGGCGCATCCAGGAAGGTGATGATGCGCTGGTGCTGGATCAGGGATTCCTCGGCACGGCCGAGCAGGCGCAGGGAGGATCCGTAGGTGAACATGGCGCCCAGCCAGCCCTCGCGGTCGTCGGTCTCTTCGTAGAGCTCTATGGAGGCGAGTGACTTGTCGGCGGCCTCCTGGACCTCGCCGAGCTCCGCTTGGGCCCATGCCGCCTGCGCCAGTGCCGAGGCCTGCTGGGAAGCGTCCTGGGCGCGGCGGGCGCAGTCCAGCGCTTCGTGGGCCCGTTCGATGGCCTCCCCGTACCGGGATTCGCAGGAGAGGGCCCAGGAGTACATGTTGAGGTGGAAAGCCTGCATGTACGGGTCGTCAAGTGCGGTAGCGGCCTCGCCGGCCAAGCGGAAGACTTCCGGCCAGTGTCCCCAGTGGACCCACAGGTCGCAGAACCATTCCATGGCATAGACGGTCTCCACGACCTGGGTGTGCTCACTCCTCTGGGCGGCGCTGCGCAGCGCGGCGAGCCAGGCGGCGGCTTCGCTCTGGAGCCAGGCACGGGCCTGCTCGGCGCTCTCCAGCGGGACCAGGCCCTGCCAGGAGGGCGGCGGCGCCCCGTACTTGGGCTGGTACCAGCGGCCGGCGACCACAGCCGTCTCCAGCAGCCAGGTGCGCAGCCGGTCGTCGGCTGCTTCCCGCTCTCCGGGTTCCTCCTCGCGGGACAGCCGGGCGTGGGCGAACAGCCGCAGCAGGTCGTGCAGTTGGTAGCGGCCGGTGAAGGTGGCCTGCAGCAGCCCGGCCTCGACCAGCTCCTCCATCACGTCCTCGGCCTCGAAGACGCCGGTCGCGGTCAGAGCGGCGCCGTAGGCAGCGGTCATGTCCGGCCCCGGAACCAGGCTCAGCAGCCGCAGCATCCGCGCGGCCTGGCCGGTCAGCTGACGGTAGGACAGTTCGAACGCCGCCTCCACCCGCACGTCGCCGGCGGCGAGCGCGCCCAGCCGGCGCTCTTCGTCGGCCAGGCGGCGGACCAGGTGGTCAACGCTCCATCCGGAACGGACCGTCAGCCAGTTTCCCGCCACCCGCAAGGCCAACGGCAGTCGCCCGCACAGCTCCGCCACCCGCGCCACAGCCTCGGCTTCCGCGTCCGCCCGCTCCTCGCCCAGGATCCGGCGCAGCAGATCGACAGCCTCGTCCTGCGCCATCTCCGACAGCGCCAGGCGGTCGACGTCCTCCAACCCGGTCAGGGGCCGCCGACTGGTGACCAGCACCAGACTCCGCCCGCCCGCGGGCAGCAGCGCACGAACCTGCTCCTCGTCGCGGGCGTTGTCCAACACCACCAGGCACCGGCGGTCACCCAACAGCGCCCGCAGCAGCCCCGCGCGGCCCTGTGGATCCTCGCGCGCCAGCCGGCGGTCCGACATGCCAAGGGCCTTCAGCAGTTTCAGCAGCGCCTCGCCCGTGTCCACGGGGCCGTCCACCCCATGCAGGTCCACGACGAAACACCCGTCGGGGAACTCCTCCGCCAGATCCGCTGCCGCCTTCAGCGCCAGCGTCGTCTTCCCGCAGCCCGGAGGACCGGAGACGACCCACACCGACACCTCCCCGCCGGCACGGCCCCGTTCCGCTGCCTCCCGCAGTAGCGCCAGCTCCGGTTCGCGCCCCGTGAAGTCCCCCACCGATCGCGGCGGCACAGCCGTCCCCGCCACCGTCACCGCACGCGTCGGACGCGCCGCCCGCGCAGCCGCCAGCAGCGCCTCCCGCTCCGCATCCGCGAGCCCCAGCCCCTCCGCCAGCGCCACCACCGTACGCCGCTGCGGAACCCGACTACGCCCCCGCTCCATATCGCCGATCGCCCGGACACTCACGCCCGACGCCTCAGCCAACTCCTCCATCGTCAAACGGCCCCGCTGCCGCAGACCACGCAGAACAACCCCGATCGACTGCTCCCCTGACATGACCCTCCCTATTCTCCCCAGACGGAAGAATACGACGTATTTCTCCAGGCCACAGCCTCAGGACGGCGGCAACGACTGCCCTTGAACGCCCGGCCGACCCCGTCGCCCGGTGAACCGCCGACCGCCCCACCACACGCTGAGGAAGACGACCACGAAGTGCGGCACGCCCGCCGCGCCGTGTCCTCGGCCACCGCGGCGCGCAGCCCCGCGGACGCCTGGATCACGGCAACCACGGCATTGCGCCCTCCGCGCGGGCACCTGGCGCCATTCGGGTACGCACCGCACGGCACCGCAGGAGGCGGACCATGACCAACAGTTCCAGGCCCGTGAGCAGCAGCCGGCCGTGGCTGCACCGAACAAGGCGACCGCCCTATGGCCAGGCACGGGAGGAGGACGCTGTGGGGCCCGTTCCCGTGCACCCACAGTCATGCCGGCCACGCGGTGCACTCCTACCGTTCGAGGACCACTCGATCACCTGATGAATGGAGGGGCCTTGCAATTCGGGATCTTCACCGTTGGCGACGTCACACCTGATCCGACCACGGGCCGTACACCGACCGAGCGCGAGCGCATCAAGGCCATGGTCGCTGTCGCGCTGAAGGCCGAGGAGGTCGGTCTGGACGTCTTCGCGACCGGCGAGCACCACAACCCACCGTTCGTGCCCTCGTCGCCGACCACCATGCTGGGCTACATCGCCGCGCGGACCGAGAGGCTGATCCTCTCCACCGCCACCACCCTCATCACCACCAACGACCCGGTGAAGATCGCCGAGGACTACGCGATGCTCCAGCACCTGGCCGACGGGCGCGTGGACCTCATCATGGGGCGCGGCAACACCGGGCCCGTCTACCCGTGGTTCGGGCAGGACATCCGGGAGGGCGTCAACCTCGCCATCGAGAACTACGGCCTACTGCACCGGCTGTGGCGCGAGCACGTCGTCAACTGGGAGGGCAAGTTCCGCACGCCGCTGCAGGGGTTCACGTCCACGCCCCGCCCACTGGACGGCGTGCCACCGTTCGTCTGGCACGGCTCCATACGCTCACCGGAGATCGCCGAGCAGGCCGCGTACTACGGCGACGGCTTCTTCCACAACAACATCTTCTGGCCCATGTCCCACACCAAGAAGATGGTCGCTCTGTACCGAGAGCGGTACGCACACTACGGTCACGGCACCCCTGAGCAGGCCATCGTCGGCCTCGGCGGCCAGGTCTTCATGCGCAAGAACTCCCAGGACGCGGTGCGCGAGTTCCGTCCGTACTTCGACAACGCGCCCGTCTACGGCCACGGCCCCTCCCTGGAGGACTTCACCGAGCAGACACCGCTGACCGTCGGCTCCCCGCAGCAGGTCATCGAGCGGACGCTGACCTTCCGCGAGTACGCCGGCGACTACCAGCGCCAGCTGTTCCTGATGGACCACGCGGGGCTGCCGCTGAAGACCGTCCTCGAGCAGCTCGACATCCTCGGCGAGGAGGTCGTGCCGGTGCTGCGCGAGGAGTTCGCCAAGGCGCGGCCGGCCGGGGTGCCGGACGCGCCGACCCACCACTCCCTGCTCGCCGCCGCCACGGAATCCGAAAAGGTGTCCGCCGCATGAAGCTCATCGCTGTATCGGCGGGGCTGAGCGTCCCGTCCTCCACACGGCTGCTGGCCGACCGGCTCGCTGACGAGGTCCGCGAAAGGCTGGCGGACCAGGACCACAAGGTGGAAGTCGACGTCGTCGAGTTGCGTACCCTGGCCGTCGCCATCGCCAACAACCTCGTGACCGGTTTTCCGCCGCCGCATCTGGCCACCACGATCGACACGGTCACGGGCGCCGACGGCCTGATCGCCGTGACACCGGTGTTCTCCGCGTCGTACAGCGGACTGTTCAAGTCCTTCTTCGACCTGATCGATCCGGACGCCCTCACCGGCAAGCCGGTCCTGATCGCAGCAACAGGGGGCACGGCCCGCCACTCACTGGTCCTGGAACACGCCCTGCGCCCGCTCTTCGCCTACCTGCGCGCCGCCGTCGTCCCCACCGCCGTCTATGCCGCGTCCGAGGACTGGGGATCCGGGAGCGACACGTACACGGAGGGCCTGCCCGCACGCATACGGCGGGCAGGCGCGGAGATGGCCTCGCTCCTGGCCGCCAGGGCAACCGGCCCATTTCCCGAAGACGACATTACCGACAAGCAGCTCTCCGATCTGCGCTTCGACTGAGCCCGGGTCAAAAGGACCATGCTTTCGCTACGGTCAGGGACGTGCATGGCACCAGGAGGACGCGGACCACAACGGGTGCTGCGCACGCGCGGGCTCCCGCGACGAGCTGTTTCTGAAGCTGTTCGGTACCTGGGGGCACTCGGTTCGGTTGCTCTGAACTCTTCGTCACGTCCCGGCGCCAGTCCACCCGAACTCGCCGGCCTGACCCGGCTGCGGCGCTCCCGCGTCAACGCCCCCTGGTCTCCCTGCTCATCGACGCGGCCATCGCCCCTACCGAAGCAGACCTGAACTGGTCGAGGCTGCCGCCGAGCGGCTCGCCCCCTGACCGAGCGGGGCACCTGCGCGCCGGGCCGCGCGGACGTGCACGAACGGCATGAGCAGGCGCATGAGTACAGGTTGCGTGAGGGGGGGCCGAGGTGACATCGGCCCCATCTCGCGCAGACGACCGGGCCTCCACCAGGCTGTGCCGAAGTGACCCGTCGCCGGTACCGGGCGGCGCTGCGGGCCCGGGGCCAGGCGGCCCCGTGCCCGCAGGCGCGAGGAGCTTGACGAGTGCACGCTCGGCGGAGCTGCTCAGCATCGCCATACAGATCTCACGGCCTGTGACCACTCCCCCCGGACCATGAAGGGAGTCGCCGCAAGCAATTCGGCTCTGCCGAGGACCGGCCTGCCACTGAATCCGGCACTAGCTCCAGTCGATGTCGGACTGACGTTCCAGTGGTGTCCGGTCCTCCACGGATTCCGGGACCACAAGCGTGTCCGCCGCGGTCATCGCGGTGGGGAAGCGCAGGTGGGTCCGCGTCCGGATCTCGGACAGCTTGACCTGGAAGACCCGGAACTCGTCGAGTTCGAGGGCTTCGGGCACATCCAGGTTCTGCGTCAGCAGGAACGCCTTGCACTTGAGCTTGCCGTCTTCGGAGAAGACGAGCACCTTCCAGAACTCGCGCGGGAGCTTGACCCCCCGGAAGACTCGGTCGTCCTCGTGGAAGACCGGGCCGCCGAACACGCTGACCTTGAGCTCGTCGACACGGACGTCTTCGAAGACCGCGTCCTCGAGGTGGCCCCAGATGCCGTTCCGCCCGCTCTGGTTGAAGTCGTCCATCTGCGGAGTGATGTTGGTGTAGAAGAACGAGTCCTTGTTGGCCTTCTTCGCCTCGGGCAACGAGCCCCACACCACGTCGGCGCGACGCGCGATGTGGCCGCGGTCGAGCCGGTTGTTGCGGCCCTTGTACAGCTCGTTACTGACCTGGGCGGCGGCCGGAAGCCGCGGGTCCTTGACGAAGTCGATGCCCTTCCGGTCGAGCTTCTTGAGTGTGCCGCCGTCGATGTTCCAGGCCACCCAGACGGCGAAGCGCCGCGACGTGCTGAGGGCCAGCGAGAAGTGCGTGTAAGGGATCACCTCGGACCCGTTGATCCGGACGGCGTCCTCCTTGATCGACGGGTTGAGCTGCGGGGTTCCGATCGGTACCGCGAGGAAGCCCGGGTCGTACCCGGTCAGGGCCTCCAGCGATTCGGGGTCCGGCGGTGCCAGGGTGAGCTTCAGTTCGTCGAAGACCGCCTGGGGGAGGCAGGCCAGAGCGCGGTCCTCGGGGTCCTCGTCCCCCTCACCACCGAAGTGCAGACCGGCCATTACGTCCGTGGGCCTGCCGGAGCGGGTCGTGAACATCCAGACCGATCCGGAGTCACCGGGCAGGCTGATCTCGTCGCCGTCCGCCGGATGTTTGGGGTCGGGGCCTATCTCGAAGCATTCGATCTCGCGAACTCCGACCGACGCGCCGTAGTTGATGCTGACGACGGCGAAGGGCCTGGTCACCAGGCCGTGCGTGACCCCGGTGGTGCGGCCGCTCTTGACGACCTTGTCGTCGATCTGCGGTTCGCCCAGCTTCGTCGGCGTGACATCGAGGTCGAGGATGTCCCTGGCGAAATCACGATCGGTGACCGTCGACACTGCGCAGTCGCCGACCCTGCCGAGGTGGGCGCGCTTGAGCGTGCCGAGACGGTTCATCGCGATGCGGCTGTCGTCGGCCTTGCCGGGTTGCACGACCACGTCGCCGAGCTCGCCCTTACGGCCGTTCAGCACGTGCCAGTTGCTCAGCAGGCAGGGCGAACCGTCGTTCCTGTCGAAGGAGATGCACCCGAAGGTGCCGGCGCTCACCTTGACGTTGCCGACGCTCACGCCGGGGCGGACCGGATCGACGCGCTTCTGCCGCTGCGGCGTCTCGCCCTCGGCCACCACGAGGAAGTGCGGCTTGTAGGAGCGCTGGACGACATCGGTCGGCACCGTGACGCCGTCACCTATGTCGATGGTCTCGGGGATCTCGGCGGTCTTCAGTTCGTCCAGTCCCTCCGGACGGACCTTTTTGTCGACCGTGAACTGAAGGGCCAGCTCCTTGCCCCGTTTCCCGTTCTTCTCCTTGTACCCAATACCGATCGAGGACACATTCGGGTCGCTGAGAAAGCCCGATCCGCGGGTACGGATGAACTGCTTGAGATCGCCGATCAGCTTGTCCTGACCGCTTGTGGAGGGCCTGGGATCGGCGGACGCACGCTTCTTGGCAGCCATGGAAGGCTCCCTTCACGCATGGAGTTCGGGCGTGAGAAGCCCTGCCTAAATCATGGGGATCCAGCTGTGGTTGAACCCGAAGCGAACGGCCTGGGCTTCCCGCTCTGTCGTGCACCTTCCAGGATACGTCCGGGGCCAGAACATGTAATGCCATGCACTTGCACTGCGCGGAAACAGGCGAACATTCAACGATATTTTGTTACATCGCCTACAACTCTGAATGGGTTCAACGTCATTGAGGGGGGACAAAGCCGGCTACAGGCGATGGGAGTAGTAGCCATGGGCAGGCACATCAACGACCCCTTTGAAACGTACAGGGCAGTCGCTGACAGCGGCCGCGCCGCAGAACTCGCCTCGACCACGTCTCCGTTCCAGATCGAGGTGCGGTTCCTCGGAGGGCTGACGAACAGCCAGAAGAGCGTCTTCGCCGAGGCCGCGGACCGTTGGGCGCGCGTCATCGTGGGAGACCTGGAGACCGCGATCATCAACGACCTCACCGGTAGGGTCGTGATCAACGATCTCTTGATCGACGCCGAAGGCGTGCCGATCGACGGTGTCAACAACGTCCCCAACATCCTCGGACAGGCCGGCCCGACGCGGTTCCGGAGGGACGACGCGGCCAGCGGAGCGGGACTTCCCGCGAAGGGGCGCATGATGTTCGACAGCGCCGACCTGACCCAGATGGAAGAGGAGGGCTCACTCCTCGACGTCATTACGCACGAGATGGGACACGTACTGGGGATCGGAACCGTCTGGGAGGACTTCGGCTTCCTGAAGGACTTCCCCGGCCTCGACCCGACCTTCGTCGGCTCGGGCGCCATGAAGGAGTTCGGAAGACTCACCGGAGATGGGCCCGCCCCGGTGCCGGTCGCCAATGTCGGCGGCGCGGGAAGCGCGGGCGGCCACTGGCGTGAGAGCGTCTTCGACAACGAACTGATGTCGCCGAACATCGACGGCAACAACAACCCCCTGAGCCGTCTGACGGTGGCGAGCCTGGGCGACCTCGGATACACGGTCGACCTCGACGCGGCACAGGACTACGAGCTGCCGAATCTTCTCGAGATCGCACGATCCGGCCGCGTACCGACCTCGATGCCGGAGCATGTGGTGCTTCCGACCGTCCCGACCCGTATCCCGGCCGAGAGGCCCTGACTGACGGACCTGGTCGGGGCGGCGTCCGCGCGCTGCGGACCGCTCGCTGACAGCGAGCCGGGAGGGCGGGGATGCGTCCGCCTACGGGCGGACCGGACACCCGCCCTCCTTAAGCATGTTGACACCTCAAAAGAGTGAGTGATTAAGTACTCACATGAACGCGGAACGCCGACGCCAACTGTCCACCGCCGACGAACGCCGTGAAACCGTGCTGCGCACGGCGATCGGCGCCTTCGCGGCGCGGGGGTACTTCGGTACCACCACCACCGAGGTCGCCAAGGCCGCCGGCATCTCCCAGGCCTACGTCTACCGGCTCTTCCCCAACAAGGAAGCACTGTTCGTCGCCGTCGTCGAGCACTGCTTCGTCCGGGTTCGCGAGAGCCTGGAGGCTGGTGCGGCCGCCGCGAAGGGCAGCTCGCCCGAGGCGGTGCTCTCGGCGATGGGGGACGCGTACGCCCGCCTGATCAGCGACAACGACCTCATGCTGGTGCAAACGCATGCCCAGGCCGCCGCGGTCTCCGAGCCCGCCGTCCGAGATGCCGTACGCGCCGGGTACGCACGCCTGGTGGAGTACGTGCGCGGAGCCTCGGGCGGTGACGACCGACAGGTGCAGGAGTTCTTCGCCGTCGGGATGCTCTGTCACCTTCTGGTGTCGATGGACGTCGACACCGTGGACGCCCCGTGGACGCGCACCCTCGCCGCGGGCATCCGGCACTACTGACCCTGAAGCACAGCACGACACCCCTCGACATTTACCCCCTTCGACCTGATGCAGCTGCATCACGTCCAGCCAGTGAGTGATCAAACACACATAGAATCTGCAGGGCTCGCCAACAGCCCTCGACACCCGTGGAGGAACGACATGCTCGCCCTTGCCGCCGCCGTATTGACCGCGCTTCCCCTGACCTTCGGGCCGGGTGACTCCGACCGCGAACCCCTGGGGATCGACCAGAACGCTCCGGTGATCACCCGCGACGACATCGTCATCCACGCACCCCTGAACCGCGTGTGGCGGATCCAGACCGACGTGGAACAGTGGCCGGCCTGGCAGCCCGGCGTCAGCTCGTCGGTCAAGCAGACCCCGGGGCCGCTCAGGCCGGGCTCGTCCTGGGTGTGGTCCACCGACGGCCTCGAGGGGATCACCTCCACGGTCACTCAGGTCGAGCCCAAGCGGCGCATCGTGTGGGGCGGCCCCGCCCAAGGCATCACCGCCGTCCACGTGTGGACCTTCACCCCGACGGAGGACGGGGTGAAGGTGCACACCGAGGAGTCCTGGTCCGGCGATCCGGTCACCGCCGACACCGCCGTACTCCAGCAGGCGCTCGACGCCTCGCTCGAGCGCTGGCTCCACAACCTCAAGCAGCGGGCCGAGCAGCGCCCCTGAAATACCAGGCCGCTCTCGGTGCCGCTTTTCGCCCAAACAGTGAGTGATTGACCACGCATTCCTCTGGCCTGTGATCCGGCACTCGCCGACACCACCCGCACGCAAAGAAGCTCAAGAGAAACGGACGCCGTCATGACCAGCAAGCCCTACCTCACCGGTCACTACACCCCCGTCGCCGACGAGATCACCGCCACCGGCCTGACAGTCGAGGGCAGCATCCCGCCCGAGCTCACCGGCAGGCTGATCCGCAACAGCCACAACCCGAAGCCCGGTATCACCCCGACCCACTGGTTCAAGGGCAGCGGCATGGTCCACGGCATCCGCCTCCAGGACGGCCGTGCCGAGTGGTACCGCAACCGCTGGGTGCACACCCCCGCCCTGGACGGCGCCCCCTACATGACCGCGCACGGCCCCGACCTCACCGCGAGCACCGCCGGCACCCACGTCATCGAGCACGGGGGACGCCTGCTGGCCCTGTGCGAGTCGAATCTGCCCTTCGAGCTCACCGCCGACCTGGAGACCGTGGGGGCCTTCGATTTCGGCGGCAAGCTCACCTCCGCCATGACCGCCCATCCCAAGGAGGACCCGGTCACCGGCGAGCTGCACTTCTTCGCCTCCTCGCCCTTCCCTCCGTTCCTGATCCACCACGTCGCCTCGCCCGACGGTCAGGTCCTGGAAAGCCAGGAGGTCCCCGGCGCCACCGCCGCGCTCAAGCACGACTTCGCCATCACCGAGCACCACGTCGTCTTCCTGGAGGGGTCGGTCACCTTCGACCCGTCCGAACACTCCGGCATCCCCTACGCCTGGAGCGACGCCCGGCCGACCCGGATCGGGGTCATGCCGCGCGGCATCGGCGGCGCCGCCAAGGTGCGCTGGTTCGAGATCGCCCAGGGGTACGGCATGCACTTCGCCAACGCCTACGAGGACGCCCTCGGCCGGATCGTCGTCGAGGGACCCACGGTCGGCCGCGAGGGCTGGCAGCGCTCCTGGAACTGGTGGGTCGGAGCACCCGACCGCGGCGCCGAGCCCAACTCCGGCTCACGAAGCCGCCGCTGGACCGTCGATCTCGCGGCCGGCCGCGTCACGGAGGAGCAGACCGACGACCTGACCGTGGAGTTCCCCACCATCAACGACGCTTTCCTCGGCCGCGAGCACCGCTACCAGTACGCGCTGTCGTTCCCCGACGACCTCGGCATCGGCAACCACACCCTGGTGAAGTACGACCGCACGACCGGTGCCCGGCAGCTGCTGGCCTTCGGCACCGGCCAGCTGCCCAGCGAGGCGGTCTTCGTCCAGGCCGAAGCCGCCACCGGCGAAGACGCCGGCTACCTCCTCACGGTCGTCAGCGACCTCAACGCCGACGCCTCCAGGATGCTCGTCCTCGACGCCTCCGACCTCAGCGTCCCCCCGATCGCCACCATCCACCTGCCCCGCCGCGTCCCCGCGATGATCCACGGCTCCTGGATCCCCGACGCCACGATCTGACCGCGCGATCACCCGGGCGGGCAGTGGAAGCCGTCGCGCCTCCGGTGCCCGCCCCGCCCACCGGCGCGCGACGGGCCGTCACTTGATCTGCGGGAGCGCGACGGCTCGTCGCCCGCGCCTCTCGGAACGGCACAGCAGATGTCCACCGCACAGGGGAGTTGTCGTGAAGTCGATCAACCCGACCCGGAGCTCACGCTCCCTGTCGGCCACGCGCAGCGGAGCGGCTCTTACCGTTCTGGCCGGCGCGCAATTCGTGGTCACGCTGAGCACATCCGTCGTCAACGTCGCTCTGCCCGCCGTTCGCGACGGGGTCGGCCTGTCCGACAGCGGCATGTCCTGGGTCGTCAACGCCTACGGACTCGCCTTCGGGGCCCTGCTTCTGTCGGGCGGGAGAGCCGCCGATCTCCTCGGCCGACGGCGGGTCCTCCTCGCAGGCCTCGCCCTCTTCGCGGTGGCCTCGACGACCGCAGGACTGGCCTCCATGGCGTGGCTGCTGATCGGCGCGCGTACGGCCCAGGGGATCGGCGCCGCGGCCGTGGCGCCCGCGGCACTCGCCCTGGTCATGCAACTCTTCCCGCCCGGTCCCGGCCGCGGCAAGGCGCTGGGGGTGTGGGGTGCGGTCTCCGGCGCCGGCGGAGCGGCCGGGGTACTGGCGGGCGGACTGCTCACCCAGAGCCTCGGCTGGCCCTGGATCTTCCACGTCTCGGGAATCGGCGCGGCCCTCGTGTGCGCCGCCGCTGCCGCGCTGCTGCCGGCAACCGCCCTTCCCGCCGCGGGCGCCCGCCGGATCGATCTCGCCGGAACACTCGCCGTCACGCTCGGGCTGGTCGCCCTCGTCCACGGGCTCACCGCCGCCCGGCGGTCCGGATGGACCGACCCGTTGGTGCTGACCTCCCTGATCGCCGCCGCCGTTCTGCTCCTGCTGTTCGTCCTGGTCGAACGGCGGCATCCGGCCCCCCTGATCCCGCCGCGCCTGCTCACGACAGGTACGGTCGCCCCGGCCAATCTCGTCATGACACTGCTCGGCGCCGTGTGGGTCGGACTGTTCTTCTTCCTTCCCCTCTACCAGCAGCAAGTGCTCGGCGCCGGGCCGCTGGAGGCGGGGCTGTCCCAACTGCCCCTGGCAGCAGCGAACATGCTGGGCTCCTCCCTCGCCCCACGCCTCGCCGGCCGACTGGGAGCCCATGTCACCCTCGCCGCCGCCCTGCTGACGCAGGCGGCCGGGCTGCTGTGGCTGTCCCGCATCTCGGCGCAGGGCACCTTCCCCACCGACCTGCTCGGTCCCACCGTCGTCATCGGCCTCGGACTCGGCATCGGCTTCGTCCAGCTCACCAGCGCCGCCGTGGCCGGCGTGAACCCCGCTGACGCGGGCCTGGCCGGGGGCCTGGTCAACACCACCCGCCAGATCGGCGGCGCCATCGGCCTTGCCGTCCTCGGCACCCTTGCCGCCTCGACGACAGCCGGCGCAGCGCCTCACGCGTCCACCGCCGAGGCCCTCACCGAGGGCTATCAGGCCGCGTTCCTCGTCTCCGCTGCGCTCATCGCCGCCGGAGCCGCACTCACTCCCCTGCTCGCACGCCGCGCGGCCCGACCGGCCGCCCCGGACCAGAGGCCGACCGCGCCCCATGCCGCCACGCCGCACAGCCCACCGACGCCGCCACCGTGCGCTGACGCGTCTCCAACCGGATGACTCGACAGCCGTCTCCGCGACCGCCGGAACAATGCGGCCCCATGGAAGCAATCCGGGCCGGTCGGCGCGGAGTGCCGCCGTCGGCCCGGCCTTCCGGCGTTCAGCTCTCGGTCGGGGTGAGCACGACGAAGTCCGCGTTCGACGGGTCGAGGCAGACCGCCAAGCGGCCGACGCCCTCCGCGTCCTCCGGCCCCATCTGCACGCTGCCGCCCTTGTCGTTGACCTGTGCGACCGCGGCATCACAGTCGGCGACGGCGAAGACCGGGTGCCAGTACGGCTGCCCGTTCGCCAGAGCGAGGTCCTCCTTGCGGAGCTCCATGAGGCCGCCGTGCATACGCTCCTCTGGAAGCCCGGCAGGAGTGATGAGGGAGTACGTGCCCCCGCCGCCGGGCAGCTCCATGTCACTGAACTGCCAGCCGAAGACCCGGCCGTAGAACTCCTTCGCAGCCGCGACGTCGCTCGTGTACAGCTCGGTCCAGGACAGCGAGCCCGGCTGGTCCACAAGGTCGACGCCCTTGTTCTGCCCAGGCTGCCAGACGGCGAACTGGCCCCCCAGCGGGTCGCTGTACTGCGCCATCCGGCCCCATTCGTCGAGGTCCCTCGGCGCCACCCGCACCGTGCCGCCCGCGCTCTCCACGGCCTGGGTCGTGGCATCCGCGTCGGCGACGCAGTAGTAGATCATCCAGGCCGGACGCGCGCCCTTCTCTGTGAGCTTGCCCAGCCCGGCGACGATCTTGCCGTCCTTCCGGAACATCCCGCCTTCCATGTCCTCCCCCTCCCCCATGGACTCGTAGTCCCACCCCAGCACCGCGCCGTAGAAGGCCGCGGCGGCCGGGACGTCGGGGGCACCGAGGTCCAGCCAACAGGGGGAGCCGGGGGCGAAATCAGTGGTGATCACGACGATTCCCTTTCGCAGATCAGGTCTCAGCTCAGACTGACACCCGGCACCGACACCCGCCCGTCGGCCCGGCCGTCACATCCCTCCATCAGATCGGTGAACGTCGTCCGCCTGGGTCCTCGCGACATCCTGGGACGGCGGCAGCCGGCGCGCCTGGCCGTGGTGCGGTCCATCGTCCGACAGTGGCGCCCCAGACGCTGCCGGCACTCGACTGCAGCGCAACTGCAGCGGGACCAAGATGGTTTTCACGCGCTGCGATTGCCTAGTCTCCTTGTGACCTCATGGCACGGCGACGCAAAGGACACGGGGATGAGCGCAAACGGGGGCGCCGGGGCACCGTGGAACCCGTACGGCGGGGGACAACCGCCGGGACCGGGTGGGCCACCCCTACCGCCGCCGGGTCCGTGGCCGCCTGCCCCGGGGCGCCGGCTGACCTTCGGGCGTCTCTTCAACCCGATCGCCGTGGGGCGCGCGGTGTTCACGCCGTCCCGGCCCGACCGTGTGCACGACCCGATGGTGAAGAGGGTCCAGGTCGTCCGGACGATCGTCGGCCTGGTCGCCATCACGTGGATGCTGCTGTCCTACGGGCCGGCCTCGGACGCCGACGCCGTGGTGGACGACCGCTTCGCCCAGATCCGTACCACCCTCATCGTGCTGGGGGTGACCTTCCCGGTCGCCGTCGCCGCTTTCATCGCGGCGGCCCGCCCGCCCAACCGGCGTCTGTTCCTGCGCCGTGTGGGCAAGCCTGCCGGGGCTCTGCTCGCGCTGGTCGTCACGCTCGCCGTGCCGAGACTGATCACGGGACTCGGCTACGTGACCGAGGACACGAACTGGACGGCTTCCGCGGGGCGGGTGGTGCTCCTGTTCGCCCTGGGTGCCTTCCTGTTGTGGCTCGCCCCGTTCGGTCTCTACGGCATCGCGCAGTCGCTCGTGCACGTCTTCCGGACAGCGGACCTCCACGAGACGGTTCCGCCGCTGCTCGCGACGCTGCTCGTGTGGGAAGTCGCCCTCTTCGACCTGTTCCGCGGCGCCTACGACAGCGTGCCGTTCTGGGTGCGGATGGCCTTCACCCTGGGAGCCCCGCTGTCGGTCACCCTCGTGGCGATGTGGGAGCTGCGGCGGCTGCGTACGCGGCACGGCATCACCCTGCGCGGAGCGCTGCTCCGCTGAGCCTTCGCGACGAAGGAGTCCTTCGGGCCGGGTGCTTCTGTCCGCCGTCCGGGGGCCCCGACGCCGCACCGGGACACGTCGCGGTAGCCGCCGTGCCGTCAGGTCCAGCGGGTGACCGTCAGCCGGATCCGGGCCTGCTCGCCGAGGATCGGTTGCGCCGAGGCGGGCAGCGGAATGTTCGCCACCCACGTCCCCGCGCGCGTGTCCTCGTCCTGCAGTGAAGTTCCGCTGGGCTCATGACTCCTGATGGTGCCGGGGATGAGCGAGTTCCATGCGGCCCATGTGCCCTCACCGATGTCGACCACGAGCGTGTCGTCGAAGTCGGCGGTCTGCTCGAGGTGGTCGCCGAAGCTCAGGAACCCGCGCTGTTCACGCAGCGACAGGATGCGCAGCTGCAGCGCGTAGCGCATGGTTGTGTCGCTGCCGTGCGGCCGCAGGCCGCTGCACAGGAACGCGGTGGTCAGCGGGACGTCCGCCAAGGCACCCGACGAAGGCAGTTGAACCGGGCACCAGTGCTCGGCCGTCTGTTCGTGCATGACGATCGGCAGTCCTCGTACGGACAGCCGGACCTCGGCCTGCCAGGTGGTCCCCTCGATCGAGGGAAGTCGGCAGTCGGCGAGCGTGGCCTCGACCTTGCGGTCACCGAAGAGGAACCGCCGTAGGTTCTGGTAGCCCTCCTCCGAGTTCACGAGGCCGTAGCGGCCGCTGTGGCTGCGGTGCACGAACGCCCTGTGTGCGCCGGGCACATAGGCGTTCTCGATCTGCACCAACCCGTCGCTGTGCGCGCCGACGACGGCGGCGGAGAGGCCGAACGCGACGTCGTAGTCCTTCGGGTTGGTGCCGACCAGGCAGAAGATCCGAGAGCGAGGAAACACCTTCGGGTGCGTACTGTCGCGCTCCGGCATGTCCCGGGCACGCCAGTCCGGTGGACGTCCCTGCGGATCGTGGTCCGAGGTCGGGGTCAGGTACTCGTACATGCGCTCCGGCCCGAACACCTCGGCACCGTTGAGGCCTGTCGCATCACGCACCTTCTCGAAGAGGCCGAACCCGGCGTCGAAGGTGATGCCTCCGTGCGGCGATCCGTACGTGAAGACCTTGTCCACGCAGTCGGCCGGGTCACGGCCGGCGTCGGGGAGCACTTTTTGCAGGAGGCAGCGGCAGATGAGCCCACCCATGGAGTGGGCGACCAGGTGGACATGCGTCGCCCCCGACTTCTCGCGAAGCTTGTCGATCAACGTCAGAAGGTCCGCGGCGGCATCCTCGATCCGGAATTTCTTCGGCTCGGCGCCCCATGTGGTGGCGGAGACGTCGTAGAAGCGCAGAATCCAGATCGAATTGGAGGGGATGCTGTCATGGCTGTCCAGATAGGCATCCTGCCCGCCCTCGACCAGAATCTTGTAATCCTCGTCGAGGATGAGTCGTAGCAGCGGGCTTTCGAACTGGTGGAAGCTCGGCACGTTTCCCGCTCCGACCCGGACATGGGTGGAACCCTCGTTGAAGCCGTAGAACGGGTCCTTGACGGTTTTGTCTATCCCCTCGGTGTCGCCGGCGAATCCCCGGACGTACACGATCGGGAGCTTGTTCTTTTCGGGCATGGGAACCTCGCTGTCCCCGGGCGGCATCTGCTTCCCGGATACGGCCCGTCTCGCTCCTCGCCGCCGATCAGTCGATGAGGGTGCTGCGGTGCGCCTCCGCCCCCTTCGCGGCAGACCAGCTGATGTGGCCGTGCTGGAAGCGGCTGGAGCGGCTGTCCCCTGTGCCGATCTCGTCGGTCGCCGGGTAGCCGAGGAAGCTGTTCTCCCAGCCCATGCTCGCCCAGAGGTCGCGAATGGCTCCGTGCACCTCGTGCGCGCCCGTCGACGGTGTCCAGTAGATCGAGCCGCCCTGGAAGTGGTTGAACCGGCCCTTTCCGTCGGGGCACCCCAACTCGTCCGTCAACGGATACCCGAGGAATCCGCCGGAGCCGCGGAGCTGGGCGTACTTGAGCCGGATGTCCCCGTGCACTTCGTGCGCGCCGGTCTCCGACGACCAGTAGATGGACCCGTGGACGAAGTCGCGTGAAGTGCCCCGCCCGTCGGGGTTCGGTCCCTCGTTGCTTCCCGCGCCTGCGTCGAACGGGGCGCCGATCCACTGGATCTGGGCCCACTTCTCGTCGATGGCAGTCACTTCCGCCTCCAGCTCGTTCCGCCGTGCGAACTACGGATCCGCGGCGCGAGGGGTCAGGCGAAGCAGGATCCGGTCCTGTTGTCCGGTTCCACGCGCACCTGCGGGATCTCGTGGGATGCCGCAGTACGGATCTTGGACGACACGGTTGATCCGTGAACCGTCGACGCCGATCCCTGGATACGCACGGCGAGGCTCAGCACCTGCCGTTCTTGTCCCTCCTAGGGCTTGCCCGGGGACGGCGATATGGCCTTCAGTTTAGGCGCGATCAACGAGGCCGACTACCGGAGTTGTGTGTTGAGCGCCGCGATTATGGGGTCGCATTCAACGAACCGCGCATGAATGGCTTCGCATTCAACGGAGCGGACCGGATGGAGAGCGACTGGATGTGGTCGATCCTCTGGAGAGAGGTCTACGGCCGGTCTACAGTGGGAATTGAGCTGGTCTGCACGACTTCAGATGTCTGACGACACCACGGAGTTCGTCACCCTACCGAAGGTGACCGGTCGCGCCGTTCGGAATCCCGCGGCCCCCGGCCATCACTCGGCCGTCATACACGTCGGGACTTCACGGCTCCTCGGACTCGAAGCAGGAGCCGGTTCGAGTTCTCGCGAGGAGAATCATGGCCACTCCACTCTCACCGGACCGGTTGCTTGCCGCGCTGCGGGCCGAAGGTCTCACCGTCGTCGAACACCGGTCATGGCGAACACACAACCGCAACCACAAGGGCGCCTGGGGCCCTCTGCACGGGGTAATGATCCACCACACGGTCACCTCCGGCACCGAGAGCAGCGTGGAGCTGTGCTACAACGGGCACTCCTCGCTGCCCGGCCCGCTGTGCCACGGAGTCATCGCGAAGGACGGCACCGTCCACATGGTCGGCAACGGCCGTGCCAACCACGCCGGGAAGGGTGATCCTGACGTCCTGCGGGCGGTGATCGACGAAGTCGCGCTGCCTCCGGACAACCAGGCCCAGGCCGACGGGAACGCTCACTTCTACGGCTTCGAGTGCGTGAACCTCGGGGACGGCCGGGACCCGTGGCCGCAGGCGCAGGTGGAGGCGATCGAGAAGGCGGCCGCCGCCATTTGCCGGGCGTACGGCTGGAGCGAGCGCAGCGTGATAGGCCATCTGGAATGGCAGCCGGGCAAGGTCGATCCGCGAGGGATCGAGATGGCGGCAGTGCGTCGGCGGATCGCCGACCGCCTGGGCGTCGCAGCAGCCGGCACCCGGTGAACTCGGTGGCGTACCAGGACTTCCGGTGAACTGGGGGGTCGCACCCGGACTTCGGGCCGACCCCCGCGCTCACGGACTTCGCCGGTCAGACACCCAGCACAGTGAAGCCCGACTCGGAGAGCCGGGTGCTCAGCGCAGCGAGGGTGGCCGGGTCGCTGGAGGATCCGTTCTGGACGAGTCCGGTGTCACCCTGGAACTTGTGGACCGCACCCTGAGTGCGGGGCCCGTCCGCGCCGTCCTGGGGCCCTGGGTCGTATCCGAGGACGAGCAAAGCCCCCTGTACGCCGAACACGTCCGACAGGTCGAGTGCCAGACGATCGGCAGGAAGGCCCTGGTCCTCGACGGTCCGGGCCAGCAGGAAGTGAGCCCGGTCGAGTTTGTTCCGGATCTTGATGGTTCCCTCGTCCGGGGTGAAGTGGCATTCGTCGGCCGCACCGTTCCAGTTCCGCGCCGCTACGTGGCCCTGGAGCTTGGGGAACCTGAACGCCGGTCCCAACGCCCAGCACATGCTCATGGTCGCGAGCTGCGCATTGGCCGGCCAGGAGGCGAAGTCGGCGAACTCGGGGCGCTGCGTGAGGAAGGACTCCATCTGCTCCAGCTTGGCGAACACATGGCGGTCGATCTCGTCGTCCTCCAAATGCAACGAGGTGAACGGGGGCTTGAAGGCTCTGTGTCCCTGCGGGGCGAGATCGAGATGCGCCTTCACCTTGTCCCAGTCCGCGGCGACGAGGTCCGCCGACGCCGGGGCACCGCTGCTGTCCAGCCATCGCAGCTCGTTGGCCAGGGCCAGGGAGGCGGACCGCTCTGCCTGATTCGGGGGAGAGTTGGCTGCGGCGGTCTGATCGATCTTGTTGCCGATACCGGTGCTCACCCATCCCTTTTGGTCGAGGTACATGAAGTCGACTCGGCCCTCGAGGGGATTGTTGAATGCGATCCAATGGTCGCGAACGATCTGATGCATGGCGCCTGCCTCTCTGTACGCGGAGCCGGGAAATCGGTTCTCAGCGTCTGTCCGTCCCGGTCTGCTTGCAACTCGGCCCCTGATCGCACCTCATGCCCGGTCGAACGGTGCCGCACCGCACGGTCCGCGACCTGGGTTGCTCACCAAACCACGTAGGAGTTCACTGAAGTTGAGGTATCTGCCAAGGAGGACGGACCCATGATGGGTGGCAGAGGTGACACAGACCCTGACGTTACGGTCAAGGGATCCTCCTGGTATCAGCGCGCAAATGCTCACGTGGCGCATCTCCAAGGGCAGCTGAACAAGTTCGAAGAGCGACGGAAATCCGGGGGTCAGGTATCTCCCGAGGACGCCAGGACCGTGGCCACAGCGAATGCCCACCTTGATGCCGCTCGGAACACATTGCGGGACTGTTCCTGGTGGCAACGCCTATTGGGAGCATCGGCGGACAGGGCCCTGGCGAATGTGCACGAAGCGGAAGTGGCTCTGCTGAGGATAGCCCCGGAAGGCGAGCTTCACGAGAAAGGCCTGTATGCCCTCTCGCACGCCAAGCTGCACCTCATGCATGACGACGTACTCTTGCAGCAGCTCAGCGCCGCACTGCACAGCCCTCAGCAAAGAGTACTCGGCTTCAGCCGGCAACAAAAACCACTGGGCTCGAAGGACAGGGAGTTGACGGCCCTCACGCTGCACGCCGCCTACCAGGCGGAAGAAGCAGAAAGAGCACGAGTCCGGAGCTTTACCCAGATCGTCGTCATGGCCGCAGGAGCTCTCTGGCTGATAGCCGTCTCGCTGGGCATATGGGGGGCCTTCGCCCCGGATGTTGCCGAGCGAGTGTGCTTCACCAACACGGAGAGGACGCAGGATGGAGAGAGCACGAGGCGGGTCTGCCCTTTGGGAGAGGCACCGAAGGCGGCGAGCATCTTCTTTCTTGAATTCATCGGACTGTTTGCGGCGGCCGTAGCGGGGGCTGTGTCGCTGAAGGGAGTCAGGGGTACTTCTGGGCCCTACCACGTGGCAACAGGACTGATAATCCTCCGGCTCCCCGTCGGGGCGCTGACGGCAGTGGCGGGGATACTCCTGATGAGTGGCGAGTTCCTTCCCGGCCTGACCAATCTCGATACGTCGACGCAGGTGTGTGCGTGGGCCTTCGCCTTCGGAGTCCTGCAAGAGTCCGTCACTCGCGCCGTCGACCGGCAGGGCCAGCATCTGATCGACAACGTCAAGGCGCCGGGCAGTAATGTCGGAGATGCCGAAAAGGATAAAGAGGAGAAACGCGCGCGAGCCCAAGGGCCGGCCAGTAGATAGGGGCAACCGTTGAGCGAGGCGATCAAACTGGCATCTCCGCCCCCTCGATTGTGGCTGCTCGGCCAATTCCGACTGGAAATCGGTGCCGAGCCCGTGGAACTGTGCCGGAACGCCCAGCGCCTGCTGGCATTCGTAGGACTGCGGGGACGCGTGTCGCGCACGGTACTGGCCGGCATGTTGTGGCCCGAGGTCACCGAAGAGCATGCCCGAGGCAGTCTGCGTACGACTCTGTGGAAGCTGCCGCGCGGTGATCGACCCCTGATCCAGTGCTGCGGGGACTGGCTGGTGGCCGCGGAAACAATGCAGGTGGACGTTCACACATTCACCGAGACGGCACTCGGCGTCGTACAGGGCTACGGCTCACCGCTCCCTGGGCACCTGCCGTTGGGGCTGCTCGGAGGAGAGGATCTCCTGCCCGGCTGGGACGAGGACTGGGTGCTGTTGGAACGCGAACGCCTGCGTCAATTGCGGTTGCACGCGCTCGACACGCTGGCCGAGACACTCGTCAGGCAAGGAAGGCCTGCGCTGGCGCTGGAAGCGGCGTGGGCGAGTGTGCGGACGGAACCACTGCGGGAGAGCGGCCATCGGGTCCTCGTCGCGGTGCACCTCGCGGAGGGCAACCTCAGCGAAGCGGTCCACCACTACCAGTCGTTCCGCCAGTTGTTGAACGAGGAACTGGGGGTGGAGCCGTCCCCCCAGTTCACCCGGATGCTTCCTGTGCACCGGCAGGGCCGGGCCCTTCGTGACCGGCCGTGAGCCGTGGTCTCCCGGGCGGACGACGCCGTTGACGCCGGGCTGACGGCACGTCCGTAGCGTGGGATGCGAAGGGGCGCCGGCATCGATCGTCCTGCCGCACCTGGTGGACGACCGGGCGCCGGGCCGACATCGACGAGGAGGCCGCCATGTCGTGGCGCGTCGCGAACAGCCTGGAAACCCTTCGGCGGCAGCTCGACGCCCGCTTCCCCGGACGCAGCATCGCCTCCGACGGGGGCATAGGAGACGAGGCCCACTGGGTGCGTGGCAGCGCCAGTGACCACAACCCCTGGTACGGGCCCGGTATCGTCACCGCCCGCGACTTCACCCATGATCCCGCTCACGGTCTCGACATCCAGCAGGTGGCCGACCAACTGCTCGAAACCCGCGACCCGAGGATCAAGTACGTGATCGCCAACAGCCGGATCGCCACCAACCGGAGCTGGCAGTGGGGGCCGTACGACGGTGCCAACCCGCACGACAAGCACTTCCATCTCTCGGTGGTGGCAGATCCGCTCTGCGACGACGCCCAGAACTGGAGCCTGCCCATCCTGGGGGAGGCACCGGTCGACGGGGGCGGCGACGGCGTGGTCGGCAACTTCGTCACCTGGGGGACCGGCGTCAACGTACGGGCGGAGCCCCGTCTCGGGGCACCCGTCGTCACTGTGCTGTCCGGGCCTACGCGCGTGCTGGTGCAGTGCCAGACGCAGGGCGACACGGTCAACGCCTCGGGCCACACCAACAACGCCTGGTCCTTCGTCCCCGCGCTCGGCGGTTACCTCTCCAACATCTTCATCGACCACCCGGACGCCTGGCTTCCGGACATCGGTGAATGCTGAGTCGGCGGCGGATCGTGTCCCGACGGCCCGTCCCTCCACGACACACACGCACCCGCTCACCGTGCGGCCCCCTGGGACCGACGAGAGGAGGGGAGCAGCCATGGTCGCCCTGTCCAGCGTTCGCTTCGGCCTGAAGAACGAGGACGTGCGGATCGTACAGAAGGCCCTGATTGCCCGAGGCCACAAGATCCCTGACGGAGCCACCGGGCTCTTCGGCGAACAGACCAAGGCCGCCTACCGTGCCGAACAGATCGCCCAGGGCTTCAAGGGGACGGACGCCGACGGTATACCCGGCTGCACGTCCCTCACCGCACTCGGCCGTCACGCCGGCTTCACCGTCGACTGTCAAGGTGCGCGACCCACCGCCGGCAACGGCGGGATCAGCCTCAGCCAAGTGACCTACCACGACCCTGACGACGACGACGGGGAGGCTGCCATGCGGCGCTACGCCAAGAAGGCGTGCGAACTGACGGGCATGGATCCGCGGTACGGCGTCCCGGCGTTGACCACGATCACTCGGCGCGAGTCCGTCCACAACCACCCGAAGTTCCGGGTCAACGTGACGGACGTCAACGCGCGGGGCCGACTCGCGTCGGACGGCCACCCCCAGCACTGCTCCCGCGGCGCGACGCAGTGCATCCCACCGACATTCGCCGCGTACCACCAGGAGGGCACGGCCACCACACCCTACGACGTGGTCGCGGCCATGTGCGCGACGATCAACTACGTGCGCGACCGCTATCACGTGAACCAGTCGGGCTCGAACTTCGCAGCCCGTGTACAGCAGGCGGACCCGAACCGGCCTGCCCGCGGATACTAAGGAGACCGCCATGGTCGCACTCTCCAACGTCCAGTTCGGCAAGAAGAACGCGGATGTCCGCACGGTGCAGAAGGCCCTGATCGCCCGGGGCCGCAAGATCCCGGACGGAGCCACCGGGCTCTTCGGCGAACAGACCAAGGCCGCCTACCGTGCCGAACAGATCGCCCAGGGCTTCAAAGGAGCGGACGCCGACGGTGTGCCCGGCTGCAAGTCCCTCACCACACTGGGCCGTCACGCCCGCTTCACCGTCGACTGCAAAGGTGCCCGACCCGCCGGCGGCGGCGGGTCGGGCAAGGGACGCGTGAAGTCACCTGTGCCGGGTCACAAGGTCACGTTCGAATTCTTCTCACGCGGCCCGTACGCCTGGAAGCCGGACGGCGTCGGCCGGCACACCGGCCAGGACTTCGCCGCCAAGTCGGGCACCCCGGTGGTCGCCGTACGCACCGGCACCATCGCCTGGTCCAACGGCGAGGGGGGCGCGTACGGCCAGTGGATCGGACTGCGTGGGGACAACGGTCATGTCTACACCTACTGCCACCTCTCACAGCGGCAGGTGAAGCCCGGCCAGAAGGTCGCCGCCGGCCAGCAGATCGGAAAGGTGGGAAATACAGGAAACTCCACGGGACCGCATCTGCACTTCGAAATGTCGAAGGGCCGTGAATGGGCCTACGGCCAAGTCGCCAAGCCCAGCTACTGACGCGCCCGGCGGCCTCGTGCTGCGCTGGACGGTCCAACCTGGTTTGCACCCACCGGGGTCGGATCTGATCGTGGCCCCATGAACAAACCCAAGGTGGTGGTGCAGCCACCGGACGGCCGCGGCCTGCGCGAGGTCACCATGGGCGGCAAGACGGTAGGCAGCGCCTGGTCACTGCAGGGGTTACGAAAACTTCTCCGTCGCCTCGGTCATCAGGAGGACGTGGATGTCGAAGACCGGTCCCTCATAATCTGGCTCGGCGGAGACAGCGGGACATGGCCTGCCAGCACCGGGCGGAGGCGCGCGACCATCGCGCTCATGATGGCGGGTCTGCTGGGCTCCATGGTCCTGCTCATCGTCGTGGGGATGCCTGACGCCATCGGGGCCCTGACCTTCGCGGGGCGCGTCACCGGGTTGCTCTTCGCCTTCGCGGGGGCGGTGCAGGGCGTGGCGGCACTGGCGGTGCTCGATTACTGGGGAAAGCGCCGGCTGAAATTTTCCGGAGCAGTGATCCTGCTCGGCGCGTTCATCGCACTGGTCACCAACGGCCTGCTGCTGTTCATGTGGCTCGAGGAGAGAGAATACACGCCCTATGTGCTGACGTACCTTCCGCTCACGGGCTGGTCCCTCTGGGCACTCCAGCTACTTCTCAGGGAAAGGGCATGGAAAGGAATTCCCTACCCCAAACAATTTGCGGCAGGAGTGACAGCAACGACACTTCTGGCCGCCATCAACCTGGCATATTCTGCGCTCTATCAACCGACGTCAGCTCCGATCCTGTTCGACCTTGAAGTAAAATTCGGGACACCACAAGCGGATGCGAATCGGCCGGTCATCCACCTCCCCGTGACCTTCCGGGCCAGGAATTCCGGTAAGGTGCCGGCTTACATTACGAGCGATGGTTACGGGATCTACGGATCCTCCGCGAAACACGCGAGTGACGGGAGCGGTCTCCTTGAGTGGAGAAAGTTGCTGGATGCCAAAACGGACGGATCAAGAGTAGGGCGCTACGAAAAGTCTCCCACCCGGGAGACGATCAGCGCCGCACGATTCTACGGACCAGGCAACTGGCTCGAGCCCGGCGAGCAATACGTGAAAGAACGAGTGGTTCAACTGCCTAGGTCCGCCACCTACGACGTGATCGAGGCCGACTTGACCATGACCATCATGCGGAAGGATCGCGGGAGGATCGATGATGAATTCGCAGTCCCGCATTACTCCTGGCGTCCGAAAGACAAGCAGTTCTACTGCCCTCCCATTGAATGCTACGACCACATCATCAACCGCGGCAGGGTCCTCCACAACAACAACATGATCAATGTGACTCGCCAGCCTCGATACGTGGTCTCCTACTACGGCTGGACCGGATCCAGCGCCGAAATCCAATCATATATTCTGTCATACAAACCCCGAGAAGCCCTTCATTTCAGGAAGGAGGCGAAGGAAGAGGATGAGCGCGAAAGGAAAAGGTACGGCGTTGCTCTCACCAAAGCCATGGCGGCGATCCCCTTCGCACAGCTACTGAGAGTGAACGGCAACTAGTCTGCCGCCGTAAGCGGGACCGCGCCGGGCGTCGCCCGACCGATTGATCACGACACTTTTCACTACTCACACATTTCCCGTTCAAGCAGTCACGGCATACCGGCAACTCCCGCGGCTGTGCGGCGTCCCGGGATTGATCCGGTTCGCCACGGGCCGCGTTGCAGGATGCGCCAAACGGGTAAAGAGTGGAAATCAGATCGCTTATGCACTGTTGAGCCGTAGATGTCCTGCGGGAGCTGCTCTCGCTCTCAAGGACCGGTCCGCAACGGACAAGCCGACACAACCGAGAAGCGCATCTGGAAAGAATCATGGCCAGAGTCGCCCGGCGCAACCTCTGTCGCATGGCCGGAGCATCCGCCTTGGCCGCATCGCTCGCACTTCCGGCCGGAATGGCGAGTGCTGCGGCAGCGCCTCACATCGGCGGCGGAAGCACGGCGGCGGCACCCGTTCAGACAACGCCTCCTCCCCCGATGCCGGACGAGCCTCCCGCACCACCGGACGACCCTCCCGCACCACCGGACGACCCTCCCGCACCACCGGACGAGCCTCCCGCACCACCGGACGACCCTCCCGCACCACCGGACGACCCTCCCGCACCACCGGACGAGCCTCCCGCACCACCGGACGAGCCTCCCGCACCACCGGGCGAGACGACCACACCGGGAGAGACACCGGATCCTGACGAGTCACCAGAAGGCGGAAAGTCGGACCGGTCGGTCTCCGGACAGCTGGCTCAGCAGAACGAGGAGATGGAAACGGCAACGGCGAACCTGGCGGAGGCTGGAGAGGACGCCCCTGCCGAACTCGCGTCGGCCGTGGAGCAGCTGACCGCCACGCTCAAGGCGGTTCAGGACCCGAAGACGTCACCGCAGGAGCGCGAAGAGGTCACCGACATCGCACAGCAGGTGACCTCCGCGCTGGCAGTGATCAGCAACCCTGAGACACCCGCTGAGCTGCGGGAGCAGCTGACTGTGATGGTGCGGCAGGTGGCCTCCGCGGTGGAGGGCGGCCTCGATCCGCGGGTGCCGCCCGAGCTACGTGCCGACACCATCTCGACGGTGCAGCAAGCGACCTCGACTCTGGACATGATCTGTGACCCTGAAACGCTCCCCGAACTCCGGCGGGAGCTGATCCTGATCATGAACCCGCTGACCGCCGCACTGTCTCAGGCAGGCGCCGGTGTGTCCGGCCGATCAGCGGGTTCCGTCCCGGAACTGAACCGGCTGAAGGGGCCGGCAGCGGTGGTGGCCGGAGCGGCCGAAATGGCCAGCGATCCGAAGACCCCTCCGGCGCAACGGCTCAAGCTCGCGAAGGCCACAGGTCAAGCCGCTTCGTCGCTGCCGAAGCTGGGTGATCCGGAGGGATCACAGGAGGGCGGGGCGAAGGCCGAGGAGGTCTTCCGTAAGCAGTCCGCCGAGGTGAAGAAGCGGAAGGAGGAGGCCGCTTCCGCTCGCGGTGTGCCGAACGTACCGCTCGGCGAGGCTGCCGCCGTGTGCACCAATGCCATATTCGCCAACGTCTCCGATCGTGCTCTCGGGTTGAGTCTGAAGACTCTCCTTCCCTCGAAATGGGAAATCCAAGGGGTTCAGGACTTCTGGAAAGCACAGGAAAAGGGCGACGACTCCCTCGTTGTCCTCGCGAAACTGCGGAACGGAGATCACGCCGATGCACCGTTCGAAGTGGGGAAGCTCACCACTCGACTTGCCGAACTCGTACCGGCACGCGACCTGTTCGGGGAGATCGGCGCTCCCGGGCTCCATTGCCTGCAGGCCGCTTGGCATCTCGAACAGGCAGGGATCGCGGCGGGAACCTGGGTCGAGAAGGCCCACAAGGAGAAGAAGGACGGCTAAGGGCTGTCCCGCGAGTGATCTCGGGCGTGCTTCTCATCAGCCGTCGGCATAGATCCACTATCCGGTCAAGCCGAGGTTGTGGAGGCGGGCGATGCCGAGCATGGCATGGTGGACGCCGTCGCCTTTCAGGCGGCAGTCGCGGAGGATCTTCCAGGTCTTCATGCGGGCGAAGGTGTGCTCGACACGGGCGCGGACTTTGCGGTGGGAGGTGTTGTGGGCTTCCTTCCAGCCCGGCAGCTCGGTCTGGCCGGGTTCTCGGCGGTGCGGGATGATCAGACCGGTGCCGCGGTAGCCACCGTCGGCGATCACGGTGGTGTTGCCGACCGAGCTCTTGGCTCCGGATAGTGCCCATGCCTTGCAGTCGTTACGGTTGCCGGGCACGGGCCGGCCGACCGAGACGACAAGGCGTGAGTCGGCATCGATGACGACCTGGTGATTGGTCGAGTAGCGGTAGTTCTTGGACTGCTCCGCCACGCTGTGGTCCCGTGTCGGCACCAGGGTGCCGTCCACGATCAGCACCGTGTCTCTGGGGAAGCGGCTCCGCGGCCGCAGCGCGAGCAAGGGCCCGAGCTGGCTCACGATCCGTCCTGCGGCCGACTTCGAGATCCCGAACAGGGGAGCCGGCTGCCGCAAGGTCAGGTTCGTCCGCCAGTACGCGGCGACCAGCAACACCCGGTCCTCCAGCGGAAGACTCCACGGACGGCCCCTGCAAACCACGGGCGGGCCTCCGCGCCGCAGCATGGTGATCAGTTTCCCGAACTGCTTCGGACTCAGCCCGGAGTACGGCGTTATCCATGACGGCTCCGACGCCGTGATCACAGCCCTCACAAGAAGATCATCTCAGTGACTGGCCTGACATCCCTGCCCGCCCGGAGGCATACGGCCCGTGACTCTGCCGGGCCGAGGTCAGTAGAGCCAGCGGTCCAGGAGCCCTGGCCAGAGAAACCCCTCGTAGCCGTTGAAGGCCGCCGGGTCGATCTCCTTCAGCTCCTCGGCCAGCCGGTTCAGCTCCGCGAAGGCCCGCTCTTCCTCCTCTTCAGAGAGGTACTCCTCGGGACCGTCCGGCTCACTGAGAAGCTCTGAGGCTTTGACTCGACTGCCGTAACAATGAAGGACGTTGAGCCACACGCCGACACCCGAGTTGGCGAACCATGCCTCCCCATCCGGCATGACGAAGTAGACCGCCCCGGTCTCCGGCTCGACGCCGAACGATGATCGCTCGGCCTGATCATCGGGGTCCGCCTGCTCGGTGAGACGGTAGAGCGGGCCCCGGGACGTGAGCAGGGCTGGCTGCGCGTTGCTCTGCATCACGACTCGTTCGATGAGGCGCGGAGCTACCGGGATGCCCACCTCGACGAGCTGTGCCTTCATGAAGCCCGGGATCCGCCAGCCGGCCACAGCGTCCCGTCCGGCTCGCGTGACATGCCCCAGACCGGCCCACTCGGTCAGCTGGTCGTACGTCGCCATCGAAGGATCCTCTTCCGTCGGCTGTGGCCCTGACCCTATCGAGCCGGTCTCAGGTCACGGCACGGCCGCACTTGCGGGACAGCCCTTAGAGCACCTGTTCGGAAGACGCCGTATGCGGCTGGCCGCTGAGCTGCGGATGGGCCGACCTGGGCATGTGTGTCGGTGACCCTGCACTTCCCCGTGGTTCCCTGCCCGTCACCGGCTGATCGGGCACGCCTCGGGCACGAGAGTTACATCAAGGCGTTCCACTTCGGGCCTGCGGCGGCATCCAGGGCGTTCGCCAGAATCCGGGCCAGCCGGTTGTGCCGCTTGGACGCACTCGGACTCACGACGACCATCCCGTCCACGATCTCGATGCCCGCGCACTGCGCCTCGGACCAGGACTCGTACTCCTCCGCCGAGATCTGCTCATGCATCCACGCCGGGGCCACCATCTCGGCCGTCATGAAGCACCTCCCGGACGCTGTGCTGCGGACCCGATCCCACAGGGCTCGGCGTACTGTCTGCCCTCCGTCCGGCAGGCTGATCTCGCTCAAGGTCCCCTCCCCGTCGGGCGGCATCCGAGCAGCAAGGCCACGATCGGGCCTGGTGGGCACAGCGGCCACACCTCTGAACTGCGGTCGCGCCGTTTTGTGATCCGGTCGCAGTGGGGCGGCCGTGTGCCGAGGCGTCGCAGGCCAAGGCGTGGCTATATGTCGCCGGCGACGATGGAGTGTGCGGCGTCGCCGATCTTGGTCCAGGTGATTCCCGTGCCGGTGTAGCGGTAGACGGCGTAGCTGTTCGGGTACAGCCGGTAGACGGAGTCGGTGGCGACGGCGAAGGATGCGCCCGCCGTTCCGGTGATTTTCCAGCTGCCGGGAGTGCCGAGGTAGCTCCTCAGGGAGCCGGAGTCCAGCTTCGTGGCGACGAGCCCTCGTCCCCACTCCCCGGCGTAGATCTGGCCCGCGGCGCCGCCGATCATGGTCCAGGAGGTTCCCGTGCCGTCGTAGCGGTACACGGCGTCCCGCTTCGGGGTCAGTGCGTAGACGGTGTCGGGGGCGACGGCGAAGGAGGCTCCGGCGCCACCGATGTGCTGCCACATGTCGG
>NZ_JBIVAU010000005.1:257168-491629 GCF_044745705.1 Streptomyces sp. NPDC086835
GGAGTGCCGAGGTAGCGGTACAGGTCGCCGGTGCTGGGGTTGGTGGCGACGAGTCCCCAGCCGCCGGCGTAGATCTGGCCCGCGGCGCCGCCGATCATGGTCCAGGAGGTTCCCGTGCCGTCGTACCGGTACACGGCGTCCCGCTTCGGGGTCAGTGCGTAGACGGTGTCGGGGGCGACGGCGAAGGAGGCTCCGGCGCCACCGATGTGCTGCCACATGTCGGGAGTGCCGAGGTAGCGGTACAGGTCGCCGGTGCTGGGGTTGGTGGCGACGAGTCCCCAGCCGCCGGCGTAGATCTGGCCCGCGGCGCCGCCGATCCTGGTCCAGGAGGTTCCCGTGCCGTCGTACCGGTACACGGCGTCCTTCATCGGAGTCAGTGCGCAGATGTTCTTGGCCCTCTTCGTCCGGGCCCGGATCGCCTGAAGGCACACCTGGCAGAACGGGTCTCCCAAATCCTTCATCTTGCAGATGTGTTCGGGCCGGAAGGCCCGGCAGTGGTAGTAGTGCGCGCCCTCGAAGCAGCCGACCGTTCCGGCGGGAACCGTGCTCGGCCGTCCATCCACCTTCGCGCAGTTCGGGTTGGACATCGTGGGCAGGGCTGTGGTCGTGGCGACCGCCCAGCCCCACTTCAGCGTGGAGCGGTCGGTGTTCAGCGTGACGTTCGGCTCGGCCGGCTCGCCGGGCGGGTGGTAGTCCTGCCCGGTCTCGTCGCCGCCGGCGTAGGACGCGTACTCGTCCGCCAGTCCGTACGCCGTGTGGCCGATCTCGTGAAGGGCGATCTCGGTCGCTCCATCCGCGACGGAGTACGTGCCGACGGAGCCGCCACTCCCTCCGTAGATCGTGGAGTTGACCACGACGAATGCCACGGTGAACTCCGGGACCTGGGCGGCCGCTGTCTGGAGGACCGTCGAGTTGTTGCAGACCAGCAAACGTCTGATGCCGTTCGCGCCGAACGTGGCGTCGAAGTACGTGCGGGCCGTCGCGCCGGTGCCGCCGGGGCCGACCGGATCGTCGGCACCCGAGTCGGTGGACGTGACGTTGACCCGCCAGATGTTGATCGCCCGCCCCGTCTGGTCGAACGGCGGGGTGAGGGTCAGTCCGGTGACGAAGTAGGTGCAGGCGTTGTTGAACGCGGTCTGCTGAGCGACGGTGAAGCCGTCGCCGAGCAGCACGATGGTGAACGCCCGGTTGCGTGGTGCTGTTCCGTGGATCTGGGTGCGGCCTTGGACGGTGCCGTCGGACGTGGTCATCACGGTCTGCTATCGCTCGAGCCGAAAGGTGGCGAGGTCGACCTCCTGCAGCGCCTCGCCTCCCGGAGGCGCGACACGGACCACGGCGACCTGGGTGGTCTCGGCCGATGCGGGAACGATCACGGTGAAGGCGCCGCGCGCCTCCACGTCCACCCGGATGATCGGCTCCGTGTGGTTCTCCGGGAAGACCTCGGCGCTCTCCAGGAAGGCTCCCCGTGCGGGGACACGGTCAAGGCGCTGCCCGCGGTCGTCCCGAGTCTCGACGACGTAGTTGCCGGAACCCGTTCCGGCAACGGTGTCGAAGCCGCTGATGACCGTATCGACCGGCTGTTGGAAGACGAGGCGCACCGAATCGCCCTCGTACTCGAAGATGAGGCGAATTGCTGGAGTACGAGGCGTTTGCTGCGGGTTGGTCATGACGAGGCCTCTTCGGGCGGTGTGATGTCGGGCATCTCTGCACGCCTTGGGTCCCACAAGGCCGACGTGCGCACGAACTGCAGGTCGGGTATCGGAGTTACTCCGTCCTGTCCGGCGAGGGCTCATGTACCGGGTGTGCTTGGCCGACTCAAGAGGAGTGTCGGCGCGACGCGGAGGCGCGGAGCGATATGAGCCGTACTGGCCCTGTCTGGGACCGGAGAAGAACTGCGGGCCCCGGAAGAAATATCTGCTGTTCGGAGCTCACGCCAATTCTATCCCTGGCCGGATATGTGTGCTCGTCGGCACAGTGGCCGGGCAAGGGCCGGCGCGTGCCGGATGCCCGCACCTGACTGTCACTCGGGCCCATGCCTCGGGAGGGGGTCAACAAGACCGTCCAAGAACGGCGTTGCCGAAGAGCCGGCGACGTTCGTGCACGACCTCACTCGCGGGCGGCGGCGACTCGCGCGGGTGTTTTGGTGGTGGAGGACAGGGGGGACCTCCGGGACAGGGCACGACTTCGGCGTCGATCCCATCACCAGGCTTGATGAGGTGATCGAGTGCCCCAACCGGCGTCGCCCCCGGCGCTCGTCTGGATCGACCTCACAGCGGACAAGACCGAGGTAATTCCGGTGCTGGCTGCGCAGGCGAAGGTGTCGAGCATCGAGTGGGTCGCTAAGGCCGTGCTGTCGCGACAGCAGTCAGCCGCAGCGGAACGCCGGAACGCCGCCGGAGCCAACCGAGTGGATCTCTTCCTACGGGCTCACGAACGCTCGCCAGCGTCGCGTCCTTCACATACGTTCGTAACTGTGAGCGACGCTTCAGCTGCGTAACGGAATCAGAGCCTGCCGGCTCAGGAAAGAGCAGCCATGGCGCCCAAAGGAGGAGCTGGTCATGAGTCAGCCGGGGACCGTGGCGCTCACGGTCGAACATGAGGGCTCCGCCCAGGCGATCGCATTCAGCCGCGACAGCACCCGGTTCGCCAGCGGCGGCAGCGATTCGGTGGTGCGGGTGCGCGGCGTCGGCGTCGGTGCGCCGCTGGACGTGCCCTGCGAGGGGTCCGTGACCGGCATCGCGTTCAGCCCCGACGGCGCCGCGCTCGCGGTGGCCGACTTCGAGCAGGTGTTCCTGCGCTCCAGCTCGACCGGGGCGGTGATCTGGCAAGGGCCGCTCGATCCGGGCAGCTCGGTCAACACGGTGCGGTTCACCCCGGACGGAAAGGTGGTCGCGTCCACCGACGCGGTGGTGGTGGTACTCGAGGGCGCGACCGGGGCGGCATCCCGGCGGATCACCGTCGACACGCCGCAGATCGCCGACATCGACCTCAGCACGGACGGCACCCGGATCGCGCTCGCCATCGACGAACGGCACGGCGGTGACCACCGGCGTGCCGGGTCCGCGCGGGTGCTGGACCTGGCCACCGGCGCCGAACTCGGGCGACTGACCCCGGACGACGCGGTGCTCGCTGTCGCGTTCAGTCCGGATGCCTCCCTGGTGCTGTGCTGCGCCGCCGACGACACCACCCGGATGTTCCAGGCGGACGACGGGGCGCAGTTGTGGCCGACGGAGGACGAGGTCGACGAGCAGGTCACCGCCCCGAACTGCCTGGCGTTCGACCCGAAGGGCAAGTGGACCGTGGTGGGCGGCTCCGACGGGTTCGCCCGGGTCCTGGAAGCGGAGTCCGGGGTGGAGAGGGGCAGGGCGCCGAAGCTCGCCCCCGGGCTGCCCGACCCGGGATTCGGGGCCGTCACCCACGTGGCGTTCAGCCCGAACGGCAAGGTGGCGGCCAGCGCCTCCATCGACAACGTGGTGCGCCTGTTCAATCTGGACGGCAACGAGCTCTACGCGGTGACCACCGACGAGGTGCTGGCCATGGAGTTCAGCCCGGACGGGCGCTGGCTGGGGCTGGGCGGTTTCGGTCACGCGCTGGTGATCGACAACGGCGAACCCGGGCTCGGGTGAGGTGACATGGACCCCACCGAGCTCCTGCGCCAGGTCGCCGACCAGCTGCGCGCGCTTACCCAGAACGCGGTGGAGGGCCTGGTCCGCGAGCTGCCCGAGGAACCGTCAGCCGCCGGCACCGTACTGGCAGGACGGCTGTTCGCGGCGTACGACCGGCTGCCGCCGGGGAACTCGCTGGTGGATCTGGTGCGGGAGATGCTCGGCGACCTGGACGCGGGCTCGCCGGTGCGGTTGCACGGCTGGCGGCGGGCGCCCGGGGCGCCGCTCGGGGTGGCGCTGGTGCTGACCGACCCGGCCGGCGCGGCGGCCGGCCGCGCGGTGCTCGGGGTGACTCCGGGCGGGCCGCTGTTCGACGTGGTGGTCACCGCGGGGGCGGCCCTGTCCATGCCGCCGAGGGTCACGGGCCCGTGGAGTGCGCAGGCGACGATCGCCGCGGCCGGCGGCTGGGACGCCGCGTTCGGTCCCGGCATGCCGCCGGCACCACCCGGCGGCACCGTGACGATCCAGGTCCAGCGCACCGGCCGGCTGGCCGCCGGCATGACGGACGGGCCCGGGATCAGCGTCAACGGCATCGCGCTCACCGTGACCGCGAGCCCGGACACGCCGCCGGCCGTCGAGGTGGAGCTGCGAGAGCTCGCTGCCGCCGTCCTGCCGACGGCTCTGGCCAAGCTGATCGGCGTCGGCGGGGCCGGCCCGATGGCCGGCGGTTCGGGGCCGGTCACCGTCACCGTCCGGGCGGACCGGGCCGGTGGACTGCGCTTCGCCGGAACCGGCGCGCTGCGCGCCGCGCTGCCACTGCGATTGAACGCTCCAGGTGTGCAGACCCGGGGTGCCGCCCTGGAACTGACCTCCGACGGCGGCGAGCTGCGGCTGGCCCTGTCCGTGTCGGTCGACGCGGGACTGCCCGGGCTGCCACTGCGCGCTTCGATGGTGAGGGCAGGCATCGACCTGCCGGTGGTGCTCTCACCGGCGATGCGACCGGGCATCGATCCGCAGCGCCTGCGTGAGCTCTTCCCGGACGGCATCGGCACCGAACTCGACCTGCCGCCCGTGTCCGGCGGCGGCGTGGTCCGGGGCAACCCCGACCAGGGCTACGCCGGGCTGATCTCGATCGACCTGAGCGTGCTGCGGCTGCAGGCCGTCGCCCTGTTCCGGCCGCCGGTCGCGGGGGCCCCGACCAGCTTCCTCGTCCTGCTCGCCGCCAAGTTCCCCGATCCCGGCATCCAACTCGGGCTGGGCTTCGCGCTGGACGCGGTCGGCGGGCTTGTCGGCGTCAACCGGCGCGTCGACGTCACCGCGCTGCAGCAGCTGGTCGGCGACGGCAACGCCGACCGGGTGCTCTTCCCTGACCGGGCGGTGGAGCGTGCCGGGGAGATCGTCGATTCGCTGGCCTCGGCGTTCCCGGTGGCCACCGGCCGGGTACTGGTCGGGCCGATGGTACGCATCACCTGGGGCGGTCGGATGGTGTCACTGTCCGGCGCACTGATCCTGGAACTGCCCGCCCCGGTGCGCGCGGTGCTGGTGGGGCGGCTCCTGGTGGGTCTGCCCGACCCGGTGGTGCCGCTGATCCGGCTGCAGGCAAGCGTGCTCGGACGGATCGACACGGGCGTTCCCGAATTCGAACTGCTGGTGTCGCTGGCAGGGTCGTGGATCGTCGGACTGGCCGTGCGCGGCGAGATGTACCTGCTGGTGCGCGGCGGTCGGCAGCCGGAGTTCGTCATGTCCGCCGGCGGCTTCCACCCCCGTTACACCCGCCCCGCCGGGGTGCCCGCGCTGCGCCGGCTCGAGGTCGACCTGGCCCCCGGAAACGGGTTCGGGCTGCGCATGGAGGCCTACTTCGCGGTCACGTCCAACGCGGTCATGTTCGGCGGCCAGGTGCAGCTGGAGGCGATGATCGCCGGCTGCGGTGTGCAGGGCTGGCTCGGACTGGACGCCCTGTTCGTCTTCGACCCGGTGTTCGCGTTCGCGGTGCATGTGCGGGCCGGGGTGGCGGTGCGTGCGTTCGGCCGCCGACTGGCCAGCGTCGGCCTGGACTTCACCTTGGAAGGCCCGGCGCCTTGGCACGCGTTCGGCACCGGCAGCATCTCGGTGCTGTTCTGGGACGTCGAACTCGACTTCGACATCCGCTGGGGCGCCCCACCGGCGGTCGCGCCGCGGGCCGGGCGTGATCCGCTCGAGCCGCTGCGTACCGCCATCGGTCAGGCGAAGGCGTGGGTGGCGGAACGGCCGGCAGCCGAACGGACCGCGCTGGCGTTCACTCCCGCGGCGGTCGAAAAGCTCGCCAGAGGCGAGATCGTGCACCCGGACGCCACCCTGCGGGTCAGCCAGGAGGTGATCCCGCTGGGCGTGCCGATCTCCCGGTTCGAGCGTCGGCCGGTGCCGGTGCAGACGTGGACGATCAAGGAAGTCACCGCCGGCTCGCCCCGGCCCGTCGACGGTCTCCCCTCGCTGCCGGAGCGGTTCGTGCCCGGCGAGTTCTTCGACCTCACCGAGGACCAGCAGCTCACCGAGCCCGCGTTCGTCAGCCACGCCGGCGGGGTGCGTGTGGGCACCGACGGCGCCCGGCTCGGCGCAGGTCACCGGGTCGACGACGGCTACGAGACCGGGTACGAGCCGCCCCTGCCGTCGCGGGAGTTCTCCCCTTGGCCGGGACTCTTCCGCCGCGAGGCGGTGTACGGGCTCAGCGCCGCCGAGCGGCTGGAGCGGTGGCGCACACCCGAGGCGGCCGTACGTGTACGCCCACCGACGATGAGTGTGGTCGCCGCCGACGACCTGCACCCACTGCTCGCCGACGTCTCCCTGGTCAACGCCACCGCGGACGCCTGGCAGGCGGTACGCGAACAGCTGGGCGACCCGCACGCTCCCGTTCAGCTCGTCGAGAGCTGGGAGCAACGCACATGAGCCTCCTGGTGAGCACCGGGCCGGCGACACGCCGAAGAGGCACGTCAGGGCCACACGGCCTGAGCTGGAGCGACGCATGAGTACTCGATGGTTCTTCTCCTCGGCGCAGGTCGGTGCGGCGGCTTCGGCGTCGGGCCAGGCGCTGCCGACGTCGGTGCTGTTCGCCCGCGAGATCGACGGCGAGGACAAGCGGGAGCCGGTGGCAGGGCCGACGCTGTCGCTGGTCGGGCCAGGGGATGTGCTCGGCTTCGACCGGGCGATGGTGCTGCGCGAGGAGCCGCAGCCCGGCTCGGCCCCGGCGGCGGAAAACGTCCTGGCCGGTGTCGAGTTGGCGCACGCCGACCTGCCGTGGCTGCTCTCGCCGGGACAGGCCACGACACCGTCCGGGCCGACGCCGCTGCCGTGGATCGCGTTGATCGTGCTGGCCGAGGACGAGGCGGCCCCACCGCGGGGCGCGAACCCGCTGCCGGTACTCACCGCCCCGGTCGCCGCGCTGCCACCGGCGGCCGAACGCTGGGCCTGGGCGCATGTGGAGGCTCGCCTCCCGGACAGCGTCACCGACCTCGGCGCCGCGCAGCACCTCGCCACGCAGGGGGTGCGCAACCACTCGGCCGACGTCGTCGCGCGGCTGTTGTGCCCGCGCAAGCTGGAGCCGAACCGGGGATGGATCGCCGCCGTGGTGCCGGCCACCGCGGCCGGCCGGGCTGCCGGCCTGAACGCGCCCCTGGTCGGGCCGGGCACGGCGGATGCCTGGCCGGCCGGCGAGAGCGCCACGATCGACCTGCCCGTCTACCACTGGTGGACCTTCCGCACCGCGGAGGCGGGCACCTTCGAGGAGCTGGCTCGTCGGCTGCGCTTCCGGCCGGCGGCCGAGGCCGGGCTCGGCACCCGGACCATCGACGTCGGCCGGCCCTGGCCCGCCGAGCAGGAAACCGGGTCCGCCGGCGTCGCGCTGGACGGTGCGCTACGGGTGCCGGGAACGGCGGCGCCCGAAGTGTGGTCGGACCCCGCCGCACAGGAACGGTTCCTGGCCCTGGTCCGAGAACGCCTGGACGCTCCCGCCCGGCGCCGCGCCGAGGCCGGGCCTCCCGCCGACGACCGCGACACCGCCGCCGTCGCCCCGCCGCTCTACGGCAGCCACCACACCGGCCAACAGACCGTGCCCACCGACCCGAACAGCTGGATGAGCACCCTCAACCTCGAGGTCCGCCGCCGGGTGGCCGCCGCGCTCGGCGCCCGCTACGTGCAGCTGGAACAGGAGTTCCTGATGGCCAGGGCCTGGGAGCAGGTCGGCGAGGTCCGTCAGGCGAACCGGCTGCTGGCCGTCGGCGAGATGGCCACCGCCGCCGCGGAGCAGGCCCAGCGCAAGCACCTCGCCCCGCTGGATGTGGCCGACCTGGTCACCGTCATGGCTCCCGTGGGCAACCGGATGCCGCTCTCCGACGCCGTCGCCGGACCGGTAGGAGCCGCGACCACACTGACCGCCATGCTGGCCGCGTCCCCGGTGCCGACGGGGGCGGCAGACACCTCGTTCGTCCGGCTGACCCGCCGCACGGGCGCCCTGGCCCGCCGCGCAGGCCGCGTCGCGACCGGCGACGCCGCTGTCGCCGGGGGGCCCAGGCCGGTCCTCGAACAGCGGCTGAGCGATATGGGCGTGATCGACGCGGAAGCGCCCGAGGCCGGCCTGCCGGGCGAACTCCGCGCCGGGGTCAGCCCGCCGAAGCTGCAACTCCTGCGGATGACCGACCGCATCCCCGCCGAGTTCTGGCCGCGGCGCAGCGAAGCCGAAGCCCGCCCGCTGCGGCCGATCATGGCGCACCCGAAGTTCACCGTGCCGATCGCCGAGGAACTGCTGGCCCGCTGGCCCGAGTGGGCGATTCCTGGCATCGGCGCACTGCCGCCGAACTCCGTGACACTGCTGGAGACCAACCCGGAGTTCGTCGCCGCCCTGCTCGTCGGGCTCAACCACGAATTCAACCGGGAGCTGTTGTGGCGGGAGTTCCCCACCGACCAGCGCGGCACCCCGTTCGCCCGATTCTGGCCCGGCGACGACGCGGACGTCGACGAGATCGCCCGCTGGCCGCTGGACGCCCCGCTGGGCAGCCGGCCGCGCACCGGCGGCGAGGGCAGGCTGGCACTGCTCGTGCGCGGTGACCTGCTGCGCCGGTTCCCGGGCACCGCGCTGCTCGCGGTACGCGGCGAGGAGGGCAAGCTGCCGGCCGCGTTCGGCGGAGTGCCGGGCACCCCGCTGGCCCTGGACGAGTCCACCGTGCTCTACCTGTTCGCCGGTATCGACGAGCACCGGGCCCGCGCCGAGGACTGGTTCTTCGTGTTCCGCGAACCGATGCGCGGCACCCAGTTCGGTTTCGACTCCGGTCAGCCCGTCCCCTTGAAGACCTGGGCCGACCTCACCTGGAGCGGCGTCACCGTGGACGCCGCCAGGTTCGTCCGCCTCGCCCCGGCGCCCGCCACACCGAGCGAGCTGCCGCCGGCCGATCCGCCGGTGTGGGGCCGCGACGCGGCCGACATGGCCCGCATCGCCTTCCAACAGCCGTTCCAGCTGGCCTTCCGGGCCACCACGTTGCTGGGCGGCTGATCAACGTGTCGAGGACAGGAGCACACCGCAGATGAGCGACGCGTTCGCCGCCCGCGCGCAGTTGGACCGAGCACGCGCCGAGGCGGACATGGCGCAGGCCCGCGCGGACGAGCAACTGGCCGTGGTCCGTCGGCTTCAGGACGCCATCCGGGCCGGCGACGAGCGCGCCACTCCCGAACTGCTCACGGCCGCCGAGGCGGCCCAGGCAGAGCTTCAGCGCACGGCCGACCAGCTGAAGAGCTCGGTCAGCAGCGCCGGGGAGGAACTGGCACAGGCCCTTGCCGCCGGCGCCGCGCTGTTCCCCGACGACAACACCGCCCCGATCGCCCTGCTGCCGGTGCGGGTGGAAACCATCTGGTGGGAACCGGGCGCACTTCGGGTGCGCGTCTACCCGGACGACATCCTGCTGTCCCAGTTCGACCCGGAGCTCACCACTGCGGAGGCAGCCGCCGGCACCGAGTACTGGCGGGATCCGAGCCCCGAAGCCTGGCAGAAGGTGCTCACTCTGCTGCGTCCGGCACGCGCCGCCTGGGCGGTCCGCGCCTGCCGCCCCGGTGCCCCGCCGCCCGCGGTGCGTCCCGACGACCCGAACGAACGCCGGCAGCGCGTGGTCGCGATGCCCAAGCGCTGGCGCTTCCTCGGCCTGGTCGACGGCCAGGTGGTGGTGGACAGACTCGGCCGTCCGGTGCCCGACCCGCTGCCGATCAGCATGCTCCGCACCGATGAGGAGGGCTGGGAGACCGACTGGTTCGAGGCGGTCAAGGCGGGCATGGGTGTCGAGCTGACCTTCACCGACGGCACCGATCACCTGGACGAACTCCTGGTCGTCGGGGTGCGCGACGACTCGGCGGTGGACGGTGCCGCCCGGTTGCGCGACGTGCTGCACGGTCACCGCTTCGGCGGCGGGCTCGGCATGCTGCCCGCCGGTACCGCGACCAACAACACTCCGCGTGCTCGGTCCGGTTGGTCCTCGGCCCCGGCCTACCCCGGGCCGGACCCGGACCCGGAGCCGCCGGCCGGTCAGCGGCAGGTCACCGACGTGCTGGCCGATGCGCTCGGCCTGCCGGACGCCGGTTTCCTGCGCGGTTGTCCCGGCGCGGCCGACGCGGAACCGTCGGCCGTCGCCGCGTTGACCCTGCTCACCTGGCCGACGCTGGGCAAGGGCTTCGCCGAGGCCGCCACGTCCCACTTGGACCTCGGTACCAAAGAGGTCCGGGACCCTGGCCCGGCAGGGCCGTGGCGCGCGGTCCGGGATCATCTCGCCGAGCATGTCCGCAGTCGCGGGCCGCTGCCGATGCTGCGGGTCGGCCGCCAGCCGTACGGAGTGCTGCCCGCGACCGCGCTGGGCGACTGGCGCGCCGGGCGGGACAGCGACGTGGACGCGCTGCTGGCGCCCTGGTTGCTGCGGCTGCGGGAACGCTGGCGTGCGGTGCTGAACGGCGAGGACTCCACCATCCCCAGGGTGCGGCCCGACGAGCCGGTCGACCAGGTCGCGGTGGACGCGTTGCAACGGCTGCCGGTGGCGACCGGCCTGGCCATGCGCCGACTGGACGGCCCTGGGTTCGCGGTGCCGAAGACACCGCGCGACCAGCCCCCCGCTCAACCGGGCCTGCCCGGCCTGCCTCCGGACGGCGTGCTGCGCTGGACCACGGGCTCCGACGGCTGGACCGATCTCGGCTGGGGCCTGGACGAGGCGACCGGCGTCCCGGCGTTCGTGCCCCGGCTCACGCCGGACCCGGTCGGCTTCCCGGCCCGCGCGTCGGCCACCGCGGACTACCTGGCCGCGGTGCGCGCCTTCCTGGCAGGCGAGTTGGACGCCGAGAGCTACGACCGCGCCTGGCCGGTGGAGCTGTCCTCCGGCCGGGAGACCCCACCTCGGCCGAGCACGTTCTTCGACCTCCCGACCGTCGGCGGCGAAGTGCCGGGCGAGGGTGGCGAACCGACCGAGGACGGTGCCCCACCGGCCGAGGGCAGTGCTCCGACGCCCGAGGACGGGGTTCCACCGCCCGACGACGGTGCTTCGACGCCCGAGGACGAGGGGGTACCACCGGAGTTCCCGCCGGAGGCTCCGCCGGATGCCACGGGGGTGCTCGATGCGCTGCTGTTCCTGCCGAACTGGGCGTTCTCCGACGACGGTGAGGAGGATCCGCTCCCCCATGCGCTGGCCGCCACCGGTGACGTGGACCAGCTGGTGGCCGACGTGCTGGAGGGGCTGTCGGAAGGCGATCGCGCGGAACGGGTCGCGGCCGCCACCCGGGCCACGGCCGCGCTGCCCCGGCTGGAACAGGCATTGCGGACACTCGCCGCCGTACCGACGACCCGCCTGCCCGAGCTGCTGCTGGAGGTCATCGACGTCCACTCGCACCGGCTGGACGCCTGGATCACCTCACTTGCGTCGCGGCGGCTGGCCGAGCTGCGGGCATCCGGCATCGAGGGCATCCGGTACGGCTGCTACGGCTGGGTGGAGGACCTGCGGCCGGCGGTGCCGAGGGAACAGGTCGAGATCGACGTGGACGACGTCGCCACCACGGTCGAGGTGTCCGGGCAGGACGGCTACATCCACGCACCGTCGCTCCAGCACGCGGCGACCGCGGCCGTTCTGCGCTCGGGCTTCCTCGGTCACCCCGGCGAGCAGACCTACGCGGTCGGCCTCACCTCGCGCCGCGCCCGAATCGCCCGCTGGCTGCTCGGCGGCGTACGCCGGGGTCAGAACCTGGGCTCCCTGCTGGGCTACCGGTTCGAGCGGGCCCTGCACGATGCGGAGCTGGACCACCTCGTCGAACGGTTCCGCCGCCAGTTCCCGCTCCCGGTGGTGCCCGAGCCCGAGGATCAGGGGGCTGACGCGCCGTTGTGGGCGCGCAGCGCGGAGGCCGTCTCCGCGCGCAACGTCGTCGACGGGATGGCCCTGGTGCGGGCCGGTGCCGGCGTGCTCGATCTGCCCAGTGTCATCGACGGCGCGCCGGTGGTGCCGTCGGCCGACCGGGGAGCGGTGGAACCGCTGCTGCAGGACCTCGCCGACGCTCTGGACGCAGTGGGCGACCTGGTGCTGGCCGAGAGCGTCCACCAGTTGGTGGGAGGCAACCCGATCCGCGCGGGGCTGACCGCCGACACCCTGGGCCGCGGTGAGGACGTACCGGACACGTTCCACGTGTTGCGCACACCGCGGCGGGCCCGCGCGCTGACCCATCGAGTGGCCGCGCTGCTGCCGGCCGTGCCGGTCGGGCCGACCGGCTGGCCGGCCGACCCGGTCGCCACGCTGCAACCGGCGGTGGAGGCCTGGGTCGCGCACCTGCTCGGCCCGGCGGCGGGCTGGACCCTGACCGGGGTGCTGGGCGGGCACGGACGGGACCCGGGCGGCGACCAGGACCGCGGGCCCGAGGAGCAGGGCAACGGTCAGGCATTCGACATCACCGCCGACCGGCTCGGGTTGGGCGCGCTGAGCACGGTGCTGGAAGCGGGCGGCGCCGAACAGGCCCGGCTGGGCCGCGCGGTCCTGGACGCCCAGGGCGCCCCGCCGGACACACGGGTCACCTTCACCGGTCCCGGCTGGAACGGTCTGCGCGGCAGGGCCGTCCGGATCCGTTCACTGCTGGCCACTGCCCAGCCGCTGCTGCCGGCGCATCTGTCCGAGAGCCCGGGCGACCGCTCGGTCGAGACGACCGATCTGCGGCGTCGGCTGGCGGACTTCGCGGCCGACCCCCTGGTCGCCGCGCACCCCGGCGCGGCGGCGCTCGGCGCACTGGCCGCGGAGGCGGCCGAACCGGGCGGGGCCGAGGGCTGGTTGTCCCGGGCGAGGACGGCGGTGGCCGAGGTGCTGGGCGCGGACGTCCCGCTGCTGCCCGCGCTCGTCCAAGGGGCGCCGGCCGGGCGGGCCGACCTGCCCGGCGCCGAGGTCGAGGACTGGCTGCGGCGCAACGCGATGGTGCGGCCGGTGGTCCGAGCTCTGCACGAGACGCTGGTGCTGGCCGGGGCCCGGGCCGGACGGGTCGAGCGGCTGCGCGCGGCACAGAGTCCGCTGGGCGGGACCGACCCGTGGATCGGGGGCACCTTCCCGGCCGGGCGGCGTCCGCAGGCCACCGCACACCTGGTCTGGCACGCCCCGGCAGAGGCCGCGCCCGGCGCGGCCGTGACCGGTCTGCTGCTCGACGAATGGATCGAGCTGCTGCCCGGTTCGGACGTGCTGCGCCCGGCCGCCGAACCCGCACCGCCGGCCGGGGCGCCGCCGACACCGACGGCCGAGGCACCGGCGGCAGCGGCACCGCCGGAGACCGAGCTGACGGGCGTCGCGTTCCACTACGACCGGCCCGACGCCAAGGCCCCGCACAACGTGCTCATCGCCGTCCCAGCGGACCTGGATCGCGGCTGGACCTCCGACGGCCTGGTCCAAGTGCTCCGCGAGACCCTGGAACTGGCCAAGCTGCGCGCCGTCGATCTCGCCGACCTGCCGCTGCTGGACGACCTGATCCCCGCTGTCCGGATCTCTCCGCAAGGGGCGACCGGGCAGGCGCTGTCCAGGATCGAGACCCGCCGGCCCAACACCGACCCGGAGGGGCCGTTCCGTCTGGAGCCCGGGCACCGCACCGCTGACGTCGAATCCGGCCTGGCGGCCCGGGTGCACGACCCGCTCTGGCTTCTCACCCGGCAGTGGCAGTTCGGAGAGTTCGCCGCCCAGGACGCCGGCTCCCCCGCAGTGGTCCAGATGTCCGGCAGCAGTGCGCCGATCGACGCCTGGCGGCCGGCCGGGGCCGCCGACTGGGTGCCCTACGACCCTCGCCTCGGGCCGCTCGACGTCCAGGTCGAGGACGAACCGGTCCAGGTCGACGAGCGGCTGCGCGCCGAAGGGGGCGCCGCGCTGCTGCGGATGTCCGACGACGCCGGGCTGCTCACCGCCGCCGTCGCGGCACTGGCACCGCATCAGCTGCGGGCCGGCGAGCCCGACACGAGTCTGGTCGGCCTGCTCGACGGCCGGGTACCCGACGCGGTGGCAGTGGCGGCGGCTCTGGACGCGGGCACCTTCGACGGCGGACCGGACCCGAAGCTCGGCGAGGTGGCCGGCCGCTGGCGGCGCTGGTGGGCCGGGCAACTGGCCGAGCGCGGCCCGGACTGCTTCGACCCGCACCGGTTCGAGTACGCCGCCGAGCTGTCCACCGGTGGCACGGTGCTGCGCGCCGAGGAGTACCTGGGCGACGGCCTGGACTGGTACGGCCTGGACGTGCACCCCGAACCCGAGAACGCGGCCGCCCCGCCAGGACCGCGGCACACGTTCACCGACGAGGGCCTGCCCTCGACAGTGCGCTACGGCGGGCTGCCGGCCGACCGGTTCTGGGAGATGGAGGACGCGCGGGTCGACCTGGGCTCGGTGGACGTGTCCACGCTGGACACCGGCCGGCTGCTGCTGATCTCGTTCGCGACGGTCTACGGCAACGACTGGTTCCTGGTGCCGCTGGAAGTACCGACCGGCTCGCTGACCGTGCTGGACCGGCTGCTCGTACGCGACGTGTTCGGCCGCCACCACCTGGTCCCACGAGCCGGCCGGGACGACCCGGCATGGTCGATGTTCAGCCTGCACAGCCCCGACCCGGACCACCCGGCGGCGTCCGGGCTGCTGGTCCTGCCCACCGAACGCGGGCAGGTGGGCGAGGTGCTCGAGCACGTGGCGCTGGCCCGCGACGAGTTGGCGAACCTGGCCTGGGCCGTACAGCACCGCTACACGGACGGCCGCGGAGAACTGATCGACCGCCGGGACCGGTGGGCGCGCACGGCGCCCGAGCCGGTCGCGACCGGCGAGCTGCCCGCGTACGGGGTGCAGACCGTGGTGCCCGACCACTGGTTCCCCCTCGTCCCCGAGTTGGTCCGGACCGGGGCGATCCAGTTCCGGCTGACGGAGCTGACCGGTCCCGGCCTCGACTCCCGCCCGGAGGGTCTGTTGATCACGCCAGGACTGTGGGTGCACGAGGAGGAGGTGCCGCGCGACGGGGTGACCGTGACACGCCGCCCGGTGCTGGCCCGCTGGTCCGACGGCTCCTGGCACAGCTGGGTGCGCAGGGAGAAGGCCCCCGGTACCGGGGAGAGCTCCAGCGGGCTCGCTTTCGACACCGTCCGGCCCACCGAACCGTGGCCCTCATGAGGAGCAACAGGCGCGCGCCGGGAACCGGCCGTCGGACGGCTGAGCGGGCTCCTACGGGTTGGCCGTGGAGACCACGTACACCCAGGGGCGGTCCGGTTCGGTCAGGTCGACCGTGATGTCCTTGCTCGGCCGCGGGTCCTTCTGGTTGTGGACGGTGCCGGCCCAGGCCCGGCCCTTCAGCTTGAAGTTCCAGCCGACCACGGCGGAGTCCCGGTCGCTGATGGTGACCTTGCCGTTCTCGAGCGCCGCGCGGCTCGTCCCGGCGCCCTTCAGGAAGGTGTCGAGGCCCTTCGGGGAGGTGCGGAACTGGACGTACAGCCGGCTGGTCTTCCAGTTGCTGGTCTCGAAGTAGGAGACCCGCGTGGCACCTTCGGGAACGGGCACCTCGAAGATGCGGCGCTTCATGATGGAGGGCCAGAAGTCGCGCAGGCCCTGGGCGGCGGACTCCGCCTCCTTGTCACGGCCGCTGGCGCGGCTCTGCCCGGCGGAGATCACGAGATAGCCGGCCGGGATGCCGATCAGCAGCACGATGACGATCGCGGTGATCCAGCGGCGCACGATCATGTGGCGCCGGCCCTCGGGGGTCGGCTCAGTCGGCTGCGGCGTGGGCTGGCGGGTGGTCAGCGTTGTCATGACGGCGGTTCCTGGGTGGGGCGTACAGAACTCGGGTTGCGCAGGGCCTGGGCGTAGCGCTCGTAGCGCTCGTGGCGTTCCACACGGCGGCGGTTGGCCCGGCGGAAGCGTCGGGCCACCAGCCGCGCGAGGTCGGCCGCGCCGACCATACCCGCTTCCGGGCCGAGCTGGGCCTTGGCGATCCGGGCCTCCGGGCGGTAGCCGCGGCCCGTCAGATGACGGCGGAACGCGTCCCTGGCGGGGCCGATCAGCAGGTCGTCGGCGGCGCTGACGCCGCCGCCGATGACGAAGCACGACGGGTCGAGGGCGGCGGCGAGGTTGGCGATGCCGACACCGAGCCACTGCCCGATGTCCTGGAACAGCTCGACGCACATCGCGTCGCCCTCGCGGGCCAGCTCGGTGATGAGCGGCCCGGTGATGTCGCCGATGTTGCCGCCGACCCGGTCGATGATGCTGTAGGCGACCGGGGAGTCGGCGGCGGCGAGCTCGCGGGCCTCACGGACGAGGGCGTTGCCGGAGCTGTACTGCTCCCAGCAGCCGCGGTTGCCGCACGGGCAGCGGTGGCCGCCGGGCACGACCTGCATATGGCCGAACTCGCCGGCGACGCCGAACTTGCCGCGCTTGACCTGGCCGTCCTCGAGGATCGCGCCGCCGATGCCGGTACCGAGCGTGATCATGACGATGTGGTCCTCGCCACGTCCGGCGCCGAAGCGCCACTCCGCCCAGGCGGCGGTGTTGGCGTCGTTGTCGACCAGTACGGGCACGGCGAGACGGGCGGAGAGGGCGTCGCGCAGGGGCTCGTTCCGCCAGGCGAGGTGGGGTGCGAAGAGCACCTTGGAGCGGTCCGCGTCGACCCAGCCGGCCGCGCCGATGCCCACGGCGTGCACATCGTGCCGGTCGGAGAGGTCGAGCACCAGCTCGCAGATGGTGTCCTCGACGACCTTGGGACTCTTGGACTTGTCGGGGGTCTCGGTGCGGATCTTCTCGAGGATGATCCCGTCGGCGTCGACGACGCCCGCCATCACCTTGGTGCCGCCGATGTCGATGCCGACCGTGGGTACGCGGGGCGCCGTGAGGTGCGAGCGCCGCTCGCGCGTGCCGACCGTCCTGAGGACGGTGGCGCGGGCGGTGCCTCGGTTCGTGAAGTCGCGGTACGTACTCAAGTCGTCCCTGCGGGGTCGTGGTGGCCGGTCGGGGTCCCGGGTCGGGCGGCGCCCGTCCTCCCGATGTTAGGGCTTCTCGTCCGGATCATGCCGGGCTCGCGGGGCCTGGCACGCACCCTGATCCGGCCTGATCCAGACGGAAGACTCTACTGGGCCGGCGGGCTCAGTCCTTCCGGCGCGCCTCGCCGGCGGGCTCCCCGGTGTCGACGGCGTGGCCGCCGAGGTGGGTGGGCGCCGGGGCGCGCTCCAGCTCGTGGCGGAGGTCCTCCAGCTCGCTGCCGCCCGCCATCTGCCGGGTGAGCTCGTCGAGTGTGACGCTCTGCTTGGTGTGGCTCCCGGACATGACACCGCGCTTGAGGAGCACGAAACGGTCGCCGACCAGATAGGCGTGGTGCGGGTTGTGGGTGATGAGCACCACGCCCAGACCCGCGTCGCGGGCGGCGGCCACATACTTCAGCACCACGCCGGACTGCTTCACACCGAGTGCGGCCGTCGGCTCGTCCAGCACCAGCACCTTGGCGCCGAAGTAGACGGCGCGGGCGATGGCCACGCACTGGCGCTCACCGCCGGACAGCGTCCCGATGGGCTGGTCGACGTCGCGCAGGTCGATACCCATCCGCAGCAGCTCGGCGCGGGTGGTCCGCCGCATCGTCTCCACGTCGAGGCGCTTGAAGGGGCCCTTGCCGCGGGTCGGTTCCGAGCCGAGGAAGAAGTTGCGCCAGACCGGCATCAGCGGGACGACCGCCAGGTCCTGGTAGACGGTGGCGATCCCCCGGTCCAGCGCCTCGCGCGGGCCGGCGAGGGAGGTTTCCTCCCCCTCGATGCGCAGGGTGCCGGCGTCGTGCCGGTGCAGCCCCGCGATGATTTTGATCAGGGTCGACTTGCCGGCGCCGTTGTCACCGAGGACGCAGGTGATCTCACCGGCGTGGCACTCGAGGGAGACGCCTTCGAGGGCCCGGATGTTGCCGTAGTACTTGCTGACGTCGTCGAGCTCGACAAGGGCACTCATTTAGGTGGTCGCCTCCGCACGCTTGCGTACCCATGCGTTGAGCAGGGTGGCCAGGAGGAGCATCGCTCCGAGGAAGAACTTGAACCAGTCCGGGTTCCACTCCGCGTAGACGATGCCCTTGCTGGTCATGCCGAAGATCAGTGCGCCGACGGCCGAGCCGATCGCAGAGCCGTAGCCGCCGGTGATCAGACAGCCGCCGATGACCGCGGCGATGATGTACGTCAGCTCGTTGCCGACGCCCTCGCCGGACTGCACCACGTCGAACGAGAACAGCAGGTGCTGGCCGGAGACCCAGGCGGCGAAGGCCACGCCCATGTACAGAAGGATCTTGGTCCGCTTGACCGGGACGCCCACCGCGCGGGCCGCGTCGGCGCCGCCGCCCACCGCGAAGATCCAGTTGCCGAAGCGGGTGCGGAGCAGGATCCAGGTGGCCAGCGCGATCAGCACGACCCACCACACGATGGTCGCCTTGATCGTCGTGCCGCCCACGGTGAACTCGCCGAAGACGCTCTTGGCGGACGGGAAGCCCTCCATGTCGCCGATGGACTTGGTCGAGACGGTGCCGCTGATGAGTTTGGTGAGGCCGAGGTTGAGGCCCGTCAGCATCAGGAACGTGCCCAGCGTGATGATGAAGCTGGGCAGTTTCGTGCGGGTGAGCATCAGGCCGTTGAAGGCGCCGAGCCCGAGGGTGACCAGCAGGGAGACAAGGGCTCCGACCCAGACGTTGGCGGTCATCTGGTAGCTGAACATCGAGGAGATCAGCGCCGAGCTGGTCACCATGACACCCGCGGAGAGGTCGAACTCCCCGCCGATCATCAGCAGCGCGACCGGTACGGCCATGATGCCGAGGGTCGAGGCCGCGTACAGGACGGTGGCGAGGCTGGACGTCCGGAGGAAGGCGTCCGCGACGACGGAGAAGAAGACGAAGACGGCCACGGCGCCGACGACCGAGCCCAGCTCAGGGCGGCCCATCAGCTTGCGCAGCGGTGACGTGCGCAGCAGCCGCTCGTCCGCCTTGTCCGGCGCCTTGTCGGGTGTGGCTGGTGGTGCGCTCGTGCTCATCGGGTCCCCCGCTCCGTGAATTCCTCGAGCTCGGCGGCGTCCTTCTCGGTGATGATCTGGGGTCCGGTCAGGACGGGCCGCCCTCCGCCGAGGACGTCGGCGTTGTACTTGTAGAGCCACAGCAGGTCAACTGCCTGGTAGCCCTGGAGGTAGGGCTGCTGGTCGACGGCGAAGCCGAGCGTGCCCTCCTGAAGCGCCTTCGCCACCTTGGGGTTGAGGTCGAAGGTGTCGATCTCGGCCTTGGACCCCGCGGTCTTCCTGGCCTGGACGGCGGCGTCCGCGAACGGCGCGCCGAGGGTGACGACCGAGTCGATGGACCGGTCGGCCTGGAGCTTCGCCTCGATGGAGGCCTGGACGTCGGGCATGTTGGTGCCGTCGACGTACAGGTTCTGCATGTCGCCGCCGAAGGTCTTCTTCGCGCCCGCGCAGCGCTGCTCGTGGCCCACGTTGCCCTGCTCGTGCAGGACGCACAGGGCCTTCTTCTTGCCACGCGCGTCGAGCTCGTCGCCGACGGCCTCGCCGGCGATGGTCTCGTCCTGGCCGATGTGGGTGAGGGCGCCGTACGCCTTGGACTGCTCGGAGCCGGAGTTCACCGTGATCACGGGGATGCCGGCCTTGCGGGCCTTGGCGACGACGGCCTTCATCGCGTCGGGCTTGGCGAGCGTGACGATCAGCGCGTCGACCTTCTTGGAGATGTAGGAGTCGACGAGCTGCGCCTGCTGCTGTCCCTCGTCGCTGTGGGCGTAGAGGAAGTTGATGTTGTCCTTGGCGGCCGCCTGCTCGGCGCCGCTCTGGACGATGTCCCAGAAGGTGTCGCCGTCGCCCGAGTGGGTGACCATGGCGAACGTCCAGCGCGGCGTGTTCACCGCGGCCTTCCCGGCCGCGGCCTGGGCCTTGCGGGCGTCCTCCGCCCGCTTGCCGCCGGTGCTGCTGCATCCCGCGAGGGACACTCCGAGTACCGCCGCCAGCACCGCGCCGAGCGCGCGTACCCCTGTCCTTGCCCTTGCCACGACGTGGTGCCCTTCTTGCCGTACTCGCTGTCCTGCCTGCTGCGGCCGGCCCCGGGGCGGACCCGGCCGGCCGCCCAAGTATCGGTCATCGCTGGTCGCGGGGTCGGCAGCGGGGGCGGGCAGGCGGCCGCGAGGGCCGCTTCGAGCGCGTTCACCGTGTGCCGTCGGCCGTGAGCTTCTCGAGCGCGGGGACATCCTTCTCCGTGACCAGGGCGGGGCCGGTGAGGATCGGCTTGCCGCCGCCGATCACGTTGCCGTTGACCTTGTTGAGCCACAGTTCGTCGACCGCGAGATAGCCCTGGAGGTAGGGCTGCTGGTCGACCGCGAACGCGATCTCCTTGGCCTTGAGACGGGCGACGACCTCCGCGTTGAGGTCGAAGGTGCTGATCTCCGCCGCCGACCCGGCGCCCTGCTTGGCCTTCACCGACGCGGCGGCGAACGGCGCGCCGAGGGTGACGACGGCGTCGATGTCCTCGGCGCTCTGGAGTTTCGCCTCGACGGAGGAGGTGGTGGCGGGCATGTTGGTGCCCTCGACGTTGAGGTTCTCGACCGTGCCGTCGAAGGTCTTCTTCACGCCGGCGCAACGGGCCTCGAGGGAGACGTTGCCCTGTTCGTGGATGACGCAGAGCGCCTTCTTCTTCCCCTGGGCGTTGAGTTCCTCGCCGACGGCCTCGCCGGCCACCGACTCGTCCTGGCCGATGTGGCTGAGCGCGCCGAGGCCGTCGGAGAACTCCGCTCCGGAGTTGATCGTGACGACGGGGATGCCCGCCGCCACCGCCTTCTTCACCACGTCGCTCATCGCCTCCGGCTTGGCGAGGGTGACGATGATCCCGTCGACCTTCTGGTCGATGTACGTCTGGACCAGCTGGGCCTGCTCCTTGCCCTCCGGGTTCGCCGCGTAGAGGAAGTCGACGTTGTCCTTGCGGGCCGCGACCTTCGCGCCGCTCTGGACGATGTCCCAGAAGGTGTCGCCCTGACCGGAGTGCGTCACCATGGCGATCTTCATCCGGGGGGTCTTCGCGGCCTCGCCGCCCGCGCCGTCCCCCGAGGGCTTCTCGTCGGCGTCCTTGCCGCCGGAACTGCTGCATCCGGCGACGACGACCAGGGCACATGCGGCGAGCAGGGCTGCTGCCGTGCGGGGGCTACGCATGGTGGGTCCGCCTTCTCTCCCGGCCGCCCGGTTGCGGCTGGGTGAGTTTCTACGGCTGCTCCGCGACCCCGTCAAGACTTTGTCCGAACATTCTTACGCGAGAGCTCCGGCACCCGCGGCCGGACGAGGAGCGGCCTACGGCCGTACCAGGAGCTGGAACTCGAAGGCGTAGCGCGACGCGCGGTAGACGTGGGAGCCGAACTCGACCGGCCGGCCCGTGTCGTCGAAGGTGGCGCGTTCCATCGTCAGCAGCGGCGCACCGGCCGGTTCGCCGAGCAGTTCGGCCTCCTGCTCCGTGGCCGCGCGGGCGCCGACCGACTGGCGGGCGCTGTGCAGGGTGATGCCCGCGGCGCGCATCATCCGGTAGAGGCCGGTGGACTCCAGCCGTTCGGTGTCGCACTCCAGCAGGCCGGCCGGCAGATGGTTGCGCAGCCGGGCCATCGGCTCGCCGTGGGCGTAGCGCAGCCGCTCGATCAGCCGCACGTCGCTGCCCTCTGGGACGGCGAGGGCGGCCGCGACCTCCGCGCTCGCGGGCTCGATCTCGTTGGTGAGCACGACCGTCGCGGGCCGCTGACCGGCCGCCTCCAGGTCGTCGTAGAGGCTGCTCAGCTCCAGCGGGCGCCTGACCTGGCTGTGCACGACCTGGGTGCCCACGCCTCGGCGGCGCACCAGCAGCCCCTTGTCGACCAGGGACTGGATGGCCTGGCGGACCGTCGGCCGGGACAGCCCGAGCCGGCCGGCGAGCTCTATCTCGTTGCCGAGCAGAGTGCCCGGGGTGAGCGCCCCCCTCTCGATGGCTGATTCCAGCTGCTGCGAGAGCTGGAAATAGAGCGGGACCGGGCTGGTCCGGTCCACGCTCAGCTGGAGCGACAGCGACGGTCCCGTCTCGTGTCTGGGCTGCTTGGGCACGTGAGGGAGCGTAGTCGCACGCCATGTTGACGGGAAGTCGTGAGGTTCGATTGTCAGGACAAAGTCTTGACAGCGCGGTGGCCCCACCTCCACCTTTGGGCCATGCGCATCGGACTCATCGGGACGGGACGTATCGGCAGCTTTCACGCGGGGGTGCTCAGCCGCCACCGTGAGGTGGGTTCCCTGGTCGTGGCGGACACCGACGCCGTCCGGGCGGCGGAGGTGGCGGACCGCTGCGGCGCCACCGCCGCGCCCAGCAGCAACGAGATCTTCACCTGGGGCGTGGACGCGGTGGTGATCGCCTCCGCGACCGCCGCGCACGCCGAACTGATCGCCCGCGCCGCGCGCGCCGGCATCCCGGCGTTCTGCGAGAAGCCGATCGCCCTGGACCTGCCGGGCACCCTGGGGGCGCTGCGGGCCGTCGAGGAGGCGGGGACCGCGCTCCAGCTGGGCTTCATGCGGCGCTTCGACGCCGGGTACACGGCTGCTCGCGAGCTGGTGCGCTCCGGCCGCCTCGGCCGGCTGCACACCGTACGGGCCATCACCTCCGACCCCGCGCCGCCGCCGGCGGCCTACCTGCCCCTGTCGGGCGGTCTGTACCGGGACTGTCTGGTCCATGACTTCGACATCCTGCGGTGGGTGACCGGCCGCGAGGTCACCGAGGTGTACGCGACCGGCTCGGACGCGGGCCACCCGATGTTCCAGGAGGTGGGCGACATCGACACGGCGGCGGCGCTGCTCACGCTCGACGACGGGACGCTGGCCACGGCGACCGCCACCCGCTGCAACGGCGCCGGCTACGACGTACGGATGGAGCTGGCCGGAGAGCTCGACCAGGTCGCCGTCGGCCTCGACGACCGTACGCCGATCAGCTCCACGGAGCCGCACGGCCTGCCGCCCGTCGACAAGCCGTGGCCGGGTTTCCTCGAGCGTTTCGCCCCCGCGTACGAGGCGGAACTGGACGCCTTCGTGCGCCTGGTGGCGGGCGAGGCGGAGAACCCGTGCGACGGCCGGGAGGCACTGACGGCGCTGCGGATCGCGGAGGCCTGCGAACTCTCCCGCCGGGAGCACCGGCCGGTCCGGCTGGAGGAGATCCCGGCAGACTGACACGGCGGGCCGGTCGCCGGGCCTGAAGGCGTCACGATGTCCCCGCGGACAGGACGGTGCCCTGCGCGACGGCGCAGAGGGTCTCGTCCCCGTCCGCGCCGACGGTGACCAGATCGCAGCGGACGACGGCCTGCCGGCGCCCGGTGTGCACGACGGCGGCACGGGCGACCAGCGTGCGTCCGGTGGCGGGCCGCATGTACTGCACCGAGAAGCCGCCGGTCAGCACGGCCGGCCCGAGGGTGGTTCCGGCGGCGAAGGTGATCGAGTTGTCGGCGGCGTACGCGAGGACACCGCCGTGCAGATACCCGTTCTGCTGGCGCAGTTCCTCACGGACGTCCACCTCGAGCACGGCCTCCCCCTCGCCGAAGGCGGTGATCCGCGCGCCCAGCAGCCTGCTGAACGGCTGGCTGTCGAGCACCTTGCGCGCGGTGTCGAGATCAAGTCCGGTCATGTGCGCACTCCTTGGAATTCGGGTCGAGAGCATCGAGTACGGCGCGGAGCGCGGCTCGCGCCTCGCTCTCCGTGCCCTCGGCGGGACGCAGTTCGTCGAGCTGTGCGGTCCAGGCCCGGACTCCGGCGGCGGGGTCGGGCGCGGCGAAGGCGAGCGCCCCGGCGCTCGCCTCCTGCTGCCGTACGTGGGCGTCGTACCAGCAGGTCCACTCCCAGCCGGGCCAGCCGGGCAGCCGGTCGGCGGCAGCCGCCCCGCCGAGGAAGTTCCCGCGGGTCCAGGCGGCGACGCGGCGGGCGGGCACGTCGATGTGCACGCCTCCGTAGGGGATGTGCGGCAGCCTCGACACCCGGCTACCGGGCAGCAGTTGACGGACGACGCCGGGGCCGTGGGCCAGCACGTCGGACACGTTCTCGCCGAAGACCGCGTGCGCCTGCGGACCGTCCCTGTAGGTCACCGTGACGGCGATGGTGAAGTCCGGCTCGTCGGGGGCGGCGGCGTGCAGCGGGCCGCCGGGCCGGGAGCCGAGTTCCGAGCGCACGGACTCCCGCTCCACACCCACGTGGGCGACGACGTCCTCCAGCCCGTCGTACGCCCAGCGGACCTCCCAGCCCGGCCAGGTCCTCGCGAGGACGGCGAACAGTGTCCGCCGCTCCTCGTACGTCTCCAGGTGCCAGGTGAACAGCAGCAGGACGCGTCTGTCGTGGTCGACGACCGCCGCGGCCTCGCACGCGATGTCGTCCATCCAGTCGCCGGGCCCTGCGGGCTCGAGGCCGGCGATGAAACGGCCGAACTCCTCGGGCCCTTCCGCGGCGTCGACGGCCAGGCGCGGCCCGCCCCAGCGGAAGTAGAACTGCTGCCAGGACCCGTCCCTGACCACCACATAACGTGCCCGCTCGGCCACGACCGCCCTACCAGCGCACCGGCAGCCGGCGGACACCACGCATCAGGAGGCCCGGCAGCCATTCGTACGTGTCGGCCGGGGCGTCCAGGGCGAGGTCCGGGCAACGTTCCAGGAGGGAGCGGACGGCGATCCGTGCCTCCAGGCGGGCCAGCGGCGCGCCGAGGCAGAAGTGGATGCCGTGGCCGAAGGCGAGATGGCCGCGGGTGTCCCGGCGGATGTCGAAGCGGTCGGGGGTCGGGTAGCGGGCAGGGTCCCGGTCGGCGGCCGCCAGGCCGATCAGCACCATTTCGCCCTGCGGGACGACCTGGTCGCCGACCGGTACGGGCGCGGTGCTGAAGCGGACGGTGGCGGTCTCCACGGGTCCGTCGTAGCGCAGCATCTCCTCGACGGCACCGTCGAGGAGGGAGAAGTCGGCCCGCAGGGCGGCGAGTTGATCGGGGTGGGTGAGCAGGGCTCGCACACCGTTGGAGATCAGGTTGACGGTCGTCTCGTGGCCGGCGACGAGCAGGAGGTAGGCGAGGGCGCGCAGTTCGGCCGTGGAGAGCCGGTCGGCCTCGGCGGCGGGACCGCCCTCTTCCGCGGGGCCGGGCAGGGTACGGACGAGTGCGGAGAGCAGATCGTCCGTCGGGGCGGCGCGGCGCTTGTCCTCGATGAGTTCGTCGAGGTAGACCGCGAGCTGCCGGACGGCATCCTCTCCCGCTTCCTGGGAGGTCGGGGCGACCACCTCGTTCGACCACTTGCGGAAGGCGTCGCGGTCGGCGGCGGGGATGCCCAGGAGTTCACAGATCACGACGATCGGCAGCGGGAAGGCCAGCGCGTCGACGAGGTCGGCACGGCCGGCCGGCAGCATCGCGTCCAGGAGATCGTCCGTGATCCGCTGGACGCGGGGCCGCAGCATCTCCGCGCGGCGCGGGGTGAACTCACGGCTGACCAGCTTGCGCAGCCGGGTGTGGTCGGGCGGGTCGAGCACGAGGAGGTTGGGGCCGATGACCTGCTCGTCGAGCATGGTCACGCCTATGGTGGCCGGCGATTTCGACAGCCGCGCGTCGGAGAGCGCCGCCCGTCCCTCCTCGTGGCCGACGATCAGCCAGAACTCCCCGCCGTCGGCGCCGCGCACGCGGTGCACGGGGCCCGATTCCCGCAGTCGCGCGTAGTACGGATACGGGTTCGCGGTGAAGTCGGGCCCGTACTGGTCCAGATCAACGATGGTCACCGGCTCACCCTACGTGCGTTCCTCGTCGTCGAGCAGGCCGGCATCGTGCGCCAACAGCGCGATCTGGACACGGTTGTTGAGGTCCAGTTTGGCCAGGATGCGGGACACGTGCGTCTTGACGGTGGCGACGCTCATGTACAGCGCCGCCGCGATCTCCGCGTTGGAACTGCCGCGGCCGACGGCGAGCGCCACCTCCCGCTCGCGGCCGGCGAGCAGTTCGAGACGCCGCAGGGCCGCCGCCCTGCGGGTGCCGGCGCCGCTGCCCGCCACATGGGTCATCAACTGCCGGGTGACCGCCGGGGACAGCACCGGATCGCCGGCGGCGACCGAGCGCACCGCGGCGACGATCTTTGCGGGCGGCGTGTCCTTCAGCACGAACCCCGCCGCGCCCGCCCGCAGGGCCCGCAGCACCTGTTCGTCGGCGTGGAAGGTGGTCAGCACCACGACCTCCGGCGCGTCCGGCCGGCGGCGCAGCCGCTCGGTGGCGGCGAGGCCGTCCATGACCGGCATGCGGATGTCCATCAGGACCACGTCCGGCGCGTGCCGGTCGACGAGTTCCGCCACCTCTGAGCCGTCGGCCCCCTCCCCCACGATCTCGATGTCGCCGGCCCCGCCCAGCATGAGGGCGAGGCCTGCCCGTACGAGCGGGTCGTCGTCCACGACGATCAGCCGGATAGTCATACGGACCACGGTAGCCAGGCCCGTACCCGGAATCCGCCGTCGCCCCGCACACCGTGCTCCAGCCGCCCGCCCGCGAGCGTGGCCCGTTCGGTCAGACCGATCAGACCCTGGCCGGAGCCGGGGACCTTCGGCACCTCGCCGGCCGGGGCCTCGTTGTCGACCTGCACGGTGATTCCCTCCCCTGGGCCACCGCTCAGGGAAAGGGTGACGTCGGTGCCCGGGGCGTGCTTGCGGGCATTGGTCAGACCCTCCTGGGCGATGCGGTACGCGGTGCGGCCGGTGGCGGCGGGCACGCCGTCCGGGTCGGCGACGGCGTTGTCGAGCGTGACCCTCATGCCGGCCTCCCGGGACTCGCCGACCAGTGCCTCGAGGGTGGCGAGTGTGGGCTGCGGCCGGTCAGGGCCGTCGCTGTCACCGGGGGCGCGCAGCACGCCGATGATCTGACGCAGGTCCTGGAGCGCCTCGTGCGCGCTGTCGCGGATCACGCCCGCGGCCCTGCCGACCTCCGCGGGGGGCGCGTCGGGCCGGAACTCGAGCGCTCCGGCGTGCACGCTCAGCAGGGTGAGCCGGTGCGCGAGCACGTCGTGCATCTCGCGGGCGATGGCCTCGCGGGCGAGCCGCTGCGCCTGCTCCGCGCGCAGGGCGGCCTCCGCCTCGGCCCGCCGGGCGCGTTCGCGCAGGGCGATGACCAACTGACGGCGGGCGCGCACCAGCATGCCCCAGCCGACCATCAGGAGCACCAGTACGACCCCGGCGACCGTGGAGGCGAGGAAGGAGACGCTCGGGTCCGGCCGCAGGAAGGCCTGGATCGCGCCGGACACCATCGCCAGCACCCCGAGGACGGCGACGGGCCGGAACGGGCGGTGCACGGCGAGGCTGAACAGGCTGAGCATCAGCGCGCCCCCGGCCGCCGGGGCGACCGCGGAGACGGCGACCATGGACGCGGCGAGCGATACGGGCGCCCGGCGGCGGACCCACAGGGCGCAGCAGGCGGCGGCGCCCAGCAGCTGATCGGCGAGGATCACGGCTTCGGAGTTCCCGGCCTGAGCACTGGCATCGGCGGCCAGCGCGCCGATCAGGGCGGCGGCCAGGAAGACGAAGGTGTCGACGACCCAGTCGCGTACGGTGCGCCGGGGCCTCGCCCTGCCCTGGTTGCCGGGCAGGTCGGGGTCGGGTGCCTCGGCCATGGCCGAGGGCAGCAGCCATGGGTATTCCGCGCGGGTCATGTCGACAAAGCTACGAGGCCCGTGGCCCGGATGTGCCCGTCCGGGCGGCGGGAGCGACCAAAGTCGCGGGACCGGATACTTTCGTCGGCCGTGATCGGTGCCGAAGCCGGACGCGCGCGGGCGCCGGGCCGCGCGAGGCTCCCCGCATGAAGAAGATTCTCGAGGTCGGCGGGTTCCTGCTGTTCGTGTGGGGCGCGGCGGGCGTGGCCCACGAGCTCACGGGCTGGTTCAAGCTCTGGGGAGTCGTGCGGCGTCTGAGCTTCCTCGACGGCCATGAGCTCTACGCGAGCATCGTGCTGGCGGTGCTGGGCGGGGTGATGATGGTGGCGTCGGACCGGTTCCGCTGAGGGTGCGACGCCGGCCCTGGCAACGACGCCCGCGCACCGGACCGCGACCCCGCGCCGCCGCCGTCGAGCCGGCCCTTCGCGGGCCGCGCCGCCCGCCGCGTCAGGCCGTGTCCTTCGCCGGTCGCTCCGCGTCCATGAGCCGGGCGACCTCCGCCGCGTGCTCGCTCAGCCGGTTGCCGACGCTCCCGCTGGTGTAGAGCGCGGTGCCGACGACCGCGACCGGCACCGACAGGCCGAGGACGCCGAGGAGTTCGGGCCAGTCGCGCTCGGACTCGCAGGTCGCGTCCTCCCCGCCCTCGTTGGCCGTGCCCCACTCGGTCAGCAGCCGGGACTCGCACTCCCTGCCCTCGCCGTACTTGCTGTCCAGGGTGTACGGGAGGAGCAGCAGCACGCCGAACCACACCCACAGCAGCGCCGCCACGGACAGCAGGCCGAAGCCCCAGGTCTGCGTCCGCTTGGCGCGGGCGCGGAAGGCCATGTCGTACTGAAGCGATCGCATGGGCGTCGAAACTAGCAGTCGGCCCTGTCGGCGGCGCGGCGCCCCCAGGTCGTCCCCGCGAGCACGAGCGCCGCGCCCACCAGGCCGACCGCGCCGATGTGTTCGCCGCCGATCGCGATGCCGGCGGCGGCGGCCCACAGCGGCTCGGTGCCGAGGAGCAGGCTGACGCGGGACGGCGAGCTGCGGCGTACGGCCCACATCTGCACGAAGAACGCGAACAGGGTGCAGAAGACGGACAGGAACACCAGCCCGGCCCATTCGCGTGGCCCGAAGCCGACGGCCACCGCCCACGGTGACGCCCCGCTGCCCGGCAGGGCCGCCAGCACGATGAACACGGCGACCGCCGCCCCCAGTTGGACGGTCGTCAAGGAGAGGGAGTCCGCGCCGCGGACCGCCTTGATCCTTGCCATGGCGAGCACATGGACGGTGCGGACCACGGCGGCCAGCAGCATCAGCAGGTCACCGGTGGAGGGGGTGGTGAAGCCGGCCCCCTGGGTCAGCAGCACCACGCCGGCGACCGATACGGCGGCCGCAGTGAGGAAGGACGACGGGGGCCGGCGCCGGGTCACCGCCGCCTCCGCGAGCGGCGTGAAGATCATGGTGAGGCTGATGATGAGGCCGGCGTTGGTGGCCGAGGTGTGGACCACGCCGTAGGTCTCGAGCAGGAAGACGGCGCTCAGGATCAGTCCGAGCAGCCCGGCCCCCCGCCACTGCGCGGCGGTCAGCGACCGCAGCCTGCGCCGTCCCGCCACGGCGAGCGCCGGCAGTACGAGGGCGAACCGCAGGACGAGGACGGCCACGACGGTGTGCGTGGTCGTGATGCCCTTCGCCGCGAGGTAGCTGGCGCCCCAGACGACGGCGACGAGCAGCACCGGCAAGTCGGTGAGCCAGGCCCGGCGGGGGGGCGAGTGCGGGTGCGGGTACGGCGATCGACGACACCTGGTCTCCAGCGGACACGACGGGGTGGAGACTTCAGCGGCTCGCACACGGGAGCGATCACCGTACCGGGACACCCGCAGGGGTGCTACTTCTCCTCTGCGTAGCTGCCGTACTCGGGGCGGCCGGCGAGCTCGTAGGTGTGGATCGCCGCACCGGTGCCGGTGGTCCGCGCCTCGAGGTGCTTGAACGCCGTGGGCGTCGCGCCCTCCGGGAACAGACGCATGCCCTTGCCGAGCACGACGGGGAAGACGACCAGGTAGAGCTTGTCGACGAGGTCGTGCGCCATCAGGGTCTGGGCGAGCTTGCCGCTGCCGTGCATCTGGAGCTCCCCGTCGGTGCGCTCCTTGAGTGCGGTGACCTCCTTGACGACGTCGCCGCTGATGACGGTGGTGTTCTCCCAGTCGGCCGACTCGAGAGTCGTCGAGACGACGTACTTGGGCAGGGAGTTGAGCTTCGTGGCGACCGGGTCGGCGGGGTCGGTCTGCTTGGGCCAGTAGCTCGCGAAGATGTCGTAGGTGCGGCGGCCGAGCAGAAAGGCGCCGACCCGCCCGAAGACCTCGTTGATGAACTGTCCGAAGTCCTCGTCGCCGTACGGCACGGACCAGCCACCATGTTCGAATCCGCCGGTGGTGTCCTCCTCGGGCCCTCCGGGGGCCTGGTAGACGCCGTCGAGAGTGAGGAACTGGGTGAGGGAGAGCTGCGCCATGGTTCTTTCGCCTTTCATCGCTTTTCAGCGGGTTTCGATGAGTCTCACAGCTCTGACCGCGCAGGGGCCTCGAACTCATCGGCGTGCCGAGCGCGATGTCCGATCGCCGCCGGCGCGGGGCCGCCGGAAGCGATGTGATTGAAGCCGCAATCACTTAACGCGTGTTGGAGGCTTCGATGAACGGCAAGGTGGCTCTGGTGACCGGCGGAAGCCGCGGGATCGGCGCGGCGACCGCACTGCGGCTGGCCCGTGGCGGGGCGGACGTCGCCATCACCTACGTGGCGGGGAAGGAGGCCGCGGAGGAGGTCGTGCGGCGGATCGAACAGGTGGGCCGGCGCGGGGTGGCCCTGCGGGCGGACTCGGCCGACGCCACGGAGGCGGCGGACGCCGTGGACCGCACCGTGGACGCCCTGGGCGGGCTCGACATCCTCGTCAACAACGCGGGCGTGGGCGTGATCGGGCCGCTCGAGAGCATCACGCCGGCCGATGTGGACCGGGCGCTGGCCGTGAACGTACGGGGCGTGTACCTCACGTCCCGGGCGGCCGCCGCGCACATGGGGAGCGGCTCGCGGATCGTCACGATCGGCACCTGCATGACCCAGCGGGTGCCGGGCCCCGGCGGCACCCTGTACGCCATGAGCAAGTCGGCGCTGATCGGCCTCACCAAGGCGCTGGCCAGGGAGTTGGGCGGGCGGGGCATCACGGCGAACATCGTCCACCCGGGTCCGGTCGACACCGACATGAACCCGGCGGACGGCCCGTACGCGGACCCGCAGAAGGCGGACACGGCGCTCGGCCGCTTCGGGCGGCCGGAGGAGATCGCGTCGATGGTCGCCTACCTGGCGGGCGGCGAGGCCGCGTACATCACCGGTGCCGAGTTCTCCGTGGACGGCGGGCACGCCGCCTGAGACATGCGCGCGGGGCGCACCGTTGCTGTCGGCCGGTGCGCCCCGCGGGGCAGGGAGGGTGTCGTACCTCCCCGTTCTGTGTCGGCTGCGCGCCTCCCGAGCTCCTGGCGGACGCCTGCCCGCCGGGCTCCGGTGGCGAGCGTCAGCCGCCGAGCTCCTGGTGACGGGCCGTCAGCCGGGTCGCGCCCTGCTCGGTCAGTGAGCCGAACAGCCGCAGCCGGGAGATGCCGCCGTCGGGGTAGATGTCGATCCGCACATGGGTGCCGACCGCGGGGGCGTCGAGCACGAACCGGTGGTTGGTGTCGGGCTGCAGCCGGGTGCGCGGCAGGACCTCGCGCCACTCGCCCTCGGCGCCGTCCCGTACGGACAGCGCCGCCCAGCCCGCGCTGTTGCCCTTCAGGTACGCGGTGTCGATCTCGACCGCCCGGATCTCCGCCTGCCCGACCAGCTGGTAGCGGATCCAGTCGTTGCCCTTGTCGCGGCGCCGGCGGGTCTCCCAGCCGTCGTCCATCTTGCGGGAGCGGCCGGGCTGGATGGTGTTGGTGGCCGGGGAGTAGAAGCGGTCGGAGGCGTCCTCGACCTGGCCGCCGTTCTCGAGGGCGACGAGGTCGAAGGCGCCGAGCGCACCGAGCCAGGCGGGGTCGGGCACGACCTCACCGTGGACGCGCAGGCGGGCGATGCCGCCGTCGGGGTGCTGGTTGACGCGCAGGTGCGTGAAGCGCTGTTCGACGTCGACGGCGAAGCCGTTGGCGGCGTGCCCCCCGACGGCGGTGCGCGGGACGAGCGTCGTCCACTTCACGTCGTCGCCGAGAAGCTCCTCCGGGGAGGGCGTGCCGGCGACCGAGGCGCCCTCGATCGACACGGCCTGCGGGTAGTTGCCGCGGAAGTGCGCGGTGTCGACGACGATGCCGCGTACGACGCCGGGGGCACCGAGACGTACCAGTGCCCAGTCGTGGTCCTCGTCGGTGGGGTGGGGCTGCTGGGCACTCACGCCGCGGCGGCGGCGGGTCTCCCAGCCGTCCATGATCTTGCCCTTGTGGCCGAAGTGCTCGGGGTCGAACTCGGCGGGCTCCGGCTTCAGCAGGTTCTCGCGCTCGGCGAAGAACTCGTCGTTGGCGGCGACGACGCCCGCGCCGAGGCGGCGGTCGGCGAGGTCGGCGTACTGCGTGAACGGGAAGTCGGCTGCGCGGTAGTCGGCGTACGGGTCGCCGCCGCCGTAGGGGCTGGCGTCACCGGTGAAGGAGGGGATGGAGGATACAGACACGGTTCAGTTGTTCCTTTCGAGCAGCCGGCCCGTCGGCTCGGCCAGGTTGCCGTTCTCCACGATCCGCTTGCCGCGCAGCCACGTCGATCTGACCACCCCGTACAGCGTCCTGCCCGCGTAGGCGGTCACCTGGTTGCGGTGGTGGAGTTCCGCGGGGTCGACGGTGAAGGTCGCGTCGGGGGCGAGGACCGCGAAGTCGGCGTCGCGGCCGGGCTCGATGGCGCCCTTGGCGCCGAGGCCCGCCAGGTCGGCCGGGGCCTTCGCCATCCAGCGGACGACGTCGTCGAGGGTGTGGCCGCGCCCCCGGGCCTCGGTCCAGATCGCGGGCAGACCCAGCTGGAGCGAGGAGATGCCTCCCCAGGCGGATGCGAAGTCCGGGGTCTTGAGGTCGGTCGTGCAGGGAGAGTGGTCGGAGACGATGCAGTCGATCGTGCCGTCGGCGAGGCCCTGCCAGAGCGCGTCCTGGTTCGCGGCCTCCCGGATCGGCGGGCAGCACTTGAACTCGGTCGCCCCGTCCGGGACCTCCTCCGCGGTGAGGGTGAGGAAGTGCGGGCACGACTCGACGGTGATCGCGACGCCCTCCCGCCGGGCCTCGGCGATCAGCGGCAGCGCGTCGCTGGAGGACAGGTGCAGGACGTGGACGCGGGCGCCGAGCCGCTTGGCGTGCGAGATCAGGTTCCCGATCGCCGTGTTCTCGGCGTCGCGGGGCCGGGAGGCGAGGAAGTCGGCGTATCTGGGACCGCTCCGCTGCGGCGCGGAGGCGAGGTGGTGCGGGTCCTCCGCGTGCACGATCAGCAGGCCGCCGAAGCCGGAGATCTCGGCCATGGAGCGGGCGAGCTGCTCCTGGTCGAGCTCGGGGAACTCCTCGACGCCCGACGGGGACAGGAAGCACTTGAAGCCGAAGACGCCCGCGTCGTGCAGCGGCCGCAGGTCCTTGACGTTGGACGGGATCGCGCCACCCCAGAAGCCGACGTCGACATGAGCCTTGGAGCGGGCCACGTCGCGCTTGACGGCGAGGTGGTCGACGGTGGTGGTGGGCGGCAGGGAGTTGAGCGGCATGTCGAGCAGGGTGGTGATGCCGCCGGCGGCGGCCGCGCGGGTGGCGGTCCAGAAGCCCTCCCACTCGGTGCGGCCGGGGTCGTTCACATGAACATGGGTGTCGACGAGGCCGGGGAGGACGACGTCGTCACCGAAGTCCTCGAGCCGCGCCCCGGCCGGCACGTCGGCGTCGTACGGACCCACCGCGGCGATCCGCCCGCCGGCGACGGCGACCGTCGCGGCGCGCGTCCCCTCGGGGGTGATCACGCGCGTCGAGCGCAGCACCAGGTCCACTTCCACGTCGGACACCCGCTCCCCTCACTTCCACTGCTCAGCGAAAATTCAACGAACTGTTGAAGGAGTCTTCCCCTCTCGTCGATACCCGTCAAGACCCGCCCGGGTCGGAAGATCACGCTTGTACGTTTCCACAAAGTGGAAGTACAATTCCATTGCGACGTGGTCGCTTCAGCCGGAAGCAGGCCCGCGCATCACCGCAGACACAGGGACAAACACGCCCTGACCGGCCACGACGCGACTCTGCGGGCGATGTGTCCCGGACCCGCGCCCGGTAGGCTGCAGCCTTGCCCTGCCTGCCCGAAAGGACCGCCGACGTGCCGACGTCCAGCGCCAGCGCCACCGACGCAGCCAAGCCCGCCGCCAGCGGCGGCGTGCAGTCCCTTGAGCGCGCCTTCGACCTGCTCGAACGAATGGCCGACGCCGGTGGCGAGGTCGGCCTCAGCGAGCTCTCCGCCAGCAGCGGTCTGCCGCTGCCCACGATCCACCGCCTGATGCGGACGCTGGTCGCCTGCGGCTACGTACGCCAGCAGCCCAACCGTCGCTATGCGCTCGGCCCCCGGCTGATCCGCCTCGGCGAGTCCGCCTCCCGCCTCCTCGGCACCTGGGCCCGCCCCTACCTCGCCCGCCTCGTCGAGGAGACCGGCGAGACGGCGAACATGGCGCTGCTCGACGGCGACGAGATCGTCTACGTGGCGCAGGTGCCCTCGAAGCACTCCATGCGCATGTTCACCGAGGTGGGCCGCCGGGTGCTGCCGCACTCCACCGGCGTGGGCAAGGCGCTGCTCGCGCACACCCCCGCGGACGAGGTGCGCGCACTGCTGGCCAGGACCGGGATGCCCGCCGCGACAGAGAAGACGATCACGACGCCGGAGGGCTTCCTCGAGGCTCTCGAGCAGGTCCGCCGCGCCGGCTACGCGGTCGACGACAACGAGCAGGAGATAGGGGTCCGCTGCCTCGCGGTCTCCGTGCCCGACTCCCCCACCGCCGCGGCCGTCTCGATCTCCGGTCCGGCGGGCCGGGTGACGGAGGCGGCGACGGAGAAGATCGTGCCCATCCTCCAGGAGGTCGCGCTCGACCTGTCCGCGGCGCTGGCCAACACCAACGCGCAGAGCTGACGACGGCGAAGGCCGAGGACGGGGTCCTGGACCGGTGAGGGTCGTGGATCACGCAACAGGAACGTCCGGGCGGTGCGCTCCCCGGCTGCCCGAGGGCGGCAGCGCTCGCACCGGTACTGTTCGGCGGCCTGCCGAGTCGGACGAGGCTGCGAAGACGGCGGTCGCCCGCGCTCCGGCAGGCCGGGCTGCTCAGCGCAGTACGGCCGCCAGCAGGTCCGCCCCCAGCGCCGTCAGATCGGACAGATTGAGGGTGTGCCGCACGTAACGACCCTGCCGCCGGGCCGTGAGCAGGCCCGCGCGGCGCAGGACCGCGAGGTGGCGGGAGACCTCCGGGGGTGAGAGTTCCCAGGCGTGGGCCAGCTCACCGGTGGTGTGCGGGCCGCGGGCCAGGGTGCGCAGCAGCCGAAGCCGTACCGGATGTGCGAGGGCCTCCAGCCGCAGTGTGACCGTCTCCAGCGATACCGGCTCCGACGGACCCGGCCCGGCCACGGGGTACTGCACCACCGGCTGCCACCCCGGCGCGTGGACCACCACCAGGTGGGGGCTGCCGAAGACACTGGGGATGAAGGTGACACCGGTGCCGTGGGCGGCGGTCGCCTTGTCCTGGAGCTTGTCCACGATGATGCAGTCGCCGTCCGGTGCCAGGGTGACCGCGCCGGAGACCGATGCGAGCGCCGCCCCGACGCCCTGGCGCTTCAACAGGTCGTTCTTCAGGCGCAGGTCGGTGGCGAGCCGCACGGCGACGCCCGCCCACGCGGCGTCGAAGAAGGCCTCGGCGCACTGTTCGAGGGTGTGGCGCACCCGCGCCCGCACAGCGGCCGGGTCCGCGAGCAGCCGTTCGGCGAAGGCCTCTTGCCGCGCGCCGCGGGCCTGGGCCAGGTCCAGGGCCCGCTCGCGGGCGGTCGCGTCGGTAAGCGGAGACGCCGCGGCGAAGGGGACCCGGTTGCTGCCGCACGTGGCGACGAGCGCGGCGGTCGCATACGTTTCGTCGTCGATCCGGTCCACGTCGTCCAACTCCTCGGCGAGAGTCGGCCGGGGCCTGGCGGGGATCAGGAAGTCGGCTTGTGAGGAACGCCAGAGGAACTCGGCCTCCCGCAACCGCTCGGCCAGCTCCGGACGCAGCCCCGACCAGACGTCCCCGGCCCAGCCGGCGTGCTGCGGATGATGCCCGGGTTCGGCCAGCACGTGCAGCATCGCGGTCAGTTCGGCCAGCGGGGAGGCGGCGAACCGCAGTCGCTCGGACGGCAGCCCGCCGATGTCGATCCTCAACGTCATCCCCTCAGCATCACCGACCGGACAGCGGGCGACGGCGTCGGTTGACGGTGTCCGTCAACCGACGTGGCCTTCCCGGCGGCCGAACGCACCGTTGCCGCCATGCCGACCACCACCAAGATCCGGCCCCGCGCCCTCGTCCGTGCCTCTGGAGGCCCCCGCTACGCCGTCGCCCTGGTCGTGGACGCGCTCGGCACCGGACTCCTGCGGCCCTTTCTGCTGCTCTACGGGGTGACGGTGCTGAGGTTGTCCGCGCCGGCCACCGGCATCGCCATGACGGTCGGTGTCGTCGTGGGTCTGGTGTGCATGCCCGCGGTGGGCCGATGGCTGGACCGGGGCGCACGCAGCACGGTCGTGGCGGCGTCGATGCTGGTACGGGTGCTGGGCGTGGGGATGCTGCTGGCGACCCCGGCGGGACACGTCTGGCTGTTCGCGACGGCGGCGCTCCTCCTCGGCATCGGCAACCAGGCATGGCCGGCCGCCCACGCGGCCCTCGTGGCCACCGTCGCCCACGGCCGGGAGCGCGACGCCGCGCTCGCGGGAGGCCGCGCCCTGCGCAACGCCGGTCTGGGCGTGGGCGCGCTCATCGCCACCGCGTGCCTGGCGGGCGGCACGACCGCTCTGCAGGTGCTGGCGGCCGTCACCGGGCTCGCGTGTCTCACTGCGGCGGCCTTGGCGTGGTCGATCCGCCTGCACGCTCGTCCGGCCGCCGCCCCGGCCAAGGACGGTGGCGACGGGCCCGCACCTCGGATGCGGGCACTGCTGGCCGCCAATGTGGTCTACGTCTTCTGCCTCAACGTCCCCGAAATCGCGCTCCCGCTGGTCCTGGTGACACAGCTCGACGCGTCCCCGGTGTGGTCGGCGGCCATCTTCGTGGCCAACACGGTGCTGGTGGTCACCCTCCAGGTTCCCCTCACCGTCCTGATGTCCCGCTTCCCCCGGCGGCACGTACTGGCTCTCGCCGGCGTGGTGCTCGCCGCGTCCTATCTCGGCTTTCTCGCGGCCACCTCACTGGGACACGGCTGGGGCGCCCCGGCCGTCGCCGCGGTGTCCGTGGTCTGCACGATCGGCGAGATCATCTATGCCGGCAGCGCCACCGCGCTCGTCACCGCCCTTGCTCCGGCCCATGTTCTGGGACGTACCCTCGCCCGCTTCGAACTCTCCACGGGCTTCGGCCTCGCCGTCTCCCCGGCGGTCATCACCGCTCTCGCACCCCACGGCGCGACCGCCCTCTGGGGGAGCCTCGCCGCTGCGACGCTCGTCTCCGCCTCCGCCGTCGCCACCGAGAAGGATCAAGGTACGCGGCTCAGCGGTTGCCGCCCCCGGACGCGAGCAGGCGCGTGAGCCCGGCAATCGCCTCCGGCGACGGTTCGAAGCAGCGGCGGACGAGACCCAGGACCGCGAACGCGGTCCTGGCCCTTCGTCGTGCGTCAGACCAGCGTGAGCGCGTACACCTCCACCCGCGGGTCGTCCGGCAGGCTCAGCGAACGCACCGTCTTCGCGGCCTCGAGCGGCGCCGAGGTCGCGAACAGCCGTACCGAAGGCCCGTCGACGCCCTGGCCCCGCCGGATCCGGTGGTCCATGTCGAGGGCGACGGTGCTGCCGCCGGGTGCGGAGCCCGCCCAGTCGCCCACGGTGACGGGCAGTTCGGCGCTGGTGCCGTCGGTGTAGCGGACGGTGAGCGTCGTGGACACCGTGCCGTTGTGGGCGGCCGCCACCAGCCGGAGCGTGCTGTGCCGCCCCGCCGGCAGGAGCATCGACTGCCCGCGTGCCTCGGTGAAGTTGGCGGCCGTACCGGACGCGTCGGGCGCCTGATAGGTGACGCCGTCCCACGTCACAGGGCCGGCCTTCGGCAGCAGTGCGGCGTCGTAGCTCCAGCCGCCGCCGTCGAAGTCGCCCTCGTCGGAGGCGGCCACGGTCGCGGTGCCGTCGTGGTTCGCCTCCCGGGCGAGGTCCACCGCGCACTGCCCGCCCATCGCCGTCGCGCACCGGTTCGGCTCGCGGACCTCGACGGTGGCCTCCCGCGCCACACTTCCCACGCCGGTGCCCGTCACCTCGATACGCACCGGGTAGGAGCCCGGCGCGGTCCCGGCCGGCACGCTCACCTCGGCCTCCACCGTGCGCTGCACGGGCAGCCGGCGGGAGTCGAGCGTGAACGAGGACGGCATCCGCACCTCCCAGCCCTCAGGGGCCCGCGCCCGCACGGTCACCCGCAGCGCGCCGGGAGCCTGGCCCAGCACGTCGAGGGCCAGGTGAGCGGTCTGCGGGGTGTCCCCCTGCGGTACGACGTCGGATCCGGCCCGCAGGGAGGCGTCCAGCCTGGTGCGGGAGTCGGCGGCCGCGCGGTTCACCGACGGCGGCTCCGCGCTCCTGCCGGTCCCCCAGGAGGACGGCTCGTCGCCCAGTTGGTGGGCGAGGGTGCCGCCGTGGGCGACGGCGTCCCAGTCGAGCCAGGTCCGGCGCAGGTCACGGCCGTCGAACGTGGACCGCTGGATGTAGCGGGTGGTGTCGCTCGCTCCCGGCGCCTTGATCGTCAGGGTGCCGCCCTGCTCCTCGCCGTACGTGCCGATGCGGACGACGGCGGAGGAGAACTGCGGGCTGGAGACGGCGAGGAAGTCGCCGCCGCTCATCGTCGGGTAGAGACCGAGCGAGGAGAAGACGTACCAGGCGGACATGGTGCCGAGGTCGTCGTTGCCGGTCATGCCGTCGGGGCCGTTGGTGAACAGGGTCATCGCCGCGCGGACGACGGTCGCCGTCTTCGCGGGCGCGCCCGCCCACAGGTACATGTACGGGGCGTGCAGATCGGGCTCGTTGTTCGGGTTGTAGGTGGGCTTGCCGTAGTAGTCGTACGGCGCGGAGATCCAGTCCTCGCGGGCCGTGCGCTCGGGGTCGGTGAGCAGCTTGTCGTACGCGAAGAAGGAGTCGAGCCGCTTCTCGGTGGCGGACCTGCCGCCCATCAGAGCGACCAGCCCGGCCGGGTCCTGCGGCACCAGCCACTGGTACTGGTGGGCGCCCCCCTCGTGGAACTGGTGGGCCGCCTCGACCGGGTCGTACGGCGTCAGCCACGTCCCCTCGGCCGTCCGCGGCCGGAACTGCCTGATCCCCGAGTCCCACAGATTGCGGTACCACTGGCCGCGCGCCGCGAACGTCCGGGCGTCCTCCGCGTGGCCGAGCTCACGGGCCATCAGAGCCAGTGAGGCGTCGGCCGCGGCGTACTCGAGGGTCGCGGAGGCGGGGTGCTTGCAGTCGTTGTCGCCGCCCTTGTCCGCGCAGTCCTTGCCGAGCTCCAGCCCGGAGGGGACGTAGCCGCGCTCCTTGTAGTGCTCCACCCCGGAACGGCCGTTGTAGGGCGAGCCGGCCGGCGGCGTGCTGGTCGCGTTCTTGCGCAGGAGTTCGTACGCCTCCTCCTCGTGGCCCGCGAGCAGCCCCTTGGACCAGGCTTCGACGAGGAACGGCGTCACCGGGTCGCCGGTCATGATGTTGGTCTCGCTGTTGGCGAGCGCCCAGCGCGGCAGCCAGCCGCCGTCGCGTCCGGCGGCGACGACCGAGAGCGCCACGTCCCGGGCCACCTGCGGCTGGAGCAGCTCGAGCAGCTGGTTCTGCGGCCGGTAGGTGTCCCACAGGGAGAGGTTCTGGTACGGCGTGAACCCGTCCGCGGTGTGCGCCTTGCCGTCGAAGCCGGCGTAACGGCCGTCCACGTCGCCGGCGAGGTTCGGGTGCAACTGGGCGTGGTAGAGCGCCGTGTAGAAGGCCCGCTGCCGCTCCGTGGTGCCGCCGCCGACCTCGACGGAGCGAAGTTGACGCTGCCAGGTGGCACGCAGATCGGCACGGGTGGCGTCGAAGTCGTACGAGTCGCCGGTCTCGGCCGCCAGGTTCTTGCGGGCGCCCTCGATGCCCGTGTACGACAGGCCGACCTTGACGACCACGTCGCGGTCGTCGGCCGCGTCGAACGTCACCCAGGCGCCGTTGCCGCCCTGGCCCCCGGCGTCACGGCCTCCGGGGGTGCGGGTGTCACCGCGCCAGGTGCCGTGCGAGGCGAACGGCCGGTCGAAGGTGGCGGTGAAGTGGACCGTGTGGCGGTCCTTGCCGGCGCAGAAGTTCCCGGCCTCCACGCGGCCTTCGACGGTGCGGTCGCCGACGACGTGCACCTCCGAGTCGTACACGCGCTGGTTGGCCTTGCCGGTGTTGAACAGGACGTTGGCCTGACCGGTCGCGGGGAAGGTGTAGCGCTGCCAGCCGGTGCGGGGCGTGGCGGTGAGCTCCGCGTCGATGCCGTACGTCTTCAGACCGACGCGGTAGTAGCCGGGCTCGGCCTCCTCGTCGTCGTGGGAGTAGGCGGACCGGTAGCGGGACGGATCGACGGTGTCGACCGCTCCGGTGGTGGGCATCAGGGGCAGTTCACCGGCGACGGAGCAGCCGACGCCGGAGAGATGGGTCTGGCTGAACCCGTGGATCCTGTCCTGCTGGTAGTCGTAGCCGCCCTGTCCACCGGTGTCGGGGCTGACCTGCACCATGCCGAACGGGGCGCTCGCACCGGGGAAGGTGTTGCCGAAGTTCTGCGTGCCGACGAAGGGGTTGACCAGTGCGGCGGGGTCGTCGGCCACCGGCGCGGCGGCCTGCGCGGCGGGGGCGGGGGCGAGGAGCCCGCCCCACGCCATGGCGGCCGCCAGCGGAAGGGCGGCGGCCCGCGTCGTGCGCGCCCGTATTCTCCTGAGCAGTTGGTGCATGGGCGTCCCTCTCCTGAATCCGTGGACCGGCGCGGAGACTTGACCATGCGCCTGACATCGTTGTCAACGGTCGTGACCGTTTCCGTGTCAGGACAGCGGTGCGGTGGCCTGGCGGTGTACCGATCGGGGGCATCGCGCAGCGCAGCGACGGCCGCGCCGCGACGGAAGTCGTGGGCGCGGCCGCGGTCATGGCGCGGCGAAGGTGGTGACACGGCGAGGACCTCGCGCGACGGTGGCGGTCGGCGTGCCGCCGGACGTCAGGGCCGGCGCTGCGGCGGTGCCTCGCCGAACAGGTCGACGGCGGCGCGCACCTGCATCAGCGCGGGCGACAGCGCGCTCACCGAGCCGACGGCGCCCGCGATCAGCAGCAGCGAGCGCCGCATCCGCGGGATCTCGGGGTCTCCCGCCGCCACCATCGCCGCCAGCACCGCCAGTTCGTCCTCCGCGATCCCCCGGTCGCTGAACTCGGCGGGATAGCCCGCGAGTTCGCGTCGGAGCCTGGCGACGGCAGCCCGCAGCTCCGCCGCTCTCGGCTCCTCGCCACCAACCCTGCCTGTCACCCGCGTCTGCCCCACGCTCCGCAACAAAGCCAGCCCCTCGCACGTCCTTGTGCACTCCACGGTCCCGCCGGGGGTCGTGGTCGACGCCCGAGGGGTGCGGGCCAGTTAACGCCATCCGGGTGACGGTGCGCCACCGTGCGGACGCAATTCAGGACGTCGGAACGACGTCCATCGCGTTACGCCACACCGTCACATCGACGGAGATGAACTTGCTGGGGTCGTTCTCCGGCGACTTCCCCTGGTAGGTGAGCAGACCGACATGGCCGGAATCCGTCAGCACGCAGATCTGGGAGCCCTTGGACAGCAGTCCCGTTTCGATGGTGGTCGTGTAGCGGGTGTCGGTCCGGCAGGTGTCCAGGTCGCCGGTCTGCCCGGTGCGGAGCAGGATCATCCGGCCGGTCTCGGTCTCGACCTGGTTGAGGTCCCCCTCGTACTCGAAGTCCGCGTTGGAGTCGTCGTTGACGGGCTTGACCGGATCGTGGTCGAGGAAGATGTGGTAGTTGTTCACGACGTCGAGCCCCGTGTACGTCTTGGGCTCGGGGTCCGGGACCACGTCGCCGGGCGCGGTGTCGATTCCGTCGCCCTCACCGCCGGGCGTGGCGGCGCCGCCGGAGGGCGTGGTGTCGGCGGGCTTCGACGATTCGGGTCCGCTCTTGTCCTGGCTCTGGTTCTTCTTGCCAGGATCGTCGTCCGAGAGCGCGAGGTACGCGCCGCCGCCCGCCGCGCCACCCAGCACCAGGGTGGCCACCAGGGCGATGGCGAGAGTGCGGCCCTTCTTGGGCGCGGCGGCCGGTCCCGGCTGCGCGACGGTGCCGTACGGCTGAGGGCCCGTGTGCTGGTGGTGCGGCGCCGTGTGCGGGTAGCCGTAGCCGGGCGCCTGCTGCCCCGCCTGCGGATAGCCGTACGTGGGCTGCTGAGGCTGGGTCCCGGGCTGCTGGTGAGCGGCCTGCTGAGGCTGCATCATGTGCTGCTGCGACTGGACCGGCGGCTGCTGGTGCGCCTGCGGCTGCGGTGCGGGACCGAATCCGGGCGGCGGCGTCGACGGCGCGGCGTGCGCGGTCGGCTGGTGGGTCGGGGCGGGCGCGGCCGGGGCCGGGGGGGCGGCCGCCGGCGGGGTCACGGCCGGCTGGCCGGGTGCGGGGATGACCGGCGGCGCGGGCGCCGCCTTGCGGGTCGTGATCTCGGCGGCCACCGCGCTCGGCAGCCACTCCTCCGGGCGCCGCAGCACCGTTTCCGCGTTGGCCGCCTGACAGATGCTCAGAATCTCGGCGACGGAGGGCCGGCCTTCCGGCTCCTTGACCATGCAGCGCGTCACCAGCTCACGCAGCTCGTCGGGGAGTCCGGTGAGGTCGGGCTCCTCGTGCACGATCCGGTAGAGCACTCCGTGCGAAGTGCCTTCGCCGAAGGCCGCCTTGCCCGTCGCCGCGTACGCCGTGAGCTGGCCGAGGGCGAAGATGTCGGTGGCCGGGGTGACATGGCTGCCCGCGGCCTGCTCGGGCGCCATGAACGAGGGCGTGCCGATGGTGACCCCGCTGCTGGTGAGCGAGGTGGCGTCGGCGGCGCGCGCGATACCGAAGTCGATGACGCGCGGGCCGTCGGCGGCGAGCAGGACGTTCGCGGGCTTGAGGTCACGGTGGACGATGCCGGCGCCGTGGATGATCTGCAGCGCCTCCGCGATGCCGGCCACCAGCAACAGCACCGTCTGCACGGGCAGTTTGCCGTGCTGGGCCACGGCGTCCGCGAGGGACGGGCCGGGGACGTAGGCGGTGGCCAGCCAGGGCTGCTCGGCGTCGGCGTCGGCGTCGATGACGGGCGCGGTGAACAGGCCCTGCACCCGCTGCGCGGCCTGTACCTCCTGCGCGAAACGACGCCGGAACTCGGCGTCCTGGCCGAAGTCGGGCCGGATCACCTTGATGGCGACGGCACGTCCTCCGGGCGTGTAGGAGAGGTAGACCTTGCCCATGCCGCCGGCGCCGAGGCGAGCGGCGAGCTTGTATCCGGCGACGTGCTTCGGATCGTCCTCACCCAGCGGCTTGAAGACCGTTCCGTGGTGTGCGCGGCCACTCATCGACTCTTGATCCCCCATGGCGAACCTCAGTATGGAAGGTGCACCTTATCCAAGTCGCACCCCGCTCTCCACGTCGGACGACGCACGCCGCAGGGACGGTTGCAGGAATGCGCGGGCAACCCTCCTTCGGAGCAGCGCCCCACCGGGCGGTCGGCCGCGTATTCGCGCTCTTATGGGATAAGGAGTCCCCATGTCATCTCCTCGTACTCCGACGGACCCTCACCGCCCGGTCGTCGCCGGATTGTTGCTCGCGGCCGGCGGCGGCAGGCGGCTCGGCGGCAGACCGAAGGCGCTGCTGGCACACCGCGGCAGGCCGCTCGTCGAGCACGCCGTGCGGACGCTGCGCGAGGGCGGCTGCGGTCCGGTGCATGTGGTGCTGGGCGCCTCTGCGGACCGCGTACGGGAGGAGGCGGACCTGACCGGATGCGTGGTGCGGGACAACCCGGCGTGGGAGGAGGGGATGGGGTCGTCGCTGCGTGTGGGGCTCGCCTCGCTGGGAGCGGCGGACGCGGTGCTGGTGCTGCTGGTGGACCAGCCGGGGATCGGCGCGGAGGCGGTGGCGCGGGTGCGTGCGGCCTACCGCTCCCGTTCGGCGCTGGCGGCCGCGGCGTACGGGGGGCGGCGGGGGCATCCGGTGCTCTTCGGCGCGGACCGCTGGGAAGGGATCGCGGCGGAGGCCGAGGGTGATCAGGGGGCGCGGGCCTATCTGCGCGCCCATGCCGACGCGATCACGCTCGTCGAGTGCGGCGACGTGGCGGAGGAGTACGACATCGACACCCCGGAGGATCTCCGACACCTGCGGTGAACGGCGTGGCACGGTACGCCACGGTCTGTCGACCCGGAGAATCTCGATATCAACAAACCATTGAACTTCCACCATGCGGTAACTAGTATCCACTGATCAGAAGCGCCTGATTGCTCGGACGGCGCCTTCGGCCGTACCCCGGAGCCACTGGCACTGAGTGCCGTCACCGGCGACCCGGCGGCCGCACGGCGCCCCCGCACCGCCCGTGAAGCATGCGAAGCATGTGAAGCTCGCTGAAGGAAGTGACAGCTCATGTCCGCACCAGCGCCGTCCCCGCTGGCCATCGTCGAAGCCGAGCCCCTGCCCCGGCAGGAAGAGGTCCTCACCGACGCGGCCCTCGCGTTCGTGGCCGAGCTGCACCGGCGCTTCACCCCGCGCCGTGACGAGCTGCTCGCCCGCCGCGCCGAGCGCCGCGCCGAGATCGCCCGCACCTCCACCCTGGACTTCCTCCCGGAGACCGCCGCGATCCGCGCGGACGACTCCTGGAAGGTCGCCGAGGCCCCCGCGGCCCTGAACGACCGCCGCGTGGAGATCACCGGTCCGACCGACCGCAAGATGACCATCAACGCTCTCAACTCGGGTGCGAAGGTCTGGCTCGCCGACTTCGAGGACGCGTCCGCCCCCACCTGGGAGAACGTGATCCTCGGCCAGCTCAATCTCATCGACGCCTACGAGCGCCGGATCGACTTCACCGACCCGAGGTCGGGCAAGACGTACGCCCTGAAGCCCGCGGAGGAGCTCGCGACCGTCGTGATGCGCCCGCGTGGCTGGCACCTCGCCGAGCGCCATCTGACCGTGGACGGGACCCCGGTGCCCGGCGCGCTGGTCGACTTCGGCCTCTACTTCTTCCACAACGCCCGGCGCCTGCTGGACCTCGGCAAGGGCCCGTACTTCTACCTGCCGAAGACCGAGTCGCACCTGGAGGCCCGCCTCTGGAACGACATCTTCGTCTTCGCCCAGGATCACGTCGGCGTCCCGCAGGGCTCGGTCCGCGCGACCGTGCTGATCGAGACGATCACCGCGGCGTACGAGATGGAGGAGATCCTCTACGAGCTCCGCGACCACGCCTCCGGTCTGAACGCCGGCCGCTGGGACTACCTTTTCTCCATCGTCAAGAACTTCCGTGACGGCGGCGAGAAGTTCGTCCTCCCGGACCGCAACGCGGTCACGATGACGGCCCCGTTCATGCGGGCCTACACCGAACTGCTCGTGCGCACCTGCCACAAGCGCGGCGCGCACGCGATCGGCGGTATGGCCGCGTTCATCCCGTCCCGCAAGGACGCCGAGGTCAACAAGGTCGCGTTCGAGAAGGTCAAGGCGGACAAGGACCGCGAGGCCGGCGACGGCTTCGACGGCTCGTGGGTCGCCCACCCGGACCTGGTGCCCATCGCGATGGCCTCGTTCGACGCCGTCCTCGGTGACCGGCCGAACCAGAAGGACCGCCTGCGCGAGGACGTCTCCGTGGCGCCCGGCGACCTGATCGCCGTCGACTCGCTCGACGCCAGGCCCACGTACGAGGGCCTGCGCAACGCCGTCCAGGTCGGCATCCGCTACATCGAGGCGTGGCTGCGCGGTCTCGGCGCCGTGGCCATCTTCAACCTGATGGAGGACGCGGCGACGGCGGAGATCTCCCGCTCCCAGATCTGGCAGTGGATCAACGCGGGCGTCGTCTTCGAGAACGGCGAGCGCGCCACTCCGGAGCTGGCGAGGAGGGTCGCGGCGGAGGAACTGGCCGCGATCCGCGAGGAAGTCGGCGAGGAGGCCTTCGCGTCCGGCAACTGGCAGCAGGCGCACGACCTGCTGCTGAAGGTGGCGCTGGACGAGAACTACGAGGACTTCCTCACGCTGCCCGCGTACGAGCAACTCGTCGGCTGACGCCACCCCCACCATGCGCCGCGCCCCGCGCCGCACCCCGCACCACTCCCGCACCGCCCCCGGTACCGCACAGCACCGGGGGCGGTGCGCTGCGTGCGGCGTGGGCACGGGCACGACCTTGGACCTGCCAGCCATGACGGATCACGAGGTCGTCCAGACCGCGGTGGCCTCGGGGCGCTCGACGAATCGCCCGTACTTGCAGCGGGCGCCGTTGCGGACGAGCACGACAGAATCGGGTGCGGTGATCGCGCGCCGGCGGCCCCGCACCTCCGGCGGCCGACCTGGCATGCGGCTTGGGCGCCTGCCCGCGCCGCCCGGTCAGCGGATGCCGGAGTCGGGGTGCTCGGCATCCCATGCCTCGCGTGCTCGCGCGATGGCGTCGCGGTGCTCGGCCGACCAGTCCGCGAGAGCCTTCACCAGGTGGGTGAGGGCGTGGCCCATCGTGGTGAGCTCGTACTCGACCTGCGGAGGCACGGTCGGATACACGGTCCGGGTGATGAGCCCGTCCCGCTCGAGCCGGCGCACGGTGAGGGTCAGCATGCGCTGCGAGATGCCGGGCACGGCACGCTGCAACTGGCGGAAGCGGCGTACGCCCTGGGCCAGTTCGACCACGATCAGGACCGACCACTTGTCGCCGATCCGGTCGAGCACATCACGGATCCCGCAGTCTTCGTGTTCCTCCCCGCAACTGACGACGGGTGCGGTGGTGGTTACTTCCGTGTGCCCCACTGACATCGAAGTGCCTCCTTACGCTCCCTGACACGAACCCGCAGGCTGGTCCCGGTCACCGAAGAGAACCTACCGGAACGGAAATACCCTGATGATCCTGGTCACTGGAGCCGCCGGCGCCCTGGGCACACTGATCGCACAGCGGTTGGGCGACCGCGACGACACGATCCTCGGCACTCGCGATCCCCGACAGCTCCAGGCCCCGCTGCCTGTCCGCCGCCTCGACTTCGACGAGCCGCACACCCTCGTCAAGGGCTTCGAAGGCGTGGACGTGCTGCTGCTGATCTCCGCCGGCTACGGTGAGGACGACACCGTGGTCGCCCGGCACCGCGCCGCGGTCGACGCCGCGGAGAAGAGCGGTGTGAGGCACGTCGTCTATACGAGCCTGACCGCCGCGGGCGACCACCTCCCCTATGCGCTGCCGCACCGCTGGACCGAGCGCCGGATCCCGGAGAGCACCCTGGACTGGACGATCCTGCGCAACGGCCTCTACGCGGAGTTGCTCGCCCGGCTCGCGGCTCCGTCCGCGGACGGGCGGATCACCGCCCCGCTCGGCGAGGGCCGCCTGGCGGCCGTGGCACGCGCGGATCTGGCCGACGCGGCGGTCCGCGTGACGGTGGAGGCCTCCGCCCACGCGGGGCGTGTCTACGAACTCGTCGGTGAACAGGCCTTGGGCGGCGCCGACCTGGCGCGGGCCCACGGACCGCACGTCACCTACGAGCCGGAGACACTCGCCCGGGCCCGCGCGCGCATCGCGGCCGGTGGCGCCGAGCCGTTCCAGGTGCCGATGCTGGTGGGCACCTGCTCCGCCGTCGCGGCCGGCTTCCTGTCCCCCACCGGCGGCGACCTGCGCCGACTCCTGGGCCGCGCTCCCCGCTGCCCACTCGCGGCGGCCCTCACCTAGCGTGCGGCGGCTCGGCGCAGCGGGCCGGCGTGTGCACCGTCCACCGGCTGTCCACCGGTCACGCGCCGGTCGGGGCTGCCTCACGTGAGGGACCAGGTGAGGCCGGTGAGGGAAATGAGGAGACGGTGACGTCTGTGGTGCCGCGGACGCCGGCCCCCGAGATCAGAGGTCCTGGATACGCCGGAAGGGACGGTCGGCCTCCAGGACGAACGCGACCTCCAGGAGGGTCCGTTCGTCGCCGGGGCGGCCGGAGAACATGACACCGATGGGCAACCCCTCGTCCGTCACGCTCGCGGCGGGCACCGAGATGGACGGCGTGCCGACGACGTTGTCGACCGGGGTGAACGCCACGTACGCGAGGATCCGTCGGATCAGCGTCGGGAAGGGGACGGTCGGGGCGAGGTGGCCGATCGGCGGCGTGGTGTGGGCGAGTACGGGCGAAAGCACGAGGTCGACCCCCCGGAACGCCGCCGCGTACGCCTCCCGCGTACGCCTCAGCCTCCGCAGCACACCAGGGGTGCTCGACCACTTCTTCACGTACATCTCGCGAAGTCCTCGGCTGAGACCGTCCATGCGGCGCCGGTCGAAGCTGTCGCCGAGGGTGCGGCCCGTGACGCCGATCAGGAACGACAGCATGCCCCAGTAGGTCAGGAAGTCTTCGGTGAAGCGGGGGTCGATCACAGGCTCCACCGGCTGAACGGTGTGGCCGAGCCGCTCGAGCGTCGCCGCCGTGTCCATGACGGCCGCGCGGCCGGCGTCGTCGGTTCGGACTCCGTTCGGCGAGTCAAGCATGAGTCCGATGCGCAGCCGCCGCTCCGAGGGGCCTTCGACCAGGCCGACGGGCGGCAGCTTCGGGTTCCGCCAGTGCGTCTCGGCGGCGGCCAGGAACGCGGCGGAGTCCCGCACCGTGCGGCTCACGATGCCGTCGCCCACGATGTCGAGCGGCAGTCGGCGGCTCTGCGCGTTGGCCACGACCCTGCCGCGGGTCGGCTTCAGACCGACGAGCCCGCAGCAGGCGGCGGGAATGCGGATCGAGCCGCCGCCGTCGTTGGCGTGCGCGACGGGCACGGCCCCGGCCGCGACGAGCGCCGCGCTGCCGCCCGACGAGCCGCCCGCCGAGTGACCGGTGCCCCACGGGTTGCGGACGGGTTCCGCGTCCTCGTACTCCGTGGTCGGGCTGAACCCGAACTCCGGCAACCGGGTCTTGCCCAGCACGGTGACGCCGCTGCTCAAGAACTGCCGGGTGAACGGCGCGTGCCGGCGAGCGGCCCTCGGAGCGAACGCGACGCTGCCGTGTCCGGTGGGCAGTCCCCGGTAGTCGGTGTTGTCCTTGACGAAGGTCGGCACCCCCGCGAAGAGGCCGCCGGCCTCCCGGTCGGAGGCGGGGGCGTCCATGTGCACCTCGACGGCGTTGAGCCGCGCCTCCACCGCCCTGACCCGCGCCACCGCGTCACGGGCAGCCTCGGCGGCGCCGACCTCGCGACGCCGGATCGCCTCGGCGAGCCCGACCGCGTCGTGCTCCCCGAGAGCATCGTCGCGGAACGCGTGCACCGTTGTCTGTTCCTCGAAAGTCGTCACCGCTGGCTCCGCCCGTGGACGCGTGGATGGTTGTCCGGCATCATTCCTTACCGGCGAGTAGCAGACGAGGGCCGGTACGAGACCTCCACACGATCCGGTCGCACCGACCCACCCGGGGCACCGCGCGGCGACATCGGTCGCGGTCCTGGCGTAGGGCGCGGCGTCGGCCGGGACGCACGGACAGGGGGCGCCGGTGCGGTGGGCATGAGCCCTGAGAGGAGCTGCCAAGGGCGCGGGCCGCGGTCGTCGCAGATCGCGCCGAGCACGGCGGCTCAGAACGGTCGAGGCGCGTCCCGGATGGCCTTCGTCTTCATGACGCGCGCTTGGCTCTTGCCGACCAACTGTCCGTGCACATCCGTCGGCTGGTGTTCGACGGCTTCAGCGCTGCCGGGGCGCGCGGGTACCACTACCGCATTCTGGCCGCACTGCACGAGTTCGGGCCCGCGAGCCAGGCGGAGCTCGGCCGCCGGTGCCGCGTCGACCGCAGCGACGTCGTGGCGGCCGTGGGCGAACTGGTCGAGCAGGGCTTCGTCGACCGGACGCCGGACCCGGACCATGGACGGCGCAACAAGGTGACGCTCACCAGGCGCGGTGCCCGGCAACTGCGGCGCATGGACGGGCTTCTCGATCGGGTGCAGAACGACCTGCTCGAACCACTGTCGGCCGAGGAGCGGCAGACCCTGACCCGCCTGCTCGGCCGGGTCCTCGCCCGGCACGAAGCGGAATGACCGCCGGTCCCGCTCGCCCCTTGGACGGGCCGGGCGACGGCGTGCCGACGGGGCATCCGGATCGCGACGAGTGATCCACGCCCCGGTCGTCGCTGTCCGGCGTCTCTCACGCGGCCGTACACCGCTCGAGCCGTCACCGGCCCCGAGCGATCAGCGGGGCCGTGAGCGGAAGGTGCGACGGTAGGTGTCCGGGGGCACGCCGACCGTGCGGTTGAAGTGCCGGCGCAGCGTCGTCGCGGTGCCCATGCCGGTGGCGGCCGCGACGGCGTCGACACTGTCGTCGGTCTTCTCCAGCAGTTCCTGGGCGTGACGGATCCTCTGCGTCAGCAGCCATTGCAGCGGGGTGGTGCCCGTCACCGCCCTGAAGTGGCGGGCCAGATGGCGTGAGCTCATCCCTGCCTGGCGGGCCAGGTCCTCCACGGTCAGCGGCTGGTCGAGCCGTTCGGCGATCCAGGGGAGCAGGGCGGCCAGCGGATGGTCGTCCTGGGCCGGCACCGGGGTGGTGACGAACTGGGCCTGGCCGCCCGCCCGGTGCGGTGGGACGACCAGTCGGCGGGCGACGGCGTTGGCGATCGACGAGCCGTGGTCGAGGCGGACGAGGTGCAGGCAGAGGTCCAGCGCGGCGGCCTTGCCGGCGGAGGTGAGCACGCTGCCGTTGTCGACGTAGAGCACGTCCGGGTCGACCTCCACCCGGGGGTAACGGTCGGCCAGGGCCTCGGTGTGCGCCCAGTGCGTGGTCGCGCGCTTCCCGTCCAGCAGGCCGGCCGCGGCCAGCACGAACACGCCCGTACAGAGGGAGACCACACGCGCTCCCGCCTCGTGGGCCGCACGCACCGCGTCGACCAGGTCGGCGGGCGGGTCCTCGTCGACGTCGGCCCAGCCGGGGACGATCACCGTGTCGGCGTGCCGGAGCCGGTCGAGGCCGGAGTCGGGCGCCAGCATGAATCGGCCGACCGGCACGGCGACCGGTCCGCAGACGGTGACGTCGTACCAGGGGACCGTCACGCCGGCCGGGGCGGCGGCGAACACCTCGTACGCCAGGGACAGTTCGAAGTGCAGCATCCCGTCGGTGACGGCAAGCGCGACAGTATCCATGTCGGAAATTGTACGGGTCATGTCGTTCCAGACACTCACGGTCGGCTGTCCGCTCCCGCCAGGATGTCCGTAGAAGATCAAGCGAGCACAGGGGAGAACCGATGGGATCGGGACAGTTGGTGGCGGTGTTCGGCGCGTACGGGCACACCGGGCGGTTCGTGGTGGCGGAGCTGCGGAAGCGCGGGTTCGTCCCTGTTCTCTCCGGCCGCGACGCCGGCAAGCTGCAGGCGCTGGCGGCGTCCTTCCCCGGCCTCGAGGCCCGGCCGGCGTCGGTCGACGATCCGTTCGCTCTCGACCGCGCACTGGCCGGGGCGGCTGCGGTGGTCAACTGTGCCGGACCGTTCGCCACGACCGCCGCGCCGGTGATCGAGGCGGCGCTGCGGGCCGGGATCCCGTACGTGGACGTGGCGGCCGAGATCGAGGCCAACGCCGACACGTTCGCGCATTTCTCGGACCGCGCCCGCGCCGCGGGAGCGGTGATCGTCCCCGCGATGGCCTTCTTCGGCGCCCTCGGTGACCTGCTGGCCACCGCGGCGATGGGCGAGTGGGCGGCTGCCGACGAGGCGCACGTCGCGTACGGGCTGAGCAGTTGGCAGCCCACCGGCGGGACGCGGGACGCGGGTGCGGTCTCCCGGCAACGACGGGGCGGCGCACGCGTCGTCTACCGGAACGGTCGGCTGGACTACCGCCAGGACGAGGCGACGACCCTCAAGTGGACCTTCCCCGACCCGCTGGGCACCCGGGAGGTCATCGGGGAGTTCACGATGGCCGACGTCGTCACCGTCCCCAGCCACCTGTCCATCCCGGAAGTGCGCACCTACATGACGGTCGAGGCGGCCCGGGACCTGTCCGCCCCCGACACGCCGGCCCCCACCGCGGTCGACGAGGACGGGCGGTCCGCGCAGACCTTCCTCGTCGACGTCGTCGTGCGCTCAGGCGGCACCGAGCGGCGCGCCGTCGCGAGGGGCCAGGACATCTACGCCGTCACCGCGCCGCTCGCGGTGGAAGCGGTCGACCGCATCCTCACGGGACGGACCAGGACGGTCGGCGTCGCCTCCGCCGGCGAGATCTTCGACGCGCCCGACTTCCTTCGCGCGCTGTCCTCGCACATCTCCGTCGAGCTGCCGTCCACAGCGGACGAGCCGGCGCGCGGGCAACTCGGCACCGCCGAAGGGTCCTAGAAGGCGGGCGACGTCCGCCGTACAACGGCCCGCGGGCGTCGGTCCGGGGGCCTCGGGCGGCGCACAACGGCCCGCGGACGTCGTGCGGCGGACTCGTGGAAACATGCGTGCGGGCGGTCGGAGTTGGGGAGGCCGTGACCATGGCCAAGATCCCCCCACGAGGAACGCCCCTGACAGAGACGGCCCCCGCCCCGACGATCGCCCCTGCCGCCGCCGGGCACCCCGTACGGCAGTTGCTCGCGGCCTCCGTCGGCAACGCGGTGGAGTGGTACGACTGGTACGCGTACACCTTCCTCGCCACCTACATCGCCGACCAGGTCTTCCCCAAGAGCTCCGGCAACTCGCTCGTGCCGCTGCTGTCGACGTTCGCCGTCTTCGCCGTCGGGTTCTTCATGCGCCCCGTGGGCGGGCTGATCATGGGTGCGGTCGCCGACCGGCACGGCCGGCGCGCGGCGCTCACGGTCACCATCCTCCTCATGGGCGGCAGCAGCCTGCTGGTCGGCCTGACACCGACGTACGCCGCCGCCGGGATCCTCGCGCCCGTGGTGCTGGTACTGGCGAGGCTGCTGCAAGGCCTGTCCGTGGGCGGGGAGTTCGCCGCGTCGACGACATTCCTGGTGGAGTCGGCGGGGCCGGGGCGGCGCGGGCTGTTCTCGTCGTTCCAGTACGTCTCCACCTCGATCGGCCAGCTCGCCGCCTCCGGCATCGCCGCCCTGCTGGTGAGCGTGCTCGCCGAGGGGCAGATGAACGGCTGGGGCTGGCGCGTGCCGTTCGTGATCGGCGCGCTGCTCAGCCTCGTGGGCTTCTGGATCAGGCGCAGCGCGCACGAGACGCGCAGCGCCGAGCAGCAGCAGGGTCCACGCCCGGGCCTCTTCGACGCGCTTCGGCACCATCCGCGCGAGTCGCTGCTGATCTGCGGCATCACGGCCGGCGGCACGATCGCGTACTACACGTGGACGTCCTACCTGCCGACGTACGCGGAGCTCAACACCGACATCGACAAGGGAGACGCCCTGCTCGCCGGGACGCTGTCGCTGGCGTTCTTCACCCTCCTCCAGCCGGTCGGCGGGCTGCTGTCCGACCGTTTCGGCCGCAAGCCGTCGTTGCTGTTCTTCGGCGTCGGTTTCGCGGTGCTGAGCGTGCCGCTGCTGCGGGCGGTGAACGGCTCGTTCCTGTCGCTGCTGCTCGTGCAGTGCGCGGGCATGGTCCTGCTGACCGGTTTCACCTCGATCTCGGCGGCCGTGAACGCGGAGGTGTTCCCGGCACGGGTACGGGCGGCCGGCATCGGCTTCCCGTACTCCCTGACGGTCGCCGTCTTCGGCGGCACCGCCCCGTACGTCGGCACGCTCTTCAAGGACCTGGACCGTCCGGGCCTGTTCCCCTGGTACGTCGCGGTGCTGTGCCTCGTCTCGTCGGCGGTGTATCTGCGGCTGCCGGAGAGCGCGCACAAGCAACTGGAGCGGTGAGCACGCGGGCCGCCGGGGGAAGGACGGGCGGGTGACGCACCGGACCGCGACCCTTTCGGTGACGCTCCGCGGCACGGCGAGCGGGCTCGCCGACTTCCCCGCGCATGACGGTAGTTGTGCCCGAGCACCGCCGCCCCCTCCGTGATCGGTACCGCACCCCGGCCACCGTACAAGTGCTCGGACGACACCGATCGCACAGCTCGGCGGAGTCACGGCGCCAGGCGCCCGTACCCTTGGGCGCCACTGCGCCGACGCCCCCGCTGTCCCCCGGAACAGCCGCGATGACGACGCACGAAGGGACTGCGAATAGGGTGATCCCATGTCTGTCACGTTGAGTTCCACGAGAACCCGCGCCGCGCTCAGGGCATCGGCGCGCATCTCCGTCGAGTTGCTGCTCGTCCTCGTGGCGACCGCGGTGGCCCTGTGGGTTCTTGGCCGGATGTGGTCGGTCGTCTGGCCGCTCATAGTCGGCCTGCTCCTCACGACGCTCACGTGGCCCCTGACCCGTTTCCTTCGTCGGCACGGCTGGCGTCCCGCCCTGGCCGCGTCGACGGTGACGGTGCTGTTCCTCGTGGTCGCCGCAGGCGTCGTGGCACTGATCGCGGTGCCGGTGGCGTCCCAGTCCGGCGAGCTGAGCGACGGTGTGGTCGAAGGCATCCAGAGACTGCGCGAGTGGGCCGCCGGGCCGCCGCTGAACATCGGTGACGCCCAGATCAACCAGGCTTTCGACAGCGCGGTCGCCCGCGCCCAGGACGGCGTCGGCAGCATGGTCTCCGCCGTGGTCACGGGAGTGGGCACCGTGGTCAACGGCGTGGTCACGGCCGTCCTGGCGCTCTTCCTGATGTTCTTCTTCCTCAAGGACGGCCCGCGCTTCCTGCCGTGGCTCGCCCGCCAGTTGCCCGGCCGGCTCGCCACCGATGTCCCGACCGTGGCGGAGCGCGGCTGGGAGACCCTGGGCTCGTTCGTCCGCTCCCAGGCGGCCGTCGGTCTGCTCGACGCCGTGCTGATCGGTCTCGGTCTGTGGGTTCTCGGGGTACCGCTGGTGCTCCCGCTCGCGGTGCTGACGTTCGTCTCCGCGTTCGTGCCGATCATCGGCGCCCTGTTCGCCGGTTTCGTCGCGGTGCTCATCGCGCTCGTCTCCAACGGCCTGACGGACGCGCTGATCGTGCTGGCCATCATCGTGGTCGTGCAGCAGCTCGAGGGCAACGTCTTCCAGCCCATGATCCAGAGCCGCGGACTCGGGCTCCACGCGGCCGTGATCCTGCTGGCGGTGACGCTGGGCGGCAGCCTGGCCGGCATCGTGGGCAGTCTGCTCGCGGTACCGGTCGCCGCGCTGATCGCGGTGGTCTGGAACTACCTGCGTGAGCAGCTGAGCGAGCCGCACCAGGAGCCGGAGACCGACGAGCCGGAGACCAACGAGCCGCACACCGCTGCCGCCGTGCCGTCGTGACAGCCACGCGCGAAGGGGCTGTCACGACGGGACGGGCTCCGGCGGGGCGGCAGGTCAGTGCGCGGGGAACGAGTCCGCGCGGACCTGCGGCGCAGGGGTGCTGGACACCCGATAGCGCCCGTTGGGCAGGTGCGCGGAGGCGGTGTCGGTGATGTGCACCGTGAGCGGGCCGGCCCATTCATAGCCCTTCTCGTCACCGTGACGGGCAAGCGTGTCGATCAGCACCTGCCCCAATTCCTCTTCCCTGCTCGCGAGCTCTCTGTGCACGCTGTCGGCGAGCTCGATCTCGTAGGCGTTCGGCACCACCACACGGCTTTCGCTGCAGACCACGGCGTGGTCGTCGCATTCGCGCCGCAGGGCGTCGAGCAGCTCCACCGGCTCCTTGCGGAACATCTTGTCGAGCAGTGCGTCCTGCTTGCGCTCGAGGGCAAGTTCCCATCGGCTCAGCGTTCCCATGGCAATTCTTGTTGCCCGAGGCCGCGTCGTCACGCCTGCCTGATGCGGTCGTTCAGGCAGTGAGAAGAGAATCGTCCTCGGGCCGGGCGCCGGGCAGCCGGTGTCGGGCGGCGATCAATGCGGCGTCGATGTCCCGGGTGCCGGTGGAGACGCACAGGGTGTAGGCGACGTCGTCCATACGCTGCCGGCTCTCTGCGCTGCCGTTCTCGGCGTGCAGGACCTTCAGCGTCTCGTACTGCTCGACCAGGTTTCCAAGGATGACGGGGTGAGCCATCAACACAGTCGTCTCCTTCCGTTGGCGCCCTGCGGGCACTGGGAGCTTTGTGCAGCAGCGCTTTCCCTCCCTTCCGCCCCTCATGCCTCAGAAGAATCGGCGAGTTTCGGCCCGGCCCAGCCCAGCAGAAGCGGCCCGCGAGCGCGGCTGAGGAACCCCTGCGAAAAGCTGCCGGGCCTTTCGGGGGAAACACCTGGATCGAGACGCGCGGCGCCCTTTCCCGGCCGATGCGGCCGGTTACAGTTCGACGCCCGTCCGCACCTCGCCCGGACCGGCGAACGAGAGGGAGAGACAATGCCGCTCTATCTGTCGAAATTCAGTTACACGCCGGAGAGCTGGGCCAGGATGATCGGCAACCCGGAGGACCGCCGCGGGGCCGCTCAGGCCTACATCGAGTCGGTCGGCGGAAAGCTCCACGGGTTCTGGTACGCCTTCGGCAAACACGACGGCTACACGCTGTGGGAAGCCCCCGACAACGTGTCCATGGCGGCGGTCGCCCTGGCGATCACCGGCGGCGGCGCGCTGAGCTCGCTGGAGACGACCGTCCTCGTGACCGTCGACGAAACGATGGACGCGCTGCGCAAGGCCGCGAACGTGCGGTACAAGGCTCCCGGCGCCTAGGACCTCTCGGAGCCTCGGGCCGACCGGATGAGGGGGCCTGCGATGTGGTGTCCGACCAGGTGGACCGTTGCGGCCTTCTCGTCGTGCGATGCCGCGCCACTGCTCGCCCGTATGCCGCGAACCGCAGGTGCTGACGGAGTCGGCGAGGCCGCTCGCCGGAGAAGATCCACCGTCTCCACAACCTCACGGCAAGCTTTACTCCGAGCGCAGCACCCTTTGTACTTGGTCGAGGTGCATCCGTGGTCCGCGAAATAGCCCCGCCCCGGCAGTTCCATCGCCGGAGCGGGGAGCGGCTCGCGCGTGGCCCTGGAGGCGAAGCGGCGCAAGATCCGAGCACATGCAGCGCTCCTTGATCCAGGCGCCGTCTGCCGTTCACGACAGACATCAACGACGGTGGACAGCAACGGTTCTTGAGCCGCGACCGGTTGGCCGGGCCTCAACCCGTGCCTGCCGGGCTGCCCGTGGGCCGGCATTTTTGTGCCGGCTGTCGGCCCAGGGCTTGCCGCCGCGAGTGGTCGAAAGCGTCCTCAGAACACTCCCGACCTCCCCGCCCCATGACGGGTCACCCTCCGCTCCCTTCACCTAGGGAGAAGGTCTGACCAGATGCGCCAACGGCGTTGTCGGTAGGGTCGACAGGATTGTGCCAGTGACTGTTACTGCCGTGTTGACGCTCGCGCCGCACGTCGATGGCCCACAGCGCCGCTCCGAGGAGCACGACGACCGCCGCGAGACCGCCGATCACCACCCACATCTCCACTGGTGCCACCTCGCCTCGACCCCGGGGTCCGCGGACACCCGCAGACTCGTTTCCTGGTTCATGGGGTGACTGTCCCCTGCAGGTCACTGCACTACTGCCTATTTGAGCAAGCTCAGAGGTGGCCCGCACGGAAGATCCGGTCTGGAGCCGAGGCGATGTGCCTCTGCCGATTTTGCGGAGCCTTGACCGGACAGCCCGGAGAACGCCGGTGACCTTGACGGATCGAGGGCGGCGAGGATGCCGCGGATCCGGCCGTCGTCGGGCGCATCGAAGGCGCCGGGCCCGGTCAACGCCCTCGTTGGTTGTCAGCAGCGCGGGACGGCCGATCGGTGCCGATGAGCCGGCGCTCCGTAGGCGGGAGAACGCGACCAGCCCGTCAAGAAAGCGACGACGTGCTCGCACTTCCTGTGCCGAGCCCCCCGCCCGTGGAGTGATCTGTCGCACACGCTGTCACAGCGGTCGACCGCCCGGTGTCTTGAGGCCGAACCCCTTGGGACTGATGGAAGCGAAGGAGACACCATGACCGGGAACACCGATGTGGTCGTGATCGGCGGCGGATACTCCGGCGTCATGGCCGCCAATCGCCTGACGCGGCGCGACGACGTGACAGTGACGCTGATCAACCCGCGTCCGACCTTCGTCGAGCGGGTACGCCTGCACCAGCTGGTGGGCGGATCCCACGAGGCGGTCGTCGACTACCGAGAAGTTCTGGCCGAGGGTGTCCGGCTGGTCGTCGACTCGGTGGCACGGATCGACGCGGCCGGCCGGAGCCTGACGTTGGCGGGCGGCGGCGCACTCGGCTACGACTACCTGATCTACGCGGTGGGCAGTGGCAGCGCCGACCCGAGTGTGCCCGGAGCGGCCGAGTTCGCCTACCCGCTCGCGGGCCTGGAGGAGGCGCAGCGGCTGCGGTCGGTCGTCGACAAGGCGCCTGCGTCGGCTGCGGTGACGGTGGTCGGGGCCGGTCCGAGCGGCATCGAGACGGCGGCCGAGCTTGCGGAGGAGGGCCGCAGCGTGACTCTGGTGTGCGGCGGGGTGCTCGGCCCGTACCTGCATCGTCGGGGGCGGCGCTCGGTGGCCAAGCGGCTGGCCGGACTCGGTGTGACCGTGGTCGACGGGCCCGGCACGTTGGTGACGGGGGTGACCCCGGATGCGGTGCGGCTCAGCGACGGCCGCGAGCTGCCGAGCGCCGTGACCATCTGGACGGTCGGATTCGGCGTGCCGGACCTGGCCGCCCGCAGCGGACTGAGCACCGACTCATTGGGCCGCCTGCTCACGGACGAGACGTTGACCAGCGTGGACGACGTACGCATCGTCGCGGCCGGCGACTCGGCGGCACCCTCGGACCTGCCGCTGCGGATGAGCTGCCAGGCCGCGATGCCGCTGGGCGCGCGGGCCGCCGACACGGTGCTCAGCAGAATCGCGGGAGAGCAGCCCTCGACCCTGAACCACGTATTCGCCGGCCAGTGCATCAGCCTGGGCCGACGCGCCGGCATCTTCCAGTTCGCCCACAGGAACGACGTCGCGCTGTGGTTCCACATCGACGGTCGCCCCGGCGCGAAGCTCAAGGAGTTCGTGTGCAAGGGCATCGTCAAGCACCTGGCCGACGAGGCGCACAAGCCCGGTTCGTACGGCTTGCACCGCGTCTCAGGAGGTGACAAGCGCCGGCAACTGCTGGAGGCCAGGCGCGGCGAGGCGCCGGCCACCGCTGAGTCAGCCGCCTAGACCCGGCCCGTGGCTGCCCGGCCGGCCTCGACGGATCTCGTCTGCATGTCGTGCGGCGACGCCCTTGTCGGGGGGCGGCGCTGCATGCATGGGTTCATCATCAGCGCTTGCGAGAAACGGATCGTCGTTGACGTGCGATCCCATGTGTCCGCAGGCGGACCCTGCGGCGGCCTGCTCGCGCAGGGGACCTTGCCGACCCCATAGTGCCGCTCCGCTCATGGCCTGGGCTCGACGGGAGATGGACGACGCCCGCGGCGTTCGGTGCGGGCTTCGGACTTCGGCGAGTACTGGGCAATACGAGCTGTTGTTCCCGGTGCTGCAGGCGCGGCGACAGCGGGGTACAGGGGGCCGTGGACTCATCCCGTTGCCGGCACGCCGATCCGGCCCGGGCCTCCCTCCAGTCGGCGCTGCCGGTACAGCTGGGCGATATCGGTGGCCGGGCAGTCGCGAATGTCCTTTCCGATACGGCGCCAGCCGAAGAAGTCGCACGCCTGCTTGACGAGTTCGTCCTCCGACATGCACACGGGAAGGCGACGAGTACCCGTTCGCCACGACATACGAGGGCGCGGCGCAGGCCGACCACGATTCCGAGGCCAAGAAGTTCAACTTCTCCGTCCTGCCGATCGACAGGGACGGAGAACGGTGCCGGAGGCAGTCTCCTGCTCGGGTTCTACGCGAAGAACCGGCTCATCGACGGCCTCCAGGACGGGTTCCTGGTAAAGATCACCTCGTGATCGACGGGGCGGGGACCGCCGGGGTCCCCGCCCTCGACGCGTCGTCCGCGCTACGCGGCGCGCCAGAACCGCACCAGGTAGCGCTCCACCTTCTCGGCGGTGCCGGTTTCCGCGGACAGCCGCTCGGCCTCGGCGCGGCCGACGCTGTACACCTCTACCTGCCATGTGCCGCCGCTGTCCGACAGCGTCACGCTGTGCTCGGTAGGAACGGCCGCGGCCCCGAGGGAGCCCAGCTTGAACCGGGTGCCGGGGAGGAACAGCGCGGCCGCGAGCGCGTAGCAGGAGCCTCCGGCGGCGTAGAGCGGAAGGGCGTTCTCGAGGTGGTTGATCTCGAAGTTGACCACGGCGGCGGCGGACGCGCCGGCCGTGCCGGACACATAGACGCTCACCGTCCATGTCCACCGCCCGCGTGGCCGACGGACGCGCGGCACGATCGTGTGGGCGGCGCTCGCGACACCCGCGAGCGCCCCCATCCCCAGAACGGCCCCCAGGGCGAGGAGGCCGCCGCGAGCAGGCGCCACGCCGACGAAGAGGGCGATGAGCACCACCTGGAGCTGCACAGCGGTCAGAACGCCTCCGACGCACCAGACGGCTGCCAGATGGGCGGCTCGGCGCCCCGCTTCATTCGTTCCTGCCATTCTCGTGATCACGCCGGATCGGCCGGCCGCGGTTCCCTGACCACAGTGTTCAGCGTGGTGCTCGAATGCCGTCGATGATGCGGGTCCAGTTGTCACCGCCGTTTCCGTCCTCGATCGCACGCCGGTAGTGGGCCTGGACGGCCAGTGGGAGGGCGAGGTCGAGGCCGAGGGACGCGCTGGTTTCGACGATGTGGTCGGACGTTGCGCCCATCATGGTGACCGTGCTGAGGTCGCCGGGGTGCTCTCCGGCATCCAGTGCGGCGCCCGGGGTTCCTTCGCCGGCCCTCAGCATGTCGCCGATCGAGTCCGTGAGGGCGAGCAACTCCGGTAGCGCTTCCTGGGCCTTCATCCCCGCGTTGCCGAGCATCGCGGTGGCGTGCATCAGTCCGGACAGGGTGGTGAGGAACACCGCGAGGTGGGCCTGGTACATCATCTGGGCGAGGCCCGGGTCTTCCCCGAGGTGCTTGGGCGTACCGAGCGGTGTCAACGCCGCCAGGTGACGGTTCATGACCTCCTCGGGGCCGCTGTAGTAGATGTAGGACGCCTCCGTGCCGACCATGGGCGCCGGCGCCATGACGCCGCCGGTGAGGAAGGTGGCGTCGTGGCCCGCCGCCCAGGTCGCTGCCTCGCGGCTGCGGTCGGGAGTGTCCGAACTCAGGTTGACGAGCGTCCGGCCGGCGAGCGATCCGGTGGCGCTGTCGAGGATGTCGTACATCGCCTGGTAGTCGGTGAGGCTGAGGACGACCAGGTCGCTCGCCTCGACCGCCTCGCGGGGCGTCGCCGCGAGCGTCGCCCCGTCGGCGACGACGCCGTCGGCCCGGGCGGCGGTGCGGTTCCAGACGGTGACCGGGTGGCCACCGGCGAGGAGGGTCCGGGTCATTGCCTGTCCCATCGGGCCCAGCCCGATGACGGTGACAGCGCTGCCTTGCTTGGTGTTGGGGTTCTGTCGTTCGTTCACTCCTCCATGCTCGGAGAGTGCCACTATTCTCGGTAGTACCCACTATTTACTGCGGTACTTACCTTTTTGTAAGGGGCGATCAGTGATGGCGAAGGCACCGAGGTGCGGGCCTTACATCTGCGGCGTCGACGCCGCGCTCGACGTGGTGAGCGGCAAGTGGAAGGGGCTGATCCTCTGGGAACTCGACACCCATCGCGTACGCCGCTTCGCCGAGCTCCGTCGCGGTCTTCCGGGCGTGAGCGAGAAGATGCTGACGCAGCATCTGCGGGAGATGGAACAAGACGGTCTCGTGCACCGGGAGGTCTACGCCGAGGTGCCGCCGCGGGTGGAGTACTCCCTGACCGAACACGGGCGCACGCTCAATCAAGCGCTCGGGCCGCTGGGCGCGTGGGGGACCGAGCGCATCCGCCGCGAAGCCTTCGACGTGGTCGACGTGGCCGAGACCTCGCACCACTAGGTCTGTCCGGCGGATCTGACCCGGCCCGCGCGCCGGAAGCGGCTGGAATCTCCCCCAGGGGGAAGTCCTACCGTCCTGACCGACCGCACAGGCGATCCTTCGAAAGAGGTCTGTCATGACGACGTTTCTGCTGGTCCCGGGACTTTTCATGGGTGGCTGGGCCTGGGAGGCGGTGGCCGCCGAGCTGACCGCGCAAGGGCACCGGGCGCTTCCGGTCACCTTGCCCGGCCTGGCCGAGCGGGCGGGGCAGGACCCCGCCGGCGTCGGGCTGGGCGAGCACACCGACGCCGTGGCGGCGCTGCTCGACGCGGAGGGCCCGGGGATCGTGCTGGTGGCGCACAGCTACGGCATCTTCCCCGCACTCGCGGCGGCCGACCGGCGCCCCGGACAGGTCGCCCGGGTGGTGTGCGTGGACACCGGCTTCCCGGAGCCGGGTGAATCGGTGGTGGCGCAGATGCCGCAACTCGGCCTGCTGGACCGCGCCCTCGACGGCGTCATCCCCGTGCCCGAGGAGATCCCGGCGGTGCACGCCGTCCCGCCGGCGGAGCTGGAGCGCTACCACCGCCTGGCCACACCGCACCCGGTCCGGACCGTCACCGAGCCCATCGAGCTGACCGGTGCCTGGCGGGGGCTCCCGACCACCGGGGTGTTCTGCCTCGCGAACGGCCTCAGCCTGGAGTTCGCCCGCACCCTGCACGGCACCGGCCTGCCGCGGTTCGCCAAGCTCGCCGAGCCCGGAGTCACCTTCTTCGAACTGGCCACCGGCCACTACCCGATGCTCTCCACCCCGATGGAACTGGCCGACGTCCTGGTGCGCGCGGCGGCCGGTGAGGGCCCCGGCCTGTACGAGGCCTGACCGTCCGCCGGCGAACCTGGCGGTAAGGCGTTCGAAAACCAGTGGAGCAGCGCCGCTGTGCGCCACTACCGTGCTGCCGAACCGAGTCGTCTGGGCAAGGACGTGCCGTTGTACACCGTGTGAGACCTCCCGAGCGCTGATCTGTCGCGCGTCGCACCTGTGCGCCGCGCTGCTTTTTGCTGCGGACTTCTCACTGAAACCGGTGTACCTCTGTGCTCAACAACTGGGTGGTCGTGCCCACCTGCCTGCCCCTCGTTCGCCGCCGTTGCCACGCCTGCGCGTCCGAGCGCTTCCGGCCGAGCGGCAAATTTCGCGTCAACGCGAACCACAAGCTCATCGACGCCTGGCTCCTCGTGCTCTGTACCGCTTGCGGGGAAACTGCGAAGCTCACGGTCCTGGAGCGGGTGAATGTGCGCTCCGTACGACCTCAGCTGCTGGACCTGCTGCATGACAACGACCGTGGCCTGACAGCCGAGTTGCTCCAGGATCCGGTCGTGCGGCGCCGTAATCGCATCGCCCTCGACTGGGACGACGCCTGGCGCCTCGACACCGGCGGATCGGATCACCTGGACCGCGAGGTGATCGACGTCTCGGTCCGCTTTGCGGCGCGGATCCCTGTCCGGCCGGTGCGGCTGATCGCTGAAGGTTGCGGTCTTTCCCGGGCCGAGGTCGAGAGACTGATCACGGAGGGGAATCTCTTTTCGGCAGTCCGGCTGAGCGGCAAGCTCTCCGGCGACTTCACCTTCACGCTCAAGCGCTGAACCTCATCGGCACCAGGGCCTGTCCGGCGTGATCCGCCGGACAGGCCCTGGTGTCCTGAGTCGGAGATTCGTCGGCAGGACATGACCTCTTTCCTGCGCGACACCGTCGCCCGGCCGAACAGCCGGGCCCCCGCCTCTCTCAGCTGCTGATACCGGCCGTCGAAGCGTGAGGGCGCCGGACGCGCACGGCGCAGCCGCACGTTCCCGCCGCGGTCGAAGGCCGCCGCGGCATCGACGGCTGCGAGACACCAGTCGCACCGCACAGCCGCCGACGGGCCGCGTCCAGGTCCGGGACGGCATCGCAGTGCTCGGCCGCGTACAGCCGCAGCAGGTCGTGGAACCGGAACTGGTTCCCGGCGGTCCGCTGTACGAGCGCCGCGGTCACCAGCGCGTCGAGCAGCCGCGAAGCGACGCCGACCGGCGCGTCGAGCAGCGCGGCCGTCGCCTCGACGGTGAAGTCCGGCCCGGGGTGCAGCGCGAGCAGGGCGAACAGCCGGGCCGCGTCCGGCGCCAGCGTGGCGTGGGAGCGGTCGAAGGCGGTACGGACAGCGGCGTGCGGATCACCCGGGACGGACAGCTTCGCGAGCCGCCCGTCACCGGCGAGTTCCCTGGCACAGTCACCGAGTGACCGCCCGGGGCGCGCGGCGAGATTGACGCCGGCGATGCGCAACGCCAGCGGCAGGTACGCGCACAGCTCGGCCACACGGTCGGCCGCCGCCGGCTCGTCCTCCACCTGCCGCGCACCGACGGCGTCGGCCAGCAGCTGGCGGGCCTCCGCCGGGGCGAACACCTCCAGGAAGGTCGTACGGGCGGCATGGCTCGCCACCAGACCCCGCAGGTCCGACCGGCTGGTGACCAGCACGGCCACCCCCTGCGTCCCGGGCAGCAGTGGCCGCACCTGCTCCGCGTCCGCCGCCTCGTCCAGTACGAGAAGCACCCTGCGACCGGCGAGACGACTCCGGAAGGCCGCCGCCCGGTCGTCCAACAGCTCGGGAATGTCCCCCGGCCGCTGCCCGGAGGCTCTCAGCAGCGCGGCCAGTACCTCACCCGGATCACGCGGCCGGGCGCTGTTGCCCGACAGCCGCACGTACCATTGTCCGTCGGGAAAGGCCTCCCGCACCCGATGCCCCAACTGCACCGCGAGCGCCGACTTCCCGACACCCGGCGACCCCCACAGCACAACCGGCGCGTCCGCCCCGACGGCCAGCTCCGAGGCCAGACGCCGGACAAGTCCCGTACGGCCGACAAAGCCGGGTACGCCCATCGGCAGCTGACGCTGGACCGTCCAGTCCGACCCGACAGGCGCCGCGAGCAAGGGCTCCCCCGTCAGCATCGCCGCGTGCAGCCCTCGCAGTTCGTGCCCCGGATCGATGCCCAGCTCCTCGGCGAGCGTGGCCCGGACCCGAAGGTAGTGCGCAAGCGCATCGGCCTGCCGGCCGGTGCGATGGAGCACGAGCATGTACTGGCCTGCGATCCGTTCGTCCAGCGGCCGGGCCGCGCTCCGCTCGGACAGCAAGGGCAGCAGTGCGGCATGCTCACCCAGCCGCAACCGCCGTTCCACGCAATCCGACTCCGCGACCTCCCGCTCAAGAACCAGTCCCTCCCGAGCCGCGTTGAACCACGGAGTGTCCACCCCTGCGAACGGCTCCCCCTGCCACAGCGCGAACGCCTCCCGGAACAGCACCACCGCCGTCTCGTCGTCCGCGGCCCGGGCCCGCCGCAGCAGATCACGGAAGAGACGCACGTCCACGGCCAGTTCGCCGACGGCGACGGCGTACCCACCACCCCTGCGTTCCGGGCCCGCACCACGAAACGCCCGCCGCAGCCGCGACACATAGCTGTAGAGCGTCTCCCTCGCCCGCTGCGGTTGCCGGTCGCCCCACACCCGGTCCGCGAGCTCATCGATCGGCACCGTGCGGCCCGCGTCCATCAACAAGGCGGCCAGCACGGTCCGCTGACGAAGCGGCCCCAGCTGTACGAGCCCTCCGCCGATGTCCGCCTCGATGCCGCCGAACAGCCGGAACCCGCTCACAAGTCCTCGCCCCCGTGGACCGGCATCCTGCCGGTGCTCGCATTCCCATGGCGGCGTCCGACACGCCCCGGCCAAGCTTTGCCGACACCGGCGGAGCTGAGCCATGCTGTTGCGGCTGAGTGCAAAAGCTGAGCGCAACGGGGGAGAACGCGATGCTCCGCATTCATTTCAGTGACGCCGACCTGGGACGGACCAGGCTCGCCACCGCGCCTGATCCGCTCTGGGAGATCGCCGCGAGTCTGCACCGGCTGCAGTCGCGGAAGGGAGCGTGGGCCTACGCGGGGTGGACCCGCATGGCCCGACAGCAGTTACGGGAGAAAGGGCTGGAGCGACTCGTGCGGGACGTGCTCCTGCGCTTGTATCCGCGGGCCGAGTACTTTCCGGACTTTCTGACGCCGGCCGGTGCCCTGGACGGTTTCGAGGCGGGCGGGGAGTCGATCCTGGCCACCCCGCCGCGGCGGATCCTGGAAGAAGTGACTATCCTCGACCGGACCGTCGGTGCGCCGGCGTGGGTCGGGCGACTGGTCGAGCCGGCGACGCGCGGGGAACTCGTCGGATTGCTGCGGGCGTACCACGAGGCCGTCGTCGTCCCGTACGAGGAAGAGGTCCGGACGAAGCTCGAGGCCGAGCGGGCGGCGCGCTGTCGTGGCCTCCTCGACGGGGGAGTCGAGGGCATGCTCGCGGGGCTCGGGCCCATGATGCGGTGGCGGCCTCCGGTCCTGGAGGTCACCTACCCCACACAGGCGGCGGACCGTGACCTGTATCTGCACGGGCGGGGGCTCACGCTCGTCCCCTCGTACTTCAACTGGGCCGAACCGGTCGCCTTCGCCGATCCGGAACTGCCGCCCGTACTCTGGTACTCGATGCTCCACGAGCCGCCCCCGGGCGGCGACGACCCCGGGAAGCCCTTGACCGCCCTCCTCGGCCGGGCCCGGGCGATTGCCCTGTACGCCACGGCCGCCGGCGCCACGACCGGTGAGATCGCTCGCGCGGCGGGGGTTTCGGCGTCGTCCGCCAGCAGGCACGCGACCGCGCTGCGCGACGCGGGACTCGTCACGAGCGTCCGTCATGGACCGGCCGTTCTGCACACGCTGACGCCGGTCGGGGCCGCGATGCTACGGGCCGCGACGCGGCGGGCCGGGCCGGCGGCGCACGATTGACGACGTGATCGCACGTGCCGCCGGTGAGCACAGATGATGCTCACCGGCGGCACCCGGTCACGCCTGGGCGCGCTCGAGACGGCGGGCCTTGGCGCGGCGGTCGGGAGCCAGCGGATCCGCGCCGTTGCCGGGCCCCTGGCCGGGGTGCCGTTCCCAGCCGCCCACCTGGGCCGCGACCCGCTGGAAGGCGCGGCTGTCCGGCGCCGCGTCGATCTGGAAGTGGGAGAGCTTGGCCGGCGTGAGGTCCGCACCCCAGCGGACCAGCCCCGCGCAGTCCGCGAGGATGTCCCGGACGATCAGCTTCTCCCGGCGGCCCATGCTTTCCGCGCCGCCGATCGGCCAGGCGTGCGGATGCAGACAGATCGCCGTACCGGACAGGTGGTTCGACTCCCAGTCCGCCGCCACCCGGCGATCCGTCGTATGGCCGGTCACCGTGTGCCGGCCCTCGGTCAGCGGCTGCACCTCGTAATGCCAGCGCCGGGCGACGTGCAGCAGCACCGCCGCCGCGTCGCGGTGCAGCGCCACGGTGCGGGCGGCGCCGGAGACCGGGAACACGGCGACCGCCCCGGGGTCGATGGGCCATCCGTTCGCGGAGACCGCACCGCGCCACCCGGGACGGGGCGCGGCGTGGGCGGGGCCGCCGACGCCCACGGTGGTCAGCGCGGCGGCGCCCACGAGGCCGGTGGCAGTGCTCAGCAGGTCTCTGCGGGTGATCACGATGCCTCCGGTTCCGCGTTCGCGAGCTCGATCAGCTTTCCGGCGATCCCGTCGACGAAACCGTCGAGCTCGTCGCCCAGGTTCCACGGCTTCTCCCACGGCTCCAGGTCGCGCAGCAGGACGAACCGGCCGATGGTCATCATCATGCTGGAGTGGTTCTCGTCCCCGTTGCCGAGAGCGCCGTTGATCACCGATGCGACGGCTTCCCTGGTGCCGCCGAACCGGTCCCCGGTGAAGGACCGGAACCGGCGATGGGCCTTGCGCAGGTCGCTGGTGTCCAGGTTTTCGGTCAGGTAGTAGGACTCGAGGGCCTCGGACACCTTCATGCCGGACGACCCTTGCAGCAGCTTCGCGAGATTGAACGCGTCGGCGTCGGCCCGCAGGTCCTGTTCCCCGAGCGCGCTCGGCTTGTTGGGGTTGGCGAGATACAGCTCGCAGAATTCGGACCCGCCCAGATGCTCGTAGTCGTTGCGCCACTCCGCGAAGAAGGCGAGGAGGTCACCGAGCCATCCGGTGCCGTCTCCCAGTGTGGTGTTGACGCTGGTCGAGTAGTACTTCAGCATCCCCTGGCATGACGCCATCAGATGCTGGAAGTCCACCGAGGTGTGCGCCACAGGATCGTTCGGCCAGCGGAAATCGACGTCGAGCCACAGGTTCTTGGAGCTGAGGAAGTCGATCCAGGGGTCGGGGACCGGCTCCAGCACATGAGGCCATTGACCCTCGTAGTACTTCAGGTGCCGGAAGAACGTCATGACGTGGTCACGCTGGGCGCTCTCCGTGACGCCCAGGTGGGTCTCCCTGTACTCGTCGAACGCGGCCTCGATTCTCCGGACGAACTGCACCTGCCGGATCATGTCCTGATACCGCTCGTCCAGGTTGAGCCGGGAGACCCCCGGGTCCGCCCCGTGGCGCCACACGTTCTTGTCCAGCCCCATCGGCGCGATGGTCCCGTCCGTGAAACCGGTGGGCGGATCCGCCTCCGGGTTGTACTCGTAGATCTGGTTGAGCGACCAGTTCACCGGCAGCGGGAATCCCATGTTCCCCGAGTACTCGAAGGACATCCCGGCGACGAACGACCAGCGGGCGCCGGTGGCGTCGGAGACGCGCGTACAGACGTTCCGCGTGCCGTACACCCCGAACTGGTAGTGCGCACCACGCTCGCCCAGACCTCTGCGGACCCCCTTGAAGTACGAGATGATCTGGCCGATCTCGTGGTCCTGGGCGTCGTAGTCCACCGCGAAGTAGATGCACGCCCCCGGCGGGATGCCGTGCTCCTTGGCCTTCGAATGGGCGATGAGTCCCTGGTCGTAGCCCTTCTGCTCGGTGAAGTTGGTCAGCACGGTCCCGTTGTACTGGAACAGCGGGATCAGCTTCAGCCCGGAGTCGATGATGGTCTGCGCCTCACCCGCCCTGAGCTTCTTGCCGATGTAGTACGGATCCCCCGGCGGCAGGTGCTCGTCGAGATATCGGCCGACGGCGGCGAAGCCCTTGGAGCGCATGGCGGCGGCCTTCTCCGCCGTGATCACCTCGGCGGTGTCGCTTCCGGTGCCGGGCCGGCTCTCGTCCCCCTTGGAGATGAGCAGCTCCGCCCAGGTCTGGAAGGTGCCCATGCCGTGGACCGCGTTCTGGGTGAAGTCCTGGAAGGCGCGCACCCAGTCCTCGGTCGCGGCGGTGAACTCCGCCTTCCCGTCCTCCCAGGGAAAGGCGATCGGGCTCAGCCCGTCGTACGTGGGCGAGTTGAACCAGCACGCCGCCTTGAAGAGGTAGGCGAGCCGGCCGGTGTCCCCCCGCTCCATGGTGTACTGCTGCTGCTTCAGCGCGGTGGTGGTGCCGCGCCCGAAGTAGCCGGTGATCGTGGAGGTGGGCAGCCCTATTTCGTACTGGATGGCCATCAGCAGACCCTTCTGGGTCTCCCGGGCGTAATAGCCGTCGCACGGGACGAGCCCCATCGCGGGAACGGTGTATCCGGCGACGTAGGTTCTGTTCAGATACTGCTGGATCTCCCGGGTCGTCGAGCTGCCCCGGGGCACCAGCCGGAACTGGTCCATCCGCAGCAGCGCCCGGGTGACGCGGGCCCACAGCCACCAGTTGTGGTGGCCGGCGACGCCCATGGCCTCGTACAGGTCGTCCAGCGAGCTCTGGGAGGTGGTGTCCCACATGTCGGCGCGGGGCGAGCCGGTGTATCCCTTGCACCACAGGGCGTAGTTGTAGATGCGGATGATGTTCGTGTTGGTCTCGGAGTCGGGGAGCCGGCGGTGTGCCCAGACGGCGTTGAGGGTGTTCTCCCCGAAGTTCTGTACGACTGGTGAGAGCCCGAGTTCGTGCTGGAGGGCCTGGGTGAGGCTGAGGACGGTGGCCCACCCGGTCGAGCCGTCCGTGTCGCAGGAGACGTAGCCGTCGACGCCGCCGTATGTCTCGTTCACCCAGCGCTGGGCTTCCAGCACCATGGGATCGGTCATGGGCGGGAGCTCCTATCGGACGGTCAGCGACGAGAAGTAGATGCGGGTGCCCACGTCGAACGCATGGACGGCGTCGCCCTGCCGGACTCGCCCGAGGTGGTAGGCCCCACCGTCGCGGTACTTCGAGCTGTCCCCGCGGAACAGCCGCACCTCGCCGACCCTGGAACTGTCGTAGTACACCGCGTTGTCGGAGCCCCAGTACAGCCGGTCGTCGGCCTTGCCCCAGGTGGCGTCGCCTACCATGCCGTCCGCGCCGAGACCGTAACGCTGCTGCCAGGCCTTGGTGGCGTCCCTCGTCGCCGGGCCGAACTGCCCGTCGATCGCATCGATGCTCAGCAGCTGTTCCGACGCCAGAATGCTCTGCCAGAGCTTCACGATGTCCGTGTTCGTCGAGTTTCCGCAGCCGTAGCAGAGCGAGTTGCCGAGTTCGCCGTACTGCTCACCGAAGTCGTCGGTGAGGGCACCGTCCCCGTCCACGAAGGTGGTTCCGTACGCGCCCGAGTTGCCGGGGTAGGCGGCGTGGGCCGGGGTTACCGTCAGCAGCGCCGACAGTCCTGCGGCGAGCAGGCCGAGGCCGAGCTTCCAGCGGTTCTTGTCCATGGTGGTTTCCCTCCGGTCGGTCGGTCAGAGAATGGTCAGCGAGTTGAACTCGATGCGCTGGCCGCCCATCGACTTCACGTGGTCGTACCGGTAGACCTCGGCGACCTTGTAGGCCCCGCTGTCCTGAGCGATGTTGGGATCGCCGCGGTGGAAGGTCACCGCACCCGATTGGTAGCCGGCGGCATAGCTGACGCGTGAGCTGGACAGCCATCTCAGCCGGTCGTCGGCCTTGCTCCAGGTGGCGTCGCCGACCATGCCGTCGGCGGTGAGGCCGTAGCGCCGCTGCCAGGCTTTCGTGGCGTCCCTGGTCCCCGGACCGAACTGCCCGTCGATCTCGCTCAGGGTGAGGAAGTCCTCGGCGGCGAGGATGCTCTGCCAGAGGACGACGATGTCGGTGTTCGAGGAGTTTCCACAGCCGTAGCAGAGCGAATTGCCGAGTTCACCGGCCTGCTCACCGAAGTCGTCGGTGAGGGCGCCGGCGCCGTCCACGAATGAGCTGGAGTAGGCACCCGAGTTCTTCGAAACCGCCGCGTGCGCGGGGGTGACCGCGAGGGCGGTCGCCAGCCCGGACAGCACGGCGGCTGCGGCGAGGATCTTGCGCATGGTGGATCGCTCCTTGGTCTCGTGTCGACGCCGTGGTGCGGTCGCATGACCCGGCGTCGACACGAGCGTGCGCGAGTGACCGTGCAGCAACCTTGCAGGCAGCTGGAAACCGCTGGTCGGCGTGCGTGCTCCCAGTACCTCCCGGCAGCGGGAACCAGCACCGGGCACGCCGGCGGGGGCGGACCGAATCGGACCGACCCCGCTGACCTGCCGGTCCCCCTGACCATCCCGACAGCAGGCGCTGCACCGCGTGCTACTCGGCAGAGTCGACCCACAGGTCGGTGCTGTGGGCGCCGATGAGAGCACTGATGCGGGTGAGTACGTCACTGACCGGCTGCGGGTCGAGTCGGCGTCCGTCACGCAGACGCAGTGCGACGTGATCGTCAGCGGCCTCCTTGGCGCCGATGACGGCTTGGTAGGGAACCAGGCGGGCCTCTCGGATACGGGCGCCCAGAGTGCCGCGTTCCGGTCCTGCGATCTCAGCACGCAGTCCGAGGGCGGTGCATCGCTGGGCGAGGGCTGCCGCGTTCGCCAGTTCGGTGTCGGAGATCGGGAGGATCACCAGTTGAGTGGGGGCGAGCCAGGCGGGGAAGGCACCGCCGTGCTGTTCGATGAGATGGGCAACGGCTCGCTCCACACTGCCGATGATGCTGCGGTGGACCATGACCGGGCGATGTCTGGCGCCGTCCGCACCGATGTAGTGCAGGTCGAACTGCTCGGGCTGGTGGAAGTCGACCTGGACGGTCGACAGGGTGGACTCCCGGCCGGCGCCGTCGGTGACCTGGACGTCGATCTTGGGGCCGTAGAACGCGGCCTCGCCCTCGGCCGCCTCGTAAGGCAGGCCGGAGCGGTCGAGGACGTCGGTCAGCAAGGCGGTGGAGCGTTGCCACTTCTCGGGGGCGGCGACGTACTTGCCACCCGGGCCCGGGAGGGAGAGCCGGTAGCGGGTCGGGGTGATGCCGAGCGCCGCGTACGCCCGACGGATCATCTCCAGCGCGGCCTGCGCCTCCTCGGCGACCTGGTCCAGAGTGCAGAAGATGTGGGCGTCGTTGAGCTGGATCGACCGCACGCGGGTCAACCCGCCCAGCACGCCGGAGAGTTCGGATCGGTACATGCCTCCCAGCTCGGCCATGCGCAAGGGCAGCTCGCGGTAGCTGTGGGACCGGGAGCGGTAGATCACCGCGTGATGGGGGCACAGGCTCGGCCGCAGGACGACCTGCTCACCGCCGAGTTCCATCGGGGGGAACATGTCGTCGCTGTAGTGCGCCCAGTGCCCGGAGATCTCGTACAGCTCGCGCTTGCCGAGGACCGGTGAGTACACATGACGGTACCCTGCTCGCCGTTCGGCGGTGCGGATGTACTCCTCCAGGGTGTGCCGTACGGCTGCGCCGTCGGGCAGCCAGTACGGCAGGCCCGCACCGATCAGCGGGTCGGTGTCGAACAGGCCCAGTTCACGGCCGAGCTTACGGTGGTCATGCATGGCGGTCTCCTCGCGGACATCGGGCGAGTGACCGAACGGCGAAGCCCCGGGGCACTCGCCCCGGGGCTTCGGACAAAGACATCTGTCAGCGCGCCGGGACACTCTCCGGCGTCGTCGTCATAGCGGCACGCTTCATGTCGGAGACGCTAGCAGGCGGCAGCGAAGTCCACACGGTCATTTCTGATCAGCGGCTCCCGGATCGCAGGGGGTGAGGGGTCACCCGGGCCTGTGAGGCCGCGGGCAACAGACGTTCCGTGCGAAGCGGTTCGACCGACGGCCGTCAGTCACGGTGTCGGCCTCCCAGCTATACCGTGTGACCATGTCCGCGTTCATACAGCAGCTACCTGCCCTGATCGGTGTGGTGGTCGGCGCCCTCGGCTCATACTTGGCGATCACTCGGGGCGACGCGGCCCGCTTCCGCCGCGAACAGGCGGCCCGTTGGGAGGAACGGCGGCTGACCGTCTACGCCGACTACGCCAGGGCACTGAAGAAGACTGTCACGCTGGCGTACCGGATCGCCGCGCATCTCGGCAACGACCCTCATCCGCACCCCCTGTCGCCCGAGGAGGCGGCGCCTCACCTGGCCGAGGCCGCTGTCGCCCGGGATCCGGCCGGGGAGGCCCTGTTGATGCTGGGCAGTCCGGACGTGGTGGAGAAGGCGCGGGAATGGGTCGTCGCGGTGATGGAGATGGAAGCGTTCCTGCGCGACCGGACCGTCAGCCCGGACACATGGTCAGCGATGCTCGAGCGCCAGCGCACCGCGCGCGAAAGGTACTACACGGCCGTCCGGCGTGACCTGGCGCTCCCGCCCGGCCACTCGGGGGAATGGCAGGTCACGCCGGCCCAGGGTTGATCGGCACGAGACCCCTCAGTCGTCGAGCAGCCGCCATGCGGTGAGAGCGAGCGTGGCCCGCATCAGCCCGGCCGGTTGGACGACGTCGATGCCCAGATCCTTGCCGATCTGTTCGAGCCGGCGGGCGACGCTGCTGTGATGGAGGTGCAGCAGGTCGGCGGCCCGACGCTGGGAGCCGGTGGCGCAGTAGGCGTCCAGAGTCTCCAACTGCTCAAGGTTGCCGGCGATACGGGCGATCGCGGCCACGTCGGTGTTCTCGCGAAGGGCGTCACGGGGTGTCTCTGCCAGGAGCGCCAGCGCGCCCAGACTGTCGTGGTGGACGACCGGGCGGCGTGGCGTCGTGAAGCGGAGGGCGGTGCGGGCTTGCTGCCACGACCGCTCGGGGCTTTCTGCGGCGCCGATGCCTGCGCGCACATCGGCGGGCAACGGGGCCGGGTCGACGGTGGTGGCCAGGATGACGCCCACTTCCGCGAGTGGTGCCGCCTTCACCGGGCGGGCCGGGCAGATGAGGCCGCCGATCCGGTCAAGCGGAAGGTGTGACCGTACGGCGACGACATGGACGGGCAGGTCCGGGGCGAAGCCGAGGAGTCGTAACGCCCTTGCTCTGGACCCGTCGTCGCTGCCGGAGCTGATCACCAGTTCGACGAGGGCCGGGTCGGCCATGGTGGTGCGGGCCGGGCCGTACCTTTCGACGACCGCCGCGGCGGCGATGGCGAGCCGCTCCAGCAGCACTTCGTCCAGCGGGACGGGCGGAGCGGGGCGCTCGAGCCACACCGTGCCGATCTCCTCCTCGTCGAGTGTGATCGGCACCGTGGTGGACGCGGGTGACGGCGGGGCGGACGTCTCCCTGCCGTCGGGCGCGACGCGGATCGTCCGCCCCGTGCCATGGAGCCGGATCCCGGCCACGCACTCGGCCAGGCCCGCCGAGGCGCGGGCCAATGCGGAAAGATCCACCCGTCGGCGCATGAGTGTGTCGTAGAACATCACCACCCGGACCACGCCCCCGGCTTGCGGATCAAGGTGCGACAGCCGCTCGGCCAATGCCTCCATGGAAGGAGGATAGGAGCCTTCGGAGCGGGAGGAGAACCGCCGACCGGTGCGCGATCCGCGCCCTGTACGCGACGGATGGCGGGTGACCTGGGTCCCTGCGGGCATCCGGCCTGGGCCCCGGAACGGGGGCGGCCCGACGTCGCGCAAAAGTCCAAGCCCGTTGCGGACGCATCCATGGACAGCCCCGGGCACCCCGCCGGTACGGTGTGCCGCAATTCGCGGTCTAGACCACTCTGGAGGTCTCGTGAGAAGGCACGGAAGAACGGTCCGCCTGTCCCTCGCCGCAGCAGCCTCGGCCGCCGCCATGACGGTGGGCGTCCTCTCCCCCGTCCCGCAGGCCGAGGCGGCGTCCCCCGCCCCGCTTCCCCCCGTCTCCCCCACCCCCCGGTCGATCGACCGCGCCGGCGCCGACGCGGTGGTCACCGACCGGGTGCTCGTCGTCGCCGACGCCCGCACCGACGCCGCTGCCCGCGACCGTCTCGTGGCCGAGCTGAAGGGCCACGGCGCCGGCCGGGTCGATGTCGTCGCCCCGGGGCGCGAACCGGCGGCCGCGCGCGGGCTGCTGACCGTACGGCTCGGCCCGGGCGACCGCCCCGACATCGCCGCCGCTCTCGGCGACACCGCTGTTCCCGGCCGTGCGGAGGGCTACGCCGTGCGCGTCACGGGATCCGGCGGCACGGGTCACCGGATCGCCCTCGCGGGCAAGGACGCCGCGGGCCAGTTCTACGCCGTGCAGACGCTGCGTCAGCTGTTCGTACGCGGTGACGACGGCTGGAAGGTGGCGGGCGCCGAGGTCGGTGACTTCCCGTCCATGCCGTTGCGCGGCACCATCGAGGGCTTCTACGGCACGCCCTGGACGCACGCCGAACGCCTCGACCAGATGGACTTCTACGGCGATGTGAAGGCCAACACGTACATCTACGCGCCCAAGGACGACCCTTATCACCGCGGCAAATGGCGCGAGCCCTACCCCGCCGACAAGCTCGCCGAGCTCGGTGAGCTGGTGCGGCGGGCGACCGCCAACCACGTCCGCTTCACGTTCGCCGTCTCCCCCGGCGAGTCCATCTGCTACTCCGACGCGGCGCATCGCAAGGACCTCAAGGCCAAACTCCAGGCCATGTACGACCTGGGCACCCGGGCGTTCTCCGTCCCGCTGGACGACATCAGCTACACCCGCTGGAACTGCGAAGGCGACAGGGCGGCCTACGGGGAACCCGGCCGGCAGGCCGCCGCCAAGGCACAGGTCGACCTGCTCAACGACGTGCAGCGCACCTTCGTCGCCACCCGTCCCGGCGTACAGCCCCTGCAGATGGTGCCCACCGAATACGGCGACCTGACGGACACCGCGTACAAGCGGACGATGCGGGCCACCCTCGACCCCGCGGTCGAGGTGATGTGGACGGGCACGGACGTCGTGCCGCCGAGCATCACCAATCAGCAGGCGGAAGGCGCGGCGAAACTGTTCGGACGCAAGGTCTTCGTCTGGGACAACTATCCCGTCAACGACTTCGGCAACACCCGGGGCAGGCTGCTGCTCGCCCCGTACGACAAGCGTGAAGCGGGCCTGTCCGCGCATCTCACCGGCATCGTCGCCAACCCGATGAACCAGCCGTACGCCAGCAAGGTCGCGGTCTTCGGCGCGGCCGACTTCACCTGGAACGACGCGGCGTACGACGCGCGGGCGAGCTGGCGGCGTGCCATGGCGTACCTCGCGGGCGGAGACCGCGAGGCGACCGAGGCCCTGCTGGTCCTCGGCGATCTCGAGCACATGGCGCCGACGTTCGGTGCCACTCCCTGGCAGGAGCAGGCGCCGGAACTCGCGCGCCGGGTGGCCGCGTTCTGGACCTCGTGGGACGCCGGTGACCGTGCGGAGGCGGTCGCGTCCCTGCGCGGCTACGCGAAGAGGGTCGAACAGGCGCCGGCCGTCATCCGGAGCGGCTCGGTCGAGCGCGGTTTCACCGTGGACGCGGCGCCGTGGCTCGACGCCACCGAGCTGTGGGGCAGGGCGATGGTGCGGATGCTCGACGCGCTCGAGGCACGGCAGGCCGGGGACCGGGACAGGGCCGACGAGTTGCGGGGCGAGTCGGTCGAGATCCAGCGGCAGGCCACGGCCGTTCGGGTGGACCCACCGCGCAACTCCTGGGGCTCCGCGCAGCCCAGGGTGGGCGACGGTGTGCTCGACGTGTTCCTCGTGCAGGCCGAGGTCCGGCTCCAGCTGTGGGACGTCGCCGGCGGCGGGGAGAACCTCGCGCCGAAGGGCACGGCGACGGCGTCCAGCGTCGAGCAGAACCTCGACCGGCTGGCCGCCCGTCATGTCAACGACGGTCTGATGGGGACACGTTGGGCGTCCGGCTACACCGACGACGAGTGGGTGCAGGTCGAATTCGCCGCCCCCTCGAAGGTGGCCGCGGTGACGCTCTCCTGGGAGAGCGCCTGCGCCACCGCGTACACGATCCGGACGTCCGTGAACGGCACGGACTGGAAGACGGTGGCGACACAGCGCCCCGAGGAGTGCGGCAACGACGTCGTCCGGCTTCCGGCTGACGACGAAGCCGTGCGTTACGTGCGGATGCAGGGCGTCGAGCGGAGGACGACCTGGGGCTACTCGATCCACGAGATGGGCGTGTACGGGGCGCCCGCGTCCTGAGGCACCGGCACCGGGCGGCCTCCTTCGGTGCCGGGCCGCCCGCTGCTGTGCCCTGCCTCCGGCAACCGGCTTCGTCGCGGCGCTCGTTGTCAGGCGAACCGTTCCAGTAGGGGCTCCCGGTTGCTGCGCCGCAGGTAGTGGCCCCGCCAGCCCGCGGCCAGGGTGATGACCGTCCAGCCGGTGACACCGGTGATCAGGCCGCTGAGGCGGCCCTCAGGGTCGACCTCGTCGGCCTCCGCCGGCGGCACGACGCCCTCGGGGTCGCGGATCACCTCGAGCCTGTCGCCGACGCGGATGCCCGGGTTGCTGCCCCGGTAGCGCAGCGTCTCTTCGAGCTCGCCGTCCGGGCCGACCAGTGTGAAGCGGTGGTCCTTGCTCGACGTCCCCTCGGCGCTGTCCGCCGTGACGACGACGCTCTCCCGGACACCGCGGCGCTCGAGTGCCGCCTCCGGCGCGTACTGCACCGTGCCGACGAGGAGGAACACGCCCGGTACGAGGGAGAGGAGCGCGAGCCACCATGCGTGGTGGAGCACGCGCAGCACCACCACGAAGACGAGCACGGCCAGGCAGCCCGTCACGATCGGTACGACGTCGTTGCCGAGGGTCACGTACGCGATGCCGGTGTTGCCGGCGGCGATCGCCCAGGCGAGGAGCAGCACCCCGAGGGTTGCCAGGAGCGATGCGCCCACCCGCCCCCGCCGGGGCGGCGGTGCGGCCGGTCCGACTCCTGCGGCTGTGACATTCGGGCCCGCTGAATTCATGAGCGCAGCATAGGTGGCTGTCCGTTCGACGACGCACGGAGGGCTTCTGGCCCCGAGCGGCGGGCCCCGAGCTGCGGTCCTCGAGCTATGAGCTACGAACTACGAGCGGACCCTGCCGCCTCAGCCCGGGAGCTCCGTGCGCTCCCACCATTCGTAGACCGGCAGTTGACCCTGGTCGGTGTTCTGCGTGCGCGTCGTGGACTTGAAGTGCTCGTATCCTCCGCGGAACAAGATCTTGAGCTCCTGCCCCGGGTCGTCCACGGGAACGATTCGCTCGGGGAGGTCATCCGGGCCGCCCTCCAGGACGGCCTTCATCGCGTCGCTCATGAAGGTCAGTTTCCCCGTGCGGCTGTCCCTCTCCGCCACGACGCGCCGAGGCCTGCGGACCCGGTGTCAGGACGGGGAGGAGCACCGGGCGTTTGGCCGTGCGGCCGTCGCCGGACGAGCGGCCGCGCAGTCGGCGGCCGAGCCACGGGCCGAGGAAGGCCGCGGCCCAGCGCAGTTCGGCGGCGGCCCTCCCGGGGGCGGGGGAAGCCGTCGCGACCGGCGGCAGGGGGAGCGTCCAGGTGTCGTCGCTGCCGGGCAGTGCGAGGGCGTGCGCGACGGCGGCGGCGATCCGGGCGTGCCCGAGCGGGCTCGCGTGGAGGCGGTCAGGGCTCCACAGCCGGAGGTCCGTGACCACCGCATGGCGGCCGGTCTCGGCGACGACGACGCCGTGACGCCGGGCCGCGTCGCGTATCCGGTCGTTGAGCGCGGCGACGCGCGGTCCGAGCGGCTTGGCGAGCGGGGTGATGCGGGTGACGTCGGGGAAGGTGACGGTGGCGACACGGGCTCCTTGAGCGGTGAGCGCGGCGAACACCGTCTCCAGGTGGCCGCCGACCTCGTCGGCGTCGAACCGTGGCCGCAGCAGGTCGTTGACCCCGGCGACCACGGTGGCGAGGTCGGGCCGCAGCGCGAGGGCAGGGGCGAGTTGCTCGGTGCGGACGTGGCGGGCCAGGCGTCCTCGTACGGCCAGGTTGGCGTACCGCGTGCCCGGGTGGTGGCGTGCGAGGTGTTCGGCGAGCCGGTCGGCCCAGCCGCGCAGGCCCAGTGTGTCGTCGCCGTCGCCCAGTCCTTCGGTCTGGCTGTCCCCCAGGGCGACGTAGCGCAGGCCCTCACCCTCACTTGCGGACATCGGCGGCCGCCCTTTCCCGCAGGACGGCGATGGTGCGTACGCACCAGTCGTGGTTGCCCTGCTCGAAGGCGAGGCCCCGCAGGCACGTCAGGTAGGGGCCGACGCGTTCCCCGTGGCGGAGGAACTCCTCCTCCGTACGGTCGCCCCGCATGGTGTGCAGCAGTTTGCCGAACAGCTCGACCTTGGCCTTGGCCATGTCCGCACGCTCGGCGAGCCGGCCGATCAGTGTGTCCGTGTCGACGTGGTCGGCGGCCTGGACCTTGACGACGAGGTCGTCGCGCATGAACGACGGCTTGGCGGCCGTGCCGGTGAACTGGTCCAGTTCGGCCAGGCCGGCGTCGGTGACCTTGAACAGGCGCTTGTTGGGCCGGTTCTCCTGGACGACCTCACGGCCGGTGATCAGCCCGTCCTTCTCCAGGCGGGTGAGCTCGGCGTAGAGCTGCTGCGGCTGGGCGTGCCAGAAGTTCGCCACACCCAGGTCGAACGCCTTCACCAGCTGGTATCCGCTCAACTCCTCGTCGAGCAGCGCCGCCAGAACAGCGTGCCGCAAGGCCATCGGGCCCGCCTCCTCTTGCGCTCGTGCACGGACACCGCCCATGATACTCATGAATCTGACTAGTCACTTTCATGAGTAAAGAAGATCTCGGCGACCAGGCAGGAAAGAGACACCATGGCTACCGCAGCAGAGCGCTTCCGTACCGCCGTCGACACCGGTGACCTGACGGTTCTCGACGAGCTGTTCACCGACGACATCCGCTTCTACAGCCCTGTGAAGTACACGCCGTTCGAGGGGAAGCCGATGCTCCTCGGCCTCTTCGGCGTCCTGATGCGCGTCTTCGAGGACTTCCGCTACATCGGGCACTACGACGGCGCGGCCGAGACCGGTGCGGACGGCGTCGAGGCCCCGTCGGCGATCCTGCCCTTCCGGGCGACCGTGAACGGCAAGGAGATCCACGGCATCGATCTGCTGCACTTCGACGACGACGGCCGGATCAAGGAGTTCACCGTCATGGTCCGGCCGCAGTCGGCCGTCCACGCACTGGGCGAGGCGGTCCTCGCCGGACTGGTCGCCGACGGCCTCGTCCCGGCCCCCGCCGGCCGATGACCGGCCGCGCCGACCGATGCCGGACCGCGTCGGCGGGGTAGCGGGCTGCACCGACCGGTCCCAGGCGACGACTGCTCCGCCGTGCGCCGTCCGGAGCACGGGCTCAAGGAGCTCGCAACGGGCCGACACGGCGGCGCCCCGGCCACGGGCCGGTGCCCCGCCGTCGACGGTCTGCCTCCCGGATCAGGCCGGGCCGCCGGCGGCAGCGGCCTCGCTCACCGCCAGGGCCGTTGCCATGATGGTCAGTTGCGGGTTCACCTCCGGACAACTCGGCAGCGCCGATCCGTCCGCGACCAGGACGCCGTGCACGCCGCGCAGCCGGCCATGGGGATCGGCGGGCGCGGTCTGTGCGTCGGCGCCGATGGCGACCGTACCGGTCGGGTGGAACGCCGACAGATGCAGCTGCCGTGCCGTCACCTTGCCCAGCAGTTGACGTAGTTCCTCCACGGAGCCGGCCCGTGGCGCGGCCGCGATCCCGGTCAGTACCTCCTCGGCGCCCGCGGCGAACAGCAGCTCTCCCATGGCCTCGACCGCACGCAGCAGCCGTCGGCCGTCACGCGGATCGAGGTCGTAGCGCAGCACACTGCGCCGAGCGCCCAGGACCCGTCCAGAGGGCCGGTCGGCGATCATCGCGCCCAGGGTGGCGAGGTTGCCCGCTTGCTCCAGCTCCGTACGCAGCGCGCGGCCCACCCCAGGGAGTACGAACGATCCCATGCCGGGAGGCCCGGCCGTGGCCTCGATGAGGATCCCGTCGTCGTGGTGCCGCTCGACGCCGACGCTCTGCAGCACTCCGCGCCACGCGGTGATCCGCTCCGTGAAGCGCCCGGCGACGCTCGTCGCCGGGTGGACGGCCAGATTGCGCCCGAGGCGGGGGTGCCGGCCGAGGCCGGAGCGGCGCAGCAGCGGCGGAGAGTGCAGCGCCCCGGCCGCGACGACGACGAGCGGTGCGAGGATCTCGAAGTCCGTTCCGTCCGGCCGCCGTACGCTGACGCCGCAGGCGCGCGGGCCGCCGGGCCGGTCCGGGTCGGTCAGGATCCTGCGCACGTAAGCACTGGTGGCGATCCGCGCCCCGGCCGCGCATGCGTCGGGCAGCACGGACAGCTGAACACTCTGCTTGGCACCGGTAGGACAGCCGACGACGCACTGGCACGAGCCCTTGCAGCCCGGCGCGTTGCGCCGCAGCGGTCCGGCCTTCCAGCCGAGTATCTCGGCGCCGACCAGGGCCGTGCGCCCGTTGCGGCCCAGGACGTCGAGCGGCTGGGTCGCCACCCGCAGGGTGCGCTCGACCTCGTCGAGGTGTGCCGCGAAGGCGGTCGCGTCGGCGAGGTCCACTCCGAACGTCTCGCGCCAGCGCGCGAGCACATGGCCCGGAGTGCGGTAGCACGTACCAGAGTTGACGACGGTGGTGCCTCCCACCGCGCGGCCGACGGGAAGCACCACAGGCGGGTTGCCGAGTGCTACGGTCGCGCCTCCGTCGCGGTACAGCTCCGTGAAGCGGTCCAAGGGGGCCCGTCGCCCGAAGTCGGCGGTGGTGTGCCGGCGTCCCTCCTCCAGGACCACGACGCGCATCCCGGTGCGGGCGAGCGTGCGCGCGGCGATCGCGCCGCCTGCACCGGAGCCGATCACGACGGCGTCGGCCGTCGAACGGTCCGGCCACTCGGCCGACGGCACGCAGTCCAGCGGCGGATCCTCCAACGGTGGCGCCAAGGGCGCGCGGCCCGGCTCCTCATGGAGCATCCGTTCCGTGCCCGCGGCCAGCATCACCAGGACTTTCACGGCGTCCAGCACAGGCGCCAACGCGGGGCGGGCGGCCAGGGACGCCAGCACGCTCTCCCGCTCGCCCGGCGTGAGATGGCGCAGCTGCCGGCCCATGCGCACCGCGGCGTAGGCGTCGATGGCCGCGGCCGCTCCGTGCACCCCGGCGCGGGCGGCCGAGGGCATCGCTTCGAGCATCCTGCCGAGCCGGGCGGGCACCGCGCCGGGCCAGGGTGCTCTGCCGTCGTCGGCGAGAAGAGCGGCGACGAGGCCGTCGAGCCTGCTGCTCATCGGTCTCCCACCTCCGCATGCGCCGTGCCGTCGAGGAACCACTCGGCTTCCGTACGCCACCGGCCCCACCACCGCTCCAGCAGGACCCGGGCGTCCGCGCTCTCGCTGTTGCGGCACACGGCGGCCCCGCCGTCGGGGTCGGTGTAGTCGAGCGCCAGAGTGCGTTCCAGGGGCTGGGTGACCTCGACCCTGATGCGGCGGAGCCCCGCCGTGCCGCTCACCGTCCATACGGGCAGGCCGATGCGCGTCCGGAAGCGGCCGAGCCCCGCCCAGCCGACGGCGCTGCGCTCCGAGCGGCGCGGCCAGGTGCGGCCGTTCCTGCGCAGCCGCAGGAAGGTGAGTGGTGGCAGCTTGTTCAGTCCGGGACGCATGGACACGGCGGCCACGATCTCGAGGACGTCCCCATCGCCGAGGTCGGCGTGGAGCCAGGCCCAGCGGCGGGCGTTGCCGTGTCCGTAGATCCGGGCGGAAGCGCCCGGGGCGGCGTCGAGGTGCAGTTCGCCGCCGGGGTGCGCGATCGTGCCCGTGTAGGTGGCGTGCGCGGAGGGAAGGATCTGCGCGGCCGGCAGCAACGGACGCCGCCAGGACCAGCGCGGAAAGGTGAACAGGGGCTCGCCCTGCGGGCGTTCGGTGAGCTCCCAGCGGAAGGCGCCCGCGGATCCCCGCAGCCGACCGGGCCCGGTTTCGATGCCGTCCACGCTGAAGCCGACGGGATCCGGCTCCCACGGTTCGGGGCCGAACCGGGCATGCTCGACGGGACCGTCGGGCGGAAAGAGGGCGATCCAGCCGTGCCCGTGGGCGCGGGAGCCGTCGGCCGGCGCGGTCAGCTCGTGGTGCAGCCACACTCCGGTACGGGTCCTGGGGTCGGTGAGCGTGGTGTACCAGACCTCGGTGCGGCCGGGGCTGCCGTTCCAGCGTGGTGCCAGATGCCGTGCCGGGTCCTCGGCGTCCTGCGCTCGCGGGAAGCGGAAGCTGCCCAGGAACGGCACAAGCGCAGTCGCCAAGGGGAAGCGCAGGGTGCCCTGCCCGGCCTCCTCGCCGTCGGTCAGCAGCGTGAACGGCAGAACCGTCATCGACTTCACCGGCCGCAGCGCCGAGACGGACTTCCACCCGTCGAGCGAATGGCGGCGACCGTCGGCGGTGAAGTCCAGCCTGTAGCGGATCCGGCGCCGGGCGATCGGCGAGATCTCCAGCTCGCCGCGGACATCACGGTCGTCGGCCAGTCCCGCGATCCGTACCCGCCCGGTCAAGGTGCCGACGGTCGTCCGGTGAATAAGCATCAGCTGCTCGGCCCGGACGGCCAGATCGAGCCGCATCGCTCGCGTCCCGCTCTCGCCGGCCAGCCGCACCGAACCGACCATGGTCTCGGTGAACTCCGTTCCGCGCGCGGCCGTCACTCGAGCCCCAGCCCGTCGAGCATGATCCGCTCGGTGGCGCTCATGTACGCGTCGGCAGCGGCGCGGGCCGCCGCGCCGTCGCCGGCGCAGACCGCTTCGACGACCGGGGCCAACCGCGCATGGGCGGCCTCGGGGTCGAGGAACGGACCGACCAGATGGGCCCGCATCGGCACGTAGGCGTTGAACAGGGTGTTGGTCAGCAGGGTGTAGACGCGGTTGCCGGTGGCGCGCGCCAGCGCACGGTGCACCTCGACGTCGGCGAGCTGGACCGGGTCCCCGCCCTCGGCGGCCGCCACGTCGGTCAGCAGCTCCCGCAGCTCGGCGCGTTGCGCCGCCGTGGCCTTCTCGGCTGCGCGGCCTGCGATCAACGCGCCGATGCTGCGCCGTACTTCGAAGATCTCGCCGAGCCAGCCGGGGCTGTGCCGCACCAGCATCGGCAGCAGATCCGCGCCGCCGAGGCGCGCGTAGTCCCGCACCCGGGTACCGACACCGTGCCGGGTCTCCAGCAGTCCGGCCTGCACCAGCCGGCCGAATGCGTGCTTGAGGGTGGTGCGGGTGACGCCGTAGCCGTCGGCGAGTTCACGCTCGGGGGGCAGATAACTGCCCATGGGACGGCGGCCGGTGAGGATGTCCTCCCTCAGGCGCATCTCCAGTGCGTCGACGATCGTCTCACGGGGCAGTATCTCCACAACTCTCCTCAGTGGCTGAGTGGATGAGCCACTGAACCATGCTGCGGGATCGGGGGGCAAGGGTTTGGGATCCAGGCCGTAGCCAGGACGCCGGCGGGATCAGCGCGACACGCCGCCGCCCCTGCCGCGCCCGTTCAACTCGCTTTGGTACGACGGACACTGTGACCGGGGCTCCATGCCGCTGGGCGGACAGCCTCGGGCACGGTCCGAGTCCGCCTGAAGGCATACGAAGAGGATCTCCGTGGCAATCTCCCGTCGTGCCTCGCTCACCGCGCTGGCCGCCCTCGCCGCCGCCCCGCTCACCGGATGCGCCGCCCCCCGTGCCGACGCCGCGCCGCCGAATGCGTCCGCGTCACCTAGGACGTCCCCGGCACCGAAGGCGTCCGCGGCACCGTCGGGCCGTGCCTTCGCCCGGTTGGAGCGGGAGTTCGATGCCCGGCTCGGTGTGTACGCCGTCGACACCGGCAGCGGGCGGACCGTCACCCACCGGGCCGACGAGCGATTCGCCTACTGCTCCACCCACAAGGCACTGACCGCTGCCGCGGTGCTCAAGCAGACCTCCCTGGCCGGCCTCGACAAGATCGTGCGCTACAGGCGTGACGACCTGGTCGACCACTCACCGGTCACCGAGAAGCACGTCGACAGCGGCATGACGCTGCGCGCCGTGTGCGACGCCGCCGTCCGCTACAGCGACAACACCGCCGCGAACCTCCTCTTCGACGAGCTCGGCGGCCCCAAGGCGTTCCAGGCCACGCTCGCCGCCCTGGGTGACACGGTCACGCACGCCGACCGTCTCGAGACCGCCCTCAACGAAGCCACGCCGGGCGACATCCGCGACACCAGCACCCCGCGCGCCCTCGCCGGCGACCTGCGCGAGTACGTCCTCGGTGACACTCTCGACGCCGGCAGGAAGGCGCTGCTGATCGACTGGCTCAAGCGCAACACCACCGGCGACGCCCTCGTCCGCGCCGGTGTCCCGGACACGTGGGAGGTCGGCGACAGGAGCGGCGGAGGCAGCTACGGCACCCGCAACGACATCGCCGTCGCCTGGCCGCCCGGCGCCGCCCCCGTCGTCATCGCCGTCCTCTCCAGCCGCGCCGCCGAGGACGCGGAGTACGACGACAGGCTCGTCGCGCGAGCCGCCGAGGTGGTCGTGGCCGCCCTGGCGTAGGCGGACCCTGTTCGAAGGAAACACGCCCACGCCGAGGCCGTGGTCCCTTCACGAACAGGCCCGGTCGAGGTCCGGTCCGGTCCTGAACCGGACTCGGCACAGGCGGGACGGGCCGTCGGGGCAGGTCAACGCCTCCCCGACGGCCCCGTGGCATGACGGGCCCGTCACACCTCGATCCGCGGGAACAGCGGAGCGGGTGCGGGAAGAACTCCGCCGACCGCCGTGCACTGCTCCCTGATACGGGCCGCGGCACCCGGCAGGAACGGGTCCAGCCGGTCGCCGAGGACCAGGCACGCCTGCAGGAGGGCGTCGAGAGCCCGGTCCAAGCTCCGCGCGGCTTCGGGGTCTCCCGCCTTTTCCGCCTTGGCCGACTCCCAGGGCCGGGTGGCGTCGATGCAGCGGTTGGCCTCCTCCACGATCGACCACACCGCGGCCGCCGCCCGGCGGAAGTCGAAGCCGGCGAGGGCATCCGCGATCAGCCGAGGGCTGTCGTCACACGCCTCTGCCAGTGGCTTCGAGGTGAGCGCGAGGGGGCGCGACGCCGGAGGACGGCCGTCACGGTAGCGGTGGACCATGGTGACGACGCGGTTCACCAGGTTGCCCAGCCCGCCGGCGAGGTCGCTGTTGGCGCGGTCCACGAGACGGTCCCGCGTGAAGTCCGCGTCGCCGACCCTCGGTACGTCTCGCAGCAGCCACCAGCGGACCGCGTCCGTGCCGACATCGGCGGCCAGTTCCGCCGGATCGACCGTCGTACCGCTCGACTTGCTGATCTTGCGGCCGTCGACGGTCAGATAGTCGTGGACCAGGATGTCGGTCGGCAGCGGCAGCCCCGCCGACAGCAGCATCGCCGGCCAGTACACGGCGTGGAACCTCAGCACGCCCTTGCCCGCCAGGTGGACGCGCCTGCCGCTCCCGCGCCACCACTCGTCGAACGTGTCCTCCCCCGTGCCGTACCCGAGGCTGGTGACATAGTTGCCGAGCGCGTCCCACCACACGTAGACGACCTGGTCGGAGTCCCCCGGGACGGGGATGCCCCAGCCACGGGCGCGGCGCTGGGAGCGGGAGACGGAGAAGTCGTGCAGACCGCCCTCGATCAGGCCGAGGACCTCGTTGCGGCGTGAGGCGGGCTCGATCCGCAGCTGTCCGTCCGTGATCAGGTCCCGCAGGGTGTCGGCGTAGCGGGAGAGCCGGAAGAACCAGTTCTCCTCGGACACGAGCTGGGGCTCCGTCCCGTGGTCGGGACATCGGCCCTCGTCGAGGTCGGCGGGGGTCCAGAACTGCTCGCAGCCGACGCAGTACAGCCCTTCGTAATGCCTGCGGTACAGGTCGCCCGCGTCGGCGCACCGCTGCCACAGCCGCTCCACACCGGCGCGGTGCCGCGGGTCGCTGCTGGTGCGGATGAAGTCGTCCGACGACAGGGCGAGCGGTCCCCGCAGGGCGGCGAAAGCGGCGGCGTTGCGGTCGACCAGCTCCTGGACCCCGATGCCCTCCGCCTCCGCCGCGAGGACGTTCTTGAGGGAGTTGTCGTCCGTGCCGGTCAGGAAACGGACCTGGCCGCCGGACCGGCGGCTGTGCCGGGCGAGCACGTCGGCCTGGACCAGTTCCAGGGCGAAGCCCAGATGCGGCCGGGCGTTGACGTACGGAATGGTCGTGGTGATGTAGGTACGCGTAGCGGTCATGGAAGCCTCCTCCTGTCCCGGGCGGGGCTTCCACCTGCACATACGCGAAAGAGGCCCCGTTTCCGGGGCCTCGGTACGTCACACGTCCGACTCAGCAGCCCCGTCTGCGGGGCATCATCGGGAACGAGTGCGTGGTCATGCGGGGAGGCTAGCAGAGCGCGACGGAGCAGGCCCGGGCATTTTCCGTCCGCGGCGCCGTACGCCGGTCAGGCGGCCAAAGCGCGGTCGATGCGCCGCAGGACCGTCTTGTGGGTGACCTGCCCGCGCAGCCCGTCCAGTTCCAGCCGCGCGTCCGCGGTGCCGATGCGCGCGAGGGACACCACGCCGGCTTCCGCGACCCTCACGGGATACGCACCGGAACGCGGCAGCCCTCTCAGCGAGGTCTCGACCAGGCGGGCGAGCGCGTCGCAGGTGTCGTCACGGGGCGGCAGCAGCGAAAGCAGCCAGGCAAGGGCGCGCAGCGCCTGGACGTTGTACGGGTCGTAGGCGGCGGGGCCCTGCGAACCCCGCAGCGGCACGGTGCGCTCCCGGCCGACGAGTTCGAACCACTGGTGCACGTGGCGACGGACCGACTCCGGCCCTGCCGCGTCGAGCAGGTCCCGGCCGGCGTCCAGCCACTTGGCCGACGGCGCACCCGCGCTGATCGGGGCCCTGTGGTCGAGCAGTCGCTGCCAGGGCTCACCGCCCGCCGCCGCGTCCTCGAGAGCCTGATCCGCCCATGCCTCGCCCGGGTTGAGCACGGGACCGGGGAAGCGGGTCAGCAACTCACGCAGGGCCGGCTCGGCGTGATAGTCGATCACGGTGCGCCGGAAGGTCGCCAGAACCGCCGGGCCGGGTATGCGTCCGGCTTCGATCTCGGCCTCCGCGAGCTCCCACTCCCGGTGCCCGAACGCCACGTACTCGCCGGCCAGACCCGTGAGGACGGCCTGGCGCTCCGCGGCCATCAGGTCCGGATCGAGGCCGCGTGCCACACCGGTCGCCACCACCAGCAACTCGGCCCTGAGGTAAGAGGTGTTCCTGCGGAACGCCTCGGCGGACGGCGCCGCCGCCACCGTGCGCGCATGCCAGTCGGCCCAGATGCCCGCCAGCTCCAGCCGGTCACGGCGTGGCAGCTGCCGCAGCCACGCCATGGCCTCGGCGCCGGGCCCGGTCATGGATCCGTTGTGGCACGCGGCCTCCATGACCGAGCGGGCGAGCCCGGCGAGGTCTCCGCGCTCCGCGAACCCGCGGTGGACCGCACCCTGCTCCAGCAGGATGTCGGGGTTGCTCAGCCATGTGCTCATGATCAGGAGCGTAGAAGACACCACTGACAGGAGCACGGGTGAGCACCGCGAGGTAGGTTCCGGTGCGAGAACAGCGTGCCTTCACGGCCCTGCCACGACCGCGCGGACGGCCGGACGGCGGTGAGGCCGGGACGGCTGCACGACGAGGGGGCAGGAACTCGATGGCCGGCATCACCCCGACCGAGTGGTGGGAACTGCTTCCCGCCGGCATCCGCGAACTGGCCGACGGGTACGTCCTCCAGGACGCGCGCATGCGAGCCGTCCGGACCGTCTTCGAAGCGGGCCGCGCACGCGGCCTGGGCCTGGCCGACGCCCAGCTCGTCGTACACGACCGCTACCTCCACCACGGCGACCGGATCGCCCGCACCCCCGACAGCCCGCTCGACCTGGACTCCCTGGCCGCCCTGGCGTCCGGCGCGCCGGGACGTGTCGTGGCGATCGAGGCCGTCTGGGACGGCGACACGGTCCACGACTGGTTCGTGGAGCTGCTGGCCGTCACCGCCGACCCCGCGGGGGACCACGCGCTGGCCGTGATCCACCGGGACGCGGCCGCGCGGTATCTCGGTGACGAGGACCTGGGCAGGCGCCATCCGTCAGCGGTGGCGGCCGAGCGGGCGGGCAGCGCCCCGGCGGCACATCTGTCGGTTCCGTTCCACTTCGCGAGCCCGCACACGCCGGACGACGAAGCCCCGCGCCTGCGCGAGTGACCACCCAGGGTGTCAGGGCGGGTTGCCGCCCTCCTGCGCCGTGAGCCGGGCCACCTCCCGCATGGTGCGCAGGATCTCCGGCCGCGCCGCCGGGCGCGAGGCGAGGCCCCGGGGGCTGGGGTGCCAGGTCGCCAGGGTGCGGACCGCAGGGGCGTAGCGGGCGACGTACGCGGCCCAGCCTGCCTGGGCGCTCCGGCCCATGGGCACGACGACCTCCAACTTCGGGAGCAGCGAGATCACTTCGTGGAGGAAGGGCACGGCGCGCTGTACTTCGGTACGTCCCGCCGCGGCGATCCGGTCGGCCGTGCCCAGGTACCACGGCACGATGTTCCAGTGCAGGGAGTGCTCGTAGGGCAGTCCTGCCTCACGGCGGAGAAGCCAGCAGTTCTGGGCGGTCGGGTCGTTGTTGTCGACGGAGATGATTCCGCTGCCCGTACGCCGCAGGCCCGCCTCGCTTCCCACGGCCGTCCGGCCGGGCGCTTCCAGCAGGAAGAGACTGCGCGCCTCGACTCCGCCGGAGGCCGGGTCGAACCACGGAACGGACTCGCCCTGACCCAGCCGTTCACGCAGGTCGGCCACCCAGTCGTTGAGCGGACGCACCGACGGACCGGTACGTACTGCCTTGAGCCGCGCGGTGAGGAAGACGGGATCCCGCAGGCTGCGGGGAGTCGTCGTGGGCGCGAAGCTTTTCGGGAACATGTCGCGAAGTATGCCGCTTACGGGCGCGATTCAGCGTGAATTGCCCGCGCGTGCCGCCGAGTTGGCCGTGTTGTCCGACCCGGCGGCCGCCACGGCATCGAGCTCGTCGATCGCCTGAGCTGCTTCCGCGCGTACCTCCGCGTCGGGGTGACGGAGCAGCCGCTCGACAACTGCCCTGGCGGCGGACTCATGGGTGGCCGAGAGGATGAAGGGCACGTAGGCCAGTTCCAGCGGGTGCAGCACCGCCGTCTCGTCGGCGATCGGCCCGAGGAGCGCGTACGGGATCCGGTAGCGGACGACCGCGTGCGACAGGGCGTTGAGGCCGGCCTCCTGTACGACGCGGTCACGTTGCGAGGTGACGGCGTCGACGAGAGCGGCCACCACCCGCTCGGCGTCCGCCTGTTCAAGGCTGCCGGCCTCCAAGAGGTCGCCGAGTTCGTCGGCCGCCGCATCGCGACGCACCGCCTCCCGCCCGGTATCGCGGCCGACGAGGTCCGTGCGGTTGAGCGTCGCACAGAGCACTTCCACGCGGTCGAGGGAAGCGCGGGGGCGTCGTGACGTGGTCATACGCCCAGTCTCGCAGCCGCTCATGCCGTGGGCACGCCGTCCGGGAACGCCTGTTCCGTCCAGATGGTCTTGCCGGAGCGGGTGTAGCGGGTGCCCCAGCGCTGGACGAGCTGGGCGACGATGAACAGGCCGCGACCGCCCTCGTCCTCGGCCGTGCTGTGCCGCAGGTGGGGTGAGGTGTGTCCGGTGTCCGCCACCTCGCACAGGAGTGTGCGGTCGCGGATCAGGCGGAGTTGAAGCGGCCCCTCCGCGTAGCGGACCGCGTTGGTGACCAGTTCGCTGACGACCAGCTCGGTCGAGAACGCCAGTTCCTCGAGACCCCAGGTGTTCAGCTGCCCCGTGATGAGTTCCCGCGCGCGGCCGGCCGCCACCGCCTCCGCCGGCAGCTCCCACATCGCGACCTGGCCGGCGTCGAACTCCCGGGTACGGACCAGGAGGAGGGCGGTGTCGTCGGCGGTCGTGCCGCCCGGCAACAGCTCGGTGACCACCCGGTCGCACAGTTCTTCCAAGGGCATGTCCCGGTGGGCGGCCAGCACGTGGCCCAGCATGTCGAGCCGCTCGTCGATGTCGCGGTCACGGGCCTCGACCAGGCCGTCGGTGAACAGTGCCAGAAGGCTGCCTGCGGGCAGGCCGATCTCCATCGACTCGAACGGCAGCCCGCCCAGTCCCAGCGGCGGTCCCGCGGGCAGCTCCGGGTAGTGGTACGAGCCGTCCATGGTCACGACCACCGGCGGCAGATGCCCGGCACGTGCCATCGTGCAACGGCCCGAGACCGGGTCGTAGACCGCGTAGATACAGGTGGCGCCCGTCGTCACGTCGGGATGCGGGCCGGCCGCGACGTACGCTCCCGCCGCCTCTCCCGGGCCCCCCTCCCCCGGCCCCTGGAACGCGTCGGTGGCGGGGACCACCAGGTCGTCCAGCCGTGCGAGGAGTTCGTCGGGCGCCATGTCCAGCTCGGCGAGGGCCTCCACGGTGGTACGCAGCCGTCCCATCGTGACCGCGGCCGGCAGTCCGTGGCCGACGACGTCACCGACGACGAGCCCGACGCGTGCGCCGGAGAGCGGGATGAGGTCGAACCAGTCGCCGCCGACCCCGGTGGCCCCGTCGGTCGGCAGGTAGCGGTGGGCGACCTCCACGGCGGAGTGCCAGGGAAGGCGCTGCGGGAGAAGCTCGCGCTGGAGGGTGAGGGCCGCGGCGTGTTCGCGGGTGAAACGGCGGGCGTTGTCGATGCAGACGGCGGCTCTGGCCACCAGTTCGTCGGCCAGGGCGACCTCTCCGTTGTCGAAGACCGCCGGCCGGCCCTCACGGGTGAAGGTGACGAGGCCCAGGGTCTCGGAGCCGGCGCGCAACGGTACGACGAGCGCGTTCTCGTCGAGCACCTTGCCGCCGGAGGACAGGCTGCGGAGCTGCGGAGTACCGGGCGGGTAGTCGAGGACCGTGCGGGCCGCCCGCGCCGGTGCCCTGGCGACCCTGACGAAGCCGCTTCTCGGTGGCCCGCCCGTTCCGGGATCGCCGCCTTCGAGGACGCCCGGCGCGATGTCGACCTCGACCGCGGAGGCGAAGGCGGGCACCGCCACATCCGCGAGTTCCTGAGCGGTGACCGCCGCGTCGAGGGTCGTGCCGATGCGGCGCCCCGCCTCGACCAGCAGGGCCAGCCGGTTCTGGGCGTCGTAGCGGTCGGTGATGTCGAAGGCGTCCTCGCACACGCCCAGTACTCGGCCCTCCGCGTCCTCCAGCCGGTAGTACGAGCACGACCACAGATGTTCCTTGCCGGGATCGCTGGGCAGCTGCCCGAGGAAGTGCACGTCGAGCACGGGCTCGCCGGTGTCGAGGACCTGGCGCATGACGCCGTCGAGAGTGCGCGGGTAACCCTCGGTGACGAGCGTGCCGCCCGGGTAGAGCTCGTCCGCGTGCGTGCCCCGGTACTGGGCGAACGGTCGGCCGATCTCCGCGCTGGAAGCGGCGTTCGCCCAGGCCAGCCGGAGATCCGTGTCGTAGATCGCCAGTCCGATCGGTGACTGGGTGGCCAGCCCGTCGAGCATCGCCAGGCGCGACTCCCACACCCGCAGCCGCTCGGACTCCGCGAGGACCAGGACCCGCGCGGCCGTCCCGCCGTCGGCCAACTCGGACACCGCCGCTTCGACCGGGACGCCGTGACCGTCGCGGTGCCGCGCGAGCCGGGGCTCGTGGCCGTGGAAGGGCAGTCCCTGTGCCCCGGCCGGCGCAGGGGCCGGGAGCCGGGGCGGGAGGGGAGGGGCACCCGGGGAAGCGGCGGAGGCCGGTGCAGGCTCTGACAGGTCGGCCGGGGACCCCGCTGCGAGCGCGGTTCCGCACAGGAACACGTCGACAGGCCGGCCGAGGATGTCCTCGGGCCCGTACCCGAGCAGTGCCTCGGCCGCCGGGCTCCACCCGATGACCCTGTTGCGGGCATCGAGGACCACCGTGGCGGCGACAGCGATGTCGAGCGGGCCACGGAGATCCTCGCCCTCCACCGGTCTCCATGTCCGCCAGGCGCTTGCCGCGTCCCACGTGCCCGCAGCCTGTACAGACCCGTTCATCCTCTTCAGAATCTGCCTGCCCCGCCGGATGCACAAGCGTTGCCGGTGAGGCGGGAAGGCCGGGAGTGTGCCGCCCGGCGTCGCCGGGTCGTGCGCCCCCGGTCAGGATCGGCGGTCACCGGGTGTGCCGTCGTCGGTCACCCGGGCTGCTCGTCCGTCTCGACGAGCCTGGCGAGGTTGTCGAGTGCCATGCGGGTGCCGGTCTCGTTGTCGGCGGCCGGGACGATGTCGGGAATGCCTTCATGGACGATGACGACATCGGTGCCGCCGGCCGCGTCGGTGAGCGTGGTCGTCATCGTCATCTCCCAGCGGAGCGCCGGGTCCGCCGTCTCGAACTCGAGCACTTCGACCACCGCCTCGTCCGGGACCAGCCTGGCGAAACGGCCGTGGTAGGTGTCGGTGTGCGGGGCCGATTTACCCGTGCCGGCCGGCGCGTCGTACATGAGCGAGACGCGGAACCTGCCGCCTTCACGGGCGTCGAATTCGTGGACACGGCTGCTCATGCCCGTTGGCACCCGCCATTTCGCGACCGCGTCGGCGTCCAGCAGCGCCCGGTAGACCGCCGCGCGCGGGGCTCTCACATGCCGGGACACCTGCGTCGAGTACATGGAGGGCAACGTATCGCTCCGACGACCGAGCAGGCCGGGGCACGCGGAAACACGCGCCGTGGTGGCGCCGCGCAGTCGGCGGGGTCATGTGGACGAGGACGGCTGCTGCGGCGAGCGTGTCACGGCGGCCTACGACCGGTGACCGGCCCGGTGAAGTGCCCTCGGGCCGGGGGCTTACTGATCGCTCCAGGAGGAGTGCGAGTCGTCTCGTCGGGCGGTTCGGCGTCAGCCGCCACGGTTCGCGGGCCGCGCTCATGGTGATCGAAGGACACGGCACCCGCACTGGTGAGGCGGAGCCCCGCCCCGCCGAAGCGGAGCCCTGCCTTTCCGGCCGGGGCTCCGCTTGCTTCCTATCAGCATCTAGCCCGGTCGGCGCTTGCCCTGGCCGGGCTTGTCAGGGTCGACGCCGGTGAACGCGGAGTCGTCCTTCGTCCCACTGGGGCGTTGCGAGCGGCCCTTGCGGCCCGTGTCCCGCATGCCCTTCTCCGAGTCGCCGCCGTACTCCTCGCCGCTCGCGGTCCCGCTTTTCACGGTGTCGCCGGGAACGGATCCCTTCTCTTCCTTGGAAACTCTCCGGCCCTTGCCGGGGCTGCCCGCTTCCTCGGCGTGGAAGGAACGCCGGGCGCTGGGGTTGTCCTGCTGGCTGGTCTCGTCCACGTCCGGGGACCAGCCGTGGTGCTCGGTCCCCCGGTGACGGCTCGAGCCTTTGCCGTGGGAGGGCTGTGATGACTTGGGTTCCTTGGCCATGCGCCGACCTGCCTGTCCGAAGTCGTGGGGGCACTCCTGTGGTGCCAGGTGCATTGCGATTCTCCCACCTGCGAACGAGTCCGGCATATAGGTCAATGCGGACGAAGACCGGCGTACAGGCATGCCGCTCCCGGCCATGTGGCCGGAATCGCGATGCTTACGAGTGATGTGGGGGCTTCATGCCCACACCTGGCTGCGGATGTGTTCGACCATCGCAGGCAGTCGGCTGTGTCGAGCGGCCGAGAGGGTCGCATCAGTCGCGGGAGGGCCGCCATGCATATCTTGCTCGTCGCCAGCGCGTACAACAGCCTGACCCAGCGGGTCCACGCCGAACTGCGTGACCGCAGGCATGCCGTGGCCGTGGAGGTGACGCCGCACGGCGCGGCGGTGCGGGCCGCGGTACAGCGGCACCGGCCCGACCTCGTGGTGGCGCCACTGCTGAAGGCCGTGGTTCCACGGGACGTGTGGACGGCCTGCACCTGCCTCATCGTGCATCCGGGGCCGGTGGGTGACCGCGGACCGTCCTCGCTGGACTGGGCGATCGACGAGGACGTCGACGCGTGGGGCGTCACCGTGCTCCAGGCCGACGAGGAGATGGACGCCGGCGACGTCTGGGCGACTGTCGGCCTTTCCGTCCCCCGGGTCGCCAAGAGCGACCTCTACCGGAACGAGGTTTCCGACGCCGCAATCGAAGCCGTCCTGCTGGCCGTCGACCGTTTCGCGTCGGGCACCTACGTTCCCCGGCCGCAGATCGGCCTCCCGCGGACGGCCGCGGCGCGGACCCGGCCGTACTTCCGTCAGGCGATGCGCCGGATCTCGTGGCACGACGACTCCACAGAGACGGTCCTTCGCAAACTGCGCGGGGCGGACTCGCAGCCCGGCGTGCTGGACGAGTTGCTCGGCGGCGACTGGTTCCTCCACGGCGGCCACGCGGAGGACGCGCTGCGCGGCCGGCCCGGCGAACTGCTGGCCACCCGTGCGGGTGCCGTCTGTCGCGCGACGTCCGACGGCGCGGTATGGATCCCCGAGCTGCGGGCCCGCCGCGGTCCCGGGCTGCCACGCGCCTGCAAACTGCCCGCCACCCTCGCTCTGGCCGACCGGCTGCCGTCTCTGCCCGAGATTCCCGCACCTCTGTACCCGACCGAGGGCCATCGCACCTGGAGCGACATCCGCTACCGGGAGGAGGGGGCGGTCGGGTTCCTTTCCTTCTCGTTCCCCGGCGGGGCCATGAGCACCGGTCACTGCCGCCGGCTGCTGGACGCCTACCGGACGGCGTGCTCCCGCCCCACCGCCGTGCTGGTGCTGGGCGGCAGCCGGGACTTCTTCTCCAACGGCATCCACCTGAACGTCATCGACGCGGCCGCCGACCCCGCTGCGGAGTCCTGGGCCAACATCAACGCCATGAACGACCTGGTGGAGGCCGTTCTGACCACCACCGACCGGCTCGTGGTCAGCGCGATCGGCGGCAATGCCGCCGCCGGCGGCGTCATGTTCGCACTGGCCGCGGACGAGGTCTGGTGCCGGTCGGGCTCCGTGCTCAACCCGCACTACCGGCGCATGGGCCTCTACGGGTCGGAGTACTGGACCTACACCCTGCCCCGCAGAGTGGGCGGCCCCATGGCGGAGCGGCTCACCGAGGAGGCCCGGCCGGTATCCGCGGCCACCGCGCAGAGCATGGGGCTCGTCGACCGGGTCGTCGACTGCGCCCCGCAGGACTTCACCGCCGAGGTCACCCGACTGGCGGCACGACTGGCGGCCCTCCCCTCTGCTCAGCTGCGCGTCGCCACCAAGAAGGCGGAAAGCGAGCGCCGTACATCCACGAAGCCGCTGGCCGCCTATCGCGCGGAGGAACTCGCGCACATGCGGCGTACCTTCTCGGACCCGGAGGCGCCGTACCACGCCCTGCGCCGTGCGTTCGTGCGAAAGCAGGAGGCCCCCACCGACTTCGGCAGCCCGGGTGCGGTGGCGGCGCGCCCGGCTGACTGTTAGCAAGATCGGGGGCCTGTATGAGGCCTTTGCCGCGAACCTCCCAGGAGGCGTACTCATGAACGCAGGAACGCCGACCACGGTCGAAGAGCCCGGCGCGTCCGGTACGCCCGGCAGTGACGAGTCGCCGATCCACATCCTCTGGATCAACGCCGGGCTGAGCTGCGACGGAGACTCGGTCGCGCTGACGGCAGCCATGCAGCCCAGCATCGAGGAGATCGCCCTCGCCGGTCTGCCGGGCCTGCCCAAGATCGCCGTCCACTGGCCGCTGATCGACTTCGAGTGCGGTCCCGTCGGCGGCTCGGACACCTTCATCGAGTGGTTCTTCAAGGGGGAGCGCGGCGAGATCGACCCGTTCGTGCTGGTGATCGAGGGGTCCGTGCCCAACGAGGCGATCAAGCAGGAGGGGTACTGGTGCGGCTTCGGTGACAACCCGGAGACGGGCCAGCCCATCACCACCAGCGAATGGATCGACCGGCTCGCTCCCAAGGCCCTCGCGGTGGTCGCGATCGGCACCTGTGCCACCTACGGCGGCATCCACGCCATGGCCGGCAATCCGACCGGCGCGATGGGCGTGCCCGACTACCTGGGCTGGGACTGGAAGTCCAAGGCGGGCATCCCCATCGTCTGTGTGCCCGGCTGCCCCATCCAGCCCGACAACTTCGCCGAGACCCTGACCTACCTGCTCTACCAGGCCGCAGGGTCCGCGCCGATGATCCCCCTGGACGACAAGCTCCGGCCGACGTGGCTGTTCGGCGCCACCGTCCACGAGGGATGCGACCGGGCCGGCTACTACGAGCAGGGCCAGTTCGCCATGACCTACGACTCCCCCAAGTGCCTCGTCAAGCTCGGCTGCTGGGGCCCCGTCGTCAAGTGCAACGTCCCCAAGCGGGGCTGGATGAACGGCATCGGCGGCTGTCCGAACGTCGGAGGCATCTGCATCGCCTGCACCATGCCCGGTTTCCCGGACAAGTTCATGCCGTTCATGGACGAACCGCCCGGCGGCAAGGTCTCCAGCACCGCCAGCGGCGTGTACGGCTCCGTGATCCGCAGGCTGCGGACCATCACGGCCAAGACGGTGGACCGGGAGCCGAAGTGGCGGCACACGGGACAGAAGATCACCACGGGCTACCGGCCGCCGTGGTGACCGCCCCCCATCAGGCCGCCGATCCCCTGTCCTGCTCGAAGAACTGACGAAGGGCACCGCACACACAATGGCATCCTCGACGACGACCGGTGACGGCACCGGCCTGGTGGAGATGGCCTGGGATCCGATCACCCGGATCGTGGGAAGTCTCGGCATCCACGCAAAGATCGACTTCAAGCAGAAGCGCGTCGCGGAGTGCTACAGCACCTCGTCGGTCTTCCGCGGCTACAGCGTCTTCATGCGCGGCAAGGACCCGCGCGACGCGCACTTCATCACCAGCCGGATCTGCGGCATCTGCGGCGACAACCACGCCACCTGCTCCGTGTACGCCCAGAACATGGCGTACGGCGTGAAGCCGCCTCATCTCGCCGAGTGGATCATCAACCTCGGCGAGTCCGCCGAGTACATGTTCGACCACAACATCTTCCAGGAGAACCTGGTCGGGGTCGACTACTGCGAGAAAATGGTCCGCGAGACCAATCCGGGCGTCCTCGAACTCGCCGAACGCACGGAGGCGCCGCATGCCGCCGACCACGGCTACCGCACCATCGCCGACATCATGCGGTCCCTCAACCCCCTCGAGGGCGAGTTCTACCGCGAGGCCCTCCAGGTCAGTCGCTACACGCGAGAAATGTTCTGCCTGATGGAGGGGCGTCATGTCCACCCCTCCACGCTGTACCCGGGCGGCGTCGGCACGATCGGGTCCGTACAGCTCTTCACCGACTACCTATCCCGCCTCATGCGCTATGTGGAGTTCATGAAGCGTGTCGTCCCCCTGCACGACGACCTCTTCGACTTCTTCTACGAGGCGCTTCCGGGGTACGAGGAAGTGGGCCGCCGGCGTGTGCTGCTCGGCTGCTGGGGAGCGCTCAACGACCCCGAGTACTGCGACTTCACCTACGCCAACATGAGCGACTGGGGCCGGCGCATGTTCGTCACACCCGGCGTCATCGTGGACGGCAAGCTCGTCACCAACGACCTGACCGAGATCAACCTCGGCATCCGTATCCTCCTGGGCAGTTCGTACTACGAGGACTGGCAGGGCCAGGAGCAGTTCGTCACCCACGACCCGCTCGGCAACCCGGTCGACCCGCGCCACCCCTGGAATCAGCACACCATTCCCGCTCCGCAGAAGCGGGACTTCAGCGACAAGTACAGCTGGGTCATGTCGCCGCGCTGGTTCGACGGCAAGGAGCACCTGCCGCTGGACACCGGCGGAGGCCCGATCGCGCGCCTGTGGTCCACCGCCCTGTCCGGACTCGTCGACATCGGGTACGTCAAGGCCACCGGCCACAGTGTCGTCATCAACCTGCCCCGCACCATGACCAAGCCGGAGACCACCTTCGAGTGGAAGATCCCCCGGTGGAGCAACGCGCTGGAGCGCAATCGAGCCCGCACGTACTTCCAGGCCTACGCCGCGGCCGTCGCACTGCACTGTGCGGAGAAGGGACTCGAGGAGGTCCGCGCCGGACGCACCCAGACCTGGGAGAAGTTCGAGGTGCCGGACGAGTCCATCGGCGTCGGCTTCACCGAGGCCGTGCGCGGTGTCCTCTCGCACCACATGGTCATCAGGGACGGCAAGATCGCCAACTACCACCCGTACCCGCCGACGCCGTGGAACGCCTCCACGCGTGACACGTACGGCACTCCCGGTCCCTACGAGGACGCCGTGCAGAACACACCGATCTTCGAGGAGAACCCGCCGGAGAACTTCAAGGGCATCGACATCATGCGTGCCGTGCGCAGCTTCGACCCCTGTCTGCCCTGCGGCGTCCACATGTACGTGGGCGCCGGCAAGACGGTGAAGTCGATGCACGTGCCCACCGGGCTGAGCGGCCTCGCCGGATGAGCGCGCTGACCGCGGAGCAGGCAGGCCGGCAGGTCGAGGAGGTCCTCGACCGGCTCGCCGCCACCCAGGACGCCGAAGTCTGCGCGGCGGCAGAGGAACTGGTGCGGGTGCTCATGGAGTTCTACGCCTCGGCGCTCGGCCGGGCAGTCGAACTGCTCCAACGACCCACCGCCCAGCCGCCCGCGCCCCCGCTGGAGAGGCTGCTCGGCGACGAACTTGTCGCAAGCCTGCTGAATCTGCACGGGTTGCACCCGGACGACCTGCCCACCCGCATCGCGCGTGCCCTGGACAGCATTCCGCACCCCGTCGAGCACGCGGGCCTCGATCCGTCGACCGGTGTGCTGCGCCTGCGCGTCACGGCCTCGACGGGCTGCGGCTGCCCGAGCACCCAGGAGTCGGTCCGGCAGGCGGCTGTCGACGCGCTCGCGTGCTTCGCGCCCGAAGTGACGGACGTGGACATGGAGGCGGCGGCCGCCTCGCGCGAGCCGGCGCTGCTTCAGATCGGCAGCGGCCCGCCGCACGCCGTATCGGGGGGCCGCTCATCGGCCACGGCGCCGTGAGCGCGCCCCAGGCGGGCCCGGGGGTGCCGTGGCGTCCTCCGGGCCCGCAGGGACTGCGCCGCTTCACCACGGCCCGGCGGCCCCGCGAAGAGCAGTGCGAACTGTGCGGGGCGCCCGTCGGTGGTGAACGCCACCGGCACCTGGTCGACACCGAGAAGCGGGCACTGGCCTGCGCCTGCGGCCCCTGCTCCCAACTGCTGGACCGCTCGGGCGGGCCGAACGGCCGCTTCCGGGCGGTCCCCGGCCGTTACCTGAGCGACCCGGGGCACCGGCTCGACGACAACGCCTGGGAGCTGCTGAGGATCCCCGTCGGTGTCGCCTTCTTCTTTCGCAACTCCACCCTCGACCGTCTCGTCGCGCTCTACCCGAGCCCGGCCGGAGCCACCGAGAGCGAACTCGAGCCGTCGTCCTGGCAGACCGTCCTCGAAGGGACGGACCTCGGCTCGCTGCTCGAACCGGACGTCGAGGCCCTGCTGCTGCGCCGCCACGGCGGTCGCACCGAGTGCTACCTGGTGCCGATCGACATCTGCTACGAACTGGTGGGCCGTATGCGACTGCGCTGGCAGGGTTTCGACGGCGGCGCGGAGGCCCGGGCCGACCTCGACACGTTCTTCGCCCATGTCCGCGGCACGGCCCGCGACGTGCAGGGGAGCCGGTCATGACCGAGTTCTCCTTCAGCTGTAGCGGCGTGCGCGCCGACGCGTACGCCGCGGGCCCGACCCTCGTGTTCCGGCTGCGGATCACCGCCTCCGAGGGCGTACGGGTCCACGCGCTCGCGCTGCGCTGCCAGATCCGGATCGAACCCGCCCGGCGTGGATACGACAACGCGGAGGCAGAGGCGCTGACCGACCTGTTCGGCGAGCGCTCCCGATGGGGCAGCAGCCTCAACCCGGTGCAGTTCGCACAGGTCTCCTTGATGGTCCCCGGCTTCACCGGGGAGATCGAGACGGACCTGGTCGTGCCCTGCACCTACGACACGGACATCGCGGCATCCCGCTACTTCCGGGCCCTGACCGACGGGGAGGTGCCGCTGCTCATGCTGTTCTCCGGTACCGCCTTCACCGGTGCCGGCGGCTTCCATGTCGAGCCCGTGCCCTGGGACAAGGAGATCGCCCACCGGATGCCCGTGAAGGTCTGGCAAGAGATGGTCGAGCAGCACTTCCCCGGCTGCGGTTGGATCCGGCTCCCCCGTGACGCCATGGATGCACTGCTCGCCTACCGGTCGCGGCGCGCGCTGCCCTCCTGGCAGGCGACCGTCGAGACGCTCCTCGAAGAGGCGCGGGAGAGGACGGCATGACCACCGCCACCACGTTCACCCCCGACACACGGACCCGGCTCGCCATCGCCCGGCAGGTCGCCGACGCGGTGCTCTTCGAGGGCTATGTGCTCTATCCGTACCGGGCCTCGGCCGCCAAGAACAAGCTGCGCTGGCAGTTCGGCGTCCTCGTCCCCCCGGCCTGGAGCGCCGCCGGCGAGGAACACGACTTCCAGCGCACCGAATGCCTCATGGAACCGAAGCGGGGTGCGACGCTCGCGCTCGAGGTCCGCTTCCTGCACACCCAGCGGCGCGTCGTCCAGGAGACCCGGCCCGACGGGACATTCGAGACGGTACGCGAACTGCGCCTGGACGACCGGATCCTGGTGCCCTGGGACGAAGGCCTGGAGGAGAGGGTCGAACTGACCGTCTCCGTCGCGGAGCTGACAGGCGACGGCGTCGTCTTCCCCTTCACCCGTCCGGCGGCACAGGACACCGAACCGGTCACCGACGCCCAAGGCCGGGTCGTCGGACAGCTCGTGCGCCGCCGAGAGGAGATCAGCGGCGCCGTACGACTCTCGACGAGCGAGCTGGACGGCCCGTACCGCGTCGAACGGCTGAGCGTGGTCGTGGAGAACACGAGTTCCTGGGTGCCCGCCGGCGGCGGAGACCGCGACGCGGCCCTGCCGTACTCACTGGTCGCCAGCCATGTGCTGCTGCGTCTGGACGCCGGCGCGTTCCTCTCCATGACCGACCCGCCCGAATGGGCGCGAGGCGCTGTCGCGGCCTGCCGCAATCTGCACACCTGGCCCGTGCTCGCCGGTGAACCGGGCAGCGGCGACCTGGTGCTCTCCTCACCGATCATCCTCGAGGACCATCCCGCCATCGCGCCGGAGAGCCCAGGGGCCCTGTACGACGCCACCGAGATCGACGAGATCCTGGCCCTGCGCACCGCGGCACTCACCGACGAGGAGAAGCGCGAAGCCAGGGGAACGGACGCCCGCGCGGCGGCCGTGATCGACCTCGCCGACACCATGCCGCCGGAGGTCCTGGAGCGCCTGCACGGAGCGGTGCGGAGCCTGCGGGAGGTGACCGGGCAGCAGGAACTCGACGAGCAGGCCGTGTTCCGGCCCGAAACCCCCTGGTGGGACCCGGGCGGCGACGCGAGCGTCGATCCGGACCGCGACCATGTCATGGTCGACGGCCGGACGGTACGCGCGGGCAGCAGGGTCGTACTGCGGCCGGGCCTGCGCCACACCGATGCCCAGGATCTGTTTCTGCACGGCCGCAGCGCACTCGTCGAAGCGGTGCTGCACGACGTCGACGGCGGGGTGCACATCGCTGTCACCGTCGATGACGATCCGGGCGCGGACATCCGCCGCGAGCAGGGGCGTTTTCTCTACTTCCAGCCCGACGAAGTCGAAGTCCTGGAGGACGTGTGACCACTCCCGTACCGCCCGGTCCCCGCACCCTGGTCGCCGGGGTGGGCAACATCTTCCTCGGCGACGACGGCTTCGGCGTCGAGGTCGCCAGAAGGCTGGCCGAGGAGGAACTGCCGCCCGATGTCGAAGTGGCCGACATCGGGATCCGCGGCGTCCACCTCGCCTATCAGCTCCTCGACGGCTACGACACACTGGTGATCATCGACGCGACCGCGCGCGGGAACGAAGCGGGAACGCTGTATCTGATCGAGGCGGGAGCGCCCGGCGACCGGTCTCCCGCGGAAGACGTCCCGCTCGACGGGCACCGGATGTCACCCGACGCCGTCCTGGCGCTGCTGGACACGCTGTGCGCAGGGACCGGCGCCACACCTCCGCGCCGCACGCTCGTGGTCGGCTGCGAACCCGCCGTCATCGACGAAGTCATCGGGCTCAGCCCGCAGGTGGACGCCGCGGTGCCGGGAGCGGTGCGGATGGTGACCGACCTGGTCCGGAAGGAAGCCGTCGTATGAAAGGCCGCCGAATGACAAGCCGTCGTAGCAGAAGTACGGAGAATCCCATGAAGAAGACCATCATCGGCGGCGCTGCCGCCGCCACGGCCGCCACGGCGGTCGCTGCCATCGTCAGGGGCGTCCTGCCCGACCTCAGGCGTTACCTGCGCATCCGCAAGATGTGACGCCCGGAGTGTTCACCTGGGCCTGCGGGGCGGCCCGGGTGAACCGAACGGCGTACGCAACGGTGTGACCCCGGCGCGCCGGACGCCCGGGCGCCACGGCTCCGCCCTGTAATGGGCGCCGGAGACACCCCCGGCACAGGACGGAGACCGATGCACGAGATGTCCGTCGCGCTCGCCGTCGTCGACCAGGTCGAGCGGGCGGCACGCTCCGGTGGGGCCGTCCGCGTCGAGAGCGTCCGCCTCGAGGTGGGTGAACTTGCCGGGGTCGTTCCCGACGCGCTGGCCTTCTGCTTCGAACTCGCCTGCGCCGGCACGGTCCTCGAAGGCGCCGAACTCATCACCCGGTCTGTTCCGGGTACCGCACGCTGCGGCGCGTGCGCGGACGTGTGGGACGTCGGAATGCCACCGCAGTTGATCTGCCCCGCGTGCGGCGATGCCGCCGCCGATCTCATCTCGGGCCGTGAACTGCGGATCGCCGAGGTGCGGTGGACCGACGTCGAGGCGGAAGCCGATCCCGACGCGACGCAGGCACGCATCCGCGAACCGATTCCCGAGGAGAGCCGAGCATGTGCCGAGTAGTCGACCTCCAGCAGGCCGTCCTGGCGAAGAACGAGGCGGCGGCACGGATTCTGCGCACCGAGCTGACCGCCCGGGGGACCACGGTCGTCAACCTGCTCTCCAGCCCCGGCAGCGGAAAGACCGCTCTGCTCGAACGCGAGCTGCTGCTGGCACGGGAGCGCGGCGTCCTCGTCGCCGCACTGACCGCGGACCTTGCCACCGAGAACGACGCGGAACGCCTGGCCCGCTCCGGTGTCCCCGTCAAGCAGATCCTCACCGACGGGCTGTGTCACCTGGAAGCGGACATGCTCGCCGGGCATCTGCACAACTGGCTGCCCGAGGACACCCGGCTGCTGTTCGTCGAGAACGTCGGCAACCTGGTCTGCCCCGCCTCCTACGACCTCGGCGAGTCGCTGCGGGTCGTCCTCGCCTCTGTGACCGAGGGGGAGGACAAGCCGCTCAAGTATCCGACCGCATTCGGGCTCGCGCACCTGGTGGTCGTCACCAAGACCGACATGGCGGAGCCCGCCGCTTTCGACGAGGCGGTCTTCCGCAGCAACGTGCAGCAGGTCAATCCGGGGGTGGAGGTGGTCCTGACGTCCGTGCGCAGCGGAGAGGGTGCGGGCTGCCTCCTCGACCGGGCACTGTCGGCGGCCGGAGGAAGCGCCGTCCACGCTCCGGTGATGGCTCAGGCACGCGCGTGATCACGCCGCAGTCCGGTGCGGCCCTGGCGCCGGCCGTGCAGCGCAGCAGGGTCGTCGTGCGGGGCGTCGTGCAGGGTGTGGGGTTTCGGCCCTACCTGTACACGCTGGCCACGGGACTGAGGCTCTCGGGCCATGTGACCAACACTGTCGACGGCGTGGTCGTCGAGATCGAAGGCGAACCGGCCGCCGTCGCGCGGTTCTGTGCACGCATCGCCCCCGAAGCCCCGCCCCTCGCGCTCGTCGACTCGGTGGACGCCACCGAGGTGCCCGCCACCGGGGGGAGCGGATTCACCATCGTCCCGTCCCGCGGCGGCGGCCCCGCTCGCACCTTGGTGTCGCCGGACGCTGCCACCTGTGCCGACTGTCTCGCGGAGCTCTCCGATCCGGCGGACCGGCGGCACCGCCATCCGTTCATCACGTGCACGCACTGCGGGCCGCGATTCACCATCGTCACCGGCCTGCCCTACGACCGCGACCACACGACCATGGCCGGGTTTCCGATGTGCTCCGACTGTGCACGGGAGTACGGCGATCCGACCGACCGCCGATTCCACGCGCAGCCGGTCGCCTGCCCCGCCTGCGGCCCCCGGCTGCGGTTGATCGTCGCGGGGAGCGACGGCGCAGGAACGCGCTCGGCCGTGCCGCCGGGCGGGGATCCGATCGCCGGAGCACGCAGGCTGCTGGCCGGTGGCGCGATCGTCGCCGTGAAGGGGCTCGGGGGCTACCATCTGGCCTGCGACGCGACGAACGCTTCGGCGGTGGCCGAGCTGCGGCGGCGCAAGGCTCGTGGCGACAAGCCGTTCGCCCTGATGGCCGCAGCCGTCTCCGATTTCGAGCACCTTGTTCAATTGGGCCCCCTGGAACGGGACCTGCTCACGGGCAGCGTACGGCCCATCGTCCTGATGCGACGCCGCCCCGGCGCACGGCCGCTGCCCGGCACCGCCTTCCCCTGCGAAGACGTCGCACCGGGCAGCCCGGACCTCGGCGTCATGCTCCCCTACACGCCGGTGCACCATCTGCTCCTCGGACCGGGCACGCCGGAGCAGGACCCGCCCAGGCTGTTGGTCATGACCAGCGGCAACATCGCCGGCGAACCCATCGTCACCGACGACACGGAAGCGCGGACGCGGCTGGCCGCGCTGGCCGACGCCTGGCTGCTGCACGACCGGCCTATCCATGTGCCGTGCGACGACTCGGTGGTGCGCGTCTGCGACGGCGAACCGCTGATGCTGCGCCGGTCCCGTGGGCACACCCCCCTACCCCTCACCCTGCCCGTGCCGGTGGTCCCCGCCCTTGCCGTCGGCGGAGATCTGAAGAACACCTTCTGTCTCGGTGAGGGCCGCAAAGCCTGGCTTTCCGCCCACATCGGGGACATGGACGACCTCGCGACGCAGCAGGCCTTCGAACGCGCCGAGGAGCAACTGGAGTCCATCACAGGAGTACGGCCCGGCATGGTGGTCGCCGACCGGCACCCGGCATACCGATCCGCCCAGTGGGCGCACCGGCACGCCGAAGGGCGCCCGGTCGTGCGGGTCCAGCACCATCACGCCCATGTCGCGGCCGCCATGGCGGAGCACGGCCACGACGGCAGCCGCCCGGTGATCGGAGTCGCCTTCGACGGCACCGGACACGGAGACGACGGCGCGGTGTGGGGCGGCGAGTTCCTGATCGCGGACTACGCGGGGTACTCCCGGTTCGCGCATCTCGCATACGTCCCCATGCCCGGCGGGGACGGGGCCGTACGGCGTCCGTACCGCATGGCCTTGGCGCACCTGCGTGCCGCGGGCATCCCCTGGAGCGGTGACCTGCCGTGCGCGAAGACCTGCCCGGCCGATGAACTCTGCCTGCTGAAGCAGCAGTTGGAACGAAACCTGAACTGTGTGCCCACGTCGAGCATGGGCCGTCTGTTCGATGCGGTCTCGTCGCTGGCCGGAGTCTGCCATCGCGCCGGTTACGAGGCGCAGGCCGCGATCGAACTCGAGGCCGCCGCCGTGGGCGGGGAGACCGAGGAGGACGCCCGGTACGCGTTCCGGCTGGTCCGGTCGACCGGGTCGCCGATCGCGTGCGACCCCGCGCCACTGCTCGGCGCAGTCGTCGAGGACCTGCGGCACGGCACCCCGGCGCCGGCCGTCGCGGGGCGCTTCCATCAGGCGGTGGCGCGGCTCGTCCGCACGGTGTGTGCCGCGGCGCGCGAGGAGACCGGGATGGAGACCGTCGCACTGACCGGCGGGGTGTTCGCCAACGTCCTGCTCTCCTCCCTCTGTGCCCGCGGTCTGCGCGAGGACGACTTCACCGTCCTGCGCCATCAGCGGATCCCACCGAACGACGGGGGGCTGGCCGTAGGTCAGCTCGTCGTGGCCGCCCACACCGCGGCCGAGGCCGGATGACGGGCACAGGCCCACCAGCCCAACGTTAAGGAGACACGCATGTGCCTTGCGGTACCCGGCAGAGTGCTGGGCGTCGAGGAAAGGGACGGTACCCGCATGGCCACCGTCGACTTCGGCGGAGTGGTCAAGGAGGTGTGCCTGGAATACCTGCCGGACCTGCGGGTCGGTGAGTACGCCATCGTCCATGTCGGCTTCGCCCTCCAGCGACTGGACGAGGAATCGGCCCGAAGAACACTGGAGTTGTTCGAGAACCTCGGCATGCTCCAGGAGGAGTTCGGCGACCCGTGGGAAGCGGTCGCCCACCTGGAAGAAGCGGAACGGCCTACGCAGGACGGCGTCGCCGGGGAGGTACAGCGGTGAAGTACATCGACGAATTCCACGACCCGGACCTGGCGGCCCGGCTGCTCGACGAGATCCGCGCAGCGGTGACCCGGCCCTGGGCGCTGATGGAGGTCTGCGGCGGCCAGACCCACACCATCATCCGGCACGGCATCGATCAACTACTGCCGGACGAAGTGGAGTTGATTCACGGCCCTGGGTGTCCGGTGTGCGTGACACCGCTCGAAGTGATCGACAAGGCCCTTGAGATCGCCTCACGCCCCGGGGTGATCTTCTGCTCCTTCGGAGACATGCTGCGTGTGCCCGGCACCGGACGTGACCTCTTCCAGGTGCGTGGCGCGGGCGGTGACGTCAGGGTGGTCTACTCGCCGCTCGACGCACTGCGGATCGCAGAGCAGAACCCGGACCGTGAGGTCGTCTTCTTCGGTATCGGCTTCGAGACCACCGCGCCGCCCAACGCTATGACGGTCCATCAGGCGCGCAAGCTCGGAATCCGCAACTTCAGCCTGCTGGTCTCCCATGTGCGCGTACCTCCGGCGATCGAGGCGATCATGCAGTCGCCGCAGTGCCGCGTGCAGGCGTTCCTCGCTGCCGGACATGTGTGCAGCGTGATGGGGACGGAGGAGTATCCGGAACTCGCCCAACGCTTCCGGGTGCCCATCGTCGTCACCGGGTTCGAGCCGTTGGACATCCTGGAGGGGGTGCGGCGCACCGTCCTGCAACTGGAGCGCGGCGAACACGCGGTGGACAACGCCTACCCGCGCGCCGTCAGGGCCGAGGGCAATCCGGCCGCCCGGGCCATGCTGGCCGACGTCTTCGAGGTCACGGACCGGCCATGGCGCGGTATCGGCGTCATCCCCGACAGCGGTTGGCGGTTGTCCGATCGCTATCGGGACTACGACGCCGAGTACCGCTTCTCGGTCGACGGCATCAACACCAGGGAGCCGGCCGAGTGCCGCAGCGGGGAGGTCCTGCAGGGGCTGCTGAAGCCTCACGAGTGCGAGGCCTTCGGCACGACCTGCACACCCCGTACACCGCTGGGGGCAACGATGGTCTCCAGCGAAGGTGCCTGCGCCGCGTACTACCTGTACCGGCGGCTCGAACTGAAGGCCCCCGCCTCGGGAGCCCCGTCCCTGGAGGGCAGCGCCGTTGTCTGACACCACCAGCGCTCCCCGCCCCGCGGAACCGAACGCCGCGGAGGAGTGCGGCGAACACGTTGGGCCGGACATGCTCTCCTGGACATGTCCGGTACCGCTGAGGGAGCAGCCCCGGATCGTGATGGGCCACGGCGGGGGTGGGGCCATGTCCGCCGAACTCGTCGAGCAGGTCTTCGCACCGGCCTTCGGCGGCCCGGTGCTGTCCGCCCTGACGGACTCGGCCGCCCTGGAACTCGGCGGGGCACGGCTGGCGTTCTCCACCGACTCCTTCGTGGTGCGTCCCCTGTTCTTCCCTGGCGGCAGCATCGGCGACCTGGCCGTCAACGGGACGGTGAACGACCTCGCCATGAGCGGGGCCCGCGCCGCCTACCTGTCCTGCGGCTTCATTCTCGAGGAGGGCGTCGGGATCGACGTCGTCAGCCGCGTCGCCGAAGCCCTCGGAGCGGCTGCACGCACCGCCGGGGTCGAGGTGGTGACGGGTGACACCAAGGTGGTAGAGGCCGGTCACGGCGACGGTATCTACATCAACACCTCCGGCATCGGTCTGATCCCGCCCGGGATCGATCTGCGTCCCCAGCGGGTCGTGCCCGGCGACGTCGTGATCGTCAGCGGAGCCATCGGTGTCCACGGTGTGGCGATCATGAGCGTGCGGGAAGGCCTGGAGTTCGGGGTGGAGATCGAGAGCGACTGCGCGGCGCTCGGAGGCCTCGTCGAGGCGATGCTCGCCGTCACCCCCGACCTTCACGTCCTGCGTGATCCGACACGCGGGGGACTGGCCGCCTCGCTCAACGAGATCGCGGCCGCGTCCGGGACCGGGATCGTCGTCCGGGAACGGGCGGTGCCGGTGCCGCAGCCGGTGGCCAACGCGTGTGCCGTACTGGGACTGGATCCGATGTACGTGGCGAACGAGGGCAAGCTGGTCGCCTTCGTCCCGCGTCAGCACGCCGAGGACGTCTTGGCGGCCATGCGCGCCCATCCCCAGGGCGCGGAGGCCGCCGTGATCGGCGAGGTGGTCGACGAGCACCGCGGGATGGTGGTCGCCCGCACCGGCCTCGGCGGCACACGGGTCGTCGATCTGCCCGTCGGCGAACAGCTGCCGCGGATCTGCTGAAGTCGCACCGGCCGCGCGGGCGCGGGGCACTGGTGCCGTCACGGCCGGCGGATCACGCTCAGGCAGTCCGTCGGCCCCTGGCGCGATGCGTGTCCAGCGTCCATGTGTGCGCACAGGCCGGGCATTGCAGATGGACCCGGGCGCCCTCGTTCGAGATGAGATAGCGCCAGTGCTCCGAGCAGTTGCGCCCCTTTGAGCAGGTCACACAGCCGCGGGCGTCGTCGCATTCCGGGCAGGGCACCCATGCCCGCCGGGCGCGGTCCGCCTGCGGATCAATGGGCAGCCGCATCGCCCGGCTCCCGTCCTGGCAGCACGCCCGCAGCCACGAGCCTGCGATACACCTGCTCCTGCTCCGCGTCCAGGCCGGAGTAGAGGAGCGCATGGGCCGCCTCCTCCGAGCGGAGTGCGGCCACGGGGTCCCAGCCGGGACCCAGCGCCGCCATGACCTCGGCCCGTCGGCGGGCCTCCTCGAGAGTGAGGTCGATGGTGAAATTCAGGTGGTCGGGTGCGGAGCCGTGGTCCATGGGGTGCTTTCGGATGATGGTGCTACGAGCCGGATCCAGCCACGTCTACCAGAGCGGCGGACGTGCCGTGAAGGCGGTGTGACGCACCTCATCACTCCCGCTCCCGACCCTCGCGGGCCGGGTCGGCGCAACCGGGCCCGCCTGTTGTGATGTGGCCGACGCGATCCGAACAGGTTCACGCTGCTGCCCACCGGCCCGGCAAGGGGCGGCGACATCACGGCGGCTGTCGGTGGCGTGTGCGAGGGTGCTGCGTATGGACACGACACCCGACGGACGCCCGATCCCGCCCCCGCACGCCGGTGAACGGGCCATGCTGGAAAGCTGGTTGGACTTCCACCGTGCGACGCTGGCGCTGAAGTGTGCCGGCCTCGACGACGACCAGGTGCGCCGCGCCTCCGTGTCGCCGTCGTCGATGACGATCCTGGGCCTGGTCCAGCACCTGGCCGAGGTCGAACGGAACTGGTTCCAGCGCGTGTTCGCGGGCCGCGACGTCCCGCTGCTCTACGGCAAGGAGGGCGGATTCGGCTACGCCCTCGCCGCGGACCGCGGGATCGACGAGGCCCTGGCCTCGTGGCAGGCCGAGGTCGACCGGAGCCGGGAGCTGATCGCGGACGCCTCGCTCGACGACTCCGGCACGCTCTCGAAGGAGAACGCGGCGGTGCTCGGCGGCGAAGGGGTGTCGCTGCGCTGGATCCTGGTCCACATGATCGAGGAGTACGCGCGCCACAACGGCCATGCGGATCTGCTGCGGGAGAGCATCGACGGCGTCACGGGCGCGTAGCGGTGACCGTCCCCGCAGCAGGTGGCGCACGCAATGCGCCGCCTCAGCGGACCACCACCGTCCGCTGGGCCGAGAAATCGCCCCACTTGCCGTCGGGCAGCTTCGCCCGGAGCTTGATGCTGTAGCGGGTGCCGGGCTCGTCGGTGACGGTCATGGTGTACACGGCCGTCCCGGCGGGCGGCTCCGCGCCCCAGACGATGGTGGTCGCCAACCTGCCGTTCAGATACAGCTGGTGCTCCTTGACCGGGGCGCCTGTCCGCGGCGGGGTCCATCGCAGCTCGACGGCGCCCTTGCGGGCACTCGCCTCGAGATCGGTGGGCGCCGTGCTGCCGCCGCTGTCGCCCGGCGCGGCAGGGGTGGTGAGATCGACGGGGTTGCTGTCGGGCGACGAGTTGTCCGCGGCGTCGCGGGCCCGGACGGTGAAGGTGTAGACGGTGCCGGGCCGCAGGCCGGTGACGCGTGCGCCGGTCTCCGTGCCGCTCACACTGTGGATGCGTGAATCCTCCTGGTAGATGTCGTACGAGGTGACGCCGGTGTCGTCGGCGGCCCGCTCCCAGGTCAGTGTCACCGCGGTGCTGCCGTCCGTACGTCCCTTGACCTTTGCCGGCCGGCTCGGGGCCCGGCGGTCGTCCGGGGCGGGGGCCGGGGTGGTCACGGATATAGGGGCGCTGGGCGCCGACAGGTTCCCGGCCGCGTCCCTCGCCCGCACCGTGAAGCTGTACGCGGTCCGCGGCGCCAGTCCGTCGACATCCACCATGTGCTTGCTGCCAGGCAGGGACTTGACCTTGGTGCCCTTGCGATAGACCTCGTACCCGGTGACCGCCTTGTTGTCAAAGGACCTGTCCCACATGACGTGCACGGACGTGGCGCTGGCTGCCTGGGCGGTCACTCCGGAGGGCGTCGACGGCGGCTTGTCGTCCTCGGCGTCGCCGGCGCAGGCCGTGAGGGTCGCGAGGGCGGCGAGGGTGGTGAGGGCAGTGAGAAGGAGGACGGCGGAGCGGGGCGGCGTGACGAAGGTGGGGGGACGGTGCACGGTCGGGCCTCCGCGTGACGGACGACGGGCATTGGTCCAGACCTGTATGCCACAGTCCGGTGTTCCCCACAAGGCACCCGGGGCGCGGGGCCGCCCGCGGCTGCCTCGCCGCCTTCGTACCTTGCGTGAGCCTGATGCCTTTCTTATGGCTTCTTGAAGAAGCACTCAGGGAAGGTACGACACCGTTCGAACCGGCTTACGATCTCGGCAACCCCCCACCGTGATCCCGGTGGGCGCAGCGGCGCCCCCCGGGATCACGATTGCTCAGCCGTCTTCCTTCCGAGGTGTCGTAAGCATGGGTTCTCGACGAGCCGCCCGCCCCAACGCCCGCTCGCACGCCCGGTCCAGGACCGGCCTGCGGGCACGCAGCGCCGTGCTGGCACTCGGTGTGATCACCGTGACCGCCGGGGTCGGGGTCACTCTGGCCACGGGCGGCGGGGACGAGGGCGGAGCGAGCCGGGTGGAGACCAACGCCGCCGGGGACGCCGCCGAGGCGGGCGGTGAGGAGACCGCGGCGAGCCCGTCGCTCCTCGCCTCTCCCTCCCCCTCGGCGAGCGCGAGCGCCTCGCCGAGCCCGAGCGTCACCGCCTCCGCCGCGCCGAAGCGGGCGCCGAGCCCGACGGCGTCCACGACGAAGCCCCGGCCACGGACGACGACGCAGACGACGACCGGCGCCCCCACGGGCGGCGACCGGCCGGCCTCTTCCTCCGGCGGGTCCGGATCGGGCACATCGGGCGGTTCCGGCGGCTCGGACCCGAGCGGCCCCGAGGCCCAGGTGCTGTCGCTCGTCAACAAGGAGCGCGCTTCCGCGGGATGCTCGCCGCTCACCGCCAACGCGAAGCTGACGCAGGCCGCCGACGACTACAGCGACGTCATGGCGCGCAGCGGCGTGATGTCGCACACCGGGCCGGACGGCTCCACGATGACGAGCCGCGTCGAGGCCGCCGGATACGTCTGGTCGACGCTGGGCGAGAACATAGCCAGGGGGCAGGCGGACGCCGCCTCCGTGATGAATTCATGGATGAACAGCCCCGGCCATCGCGCGAACATACTGAACTGCTCGTTCAAGGAGCTCGGCGTCGGCGTCCACTTCGGCGACGGCGGCCCGTGGTGGACACAGAACTTCGGCGCCGGCCGCTAGCCCGACACAGCGACGCCCCCTCGCACCCGGGCCGGCCCGGCCCGCGCCCGTAGACCCGTCACACCAGCCCGAAGGACACCCGCACCCGCGCGCCGCCCATCGGGGCGCGGGTGATCTCCAGGTGTCCGTCCGCGGCTTGCGCCGCTCGCGCGACGATGTCCAGGCCGAGCCCGGTACTGCCCGCGCCGCCCACGCTGACGCCGCGGGTGAGGGCCGCCTGCGGATCGGCGACGCCGGGGCCGGCGTCGTCCACGGTCAGCACCACGTGCCTGTCGTCGCGTTCCACCCGTACGGCGAAGGCGGTGCCCTGAGGGGTGTGCCGGAAGACGTTGCCGATCAAGGCGTCCACCACCGCGGCGAGATCGTCCTCCAGGAACCGCACGGGCGTCCGCCGTGGCGTGAAGGAGCGTTCGCAGATCCGGTTCTGCTGCTTGGCGAGCACCGACCAGAAGTCGAGTCGCATCGCGACGACCTCCGTCACCTCGCAGGGCCGCACCGGCGCCTGGCCGCTGCCCTGGCCCGCGGCCAGCGGGGTACGCGCGGCGGTGATGATCGAGTCGAGTTCGCTCTCCAGCTGGGAGACGGCCGCGGTGATCCGCCTGGCTCCGGGCGAGGGGCCCATGAGGTCCGCCTCGAGGTACAGCGCCGTCAGCGGGGTGCGAAGACGGTGCGAGAGGTCGGCGACCATCTCCCGTTCGATCGCGAGCAGCTCCACGACACGGTCGGCCATGGTGTTGAACGCCGCGCCGGCTTCCTGGAGTTCCGGCGGACCGTCCGGTTCCACCCGCACGTCCAGGTCGCCGGAGCCGAGCGCCAGTGAGGCGCGCTTCAGGCTCTGCGAGGACCGGACGACCCGGGCGCCCAGCCGGTCGGCGACGAGCACGGAGCCGCCCACCAGCCCCAGGGCCAGCAGCGACATCACGCCCCAGGAGGCCCACACCCCGCGGGTCAGGTCAGCGGCCGGCACGTACGCCTCGACGACGGCGACCCGGTCCCCCGGCAGTACGACGGGCTGGAGGTAGACCCATCCCTCCGCGGTGTCCATGGCCAGCGTGCCCCGGCTGCGCACAGCCCGGTCGAGCGCTTCCCGCGGGGCGTGCGGGGTGCCGACGAAACCGCCGTCCGGGAGCCGTACGGCCAGCCGGTCGTGGGAGTCCAGCTCCGCGACGGCCTGCTGGACGTCGCTCCGGCGGGTGGTGAGGGCGAGGACCGGGGAAAGGGCGGACGCCCGCTGTTCCGCGGCGGTGGTCACACGGTCGCGGGCCTGCTCGCGGACCAGCAGGGCGAGGGGGATGAGGAAGGACAGCGCGACCATCGACGTCACGGCCAGCGCGATCCCGGCGAGTGCGCGCCTCATGAGGGCGAAGTGACCAGTTTGATGCCGATTCCTCGCACTGTGTGGAGATATCGAGGGTCAGATGCCTTTTCGCCCAATTTCCTGCGGAGGGCGGAGAGATGGACGTCCACGGTCTGGTCCTCCAGGTACGGCTGCTGCCACACCTCGGCGAGGATCCGCTTGCGGGACATCACCTGGTCCGCGTGTGCCGCCAGATACGCGAGAAGATCGAACTCCCGGCGCGTGAGAGCGAGCTCACGCCCGGCGAGATGGGCGGTGCGCGCCCGAGGGTCGATCCGCAGCTCCCCGACCTGCACGACGGGCTGCCGGTCGACGGCGTCCACGGCCGGCGCCGACCGGCGCAGCACGGCGGCCAGCCGGGCGGCCAACTGGCCGCCGGAGAACGGCTTGACCATGTAGTCGTCGGCCCCCGCGTTGAGCAGCCTGATGGTCTCCGTGTCGTCGTCGCGGGCGGTGGCGACCAGGACGGGCACCCGGGATATGCCCCGGATCATCCGCAGGACGTCGAGCCCGTCCAGATCGGGCAGCCCGAGGTCGAGCACCACGATGTCGGGCGGGCACTGGGTCACTTCGCGCAGCGCCTCGAAGCCCTGGTGGGCGGTCTTCACCGCGTACCCGTGTCCGGTGAGGACCTCGATGAGCGCGGCCCGGATGACAGGGTCGTCCTCGACGACAAGTACGGAGGCCATGAGCAGGCACGTTAGCCGGTCCGTCAGTATGGTGTCGTGTCCCGCCTTCCGCGTTATCTGCTCATCTGGCTGTCGTGCACCGCGGCCAGTGTCACGGCCGTGATGATCACGGTCCATTTCGTGGTGGGTTCGACCAGACCGACGGCACCGGTCGCGCAGTCCGCGCCCAGGGACTTCGCGGCGTCGCCCCGGTCGTCCTCCCCCGCGGCCCGCCCCTCCCCCTCGCCCAGCCCGGAGCCGACGCCGAGCGTGCGCACGCGGTCACCGTCGCCGTCCCCGACGACCGAGAAGCCGCGTACGGCGACGCCGACTCCGGCGGCCCGCACGACGCCGCCCCCGCCCGAGGAGCGGCCCGCCACCTCGCCGGACAGCGGCCAGGGCTGCGAGGAGGGCGGCTCCGGTGTGCACACGATCTCCTCCCAGGGCGGCAAGGCGACCGTGCGTTACGGCAGCGGCGGTGTGTGCCTCATCTCGGCCGTGCCGAACGAGGGCTTCACGGTCAGCACGTCGCAGACCGCGCCGGAGACGCTGACGGCGACCTTCTCGGCCGCCCGCCACCGCTCGGAGATCACCGCCACGACCGAGCCCTCCGACCGGGCGAGCGTGCGCGAGACGTCGTTCTGACCGCCTCGGGCCGGAAACCTTTCCGGCCTCGGCGGCAACTGCTTGGCATGCCCCTACCAACAGAAGGGGCAGCCCCCACGCAGAACGGGAACGACGCATGGGTGAGACAGGCGGCAAGGCGCGGCACCGCCGCGGGAGAAGGGCGCTGCGGGTCGGTGTCCCGCCGGCCCTGACCGCCGCGGGAGAAGGGCGCTGCGGGTCGGTGTCCCGCCGGCCCTGACCGCCGCGGTAGGTCTGGCGTACGGCACGGACTTCGGGGTCTTCGGGCAGGACGCCCGGCAGGAAGCAGCGGCGGCCGGCACCGCCGCGTGGACCGATGACGTCGCCGACGGTTTCGCGTCGGTCGACGCCCTGGGACAGAAGGGCACGTACGGCGGTCGGGACGGCAGGACCGTCACCGTACGGACGCAGGCGGACCTGGAGAAGTACGCGACCGCCGCGGAGCCCTACGTCATCGTGGTCGCCGGCACGATCGCCATGAACCCCAAGGGCAAGGAGATCAAGGTCGCCTCCGACAAGACGATCGTCGGCGCCGGCACCTCGGGCCACATCGTCGGAGGCGGCTTCTTCCTCGGGCAGGGCGTCCACAACGTGATCATCCGGAACCTGACGATCCGGGACTCGTACCACGGCACGTGGAACGACAAGGAGCACGACCGGGACGCCGTCCAGATGGACGGCGCGCACCACGTCTGGATCGATCACAACGACCTGCGGCACATGGCCGACGGCCTGATCGACAGCCGCAAGGACACCACCTATGTGACGGTGTCCTGGAACAAGCTGAGCGACAACAACAAGACGTTCGGCATCGGCTGGACGGAGAACGTCACCGCCGACCTCACGATCCACCACAACTGGTTCCACGAGACCGAGCAGCGCAACCCGTCCACCGACAACGTGGCCCACGCCCACCTCTACCCCGGGTGGGGTGCGGCCAGCGTCATCGCGAGGCGTGACCGCCCGGAAGCGCCCCCCGCGAGGGCGGGACCAGCCGGGCAAGGGTCACGAGACGTGACGGGCCGGGCGGCCGTCCCACAGGCCGGGCCGCTTCCGCGTCCGCGTCAGGCGATCCGCGTACCGGCCCCCGACACCCGTACCCGCTTGTCGCCCGCGCGCAGTTCCACGGTCAGCACACCGGGGCGGCCCATGTCCGCGCCCTGGTGGAGAGTGAGCACCGACGCCTCGGGGACCAGGCCCAGCTCGCGGGCATACGCGCCGAACGCGCCCGCCGCCGCGCCCGTCGCCGGGTCCTCGACGACGCCGCCGACCGGGAACGGGTCACGTACGTGGAAGACGGTCTCCGACTCCCGCCACACCAGCTGGACCGTGGTCAGGTCGAGACGGCGCATCAGGGCCTCGAGGCGGTCGAAGTCGTACGCCAGGTCCGCCAGCCGTGCCCGGGTCGCCGCTCCGAGCACCAGGTGCCGGGCGCCGGCGAAGGCGATACGCGGCGGCAGCGCACGATCGAGGTCGGCGGCCGGCCAGTCGAGCGCGGCCAGCGCCTCCGCGACGTCCGCGTCCGCGATCTCCTCGCTGTGCGGCTCGACCGTGGTCAGCGTCGCCCGCAGTGCGCCGTCCTCCTCGGTCACGGTCACCGGGACCGTCCCGGCGCGGGTCGCGAAGACGAGGTCTCCGGTCCCGATCCGCTCGCCGAGGGCGACGGCGGTGGCGACGGTGGCGTGCCCGCAGAACGGCACCTCCGCCTTGGGGCTGAAGTAGCGGATGGTGAACACCCTCCCCGGCTCCCCCTCGAGCCCTTCGGGCGGCGCGGACACGAACGCGGACTCGCTGTACCCGACCTCCGTGGCGATGGCGAGCATTCCGGCGTCGTCCAGTCCCGCGGCGTCGAGGACGACCCCGGCGGGATTACCGCCCTCAGGGTCGCCGGAGAAGGCGGTGTAGCGCAGGACTTCGTTCTTCGTCGTCATGATCGTCCGAACTACCGGGCGGGGCCGGCTTGTTCCCGACCGGCGCCGGCGGCTTTCCCGGATCGACATCGCAGTTGCGTCAATCGCGGCGATCTTGGTGTTGGTGTCCGCGGCCGGTGCGCTGGGATGCTGGCCGCGGGAGCCGGACGGGACCACGGCCGGCTCGATACGGCGAGATGGGGGTTGTGTTTCCGTGGTGGTGTTCCGGACGAACGACGGGCCTGTACGCGGGCGCCGGGTCGCGGACGATGTGGTGGCCGTGCTCGGGATCCCGTACGCCGCTCCTCCCTTCGGGGCGGCACGGTTCAGGGAGCCGCTGCCCGCCGAGCCCTGGACGGAGGTGCGGGACTGCACGCGTTTCGGGCCCGTCGCCCCGCAGTCGGCCGAGCTTCCGGGGGCGCCGTCGTGGTCGCCCGGTGACGAGGACGTCCTGACACTCAACGTGTGGGCCCCGGCGGGCGCCACCTCGCTGCCCGTGCTGGTGTGGATCCACGGTGGGGCGTACACCTTCGGGTCGTCCGCGCAGCCCGACTTCGACGGAACGGCCCTGGCCCGGGACGGCGGGCTGGTCGTGGTGACCGTCAACTACCGGGTCGGCTTCGAGGGCTTCGGACACGTGCCGGCGGACGAGGACGGCCCGCGTCACCCGGACAACCGGGGGCTGCTCGACCAGGTCGCGGCGCTGCGGTGGGTGCGGGAGAACATAGGCGCGTTCGGTGGCGACCCGGACAACGTCACGGCAGCAGGGCAGTCCGCGGGCGCGACCTCGGTGGCCGCTCTGATGGTGATGGACCGGGCCCGGGGACTGTTCCGCCGCGCGATCGCGCACAGTGCCGTGGGCCCGTGCTGGTCGGCCGGGCTGGCGCGGGAGATCACAGCGCGGGTCGCGGCTGCGGCGGGCGTTCCGGCGACGGCCGCGGCCCTGGCCGCGGCATCGCCGGAGGCCCTGGTCGCCGCCTCCGACGCGGTCGTGGACGACTACCGCCGCGATCCCGCGTCGGGACACCTCCACTACGACCCGGTGATCTACGCTCCCGTCGCCGACGGTGACGTCCTCCCGGCGGACCCGCTCGCCGCCGTGGCGGCGGGGGCCGGGAGGGAGGTGGACCTGCTCGTCTGCCACACCACGCAGGAGTACTGGCTGATGGACGCGGTCGGCAGCAGCGCCGACATCACGACGGACGAACAACTGGCGCGTTTCGCGGCCGACTTCGCGCTGCCCGACGGGCTGCTCTCCGGCTATCGCGACCTGATGCCCGGGGCACCGGTGCTCGACCTCCATCTCGCCGTCTACGGTGACCTGCTGTTCGCCGAGTACAGCAGCCGGCTCGGCGAGGCCCACGCACGGGCAGGCGGGCGGGCGTTCATGTCCCGCTTCGACCGGCGGTCGCCCGGAGCGGGAGACGGCGTGCGCGCCTGGCACTGCGCCGACGTGCCCTTGGCGTTCGGCAACCACCGCCTCGCCGCGGTGGAGTTCCTCCTCGGCGGCCCGCCCTCCGCGGCGGACGACCACCTGTCGCGGCGCATGCTCTCCGCCTGGGCGCAGTTCGCGTCGACCGGTCGTCCCGGGTGGCGGCCGCTCGACGCGACAGGGTCCGGCCCGGCCCGCATCTGGGCCCCGGACGACGACGGGGCCCGCACCCCGCTGCCCGACACCCGGTCGCTGTGGCGGGAGTTCGACTACCGGCCGCTGGAGCCGTGACCCTGGCCACAGGAACTACGCCTCCAACTTCCCGAGTGGATCAGCCACTACTGCGGGGCAGGTAAGGCGCATGCTCAGCCACACGGCCTTTCGCGGGCACCGTCCACAGTTACGGCCGAGACGTTGCCGCCGCCCTGTGCGTTCAGGCACCCTCCGGCATCCAGTGGTACGGCAGGCCGTCCAGCGGTTGTTCAGGCCGAGCAGATCGATCACTTCGCCCAGGAGGCTCACCGACGTGCTGGACAGCGAGCTGGAGAACGCAGCCCTGCGAATTGTCTCTGTAGAGACCGTGACGCCCGGCGGTTCCCGCGAAGCAGACGATGTAGCTGTGTGTGTCGTCCGCTGCATCGGGGGGACGGCACGGCTGGGCATGGTGTTCGAGCGCTCTGGTCCCGCGGAGGTCGCCGGAGCAGCCGCGCCGTCGTTCGCGTTGACCGGCATCGAGTGGTACGGCAGGCAGGTCGAGCAGTTGGACACCATTCACTCCGGCAAGGTCACGCTCGCAGGAGCTGGAGCGGAGAAGCTGGCAACGCACGATGTTCTGGAGTCGCACGCGAAGGGGTGAACGATTCGCCGCCTACCCCCGGGCTCGTGTTGCCCTGACCGTCGGTCTCGCGTCCCGTTGCCCCCTTCCCCGTGGCGGCGTCGGCTGCCTCGTCCACCCAGCGACGAACGCCGGGCGGGGGCCTACGATCCGATGGCAGGCGGCCGAGTGGGAGGCACCGGCCCACATCGTTCCCGGGGGGATCAGCAGCACATGCGCATCGGGGTCTACCTCGCACATCCGCGCCCTGGCAGCTTCAACCACGCCCTGTTCGACGCGGTCGTCGCCGAACTGCGGGCCCACGGGGCCGAAGTGCTCGCGCACGACCTGTGCGCCGAGGGCTTCCCGCCTGTGCTGACCGCCGGCGAGACGGAGACGGTCCGGGCGTCGGACGAGGCGCCCGATCCCCAAGTGGCCCTGCACCGCGCGGAGGTGGCCACGCTCGACGCCATGGTGTTCGTCCACCCCAACTGGTGGGGCATGCCGCCGGCCGTCCTCACCGGCTGGGTGCAGCGGGTGCTGGTGCCCGGCGTCGCGTACAAGCTCGGCAGCGCCGACGGCGAGCCCGTCGGGCTGCTGACGGCGGGCCGGGCGCTCGTGCTGAACACCTCGGACACCCCGGCCGACCGGGAGGACGGCGAGTTCGGGGACCCGTTGCAGCGGGTCTGGGCAGCGTGCGTGCTGCCGTACGTCGGTGTCGACGACGTACGGCGGGTGGTCTTCCGTACGGTCACCGACTCGACGGAGCAGGAGCGCGCGGAATGGCTCCGGCGGGCGAGGAGCGAGGCCGCGGCGCTGGCGTCCGGCTGACCGTTCGGCCACGCCCGTGCCGCCGGGCGGCCGGGTCGTCGACGGCCGGGCGGCCTCGCGTCGGCGTCAGCCGCGGGCAGGCGGCGCGGGCCGGTCCAGGAAGCGGTGCAGGGACGCCTTCATCGCGGTGACGAAGGCGTCCCGCGTGGCCTCGGGGAGGAGATCGAGGGACAGGTACGGGTTGAGGTCCTCCAGCTCGACCAGGAGCAGTTCGCCCGTCCTCGTGCGGCAGGCGTCGACGCGCTGGATGCCGTGGTCGAGGGTGTTCCAGTCGACGAACCTCTTCGCGAAGCGCAGATCCGCCTCGGTGGGCGCGTACGGCTCGAGGACCCACCGCTGCCCGGGGTCGGGGGCGTACAGCGCGTACTGGAAGGCGTCGTCGACGAAGTAGAAGGACACCTCGTACCGGAAGTCCACCCGGGGCTGGACGAGCAGGTCACCGCGTGCGGCGAGCTTGGCGAGGTCCTGGCGCGGGACGAAGTCCAGGCCTATGGAGTCGGCGCCCGCCTTCGGCTTCACCGCGTACTCGGCGGTCTCCGGAAGCCGCGCCAGGTGCTGCGGCCGGTCGACGGTGGGGATGACCGGGTGACCGGCCACCGTCAGGTCCAGCAGATATTGCTTGCCCGCCATGTCGCCCCGCCCGTCGAGCGGGTTGTACACCCGGACACCCGTCGCCGTGGCCCGCTCACGGAACGCGTCGTACTCCTTCTGGTAGTGGAGCACGGGGCCGCTGTTGCGGACGACGACCGCGTCGAAGGCGTCCATCAGCTCTGCGGCGTCCAGCGGATGGCACAGCGCGAGACGGAACTCCTCGCGCAGGCGTGAGGTGAGAAGGATGTCCTCGTCGCCGTAGCGCCGTCCCCTGGCCGGATAGGCGAGGTCGGTCACGAACAGCAGGCGGGGGCGGGCAGGCACGGGCATCTCCTCGGACGGTGGGCCGGCGGCCAACCTATCCGTCCGGCCCGAAGCGTCCGGACCCGGCCGGGAGTCAGCGCCGGCCGGACAGCGTGCGCTGCGCGGACTTCCTCGTACGGCCCGCCGCGGCCGCCACCGTGCGGTCCGGGTGGTGGGTGTGCAGGCTGTCGAGGACGCGCAGCGAGGTGGCGGGGTCGGCGGTGGCCAGGGCCGACAGCAGGGCGGTGGCGCCGCCCGGCCAGGCGGCGGCCGCCGTGTCGAAGGCGGGGAGGAGGGTCGTGGGCGGGATGTCGGCCGGTCCCGGGATGCCGTTGTCGCCGGAGTCGTCGCGGCGCTTCACATGGACGAGCATGTCGTCGATCCAGCGCTGGTCCAGCTCCTCGACGAGCACGGTGGCGCGTGCGCCGAGCGGGACCGCGTCCTCGGGGACGCTCTCGCCGCGGGACAGCAGCAGTCGCCGGGCGGCGGCGCCGGTCACCGGGTCGCCGAGCGCGGCGCGCAGGGCGGTGGTGGGGACTCCCGCGCGGTCGAGCTGCGCGAAGTACTCGGCCGTGCGGGCGGCGTTGGCGTCCTCGGACCTGGCCGCGGCGACCGCGGAGAGAAGTTCGCCCCAGGCCTGGTCCGTGCCCCCGTGCCGGTCAGCGAAGGCGGCGAGGGCCGAGGCGGCGAGCTGGGTGGGCCAGTGCCGGACCGCCGCGACGGTCTGTGCCGCGTCCCAGCCGGCGACGGTCTCCTGGTCGGGGGCGGCCACATGGCCGACCGTGATCACGTGTCGCATGACGGCCGCGCCGAGGGGGGTCAGCCCATAGGTGTCGCCCGTCCTGAAGACGCAGCCGGTTCGGGCCAGTTGATCGACCACGGCCGCCAACCCTTTGGCGGGGGCGTCGATCTCGGCCCGGTCCTCCTCGGTGCGGCCGGGCATCCCGAGCAGCGCGGAGAGCTCCTCGGGCGACGGCGTCTCGTACGCGGCCGGGGCGCTGCCCGGTACGGGAGCGGGCGCGTCCTCCAGTTCGGGGGCCACGCCGTCGTCCTTGGCGTCGCAGATCTTGCGTGCCACCGAGTCCGGGGTGCTCCCGCGTTCGTAGAGCGAGTAGAGGATGTGCGCGGCGTCGAACGAGTACGCGTCGTCGGGGCCGGTGACCGGCGGCAGCCGCTCGGCCTGCGCGGCCAGGAGGTCGGCGGCCAGTTCGAGGAGTTCCTGCGGGGTGCCCTCCGTCCACACGTCGGAGGCGGGACCGGGAAGTCCGCAACGCTCCGAGACCTCCCGCAGCTCGTCGTCGAAGGTTCCGGACGCCAGGGCGGCGGGCAGGGGCGCGGCGTGCAGCAGGCCCTGGATCTCGTCCGGTGCGGGGACGGCGGCCGGGGGCGGCAGCGGGACGGCGGAGTCGCCGTAGTAGTCGAGGTGTTCGTCGAGCATGTGGTCGGCGAGGGACGCGTGGGGCACGGCCTCCGGGCCGGGGGCGAGGGAGGCGTGGCGTCCGGTCAGTGCCCCCTCGAGACCCGCCGCGGTCCACCGGTCGGTCAACTCGGCGGCGATGTGGTCGAGTTCGCCGGTGAGCGCGTCGTCAGGACGGTCGGCGTCCAGTGGTGGCGCCGGCAGCAGCGGGCCGGGCGGTGACGCCGCGCTGGTGTCGCGGGCGAAGGCCTCGAGCAGCGCTTCGGCGAGCCGGGCGCGTACGGAGAAGGTCCGGTCGGCGAGGTCGGAGCGGTGCAGCGGCTCGGGGAGGGCGGGCCGGTCCGCGTGCGGCGTGCTCTCGTGCGTGGCGAGCCAGGCCCGTACGGCGTCGGCGTCGTCGCGGTCCACGCCGTCGGCACTCATCAGCGACGCGTACCAACGGGGCCAGGTCAGGTTCAGCGGGTCTGCCATGGCGCGGCGGAACTCGGGGACGGCCTCCTCGACGGCTGCGACCAGCTTCGCGTGGCGTTTGGCGTTGAGACGGCCTGCGGCCCGTACGCGGTCGGCCAGGGCGGTGAGGAGGACCGGCACGGCGTCCAGCTCCTCGTCGCCCGCGTACAGCAGCTGGGGCAGATCCTCGTGCAGGACCTGCCGGACCAGCTGCGGCGTGGGCTCGGGCACGCCCGCCCTGCGTTCCGCGCCGCGCAGCGCGAGCATCGTCAGCACCGCGTCGGTGGTGCGCACGGGCAGCGCCGCGCCTCTTTCCCGGGACACCCAGGTGAGGAAGTCGTCGCGGCCGGTGTTCAAGGCGTTCGTACGAGTCACTTGTGGAGCGTATGAGGGCAGGCGGCGCCGGAGATCCTTCCGGGCCGGGTGTTAGCCCGATCGGGCGAGCGATCACCTCCGCAGGGCGCGGGGCGGCGTCCGGGCGATGAGTTCCGGCTGCGCGGCCGGTCACCACTGCATGAACACCTCCGACACGACACCCGTGCCCGACCTCGCACCCGCCGCCCGCGCCGTGGCCCGACTGCTCGACGCGATCGGTGACGAACAGCTGGGCGCTCCGACGCCCTGCCCCGACTACTCCGTGCGCGAGCTGCTGGCCCACATCGACGGCCTGTCCCTCGCGTTCCGCGACGCGGCACGCAAGGATTTCGGTCCGACGACGGGCACCGACCCCGGCAGCTCGCTCCCGGTGCTCGACGAGAAGTGGCGCACCGTGCTGCCCCAGCGGCTGGACGAGCTGGCGGAGGCCTGGCGGCAGCCGTCGGCGTGGGACGGCATGACCCAGGCCGGCGGGGTGGACCTGCCGGGGCAGGTCGCGGGGCGCGTCGCGCTGAACGAGCTGGTGATCCACGGCTGGGACCTCGCGCGGGCGACGGGGCAGGAGTACGACCCCGGTGAGGCGAGTGCGGCAGTCTCCTACGAGATGGTGCAGCCGTCGGACGACGACTCCCTGCGCGACTCGATCTTCGGCCCGCCGGTCGCGGTGCCGGACGACGCGCCGCTGCTGGACCGGGCCGTCGGCATGAGCGGGCGGCGGCCCGACTGGCGGCCGGGCGACTGACGGCGAAGGCGGGGCGGGCCGGCCGCGCACGGCGGGGCGTCGCCCGCCCCCGCCGGAAAGGTGATGAGCCGGGAGGGACACTGATGCGATGCTCCTGGCATGACACGCCGAGTGAAGCCCAGCCTCTACTTCTCCGTCGACGTCGAGGCCGACGGGCCGATTCCGGGCCCGTACTCGATGCTCAGCCTCGGCGCCGCCGTGGCCGGCCGCCAGGACGTCGACGGGTACGAGCCGGCCGATCCCGAGAAGGACACCTTCTACCGTGAACTGCGGCCCATCAGCGAGGGCTTCGTGCCGCAGGCACTGGCCGTGAGCGGCCTGGACCGGGAGCGGCTGACGGCCGAGGGCAGCGAGCCGGCGGCGGCCATGGCCGCGTTCGGCGTCTGGGTGGGCGAGGTGTGCGAGGCGTACGGAGGGGCGCAGCCGGTGATGTGCGGCTATCCGGCCTCCTACGACTGGACGTTCCTGTACTGGTACCTGCTGCGGTTCACCGGGGCGAGCCCGTTCGGGCACTCCGGGTGCCTCGACATGAAGACGCTGTACGCGGTGAAGGCGCGGCTGCCGCTGCGGGCGGTGACGAAGTCGGCGATGCCGCGTGAGCTGCTGTCGGCGCGGCGGCACACCCACCATGCGCTGGACGACGCGATCGAGCAGGCGGAGCTGTTCAGTAATCTGATGGTATGGCCGGGGGTGTGACCCCGGGAGGGGGTCCGCCGTGAAGTCCGTACTGCGCATGCTGCTCGCGTTCCTGATCACGGCGGGGGCGTGCACCGCCTGCACCGGTGACGACTCCGGGGGCGGAGGCGGGTTGGAGGACCCCGCGAAGAAGGACATCGCGATGCGGATCGTCTCCAGTGCGGAGAACTCCACGCTGGACTGGAAGGCGCAGTACAAGTACATCGAGGACATCGGCGACGGCCGCGGCTACACCGCCGGCGTCATCGGCTTCTGCTCGGGCACCGGCGACATGCTCGCGGTGGTCGAGCGCTACGCGAAGGCCAGGCCGGGCAACGCGCTGGAGCGTTTCCTGCCCGCGCTGCGGGCGGTCGAGGGCAGCGATTCGCACAAGGGTCTGGGCAAGCCGTTCACCAGGGCATGGGAGCGGGCCGCGACGTCCGACGCGGCGTTCCGGGCGGCCCAGGACGCCGAGCGGGACGAGACGTACCTGCTGCCCGCAGTGCGTCGGGCCGAGGACGACGGTCTCGGCGCGTTGGGGCAGTTGATCTACTTCGATGCGTACGTCATGCACGGCGCCGACGCCTCCGAGAGCTCCACGGGCTTTCGCGCACTGCGGGAGAAGGCCCTGGCCGGCGCCAAGTCGCCCGCAGAGGGCGGCGACGAGGAGGAGTACCTGAACGCCTTCCTGGACGCCCGCGCCGAGGCGATCCGCAAGGAGCCGTCGCACACCGACACGAGCCGGGTGGAGACGGCGCAGCGGGTTTTCGTGCGGGAGGGGAACTTCGACCTCGAGCCGCCGCTGAACTGGCGGGTCTACGGCGACAGTTACCACATCGGCGCGATGGCGGCCCCGCCCGCGGGCTGAACAGCGTCCGCCCGTCACCGGGCGGGCCGGCTCCTTTTGACAGAGGACGTGGGGTCCATCACAAGCAGTTACGTTGTGCACAACTAAATTGAGCACTACATTGAACGCATCGAGGCAGTGACGCAGCGAGCGGCGCGGCGCACTGCTTCGTGCGAGGAGGAGAATCTCCATGGAATTCGTCAGGTTCGAGACGTACCGACCCGTCGAACGACCCACCTACCAGCAGGAGCTGGACGAAGTCGTCCAGCAGGTCGCGGACCGCACCCGCGGGTCCGTCGAGCGGCAGCGGGTCGGCCGCGCCGTCAGGACGGCGCACGGCAAGACCTATGGACTGGTGAAGGCCACCGTCACGGTGAGTGACCTGGAGGGTCCGTACGCTCAAGGAATCTTCGCCGAGCCGGTGACGTACGACGCCGTGGTCCGCTACTCCAACGGGCTCGGGCACCTGCGGGCCGACTCACTGCTGGGCGCGGCGTGCGGCATGGGGATCAAGATGTTCGGCGTGCCCGGCACGTCGCTGCTGACCGACGAGTCCGAGGCGACCACGTTCGACCTCAACCTGATCAACAACAACGTCTTCTTCGCGAACACCGCGTACGACTACATGGTGATCGAGGAGCTGTTCTCCGAACTGCCGGACGCCCTGGTGAACCCGGCGCGGCGCAAGTCCTGGATGGGCGAGTTCCTCACCCGGCGCGGGACGCTGGGGACGGCGGACGAGTGGCTGTGGGACGAGCTGTTCGCGATGTTGTCCTTCACCAGGGTGCAGCGGCAGAACCTGCTCTCGTACACCTACAACAGCATGGGCGCCTTCCGTTACGGCGACCACATCGCGAAGCTGCGCACGGTGCCCGTCACGCCGGTCGGCCACCTCCAGGTCGATGTCCGGGCGGACGGCGAAGCCTTCCGCAACACGCTGGTCGCAGAGGCGGCCGAGCGTGACCACGCCTTCGAGCTCCAGGTGCAGCTGAACACGGACCTGACCCGGATGCCGGTCGACAACACCTCGGTGGAGTGGCCCGAGCAACTCTCCCCCTGGGTCGGCGTCGCCAGGATCGACATTCCACGCCAGGACATCGGCGGCGCGGACAATCTCACCGCCGCGGACGGCACCTCGATCACCCCCTGGCGTGTGCGCGAGGACCACCGGCCGATCGGCGAGATCCAGCGGGTGCGCGAGGAGGTCTACCGCCGTTCCTCCGTCGAGCGTCACCGCATCAACGGGCAGCCGCGGGTGGAGCCGCGGAGCAGCGCCGAGCTGCTGGGCTGAGCTGCTGGGCTGAGCCGCGGCAGGGGATGTCCGAGAGGCCGCCCGAGGGGCGCCCTCAAGGGCTGAAGAACCGTCACACACTGCCTTGCTGACAGCGAGTCAGCTTCACGCTCTCTTCGCGCAACCACTGCGCCTTCTTCATGTCTCGTTGCCCGGCCACGGGCAAACTCTTCGCAACCGAATGAAGGTTCGGTCGTGCCGCCCGTGTTCTACGCGCGTTGCCGTGGGCGGCGCAGGCCCGAGAAGAGGACGTACATGCCCCCCACACCAGTCACCCGCTGGAAGCATCTCGCCCTGGCCATAGGCGGCTTGTCGCTGGCGATCGCCGCGACCGGCTCGGCGACGGCGATCACCGCGCCCGCGGCCGACGGGACCGCCGGCGCGGCCGCGTCCACGTCGGCGTACGACGACACCTACTACCAGGACGCGATCGGCAGGACCGGACAGGACCTCAAGGACTCCCTCCACACCATCATCAGCAACCAGACAAAGCTGTCCTACTCCCAGGTCTGGGACGCACTCAAGGCCACCGACGAGGATCCGGCCAACTCCGCCAACGTGATCCTGCTCTACACCGGCCGCTCCCAGAGCAAGCCCTCCAACGGCGGCGACCCCGACCAGTGGAACCGCGAGCACACCTGGGCGAAGTCGCACGGCGACTTCGGCACCGCCACCGGCCCGGGTACGGACATCCACCACCTGCGGCCGACCGACGTGTCGGTGAACAGCACCCGCGGCAACAAGGACTTCGACGAGGGAGGCTCCCAGGTCGGGGAGGCGCCCGGCAACTACACCGACAGCGACTCGTTCGAGCCCCGCGACGCGGTCAAGGGCGACGTGGCCCGCATGATCTTCTACATGGCGGTGCGCTACGAGGGCGACGACGCCTTCGCCGACCTGGAGGTCAACGACCAGGTGAACAACGGGTCCATGCCGTACCACGGCCGGCTGTCCGTACTGAAGCAGTGGAACGAGCAGGACCCGCCGGATGCCTTCGAGAAGAGGCGCAACCAGGTGATCTACGACGACTTCCAGCACAACCGGAACCCGTTCGTCGATCACCCCGAGTGGGTCACCGCGATCTGGGGCTGAAACGTTCCCTCCGCGGGGCCGGGGCGCCTGGGGTGACACCCTGGGCGCCCCGGCGTCGGCCTCACTCCGGCCCCGGAACCGGAGCGGGGCCCGGCCCCCGCACTCGGCGGTCGAGGCGCGGGCGATGAGGAGGCGGTGACCTGTGAAGTCCTACGGGACGCGGACGACGATCTTGCCCGTGGCGTCCCCTCGCTCGATGCGTTCGAGGCCGTCGGGGACGAGCCTGTCCAGGGAGATGACCTGGTCGAGCGCGGTCGTGGCGATCTCCGGGTGCGCGGTGAGCAGGGCCAGGGCCTCGGGGAGGTCCTGATCGCAGACGTGGACCTTCGAGGTGTCGAGCGTGATCTCCTCCAGGACCAGCCGGGTCAGGTCGAGCGGCGAAGGGTCGCGGTGGAGGCCGACCAGGCGGACATGCCCGCCCCGGCAGACCGCGTTCATCGCGGTCACGAGACCGGCGGTCGCTCCCGAGGCCTCGATCACCACGTCCGCGCCGACCCCAGCCGTCGCCGCTCTGATCGCGGTGGCCGCGTCCTCACGCGAGGCGTCGATCAGCAGCCCCGCGCCTGCACGGCGCCCTGTCTCCCGCCGGGCGGCCGAGACGTCGACGCCGATGGTCTCGACTCCTCGGGCCGCGCAGGCGGCCACCGCGAGCGATCCGATGCTGCCCAGGCCGATCACCACGACGGTCCTGCCCGGCTCGGGAGTGATGCCGCGTACCGACCGCAGCGCCACGGCGAGGGGCTGCGCCATGATGGCGACGTCAGGGGCGAGTCCGCCCACCGAACGGCTGATCCCCGCCGGGACGTTGACCCGCTCGGCTAGTCCGCCGTCCACATGCAGCCCGAGCGTGTAGTACCGCCCGCAGATGTTGGTCCGCCCCTGCGCACACCAGCGGCAGTTCCCGCACGAGACCCCGGAGCCCGGAACGACCAGATCACCTTCAGTGAAGGCGTCGACGCCGGGGCCGGTCGCGACGACCTCGCCGACCATCTCGTGGCCGATGGCCAGCGGGCCCTGGTGACCGCTCGCGAAGTGCGGCTTGGCGAGCGGGATGAGGTGCGGGCCGGAGGCGTACTCCTCGACGTCGGTGCCGCAGATGCCCGCGCGCACCACGGCGAGCTGGATCTCCCCGGGCCCGGGAGCCGGAGGGGCGGGCCACTCCTGGACCCGGACGTCGCGCCTGCCGTGGAATACAGCGGCTCTCATGACAGTGATCTCCTTGGGACGGTGCCGGAAGCGCTTCGGTACGAGGGGCGGTGCGGTAGGTCGGGCGGCGAGTGACGACCCTGTGTGTGCGGGGTACGAGGCCCGGGGTCACTTGGCGGCGGTCGTGGTCGTGCTCCCGGGAGCGGGGGCGGGGACGAAGGTGACGGCGTCGGCCGGAAGGTGGCGCTCGACGCGCACCAGCAGGAGCGAGCCGAGCGCCGCCGTGGTTGCCACGAGCAGCCACGGCAGCCGGCCGTCGACGGTGAGCAGCGAGGTGAAGACCGTCGGGCCCAGGGCGTACGCCAGCGACCACGACAACTGGTAGGTGGCGAGGTAGCGGCCACGCAGCCGCTGGGGCGCGGCGAACTGCGACAGCGCTCCGGCGGAGGGGGTGTACACCATCTCGCCTACCGTCATGACGAAAACCGCACCCAGTAGTCCGGCGAGCAGGAGCGGAACGCCGTGCGGCCGGACGGTGCCGAGCGCCGCCTGCGCGAGGAAGGAGAGGGAGAAGAGCGCGGCACCGACGGCGGCGGCCCGGGGGCGGGTGGTGAAGCAGCGCCGAGCGAGGGCGGCGACGGGGACACCCAGGGCCGCGCACAACACAGTGTTGAGGAGGAAGGCGCTGCCGACGAGTCCTTCGGGCACGTCCAGCCAGCCCGTCGCGTACAGCGGGAGGAGCGTGGTGAGCGCCGAGAAGCCGAGGACGACGAGCAGGTTGGCGCAGACCAGGCCGAGGAAGGGCCGGTCCTTGGCGACGACTCGGTAGCCACCGCCGCGTACGCGCGGGCCCGCCGGGGGGCGGGGCGGCGCGGCCGGGGTGCGCGCGGCGAGGAATCCCGCGACGAGGAAGCTCGCTCCGTTGAGCCACGCCGTGACCGTGTAACCGAAACCACCCGCGGTGGCGATGACGACGGAGGCCATCAGAGTCCCCGCGCCGAGACCGGCGTTGCCCAGGCTGCGGCTGAGAGCTTGCAAGCGGTCCCGTTCGGTGCCTTCGGCGAGTTCGGCGATCCGCGCTTCCTGGGCGGGCGGGAAGGCGCGTGTTCCCACCGCGGTGAGGAGCGCGACGACGGCGAAGACCGGCAGTGCGTCGGCGAGCGGGAAGCAGGCGAAGCTCAGGCCCCGCACCACGTACACGGAGATCTGCATGGTGCGGGCGCCGAAGCGGTCCACCGCAATGCCCACCACGGGGACGGCGGCGATGCCCACGAGCCCGGTGACGGTGAGCACCAGACCGATCACCGGTAGCGGCAATCCGGTCACATGACGGAAGAACACCAGGCTGAAGGGGATGTACATCCCGGAGCCGACCGCGTCCACGGCGATGCCAGAGACCAGGGCGCGCTCGCCCGGGAAGCGAGGGCGGAGAAAGGACATGCGTCCCCCCATTTCGAGCCGTACACCGCCGGCTCCCAGTAGGTGCGAGTCAGGCAGGGGGGAAGGACGCGGCCGCCGCCAGGAAAGCGTCGTTGTCGGCAGGCAGGCCCAGGGTCACACGGACACCGGCGCCCCCCACGGCCCGTACGGAAACCCCAGCGGTCGCGCAGTGCACGCCGAAGGCGGTGGCGCGCTCGCCGAGCGGCAACCACAGGAAATTGGCCTCGCTCGCAGGTACGCGCCATCCCCGTGCCTCGAGCGCGGCGGCGAGGCGCGTGCGTTCTGCCGTGATGATGTCCGTCCTCCTCGCCACCTCGTCCCCCGAGCGCAGCGCCGCGATCGCGGCCGCCTGCGCGACACTGCCCGCGCTGTACGGCAGGTAGGCCTTGCGTAGGGTGCCGATCACTTCGGGGTGGCCGGCCGCGTAGCCGATGCGCAGCCCTGCCAGTCCGTACGCCTTCGAGAACGTGCGCAGGACGACGAGGTGAGGGCGGCCGGGCAAGAGGGACAGCCCGTCGGGGACCTCCTCGGCGCGCACGTACTCGTGGTACGCCTCATCCAGGACGACGAGGCAGCCGGGAGGCACGCGTCCCAGGAACTCCTCCAGCTCCGCGCGGCCGACGACCGTCCCGGTCGGGTTGTTCGGGTTGCAGACGAAAACCAGCCGGGTGCGGTCGGTGAGGTGCTCCGCCATCGTCGCGAGGTCATGGACGTGCTCACGCAGCGGCACCGCGACGGGGACCGCTCCGGCGAGCCGGGTGAGGAGCGGGTACGCCTCGAACGAGGGCCAGGCGTAGAGGACTTCGTCACCCGGTTCGGCGACGGCGGTGATCAGCTGCTGGGCGACGCCCACCGAACCGCAGCCCAGTGCGATGCCGTCCGGTTCCACCCCGAACCGCTCCGCGAGCTCTGCGGTGAGGGCCTGGCCGCTGTTGTCGGGGTAGCGGTTGATGCCCTCGATCTGCTCCTGGATCGCCCGTGCCACCTTCGGCAGTGGGCCGAACGGCGTCTCGTTGGCGGCGAGGGCGTAGGAGCGGCCCTCCGGGGAGAGCGCCGGCTTCTCAGGCCGGTAGCTCACCAGGCCGCGCACGGCCGCGCGGAACCGGGGCAGTTCTTCCTGGGTGGTCATGAGAAAGGTCCCTTCCGGGTCGTTCATGCTGCGCGCAGGGCGTCGCGCAGCGCGGTGCCGGGGTCGGTGGCGGCCCGGAGGTCGACCACACAGCCGGTGGTGAGGGCGCGGCGTGCCTGCACCAGGTCGCGGGGGCGGTTCACGGTGAGGATCGCGAGGAGGCGATCCCCTTCCAGCCACAGGACCGCCCACTCCGGGTCCTCCGGCGAGCCGCGCAGCACCACCTGGTCGGCGCCCTGGTGGTCGCCCGCGTATTGCACCATCCGGCCGAACTGCTCCGACCAGAAGTACGGAACCGGGTCATGGCACACGTCCTCACCGAGCAGCGCGGCGGCGGCCAGTTCGCTCGCCTTCAGCGCGGTGTCCCAGTGCTCGACCACCATGTGCCGCCCGTACCGCGGTGACCACCAGGCGGCGCAGTCGCCGAGTGCTACCACCTCGGGCCGCGCGGTACGCAGGGACTCGTCGACGACCACGCCGCGCGCGATCTCCAGACCGGAGGCCCTGAGCCAGTCGACCGCGGGGCGGGCGCCGACACCCACCACCACCACGTCCGCGGCGAGGAACTCCCCATCAGCCAGGCACAGTCCGCCGGGGTCCACGGAGGTGACGGCCGTTCCACAGCGCAGGGCGACCCCGGCCTCCGGGTACCAGGAGGCCGTCCACGCGCCGATCCGGGCGCCGACCGCGGCGGCGAGCGGAGCCCGGTCCGCCTCCAGGACCGTGACCCGGCATCCCTTCGCGGCCGCGATCGTGGCAACCTCGGCGCCGATCCAACCTGCGCCGACGAGCGCGAGGTGCGTGCCCGGCCGCAGCAGCGGGCGCAGCGCCCGCACGTCGTCCACGGTGCGGACCACGTGCTGCTGCCCCTCGCCGGGCAGCCGGACAGGCTCCGCGCCGGTCGCGAGGACCAGCCCCCCGAAGGCGAGTGCGCCCGCCGTCGTCTTCAGAACGCCGCCCGGCAGGTGGTCATGCAGGTCGAGGGCCTCGGCGCGTTCACCGAGGCGCAGGTCGATTCCCAGGTTCGCCCAGTCGGTGGGGAAGGAAGTGTCCCCTTCATCGCCGGCCAGCACCGACTTGGTGAGCGGCGGGCGGTCGTACGGCGGGTGGGGTTCCGCACCGACGAGGGTGAGCGCCTTCCGGTAGCCGCGGGCGCGGAGTGCCGCGGCGACGTGCGAGCCGGCGAGTCCGCCGCCGACGACGAGGACGTTGTCCAGGGTCAAGGTGCCAGTTCTCCGTGCGAGTCGGGGGAAGGGGGGAAAGGGGGACGGACCCCGGGGCGGTCTCGTGAAGGGGCCCCGCGGCGCTGCTGCTCGGTCAAGGCCGAGCGCGGCGCGTATGGCTACGGCGAACTGCCCGTTCCTCTCCCCGCCGGCCCGGCCGGCCGCGGTTTCGCCGTGACTGTGCCGCCCGGTCCGGCTCATCGGTCACCGGCGGGCGCGGGGTCAGCCCGAAGGCAGCGAGGGCGGACAGGCTCAGGCCGACGATGACCAGGACCATCGGGACCGAAGTGTCGGAACCGCCGAGGCCGGCCATCGGGGCGGCGAGTCCGCCGAGGGCGAACTGGGCCAGCCCCATGAGGGCCGAGGCGGTGCCCGCCATCCGCGGCGGGCGGCCGGACAGCGCGAGAGCCATCGAGTTCGGCAGGATGAGCCCGATCGGCGCAACCACCAGGAACAGGCCGGGCAGCAGCGTCCAGAGCCCGGCTGCCAGCGAACTCGCCACGGTCAGACTGCCCACGGCGGCGATGGACAGACCGATGCCGAGAAGCCTGCGGGAGCCGTGCCGGTCCAGCAGCCGGGCGCCGACGCGGCCGGCTATGACGATGCCCACGCCGTTCGCCGCGAAGATGCCGGCGAACGCCAGCTGGGGAAGGCCGTAGACCTCCTGGATCACGAACGGCGAACCGGAGATGTAGGTGAACATCGCGGCGAAGGCCAGCCCGCCGGTGAGCATGTATCCCGCGAAGGCCCGGTCGGCGGCCAGCTTGCCGAACGTCACGAGTACGGCCTTCGGCCCGTCGCCGCGACGGTCCTCGGGGGCCAGCGTCTCGGGCATCGCGCGGTACACGACGACGACCAGTACCGCGCCGAGCCCGGTGATGACAGCGAACAGCCCGCGCCACGGCATGACCTGGAGCAGCGCCCCGCCGGCCAGGGGCGCCACGATCGGCGCGAGCGCACTGACCTGGACGAGGCTGGCGAAGAAGCGGGCAGCCGCGGCCCCTTCGTTCCGGTCCCGGACCACGGCGCGGGCGATCACGATCGCGGTGCCGCCCGCGGCGCCCTGGAACAGCCGGAACACGATCAGGAGCCAGACGTTCGGCGCGATGAGGCACAGCAGCGACGCCGTGGTGTAGCCGATGATGCCGCCGAGCAGCAGTCGGCGCCGTCCCAGCAGATCGCTGGCGGGGCCCGCCACCGCCTGGCCGAGCGCGAGCCCGACCAGGCAGGCGGTGAGGGTGAGCTGGATCAGTGAGGCGCCGCCGCCGAGGTCCCTGCCCAGCTCGGGCAGCGCCGGGAGGTACATGTCGATCGACAGTGGGCCGAGCGCGGACAGCGCGGCCAGGGTCGCCACAAGAGTGAACGGAGGTGCCTCGCCACGGTCTTGTGCGGTCTTCGTCACGCTGTTCCCTTCAGGGGGACGGGAGCCGGCGGGTCCGGCCGATGCCGACGGCGAGGACGCCCCGGCCGGACCCTCCGGTCAGCTCGGTGTTGTTCAGGTTCCGATGAGGGTGACCGGGTCACCGAACCTCATCAAGTCGCGGTACAGCTCCGCCCGGGAGTGCCGCATGGTGCGCAGCACACCGATCGCACTCTCGGCCGAGGCCTCGCCCTGGACGATCGAGCGGTCGTCACCGACCAGAGCGGCCGTCACACTGATGTGCCGCTCGATGTCCTGCAGATCGGCCTCGAGCAGCGCGTCGCGGGCGAGCGCCAGCTCGGGGTCGGTCGCCGCCATTTCCGCGAAGGACTGCGCGGAGGCCTTGACGAGATTTCGCATGGCCTTCCTGAACGCCTTGTGCTCAGGCTGCGTCCGGCCGGTGAGTGCCACCGGCACGGCCGGCGGCTGCATGGTCGGCCGGACCTTCGCGTCGTAGCACGGAGCCGACATGTCCCCGGAATGGATCATGGCCGCGGTGAAGCCACGGACATAGGCGATGGCCTCCTGGAGGGCGTCGAACGCCGCGTCGCGGTCCCCGTCCGCCAGCGCGGCGGCCGCCCGGGAGACGGCGTCGGCCGCCGCGAGGTTGAGCACGAAGTAGAAGTGGTGGGTGATGACCCACCGCGTCAGCTCGTCGTCGCCCGGAGCATAGGGGGCCTGCCTTGCCACGGGGGCCTCGTCCGGCTGCGCCGCGGCGCAGTCGCTCGGAACCAGGCCTTCCAGAATCTTGGCCATGGCGTGGACCTCGTAGGCCTGGTCGTTCAGATCCAGCCGCGCGTTGCGCAGATCGCGCAGCGACCGCGCGATGATCGTCGTCACTTCAGAGACCAGGCGGGCGTCGTCGACCGGCGCCGTGCGGACCCCGAAGTACTCGTGGTTGGGAACGATCGGCTTCAGCGCCACGGCATCCATCGGGACGACCATGGCCTCGACGGCGAGCCGGTCGTTCTCCTCCACCGCCGCGTCCATCGCTTTGCGGGCCGCGTCGCCGGCTCCCGCCGGGTTCAACAGCTCACCGTGCAGACGCATCAGCGCGTCGGTCGCCGCGGTGAGAGCGGCAGCGATCGGTGCGGCGGGGCGGGTGCGGCAGCGCACCATGTTGTTCTCGGGAAGGACGACGATCGGGATGTCGGGACAGGCAGCAGACATGTCAATCACCTCACTGTCTTCGGAATGACCTGGGAGCGGTCGGTCAGGGCGACGCTGGTTTCACGATCCGGCGAAACCACGCGCCTCCATGAGGAACTGCCCGAGGTACCCGTCGTGCGGCAGATACGGATCCCGCCACCAGCGCGGGACCCTGCCGTGCAGGACCGTGCGAATGCCGGGGGTGTCCAGGCACTCATCGACGAGCGCGGCGTTGTCGGTGAGCAGGGTCAGGGCCAAGGAGTCGTCCAGCGGGCCGATGCCTTCCGACGGCTCCCAGGGCGCCACCCATACGCAGGGGAACGGCAGTTCCGCGCCCAGCCCCGGGTGGTCGGACCGGTCCACGCACATCACCGCGGGCCGCAGCGCCGCGGCATCCTCGTCGACGACGGTCACCGGACCGCCGTCCGCCTCGTAGTACCGCTCCGTCAGATCGACGGCACCCTGGGCGGCCCGGTGGAGAGCCGCCCGCAGACCTTCGGCCTCCTTGCGCGGGCGGACGGGGAGGACCGCCCGGTCATCGGTGACCGGAAGGCCCGGCAACGCGGCCAGTCTCTCGGCCAGCGCTTCGGCCAGGGCGCGGTGGTCGCCCGAGGTGAAGACGGCGGTGGTGTTGGTGCACCGCACTCCACCGTCGGCGGAGACCTCGGCGACGAGGTGGTCCAGTCCCGCCTCGTCGACCGGTCCGTCCACGAGGATCTTGCTCCGGCCGGGACCGCGGACCAGTACCCGGTCGTTGCCGCGCAGCCGGGCCACCGTGGCCTCGCTGCCGTAGACCAGGGACAGGTCGGCCGCGTCCATGAGAGCGTCGGCGGCGGCGTGGGACCCGGGCAGCAGACTGATCCACCCGGGATCGAGCCCGGCCTCCAGCAGCGCCCGTATCAGGCGCAGCGGGGTGACGGGGTCACGGGTGCCCGGACGCACCACGACCCGGTACCCCAGCGCCACGGCCTGGAGCCAGGCTCCGTGGGTGGCCGGGTGGTTGCTGGGGGCCACGACACCGAAGACCGAACCGCGGCGCACCCAGCGGGCCGTGCGGCCGGCGCCGACGGGGCACTGTTTCGCGACGACGTCGCCGAGCAGCCCGCAGTCGTCCCGCATGCGACCGAGGGTCTGGCGAGCCACCCGGATCGGCACGCCGGAGACGAGTGCCTGGAGGCGGCAGTACTCCTCCGGGGTCTGTCCGCCCAGGGTGGCCTCGGCGAACCGGCGGCCCGCGTCGGCCAGCACCGCGAGGCGCTCGTCCGGTGCCATCTGCGGTGCTTCGCGCATGCGCTTGACCGTGAGCCTGGTCACCAGGGCGGGCGCTTCGTGGACGGTGGCGAGGGGGACGCCGGTCACGCCATGCAGGACACGCGTGTCGCGGGAACTCCGCTCCTCCCCGTCACGGAGCACGGGTATGGACAACACGTCAGACCAACTCCTCTGGTGCCGACCAGGAAAGGGTTCGGAAATCATCCGAGAGCCGGATCGTGAACCGGAACCGGGTGTGCTCCTGGCCGTCATGACCCATCAAATAGCGGATTCCGCTCGTCCGGATCGCCTGCAGAGGGAAACCCTCCGGATATACGCCGGCTTCGCGGTGCTCGTAGAGGGCGTCGAGTCTTTCCCCTAACACCTGAGTGCGCCCGGCAATCAACACCTCGGAGCCGCGCGCGGACGCGCGCACTACCGGCAGTTCCGGGCGCGTCCGGAGACCCGGTGCTCGCCGGAACATATCAGCCCTGACGACGACCCGGTCGCCCTTGCCCATGTCCCGTAATGGATTCCCGAGCCGATGCAGTGCCGCTTCCATTTCTTCGCCGACGACGGCGGCCGTCTGGTTCCCGACCTCTTCAAGACAAACGACTGTCAGATTTCCAGCCACGTGGACCCCTTGCGTGAGTGTTCCGCCGGGGGGGGTCAGACCGGCCATCCATCGAACACCACAGCGCGCGCCGGAGCGGCTTCCACTCCGGAAATCTTGACCGGAAGCGCCATCAGATGAGCGACCCGACTGGTGATCCGGTCAAGGTTCTGGATGTTTTCCAGGATCGGGATGTTGGCGGCCAGCAGCCGGCGGTGCACCTGCCCACTGCGGTCGTCCGGCCGCTCGGTGATGCAGTCCATGCCAACGAGGGCGACGTCGTTCTCGACCATCCAGTCCGCCGAGGACAGGGTGAGATAGGGCGGTTTGTCCCAGTAGTCCTCCCGGCCCAGGTACCGGTTCGGGTGGTCGGTACGGATCAGCAGGCGGTCGCCGGCCTGCCATACGTCGCGGACCGCCTTCTCCAGTTCGTCGCCGGTGACGGGGTCGAGATCGCGGTGGTCGGAGAGGTCCGCGATGACCACCCGTCCGACGAAGGTCTCCAGCGGGACCTCGTCGATTTTCGCGCCGTTCTCGTAGAAGTGGAATCCAGATTCCACATGAGTCCCGTTATGCGGGAAGATCTGGAGGTCGGAGAAGGTCCGACCCACGCCGGCCGGGTCGGTTTCCGGGGACATCGCCTTACGTATACCAAACTTCGGATACCACGAGGCGTTATAGGAAGGCATCCCCTCGTACCAACCCTGACTGATATCGACCATCTTCATGATGTACCCCCGCTGTTCATTTCGTTCAGTTTTCAGCCAACGGCAGACGCCCTGCCTGAGGACGGCACGGCGATGACAGCACAGGAACAATGCGCTTGGCAATCCCCTCACTTCTGAACTACTGTCCGATTGCAGATCTTTCCGGGGGGACAAGACTCAGCGATGGCGATGCCACAACCACGACTGGGCGGCACCCCCCCTGAGCTCTATCGGAGCATCCCGACAGTCCCTTGGAAGGCTTTCCATGATCGTGGTAATGAGTCCGCAGGCTGTCCGCGAACAGGTTGAATCCGCAAGTGAATTACTTCGGAGCCGTGGCCTGATTCCGATATCCAGCACTGTGGCGGGTGTCACAGCATTAATCACCGAAGGAACCGACGGGCCTGAATTGGCAACGGTTCTGGAAAGTGCGCCCGGCGTCGACCGAGTGGTGACAGTGTCCGGATCGCAGCGGTTGACCAGCCGTGTGTTCCGTCCCGAGGACACCCAAGTGACGCTTCGCTCCGCCGGCGGAGCGGTGTTCGGCGGCACCGGATTCGCCGTCATCGCCGGTCCCTGCGCGGTCGAGAGCCCGGCGCAGATGAACGCCGTGGTGGACTCGGTCGTCGCAAGCGGCGCCGTCATGCTGCGCGGCGGCGCGTTCAAGCCCCGGACCTCCCCGTACAGCTTTCAGGGGCTGGGACTCGCGGGGCTGACCCTCCTCGCCGAGCAGCGGAAGCGGACCGGCCTGCCGGTCGTCACCGAGGTCGTGACCCCGGAAGACGTGGAATGCGTCGCCGAGGAGAGCGACATGCTCCAGATCGGTGCGCGGAACATGCAGAACTTCGAGTTGCTCCGCGAGGCGGGAGCTTCCGGACGGCCCGTCCTCCTCAAGCGCGGAATGTCCGCCACCATCGAGGAGTGGCTGCTCGCGGCCGAGTACGTGCTGCACATGGGGAACAGCGACGTCGTCCTGTGCGAGCGCGGTATCCGCAGCTTCGAGCGCGGCACCCGGTTCACCCTGGACCTCAGCGCGGTGGCCGAGGCCAAGCGGCTCACCCATCTGCCGGTGATCGTCGACCCGAGCCACAGCACCGGCAAGCCCCACCTCGTCGCGCCGATGTCCCTGGCGGCGGCCGCGTGCGGTGCCGACGGGCTGATCGTCGATGTCCACACGGACGCCTCGAACGCGATGTGCGACGGCGCCCAGGCTCTCGACGGTGAGCAGTTCAGCACCCTCATGGACCGGCTCAAGCCGGTCGTGGAGGCCGTGGGGCGCACCCTGTCGCCGGCCCTCACCCACTCCCTCGCCTGATCCCACATTCCTTGGAGTCACCACATGTCCGAGCACATCATCGACCCGTTAGCCGCCGACCTCGCGCCGGAGGACTTCATCCACGCCGCGATGCAGTGGCACTTCTCCCCCACCACCGGCTCGCCGTACTGGGTGAAGCGCGCGGCGGAACTGGACTTCAACCCGCTCACCGACGTCCACACCTGGGACGACCTCGACCTCTTCCCGGACGTCAGTGACGAATGGAAGGACGTGCCGGTCGACGCGCTGGTCCCCGCGGGAATCGGCAGGGAGGGCTGGGACTTCCAGGTCTTCGACAGCGGGGGCACCACAGGGCGGCCCAAACGCATCGTGGAATCGCGGTCGCGCCGCAACGGTGTCCACTGGGTGAGCGAGGTTCTCGCCGATCACAAGGTTCCCGGCGAGGGCGAGGGCCACTGGCTGCATCTCGGGCCCACGGGGCCACACATCGTGGGCCGTTCCATCGGGCTGCTGGCGCAGATGCGCGGCACGTTCTGCCACTACATCGACTTCGACCCGCGCTGGGTCAAGAACAGCGTGAAGCAGGGGCGGACCGATGAGGCCGCCCGCTATGTGAAGCACATCCTGGCGCAGGCTCGCGACATCCTGTCCACCCAGCCCGTCTCCGTCCTCTTCGCCACCCCGCCGGTGCTCGAAGCACTGGCCGCCGACGACAAGCTGCTGGATCTGGTGCAGCGGAAGGTGCGCGGCATCATCTGGGCCGGCACCAGCGTGAGCCCCGAGACACTCCGGGCCTTCGAGGACGAGCTCTTCCCCGATGCCGCCGTGGTCGGCCTGTACGGCAACACCATGATGGGCATCGCCCCACAGCGTCCCCGTGAGGGCGGACAGGACGACGAACGCTGTGTCTTCATCCCCTTCCACCCGTTCAGCCGGGTCAAGGTGGTGGACCCCGAGAACACCAGCACCTCCGTCGCCCACGGCGAGCGGGGGCAGGCGAAGATCAGCCTCGTCTCCCGGGACCTGTTGCTCCCCTGGACGCTGGAGCGCGACTCCGTGCTGCGCATCGCGCCCACCGCGAAGTACCCCCAGGACGGGCTGGCCGACATCAGGCCCCTCGCCGTGGCCGACGGCCAGACCGCTGTCGAAGGGGTGTACTAGGCATGAGCTCCACTGCCACACCCGTGCTCACCCCTGAGCGGCCCGTCGCGGTGCTCGAACGTACCGACCGGGACAGCCTGCTTGCCACCTGCCGGCGCGCCCTCGACCAGGCCCGCCGCAGCCAGCGTCCTGTTCTCGTCAGCTGGGCCAAGCCGCTCTCCCTCGCTGACCCCGTCGCGATCTGGAGTCGGGCCCGTCGCGGTACGCCGCGTTCCTTCCTGTGGCAGTCGGCATGGGACCGCGGATCCGTCGTCGCAATCGGATCGGCGCGTGATCTGCGGGGACGGGGCGAGAACCGTGTCGCATCCGTCCGCGACGGTTGGCAGGCCCTGACCCGGGACCTCGTCGCGGGAGGAACAGCGGACACCGAACTGCCCGCGGGCGAAGGCCCCCTGGTCATCGGCGGTTTCGCGTTCAGCCCCGAGGACGCCTCGGAGAGGGGACGCCTTCCCGATGCCCTGATGTGGGTGCCCGCATTGCAGATCCGTGGCACGGTGCCCGACCAGGCCGCCACCGACCGTCCCGGCCCGGCCGAACTACGCCTCAACGCGGTGCTGTTGCACGACAGCGACCCCGAGCTGGTGGCCAACGGCCTGATCCATCTGGCCGACCTCTGCCTTCCGCCGGAGGCCGCCGCCGAAGCGCCGAAGTCCGCGTACGCAAGCGGACGGACGTACACCAGGACCGAGTTGCCGGACGCCGACCACTGGAAGGGGCTGGTCCACCGCGCGACCGGCCGGATCCGGGACGGCGCCTTCGAGAAGGTGGTGCTGGCGCGCGAGCTGCGGGTCACCGCCTCCAGCCCGTTCGACGTGCCGACCGCGGTGAACAGGCTGCGCAGCGCCTATCCCGACACCACCGTTTTCGCGGTGGACCACGAGGAGTACACCTTCCTCGGCGCGACCCCCGAGTACCTGGTACGGGTCGACCGGCGGGCGGTGCACGCGCTAGGGCTGGCCGGCACGGCGCCCCGAGGGCTCACCCCGGAACAGGACGCGGCGCTCGCCCTCGAACTGGCCGGGAGCGCCAAGATCCAGCACGAGCACGACGTCGTGGTGCAGATGCTCCGCGACGCCCTGCGGGACTCGTGCGTCAATGTCGCCTCCGATGCGGAACCGAGCGTGGTCAAGCTCGCCAACGTCCAGCATCTGTCGACGAAGGTCCGCGGCGAGCTGGCGGCGGACTCCACCGCGGGAATCCTGGACTTCGTCGACCGTCTCCACCCCACCCCGGCCCTCGGCGGGCACCCCCGCAAGGAGTCGCTGAGTTGGCTCTCCGACAACGAGGGGCTCGACCGGAGCTGGTACGCGGGAGTGGTCGGCTGGGCCGACCACTCCGGGCAGGGTCAGTTCGCGGTCACCATACGATCCGCCCTGGTCGACGGCCCATCCGCCTCGCTGTACGCCGGCTGCGGCATCGTGGCCGACTCCGATCCCGAGGCGGAGTACGCGGAGTCCTGCGCGAAGCTGCGCCCGATGATGTCCGCCCTGGGAATCGAGTGACCGGTATCCCGTCCGGGTCCTCCCTCACCAGGGTCGGCCCGGCCGGGTCCTGGAAGTCACCGGGGACTCCGCGAGCCTGTCGGGCCTGGAGCAGGCCGCAGGGGCGGCACATCACGCAGGAGCTGGGGACGCGGCACCTGTTCGTGGACACCCATGAGCCGGCGGCGGGCGGGTGCGCGGAGAACACCCCGCCCCGCTGCCGGCTCTGCAAGGACGGTCACCTCGGATGTCGTCCGGGTCGTCCTTGGAACTCCGGTCGTCGCGGAATTCGACACCGGTGAACAGATACCCCGCCCAGTACGAGAGACGAACGTGATCGAGACCCCCACCATCGGGACCCGCGGGCGCCACGTGGGCAAGCGGGGGTTCGCCGCGGTCGCGGTCGTCGCCGCCGAACGCACCAGTCCACAATCAACAGTGAGGTAAGAATGACCGTCAAGCCTGCCGCTCCCCGCGTGGTCGTCATCGTCGACGCGTATTCGAGCGCACGATCCCTTGCCCCGCTCTTCCGGGAACGCGGCTATGAATGCGTCCACGTCCAGAGCACCCCGGTGATTCCGGCGGGGTACGAGAAGAGCTTCAGGGCATCGGACTTCACCGCCAACATCGTGCACACGGGGGATGTCGCCGCAACGGTCGCGGCCCTCGCCGCGCACACGCCGACGAGTCTGCTGGCAGGCATCGAGAGCGGGGTCGAGGTCGCGGACTTGTTGAGCGAGGCGCTCGGCCTGCGGACGAACGGCACGGCGCTCAGCCCGTCCCGCCGGGACAAGTTCCGCATGATGGAGACGGTCAAGGAGGCCGGGGTACCCGGCGTCGGCCAGATCCTGGCCACCGACCTCGACACGCTGCTCGCCTGGTACCAGGAGGCGGAAGGCCGGGTGGTGCTGAAGCCGTTGAAGAGCGCGGGAAGCGACGGCGTCCACTTCTGTGACGACGCGGACCAGGTGCGCGCTGCGTTCGAGGCGCTGATCGGCACCGAGAGCGCGCTGGAGCTGCACAACCACGCGGTGCTGGCACAGGAATACCTGGTCGGCAGTGAGTACATCGTGAACACCGTGAGCCTGGACGGCAAGCACCACGTCACGGACATCTGGAAGATGCACCACCTCGCCGCCAACGGGGTGCACGACATGGCAGCCGGGGCGCAACTGATGCCCCGTCATGGCGCGGACCAGGACGCGCTGGTCGACTACAATTGCCAGGTCCTGGATGCCCTGGGGGTGCGCCACGGTCCCGCGCACACCGAGCTCAAGCTGACGCCGCAGGGCCCGCGGCTGGTCGAGAGTGCCGCCCGGATCTGCGGTGCGGACGTGCATGTGCCGACCAAGGGCGCGATCGGTGAGAGTCAGCTGGACTGGACCGTGGACGCGTACGTCGACCCTGAGCGCTTCCTTGAGCGCTGGGAGACCGGCTATGAACTGACCCGGCACGCCGGGATCGTCAACATGGTCTCGCCGGCGGCGGGCAAGCTCGTCAGCTACCCGAAGATGGCAGAACTCCGCGGGCTGGAGAGCTTCCACGACATCACCCTGAACGTGCACCCGGGCGACGAGATCCATCGCTCGATCGACGACTGGACCTACCCCATGCGCGTGTACCTCGTGCACGAGACCGAGAGCGTCGTCATGCACAACATCCTGTCGGCGCGGTACATGGACGGCGAAGGGTTCTACGAGGTGGTCTGATCTTGTCGTCCAACCTGCGGCGGTTCGATGTGTGGGGTATCACGAGGAACTGGCGCCGGTTGGACGGGCGAGGCCACCGCCGAACGTGAAGCGAAAGCCGCCCGGCCACCGTCCCCGTGGAGACACCGCCCCGCCTCTGAAACTTGCCGCGCCGGAACGGGCGTTCCCCCAGGTCCGCCGAAGCGCCACAGGTCTGGGCCATAGGGACTTCCCGCCGCCCCTTTACGCCCGGGCGTCACAGTGACTTACTCGTGTGACGTGTCCATGACTTCCCGCGGGCCCCGGGAAGTCGTGCGCCTGACGCTCGTCCGCCGATCCCCCACCCTGCCAGGAGGCAGTCATGCCTGTGTCACGAGTTGGATTCGCGCGTCGCGGAAGATCGAAGACCGCCACCGTCATCGGCACCCTCGTCTCGGCCGGTGCCTTGCTCATGACCACCACCGGTACGGCCGCCGCCGCCCCGCCGCCGCCGGACGAGCCCGTCAAGCCCGGTCAGGCCTGGATGGGTTCGGGAACCCGTATCGAGCAGCCGCGCGCCGCCGAGGCGGGCAGCCCGATCACGCCGATGGACACGAGCGGTGTCCAGGGGATCGACGTCTCCCACTGGCAGGGCGCGATCAACTGGGGCTCGGTCAAGAGCGCCGGGATCGACTTCGCCTACATGAAGGCCACCGAGGGAACCAGCTTCAAGGACTCGCGCTTCGGCGCGAACTACACCGGCTCCTACAACGCCGGCCTGGTCCGCGGGGCGTACCACTTCGCCCGGCCGAACTACTCGAACGGGGCGACCCAGGCGAACTTCTTCGCCTCCAACGGCGGCGCCTGGTCCCGGGACAACAGGACGCTGCCCGGTGTCCTCGACATCGAGCACAACCCGTCGGGCGCCATGTGCTACGGCCTGTCGACGACCCAGATGCGCACCTGGATCAACGACTTCTACAACACGTACAAGGCGCGCACGACCCGGGACGTCGTCATCTACACGACCGCGAGCTGGTGGAACACCTGCACCGGCAACTGGACCGGTATGTCCACCAAGGCGCCCCTGTGGGTCGCCCACTGGGGCGTCAGCAGCCCGAGCATCCCCAACGGCTTCCCCACGTGGACCTTCTGGCAGTACACCGCGACCGGTCGGGTCAGCGGTGTCGCGGGGGACGTGGACCGCAACAAGTTCAACGGCTCGATGACGCGGCTGATCGCGCTCGCGAACAACACCGCCTGACCCGAGGCGTCCCCGGCACAGCGGAACGCCGCCGGGTGGAGCCGTGACGGTACGGCTCCACCCGGCGGCGATGTGGGTGGCTCAGTGCACGGCGGCCGGCTCCGCGACCGCGGTCCCCTTCTCCACCGACGAGGGGTCCTCCTCCGTCGCGCTCCCCCGCTTGCCGAGGTGGTTGAACGCCAGGTTCAGCACGATCGCCACGATGCAGCCCGTGGAGATGCCCGAGTCGAGCACCACGAGCGCGTCCTCGGGGAAGGCGTGGTAGAACTCCGGCGCGGCGATCGGGATCAGCCCGATGCCGACGGCCGCCGCGACGATCAGCGCGTTCTCGCCCTTCTCCAGTGCCGCCGTGGCCAGCGTCTGGATGCCGCTCGCCGCGACGGAGCCGAAGAGCACGATGCCGGCGCCGCCGAGGACGGGCAGCGGGACGAGCGCGATGACGGACGCGGCGACGGGACAGAGTCCGAGCAGGATCAGGATGCCGCCGCCCGCGGCGACGACGAACCGGCTGCGGACCTTCGTCATGGCGACCAGGCCGATGTTCTGGGCGAAAGCGCTGCACATGAAGCCGTTGAACAGCGGGCTGATGGCGGAGCCGAGGGTGTCGGCGCGCAGGCCGCCCTCGATGGTCCGCTCGTCCGCCGGGCGGTCGACGATCCGGCCCAGCGCGAGCATGTCGGCGGTGGACTCGGTCATGCAGACCAGCATCACGATGCACATGGACACGATCGCGGCGATCTCGAACTGCGGTGCGCCGAAGTGGAACGGGGTGGGGAAGCCGACGATCCCGGCGTCCTTGATGGCGTCGAGGTCGGTCATGTTCAGCGGTACGGCGACGACCGTGCCGGCGACGAGGCCCAGCAGGATGGCGATCTGCTGCATGAAGCCGCGCAGCAGTTTGCGCAGCGCCAGGACGATCACGAAGGTGAGCGCGGCCATGCCGATGTTCTTCATGGAGCCGTAGTCGTCCGCCGTGGAGTTGCCGCCCTGGGACCAGTTGAAGGCGACGGGCAGCAGCGACACACCGATCAGGGTGATGACCGTGCCGGTGACGACGGGCGGGAAGAAGCGGACCAGTTTGGAGAAGTACGGGGTGAGCACGAAGCCCAGCACGCTGGCGACGATGATCGCGCCGAAGATGACGGCGATGCCGTCGTAGCCCCGGTCCCTGCCGATGGCGACCATCGGCGTCACACCGGCGAAGGAGACGCCGTTGACGAACGGCAGCCGGGCGCCGATGCGCCAGAAGCCGAGGGTCTGGAGCAGGGTGGCTATACCGGCGGTGAACAGGCTCGCGCCCATCAGGAACGCGGTGTCCTTGGCGCTGAGACCCACGGCGGGCCCCACGATCATCGGCGGGGCGACGACGCCCGCGTACATGGCGGCCACATGCTGCAGGCCGCTGGTGAACATCTTGAAGGGGGGCAGGGTTTCGTCGACCGGATGCTTCCGGTCCTCTGCTTCGGCGGTCGAGTTGTGCACGGCCACGGCGGTGCCTCCGGTCGGGTTACACGTCGTCGGTGGACGTGTGGTGTCAAGGAGGTGGTGCAGGTGGTGCGGTTGTGCACGTACCGGGTCGCCCGAGCCGGTGTGCGGGCGGCGTCCCCGTGCCGGAGGGCAGGGGGCGCCACCACCGGGAGGCACGCACCTTTGTCGTACGCGCCTCCCGGCGACGGCCGCCGTGGACCCCGCTCGGGTCCACGGCCGCCGGTCGAGGGCCGTCCCCCTCGACCGGACTACCGGGTTCAGCCCTGTGCGGCGATCCGCGCCAGGCGCTGTGCCTCGTCCCGCGTGGAGCGGGCGATGGCGTCTTCGTCCACCGTGGTGAGGTGGTTGCCCTCGACGACGGTCTTGCCGTCGACCAGGGAGAGGGTGACCGGCGCGGCCGCGCCGAAGACGAGCGCGACGACCGGGTCGGCGATGGAGGAGTGGGCGAAGGTGTCCAGCTTCCACATCACCAGGTCGGCGAGCTTGCCCGGTTCGAGGGATCCGATCGCGTCCGCCCGCCCGAGGACCTGAGCGCCGCCGTAGGTGCCGAGCCGCAGTGCCTGACGCGCGTTCAGGGCGGCCTCGCGGTGGGCGCCGAGCCGGTTGATCAGCAGCGCGTTGCGCAGCTCGGTGTGCAGTTCACCGGACTCGTTGGAGGCGGTGCCGTCCACACCGAGTCCCACCGGCACACCGGCCCGCAGCATGTCGGGGACGCGGGCGATGCCGGCCGCCAGACGCGCGTTGGAGGAGGGGCAGTGCGCGACGCCGGTGCCCGTGCGGGCGAAGGCGGCGATGTCGGAGTCGTTCATGTGGACGCAGTGCGCCATCCACACGTCGGAGCCCAGCCAGCCCGTCGACTCGAAGTAGTCGGTGGGGCCCATCCCGAAGAGCTCCTTGCAGAACTCCTCCTCCTCGACCGTCTCGGACCCGTGGGTGTGCAGCCGCACTCCCTTGCGCCGCGCCAGCTCCGCGCCCTGCCTGAGCAGTTCGGTGGTGACGGAGAACGGCGAGCACGGTGCGACGGCGACCTGCGTCATCGCGTCGAACGAGGCGTCGTGGTGCTTGTCGATGGTCTCCTCGGTGCCGGCCAGCGCGCCTTCGAGGGACTCGACCGCGAAGTCCGGCGGCAGGCCGCCGTCCGACTTTCCGCGGTCCATGGAGCCTCGGGCGAGGGTGAACCGTACGCCCATCTCACGGGCGGAGCCGATGATCGCGCCGGACAGGTCGCCGGAGCCCTGCGGGTAGACGTAGTGGTGGTCCATGGCGGTGGTGACGCCGCCGCGGGCCATCATCGCGAGCGAGCCCTGCGCCGCGGCGCGGACCATCGGCTCGTCGATGCGCGCCCAGGTCGGGTAGAGCGCCACCAGCCAGTTGAAGAGGTTGTGGTCGGTGGCGAGACCGCGCGTGATCCACTGGTAGAAGTGGTGATGGGTGTTGACCAGGCCCGGGGTGACGAGGTGGCCGGTGCCGTCGATGCGGCGTACCACGTTCGCGAGGCCCTCGGGTGCCTTGCCTGCTCCGACGGACTCGATCCTGTTGCCCGCGACGACGACATGGCCGAAGGCGTACTCGGTGTCGTCGGCGTCGACGGTGGCGATCGCACAGTTCTCGATGACGATGCGTTCGACCGTTTCGGTCCGGGCTGCCGAAGGTGCCATGGTGCTTCCTTCTTCTGTGGGCGGCGATGTGGGCACGGCAGGACCCTAGGAGGATTTGAGTGCCACAGCCGGGCGGCTGCGGGTGCCGAGATGGTGGAAGAACAGGTTGAGCAGGACCGCGACGAGCGCTCCGGCGCTGATGCCGGAGCCGAGCACGGTCTGTGCCCAGGCCGGGAAGTTGGCGTAGAAGGTGGGCGCGGCGAGCGGGATGATGCCCGCGCCGAGCGCGACGGCCACCAGGATGATGTTGGAGCTGTCGTCGAGTCCGGCCTCGGAGAGGGTGCGGATGCCGCTGACGGCGATCGAGCCGAACAGGACGATTCCCGCACCGCCGAGGACGGGCATCGGGACGAGTGAGACGACGGCGCCGAGGACGGGGAAGGCGCCCAGGATCAGCAGGGTGCCGCCGGCGACGGCGACGACGTAGCGGCTGCGGACCCGGGTGAGGGTCACGACGCCCACGTTCTGGGCGAAGGCGGAGGTGGGGAAGCCGCCGAAGACGGGCCCGAGGAGCGTCGCGATGCCGTCGGTGCGCAGTCCGCGGGTGATCGTCCTGCCGTCGCTGCGGCGGTCGCAGATCTCACCGAGGGCGAGCATTCCGGCGCTGGACTCGGTCATCAGGACCAGCATCACGATGCACAGGGACAGGATCGCGGCGGGCTGGAACTCGGGGGCGCCGAAGGCGAAGGGGCTCGGCAGCGCGGCGACCGGCGCCTCCCGCAGGACCGAGAGGTCGGCCATGCCGAAGGGGATCGCGGCGAGCGTGCCGATGAACAGGCCGAGCAGCAGCGCCACTTGCTTGAGGAAGCCGCGGCCGAAGCGCTGGAAGATCAGGATGACGGCGAGGGTGGAACCGGCCAGCGCGAGGTGCTTCATGGCGCCGAAGTCGGCGGCGCCGGCGTCGCCTCCCTGCGCCCAGGTGACGGGCACGGGCATCAGGGTGACGCCGATGAGGGTGATGACCACACCGGTGACGAGCGGCGGGAAGAAGCGCAGCAGCCGTCCGAAGAAGGGCCCGACGGCGAGGCAGAAGACACCGGCGACCATCACCGCGCCGTAGATGGCGGGGAGTTGGCGGCCGGGGGCGCTGGTCTCCGCGATGGCGAGCATGGGCGCGATGCCGGCGGAGGACGCGGCGTTGACGAACGGGAGCCGGTTCCCGGCGAAGTTCGTGACACCGAGGGTCTGCAGGAGGGTGGCGAGACCCGCGATCAGCAGGCTCGCCGCGATCAGCCGGGTCATGCCGGCGGCGTCGAGGCCGACCGCCTGGCCGATGATCAGCGGAGGGGTGACCACGCCCGCGTACATGGCGGCGATGTGCTGGAGCGCGGCGGGAACGAGCCGCGCGAGGGGGAGCTTCTCGTCCACGGGATGGACGGGCGGTGCGGTGCCGGGGCCTTGTGCCGCTCGCGCCGGCTCCGTTGCAGGCTGTGCCATGGTTCTTCCCTCCGGTCCGGCCGGCCCCCGCCCGGCTGCGGGCGGGCGGGGGCGGGTCGGTCCCGCGTCAGAGGTTGGTCATGTCGACCGGGATCTTCGGCTCGACGCCGTCCCGCAGGATGGTGGCTTCGATCAGGCCGTACGGGCGGTCGGCCGCGAAGTAGACCTCGTTGTCGTTCTTGAGGCCGAACGGCTCGAGGTCCACCAGGAAGTGGTGCTTGTTCGGGAGCGAGAAGCGGATCTCGTCTATCTCGCTGCGGCTGTTGATGATGCGCGAACCCATCTGGTACAGGGTCTGCTGGAGCGACAGCGAGTACGTCTCCGCGAAGGCCTCGAGCATGTGCTTCTTGGCCTGGTCGTAGGACTTGTCCCAGCCCGGCATCCGGTCCTCGTCCGAGGTCCAGTTGTAGCGCCACTGGGCGGCGACCTGGGTGGCCAGGATGCGGTCGTACGCCTCTTTGAGGGTCGTGTACCGGTCCTTGACGTAACCCCAGAACTCGGAGTTGGTCGAGTTCATCACGGTCAGGTCCTTCAGACCCGAGACGACCTCCCACTGCTCACCGTCGTAGGTGATCTGGGTGGTCCGGGTCTCCTGGCCCTTGCGGACGAAGGAGTGCTTGACCTCGTCGGCGCCGATGAACTTCGAGTTGCCGTCGGAGGTCGCGATGCGCTCCCAGGCGTACTCCTCGATGCGGATGCGCGCCCGGTGGATCGGCTCCTGGCTCGACACGAAGTGCCGGGCGAGGTGGATGCCGAACTGCTCCGCCGACTCGATGCCGTACTCCTTGGCGAACGCGTACACCGTGTTCTTGGTGGTGTCGGTCGGCAGCACGTTGGCGTTCGAGCCGGAGTAGTGGACGTCGTCCATGTCGCCGGAGAGGGCGACGGAGACGTTCAGGTCCTTGATGTGGTGGGTGTCGCCGTCCCGCGTGATCTTGACGACTCGGTTCTCTGCTTTGCCGTACTGGTTCTGGCCGAGAATCGTGGGCATGTCTGCTAGCTCCCTCGGTAAACGGAGTAGCCGAACGGGTTGAGCAGCAGCGGTACGTGGTAATGCTCGCCCGGCACGACGGCGAACGTGATCGCCACCTCCGGGAAGAACACACCGGCCGCACCGCTGTCCCGATTCGCGGGGGCGTCCTGCTGCGCATCGGCTTGCTTGTTCTCGAAGTACGCCTCGGTCTCGAAGTCGAGACGTACGTGTGTCGTTCCTTCCGGCAGCGCCGGCAGGTCCTTGCAGCGCCCGTCCGCGTCGGTCTTCGATGCGCCGAGCGCCACCCACCGCGCCCCCGCGCCGCTACGGGACGACAGCGAGATGGCGACGCCCTCTGCGGGGCGTCCCACGCTGGTGTCCAGGATGTGCGTGGACACCGATGCGGTGGTTTCCGTGCTCATGCTTCTTCCTGCTCTACGAGACGGGTCAGACGGATGCGGTTGATCTTGCCCAGCTCGGCACGGACGATCTCCCGCTCCTGCTCGGGCGAGTTCTCGATCCGTGTCCGTACGGCGTCCCGCATCTGCTCACCGGTGCGGCCGGTGGCGCAGATCAGGAAGACATGACCGAACTTGTCCTGGTAGGCCAGGTTCAGCTCGAGCATCTCCGCCTTGAGCGCTTCGGACGCACCTGCCATCCCGCTCTGTTCACGGGAGGACGTGGGGTCCCCTGGCTTGGGCCGGCCGATCGGTGGGTGGCCGGCCATCGCCTCGGCCAGATCCTCCGCGGTCAGTTCCGCCATGGCGGCGTCGCTGGCCTCGAAGAGAGCCTGGGTGGTGGCGTACGGTCGCTGGGCGAGCAGTTTGCTTCCCCAGGCCGAACTGGCGCACACCTCGTGCAGTGCGGCCAGGGCCGCACTGTCCTCGGAGGCGTTGAACCGGGCAAGGCCCGGGTTCGGAAGTGAAGTCACGGGAGCCTCCGTGGCTTGTTCATCGCGGTGCGTCGGACGGGCTGCGGATAGCTAACGCCCTTCGGCAACGCGACGTCAACACTTTGTTGAAAACTTGGGGTTACAAATACGGCGCCCTGGCGGCGGGCCCGCTCCGACGCCCGCCCGGTCCGCACCGGCCGGCCCGGGGGCCTCATTCGAGCCTTACACCGTTGCAGCAGCACACCGGGGCAGGCGCGCCCGACACACCCTAATGTCGGAAATGTCCTCAGTCGATCGGAGTACCACCTCCGGTCGCACGTAACGTCGACAACGATGTCGGAATCGCCAGGAGCATGCACATGAAAAGCGTTCGTCGCTTCGCCGCCGGTACGGCAGCAAGCGCCCTCCTCGGCCTGGGCGCGATCGCCCTCGCCACCCCCGCGCAGGCGGGCACCGTACCGGCACGAACCGTGGCGGCCGACCCCGCCGGCGAGATCACGTCGGCCGTCGACGACCTCCTCGGGAGTCTGCTCGGCACGGTCAGCGGCACCCTCGACACGGTGACCGGACTCCTGAACGACCTCCTCGGCGGCCTGCCGGGGCTCGGCGACCTCCCGGCGGCAGACCAGCCCGCCACCGGTGAGCTTCCGGCGGCCGGCGAGGCTCCCGCCGCCGGGGAGCTGCCCGCGGTCCAGGCTCCGGCGGCGGGGGAGCTCCCGGCCGTCGGCGCTCTCCCCGGCCTGGCCGACCTCCCGGGGCTCGCGGACCTGCCCGCGCTCGGGGAACTGCCCGCGACCGGTGACGTCCCGGCGGCGGACCTGCCCGCGACCGACCTGCCGGCCGCGCAGCCGCCGGCCACCGACGAACTCCCCGTGGCCGCCGATGCCGCGGGCACGGCCGGCGACTCCTGACGGAGTGACCCCGGCACACCACGGCGCCGCCCTCGCCGGTCGGTCGAGGGCGGCGCCGTGGTGTGCCGGGCGGGCCTGTCCCCGAGGCCGGCGGACCGGCGTCAGCCGTCCGAAGGGCTCTTCTCGCGGTTCAGGTAGTTGTAGACGGTGAAGCGGCTGACGCCGAGCGCGCCGGCCACCGTCTCCACGCCGTGGCGGACGGAGAACGCGCCGCGCGCCTCCAGCGTCCTGACGATCGACTGCTTGGTCCTGCGGTCCAGTTCGGCGAGCGGCCGGCCGTGCTGCCGCTCCAGTGCCGCGAGGATGTGGTCCAGCGAGTCCGCGAGCTGCGGAAGGCGCACCGCGAGGACCTCCTCGCCCTCCCAGCTGAGTACGACGTCGTCCTCCGCTGCCTCGCCGGGCTCGATCAACACCCCGCCCATGGCGTCGACGAGGGGCTTCACCGCTTGGGCGAGCGCGTGGTCGAGCGCCGTCATTCCTGGCCCTCCACCACGTTGACCTGGAGGGAGACCCGGGTCGCGCCGTTCTCCAGCGCCTTGCGCAGCAACGCGTCGACGGCGCCGAGCACCTGCTCCGCGCCGCCCTCCGCGGTGTTGCCGAACGGTCCGACGTCCACCGCGTCCAGATCCGCGCCCTGCACGACCTCGCGCACCGCCACGGCGTGCGGCGGTGGCTCGTCCAGGTCGAACGGCTCCGTCGTGAACTCCACTCTCAGTCGCACCATGCCTCCACGTTAGGGCCTGTCCCGTAGGCCTTGACCCGCTCCCCCTCCACCGGCGCCGGACGAAACGCGCGTCGCGGCGCGACGGACCGGCGGCGGTCCCGCGTAGAGCAGACGACAAGAGCCACGCCGGTCCCGGTTCCGTCCGGACCGGTGGCACAGGGAGGGGTCTGCATCATGACAGGACGCGTAGCCAGAGGTGTCAAGGCGACGGCGGCCGCCGCCATGGCGGTCGCGGCGCTCACCGCCTCGCAAGGGCCCGGGACCGCCGTCCCGGCCGGGCAGCGGCAGCCGCTGCCGACGGGAGGGACCGTCTCGGGCGACAGTGTGTACCGCACCGAGCTGCCGCCGCTGCGGACGCCCGGGCCGGCGGACGTCCGGGCGCCGGGGGTCTTCACCGCTCCGGCGGCCGGGGCGCTCCCGGCGACGGTGTTCGCCGCCTACCGGGCCGCCGAGGCCTCGCTCGCGCGCAGCGCTCCGGGCTGCGGCCTGCGGCTGCAACTGCTCGCAGCGATCGGCCAGGTCGAGTCCGGGCAGGCGCGCGGCGGACGGGTCCTGCCCGACGGCACCTCGCTCTCTCCGATCCTCGGCCCGCGGCTGGACGGCAACGGCTTCGCGCTGATCAGGGACAGCGACGGCGGGGCGTACGACGGGGACACGGTGTACGACCGTGCCGTGGGGCCCATGCAGTTCATCCCCTCCACCTGGGCGCACTGGGGCGCCGACGGCAACGGCGACGGCCGTACGGACCCGGGGAACATCTTCGACGCGGCGCTCGCGGCCGGGCGGTACCTGTGTGCCGGAGGGCGGGACCTGTCGGAGCGGGCGGACCTGGAGCGCGCCGTCCTCGGCTACAACCACTCCGCGGCGTACCTGCGGACGGTGCTGGCCTGGTACGCGTACTACCTCGGCGGCCACCGGGTGGTGCCGGACAACGGCGGCCCGTCCGCCGGGCCCGCCCGGTCCGTCCCGGCCGCTCCGGAGCCGCGGCGTACCGGCGGGCCGCGCCCCGCGGCGGCCCCGTCGCCCACAACGGCACCGGCCCCGACCCGGCCGACCGCCCGGCCCTCCGACTCGCCCTCCCCGCGCCCGAGCGCCACCGCGCCGGCCGACGGCCGTGAACCGGCGGAGCCGTTGCTGCCGCTCCCGGACGTGCCGGCGCCCGGCGACGGCCTGCTGCCGGGCGGCTCCGGCGGACTGACCAGCAACGGAACGGACTCGATGGGCGCAGGCCCCTCCACAATCCCGGATACCGGGCGGTAATGTCGCCACCCGCCGGGCAGGGACGCGACCGGCGGTGTGAGCGAAGGGGCCCTCATGGCTACAGACATGCAGCCTGCCCAGCCCGACGGGCCGGGCCGGGAGTCCAAGGAACGCTGGCAGCGTGCCTGGAGCCACCGCGAGGACCTGCTCAAGGTGGCCCGCCGCCGGTCGGTGAGCGCCGAGGACGCCGAGGACGCCGTGCACGAGGCGATGCTGCGTGCCGCGGAGCACCCGGACCTCGACGACGAGCGGCTGGGCGCCTGGCTGACGACGGTGACCATGCGGCTGTGCGTGGACCGCCACCGCCAGGTCCACCGGGAGGCGCAGGTACGCAGCAGCCCGAGACTGCACCCCCCGGGCCCGGTCCCCGTCGAGGAAGCGGTCTGCGACCGGGCGGAGGCGAACTGGCTCGCGGTACGCAGCTCGGAACTGCCCGCCCGGCAGGCGGAGGCCCTCTGGCTGAAGGCGGAGGACCTGGACGTCGGGCAGGTCGCCACGAAGATGGGCCTGAGCTACCGCACCGTCGAGTCCCTGCTGGCACGCGCTCGCCGCACCCTGCGCAACTCGCTGGCGGCGACGCTCGGGCTGGTGCTGTGGCTGTGCGGCCGGGGCAGGCCGGGCAGCGGGGGCAACGCCCAGGCGGTGGCGCTCGCCTCGACGGCGGTGACGCTCGCGGTCGCGGGCCTGGTCCTGCCGTACGTCCATGACGGCGACACCCCCCGGCCGACCCCCGCGCCCCCGGCGGTGACGGAGGCGGCCGGGTCCGGGGCACCGGAACCCGGCCGTACGGGTGCGCCGGGGAACGCCGCACCGTCGACCGCCCCCACCCAGGGCGCGCCGGGCGGGGCCCGCCCGTCCGGCGAGCGGGGCCTGCCGCTGCCGGAACTGCCCGGCGTGCCGCTGCCGACGCTGCCCCTGTCGACGCCGCCGGTGTCGGGGCTGCCGGTGCCAAAGGCGGCGGAGGATCTGGTGTCTTCGCTGCCACCGGTTCCGTCGGCGTCGATACCGACCGTGGCGCCGTCGGTTCCGACTGTGCCGGTCCCGTCGGCGTCGGTCCCGACCGTGCCGGTCCCGTCGGCGTCGGTCCCGACCGTGCCGGTCCCGCAGACCGTGCCGCCTCTCCCGACACATCCGTAACCCCCTGCGCGGGGCTTGTCCCCTACCCCTCCCGCTACGGCCTGCGGCCGTGGAGGGACCCCCCACATCCCGAACCGGGCTCCGCCCGGGCCCGTACCGCGCTCCGCGCGGTGTCCTCAAGCGCCGGGCGGGATGGATTTCGCTCCGCGAAATCAGCGCGGCTGGAACCACCTCCCACGGCCGCCAGGCCGCAGGGGGAGATCGAGGCGCGGGGTCCGGTGGGCCCCCACCACGCCGCCAGGCGTAGAGGGGCGGAGCCCCCGGAACACCGCGCGAAGCGCGGTGCCGGGTCCGGGCGGAGCCCGGTGTGGTCCAGGGCGCTCCCCGGTTTCGGTAAGTGGGGGTCCCCCCACGGCCGCCAGGCCGTGGGGGGAGGGTAGGGGAACAAGCCCGCCGCAGGCGAGACGCACCCGCTCCCGCCGACACCCCCACGAAACCCCGTCGAAAAAAAACTTCGCCTCGTCGCGACGGACGCCCCTCCCCTCCCCGTAGAGCAGGTGTCGGACCGCTCCACGGCTGAAGGGTGTACGGGATGGGTGTCGAGATCTGCGTAGAAGGGCTCACCAAGTCCTTCGGGCGCCAGGTCATCTGGCAGGACGTCTCCCTGACGCTGCCCGCCGGGGAGGTCTCCGTCATGCTGGGGCCCTCCGGGACCGGCAAGTCCGTGTTCCTGAAGACGCTCGTGGGACTGCTGCGGCCGGAGCGCGGGTCGATCCGGATCGCCGGGCAGGACATCACCACGCTGCGCGAGCACGAGCTCTACGAGGTCCGCAAGCTGTTCGGCGTGCTGTTCCAGGACGGCGCGCTGTTCGGTTCGATGAACCTCTACGACAACATCGCCTTCCCGCTGCGTGAGCACACCCGCAAACCGGAGGGCGAGATCCGCCGGATCGTGCTCGAGAAGATGGACATGGTCGGTCTGATCGGCGCCGAGGACAAACTGCCCGGCGAGATATCCGGCGGTATGCGCAAGCGGGCCGGACTGGCGCGGGCCCTGGTGCTCGACCCGGAGATCATCCTGTTCGACGAGCCGGACTCGGGTCTCGATCCGGTGCGTGTGGCGTATCTCAACCAGCTGATCGTCGATCTCAACGCGCAGATCGACGCCACGTTCCTCATCGTCACCCACGACATCGCCTCCGCCCGTCAGGTCCCGGACAACATCGGGCTGCTGTTCCGCCGCGAGCTGGTGATGTTCGGCCCGCGGGAGCAGTTGCTGACCAGCGAAGAACCCGTGGTGCGGCAGTTCCTCAACGGGCGGATGCAAGGGCCGATCGGCATGGCGGAGGAGAAGGACGCCGCCCAGGTCGAGCAGGAGCTCGCGCAGCTCGACGAGGCCGCGGACGCCGCCGTGCCGGGCGTCCTCGAGCTGACGCCGCGGCTGCTGCCGACCGAGGGCATCGAACGGCCGCCCCGCTGGGCCGAGATCGCGGACCGAGAGGCGCTGCGACGGCTGCGGGCGTCGGTGCACGGAAGGGCGGGCGACGCATGAGCCTGTCACCCGTCGGGGCGCTGCGGCAGTCGGGCAGCCTGTTCGCCATGGGGCTGGACGTGCTGCGCACGATCCCCAAGCGGCCTTTCCAGATGAGGGAGTTCATCCAGCAGGCGTGGTTCGTCGCGAGTGTGACGATCCTGCCGACGGCGCTGGTGTCGATCCCGTTCGGAGCGGTGATCGCGTTGCAGATCGGCTCTCTGACGAGGCAGCTGGGCGCGCAGTCGTTCTCGGGCGCGGCGTCCGTCCTCGCCGTACTGCGGGAGGCGTCGCCGATCGTCACCGCGCTGCTGATCGCGGGCGCGGGTGGCACGGCGATCTGCGCGGATCTCGGAGCGCGGAAGATCCGCGAGGAGATCGACGCGATGCAGGTGCTGGGCATCGACCCCATCCACCGGCTGGTCGTGCCGCGGGTGCTGGCCACGATGCTGGTGGCGGTGCTGCTCAACGGCCTCGTCTCGGTGGTCGGGGTGGCCGGCGGCTACTTCTTCAACGTGGTGCTGCAGAACGGCACCCCGGGCGCCTATCTGGCCTCGTTCACCACGCTCGCCCAGCTCTCCGACCTGTGGGCGGCCGAGCTGAAAGCCCTGGTGTTCGGGGCGATCGCGGCGATCGTCGCCTCGTACAAGGGGCTGACCGCGAAGGGCGGCCCGAAGGGGGTCGGCGACGCGGTGAACCAGTCGGTGGTCATCACCTTCATGTTGCTGTTCGTGACGAACTTCGTGATGACCGCCGTGTACTTCCAAATCGTTCCGCAGAGGGGCTGAGCGATGCCGCTGATGAATCGTCTGCTGCCGCCGCAGCTCGAGGAGCTGGGCAGGCAGCTGGTCTTCTACGGCCGTTCGCTGGCCTGGACCGGCCGGACGCTGCGCCGCTACAAGAAGGAGATCCTGCGGCTGCTCGCGGAGGTGAGCTTCGGGCGCGGCGCGCTCGCCGTCGTCGGCGGGACCGTCGGGGTGATCGCGTTCCTGTCGTTCTTCACCGGTACCGAGGTCGGCCTCCAGGGCTACGCGGCGCTCAACCAGCTCGGCACGTCGAACTTCGTGGCGTTCCTCTCCGCGTACTTCAACACCCGGGAGATCGCTCCCCTGGTGGCGGGCCTGGCGCTGTCCGCGACGGTCGGCGCCGGGTTCACCGCGCAGCTGGGCGCCATGCGGATCAGCGAGGAGACCGACGCGCTGGAGGTGATGGGCGTCCCGTCGCTGCCGTTCCTGGTGACGACGCGGATGATCGCCGGTTTCGTCGCGGTGATCCCGCTGTACGTGGTGGGGCTGCTGTCCTCGTACTTCGCGGCCCGCACGATCACCACCGGCTACTACGGGCAGTCGGCCGGCACCTACGACCACTACTTCCAGCAGTACCTGCCGCCGGTCGACGTCCTGTGGTCCTTCGGCAAGGTGATCGTCTTCGCCGTCGTGATCATCCTGGTGCACTGCTACTACGGCTACTACGCGAGCGGCGGCCCGGCCGGCGTCGGGGTCGCCGTGGGCCGCGCGGTGCGCACCTCGATCGTGGCGATCAACATTCTCGACTTCTTCCTCAGCCTGGCGATCTGGGGCGCCAACACGACCGTACGGATAGCGGGGTAGGGGCCGATGAGCAGAGAGGGAAGCGCCGCGGCACACGCCGGCCGGCTGCGGCTGTACGGGCTGGTGTTCCTCGCCGTCATCGCGCTGCTGCTGTCGCTGTCGGTGGCCGCGTACCAGCAGGTGTTCACCTCGGTCGTGCGCGTCACGCTGGAGGCGGACACGCTGGGCAACCAGCTCGACCCGAGGGCCGACGTCAAGCTGCGCGGACTGCTCGTCGGCGAGGTGCGCGAGGTGCGGGCCGACGGGGAGAAGGCGACACTCGACATCGCCCTGAAGCCGGAGCATGTGGCGCGCATCCCGGCCGATGTGCACGCCCGGCTGCTGCCGAAGACGCTGTTCGGCGAGAAGTTCGTCGACCTGGTGGTGCCCGGCGGCTCCTCGGGCCGGCACATCCGGGCCGGGGACGTCATCACCCAGGACCGCACCCGGGCCGGCATCGAGGTGCAGCACCTGATGAACGACCTGCTGCCGCTGCTGCGCACGGTGCGGCCCGCCGATCTCAACGCCACGCTGCACGCGTTCTCCACCGCGTTGGAGGGACGTGGCGACCGCATCGGCGACAACCTCGTACGGCTGGAGCGCTATCTGCGTGAGCTCAACCCCCATATGCCCTCCCTTCAGGAGGACATCTCCCGCTTCGCCGATGTCGCCGAGGTCTACGGCGACGCGGCACCGGACCTGATGAACATCCTGCGCAACTCGGTCACCACGAGCCGCACCATCGTGGAGAAGCGCGAGCAGCTGGCCGCCGCCCTGACGGGAACGGCGAAGGTCGCCGGCACGGCGGAGAAGTTCTTCGACGACAACGGCGAGCGGCTGATCACCCTGGGCCGTGTCTCCCGCCCGACCCTCGACCTGTTCGCCCGTTACTCGCCCGAGTACCCGTGTCTGCTGGAAGGCCTCGAGCGCCAGAGCAGGGAGTCCGAGAAGGCGTTCGCGGGCGGCGAGATGCGCATCACCCTCGAATTCGTCCACCCGCGACCCGCGTACCGACCCGGTGAGGAACCGCGCTATGCCGAGCGCTCCGGCCCCGACTGCAGAGGCATCCCCGGCCCTTCCGTGCCGGCGGAACACACCAAGCTCGACGACGGTACGAAGGATGTCGTTGCCGGCGGCCCGCCCGGAGCCGGCCCGGTCTCCGCGACGGCGGCCGAGCAGCGGGCCGTGGGCTCGCTGGTCGCACCGGTCCTCGGGGTGCCCGCCGACCGGGTTCCCGCGGTGGCGACGCTGCTGTTCGGACCCATGGCACGCGGGACGGCGGTGAGTGTGGCATGAAGGCGTCACGAGCCACCGCGACCGCGGCACCCCTGGTGAAGTTCCTTCTCTTCGCCGCGGTGACGATCCTGGCGACGACACTGCTCGCGGCGACGATCGTCAACATCTCCTTCGCCCCGGAGCACACCTACCGTGCGGTGTTCAGCGATGTCACCAGCCTGGAGGAGGGCGACGACATCCGCGTCGCGGGAGTGCGCGTCGGCGAGGTCGAAGCCATCCGTATCAAGGACCGCACGCTGGCCGAGGTGACGTTCACCGTCACCCGCGACCGGCCGCTGCTGACCAGCACCGGAGCGGTCATCCGCTACCGGAGCCTCGTCGGTCAGCGTTACGTCGCCCTGACGGAGGGCGCGGGCGACGGGACGAGGCTGAAGCCCGGCGCCACGATCCCGCTGGCCCGAACCCAGCCGGCGCTCGACCTGAACGCGCTGCTCGGCGGCTTCAAGCCGCTGTTCGCCGCCCTCAGCCCGAAGGACGTCAACCAGCTCGCCACCGAGATCATCAAGACGCTGCAGGGCGAGGGCGGCACGGTCAACAGCCTGCTCGCGCACACCGCGTCCCTGACCACGACCCTCGCCGACCGCGACGAGCTGATCGGGTCGGTGATCGACAACCTCAACACCACGCTGCAGACCCTCGACAAGCGCGGCGCCCGCTTCTCCGGACTGCTCAAACAGCTCCAGCGGCTGATCTCCGGGCTGTCCGCCGACCGTAAGCCGATCGGCTCCTCGCTGGAGAACATCGGCGCGCTGACCGAGGCGACGTCCGGTCTGCTCGAGGACGCCCGGCCGCCGCTGAAGGGCGACATCGCGGAGCTGAGGGACCTGACCAAGACGCTGAACGACAACGAGAAGACCGTGGAGGGCGTGCTGAAGCGGCTGCCGAACAAGCTCGACAAGCTGACGGGGACCGCCTCGTACGGTTCCTGGTTCAACTTCTACCTCTGTGACTTCGACGGCCGGATCGTGCTGCCGAAGACCCGAGAGGTGATCACTCCTGAGCTGCACGTGGCACGGGCGAGGTGCGGCGGATGAAGATACGTCTGATTCCCCGCACACCCTTCCGTGACCGCAACCCGGTCGTGATCGGCGCGGTCGGCATCACCACGCTCGCCCTGCTGACGACCGCCGCGTTCAACGCGGACAGCCTGCCGGTGATCGGCAACGGCGAGACGTACAGCGCGGCGTTCTCGGAGGCCGGCGGGCTCAAGCCGGGCGACGAGGTACGCATCGCCGGGGTCAAGGTCGGCAAGGTCGACGAGGTCGACCTCGACGGCGACCATGTGAAGGTCACCTTCAAGATCAAGGGTGAGCCGAAGTTCGGCACGAGGACCGGCGCGGCCATCCGGATCAAGACGATCCTGGGCGCGAAGTACCTGGCCCTCCAACCGAAGGGGTCCGGACAGCTGCGGCCCGGCAGCGAGATCCCGCTGGAGCGCACCACCCCGGCGTACGACGTCGTCCAGGCCTTCAGCGATCTGACGACCACCAGCGAAAAGGTCGACACGGAGCAGTTGGCCAAGGCCTTGGACACCATCTCGACGACCTTCGAGGACTCGCCGGAGGAGGTACGCGCCTCCATCAAGGGCCTGTCGAAGATCTCGAAAACGGTGGCCTCGCGTGACGAGGACCTCCGCGAGCTGCTGAAGCACGCCAACTCGGTCACCAAGATCCTCTCCGAGCGCTCCGGTGAATTCACCACCCTCGTCAAGGACGGCGACGCGCTGTTCAAGGAGATCACGCGGCGCCGGGCGGCGATCCACGCGCTGCTCAAGAGCTCGGCCGCACTCGGCATCCAGCTCTCCGGCCTGGTCGAGGACAACGAGAAGGAGATCGGCCCGGCACTGAGAGGGCTGAACCAGGTGGTGCGGATGCTGGAGCGCAACCAGGCGAGCCTCGACCGCAGCGTCGCGCTGCTCGCCCCCTATGTGCGGGTCTTCACCAACACCCTCGGCAACGGCCGCTGGTTCGACAGCTACATCCAGAACATGGTCGCCGCTCCGGTGGTCCCCCGGACAGGAGGCTCACGATGAAGGGCCGCATCCGCTTCGATCCGAAGGGCCGTACGGCCCGGCTGACGGCCGTCGCCGCCGTCGCGGCGCTGCTGGTCTGCGCCGCGGTCGTGCTGTGGCCGCGCGAGGAACCGGTCCGCGTCACCGCGTACTTCCCGCGCACCGTGGGCATCTACCCGGGCTCCGACGTGCGGGTGCTCGGCGTACGCGTCGGCGAGGTCACCGAGATCGTCCCGGAGGGCGGCCGGGTGCGCGTGGAGCTCGAGTACGAGCCCGGGCGCAAGATCCCCGCCGACGCCCAGGCAGCCATCATCAACTCCTCCGTGGTCAGCGACCGTTACGTACAGATGCTGCCGGTGTACCGGGGCGGGCCCGTGATGCGCGACGGCGCGGTGATCCCTCAGAGCCGCACGGCCGTGCCGGTGGAGCTGGACCGGGTCTTCGACAGCCTGCACACGACGGCCGAGGCGCTCGGTCCGAAGGGCGCCAACAAGGACGGATCGCTCGCGCGGCTGCTGGGGGTGAGCGCCGCCAATCTCGACGGCCAGGGCGAACAGATGCACCGGACGGTGGAAGACCTGTCCCTCGCGGTCACCACGTTGTCCGACGGCCGGGACGACCTGTTCGGCACCGTACGCAATCTTCAGGTGTTCACCGCGGCGCTCGCCGCCGACGACAAGAGCGTGCGGTCGTTCAACGACAGTCTCGCCGCGGTCGCCGACCAACTCGCCGGGGAGCGCAAGGACCTCGCGGCGGCCCTCAAGCATCTGGGGGTGGCGCTCGGCGACGTCTCGAGGTTCGTGAAGAACAACAAGAAGGCGCTGACCGAGGACGTGGAGGGACTCAGCAAGGTCACCAAGGTGCTGGTCACCCAGCGGGCGGCGCTGGCGGAGCTGCTGGAGGTCGCGCCCACCGGCCTCTCCAACCTCCAGAACGCCTACAACCCGTCCTCCGGCACCCTCGACACCCGCAACAACCCCGACCATCCGCAGGACCCGGCGGCACTGCTGTGTTCGCTGCTGAGGACCACCGGTGACGCGGGGGGCAAGAACCCCGACTGCGCGGAGCTGGAGAAGTTGTTCGACTCGCTGCCCGAGGTGCCGCACGCAGGCGCGGTGCCGGGCACCGGCCAGGTCGACCGGACGCTCGGCGGAATACTGGAGGCACGCGCATGAGCGCACCCCGCAGGCATCGGGCCGTGGCCCTGGCCACCGCCATGGGCTCCGTGCTGCTCACCGGCTGCGACTTCAACGGCCTGTACGACGTGGACCTGCCCGGCGGCGCGGCCGCCGACGGCAACGCCTACCACGTGACGGCCGACTTCAGGGACGTTCTCGACCTGGTCCCGCAGTCGGCGGTGAAGGTCAACAACGTCACCGTGGGCGCGGTCGAGAAGGTGGAACTGGTCGGCTGGCACGCCCGGGTACGCCTGCGCATCGCGGACGATGTGAAGTTGCCCGGCAACGCCGTCGCCGAGCTGCGGCAGACCAGCATGCTCGGTGAGAAGTACGTGGCCCTTTCCCCGCCGGTCGGCATCGAGGCCAGTGGGCGGCTCACCGACGGCGCGCGCATCCCGCTGTCGCGCACCGGACGCAACCCGGAGATCGAGGAGGTGCTCTCCGCTCTTTCCGCGCTGCTGAACGGCGGCGGTGTGGCGCAGCTCAAGACGATCACCGTGGAGCTGAACAAGGCGCTGGAGGGCCGGGAGAACCGGGTCAAGGACCTGCTCGGCGAGCTGGACACGTTCATCGGCGGGCTCGACAAGCAGCGCAAGGAGATCGTCCGGGCACTCAAGGGCATCGACCGGCTGGCGAAGCGGCTGGCCGCGGAGAAGGCGACGATCGCGCAGGCCGTGGACACGGTGCCCGGCGCGCTGAAGGTCCTGGCCGACCAGCGCCGCGATCTGACGGCGATGCTGACCTCGCTCTCGGAGCTCGGTAAGACGGGCACCAAGGTGATCAACACCTCCCGTGCGGACACGGTGGCCAACCTCAAGAGCCTGCAACCGATTCTGCAACAGCTGAACAAGGCCGGCAGCGATCTCCCCAACTCGCTGGAGCTCCTGACGACCTATCCGTTCCCCAGGAACGTGACGGGCGCCATCAAGGGTGACTACGTCAACCTCAAGATCACCGCGGATCTGGACCTCGCGAGTGTCTACGGCAACCTCGCGGAGGAACCGCCCGGGCCGGGCCCGGAGGAACCCGAGCTGCCGGAGGTCCCCGGCACGCCCGACCTGCCCGGGGTGCCCGGCCTGCCGAAAGCGCCTCTGCCGACCGCGCCCCCGGAGGTTCCCGGCGCACCGACGCCGGGCGCTCCCCCTCCCCCCGGCGGCGACGGACCGCTGTGTCCGCCGGTGTGCACCGGCAGCCAGGTCGCCCACGGGGACGGCGACGGACGCCGGCTGCCCGCGGGAATCGACCTGGCACTGGCCGAACTGATGCTGAAGGGGATGCAGCCGTGATCACACGTACGGTCAAGGCCCAGTTGATCGCCTTCGCCGCGGTCACCGCGGTGGGATGCTCGTACGTCGGCGCCCGCTACACCGGCCTGGTGGACAGTCTGCTGGACCGCGGATACACCGTGCGGGCCGACTTCGCCGACTCCGGCGGCATCTTCCAGGGCGCCGAGGTCACCTACCGGGGCGTTCCGGTGGGCCGGGTCGCGGAGCTGCGGCTCGCCGGCACGGACGGTGTCTCCGTGGCGCTGGACATCGAGGACGGGACCCGGATACCGGCGGACACGCTGGCCGTGGTGGCGAACCGTTCAGCGGTCGGCGAGCAGTACGTCGACCTCCAGCCGCGCCGCTCCGGCGGCCCGTACCTGGACGAGGGCAGCGAGATCCCGCGCGCCGACACCCGCGTCCCGCTGCCCACGACGGCGCTCGTCCTCAGCCTGGACCGGCTGGTCAACTCGGTCGGCAAGGATGATCTGCGGGTCACGGTCGACGAGCTCGGCAAGGCGTTCGCCGGCACCGGGCCGCATCTGAGCAGGCTGGTGGACTCCGGGAACCTGCTGGTCGAGTCGGCCTCGAAGAACCTGCCGGAGACGACCTCGCTCATCGAGGACTCGCGGGTGGTGCTGAAGACCCAGAGCGACAAGGGGTCGGCGATCAAGTCCTTCTCCCGCGACCTGGCCGCGCTGACCGCCGAACTGAAGGCACGCGACGGCGATCTGAGGCGGTTGGTCGGCAACACCGCCCCGGCCGCGCAGGAGGTCGACTCGCTGCTGAAGTCCAACGAGACCCATCTGCCGGTGCTGCTCTCCAACCTGATCAGCGGCGGCCAGGTCACCGTGGCGCGCCTGCCCGGTGTGGAGCAGGCGCTGGTGACGTTCCCGGTGATCGTCGCAGGCAGCTACACCGTGATCCCCGGCGACGGCACCACCCACTTCGGCATGGTCGTGAACGCCGACGACCCGCCGCCGTGCCGCCAGGGTTACGGCACCCAGCGGCGTGACCCGGCGGACACCTCGCAGCGGCCCGCCAACCGTGAGGCGCGCTGCACCGAGCCGCGTGGCAGCGGCACGTCCGTGCGCGGCGCCCAGAACGCGCCGGGCCCCTCGAGGTCCGGCGGCGCACGGCAGGCGGCACACGTCACCCCGTACGACCCGGAGACCGGCACCCTCGCCGGGCCGGGCGGGACGCTCCTCGAGATCGGCTCGACGGGCGGAGAACAGAGCACGTTCGGAAAGGACTCGTGGCAATGGCTGCTCGTGGGACCGATGGCATGAGCGCGGGCGGTGTCCTGACGCGCACGGTGATTCCGCTGCGGCGGCTCGGCGCCAGGCTCGCCACCGCGGCGGGGCGCGGCAGGGCGACGGCGGTGACGCTGGCCGTGGCGACCGTCGCCGTGACGGCGCTCGGCGGCTGGCTGTGTCTCCAGGTGTACGAGCAGCGGGCGGAGGTCCGCCGGCACCAGGACATCCTGGCCGCCGCCCGCCAGTCCGCGCTGAACTTCACGTCGCTGGACTACCGGCACTACGCCCGTGACAGCGCGAACGTGCTGAAGGGCGCGACCGGCGACTTCAAGGAGCAGTTCGCCGCGCAGACCGGTGAGTTGACGAAGCTGGTCGCCGCCAACGAGTCCGTCTCGGAGGGGCAGGTGCTCGAGGCGGGGATAGCGCGGGCAGACGAGCGCTCGGCACGGGTGCTGGTCGTCGCCGACAGCAAGGTGACGAACAAGGCCGCGCCGGAAGGGCAGTCCCGTACCTACCGGCTGCAACTCGACCTCGTGCTCGAGAAGGGCCGCTGGCTGACGTCCGATGTCGAGTTCGTCGGCTGACCCGGCGGGCGGCACACCCGAGCGCACACCCGTACCAGCAGCAGTGAGGAGCAAGACCGTGGCGAACCCGACCACCCGGGGCCGTGGCTCCACCTCTCCCGGCCGTCGCGCCATGTCTGCGGCCGCGCGTGCGGCCGCCAAGCGGTCGGACCGCGTCCGGCCGGGCCCAGGCGGTTCCACCGTGCTCGACACGCCGCGCGCCCCGGCTCCCCGGCGGCTCGAGGCCCCGGACGACGCGTCGCAGGCCCGCCGGGACGAGAACCAGCATGTGGGGCCCGTCGTCCTGGCGGAGGAGGCCGCGGCGCTGCGGCCGGAGCGCCGCCGGCGGCGGCGCGCGCGGCTCTGCGCCCTGCTGTCCGTCCTGGTGGCCCTGGGCCTGACCGCGGTGGGCGTGCTGGGGTGGGAGTACGCCGAGGGGCGGCGTACCGACGCGGCCCGGACCGAGGCGGTCGCGGCGGCGCGGAAGGCGGCGCCGGTGGTGCTGTCGTACGACCACCGCAGGCTGGAGGCGGACTTCGCCGCGGCGCGCGGCCATCTGACCGGCGCCTTCGAGGAGGAGTACGGCAGAACCACGAGCAAGGTGGTGGGACCCACCGCGAAGAAGTACCGCGGGGTCGTCAAGGCGAGCGTGGTCGCGCCCCCGGACGGCGGCGCGCCCGCCGCTTCGGTGGTGTCCGTGTCCCCCGACCGGGCCGTGGTGCTGCTGTTCGTCAACCAGGTCACCACCAGTACGCAGGTCACCGGTTCACGCGTCGATCTGAACCGGGTCCGGATGACGATGACGCGTACGTCCGGCGGCTGGAAGGTGAGTGCCGTCGACGCGCTCTGAGGACCACCCCCGAACGCGGGGGGACGCCCCGACCCCCCGCACGCCTCCCGAGCAGGGACGGAAGAAGGCCTGACCCGCCTTCCGACGGCCCGCTCGGGAGGCGTTTTTTTGTGGTCGCTCTTGACAGCCGTCACGCCGCCCGGAGATTATTCCGACAGACAGAAAGAGACTTCCGCAATACGGAAGGGACGCACAACCCCATGGGATACAGCGACCACCGCTACGACGTGAACCTCTCGATCCTCTTCACGGAACTCCCGCTGCTGGAGCGCCCGGCGGCCGCCGCCGCGGCCGGCTTCACCGCGGTCGAGCTGTGGTGGCCGTGGATCGAGACCCCCACCCCGCCGCAGGCCGAGCTCGACGCCCTGAAGAAGGCACTCGACGACGCCGGCACCCAGCTGGTGGGACTGAACTTCTACGCCGGGCAACTGCCCGGCCCCGACCGCGGCGCGCTCTCCGTGCCCGGCGACGAGTCCGACCGCTTCCGCGCCAACATCGAGGTGGCGGCCGACTTCGCGGCGTCCGTGGGCTGCAAGGCCCTCAACGCCCTCTACGGCAACCGCGTCGACGGCGCCGACGCTCAGGTCCAGGACGCCCTCGCCCTGGAGAACCTGGTGCTCGCCGCCCGCGCCGCCGACCGCGTCGGGGCGATCCTGCTGGTCGAGACGCTCAACAAGCCCGAGTCGCCGCTGTACCCGCTGGTCAGCGCACCTGCGGCGATCGAGGTGATCGACAAGGTCAACGCCGCGACCGGTCTCGGCAACGCCAAGTTCCTCCTGGACATCTACCACCTGTCCATGAACGGCGAGGACGTCGCCCGGGTCATCGAGCAGTACGCCGAGAAGACCGGCCACGTCCAGATCGCCGACAACCCGGGCCGCGGCGCCCCCGGCACCGGCTCGCTCCCGCTCGAGCAGCTCCTCGACGACCTCAAGAAGGCCGGTTACGAGGGCTGGGTCGGCCTGGAGTACAAGGCCGGCGACCGAGCGAGCGCCGAGTCCTTCGACTGGCTGCCGGCCGGGGCGCGCGCCGCCCGCTGACTTCCCTTACACGCTTTTCAGAGAGGTACCCCCGATGAGCACCCGCACAGATTCCTCCCGACCCACCCGCCCGGCGATTGCGTGGATCGGCCTCGGCATCATGGGCTCCCCCATGTCCGAGAACCTGCTGAAGGCGGGCTACTCCGTCACCGGCTACACCCTCGAGCAGGACAAGCTGGACCGCCTCGCGGCGGCGGGCGGCACGGCCGCCGGGTCGATCGCCGAGGCCGTCAAGGACGCCGACGTCGTCATCACCATGGTCCCGGCCTCCCCGCAGGTCGAAGCCATCGCCTACGGCCCCGACGGCATCCTCGAGAACGCGCGCCAGGGCGCGCTGCTGATCGACATGTCCTCGATCACCCCGCAGACCTCTGTGGACCTGGCGAAGAACGCGGCCGACAAGGGCATCCGCGTGCTCGACGCTCCCGTCTCCGGCGGCGAGGCCGGCGCGATCGAGGCCGTGCTCTCGATCATGGTCGGCGGCGAGCAGGCCGACTTCGACACCGCCAGGCCGATCCTGGAAGCGCTCGGCAAGACCATCGTGCTCTGCGGTCCGCACGGCTCCGGCCAGACGGTGAAGGCCGCCAACCAGCTGATCGTCGCCGTCAACATCCAGGCGTGCGCGGAGGCCGTGGTCTTCCTCGAGAAGTCCGGCGTGAACCTCTCGGCGGCGCTCGACGTGCTGGGCGGCGGCCTGGCCGGCTCGACGGTCCTGACCCGCAAGAAGGACAACTTCCTGAACCGGGACTTCAAGCCGGGCTTCCGGATCGACCTGCACCACAAGGACATGGGCATCGTCACCGACGCCGCCCGCAACGTCGGCGCGGCGCTGCCCGTGGGCGCGGTCGTGGCCCAACTGGTGGCCTCCCTGCGCGCCCAGGGCGACGGCGGCCTGGACCACTCGGCCCTGCTGCGCGCGGTCGAGCGCCTCTCGGGCTCGCAGGCCTGACCCCGGGCCCGGGGTGGTGGCCGGCTCCCTGACCGGCCGACCCCGGGCGGGGCCACGGATGCGGCCCGCCCCGTACTCGGCCGGGCAGCACCCACCGAGCCCCTGCCCGGGCCGACCACGACCCGGGCCGCAGGAGGCCCACCCCGTGATCAACCCCCACCGGGCAGCAACCATCCAGGGCCCCTGCCCAGGCCGACCACGACCCGGGCCGCAGGAGGCCCACCCCATGGTCGGCCCCCACCGGGCAGCAACCCTCCACCGCCCCTGCCCAGGCTGACCACGGCCCCATATACCCCGGTCGGTGTCGGCGCTGACACCTGTCCTGTCGCGCCCAGGCGTCGGCACCGACCGGAACCCCTCCCTTCGTTTTCAACAAACTGTTGACGTTTCGTTCGGCTCGTATTTACGCTCCTCGAACCGTCCCCAGTGCAGCTCCCGTACGGAAGGTCACGATGTCGAAGCGCGTGCTTACGACCGAGTCCGGCGCCCCCGTCGCCGACAACCAGAACTCCGCCACCGCCGGCGTCGGTGGCCCCATCCTCCTCCAGGACCAGCACCTGCTGGAGAAGCTCGCGCGCTTCAACCGTGAGCGCATCCCGGAGCGCGTGGTGCACGCCCGCGGCTCCGGCGCGTACGGGTACTTCGAGGTGACCGACGACGTCACCGGCTACACGAAGGCGGACTTCCTCTCCCAGGTCGGCAAGCGCACGGAGACGTTCCTGCGCTTCTCGACCGTCGCCGACTCCCTCGGCGGCGCGGACGCGGTCCGCGACCCCCGCGGTTTCGCCGTGAAGTTCTACACCGAAGAGGGCAACTACGACCTCGTCGGCAACAACACCCCGGTGTTCTTCATCAAGGACCCGATCAAGTTCCCCGACTTCATCCACTCCCAGAAGCGTGACCCGTTCACGGGCCGTCAGGAGCCGGACAACGTCTGGGACTTCTGGGCACACGCCCCCGAGGCGACGCACCAGGTGACCTGGCTGATGGGCGACCGCGGCATCCCCGCCTCGTACCGCCACATGAACGGCTACGGCTCGCACACCTACCAGTGGACCAACGAGGCGGGCGAGGCCTTCTTCGTGAAGTACCACTTCAAGACCAACCAGGGCGTGCGCTCGCTCTCCTCCGAGCAGGCCGCGGAACTGGTAGGCAAGGACGCCAACTCGCACCAGACGGACCTGCTCCAGGCCATCGAGCGCGGAGTGAACCCGTCCTGGACGCTGTACGTGCAGGTCATGCCGGCGGCAGAGGCGGCCGACTACCGCTTCAACCCGTTCGACCTCACCAAGGTGTGGCCGCACGCCGACTACCCGCTGCAGCGGGTCGGCCGCCTGGTCCTCGACCGCAACCCGGACAACGTCTTCGCGGAGGTCGAGCAGGCCGCGTTCTCCCCGAACAACTTCGTCCCCGGCATCGGTCCTTCGCCGGACAAGATGCTCCAGGGCCGGCTGTTCGCCTACGCCGACGCCCACCGCTACCGCCTCGGCGTCAACCACACCCAGCTGCCGGTGAACGCGCCGAAGGCGACGGTCGCGGACAACTACGGCCGCGACGGCCTGATGGCGACCCGCAACGGCTCGCGCCACGACAAGAACTACGAGCCCAACTCGTACGCGGGCCCCGCCCAGTCGGACGCCGCGCTCTCCGCCCCGCTCGCGGTCCACGGCTGGACCGGCACCCACGCGGCGCCGGCTCACGTCAAGGACGACGACTTCTTCCAGGCGGGCGAGCTGTACCGGCTCATGTCGGAGGAGGAGAAGGGCCGTCTCGTCGCGAACATCGCCGGCGGTCTTTCGCAGGTCACCCGCGACGACGTGATCGAGAAGAACCTGGCCCACTTCCACGCCGCCGACCCCGAGTACGGCAAGCGCGTGGAGGAGGCGGTCCGCGCCCTGCGCGAGGACTGACAGCGAGACCGCGCCCGGGGACCGACGGGAGGTCGACCCCTGGGCGTGAGCCCGCGGCACGAACCCGGATGAGGGGTGGTGCGTGCAGCGGGCTGAAGCGAGGACCGCGGCGGCGTGCGATGCCAGTGCGGTGGTGAAGGCCCCCGAACCCGTTCTGACCTGAAGAACGCGCTCCGGTCGGCCGATCGCCCCGCCGCGGTCCCCTCTTCCACCTCTCCTGGGCTCCGCCCCGCGGCGCGAACGACCGGTTCTTCGCGCCTCCCTCGCGACTTCGCGGCTTCGGGCGGCTGCGCCGGACTCCGTCCGGCGATCCCACCAAGACCCCGCCCGGCGGCGCGAACGTCCTGTCGCGCCAGCCTCGCACCGTCGGGCGGCATCAACTTCACAGACAGGGTGCACGGTCCGGTACGGTCCCGTGCCGCGCGCCCGAGATCAGGGTCCGGCCATCGCACAGCGGCCGGGCCCTGGTCCGTTTTCCCGTTCAGCGCACCTGGCCGCCGGAGGCCAGCGCGGAGAGCGTCCGCTCCAGACGGGCCTTGCGGGTGTGCTCCGTCCGGGCCTTCAGCAGGCCGAGGACGATCTGGTACCGCTCCGTCCTGCCGAGGCTCTCGAAAGCCGCCAGCGCCCGCGGGTTCTCCCGCAGGGCGGCGGTCAGGTCCGGTGGCACCTCGGCGTCGCGCTGCGAGGCGTACGCGGCCTCCCAGCGGCCGTCCGCCTCGGCGGCGGCGACCTCCGCGAGCCCCGCCTCGCGCATCCGGCCCGCGGCCGTCAGCTCCGCTACGCGTTTGACGTTCACCTGCGACCACGTGCTGCGAGGCCGACGGGGGGTGATCTTCTGCAGGTAGCGGACGTCGTCACGGGAGCGCCGCAGGCCCGTGATCCAGCCGTAGCAGAGCGCCGCGTCGTTGACGTCGGCCGCGCTCGGCGAGGGCACCCCGGACCCCTTCTTCGCCAGTTCGACCCACAGCCCCGGCGCGGTCCTGTGGTGCTCCTCGAGCCATGCCTCGAGCTCCGGCAGGCCGGCGAAGGCGACCAGCGGCAGTCCGTCCAGCGTTTCCATGCGCTCACGCTAGCGCGGGGGACATGGCGGAAGGGCCCGGTCCGCGTTCTGCGGACCGGGCCCTTCGGGGGCTTGCGGCGCGGTCAGACCTTCAGCGGCCTGATCGCGGTCGGGGCGTGGCCCGGCTCGGTGGCGATCTCCTCGAACTCGGTGACGTCACTGATGTCCGCGGTCTTGCTCATCGCGATGTTGGTGACGCGCTCCAGGATCGCCTCGACCACGACCGGGACCCGGTACTCGGCGGCGAGCTTCTTCGCCTCCTCGAAGGCCGGCAGCATCTGGTCCGGCTCGGTGACACGGATCGCCTTGCAGCCGAGGCCCTCGACGACCTTGACGTGGTCGACGCCGTAGACGCCGATCTCCGGGGAGTTGATGTTCTCGAACTCCAGGTTGACCTGGAAGTTGATGTCCAGGCCGGCCTGCGCCTGACGGATCAGGCCCAGGTAGGAGTTGTTCACCAGGACGTGGACGTACGGGATGCGGTGCTGTGCGCCGACCGCCAGTTCCTCCAGCATGAACTGGAAGTCGTAGTCGCCGGACAGGGCGACGACGGAGGCCTCGGGGTCGGCCTTGGCCACACCGAGCGCGGCGGGGATCGTCCAGCCGAGCGGGCCGGCCTGCCCGCAGTTGATCCAGTGGCGCGGCCGGTAGACGTGCAGCATCTGGGCGCCCGCGATCTGCGAGAGACCGATGGTGGTGACGTACCGCGTCTCCGGCCCGAACGCGCGGTTCATCTCCTCGTACACGCGCTGCGGCTTGAGCGGCACGTTGTCGAAGTGCGTACGACGCTGGAGCGTCGCCTTGCGCTCGTTGGTGGCGTCGACCCACTCCCTGCGGTCGGGCAGCCGGCCGGCGGCCTTCAGTTCCTTCGCGACCTCGACGAAGAGCTCCAGGGCGGCCTTCGCGTCGGAGGCGATGCCGTAGTCGGGTGCGAAGATCTTGCCGATCTGGGTGGGCTCGATGTCGACGTGGACGAACTTGCGGCCCTTGGTGTAGACGTCGAGCTTGTAGCCGGTGTGACGGTTGGCCCAGCGGTTGCCGATGCCGAGGACGAAGTCGGACTCGAGGAAGTTCGCGTTGCCGTAGCGGTGCGACGTCTGGAGGCCGACCATGCCGGCGTTCAGCTCGTGGTCGTCCGGGATGGTGCCCCAGCCCATCAGGGTGGGGATGACGGGCGTGCCGGTGATCTCGGCGAACTCGACGAGCAGGTCGCAGGCGTCGGCGTTGATGATGCCGCCGCCGGCGACGATCAGCGGACGCTCGGACTCCAGCAGGAAGCCGATGGCCTTCTCGATCTGGGCCCGGGTCGCGGCCGGCTTGTAGACCGGCAGCGGCTCGTACGTCTCCGGGTCGAAGTCGATCTCCGTGAGCTGGACGTCGATCGGCAGGTCGATCAGGACCGGGCCGGGGCGGCCGGAGCGCATCAGGTGAAAGGCCTGCTGGAACACGCCGGGGACCTGAGCGGCCTCCAGCACGGTCGTGGCGGCCTTGGTGACCGGCTTGGCGATCGAGGCGATGTCGACGGCCTGGAAGTCCTCCTTGTGGATCACGGAGGTAGGGGCCTGGCCGGTGATGCAGAGGATCGGGATCGAGTCGCCGATCGCCGAGTACAGCCCGGTGATCATGTCCGTGCCGGCGGGGCCGGAAGTGCCGATGCAGACGCCGATGTTGCCCGGCCGGGTACGGGTGTAGCCCTCGGCCATGTGGGACGCGCCCTCGACGTGGCGGGCGAGCGTGTGCTCGACGCCGCCGCCGGCCTGGAGGGCCTTGTAGAAGGGGTTGATCGCTGCGCCCGGCACACCGAACGCGTGGGTGACGCCTTCACGCTTGAGGATCTCAACTGCCGCACGGGCGGCGGTCATTCGAGGCATGGGGTGCTCCTGCTTCGGCCTGTCGGATCTGGTCGGAACGGTCGGAACAGGCTCTGTCGCGCCACCTGAGAGCAGCTATTCCGTATTGTGGAAGTTCAGTTTTGCTATACGGAAGCAATGTAGGGCGCGCTCCGGGCCACGTCAAGGGACGCCCACCACGACGGCCGATGGCCCGCCGAGTCGGCGAAGTGCCTCGCCAACGGGGCGCGGTTGATGGACGATGGGGGCGACCGAGGAGAGGGAGAGAGGCCACGATGACCGAGAGCGTGCCGGTGCGCTGCCCGGTCTGCCGCCGCGACCACCTCTTCGCGGCACCCGTCTACCCGTGCCCGTGCGGCGCCCCGCTCGCGGCGCCCCTGCTGCGTGCCGCCCGGCCGGAGCCGATAACGCACCGCACCTGGACGGACGACTGGGTGACGGTCCGCTGCCCCGAGTGCGACCGCCAGGACCAGTGGCCCCAACCCGAGCTGGGCTGCCCGTGCGGCACGGTCCTGCGGGTCCCCGTCCGGCCCGTCGGCACACGGCCGGTGCCGGCCCCCGCCGAGGGGCCGAGCCGTCTCCGGCGCCCCTGGCACATACCGCTGCCGCGCACGGCCGTCGCCTCCCGGCCCTCCTTCCGGCCGGTGACGATCCGCACCGCGCGCGACGCGGTCACCGCCGCGGCTCTCTATCTCAAGTGGCTGGGTTTCCGCGACGTGATCCAGCCGGAGGTCCGCCCCGTGTCCGGCATCGACCTCAAAGGCCCCGGCATCGTCGCCCAGGTCGACCCCACGACCAGACCGGCGACCCTGCGCGCCGTCGAATGCCTGTGGCTGAACGGCCTCAGCTCGTCCTCCGCGAGCGTCTTCTTCTCCCTCGCGGGTTACGCGCACGACGCCCGCGCCCGCGCCGACCAGCTCGGCGTCCCCCTGTTCGTCATGGACCTCACCGGCTGCCCGCAGCCGGTCAACGCCCCTGCCGACGAGCTGATCTCCACGGGAGTGTGACGCCCCGCGCCGTCGCGGCCGGCGCCACTCCTCCCCCCGCTCGCTTGCTCCTACCGGTCCGGTCGGCGACCGGAGCGCCTCACTGCCGGGCCGACGGCGTGACGACGTTGATGTTGAACGTGTGACCGCCCACGCCGGCGGCGATCCCCATGAAGAGCAGCGCGAAGTGCTCCTGTCCCCGTGCGGTGGTGATGCCGCCGATGTCCATCAGGGAGGAGGGCGGCCATCCGAGGTCGCCGAGGAGCCGGCCGGTGAGCTGCTTGGCGGCGGTGCTCTCACCGGACAGGAAGACCGTGCTCGGACCGTCCAGGCCGCCGGGGTGCACCATCACGGTGGAGTCCATGGTGCACAGCGTCTTGACCACCGCCGTCCCCGGGAAGGCTGCCTGGATCTGCTCGCCGAGGCTGCTGTTGGGGTGGGAGAGTTCCGTGTAGTCGTCGGACAGTCCGACGCCGATGTCGATCAGCGTCTTACCGGTCAGCGCCGGCGCCCCGATCGCGGTGAGCAGTTCTAGGGACACGGTCCCCGGCGTGGCGTTGACCACGACCTCCGCGTCGGCGACCGCCTCGTCGAGACCCACGACGGTGAAGCCGGGTTCGTTCCTGTCCTGCGGCCGGCGCGACCCGAGAACCACCTCGTGTCCCGCCCCGGACCAGCCGACCGCCAGTGCTCGGGCCACGTTGCCTGTGCCAAGGATTCCTATACGCATGCTGCGACGCTAACGGCGCCGCCGGCCCGGCCGGATCGGGCTCAAGGCCCGGACGTGGTGGGCCTCATGGCGTAGGTCCCCCGCCATACCCCGGCCGGGTCGTGCGCGCACCGGACCCGGCCCGGTCCGGTGCGCACGCGCCGTCTCAGCCGTCCCCGAAGCGGCGACGCAGTTCCACCTTGCGGACCTTGCCGCTCACCGTCATGGGGAAGTCCGTGAGGACCTCCAGGCGGCGCGGGATCTTGTAGTGGGCCAGCCGCTCGCGGCAGAACTCGGCGATCTCCTCCAGCGTCGGGGCGTCCGCCGGGTCGCGCGGGATCACGCAGGCGAGGATCTCCTCGCCGTAGCGCTCGTCCGGCACGCCGACCACCTGCACGTCGGCGATCTTCGGGTGCGCGTAGAGGAACTCCTCGATCTCCCGGGGGTAGACGTTCTCGCCGCCCCTGATGATCATGTCCTTTATGCGGCCGACGATCTGGACGTAGCTGTCCTCGCGCATGACGGCGAGGTCGCCGGTGTGCATCCAGCGGCCTGCGTCGACCGACTCCGCTGTCTTCTCCGGCTCGTCCCAGTAGCCGAGCATCACGCTGTAGCCGCGGGTGCACAGCTCGCCCGCCTCGCCGCGCGGCAGGGTCACGCCGCTGACCGGGTCGACGACCTTGACCTCGATGTGCGGCATGACGCGGCCGACGGTTCCCGTGCGGCGCTCCAGGTCGTCGTCGCGCCGGGTCTGCGTGGAGACCGGGGACGTCTCCGTCATGCCGTAACAGATCGACACCTCGGCCATGTTCATCTCGGCGACGACCCGCTTCATCACCTCCACCGGACACGGCGAGCCCGCCATGATGCCGGTACGCAGGGTGGAGAGGTCGTAGGAGGCGAAGCCGGGCAGGTTCAGCTCGGCGATGAACATCGTCGGCACCCCGTACAGCGAGGTGCAGCGCTCCTCCTGCACGGCGCGCAGGGTGGCCGCCGGGTCGAAGGAGGGCGCCGGGATCACCATGCACGCGCCGTGGGAGGTGGCGGCGAGATTCCCCATGACCATGCCGAAGCAGTGGTAGAAAGGAACAGGGATGCACACCCGGTCCTGCTCGGTGTAGGCGATCATCTCGCCGACGAAGTAGCCGTTGTTGAGGATGTTGTGGTGGGAGAGGGTGGCGCCCTTCGGGAAGCCGGTCGTGCCCGACGTGTACTGGATGTTGACCGGGTCGTCGCACGACAACTGCGCTTCCCTGGCCCGCAGTTGCTCTTCGGTGACGTCGGCGGCCGCCTCCAGCAGCACGTGCCAGGAGCTGTCGGCGATGTAGTGGACGGCGCGCAGCCTGGGACACTTGGGACGCACCGCGTCGACCATGGCGCGGTAGTCGCTGCTCTTGTGCGTCTGCGAGGCGACCAGCAGCGAGACCCCGGCCTGGTTCAGTACGAACTCGAGCTCATGCGCCCGGTACGCCGGGTTGATGTTCACCATGATGGCGCCGATCCGGGCGGTGGCGTACTGGATCAGCACCCACTCCGCGCAGTTGACCGCCCAGATCCCGACCCGGTCGCCCTTGCCGATGCCCGAGCCGAGGAGTCCGCGCGCCAGCAGGTCGACGGCGGCGTCGAGTTCGGCGTACGTCCAGCGGGCGCCGGCCGCCACGTCGACCAGTGCCTCCCGGTCGGGGTGCGCGGCGGCGGTACGCGCCAGGTTGCCGCCGATCGTCTCGCCGAGCAGCGGGGTACTGCTGACGCCGTGTGCGTACGACAGTGTCATCGCAGGTCGCCTTCCGTGTACTCGGCGGCGGAGCCCTGGGCCGTGCGCTCCCTCAGCTCGATCCGGCGGATCTTCCCGGACACGGTCTTCGGCAGCTCGGCGAACTCCAGCCGGCGGATGCGCTTGTACGGGGCGAGCACCGCGCGCGAGTGCTCGAAGAGCAGCTTGGCCGTGTCGGGCCCGGGCTCCCAGCCCTCCGCGAGGACGACGTACGCCTTCGGGACGGCGAGGCGCACCGGGTCGGGGGCGGGCACCACCGCAGCCTCCGCCACCGCCTCGTGCTCCAGCAGCGCGCTCTCCAGCTCGAAGGGGCTGATCTTGTAGTCGGATGCCTTGAAGACGTCGTCCGACCGGCCCACATAGGTGATGTAGCCGTCGGCGTCGCGGGAGCCGATGTCGCCCGTGCGGTAGTGTCCGCCGGCCATCGCCTCCGCGGTGCGTTCCTCGTCGCCGTGGTACCCGGTCATCAGGCCCACCGGCCGGCCGGACAGGTCCAGGGCGATCTCGCCCTCCGCCGCGCCCGGTTCACCGGTGACCGGGTCGAGGAGGTCGACCTTGTAGCCGGGGCTGGGCCGGCCCATCGACCCTGCCTTGAGGAGCTGGCCGGGGCTGTTGGAGACCTGCACGGCCGTCTCGGTCTGGCCGAACCCGTCGCGGATGGTCACGCCCCACTCGCGCCGCACGGTCTCGATGACCTCGGGGTTGAGCGGCTCACCGGCCGCGACGACCTCCCGCGGCGGCTTCCGCAGCCGGCTCAGGTCGGCCTGGATGAGCATCCGCCAGACCGTCGGCGGGGCGCAGAAACTGGTGATCCCCTCCCGGTCCATCTCGGCCATCAGCCGGCCCGGGTCGAAGCGCGTGTAGTTGTGGATGAAGACCGTCGCCTCCGCGTTCCACGGCGCGAACAGATTGGACCAGGCGTGCTTGGCCCAGCCGGGCGAGGAGATGTTCAGGTGCACGTCGCCGGGCTTCAGACCGATCCAGTACATGGTCGCGAGATGACCGACCGGGTAGGACACATGGGTGTGCTCGACGAGCTTCGGCCGCGCGGTGGTGCCGGAGGTGAAGTACAGCATCAGCGTCTCGTCCGCGCGGGTGGGGCCGTCGGGCTCGAAGGCCCGCGGGCTGTCGTACACACCGCTGTAGGGCAGCCAGCCGGGGCGCTCGCCGCCGACCACGATCCGGCTGTAGTCGCCGGGGACGTCGTCGAACTTGCCGGTGTCCTCCGGGCGCACCACGACATGCCGCACCCGGCCGCGCTCGATCCGGTCGCGCAGGTCCGCCGGGCCGAGCAGCGGCGTCGCCGGGATCATCACGGCGCGCAGCTTCATCGCGGCGAGCGCGGTCTCCCACAGCTCGACCTGGTTGCCGAGCATGACGAGGATCCGGTCACCGGCCCCGACCCCCTGGGCGCGCATCCAGTTCGCCGCCCGGTCGGACCGGGCGGACATCTCGGCGAACGAGAACCGGCTGCTCGTCCCGTCCTCCTCGACGATCCGCAGGGCGGGAGCGTCGTTGCCCTCCGCGATGACGTCGAACCAGTCCAGCGCCCAGTTGAAGTGCTCGAGGCGGGGCCACTCGAAGCCCTCGTACGCGCGTACGTAGTCCTCCCGGTGCTCCAGCAGGAAGTCCCGTGCGGCCCGGAACCTCTCCGTCGCGCTGCCAGACGTCATGTGTCCTCCTCGTTGCGGGACCGGCCGTCCACATCGTGTAATCGGTGACCCAGGTCTCACTACCCCCGTACGGGGGTGTCGTCCCCGCCCCGGGGGCACCGGAGGGAGGAAGCGCGCGTGACAGGAACCGGCGAAGCGGCCGAGATGCGGGCGGCGCTGCTCCGGCTGCGGCGAACGACAGGGCTCCCCGTCGCCTTCGGCGGGCTCCTCACCGACGGGCGGCAGCAGCAACTGCGCATCGGCGAGCTGAACGGCGCCGCGACCGGCGCGCTGCGGGGGCTCGCCATCTGCGCGGGCAACGGCCTGGGCGGCAAGTCGATGGCCCTCTCCAGGCCGTGCGCGGTGACCGACTACCCGGCGGCGCGGCACATCAGCCACGAGTACGACGCGGCGGTGGCTTCCGAGGGGCTGCGGTCGGTGGTCGCCGTCCCCGTCGTGGTGCACCGCCGGGTGCGGGGCCTTCTGTACGGGGCGCTGCGCCGGCCGCTCGTGCTCGGCGACCGGGTCCTCGACGCGGCGGTGGCTGCGGCACGGGACGTCGAGCAGGCGCTGGCCGTCCGTGACGAGATGCAACAGCTGCTCGCGAGGGCCCGCCCGCCGGCCACGGACGACGCCGTGGGTCCGCGTGACTGGGAGACGGTACGCGAGGTCCACGGCGAACTGCGCGCCCTGGCACCCCGGATCACGGACCGGGCCCTGCGCGAGGAACTGCTCGCGGTCTGCGCGCGACTGGCGCCGGGCCCGCGTGCGCCGGCCTCCGCGACCGGCGAGGTGTCGCTGACGCCGCGCGAACTGGACGTGCTCGGCTGCGTCGCCTCCGGCGCGACGAACGCGGCGGCTGCGGGGCGGTTGGGGCTGCGGCCGGAGACGGTGAAGGCGTATCTGCGGTCGGCGATGCGGAAGCTGGGGGCGCGGACGCGGCTGGAGGCGGTCGTGGCGGCGCGCCGCGCGGGCGTCCTTCCGTGACGAGCCCGCTGCGCGGAGCCGTTCGAACCGGGGGCTCCTCCCCCTACGCCTGGCGGCGTGGGGAGGACCCCCACCGGACCCCCCTCGCCTCAATCGCCGGCGGGGCTCGAGTTGCCGGGCAACGTGAGCCCGCCTGGGGGCGTCTCCCACGGCCGCCAGGGCGGAGGGGGAGATCGAGGGCACCGCGCGGAGCGCGGTACGGGCCCGGGCCGGGGGCTTGCCCGCCACGCGGCGGAGCCGCACATCGGTACAGCGGGAACAGGCGGGGAGGGGAGCCGCCCGCCGCAGGCGTTACGCCGCCCCCACCTGCCCGAACCGCACCTCGTGCGCCGCCCCCGCCCGCATCCCCCGCAGCATCCGCTCCGCCTCGCCCGCCAGTTCCTCCCGCTGCGCCCTCGTCGGCGCGTCGAACGGCTGCAGCGTCACCGTCGCCGTGTCGCCGGTCTCCTGAAGCCGCCAGATCCCGGCGAGGAAGCCGTCGAGGAGGAAGGTGCAGTACGCCTGGTTGCCCCGCCAGGTGAGCGCCTTGTGCTCCGCGGACACCACCCGGCGCCGGTCCGCGTGCGAGAGCAGGAGGTTGTCGAACTCGGGCAGCAGACGGACCGGTGCCGGGGTGTCGGCGTCGGGCCGGGGCGCGTCCGGGAGGTCGAAGAGCTCCACGCCGTGCTCGTCCTGGAACACGGCGAGCCCCGGCCGCAGCCGTTCGAAGACCTCTCGTGTACGCGTCAGCCCGGACCAGGTCTGGAAGTCCTTGACGGAAGCGGGCCCGAAGGCGGCGAGGTAGCGCCGTACGGCGTCCTCGGCGTCCGGCTCGGGCTCCGACGGCCTGCCGAACCACCGCTCCGCGGTGGTGAGCCGGACCTGGCCGCTCCTGCCCCACAGTCCCCGCGGGGTGACCTGCACCAGCGGCAGTGAGCAGCGGGCGGCGACGGACAGCGCGAACGGATCGGCGTCCGGCCAGTGGGCGAGCAGCGCTTCCCGCAGCTCCTTCATGGTCCGCGGCTCCGCCTCGACGAGTTCGCGGGCGAGGGCGGCGAGCCGCTCGAGGTCGACGCCGACGAGCCCGGCGCGGAACTGCGCCAGCTCGCGGTCCCTGGCCGGCTGGACGAGGGGCCGCAGCCGCAGGCAGTCGTCGGCGGTGTGCGTGTGGATGGTGGACCGCATGGTCACGAGCCGCCCCACCTCGCGGGCCTCCATCAGCGTGGACAGCTCCTGCGGATCGAACGCCTCCAGTCGGGCGTCGAGCGCGTAGTAGGGCGGCTTCACGTTCTGCGCCTGGAGCCCGACGAGGTGCGCGACGGCCGCCGCGACGGGCATCTCGGTCCGGGGCGCGCGCCGCAGCAGGAGCTGCCGGGCGAGGGTGGCGCGGTTGAGCTCGCGGGTGCCGAGAACGGGGTGGATCGCGGTTTTCGAAGCCATGCCCGCACGCTACCGAGGCTTGCGGACAGTGTCCGTCCGCAATGGCGGGAGCTGTCGGATGGGATCATGATGGAGACGTGATCGGCAGCCGACGGGGCAGGTGGCAGCGATGAGCAACCCGACGGAGCGGGACCCGGACGGGCAGGCGCTGCTCGACGGTATGACCGTGGACACGAGCCAGCCGGAGCGCCCGGTTCTCCTGGACGAGGACGGCCGCCCGATCAAGACCTGGCGGCAGAACTACCCGTACGAACGCAAGATCCGCAGAGCCGAGTACGAACAGCAGAAGCGTGTGCTGCAGATCGAGTTGCTGAAGCTGCAGCGCTGGGTCAAGGAATCCGGTCAGCGGCTCATCGTGATCTGTGAGGGCCGCGACGCGGCGGGGAAGGGCGGCACGATCCAGCGGTTCACCGAGCGGCTGAATCCTCGCGGCGCACGCGTGGTGGCGCTGGAGAAGCCGACGGAACGCGAGGCGACGCAGTGGTATTTCCAGCGTTACGCGGCCCATCTGCCCTCCGCGGGCGAGATCGTGTTCTTCGACCGCTCCTGGTACAACCGGGCCGGTGTGGAACGGGTGATGGGGTTCTGCACCAAGCCGCAGTACGACCTGTTCCTGCACCAGTGCCCGCAGTTCGAGCGGATGCTGGTCGAGGACGGGATCATTCTGGTCAAGTTCTGGTTCTCGGTCTCGCGTGCGGAACAGCGCACCCGCTTCGCGATCCGGCAGGTGGATCCGGTGCGCCAGTGGAAGCTGTCCCCCACGGACGTCGCGTCGCTGGACCTGTGGGACGAGTACACGGCCGCCAAGGTGGACATGTTCCGGGCCACCGACACCGAGCACGCCCCGTGGACGGTGGTCAAGAGCAACGACAAGCGCCGTGGTCGCCTGGAGGCCATGCGCAGTCTGCTGTGGCGCGTGGACTACGACAGCAAGGACCCGGAGGCCATCGGACGGCCGGACCCGCTGATCGTCGGGGCGGCCGACACTCTCCTGGAGCCGGGTGAGGAGAACACCTCCCTGTCCCCGACCCCGCTCACCGGGCATGCCGAGGGGCCGGGCGCGCACCCGGGCGGTGGGCCCAGCGCCTGAGCGGCCCGGCCGCCGCGGGCCGGCGGGTCAGAAGTCGACCGGATCGCGGACGATCGGACACGTCATGCAGTGGCCGCCGCCCCGGCCGCGGCCCAGCTCCGCGCCGACGATGGTGATGACCTCCACGCCCGCCTTGCGCAGCAGGGCGTTGGTCTGGGTGTTGCGGTCGTAGGTGAACACCACGCCCGGCTCGAGGGCGACGGCGTTGTTCCCGCTGTCCCACTGCTGGCGTTCGGAGGCGTAGACGTCGCCCGCGGTCTCGATGATCCGCAGCTCGGACAGGCCGAGGGCCTTGGCGACCACGTCGGTGAAGGCCGCCGACCCCTCGTCGGTGATCTCGACGCCGGGTGCCTTGTCGGACGGGCGGAGCGAGAAGGTGTGCACCGCGTCCATGATCTTCGGGTAGAGCGTGACGATGTCGCGGTCGGCGAAGGTGAAGACGGTGTCGAGATGCATCGCGGAGCGCAGTTTGGGCATTCCGGCGACGATGACGTGGCGGGCGGCGCCGTTCGCGAAGAGCGCGGCGGCGACCTGGGTGATGGCATGGCGGGAGGTGCGTTCGCTCATGCCCATGAGGACGACGCCGCTTCCGACGGGCATGATGTCGCCGCCCTCGAACGTGGCCTGGCCCCAGTCGAGTTCCGGGTCGCCCCACCACACCGTCGAGCCGGCGAAGTCGGGGTGGAACTCGTAGATCGCCTTCATCAGCAGCGTCTCGCCGTGGCGGGCGGGCCAGTACAGGGGGTTGAGGGTCAGACCGCCGTAGAGCCAGCAGGTCGTGTCGCGGGTGTAGAGGGTGTTGGGCAGCGGTGGCATGAGGTACTCGCGTACGCCGGTCGACTCGCGGGCGAGGGCCACGTACCCGGGGCGGAACTCCTCGGGCAGGTCGGCGGTCGCCAGGCCGCCGATCAGGTATTCGGCGAGCTTGCGGGGCTCGAGCGTCTCGAGGAAGGCGCGGGTGGAGTCGATGAGACCGATGCCGACCTCGTTGGCCGTGATCTTCCGGTCCAGGAGCCACGACCGGGCCTCGCCGATGGCCATGGTCTGCGTGAGCAGGTCGTGCAACTCGACGACCTCGACGTCCCGTTCTCGGAGCTTGTCGACGAAGTCGGCGTGGTCGCGCTGGGCGTTGTCGACCCACATCACGTCGTCGAAGAGCAGGTCGTCCGAGTTGGTCGGGGTGAGCCGGCGGTGCGCGAGGCCGGGGGCGCAGACCAGGACCTTGCGGAGTCTGCCGACCTCCGAGTGGACGCCGTGCGACGGGCGGGCGCTGCTGGTGGTGTCGGTCGTCATGAGAGCCTTCCTGGTCTCCGGGTCAAAGGGTGATCCAGCCGGCGGCCAGGGCGACGACGCCCAGCACGGCACCGGCCACCGAGACGGCGCAGATGACGGTCTCGGCGGGCGAGAACAACTTTTTGCCCTGTTCCCTGCGGGCCTTCACGAAGAGGAACGTGGCGGGCGCGTAGATGATGAAGGAGACGAGGACGAATTTCGGCCCGGCCGCGAAGAGCAGGAACGCCATGTAGAGGGTGGCGACGGCGGCGACCGTCAGCTCCCGGCGGGAACCGCGGCCGCCGGCGGTCCTGTCGTCGGGCCTGAGCCCGATCTTGAGCGCGAACGCCGCCGCGAGCAGGAACGGGATGAGGGTGAGGGCGCTCGTCAGGTCGAGCGCGAAGTTGAACGCGTCGTCGGAGAAGAGCGTGACGATCAGGACGATCTGGCTGAGAAGCGTCGTCATCACCAGTGCCGGTTCCGGCACGTCGGCGGCGGTGGACCGCTTCAGGAAGCGCGGCATGTCGTCGTCCTTCGCGGCGACGAACAGCACTTCCGCGGCCATCAACGTCCAGGCCAGATAGGCGCCGAGGACGGAGACGATCAGGCCGACGCTGATGAACACCTTGCCCCAGGCGCCGACCGCCTCCTCCAGGACGCCTGCCATCGACGGCTGGCGGAGCTCGGCGATCTCGGCCATCGGCATGATCCCGTACGACACGATGGTGACGGAGGCGAAGACCGCGAAGACGCTGAGGAAGCCGAGCACGGTGGCGCGCCCCACGTCGGCCCGGCGCTTGGCGTGCCGGGAGTACACGCTCGCGCCCTCGACGCCGAGGAAGACGAACACCGTGGCGAGCATGGTCCCGCGGACCTGGTCGAAGAGGGAGCCCGCGTAGTCGGCGCCGCCGAAGTTGTCGGCGAAGACGTCCGCCTTGAAGTAGAACAGCGCGATCAGGACGAAGACCAGGATCGGGACGACCTTGGCGACGGTGACGATCCGGTTGATCGCGGCGGCCTCCTTCACGCCGCGCCGGATGAGGAGGAAGAACCCCCACAGCCCGATCGAGGACAGCACGGCCGCGAGCACGGTGTCGCCGTCGCCGAGCGCGGGCCAGACGGCTCCGATCGTCGACATGATGAGCACCCAGTACGTCACGTTGCCGACGCAGGCGCTGGCCCAGTAGCCGAAGGCTGCGAAGAAGCCGAGGTATTCGCCGAACCCGGCCTTGGCGTAGGCGTAGACACCCGCGTCGAGGTCGGGCCTGCGCACGGCCAGCGACTGGAAGACGAACGCGAGCATCAGCATGCCGGTGCCGGCGATGGTCCACGCGATGAGCGCGCCGGCGACACCGGTCTCGTCGGCGAAGCGCCGCGGCAGGGAGAACACCCCGGCGCCCACCATGGATCCGACCACCATGGCGGTGAGCGTCATCAAGGTCAGCTTGACGGCCGGCCGGGTATCCGCGGTGGTTTCACCCTGGGTCGTCATGTCTCCCCGCTCCGTACGGCCGACCATCACCGATAGCGGAATCTATCGCCTATCCACCGGTTTGTGCCGAATGCCGGATACGGAGTGTCCCGAGGGGGCCAGGTCGCCCTCGCTCGCGCGAGGGCGACGCGCTCACGCCTGGGAGATGAGGCGGTCCACCGCCGCCGTGCCCGACGTGTAGCCGGCGGCTGCCGCCGCGCCGGGCCCGGCGGCCTGAGCGGGTGCCAGGCCCCGGGCGACGAGCGGCTGTTGGGCGTCCGGCGTCCGGGTGAGGGCGAGCGAAGGGGCGTGCTGCGGCAGCGGCTGGGCCTGGGCGGGCACCTGCGCCAGCATCGGGGCGGCGACCGGCTGCCGCGCTTGCGCCTGGGCCGGCACGGGCGCCACGGCCGACTGCTGGGCCTGCGCCTGTACCGCCTGTGCCTGAGCGTCGGCCCGGGGCATCGGCTGGGACCGTGCCGGTATCTGCGCGAGCATCGGCTGCGGCGGCTCCGGCGCGGGCGGCGGGGCGGGCGCGGACCGGATGTGCTCGCCGTACAGCACGAGTTCCATCGCGGAGACCAGCCGCGCCACGTCCGGCTCGGGACGCACCACCAGCCGGACGAACCGGCTGGAGCTGCCGATCTTGTTGCCGCACTCCCGCACCAGGACGCCGTGCTCCGCGAGCAGCCGGTCGCGCAGGATCGCACCGTCGGCTCCTTCCGGAAGTCTCACGTACACGAAGTTGCCCTGGGAGGGATAGACGGTGAGACCGGGCAGCTGGGAGAGCCGCCAGATCATGTCCTGTCGGTCGCGGCCCACCTGCGCGAGGCTCTCCGCGTACTCCTGGCGATGCTGCCCCAGCATGAACACCACGGTCTCCGCGAAGGAGTTGATGTTCCACTTCGGCAGCGCGGCGCGCACTTTCCCTGCCAGACCCGGGTTGGCGACGAGATAGCCGAAACGCACGCCGTGCAGGCCGAAGTTCTTCCCGAGGCTGCGCAGCACGATCACGTTCGTCCGCAGCACGGCCTCGGCCGCGACGCTGGTCTCCTGCCCGGCGTCGGCGAATTCGAGGAACGACTCGTCGACGACGACCAGGTCCAGGTCCTGGAGCTGGTCGAGCAGGGACAGCACCTGCTGCTTGGGGAGGAGGCCGCCGTCGGGGTTGTTGGGGTTGCAGACGACGGCGACGCGGGAGCCTCTGCTCCGCACGAACTGCACGAAGGACGCCGGGTCGAGAACGAATCCGCGCGCCTCGGGCAGCAGCAGCATGTCCACCCGCTTACCGGTCTCCATCGGCTGGTCCGTCCAGCGGCCGAAGGTGGGCACCGGCACCGCCAGCGACTCGCGGACGAGCAGATGGTCGATCCAGGTGATCAGTTCGGTGGAGCCGTTGCCCATGGCGACGGTCTGGGGATTGAGGCCGAGCAGCTGGCAGAGCTCGGCGGTGATCGTCTCGGAGCTGCTCGGGTAGTAGGTCAGGATCTCCCTGAGCCTGCTGCCGAGCTCGTCGAACATGGCGGGGGTCGGGAAGTACGGGTTGCAGGGGATGCAGAAGTCCACGATCTCGCCGGCCGCGCCGCCGCCCGCCCTGTCCAGCGTGAAATACGACGGACTGTGCGCGGTGGACGCGCGGAAGAGCGCGGTGACATTGCTGCCGTTGCTGCCGGCCAAGACGTGCCTCCCTGCCTTTTGGCGGCCCGTGCGGATCCACACGGGCCGCCAGAAGGTACGGGTGGAGGTCAGGCGCCGTTCAACGGTCCCGCCGCCTCGGCGGCGGGACCCCGGCCCGTTGGACGTACGTGGCGTTCGAGCCGCACGCGATCAGGTCGGGGCGGCCGTCGCCGGTGACGCCTGGCTCAGGTCATCGGCCGCAGGCCGCCTGTTGTGCCGCACCCCGGCGTGTCCGCGGCGTACGCCGGCCGTGCAGCAGCAGATAGAAATGCTCGACCGACTCGCCAGGACCGTGCTCGAACCGCTTGACGACCTTTCCGAGCGGGTTCCACACCCGCCCGTCCGGCATCCGCACCCCCACCGGCTGGCCGAACATCTCGCGCTGTCCCGCGTCGAGGTCGACCCAGCACGCCCCGGCACGTCTGACCATCACCTCGCCGGTATAGGCGCCGAGCCCGTGAAGGAAGCGGTCCACCCCGGTACGGACGGGTCTGTTGCGTCTGAGTCCGTCGACGACGACATCGACCAGTCTCAGGCTCGTCACGCTGTAGTCGAGCGGCAGTCTGCTGCGCTCACTCATCTCCGTGACGAACCGGGCGGTGTAGCTCCTCATGCCCCTGGCGTCCGGCAGTCCTGCCCCGTGATCCTCCACGGCATCCGCCTTTCCACAACGATGGCCTCACCGGACCCAGCGGAAACACGGGCGGGAGCATCACGGACGGCGCAGGTGGCTGTTCTCACAAGAAAATCAGCGGGCGGCGTACAACCCTCGGCCGGGCCGGAGCGTCGCACGGCGGTCATGGTCAGCGGACGACCGCGTAAGCGGTGTCCGTGCAGGCGGTGTCCGTGCAGGCGGTGTCCGTGCAGGCCGAGTTCGGGCACGTCGTGTTCCGAGCAGGCTGTGTCAGGGGGTGTCGCCGGCCGACCGGTCTAGCCGCCGTACTCGCGGTCGTCGACGGGCGCGTCGGGCAACTGCGCCTGGAGGGACTCCCGGTAACGGACACAGCCGCGCATGAACCGTGGCCACGGCGGTACCGCCACCTCGGGCTCCAGGCGCTCCGGCAGCAGTCCCCACAACTGCGGATGGTGCCAGCACAGATCGTGGCCCGAGCTGTCCCGGTGCGCTCGGATCCCCCGGCGCAGCTCTCTCACCTCGGCCACGAGTTCGTCGCGGCTCAGCCGGTTCAGATCATCGTCCAGGTCCACAAGGGGCACCCTAGGCACGGGCGGCGGCGGGCGGCGCCGGGCGCACCGCGTCGTCAAGGCCGCATCCCTCTTACGGCGTCCTGCGGGTCCTGCGGGCCTGGGGGTCCTGCACGTCCTGCGGGTCCTAGTGCCGTGACGGCTTCTGCATCGGGGCACGCCACTTGTCCGGCTTGGCCTGGGGATCGAAGGGGGACGGTGCGTCGGCGCCGGCGTTCTCGTCGGCCTTCGGGCCGTGCCCTTCGCCCGCCGGGCCGGCCGGCCGGTCCGCCGGCAGCCGTGCGCAGTACGCCTCGACCTTGTCGGGGCCGCCGGCGACGGCTGCCAGCCGCTCCCGCACGGCGCTCTCCTTGGCGCCGCCGTCGGCCCGTCGCCCGTCGACCTTGCCGTTCGCGTTGCCGCCGCCCGGCTTTCCGTGGTTCCGGCCTGCCGCCTCTGCCGCCTCTGCCGCCTCATAGGCGCGGCAATGGGCGGTCAGGTCCTCGGCGGTGGACGGGTGTTCGTGAACTCCCGGGACGGTGGCGGGCGGGACGGCGGGCACCGTGGCGGGCGGAGTCACGCCGGTGCTCCGCTCCCCCGCGCCGGAGGGGGAGACGCGGGGTACCGGGCGCGGCTTCTCGGCGGGCGGGTCCGCGAACGGGGTCGGGATCGCGCCGGCCGCCATCGCGACGCCACCGAGCATGACGCCGGCGACGATTGCGCCGACACCGGCCCGGATCCACGGGACACGGGTCCGCGTCTCCGCCGGCCGCCAGTCGTCCTCGGGGCGGGTGGGCAGCGCGAGCGCCCCTTCGTCGCGGGCGGCGCGGAACGCCGCCAAGGCGTTCTCCTCGGCATCGGGAGCGACGGGTGCGGGGCGCGCGGCGGCGGCGAGCAACTCGTCGAGCGTCGGCTGCCGCGATTGTGCGGGCAACTGCGGCTGCGGCTGCGGTGAGCGCTGCGGCGGCGCGGCGTGGCCCACGGCATCTCCGGATCGGTTTTCGGTCATCTCGCATCTCCCAGCGAAGGGGAGTCCGAATCTGTCACACCGCCGCGCGGCGGCGACGCCAGGTATCTCTCCAGCCGTCTCAGTCCCCGGTGGGTGGCGGAGCGCACGGCTCCCGGGCGTTTGCCCAGGACCCGTGCGGCGGCCGGCCCGTCGAGTCCGATGACCGTCTGGAGGAGCACCGCCTCCGCCTGCTGCCGGGGCAGTTGAGCGATGAGGGCAAGGGCCTCCTGGGTCGAGACGGTCTCGAACGCCTCTGCCGCCGTGTCCTGCGGGGCAGGGAGTCCGGTGAGCTCGCTCTCGAGGACCGTCCCGCGCGGGCGGCTCCTGATCCGGCGCAGGTGGTCCATGGCGCGGTGGCGGGCGATGGTCGCCGTCCAGGCTCTGAAGCCGGCGCCGTCGCCGCGGAAGCGCCCGAGGTCACGGGCTATTTCAAGCCAGGCGTCGGACGCGACGTCCTCGGCGTCGTCGCCCACGAGGCCGCGCAGATATCCGAGCAGCGGGGGGTGGACGAGTCGATAGGCCGCGGAGAAGGCGGCCTCGTCACCCCGTTGTGCCCGTACCACCGCATCGCCGAGCTCCTTGTCGTGCGTCTCCGCACGCCGGCTGCCCCGCCCCTTGCCCACTCGGTCCTCTTCGTTCCCGCCGGCACGGCGCACCCGTGCCCATGTCCCCCGTAGTGTCAGCGTCGCCGCCCACGGAAACGTCACAGCTCACCGGCCGCTCGGCCGGGGCCGCGGGGAGCTACAGGCCGACAACGGTGACCTCGGTGGCCTTGACGCCCGTCCAGACCGACTCCCCCTCCGCGAGGCCCAGTTCGGCCGCCGCCTGCGGGGTGATCTCCGCGACGAGGTCCGGCGCGTGCGGCGAGGTGACGAGGACGCGGAGCCGGCTGCCCACGGTGGTGATCTCGCGTACGGTGCCGGGCCAGACGTTGCGAGGGCTGCCGCCGGGGCGTTCGCGGTGCACGGACACCGCCTCCGGGGCGATGATCGCGAGGACGTCCGCGCCCGGGGTCAGCGGGTCGGCCACCACGAGCCGTCCGCCGCCGCCGAGTTCGATGCCGCCGGCCACGGCCGTGCCGGGCCAGGCGTTACGGCCGAGCATCCGCGCGACCCACGGCGAACGCGGATGGCGGGTGACTTCAGCGGGCGGCGCGTCCTGGACGGCGCGGCCGTCGTCGAGGACGAGTACCCGGTCGGCCAGCGACACGGCCTCCACCGGGTCGTGGGTGACGATCAGGCAGACGCCGCCGAAGCTGTCGAGATGGCCGCGCAGGGTGTGGCGCACCTGGGCCCGGGTCGTCTGGTCGAGGGCGGCGAGCGGTTCGTCCAGCAGCAGCAGCCGGGGCCGGGCGGCGAGGGCGCGGGCGAGGGCGACGCGCTGGGCCTGGCCGCCGGAGAGCTGCGCGGGTCTGCGGGCGGCGAGATGGCCGACGCCGAGCCGCTCGAGCCACTCCTGTGCGCTGCGGCGGGCCTCCGCACGGGAGATGCCCCGCGAGCGCAGCCCGTACGCGGTGTTGCCGAGGGCGCTCAAATGCGGGAACAGCGCGCCGTCCTGGGGCACCCAGGCCACACCGCGGCGGTGGGGCGGCAGGGCGGACACGTCGGTGTCGCCGAGCCGCAGGGCGGCGTGGGCGCGCGGGGTCAGTCCGAGGAGGGCGCGCAACAGGGTCGTCTTCCCCGCGCCGTTGGGGCCGACGACGGCGATGGTGGTGCCGGGTGCGGCGTCGAGGGTGAGCTCGTCGAAGCCGGTGACCTCCGCGTGCAGCGGCCAGCGTCCGTCCGCCGCCGGTGACCCGGCCCGCGGGGTCGCCGGGGCTCCCGGGGAGAAAGGGCCTGGTTCGTCCGGCTCGGCGACGGCGGCGGGTGCTCGGCGGGCCGCGGCAGGCGGAGCCCCGCCCGTCCATCGGCCGCGCAGGGCGATCAGCACGGCCATGGCGATGACGAGCAGCAGGAGCGAGAGCGACGTCGCCGCGTCCGGTTCTTCCTGGAGCAGCAGATACACCTGCAAGGGAAGCGTCTGCGTGGTGCCCGGCAGATTGCCGGCGAAGGTGATCGTCGCGCCGAACTCGCCGAGCGCGCGGGCCCAGGTCAGTGCCGCTCCGGCGATCAGCCCGGGGGCGACCATCGGCAGGGTGACGGTGAGGAAGACGCGGAGCGGCGAGGCGCCGAGCGAGGCGGCCGTCTCCTCGTAGCCCGGACGCAGACCGCCCAGGGCGCCCTCGAGGCTGATGACGAGGAACGGCATGGCCACGAAGGTCGCGGCGACGACTGCGCCGGAGGTGTGGAACGGCAGTGTGATGCCGAAGGTGTCCTCCAACCACGGCCCCAGCAGTCCACGCCGGCCGAAGGCGAGCAGCAGCGCCACTCCCCCGACGGTGGGCGGCAGCACCATGGGCAGGAGGACGAGCGAGCGGACGAGCGTCTTGCCCGGGAAGTCGGTCCGTGCCAGCACCCAGGCGAGCGGTACACCGAGCAGCAGGGACAGTCCGAGCGCCCAGAAGGAGACGACGAGCGACAGCCGCAGCGCCTCGGTGACGCCGGGGGTGGTCAGATGGCCGCCGATGTCGCTCCAGGCGGTCCGGCCGAGGATGCCGGCCAGGGGCAGCAGCAGGAACACGACGGCGAGCAGCGCGGGCACCGCCAGGACCACGGGTGTACGCGCTCCGAGACCCCCGCCGGGCCGGTCCCGCCTGCCGGGGAGGCGGGACCGGGTCGTGTCGCGTAGGCGCTTCATGGTGCGTCCTGGTGATCGAGCGGAGACGGGACGGGGAGAGCGGCTACGGCTGCTGGAAGCCCGCGTCCCGGAGGATCTTCTGAGCCTCGGGGCCGGTCAGCCAGGTCACGAACGCCTCTGCCGCGTCGGCGTTCTGCGACGACTTCAGCGTCGCGGCCGGGTAGGAGGCGACGGCGTTGTGGCCGTCGGGGATGTCGACGGCGTCGACCCGGTCGGCGGCGACGGCGGCGTCCGTGCGGTAGACGATGCCCGCGTCGGCCTCGCCCATCTCGACCTTGCTGAGCACGGCCCGGACGTTCGGCTCCTCGGACACCGGACGCACGTCGACGTCGCGGCCCTGGAGGATCTGCCTGCTGTAGCGGCCGACGGGGACCTCGGGCGCGGCGAGCACGACCTTGAGCTTGGTCCCGGCGAGGTCCTCGAGCGCACCGATCTTGTGCGGATTGCCCTTGCCGGTGGCGATGACCAGCCGGTTCTTGGCGATGACGACCGGGGAGCCGGTGTCGGCGGCGAGGCCTTCCATGGTCCTGCTGTCGGCGGTGACCAGGGCGTCGGCGGGAGCCCCCTGCCTGACCTGCGCGGCGAGTTCCTGCGAGCCGGCGAAGGAGAAGGCGATCTCCGTGCCGGGGTGCGACTTCTCGTAGGCGTCGCCCGCCGTCTTGAAGACGTCGGTGAGCGAGGACGCGGCGAGCACGGTCAGGCGGGCGGCGGACGGTTCGCCGGAGGCGCTCTTCCCGCTCCCGGCGTCGCCGGTGCCGCAGGCGGCGAGCGGGGCGAGCAGCGCGGCCGTCAGGATCGCGGCCGCGGCGCGGCGTCGGCCAGGAACGGGAGAGCGGCGGCGTCCGCCGGGGGTGGGGAACACGGGACGGGACTCCTCTGTGCTGCGGTGCGCCGCGTCGCGCGGTCGCTCCGACGGCGGACGGGCGCCCGGTTCAGGCGCGGTCGATGTGCACGTTCGTGGACTTCACCCGGGCGGTGGCCTGCATGCCGACCTCCAGTCCGAGTTCCTCGACGGCTTCGCGGGTCAGCAGGGACACGAGCCGGTGCGGCCCGGCCTGGATCTCCACCTGCGCGGCGACGTCACCGAGCTTGACGGCGGTGACGATGCCGGGGAACGCGTTACGCGCCGACGTGTAGGAGGTCTCCTCGTCGCCGACGCCGCCCTGGGCGACCTCGACGGAGAACGCGGCCAGGTCCCGGCCGTCGATGAGACGCCGCCCGCTCTCGTCGCGATGGGTCGCGACCCGTCCGGCGTCGGCCCAGCGCCGCGCCGTGTCGGCGCTGACGCCGAGCAGCCGCGCCGCCTGCCCGATGGTGTAGGACTGCATATGCGCCACGATAGGCGTCCTGAGCTGGCAGGTACAGCCCGTTCGGCCGAATCTCCATCGCAGATGCGTCCCACTTGGGCGATGCCACGGAGAAGCGCGACTCGGTGAGCGGCCCGCCGGGCGCCTACGCCACCGACCCGATCCGCCCGGTGGGCGCGTCGGGGCCGTCGTGGTGGATGGGGGTGTGCGCGCCGGTCAGGGAGACACCGGTGCCGCCGCGGCGGTTCGCCACGATCTCCGCGCCGATGGACAGCGCGGTCTCCTCCGGCGTACAGGCTCCGAGGTCGAGGCCGATCGGTGAGCGCAGCCGGGCGATATCGAGGTCCGAGACGCCGACCTCGCGCAGCCGCCTGTTGCGGTCCTCGTGGGTGCGGCGGGAGCCCATCGCGCCCACGTAGGCGACCGGCAGCCTCAGGGCGAGCTCGAGCAGCGGTACGTCGAACTTGGCGTCGTGGGTCAGTACGCACAGCACCGTACGGCCGTCGACCTCGGTCGACTCCAGGTAGCGGTGCGGCCACTCGACGACGACCTCGTCCGCCTCCTTGAAGCGGCTCGCGGTCGCGAAGACCGGGCGCGCGTCGCAGACGGTGACGTGGTAGCCGAGGAACTTGCCGACGCGCACCAGGGCGGCGGCGAAGTCGACGGCACCGAAGACGATCATCCTCGGCGCGGGGACGCTCGACTCGACGAGGAGCGTCAGCGGCCTGCCGCAGCGGGAGCCGTCCTCGCCGATCACGACGGTGCCGGTGCGGCCGGCGTCCAGCATCGCCCCGGCCTCGCGGGCCGCCGTGCGGTCCAGTTCACGATGGCCGCCCAGGGTGCCGTCGTAGGTGCCGTCGGGCCGTACGAGCAGGGCACGGCCCGCGAGGTCGGCGGGCCCGTCCGTGATCCGCGCGACCGCCGCCGCCTCCCCTCGGGCCGCGGTGGCCAGCGCGGCCGCGAACACCTCCCTGGTGGGCGCGTCCGCGTGGACCGGAGTGACGAGGATGTCGATGACGCCGCCGCAGGTCAGGCCGACCGCGAAGGCGTCCTCGTCGCTGTAGCCGAACTGCTCGAGGACGCTTTCGCCGTCCTCGAGGGCCTGCCGGCACAGCTCGTACACGGCGCCCTCCACGCACCCTCCGGAGACCGAGCCGATCGCCGTGCCCTCGCTGTCGACGGCGAGGGCGGCGCCCGGCTGCCTGGGCGCGCTGCCGCCGACGGCCACGACGGTGGCGACGGCGAAACTGCGGCCCTGCTCGACCCACCGGTGCAGCTCTTCGGCGATGTCCAGCATGTCGGTCTCCTTCGGGTGTTCTGCGGTGGCGGGCGGTTACTTGACTCCGAGCCAGCCCTCGATGGGGTGCAGCGCGAAATAGGCGAGGAAGACGACGGCCAGGACCCACATCAGCCAGCCCACCTCGCGTGCCCGGCCCTGGACGGCCTTGATCAGCACATGGGCGATGACTCCGGCCGCGATGCCCGCGGTGATGGAGTACGTGAACGGCATCAGCACCGTGGTGAGGAAGACCGGGATCGAGGTCGCGGAGTCGTTCCAGTCGATGTGCTTGGCGTTGGTCATCATCATCGAGCCGATGACGACGAGCGCGGCGGCCGCGACCTGGGTGGGGATGACCTGGGCGAGCGGCGTGAAGAACAGGCACAGCGTGAACGCGAGACCGGTGACGACGCTGGCGAGGCCGGTGCGCGCGCCGTCGCCGACGCCGGCGGTCGACTCGACGAAGACGGTCTGGCCGGAGGCGCCCGCGACTCCGCCGATCGCGCCGCCCGCGCCGTCGATGGCCAGGGCCCGGTTGAGGCCCGGCATCTTGCCCTTGTCGTCGGCGAGGCCGGCCTGCTGGCCGATGCCGATGATGGTTCCCATGGCGTCGAAGAAGCCGGCCAGCACCAGGGTGAAGACGATGACGCCGACGGTGATGCCGCCGACGCTGCCCATGCCGTCGAAGGAGACGGCGCCGAACAGCCCGAAGTCGGGGCTGGAGACGATGGAGCCGGTGATCTCGGGTGCGTTGAGGCCGCCCCAGTCGGCCTTGTCGAGGCCGGCGAACTGGTGGACGGCGGCGGCGAACAGCGTGCCGCCGATGATGCCGATGAGGATGGCGCCGGGGACCTTGCGGACCTGGAGCATGAAGATCAGCAGCACGGTGACGGCGAAGCAGAGAACGGGCCAGCCGGTCAGCATGTCGCTGGTACCGAGCTGGATCGGCTTGGCGCCGGCGATGCCTCCGTCGCCGGGCATGGAGGTCACGAACCCCGCCTGGACCAGGCCGATGAGACAGACGAACAGGCCGATCCCCATGGTGATGGCGTGCTTGAGCGCCAGCGGGATCGCGTTCATGATCAGTTCACGGAGACCGGTGACGACGAGCAGGATGATCACGGCGCCGTAGATGACGCACATGCCCATCGCGTTTTCCCAGGTCATCTCGGGCGCGACCTGGAAGGCCATGACGGCGGAGACGCTGAGTCCCGCGGCCAGGGCGAGCGGCACATTGCCTATGAGGCCCATCACGATGGTGGTCGCCGCGGCGGCGAAGGCGGTGGCGGTGGTCAGCTGATCACCGTCGAGCCTGTTGCCGGCCGCGTCGGGCACCGACAGGATCACCGGGTTGAGCAGGATGATGTACGCCATCGCCATGAAGGTGGTGATGCCGCCACGCACCTCCCTGCCGACGGTCGAGCCTCTCTTGGTGATGTGGAAATACCGGTCGAGCCAGGACCGTCCGGCGGGCTGGCGCGTTCCCGCGCCGGCGTCCTCCGCCGTGGTCCGGGGCTCGGTGGACTGCTGGGTCATGGTGCCTACTCCCAAGGTTCACAGGGGCACCCGCCGTGGAGAGTGGTGATGGCGGGATTTGGGATGGTGCTTGGCTGCACGACCCGGGGGACGGCCCGAGACGAACTCGCTCTTCGGGGTACTGCGGTGCTGCTGCGGCCGCGAGCGGTGCGGCACTTGTTCTCCCCGGGCGGCGCGGGCCTGCGGGGAACCGGCTGGTTCCTTGGAGGCATGGCCCGCACCGCCCGGAGAAGTGGGGAGAGGATCAGGTGCCGGTGAGGTGCTCGGGGCGCACCGGCGTCCTGTCCAGTTCCAGGCCCGTCGCGTTCCGGATCGCCGCGAGGACGGCCGGGGTGGACGACAGGGTGGGGGCCTCACCGATACCACGCAGCCCGTACGGGGCGTTGTCGTCGGCGAGTTCGAGCACGTCGACCGGGATGGTCGGCGTGTCGAGGATGGTGGGGATCAGATAGTCCGTGAAGGACGGGTTCCTGACCTTCGCGGTCTTCGGGTCGACGATGATCTCCTCCATGACCGCGACGCCCAGGCCCTGGGTGGTGCCACCCTGGATCTGGCCGATGACGGACAGCGGGTTGAGGGCCTTGCCGACGTCCTGGGCGCAGGCCAGCTCGATCACCTTCACCAGACCGAGCTCGGTGTCCACCTCGACCACCGCGCGGTGCGCGGCGAAGGAGTACTGGACGTGGCCGTTGCCCTGCCCGGTGCGCAGGTCGAACGCCTCGGTGGGGCGGTGGCGCCACTCGGCCTCGATCTCGACGGCCTCGTCCTCCAGCAGGTCCACCAGGTCGGCCAGTACCTCGCCGCCGTCGGTGACGACCTTGCCGCTCTCGAGCAGCAGCTCGGCGGTGGCCCAGGCCGGGTGGTAGCTGCCGAACTTGCGGCGGCCGATCTCGAGGACCTTCTCGCGGACGAGCTCGCAGGAGTTCTTCACGGCGCCGCCGGTGACGTAGGTCTGGCGGGAGGCGGACGTGGAGCCCGCGGAGCCGACCTGCGTGTCGGCGGGGCTGATCGTGACCTGCGAGACGCCGAGCTCGGTGCGGGCGATCTGGGCGTGCACGGTGACACCGCCCTGGCCGACCTCCGCCATCGCGGTGTGCACGGTGGCGACGGGCTCGCCGGCGATGACCTCCATGCGCACCTTGGCGGTGGAGTAGTCGTCGAAGCCCTCGGAGAAGCCGACGTTCTTGATGCCGACCGCGTAGCCGACGCCCCGTACGACGCCCTCACCGTGCGTGGTGTTGGACAGGCCGCCGGGGAGCGCGCGGACGTCCGATCCCTCGGTGGTCTCCCACTGGCGCTCGGGCGGCAGCGGGCGGGCCTTGACGCGGCGCAGCAGTTCCGCGACCGGGGCGGGCGAGTCGACCGGCTGGCCGGTCGGCAGCAGCGTGCCCTGCTCCATGGCGTTGAGCTGCCGGAACTCGACAGGGTCCATGTCGAGGGCCTTCGCCAGCTTGTCCATCTGCGCCTCGTAGGCGAAGCACGCCTGGACCGCGCCGAAGCCGCGCATGGCGCCGCACGGTGGGTTGTTCGTGTAGAGGGCGATCGCCTCGATGTCGACGTCGTCGATGACGTACGGGCCGACGGAGAGCGAGGAGGCGTTGCCGACGACGGCCGGCGAGGCGGAGGCGTAGGCGCCGCCGTCCAGCACGATCCGGCACTTCATGTGCGTGATCTTGCCGTCGCGGGTGGCGCCGTGCTCGTACCAGAGCTTCGCCGGGTGGCGGTGGACGTGCCCGAAGAAGGACTCGAACCGGTTGTAGACGATCTTGACTGGCTTGCCGGTGCGCAGGGCCAGCAGGCAGGCGTGGATCTGCATCGACAGGTCCTCGCGGCCGCCGAACGCGCCTCCGACGCCGGAGAGCGTCATCCGGACCTTGTCCTCGGGCAGGCCGAGGACCGGGGCGATCTGCCGCAGGTCGGAGTGGAGCCACTGGGTCGCGACGTACAGGTCCACGCCGCCGTCCTCGGCCGGCACGGCGAGACCGGACTCGGGTCCGAGGAACGCCTGGTCCTGCATGCCGAAGGTGTACTCGCCGGAGACGATGACGTCGGCGCGCTCGGCTGCCTCGTCGGCGTCGCCGCGCACGATCGGCTGGCGGTGCACGATGTTCGGGTGCGGCACATGGCCGGCGTGGTGGTCGTCGCGGCCGGGGTGCAGCAGCGGCGCGTCCGGCGCGGTCGCGGAGGCCTCGTCGGTGACGACGGGCAGCTCCTTGTACTCGACCTTGATCTTGGCGGCGGCGCGGCGCGCGGTCTCCGGGTGGTCGGCGGCCACGATGGCCACGGGCTCGCCGTGGTGGCGTACGACGCCATTGGCGAGGACCGGGGTGTCCTGGATCTCCAGACCGTAGTTCTTCACGTCGGTCGGCAGGTCGTCGTAGGTGAGGACCGCGTAGACGCCGGCCTGGGCGAGCGCCTCCGAGGTGTCGATGGAGACGATCTCGGCGTGCGCGACCGTGGAGCGCAGGATCTGGCCCCAGAGCATGTCCTCGTGCCACATGTCGGAGGAGTACGCGAACTCGCCGGTGACCTTGAGGGTGCCGTCGGGCCGGAGCGTGGACTCGCCGATGCCGCCCTTGGTCTTCTGGGTGAGGTTCGTGGGTGTGCCGGTGGTGGCCATCGTCAGACCGTCGCTTCCTGGTTTCCCTGACGGGCGGCCGCGAGGCGCACAGCGTCGAGGATCTTCTCGTAACCGGTGCAGCGGCAGAGGTTGCCGGAGAGGGCTTCGCGGATGTCCTCGTCGGTCGGCGACGGGTTGTGCTCCAGCATCTCGTCGGCGGCGACGAGCAGGCCGGGGGTGCAGAAGCCGCACTGCACGGCGCCGGCGTCGATGAACGCCTGCTGGATCGGGGCGAGCTCGGTGCCCTCGCCGGTGTGCGAGTCGGTTCCCTTGGCGCTCCACTGCTGGGCGTCCTGGAGGCTGGTGCCACAGGCACCCGTGCCACAGGCACCCTGCTCGCGCTGCTTGGTGTAGTCCGCCAGGCCCTCGACGGTGACGACCTCGCGGCCCTCGACCTGGCCGGCGGCGACCAGGCAGGAGCAGACGGGAACGCCGTCGAGTCTGACCGTGCAGGAACCGCACTCTCCCTGCTCACAGGCGTTCTTCGAGCCGGGGAGGCCGAGGCGCTCACGCAGGACGTAGAGCAGGCTCTCGCCCTCCCAGACGTCGTCCGCTTCCTGCCGGCGTCCGTTGACGGTGAAATTGACGCGCATCGTTATGCAGCTCCTTCAAGCGTGCGGGCGGTGCCGCGGTACTGCTCCCAGGTCCAGCCGAGCGTGCGGCGGGCCATGATGCCGACCGCGTGACGGCGGTACTTCGCCGTGCCGCGCACGTCGTCGATCGGGTTGCAGGCCCCGGAGGCGAGCTCCGCGAACTGCTTGGCGATCGACGGGGTGATGATGTTCCCGCTCTCCCAGAATCCGCCCTCTTCGAGCGCGGCGTTCAGGAAGTCCTCCGCGGCCCGGGCTCGGACCGGGGTGGGGGCCGCGGACCCGATACCGGTACGCACGGTGCGGGTCTCGGGGTGCAGGGCGAGACCGAAGGCGCAGACAGCGATCACCATGGCGTTGCGGGTACCCACCTTGGAGTACTGCTGCGGGCCGTCGGCCTTCTTGATGTGGACGGCGCGGATGAGCTCGTCGGGGGCGAGCGCGTTGCGCTTGACGCCGGTGTAGAACTCGTCGATCGGGATCAGACGGGAGCCGCGTACGGACTCCACCTCGACCTCGGCACCGGCGGCGAGCAGCGCCGGGTGGGCGTCGCCGGCCGGGGACGCGGTGCCGAGGTTGCCTCCGACACCGCCGCGGTTGCGGATCTGCGGGGACGCGACCGTGTGGGACGCCAGCGCGAGCCCGGGCAGCTCCGCGCGCAGGTTCTCCATGATCGCGGTGTACGGGACGGAGGCACCCAGCCGGACACTCTCGCCGCCGACCTCCCACTCGGTCAGCTCACCGATGCGGTTCAGGTCGAGGAGGTACTCCGGCCGGCGGTGGTCGAAGTTGATCTCGACCATCACATCGGTGCCACCCGCGATGGGGACAGCCGTGGGGTGCTCGGCCTTGGCGGCGAGCGCCTCCTCCCAGCTGGCAGGGCGAAGGAAGTCCATGGGTGGCTCTCTTCTTCTCAATCGGGGTGGTTCGTCGCAGTGGGCCCGGGACGGCCGGCCCTCGACTTGTCATATGCCGTCGTTCATCTGCTGTTCACGTGGTGTGGTCCAGTACACAAGGCCGGATCCGGGCGGTGCAGTCACCGAAACCATGAAGGAGTTGGCTGGTCGCCTCCCTCGTCTTGTAGATTCGAACGAAAGGCGGAGATCGGCAACCTCACCGTTTCCCCATGGAAACGCCGGCGACAGATCTTTGGCCATGACCGGCAACAACGAGACAGATCGGCGGCGACGAGATGCGGCTGCGCGCACTGCTGGACAACGACGCGCTGGGGCTGCGGCTGCTCGGCGGCGAGGACGAGCTCGACCGCGGCGTACGTGGCGTGATGACCACGGACCTGCGCGACCCCAGCCGGTACCTGTCCGGCGGCGAGCTGGTGCTCACCGGGCTCGCCTGGCGGCACAGCGCGGAGGACTCGGAGCCGTTCGTCCGGATCCTCGCCGCCGCGCAGGTCGCGGGACTCGCCGCGGGCGAAGCGGAACTCGGCGACATCCCCGACGATCTGGTCCAGGCGTGTTTGCGCCACCGTCTGCCGCTGTTCGCAGTGAACGAATCCGTCGCGTTCGCGACGATCACCGAGTACGTCGTACGGCAGGTCTCCGGCGAACGCGCCGGAGACCTCGCGGCAGTCGTCGACAGACACAGGCGCCTGATGACGTCCGGTCCGGCGGGCGGCGGCCCCGACGCCGTACTGGATCTGCTGGGCTCGGACCTGGACCTCCGCGCCTGGGTCCTGTCCCCCACCGGACGGCAGATCGCCGGCGTCGGCGAAGGGCTGCCGGCGGAGGTCGCCGCCACGCTCGCCGGCGAACACCTCGCCGCCGTACGCACCGGCCGGCGCGCCCCGCACCGGACCGTCGTACGCACAGTGGCCTACTCCCTCTTCCCGATCCGGAACACCGGAAGGGGAACCTCGCCGGCCGTCAGGGACGTACGGGAGGGCGTGCTGTCCGACTGGCTGCTGGCCGTGGAGGCGGACGCCGCCGACTGGCCGGAGGCACGCCTCGACCTGCTCCAGGGCGTCACCCAGCTCATCGCCGTGGAACGGGACCGGCGCGAGGCGGCCCGCACGGTACGGCGGCGGCTCGCCCAGGAGGTCCTGGAACTCGTGCAGACCGGCGCGGCCCCCGCGGAGATCGCGGCACGGCTGCGGGTCGCCGCGCCCGTGCTGCTGCCGGGCCTCGGCGCGGCGCCGCACTGGCAGGTGATCGTCGCGCGCGTGGACTGGGGCGCCGACTCGACCGTCGAGACCGGGCCGGTTGCCCAGTCGCTCCTCGAGGAGATCCTCGTCGACCCGTCGGCCGCCGGGGCCGACTCCGCCGACCGGATCGCCGTCGCCCACACCGGCGACGAGGCGATCGCCCTGGTGCCGCTGCCGGTCGTGGCCCTCGGCGGCCTCGAGGACGAGGACCCGCCCCCGGTCGACGCCGGCCTGCACGCCGACGTGCTCCTCGAGTCCGTACGCGCCCCGCTGAGTGCCGGACTGGCCGACGACGGGCGCCTCACGCTGGGCGTCAGCGCGGCCGTGCACTCGGCGGAGGCCCTGCGCGGCGCCCTCGAGGAGGCCCGCCACGCCCGCCGCGTGGCCGCGGCACGACCCGGCCGGGTGTGCGCCGCGGGGCACCATGAGCTCGCCTCACACGTACTGCTGCTGCCGTTCGTCCCCGACGACGTCCGCCGCGCCTTCACGGCCCGCCTGCTGGATCCGCTGCGGGACTACGACCGCCGCCACCGCGCGGAGCTCATCCCCACGCTGGAGGCGTTCCTCGACTGCGACGGCTCCTGGACCCGGTGCGCGACACGCCTGCATCTGCATGTGAACACGCTGCGGTACCGGGTGGGCCGCATCGAGCAGCTGACGGGGCGTGACCTGTCGCGCCTGGAGGACAAGCTGGACTTCTTCCTGGCGTTGCGGATGAGCTGAGGGCGTGTCGGGCCGCTGCGCGGGGCCGTCTCCCCACTCCGCCCCTTCCCGAACCGGGGCAAGCCCCGGGCCCCGTACCGCGCCCCGCGCGATGCCCTCAAACGCCGGGCGGGCTTGAGTTGCCTGGCAACTTGAGCCTCGCCGGCGTTTGAGGCGAGGGGGGTCCGGTGGGGGTCCCCCACGCCGCCAGGCGCAGGGGGAGGAGCCCCCGGTTACGGGAAGGGGCGGGGTGGGGAACAGGCCCCGCGCAGCGGCCCCCGCCCCGTCTACCCCCGTCGCGCCAGCACCCTCGCGAACGCGCCGCCCTCCGCCACCAGTTCCGCCCACGTCCCCGTCTGCACGACCCGTCCCGATTCCAGCACCGCCACCCGGTCCGCGCGGCGGATCGTCGACGGGCGGTGGGCCACGACCACGGTCGTGCGCAGGTGCGCGCCCTCCGTCAGCGCCGCCGACACCGCCGCGTCGCCCTCGGTGTCGAGGTTGGCCGTCGTCTCGTCCAGGACCAGCACGCGCGGGCGCGTCAGCAGGGCGCGGGCGAGGGCGATACGGGCGCGCTGACCGCCGGACAGGGTCGTGCCGCGCTCACCGACGCGCGTCCCGTACCCGTCGGGCAGTTCCGCGGCGATCCGGTCGACCCCGGCCACCCGCGCCGCCTCCGCGAAGGCCGCCGCGTCCGCGTCGGGTGCGGCGAGGCGCAGGTTCTCCGCCAGCGTCCCGTGGAACAGCGGCGCGTCCTGGCCGACGACGGACACGGTCCGGCGCAGGTCGGGTTCGGCCAGGTCGCGCAGGTCGACGGGGGGCCCCGACGCAGGGACGAGTTCCACGGCCCCCGACGACGGGTCCCAGAACCGGGCCAGCAGGTGCGCGCACGTCGACTTGCCGGCGCCGGAGACTCCGACGAGGGCGAGCGTCTCGCCGGGCCGGACAGTCAAGTCGAGGCCGTCGAGCACGGCCCGGTCGCCGTAGTCGAAGCGCACCCCCCGCAGCCGCACGCCGAGCGGCCCGGCGGGCAGCGGCCGGGGCGCCGCGGGCGCGGGGGCGCCCGCGGGGGCGCGTACGGCCGCGCCCACCCGCGCCGCCGCGGCCCGCAGCCCGCCCGCCTGGCCGAGCGCGGCGGCAGAGTCGGCGACCGGCGCGAGCACGCCGAGCGCCAGCGCCATCGCCGCGGGCGCCCAGGCGCCGGCGACGGTGTGGGCGGCCGCCAGTACGACTCCGACGACGGCCACGACGACGAGCAGGTCGCGCACGGCGGCCGCGTCCGCCTCCCATGCCTGCTCCGACCGCTGGGCCTCGCCGAGGGCGCGGCCGTGGGCCCGGAGCCGTTCGCGCCGGGCGTCGAGCGCGCCGAAGGCCAGCAGTTCCCGGAGTCCGTCGACGGTCTCCACGGCCTCCGCCGACAGGTCGGCCGCCGCGGCCCGGGTGCGGGCGCCGCGCACCGCGCGGCCACGGGAATCCAGCAGCGGCGCGAGGGCGAGCAGCGCCGCGACGGGCAGCACGGGCAGCAGCAGCCACGGTTCGAGCAGCGCGAGCGCCACCGATCCGCCGCCGAACACCACTCCGGAGGCGAGGAGTTGCGCCACGGCGTGGGCGTAGAAGAACTCCAGGGCCTCCACGTCGCCGAGCGCGGCGGAGGCCAGGTCGCCGCTGCGTCGTCCTTGGATGCGCGCGGGTGCGCTGCGGGCGAGGCCGTCGAAGACCCGGACGCGCAGTTCCGCCAGGACGCGGTAGGCGAGGTCGTGCGAGAGGTCCATCTCGCGCCAGGTGGCGAGGGCGCGCGCGGCGACGAGCACCAGGAGGGCGGTGATCGTCACGGGGCCGGGAGCCTGGCGTTCGACGACGGCCGTGCCGACGGTGTGCGCGGTGAGCGTGACCAGTGCGACGAGGGCCGCCTGGTCGGCGAGGGCCGCGACGAACGTGCGGACGGTCATGGCGCGATGGGCGTCGAGCACCGGCAACAGGGCGCGCAGAGCGCCTCGTTCGGTTCCCTGTTCGGCCATTTGAGCGGCCGTCGGCCCGGCCTCTTGTCCGGTCTTCATGCGGCCCTTCCTTCTGTGGTGCGTCCGGCCGCGACGAGGCGCGCGTAGACGCCGTCCCCCGCGAGCAGGGCGGCGTGGTCACCGACGGCGTCGACACGTCCGCCGTCGAGGACGACGATGCGGTCGGCGTCCCGTACGGAGTCGAGTCGGTGGGCGACGACGAGGCAGGTGCGGCCGCGGGCGGCCGACAGCAGTTCGCCGACGATGCGGGCCTCGCGGCGTTCGTCCACGGCGCTGGTCGCCTCGTCGAGCACGAGGACGGGCGCGTCGGCGAGCAACGCCCTTGCCAGGGCGAGGCGTTGACGCTGGCCGCCGGACAGGGTGGCGCCGCGTTCGCCGACCTGTGTCCCGTAGCCGTCGGGCAGCCGGACGATCTCGTCGTGGATGCCGGCCGCCCGGGCGGCGTCGTGCAGGGCGGCGTCACTGGCCCCGGGGGCGCCGAGGCGCAGATTGTCCGCGATCGTGGCGTGGAAGAGGTACGTCTCCTGGGAGACGACCGCGATGCCGCGGCGCAGCGAGTCGAGCGTGTACGCGCCGGCGTCGAGGCCGTCGACGAGGACCCGGCCCCGGTCCGGGTCCGCACGGCGGAGCAGCAGACCGAGGAGTGTCGACTTGCCGGCGCCGGAGGGCCCGACGACCGCCGTGACACGGCCGGCCGGCGCGGTGAAGGTCACACCCTTGAGGGCGGGGCGTCCCCCTCCGGGATGGGTGAAGTCCACGTCCTCGAAGCGGACTTCGGGGGCGGCGGGCCATGCGGCGACGGTCTTCCCCGTGTCGGGTACGCCGCCCTCCGCGGTGCGCAGAGCGGCGATCCCGTCGGCGGCCGACACCCCGAGGTACCCGGAGTGCCATTCCCTGGACAGGTCCCGTACGGGACGGAAGCACTCGGCCGCGAGCATCAGCACCAGATACGTGCTCGTGGAGGGCGCGTGCCCCGACACGGCGGCGCCGCACGCGACGAGCGCGGCGGCGACGGTGCCGCCCTGCACGGCGAGGTCGGTGAGTCCCGTGTCGACGAGCGAGACGCGGAGTTTGGCGACCGTGGCGCGGTGCAGTTCCCGTGAACGCTCCTCCAGCCGCGCCCTGGTGCGGCCGACCGCGCCGGCCGCCCGCAGGGTGGGCATGCCCTGCAGCGCCTCGAGGTAGTCGGCGGACAGGGCCTCGTACGCGCCCCAGTGCTGTTGGCCGCGGCGCTCCAGCAGCTTGTCCCACCAGCGGGGCGCGAACATCGCGAGCACGAGGGCGGGGGCGAGCACGAGGACGGCCCACGGTTCCACGACCGCCACGGCGAGCAGGAGAACCGGCGGCACGGCGCAGGTGATGAGCAGTTGGGGCAGGTAGCGGGAGACGTACGCGTCGACCCCTTCCACGCCGTCGACGAGGGTGGCCCGTACGGCTCCGGCCCGCGCGTCTGCCTGCTGCGGGGGCCCCTTCCTGCCGAGGCGTACGAGCAGTTCGTCGCGCAGCCCGGTGCGTACGGCCGCTCCGGCGTTCACCGCGACGCGCCGCTGGGCGCGGCCGAGGACGGCACGGGCGAGGACGGCGGCGAGCACCGCGCCGAGCAGCGGCGGGAGACCGCCGGTGTCCCCGCGGGCGATGCGGGCCAGGGCGACGGCGAGCAGGACGGCCTGCGCGAGATGGGTGACCGCGACGGCCGCGAGGAGCGCGGTGGCCGTGAGCAGGGGGCGGCGCGCGGTACGCGCGGCGCGCAGCAGCTCCGGGTGGAGCATCATGACGGTTCGTCTCCTTGGTTCGTACGGCCTGTCGCACGGCCGGTGGGAGGACCTGCCGAACGGCCGGTGGTACGGCCTGTCGCCGGTCCTGCCGAACGGCCGGCCGTCGGTTGTGGCTTACCGCCGCCGGCGGGGCTGCGGCCGAGTGCCAGGCCGTGGACCACCCAGTCCTGTCCTGCAGGTCCGCCGAGCGCGGCGCCGAGGTCCGCGCCCTGCCAGGAGCCGACGGGCCGTGACGGCACGCCGGCGGCGGTGGCCGCGGCCTGGGCGTGGCCGATCCCGTATCCGGCGGCGAGGTGGTCGTGCCGGACCCGGGCACCGGGGGCTCCCGCCGGGCAGCCGTACGCGAGGAGCACGGCCCCTGCTCGGGCGATCCAGCCCTGCCGGGCGGCCCAGTGGGCGAGTGTGGGCAGCACGTCGCCGGAGGCGAGTCGGTGGAGGGTGACGGCCGGCCCGCGGGGCGGGACGAGGTCTTCGTGCGCGGCCGGCCCGCCGGGTGCTGCCCCTCCCCCGGCCGACGCGGTCGGCGGGCTGCTCGTCAGCAGGCCCGCTCGTGGCCCGCCCACCGCCAGGCACCAGCGGGGGCCCGCCGGTGACGCGGTCTCCGCGGCGGCGAGGATCCGCGCCAGCACGGCGTTCGACGGCACTCCGTGGAAGCCCGGGGCCGCGCTGCGCCGCGTCAGCAGCACGAAGTCGTCCGGGCCCTGACCGGCGACCGTACGCCACGTGCCCAGCCGTTCGCCGGAGTCGGTGAGCTCTCCGAGGACCCGCAGTGCCGTGCGCAGGCAGCCCGGCGGTTCCTGCGCCCACGGTGGCGACACGGCGCTGCTTGGGTCCTCGGCCCAGCGCGCGAGCGCCGCGGGATCCCCAGGAAGCAACTGCACGGCGGCCAGGGCGACCGGGACGCCTCCGGCCGCCTCGGACAGCAGCCCGCCGTCCGCGTCCAGGCACACCGCGTGCGCGCCCGCCAGGGCGAGCGCGGCCGCCGCGTGGCCCGCGTCGAGCAGCACCAGGGGCCAGGCCCGGTGGCCGTAGTGCGACACGGTGCGGCGCGCGGTCACGCCCAGGACGGCGAAGGCGCCCTCCGGTGCCGGATCCGGTGCCGGGCCGTGCCGGTGCAGGCGGTGGCGGGCCGGGTCGTAGGCGTAGACGCCCGGCGGGAGCCCGCAGCCGGTTCCGAGCAGCACATACGTGTCCACCGGGTGCAGCGCGCCGGCCGAGGGCGCGGGCCGCAGCCTGTCGCCCGCGAGCGAGAGCCGCAGGGTGCGGTCCAGGCAGGCGGGGACGGGCAGCGCCTCGCCGCGCAGCGGCACGGTCGCCGGTCCCGCGGGGAGGTCGGGGCCGGGGTCAGCCGTGGAACGGGCCAGGGCCAGCGCTTCGGTCACCAAGGGCGAATCCGACACCGTCGCCGCCTCACATGTGCGGGGGCGGCGTGAGTGTGAAGTCACCGGGCCCGGTGGGCGCGTGTTCGCGCCAGCCACGTCCGACTGCCGCCTCCGCGAACCGCGGACAGCCGAAGTAGCCGAACGCTGCCGGAGCGTTGGGCACGAGCCCGGAGACGAGCACGCGAGCCACCCGCAGCGGCGTCTCGGCGACGTCCTCCGTGGTCAGGTCCAGGGTGACGACCCGGTGCCCACCGGCCGCGAGGTGCTCCTCCAGAGCGGCCCGGCTGCCGTGCGCGACCTCGCCGACGGGAACGACGCCGAGGGCGGGCCGGGTGAAGCGGTCGGCCAGCGGCGCCGTCCGGGGGTCCAGCCACACCTGGACGTGTGCGCCGAGGTCGCGGACGGCACGGAAGTCGGGGCCGCAGTCGTCGAGGTAGCGGCGGTCGGCACGGTGGTCCAGGTACAGGCCGCGTGCCAGCATCCCGGCCTCGATCGCCCGGAAGACCCAGCCGTCCGCGTCTGTCGTGCCCTGGGTGAACACCCAGGTGTGTACGGCCTCCAGGACGGCCTTGCGGGCGGCTTCCGCCGGGTCGTAGCGGCAGGCGAACCCGGCCGCGTGGATGCCCCGGGCGGGGTCGTGGACGAGGGCGGCCATGCACGGCGCGAACTCGGAGGGCATCTCCACGATGAACACCTGGAGGCCGCAGCCGTCCAGGTCGCGTGCGAGGTCGGGGACGGAGCCGGGGTCGATGCCGCGGGTGGGGCCGTCGAGGTGCCACCACAGTTCGAGGGCGTCGCGCTCGACGACCTCGAGGAGTCCCCGTTCGACGGCGTCGTCGAAGCCCTGACCGGTGGCGATGCCCGCGTAGTTGAGGTGGTGGGTGCGGGGCAGCTCCCTCAACCCACCCTGCCGCCAGTTGAGATGGGTCAGTGCGACGGGCGCCCAGCATTCCTTGCCCCCCTCCTGCGCGCGGGCCCACAGCGCGGGAGTGTCGGGGGTGAGGCGGCCGTACTCGAACCGGGGGCGGTCGTACTGCCAGTCGGCGTAGACGGGCAGGTCCCCCGGCCCGTAGAGGGTACGGCCCTCCGACAGGAGCTCGGCGGCCGTGGCCCGGCGGGGCGCGTCGGGGTGTCCGGCGGGGGGCAGCCGGTTGCCGCAGTAGCGCTCCACGGCCTCGGCGACCGCGGCGATCCGCGCGCCTTCTGGATCGCCGAACGTGGTGCCGAGCGACACCCGGTCGGCCGGCCACGCCCCGAAACGGCGTGCGTCACCGACGTCCGCTGTCATGGCGGTGTAGCGGGGAGGTGCGCCCGCGGGGTGCGGTACGGGCTCCACGGCGCGTATCAGTCCGCAGACAGGGTCCACGAGCGCATCGAGGGTCAGGGGGCTGGTCAACTGCATGTCTCCTGTACGGGGTCGATGGGCCGGCAGCCGCGTGCGACGGGAAGCAGGAGGCTGCTGCCGGCCGGTCGCAGGGTCCTGCGCGAGGCGGTGAGACGGGTGGCGTGGACCGGGTCATCGCCGGTGTGCGGGTTGCGGGCGTGGGCGGGGAAGTGGTGTCCGGCCACCTCCACGCGCAGCCGCGTCCCCGCGGGCAGCCGGTGGGCGACGAGGCCGAGCGGCACCCGCAGCCGGCTCTCCTCGCCGGCCGGGTCCGACCTGCGGACGATGCCGGTGGCGAGCGGCCGGGCACGACCGGCCGGGTCGAGGGCGACCACGCGTACGGCCCAGTCGGCGGTGGGGGTGGCGGCGGTCGCGCACAGCTCCGCCTCGGCGGCGCCGAACAGGTCGAGGGGGCGGGGCAGCGGCGGGGTCACGAGCAGCGCCCGGTCGGGGACGTCACGGCGTTCGACGCTCAAGTCGTCGGAGCGTACGGGCTGTTCGGGGTCGGCGACGAAGGTCTCGCCCTGGAGGAGCCGCAGTCCGCCCGGCACGCCGAACGGCCAGGCGGTCCGCTCGCCCGTGCCGGGCGGCGCCGGGTACCAGTGTTCGCTGCCGCCGAGGGCGACGGCGCCCCGGCGTTCGTGGCGCAGAGCGCCGTCGAGGGCGGCGCGTGCCCACCGTGCGTACAGTGCGCCGAGCCGCGTCCGGTGTCCGGGGCGGGCCTCCGGGGCCGGCTCGGAGGTCAGGCCGTGGCCCCACGGTCCGACGAGCAGCCGGGCGGGGCCGGCCCAGTTGAGCCAGAGCCGCAGCGTGTCGTCGGCGAACGGGTCGCGGCTGCCGCCCACGGCGAGGAGCGGGATCGGCGCGCGGGGCGCCGGCGTGGGCCGGTGGGGCGCGGCCCAGAGCCCGGGCCAGGAGGGAAGCATGCGCCCGAGCCGCTCAGGGAGACGTACGAGGGGCAGGTGCTCGAGGAGCCGGGGGTCGCACGCGAGAGCCTTGTCGAGGGCCGCCGTGTCCGAGTCGGGCCGGTCGCCGTGCGCCGCCCACCAGCCCGCGCGGGCCGACAGCCGCTCGACGCCGCCGGTTTCGCGGGCCGTCTCCGCGAGGCCGAGAGCGGGCACGGCGGCGATCACGGCGTCCGGCCTGCTCCGGGGGTCGCCGTCGCCGACGGCCGCGAGGGCGCAGTGGGCGGCGTACGAGGAGCCGGCGGCGACGACCCGTCCGTCGGACCAGGACCGGCCGCGGACCCAGCGGAGCGTGGCGGCGCTGTCGGCCTCCTCGTGCCGGTAGGGCTGCCAGTCCCCGTCGGACGCGTACCGGCCGCGGACGTCCTGGACCACGGCCGCGAAGCCCCTGGCGGCCCAGGCGCGCGCCTCGTCGCGATGGCTGCGCCGGTCGTACGGGGTGCGCAGCACGACGGCCGGGAAGGGCCCTTCGCCACCGGGCAGTTGCACGGTGGTGGCAAGGTTCGCCCCGTCGACGCGCACGCGGACGAGGACGTGTTCGTGCACGGGAACGGGCTCGTGCTTCGGCACCGACCCGGTGCGGTCCGAGGCGGCGACGGCGCGGCCCGAACTTGGGGCGGCGCCGCCCGAGACGGGCAGCGTTTCCGGCTCTGACGCCATTTCCGGCCCGGGAGCGGGCCGCGCCCCGGAAGCTGCCGTGCGCGCCGGCACAGGCGCGGAGCGCGAGCCGGCTGCGGCGCCGCCCGAGACCCACACCGCTTCCGGCACGTCAGCCGTTTCCGGCACGGGAGCGGGCCGCGCCCCGGAAGCTGCCGTGCGCTTCCGCAGGAGCGTGGGCCGTGGCCCTGGTGCGGCCGGGTGCTCCGGCACAGGCGCGGGCCGCGCCCCGGAGGCGACCGTGTGCGCCGGCACGGGCTCGGAGCGCGAGCCGGCTGCGGCGCCGCCCGAGACGGGCACCGTTTCCGGCACGTCAGCCGTTTCCGGCACGGGAGCGGGCCGCGCCCCGGAGGCGACCGTGCGCGCCGGCACAGGCGCGGGGCACGACCCTGCTGCCGCCGTGTGCTCCCGCGCAGGCGCGGGTCGCGACCCGTCGGCGGCCGGGCCTCCGTGCGTGGATCCGGCCGTCATCGCGTCAGCGGTGCGACGGCGGGGACCGGCAGCACGGTGTGCTCGTCGACGGTGAGGTCGCGCAGGTCGACGCGGCGCAGTCGGCGGGAGCCGCCCCGGCCCGCCGCCCACGCGATCAGGTCGGCGGTCAGCAGGCAGGCCGTAAGGGCGGCGGAGGCCGCGGTGTGGGCCGGCCCGGTGTCGTCGGTGCACGATCCGGCCCAGTAGGCGGCGAGTTCGCGGTGGGCGGGCGTCGCGGCGAGCCGTCGGAGCCGTACGTCGGCCGAGGTGACGTCCCCCGGGGCGGCCGCGAGCGGTTCGAGCCAGGCCGTCGCACCTTCGCGGTGGCAGCGCAGCCAGCCGACCCCGCGGGCCGGCAGCCGGTCCGCGTCGTCCCACAGCCCGTGCGGCGCGGGCGAGTCGAGACACCAGACGACAGCGTCCGGTGGCGTCTCCTCGGACTGGTCCGTGAGCCGCGTCGCATGGCGCACTTCGCCGCCCTCTGCCTGTACGAACCGGGTCAGCGGTTCAGTCAGCACGTCGTCACCGAGGACGACGACAGTGCGTCCGGCGAGCGGCCCGCGGACGCCGTCCTCCTCGGGGGCGAGAAAGCCCGCGTCGCCGAACGCGCCGACCAAGGCCTCGAGTTCACCGTCGTAAGAGCCGGCGGCCGAGGAACCGGATCCGGTGGCGGCCGGGCCGTGGGCCGAGGGGTCGGATCCGGTGGCGGCTGGGCGGCCGTGACCGCGGGTCAGGTGTGCGACGACCGCGTCCGGTGCCGTCGTGCCGGTGTCGACGCGGAGGAACTCACCGTCGGGCGTCCGGACGGCGAGGCCCTGGCCGGGGACGGTGACGAGGGCGACGCCGGGGGCGAGTCGCGCGGTGGCCACGGGTTCTCCTGGGGTTCGAGGCGGGTGCGGGTCGGGCCCGCCCGGAACGGTGTTCCGGGCGGGCCCGATGGCGGGGTTACTTGTCGCTGTCGGTCTCGACGGCGGCGCTGTCCTCGAAGGGGTTCTCGACGAGGGCGTTGGAGTGGGTGGCGGACAGGTGGGCGAGCTGGCCCTGCTCGGCGATCGGGCTGAAGACCTTGTGCTGCTCCATGAGTTGCTCTCCATTCGTCGGTTCCTGGCTGCGCCGCCCGGGCTGTGCGGCGGCGACACCCAGGACACTAATGAATATGATTTTCATTTTGCAAGGGGTTCACCGAGAGGAAGTGGGTGATCCGGGTAACACACGGGCCAGCCGCCCTCCGGATCGCGCCCCACGCGCCCTGCCACACCGAGGACTTCGGCGAGCAGAGCGGGCGTGACGACCTCGGCGGGCGGGCCGTCGGCGGCCACGGCGCCCGCCCGCAGGGCCACGATCCGCTCGGCGAACCGCGCCGCGTGCCCGAGGTCGTGCAGCACCATCACGACGGTCAGTCCGCGCTCCTCCCGGAGCCGGACGACCGTCTGCATGACCTCGAGCTGGTGGCGCAGGTCCAGGTAGGTCGTGGGCTCGTCGAGGAGCAGCACACGGGTGTCCTGTGCGAGGGCCATCGCGAGCCGTACGCGCTGCCGCTCGCCGCCCGACAGGGAATCGACGGGCCGGTCCGCCCACTCGCCGACCCCCACGTCGGCCATGGCCCGTGCGCAGACGGCGTCGTCACCGTCCCTGAGCATGCCCAGCGGGCCCCGGTCCGCGTAGCGGCCCTGACGGACGAGTTGACGTACCGTCATGCCGGGTACGGCCGGGGCGGACTGGTGCAGCAGGGCGACCCGGCGCGCCGTGGACCTGCGCGACAGCCGGGCGAGGTCGTCGCCGCCGAGCCGCACCCGGCCGGCCGCGGGTGTGAGCAGCCCCGCGCACAGGCGCAGCAGGGTGCTCTTGCCACAGCCGTTGAGTCCGACCAGGGCGACGCTCTCGCCGGTCCCGATGTCGAGATCGACGCCGCTCAGCACCTCCCGCCGGCCGTATCCGAAGCGCACTCCCTCGATGTGCAACGTCCCTTGCTGCTCCGCCTGCCGCGCTCCGGCGTCGGCGTCCTGGCGGGTGACCGTGGTCATGGGGTCCTCCGTGACGGGGCGGCCCGGGCCGCCGGGTTCTTGCTGCCGCACCGCCTGCGCGGTGCGGCGGGTGGGGCGGCGGGGCGACCGCGGGTGCGGCGTCACTCGGGGCCCGCCGAGCGCCGTGCGACCGCCAGCAGGAGGGCGGCCCCGACGCATGTCGTCAGCGCGCCCGTCGGTACGGACAGCCGGTCCATGTCCAGCGCCCCGGCCAGCGCGCGCGACAGCCATTGGGCGCCCGCGTCGGCTCCCGTCACGACCGCCGCGCCCAGCAGCGCCGCGCCGGGCAGGGCGCGGCGCAGGTCCGCGCCGAAGACGGCGAACGCCAGGTGGGGGACGAGGAGTCCGACGAAGCCGAGCGCGCCGACGGCGGAGACCGCGCCCGCGGTGAGTGCGACGGCGCAGCCGAGTGCCGTCGCGCGGGCCCGGCCGGTGGCCAGGCCCGCCGCGGCGGCCTGTTCGTCGCCGCAGCGCAGCAGTGTCAGCGGCCCGGCCATGATCCAGGCGGCGATCGCCCACGCCGACGCCCACGGCCACAGCAGGACCCAGTGCTCCCACACGCGGCCCTCGGTGGAGCCCACCAGCCACTGGACGACGCTGCCGAGTTCCCCGGGAGCGACGAGCAGGACCATCGCCGTGAGCCCGCTGAGGACCGCCGAGACGAGGACTCCGTGGACGGCCGTCCGCGCCGGGTCGGACTTCTCGCGGCCGGTCAGCAGCCACAGCAGCCCGGCGCCCGCGAATCCGCCGATGCAGGCCGCGACGACCACGGCCGCCGGTGAGCGCCACCCCGCGAGCCCGAGGCCCGTCGCGGTCACGGCGCCGAGCACCGCGCCGGGGGTGACGCCGGTGACCTCCGGGCCGGCGAGCGGGTTGCGCAGGGCGGACTGCAGGACCATGCCCGCGAGTCCGAGGCTGGCGCCCGCGACCAGCGCCACAAGGGTCCTGGGCAGCCGGAGCCGGAGCACGATGTGACGTGCCGCCGGGTCACCGTCGCCGCCGAGCACCTGCCACACGTCCCTGGCGTCCAGCGACCGCCCGGCCACCAGGTCGGCGCAGCCCACGGCGACGACGAGCAGGGAGGCCAGGACGAGCGGCCACCGCCGTGCGGTGAGGGGTGCGAGTGCGCTCATGTCAGGGCCGCCCTTCTCTTCATGAGGGCGACCCCGGCCGGCACGCCGAGGAGCGCCGTCCAGGCGCCCACGGGTGTCTCGACGGGTGCCAGCGCGAGCCGTGCGGGGAGGTCCGCGCAGGCGACGACCAGGGCGCCGCACACCGCCGACCAGGGCAGCCAGCGCACCGCGTCGCCCCGCGGGTCGAGCCGCCGGGCCAGGTGGGGTGCGAGGAAGCCGACCCAGGCGACGGGCCCGCAGACGGCGACGACCGGCGCGATCAGCACGACGGCGATGGCGAGGGCGGCGAACCTGGCCCGCCGCACCCTGACGCCGAGCGCCAGGGCGTCGTCGTCGCCGAGCCGCAGCACGGACAGCACCGGCGCGCACAGCACCAGAGCGGGCACGGCGGCGGCGAGCCACGGCCAGAGCCCGGTGACGTCCTGCCAGGTGCGCGCGGACAGACTGCCCAGCAGATAGCGGTAGATGAGCTGGAGGTCGAGCTGGTCGGCCAGCACCATCAGGACCAGCAGTGCCGCCTGCAGCGCCGCGGCGACCGCGGCGCCGGTGAGCAGGACGGCCGAGGGGCTGCGCCCGAATCCGGCGGCGAACAGGGTGAGTACGCCCCCGACCGCGGCTCCGCCGACGGCGAGCAGCGGCTGTACGGCCAGCGGCACCGAGAGGGCGAGGACGAGGGGCGCGGCGACGCCCAGCGCCGCGCCGGAGGAGACGCCGAGCATCTCGGGCACGGCGAGCGGATTGCGCAGCGCCTCCTGGAGGACCAGGCCGGCAGCGCCCAGGCAGGCTCCGGCGACGAGCGCCAGGACGAGCCGGGGCACCCGCAGTTCGGTGACGACGAGGCCGGCGAGCCCGTCGCCGCCGAGGGCGGCGGGCAGTTCGAGCGGCGGTACGTACGGCGTGCCGAGGGACAGCGCGCACAGCACCGCCGCCGTCAGCAGTCCGCCGGCGGCGGCGATCCGGCGCTTCACCGCAGCTTGGCCGTGGCCTCGTCGAGGACGATGCTCAGGGACCGGGTGCCGCGCCCCTTGGCCCACACCTCGGGATCGACCTCGTACACCTCGCCGTTCTTGACGGCGGGGATCTGCGACCAGAGCGGGTTCTTGGCGAGCCGGTCGGACAGCTTGCCCTCTGACGGTCCGCCGAAGGAGAGCGTCTCGACGAAGAGGACGTCGACGTCGCGCGCCAGGATCTCCTCCATGCTGTAGGAGCCTTCGATGCCACGGCTCTTCCACGGGTAGTGGGAGATGCCGGGGAACAGTCCGGCGGCGACGTCGGTGCCGGGGGTGGCGACGCCGAAGTTCTCGTCGCTCCCGAAGATGATCAGCGAGGTGCGCTCGCTCTTCGCGGTCCGCGCGTCCGCGAGCTTCTGCCGGAAGGCGAGTTCGGCCTTCTCGCCCTGCTCCGTACGCCCGGTCAGAGCGGCCAGGTCGCGCAGGTACCCGACGCTGTCCTCCCAGGCGCGGGGCTGCACGGGCCAGAAGACGGTGGCGCCCTTCAGCGCGGGGGCCAGTTTGCCGTGGGTGTCCTCGAGACCGATGACGAGGTCCGGCTCGTGCGACAGGATCGCCTCCGCCTCGGGGCTGATGAATCCGCCGGGTACGACGGGGATCCCTGCGGCCTTCTTCTCGCCGAGGAACTCCTTCCGGGCGAGCAGCTGTGAGTTGGTGGCCACGGGCTGCATGCCGAGCTCGGCGAGCATGTCGTCGCAGAGGGCCACGAGGCAGACGACCCGCTCGGGCGGGGCGGGTGTCGTGACGGTGACACCCGCGGCGTCGGTGATCTTCCGTGCCGGGGTGATGGGTTCGGCGCGTACGTCGACCGCCGGCCCGGTGCTGTCCGGCTTGTCCCCGGCCTCTCCGACGGGTGCCCCGCAGCCGGCCAGCAGGGTTCCCAGGACAGCGGCGGCTGCCCATCGGCGGACGGTCCTCATCGCTCTGCGCGGCATCGCATCTCTTTCGTCTCGGTCGGCCGGGTGGGTGACTCGGCATCATTTCTACATGATAATCATTGCCAACAACACCGTCCGACCGCGGCCCTCCGCGACCGCCGCCCCCTGGAGACCGCCGTGTCCGTGAGCCCTGCCCCCACCTCTCCGCGCCTGCTCGTCGCCGACCAGGTCGCGGGCGCGATATACGTGTTGAGCCTCCCGGACGGACGGGAGACCGGCCGTGTCGAAGGGCGCCACCTCGCCGAGCACGCCGGTTTCCTCGCGCTGCCCGGCGGCCGGACCGCGTTCGTGGACGACCTCGCGGGCGAGCTCGTCGTCCTCGACCCGTACGGCCCGGAGGCGGGCAGGCCGCTGACGGCGGCGACCGTCCCGGTGGCCGTCCCCGCCGAGCACATCGCCGCCGATCCGACCGGGCGGCTGCTCGCCGTCACCACCGGACTCGGCCGCAACTGGGAGGCGTGGAGCGACCTGCTGACAGCGGTGGACCTCGGTGCACCGGGGGGACCGCGTTCGGTGCGGGTCCGCACCCGTGCGGGCGAGCCCGGCGTCACCGTCCTCGGCGGCACCGCCGCGAAGGACGCGCTCGTCGTCCTGCGCCACCGCGAGCCGGGCTCACTCACCGCCTATCGGCACGCCGACCTGATGAGCGCCGCACCGGCGTGCCCGCCCGCCGTGCCCGCGGCCGAACTGCCGCTCGCCGACGACGACGGGCACGGCGACGCCCACGACCCCCTCTCAGGGCGGCTGTTCGCGGCCACCGGCTCCGGGGTCCGGCGCGCCCGCCGCGACGGCGGCGCCCTGGTGGCGGAGGAGCCGCTGCCTTGGGCCGGCGAAGGGCGGGGCTACTACCTGCGTCTCGATCCGGCGCGCCGGACGCTCTGGTCATGCGTACGGGGCGGACCCGCCGACCCGGGCCGCTGGCCGGAGTGGACCAACGACGCCTGGTGGCACTCGCTGGAGCACGGCACCACCGGGCGCCTTCCGCTCGGCCCTGGGCTGGTCTTCCGTCTCGCCGTTTCCGCGCGCCGCGCCGCGTTCGCCCGGGTGCACCCCGACGGCGACGAACTCGTCCTCGTCGCGACGGACTCGGACTCCCCCGCCGTCGCCGCCCGGCTGCCGCTGCCCACGATGGACGGCGCACCCCGGCCCGGCGGCACGCCGTGGGACGGTGTGCAGCGCCGTGCGATCGCCGCGTCACCCGGATCATCGCTCGTCGCCGTCACCCGTGGGGGTCATGGAGAGATCCACTTGGTTGACGCCGACGCGGCCCCTGGCGCATCCCCCCTGGTGACGACCCTGAAGGTGCCCACACCGCTCAACGACGGGGGCCATCTCGCCCTGGTCTCCCCCGGCGACGGCGCCCATGGCGACCCGGTCGGCCGCTGAAAGATTGTGAATTGATTCACCTGAACCCTTGGCCAGGCGTGCGGATCCGTGCTGAGATGCCGTCTGACTCAACAGCTCGATGGCGTGCTCGGGGAGGGCAAGTGGCGCATACCGCCATGTCTGGTTCCGGAACCACAGCAGGTGACGATCCCCTCCAGACCGCGGTATGGCGGCTGCGTTCGCGCGGCTGTTGGACCGATGCGGCGGCGCTGCTCGCGCCCCGTGCCGCGGACCCCGCGGCGGCGTTGGAGCGGGCCGGACTGCTCGTCGAGCGCTGCCTGTTCACATGCGAGGGCTGGGCGGAGGCGGAGGACGCGCTGCGCACGGCGGAAGCCGTCGCCCGCGACGACGAGGAACGCGGCGGTGCCGCGAGCGAGCGCGGCCGGCTGGCCTACGCGGCGACCCGCCTCGGCGTACGGGACCGGGCCGACGAGGCCCGCTCCGCGCTCGGCAGGGCGACCGCGCTGCTCTCCCCCGCCTCGCCGAGACGCCCGCTGCTCGACTTCCGGCGCGGCCTGGTGTCCGAGCACATCGCGGACGCGCCGCAGGCGGCACTCGCCGCCTACCAGCGGGCCCACGCCGGCGCGAAGGCGCAGAACGACCCGCTGCTGCTGTCGTTCACCTGGCAGCAGCAGGCCGGACTCGCCCTCCGGGAGGGCGAGTTGGTGCAGGCGAGACACGGCTTCTCCGAGTGCCTGCGCATCCGGGAGGACCTCGGTTATCTGATCGGCACCGCGCCCGCGCTCGCCGGGCTCGCGGACTGCGAGCCGGAGCCGGAGGCGAGCCGCCTGCGTTCCGAGGCGCGCAGGCTGTTCCGGCTGCTGGGCGGCGTGCCGGTGTGGCTGGGCGCGCAGTTGTCGCCCGTGGTGCCTCCGCAGCCGTCCGTGGCCGAGCACGAGCCTGCGGGCCAGTGAGGACCCGCCGCAGGGAAGGCGACGTCCCCGAGCCGCGCAGCCGGTGGGACGAGATCACGACCGGCCTGTGGGTCGGCGGTCACGTCTGGGCGGGCACCGCCGGCCGGCACCAGGACGTCGTGGTCGCCGACGAGTTCGATGTGGTGATCAGCCTCTACACCCGCGAGGGCCACGGTCCCGCCGAGGGCGTGGAGCATCATGTCGTCCCCATCCCCGACGACTGGCTGACCGCCGACGAGATCGACCGCGTGCGCCGGGTGGCGCTGACGGCCGCCGACGCCGTCCGGGCGGGACGCCGGGTGCTGGTGCGCTGCTACTCCGGCTACAACCGCGCCGGCCTGGTGGCCGCCCAGACCCTCATCGAACTGGGGCATGACGCGGAGGGCGCCATCGACCGGGTCAGGCTGCGGCGTTCGCCGTGGGCGCTGCACAACGCGGCGTTCGAGCAGTACCTGCTCACCGGGCTGGACATCGCCTCACTGCTGTCCGGACTGGAGCCACCGCCCGCGAGTTGATCACGTCATCCAGGCGAGGACCCGCTGCGGATTCATGGCGAGCAGCACGAGGACGACCACGACGCCCGCCCAGACGAATCCGCGCGCCCTGCGGCGCGGCTTCGCCGTCTGCGGCCTGCCGGGCCACTCCCGCCACCCGTCCGGCCTGGCCTCCACCGGCTTCCCCCGGCGCGCCCAGCGCCGCAGCCGGCCCTGTCGCCGGGCGGCCTCTTCGTCGGCGCGCCGCAGCCGTTCGGTGACCATCCGCGCCCTGGCGGACGGTTCTTTGGGCGCGGCCAGCCGCGCGGGCCCCTCGCTCTCGAGCTGGAATCTCGCCCACTCCTCGTCGGATATGGACGACTCCGGCACCTCCGGAGATTCCGCGGTCATGTCGGCCCCCACCTGTCGGACAACTCGAACGGACACCCTAATGCAGCCCGGCCGGGGCCCTGTTGGGGAGGCGGGTGCCCGTTCGGCCGCGTCAGCGGGGCCGGAGACGGACCAGGGTCTCTTCCGTGCCGACGCACAGGGCTCCGTCGGGTGTGACGGCGACGGCCCGGATCGCCGGACCCGGGCGGAAGGTGAGCACGTCGCGCCTCCCCGGGCGGTGCAGTTCCGCCAGGCCGTCCGCCCAGGCGACCGCGAGGGCCTGCCCGTCGGTCGTCGGTCCCGTGTGCAGGGCGACGACGGGCGAAGGCCGCTGTGACACGGTCGAGCCGTGCCCGCCGCCCGCGGGCGACCAGGCGCGGACCGCTCCGTCCGCGCCCCCGGTCCGTACGGCGAGGGACGGTGCCGCGGTGGCGGCAAGAGCGGTGACACGGCCGGAGTGCAGGGCCGCCTGGTGGAGGCCGTCCGAGCCGAAGGCGTGCACCGAGCCCATCCGGTCGCCGACCAGCACGATGTCCGCCGCCGCCGCGAGGGCCGTGCCCGGGTGACGGGCGAGGGTTGCGGCGACTGCCTTCGTCAGCGCGGTCCCGGCGCCGCCGTGCCGGTGGAGCCGGCCGCGTTCGTCCAGGAGCAGGACCGTGTCCTCCCCCAGCACGGCGGCGGCCTTGACCCGGGTGGCCGTCGACTGCTGTCGGACACCGTCGGGAAGGACGCGCACCCCACCGCCCGGATCGGCCACGACCAGCGCGCCGCCCGGCAGGACGGCCAGGGCGGCGACCTTGCAGGGCCGGACCCACTCCACCTGCCAGGGCGCGGCCGCGGCGGACCGGGCCAGTGCCTGCCGTACCCGCGGCTCCGCGTCCGCCGGCAGAGCGGTCTGCAGCACCAGGGCGCGCAGGGCCGGGTCCTGGTCGCGGATCAGTGACTGACCGGCCCGCAGCCAGGCACCGCGCAGGCCGCCGCACTCGTCATCGGCCGACTCGTAGGCGGCGGTCACCTGTACGGGGTCGGCCGCGCAGACCGCTGCCGCGTCGGCCGTGTCCACGGGTCCGTCGTCGCCGGGCTTCCTGACGGGGGCCTGATCGTCAGGAGCTTCCACGATCACCCGTACGTGACCGAACTCCCGCAGCACGTCGGCCAGTTCCGCCACCTCGGCGGGATCGTGTCCCGCGCCGCCGAGCCGCACCGTGCGGGGCGGACCCGCCAGCAGCGCGGACAGCAGTTCGGCGGGGGTGCCCGCCACGACGCCCAGCTGGTTCGCCACCGCCCACACCGTGCCGCGCACGTCGTCGTCCCCTCGGGTCCCGGGGCGCGCTCAGATGTCCGAGCCCGCGAAGTGCTCCCGCACCAGCGCCTGGACCACCGTGAGGTCCTGGGCCGCCAGCGCGTCCAGCAACGCCGTGTGTTCCGCCGCGTCCGCGACCAGGTCCGCGCGGCGGGTGGTGGGCGCGCCGCTGAGCGGCCACTGGGAACGCCGGTGGAGATCGTCCGCCACCGTCAGCAGTTGCTCGTTGCCCGCGAGCGCGAGGACCGCCCGGTGGAAGGCGCGGTCCGTCTCCGCGTAGCTCGCCCGGTCGCCGGTCGCGGCCGCGGCGGCCGTCGCCTCCGCCAGCGGGCGCAGCGCGATCCAGCGGTCGGCCGGGACCGTGCGGGCCAGCCGCAGCATCACCGGGACCTCGATCAGCGCGCGGACCTCCGCCAGCTCGGCCAGTTCGCGTGCGGTGCGCCGGGCGACGCGGAAGCCGCGGTTCGGCACCACCTCGACGGCGCCCTCCATGACCAGCTGCTGCATCGCCTCGCGGACCGGAGTCGCCGACACGCCGTAGCGCTCGCCGAGGACCGGCGCCGAGTAGACCTCGCCGGGGACGAGGTCGCCGTCGACCAGGGCCGTACGCAGGGCGTCGAGGATCTGACCGCGCACCGAGTGACGCTGCACGGGACGGGGAGCCGGGGGCTCGCTGTGGGTGTGCTCGCCGCGGACCTGCTCCTGGGCGGCCCCCGGGCCGCCCTGCGCGGGCACGCGGACGGAGGCGTACGACTGCGGAACGGCGAGGTCACGCGCTCTGGCCTGCTCCACTCGGGTCCTCCTCCGGCAGTCCGCCCGGCCCGGCTCGCGGATGCGGGGCCCTGAATGCACGATAGGCGGCCGGGGCCGCAGTTCAAACATCGAGATCATCGGGTAAGGTAAGGCTTACCTGCTAACGATCGCGATTCGGTGGTCCCCAGCATGACCGTTCCTGCACTGATGCCCGGCCTCACCTCCCCCGTGACGGACGCTTACGCGCGTCTCGCCGAGGTCTTTCCCGGGCTGCGCGTGAAGGAGCTGACGGACGAGGGACGAGCGCCCGACGGCGCCGGCTGGGTCCGGGCGGCCGACCTGGCGGCCGGCGGCGCTCCGCTCGACGCCTTCCTCGCCTGGGACAACGCCCAGGTGCTCCGGGACTACGGACAGCAGGCCCGTCCCGACGTCGTCGCCAGCTTCGGTCTGCACCGCTACGCCTGGCCCGCCTGCCTCCTGGTCACCGTCCCCTGGTTCCTGGTGCGACGGGTGCCGCGGGTCCCGGTCGAGGACGTCGCCTTCCAGCGTGCGCTGGGTCACATGACGGTACGGATCCGGGAGTTCGCCTGCCTGCCGGACGACCCCGCCGCACAGCTGCCCGGCGCCCGCGTCGTACCGGACGAGGAGGCGCTGCGCGAGGAGGTCCGCGCGGCCGTCGCCGAGCACATCGGGCCGGTCCTCGACGGCTTCGGAGCCCGGATGCGCCGCGGCAAGCGGGCCCTGTGGGGGATGGCGACCGACGAGATCGTCGAGGGCCTGTGGTACGTCGCCCACCTCCTCGGCGAGGAGCAGCGCGCGGTGGCGGAGCTCGAGCAGCTGCTGCCGGGCACGACCAAGCCGTACGTGGGCACCGCCGGGTTCCGTGAGCTGACGGGTCCGAACGGCGAAGCGCTGCCGACCCGCGACAGGGCCAGCTGCTGCCTGTTCTACACGCTGCGGCCGGAGGACACCTGTGTCACCTGCCCGCGGACCTGCGACGCCGACCGGGTCGCCCGCCTTCAACAGACCGCGTGATTCCACGCCACCTTTTCGAGTGGCATGAATTCGAACGCAACTCCCGTTGTTCACGCGCCAGTTCGAGCAGATCGCACCTATTCGCGTACGTGACGGCCCCGTTGGCGTTCTCTTGCTCGGAAAGCCCCTGGGTGTCCCCCGCGTTCGGCAATATGGCGGCCGAAACGCCCTACCGCGATGCAAGGGACACCGCACATGAGACTGACCGACATATCGCTGGACTGGCTGCTTCCGGGCGCCGTGATGATCCTGGGAGTCCTGGCGGCGGTGGCGGTGCTCGCGCGCGGCAAGCGCGCCGGTGACAAGGCCGCGGCCGATGACTCGTGGGAGCGCAGCGAGGAGCGCCGCAGGCGCAAGGAGGCCGTCTACGGAACCGCCTCCTACGTACTCCTGTTCTGCTGCGCCGCCGTCGCGGCGGCACTCTCCTTCCACGGCCTGGTGGGCTTCGGCCGGCAGAACCTGAACCTGACCGGCGGCTGGGAGTACCTGGTGCCGTTCGGCCTCGACGGGGCGGCCATGTTCTGCTCCGTCCTCGCCGTGCGGGAGGCCAGCCATGGTGACGCCGCCCTCGGCTCCCGGCTCCTGGTGTGGACGTTCGCGGGCGCGGCGGCCTGGTTCAACTGGGTGCACGCGCCCAGGGGACTCGACCACGCGGGCGCACCGCAGTTCTTCGCGGGCATGTCGCTGTCCGCCGCGGTCCTGTTCGACCGGGCGTTGAAGCAGACCCGCCGCGCGGCACTGCGCGAGCAGGGGCTGGTGCCCCGGCCGCTGCCGCAGATCCGGATCGTACGGTGGCTGCGGGCGCCCAGGGAGACCTTCGCGGCCTGGTCGCTGATGCTCCTCGAGGGCGTACGGACCCTGGACGAGGCGGTCGACGAGGTGCGCGAGGACCGGCGGCAGAAGCAGCAGAACCGGATGCGCCGACGCGACCGGGAGAAGCTGGAGCGTGCCCAGATCCGGGCCCTCAACCGGCAGCACCGCAGCTGGGGGCTGGGCCGTGCGGTCCGAGGGACGCAACTGCCCGCCCTCGGACCGGCCACGGGCGGCTCCCAGCAGCCGGGGAACTCGTCCTCGTCCGTCGTGGAGCCTGTCATAGCGGAGCCCGGACAACTGCCCGTGCGCGCCCGGCCGTCGCTCCAGGCCTTCAAACCGGAACCGGTCACGGTCGACCTCACCGCCGAGGACGACACCCAGGCCCTGCCACGTCTCGACTCCCTGGAACGCAAACTCAAGGATCTGGAGCAGCAGTTCGGCTGACGCGGAGCCGGCCGCCGGAGCGGCCGCGCCGGACCTGGCCAGGCGTACGGTCAGGGTCTGCAACGGGAAGCCGCCGGTCAGCGGCCTCTGGTCCAGGGGCCGCTGGTCAGGCCGCCCCCGCGTGCAGCTCGAACCAGATCACCTTGCCCACTCCTTGGGCCGTGCGCACGCCCCACGCGTCGGCCAGGCGCTCCACCAGGACCAGCCCCCTGCCGCCCGTACCGAGGTCGGCGGTCGGTACGTCCCGTACGGGCAGTCCTGCCATGAAGTCCTGGACCTCCACATGGAGTCGCGAGTCCTCGACGGTGGCCGTCACCACCGCTCCCTGGTCGGTGTGTATCAATGCGTTGGTCACCAGCTCGCTGGCGAGCAGCTCGGCCACGTCTGCCGCGTCCGCCGTGCCGTCCTCCGCCCGCTCCGGCCACTTGCCCAGCAGGTCGCGTAACGCGTGCCGCACTTCGGGCACGGCCGTGAGATCGCCGTTGCCGAGTCTGCGATGCAGCCGGCCCCGGACCGCGCCCCCGTGACGTCCAGTCATCTTCCCCCACCCACATCGGAACGAACTATGGCTTCGTAGCGTCACCGGATGCATGCCCCGCCCTGGGGACACCACTCATGCCGATTTCGTCAGTTCCCGGGCCGCACGCCGAGGTGTGGGGCCGCGTACCGCGGCACGGGCGGGTCGCCCCGAGGCGTTCACCTGCCCGGTGAGCGGCACGGACGCGCGCCCGCCGGGCCCTCCGCGGACGACCACATGCCGATGGCCGGATACGCGCGCTCCACCGGTTCTCGTCCCGGCGACCGGCGGCGCTGGACGGGCGCTTGTCCCTGGCTCGCCCGCCATCGGCGGCCTTGCGTGGTCAGGGTCTCGGCACGTTCCGCAGGTTCGAGCGGGCCATCTGCACCATCCGGCCCACCCCGCCGTCCAGCACGATCTTGCTGGCCGAAAGCGCGAAACCGGTCACCATCTCGGCGCTGATCTTCGGCGGAATGGACAGGGCGTTGGGGTCGGTGACGATGTCGACCAGCGCCGGGCCCTTGTGCTTGAAGGCGTCCTTGAGCGCACCCGCGAGCTGCTTGGGCTTCTCCACCCGTACCCCGTAGGCCCCGGCGGCGCGGGAGACCGCCGCGAAGTCCGGGTTGCGGTAGGCCGTGCCGAAGGAGGGCAGGCCCGCGACCAGCATCTCCAACTCCACCATCGACAGCGAGGAGTTGTTGAACAGCACGATCTTCACCGGCAGGTCGTACTGGACCAGGGTGAGGAAGTCGCCCATCAGCATGGTGAACCCGCCGTCGCCCGACATGGAGACGACCTGCCGGTCACGGTCGACGAACTGGGCGCCGATGGCCTGCGGCAAGGCGTTCGCCATCGAGCCGTGGCTGAAAGAACCGATGATGCGGCGGCGGCCGTTGGGTGAGATGTAACGGGCGGCCCATACGTTGCACATGCCGGTGTCCACGGTGAACACGGCGTCGTCGTCGGCCAGTTCGTCGAGGACGGCGGCGACGTACTCGGGATGGACGGGGACGTGCTTGTCGACCTTGCGGGTGTAGGCCTTGACCACCCCCTCCAGGGCGTCGGCGTGCTTCTTCAGCATTTTGTCCAGGAACCGGCGGTTCGTCTTGGCCCGCACCTTCGGGGTGAGACAGCGCAGGGTCTCGCGCACGTCGCCCCACACGGCGAGGTCCAGCTTGGAACGACGGCCGAGATGCTCCGGTCTGACGTCGACCTGTGCGATCTTGACGTCGTCCGGGAGGAAGGCGTTGTAGGGGAAGTCCGTGCCGAGCAGGAGGAGCAGATCGCACTCGTGGGTGGCCTCGTAGGCGGCGCCGTAGCCGAGCAGGCCGCTCATGCCCACGTCGTAGGGATTGTCGTACTGGATCCACTCCTTGCCGCGGAGCGCATGACCGACGGGCGACTTGATGCGCTCCGCGAACTGCATGACCTCGGCATGCGCGCCGGCCGTGCCGCTGCCGCAGAAGAGCGTGACGCGCTCGGCGTCGTCGATCATCCGCGCCAGCTTGTCGATCTCCGCGTCGCCGGGGCGGGCGGTGGGGCGGGTCGTGACCAGGGCGTGCTCGATCGACTTCTCGGGCGCCGGACGGTCCGCGATGTCGCCCGGCAGCGACACCACGCTCACCCCGCCGCGGCCGACGGCGTGCTGGATCGCCGTCTGGAGCAGCCGGGGCATCTGCTGGGGGCTGGAGATCAGCTCGCTGTAGTGGCTGCACTCGCGGAACAGCTGGTCGGGATGGGTCTCCTGGAAGTAGCCGAGGCCGATCTCGCTGGAGGGGATGTGCGAGGCGAGAGCGAGGACGGGCGCCATGGAGCGGTGCGCGTCGTACAGGCCGTTGATGAGGTGCAGGTTGCCGGGCCCGCAGGAGCCGGCACAGGCGGCCAGCTTTCCGGTGATCTGGGCCTCCGCGCCGGCCGCGAACGCCGCGACCTCCTCGTGCCTGACCTGGACCCAGTCGATGCCCGCGGTGCGGCGGACGGCGTCGACGACGGGGTTGAGGCTGTCGCCGACGACGCCGTAGAGCCGCTGGACTCCGGCGCGGACGAGGATGTCGACGAACTGCTCCGCCACGTTCTTCCTGGCCATGGGGTGCGCGCCCTTTCTCGGTGGAGGTCCTGGACGTCCGCGGGACGTCCGCCCGGGCCTCTCCCGTACGTCGAGGCCCGTCGCTCCATCAACCCATGGCCGGGCCGGTCGCGCCCGTGCGGTTACGCCTGCGCGGTCATGCCTCCCACACCGCGACGGCCGTCCGGTCGTCGGCGTAGCCCTTCACCCTGAGCTGTGTATCGGCGAGGAACTGCGCCATCCCGGGCGGCTTTGTGCCGTGCCAGCGCTCGGCGAGCTCCTTCGCGAGCGCCGCCTCGCCGCGCACCGGGGCCGCGAGGCCCGGGCTGCAGAGCAGCAGCGTGTCACCCGGGCGGGCCACGGACGCACGGAAGCGGAACGGCTCGGCCACCGGGGGCGGCGGGGCCTCGATGTACGGCGCCGGACCCGTGGGGATCCCGAGGTCCATGGTGAGCCGGTCACCGCCGGGCGTGGCCTCCGGCACGGCGGACCCGAACCCGACGACGGGTGCGCCGGTGACGTCGGCCCGGTCGGGGACGGGCGGCTCGAGATCCTGCCAGACGCCGTCACGCAGCCGGAACAGTCCCCCGCCGCCGACGCCGAAGAAGACGCGGGTGCGGCAGGCGGGGTCGGCGGAGAGCAGCAGACACCGCAGCCCCGCCGTGTACGTCTCCGGCTCCACACCGAGCTCGGCGGCGCGGGCGCGGAGCCTGCCGAGGCTGCGGTCGGTGAGCCGGTGCAGTCCCGACTTGAGGTCCCCGCGCCGGCCGGCCCTTATGTCCTCGGCCAGCCGGGCGTGACTGCGGCCGACGGCACGGCCGATCCACCGGCAGGCGTCGGCGGCGGCGAGATGCGCGGTGTCCGAACCACGGATCCCACCGGCCACGGCGACGAGCACCAGCGCGGCGGGCCCGGAGCCGAACCGGGCGGTGAGCAGGGCGTCGCGGCGCGGCTCACCACGGAAGCGCGCGGAGTCGCCCCGTACGGAGGCGGCCCGCAGCGTGTACGTGCCGTAGCTGGCGCCGTCGAGCACCGTGTCGGCGACGAGCTGATCCAGGGCGTCCGTCTCGGCGGCGGGCAGCGCGCTCGGCTCCGGGTCGTAGGTGGGCGGCCCGTCGCCGACGACGCCGCCGCGCGGCGCTTGCGCGGGTACGACCGCCCGCGGCACCGGCGCCGGGGACCCGGGTGCGTCGTGCCCGCCGGGGGCCGGGCTGCGTGGCGGCGCCCCGTCGCGGGCTCCGCCCTCCCGGAAGGGCGGGCTGCCGGGGGCTGGGGTAGCGGACGCGGGACCGGCCGGTCCCGGCGGACCTTCACGCGGATCGCTCCCGGCGGCCGACTGCGCCCGCCCTGGCCCGTCCGGCCGCGGCGGCGGGCCCCCCACGGGGCGGTCCCCTGCAGCGGAACCTGACGCCGCCGGCGAACTGCCACTACTGGCCGACTGCCCTGGCCCGTCCGGCTGCGGCAGCGCGCCGACGCCCATGCCTCCCGCGTGGGGCGGCGGGCCCCCCGCGGGTCGGTCCCCGGCAGCGGCCGCAGTCACACCGTCACGCGGCCGGCCACCCACGGCCGACTGTGCCGGCCCCGCCCCGTCCGGTCGGGGCGGCGCGTCGGCGCCTCCCATGCCGGACGGCGGGCTGTTCACGGGCGGGGGTTGGACCGGCGGTGCGGCGGCCGACCGGCGCGGGTCTTCACCGGCCGGCGCGGCACCGGATCCGGTGTACGCCGCGGCTGCGCCGGGGCCGGGTGGTCGCGTCGCCGGGGCGGGCGGCGCGGTTGCCACGCGGGGCGGCTCGTCGGGGACAGGCGGCATGGAACCGCCGTCCGTGGCTGCGCCCCCGGGCGAGCCCGTCGCGGGGGCGGGCGGTGCGAGAGCCGCGCCTGGCGGCTCGTCACGCACAGAACCGTCATCGGGGAGCACGTCACCGGGCAGCCGCGTGGCCTCAGCCCAGGGCGCGGGTGCCGAGTCAGGCGGACGATCGGCGGGTAAGCGCGTCGCCGGAGCCGCACCCTGCGACTCGTCCCCGACGCCGGGTCCGCGCGTCGCGGGAGACGGCGGAGCGCCCGCCGGGCGGGCGGGGAGCGAAGGGGCCCGCGCCAGGTCGCCGGTCCCGGGGTCGTCGCCTCGGACGCCCCGCTCCCCCACGCGCCCTGCGGGCGGTGGCGGCGGGCGGTCCCACCACGCGTGCGGACGGGCGGACACCGTGCCCGATGCCGAGTCGAAGCGGTCGTCCAGAGAATCGGCGGACGCGGTCGGACGGCCGGTGTCCGGGGCGGAGTCGTCGTACAGCCGGCTCCACCAGTCGTCCTCGGTGGTAGGCCTGTTGGGCCTCTCCCCCTGCTCACTCATGCCCTTATTGTCGACCGCACTCAGGGCCAGAAAACGGGCATTGACGAAAAGACACCCGGCAAAGGTCCGCCGGGCGGCCCAACCCCCCACGGGAAGGACGCCCGGCGGACCGGTCGTGATCGGCGCTTCTGCGCGTCAGCGCACCGCGTAGGCGTCGACCACGAGCTGGGTGACGGAATTGCCGTGGGCGTCCGTCAGTTCGGTTCTCAGGGTGACCGGCTTGCCGGCTGCGCCCGCGTGGTCCACGGTCGCGTTCCAGGCGCCGTCGCCCTGTCGTCCGGTGGCCGCCTCGGTCCAGGTCTGCCCGCCGTCGTACGAGTACGACAGCTTCGCGCCGGTGAGCGCGCCCGGCCGGTAACCGGCGTGCCCCGTGGCGCTCAGGCCGATCCGCAGGCCGTCGCTCGCGGCGACGGTCTTGAGGCCGTCCTCGGGGAGTTCGTAGTCCGGGAAGAGGAGCGGGATGCCCTGGGAGTACACGTTCTCGTCGAGCTTCGAACGGAACTTCCAGGTCGTCTCCAGACGGGTGGACCGCTTCCAGACCGCGGCCGGCGAGCCGACCTTCATCGTCATCAGGGTCAGTTCGTAGGCGGCGTCGCCGGCGGGGACCTCGTAGACACCGAACGGGTACGGGGTCCGGCCGACCTCCTCGCCGTCGCGGACCAGACGGGTGTTGCCGATGTCGCCGAACGACCCGGCCGCGCCCACGTGTTCGCTGTCGCGCCAGAACGCGGGGGCCACACCGATGAGGTTGCCCTGACGCTCGGCCGCGAGGGCCTGCTCGCCCGTCGCGTCGAGGGGCGCGGCCGGGGCGAGGACGCCGCCGTACCAGCTCTCCTCGCGCCGTTCGCCGGGCTCGTACGCGCGGGCCGGGTCGGACATGTACTCGCCCCAGGGGAAGCTGGAGGAGACGTGGTGCTCCCACCGCGTGTCACCGGGGGTGTAGAACTCGGCGCGCTCGCCGGGCGCCGGCACCAGGTCGACGCCGGAGACGGAGGCGTGGATGCCGCTGGGACTGTGCGCTGCGACGACGTCCCGGTAGTCGGCGGCGACGCCCATCGCGCGGTACGTGGTGTCGTTCCTGGCGAGCTTCGTGTCGCGTACCCGGTAGGTGCGGTCGGAGGCGACGGGGCCGCGCTCGGGGAAGCTCAGGTTGTAGACGTACGGGCTCTTGGCGGTGGCCTTCCAGCGCAGGGAGACCGGGCCGTCGGCCAGCCGTTCGAGCAGGAGTCGCGCCTCCGCGGCCTCGATGCCGATGACCGGGTGCGGGGCGGTGCCGAAGCCGGTGGAGGGCAGGTAGATGCCGGGCGCGTCGCGGTGCACGACGACGGCGAGTGCGCCGGCCGCCTTGGCGTTGCGTGCAGCGGTCGCGGCGCCCGTGCCGCCGTCGGGGACGTGCACGAGGGCGAACTTGCCCTTCACGCCGGCCGCTTCGAGTTCCGCGGGCGTGCCGGTGCCCGCGTCGACGATGTCCGCGGTGCCGGTGCCGTCGAGATTGACCGATCCGACGCTCGCGGCGACGGCACGCAGTCGCGGGCCGCCCTCGACGGTGAGTTCCTCGATCAGCGGGGCGTAGGCGCGCCAGTAGCTGGCGAACTCGAAGTCGCCGTCCTTCGCACGGCCTTGGACGTCGGCGTAGAAGCCGGTGACCGCGCGGCCGCCGCTGATCGTGCCGGAGTGCAGCCAGGTGTCGTCCCAGCTGCGGGCGAAGCCGAGCGTTCCCACGCGGACCTCGGAGCTGCGGTCGGTCTCGATGCTCAGCCGGTGCGCCTTGCGCGCGTCGAGCACGACGGTCGTGTCCTTCGTCAGTTCGATCTCGGGGCGGCCGAGGTAACTGACGGAGCCGTCGCCGGACGTGACGAAGGAGGAGAGGAGGTACGAGCCGGGGCGGAGCCGGTAGACCTGGTCGGCAGCGCCGTCGTTGAAGCGGCGTTCGCCGGTCGCGTCATCGGTTCCGATGACGTCCAGCGATGACGATCCGGCTGCGGGCTCACCCTCGCGGTCGACGAGCTTGACGCGCAGGCTGACCGTTTCCGGCTGCACGTACAGCGAGAACGGCGTGGACACGCTGACACCGTCACCGGTGGCGACGACGCGGCCGGTGACGTCCCCGTACTGGGCGCGTTCGATCCGCGCCGACGGGTCCAGGGTCAAGGGGACCTTGACGGTCGCACCGGCGGGGACGGTCACCGTACGCGCACCGAGCCTGGCGATTCCGGAGCGGACGGGCGAGCCGTCGTTGCCGGTCACTTTCCGCACGGCCAGGTCGAGGCGCACAGGCTTGTCGCCGCTGTTGGTGTAGGGGATCTGGACGGTGGTCCGGTCGCTGTCGTCCTGGGGCCGGTTGAAGGTGCCGCCCTGGACGGCGGGCGCGCCGGTCACGGTCGTGTCGACGGCCGCCTTCACATCGAGCCGGCCACCGCCGGTCTCGCGTACGTCGCCGGGGACGGACGACTCGGCGGAGGACACCAGCGCGGCCTTGATCTGCTGCGCGGTCCAGTCGGGATGGCGCTGCTTGACGACGGCCGCGGCGCCGGCGACGTGCGGGGTGGCCATGGAGGTGCCGGACATCGACCGGTACGCGTAGGGGCCCCGGCCGCCCGCCGCCGCGGCCGAGATGGCGACCCCGGGCGCGGCGATCTCGGGCTTCAGCGTGTGGGAGACGATCGCGGGCCCCCGGCTGGAGAACTGGGCCGTGCTGTCGTCACGGTCGACGGCGCCGACCGTGAGGACGCCGGGCGCGCAGCCGGGCGACGAGACGGTGTTGTGCGACGGGCCCGCGTTGCCGGCGGCGACGACGAACAACGTGCCCTCGGTGCGGGCGAGTTCCTCGGCCGCGGTGCTCATCGGGTCGGTGCAGTCGGTCGGCTGCGCACTGCCGAGGCTCATGGACACGACGTCGGCCTTCTGGTCGACGGCCCACTGCATGCCGGCGATGATCCAGGACTCGGCGCCGTTGCCGTAGTCGTTCAGGACCTTGCCGCTGAGCAGTTCGGCGCCGGGGGCGACGCCCTTGTTCCTGCCGTCGCTCGCGGCGCCGGAGCCGCCGACGGTGGAGAGCGTGTGGGTGCCGTGCCCGTGGTTGTCGCCGGCCGTGTCGGAGTCGGTGAAGTTCTCCGCGGCGGTCACCCGGCCCTTGAGGTCGGGGTGTTCGGCGTCGACGCCGGTGTCGAGCACGGCGACCTTGGTGCCCTTGCCGTCGTATCCGGCGGCCCAGGCCAGGTCGGCCGCGACCTGCTGCGTGGAGCGGTCGAGGGTGGCCTCGACCTTGCGGTCCAGCCACAGCTTCTTCAGCCCGGCGGCCGAGCGGGACCGGGTGTTCGTGACGTCCGCCCAGAAGTCGGCCGCCTGCTTCTTGTCCGCCTTGAGGGCGACTCCGCCGACGGCTTCCAGTACGGGTCCGCGCTTCGCGCCGCGCGGGACGGCCGGGGCGGAGCGGGCCACGTCACCGCCGTAGGTGGCGATCAGCGGCACTGCCGCGGTGTGCGCGTCGTCGTAGCCCTGGCGGACCAGCCCGGTGACGTTGAAGAGCTGCTCGTCGACGGTGCCGGCCGCCAGCGCGGCGACGGCGTCCTCCGGATAGACGTAGAGGTCCTGACCCGAGCGGCGGGTCTGCGTCGTGGCCGTTGTGCCGTCGGGACGCGGCAGCACGGTGGCGGACGGCGCGCCTGAGGCGTCCCGGCCGACGAGGACGCGGTCCCCGGTCACGAGCGTGACCGTGACCGGCCGCTCCCCCTGCCGTGCCGCGGCTTCGCTGCCGGCCGGCGGTCTCTTCTCGGTCGCCTCGCCCTGCGGCCCTGCGGCCGCCGACGGTGCGATCACCGTGACGGCCAGCACGGCGGCTGTTGCCGCCCCCAGTGCCGTACGCGATATCGGGCGCATCGCTCTCCCCATCTGAATCCGGCCACAAAAGGACTCAAAGGCCCCGTTGCCGGAGGCTGTTGGTGCTGCGGTGGCGGCCACATTGGCAGAGCGGCGGCCGATGCGGGGATGATGGCCGCGGCGGGTTCACGCCGTGGCCGATTTCCGCCACGGCGGCCGACAGGCGCATGTCCGGGGAGGGTTTCCGTGCTGGGAGCGATAGGGCTCGACGAAAGACAGGAGTCGGCGTACCGCGCGCTGGTGGCGCTCGGGGCCGCGGAGATCTCCGATCTCGCGCACCGGCTGGCGATGCCGGAGCCGGACACGGAACGGGCCCTGCGCCGGCTGGAGCAGCAGGGGCTGGCCGCGCAGTCGTCCGCGCGCACCGGCCGCTGGGTGGCGGCGCCGCCCGGTGTGGCGCTCGGCGCGCTGCTGACGCAGCAGCGGCACGAACTGGAGCAGGCGGAACTGGCGGCGGCGCTGCTCGCCGAGGAGTACCGGGCAAAGTCCGACGAGCCGGCCGTCCACGACCTGGTCGAGGTGGTGACCGGTGCGAGTGCCGTGGTGCACCGCTTCGGGCAGCTTCAGCTCGGCGCGACGGAGGAGGTCTGCGCGCTGGTCACCGGCAACCCCATCGCCGTCAGCGGCATGGACAACGACGCCGAGGAGAACGCCACGTCCAGGGGCGTGGCGTACCGGGTCGTCGTGGAACGCGAGGTGCTGACGAAGCCCGACGGCATCACCGAGCTGTCGGCGGCCCTGAGCCGTGACGAACAGGTCCGTGTGGTGGACCGGGTGCCGACGAAGCTGGTCATCGCCGACCGCACCCTCGCGATGGTGCCCCTGACCGGCCGCGGCGCGGAGCCCGCCGCGCTCGTCGTCCACGCCAGCGGACTGCTGGAGTCGTTGATGGGCCTCTTCGAGGCGGTCTGGCGTGAGGCGCTCCCCCTGCGGCTGGGGGCGCGCGGGATCGAGGAGGACGTCTTCGGCCCGGACACCACGGACCTGGAGATCCTCTCGCTCCTCCTGGCCGGCATGACCGACGCGAGCGTCGCCAAGCAGCTGGACCTGGGGCTGCGGACCGTCCAGCGCCGGGTCAAGGGGCTGATGGAACTCACGGGCGTGACCACCCGCCTCCAGCTGGGCTGGCACGCCTACGCGAAGGGCTGGGTGGCGCGCGACCTGCATGACCGCCTCTGATCCTGCACGCTTGGCATGTGGGCGTATGGCAGCTCCTCATGGTCGGCGGGGTGATGCTGCTGGGTCTCCTCGGGGTGATCGTCCCGGGTGTCCCGGGGCCGTGGCTGGTGTGGGCCGCCATGCTCTGGTGGTCCCTGCACGTACAGACCGGTCTGGCGTGGTTCCTGCTCGTCGGCGCCACGGCGGTCCTGCTCATCATCCAGGTCATCGTCTGGCTGCTGCCGGGCCGCCGACTACGCGGCCTGGGCATCACCCCCCGGATGGCCGCGTCCGCGGGCCTGGGGGCAGTGGCCGGTTTCTTCCTGCTGCCCGTCATCGGCGCGGTGCCGGGATTCGTGGGCGGCATCTACGGCTCGGAACGCCTCCGGCTGGGCGGCCACGGCCCTGCGATGGCCTCGACCCGCGCGGTGATGCGCGCGGCGGGCACGAGCGTGCTGGTGGAGCTCATGGGGTGCCTGCTGGTGGTGGGGGCGTGGGTGGGAGCGGTACTGGCGGGCGGCTAGCCCCCACCCCGCCCCTTCCCGAAACCGGGGCAAGCCCCGGACCCCACGGGGGCTGACGCCCCCGGTCCCCCTGGGAGGGGGAAGGATTTGGTGGGGGCTGACGCCCCCACACCCCCGGAGCGGCAGCTTCGCGCCGCGAAAGGCCACAACAGCCCGGTACGGGGCATCGGCCCGAGCCGAGGGGCCCGCGCCCTCGGCCCGGTACGGACACCGGCCCGTACCGAAGGGCCCGCCCTCGGCCCGGTACGGACACCGGCCCGTACCGAAGGGCCCGCCCTCGGCCCGGTACGGACACCGGCCCAAGCCGAGGGCCCCGTTCCCGGCCCGCCCCGAGCGGCCACCGCCCCAGGGCCGGACCTCCACCCCGCATGGAGCGACCACCGGCCGCAGCAGGCCGAGGGCACGAACCCTGCGCGACCACGG
>NZ_JBIVAU010000006.1:0-215004 GCF_044745705.1 Streptomyces sp. NPDC086835
GAGGAGGGGGGTGTCCGGAAGTAAAGCGTCGCAACTCGCGCGAAGCGCGGTGAGGACAGCCATTCCGGACACCCCCCTCCGGAGGCCCCGCCCCCCGCACCACCCGCAAGCCGGCGGCCCCGCCCCGCAGGGGCGACACGCACCAGGACCAGGCCCGGGCCGGGCCGCGTGTCACACCACCACGTGCCTGGCCTCGCCCGCCAAGGGCGACACGCAACCGCACCGGCCACGCGCCGCGTGGCGCACACCCCGTGCCAGGCCCCGCCCGCAGGAGCGCACCACCCCGTGCCGGACCGCCCCGCGAGGCGCACCGCCCCGTGCCGGGCCCCGTCCGCAGAAGCGACGTACGCCGAGACCGGGCCGCGCCCGCAAGGGCGCAACCCCACCGAGACGCGGCTACGTGACCCGGGCCGGGCGCGTCCCCCCGCGGTTGAGGAAGTCGGAGAGCGTCAGCGTCGCCGCGCCCACCGTGACCGCGTCCGCGCCCAGTCGGCCCAGTTCGATCGTCGTGCGGGCGGCCGCGTGTTCGAGGGCGTACTCGGCCGCGTAGCGCCGCACTAGGGGCAGGAGGTGCGGGCCGAGCTGGAGTCCGGCCCAGCCGCCGAGCAGGATGCGTTCGGGCCGGAAGAGGTTGATGAGGTCGGCGACCGCGGCGCCCAGGTACTCGGCCGTCTCGTCGAGGAGGGCCACGGCCGCAGCGTCGGCCGGCCCGTCAAGGGGGTACGCCGCGGCGAGCAGCGCGGCCAGCGCGGTCTCGTCGTCCGTGTCGGCCGTGTCGCCCGTGTCGCCCGCCGCCGGCGCCCCGCCGGCCTCCCGCCGGCGTTCGCGGAGTGCCTCCGCGCCGGCGTACGCCTCGAGGCAGCCGAGGGATCCGCACCGGCAGCGCCGCCCACGGATGTGGACCACGGTGTGGCCCCATTCGAGGGCGTCGGTGCGGGCGCTCTCGTCGGGTGTCGCGGCGTGCACGACGCACGCGCCGACTCCGGAGCCGATGAGGGCGACCGCGGCGGAGGCCGCTCCCCGGCCGCCGCCGAACCACATCTCCGCCTGCCCGAGGGTCTTCGCGCCGTTGTCGATGAACAGCGGCGCCCCGGACGGGATGTCGACGGCTTTGCGCAGCAACTGCTCGAAGGGGACGGCGTTCCAGCCGATGGTCTGCCCGTGCACGACGGCCCCGTCGGCGGAGTGCTCGACGATGCCGGGCACGCCGATGCCGATACCGAGCAGCAGACCGGGATCCGCGCCCGCGTCGCGCAGGACGTCGGCGACGGCGGTGCGTACGTGGGAGACGATGCGGTCGACGTCGTAGCCGTGCTGGGCGAGCGGCCGTTCGGTACGTGCCAGCTCGGTGAAGGAGAGGTCGAAGAGTTCGGCCCGTACGCGGGTCTCACCGATGTCGATGCCGATCAGCAGTCCGCTGCCGGGGGCGACACGCAGCAGGGTCCGTGGCCTGCCGCCGTCGGAGTCGACGATGCCGGCTTCTTCGAGGAGACCCTCTGTGACGAGTTCGGAGACGACGTTGCTGATGGAGCCCGAGCTGAGTCCGGTGGCCGGTCCGAGTTCCTGGCGGCTCAGCGGGCCGTCGAAGTACAGCCGCTGGAGGACCAGCGCGCGGTTGCCGCGCCGCAGGTCGCGCACTGTCCGTCTCTTGCCGTCCGCCATGGTGCTCCTTTCCTGGACGCAACATACCGTTCCTGATCAGTGCGTAGGAGTGAGTCTTGGACCCATTCCTGGTCACTGCGGACACCCCGAACGGTGTTGGGTGGCCTGGTCGCCCGCGTTCTCGCCGCGTCCGGCGGCACGCATCTGGTGCGTGGTCCGGGGATGCAGGGGCGGGGTCCCTCACGCCCCAGGGCGCCCGAGTCGGCCTGGACGGTCCGATGCCCGCATCCATCGCTCTGGTGGGTGCGGGGCGGTGTCGTCCGTCGCCGGATCGGGTGTCCCTGGGCGCGCCTGCCGATCGCGATGCTCGCCGCATCGTGCCGGCTGGTCTTACGGGTGGTGCTGGTGAGGGGCTTCTGCCAGTGCTGGGCGCCCCATTTGCTGGTGTAGGCGGGGTCGACGGCGATGATCGTGATGCCGGCGGCGTCGGCCATGGAGGTGAGCCGGGCACGGAGTTTGCCGGTGGGCATGCCGGAGATGAGCTGCCGGAACCATCGCCTGCGGCCGTGCTTCTCCCTGGTTTTCTCGGTCTGGAAGTCGAGGTCCTCGATCGCGATCGCCGTCACGCCGCAGGATGTGGCCCAGTGCAGGAGGCGGGTGAGGGCGTGGCGTACCTGCGCGTCCCGATGGCCGGCCGGTCCGGTGAGGGTGTAGGGGAAGCGGCGGGGTTCACCGCACGGTTTGCCGTGGGCGTCCAGGCGCCAGGCGGCGAGGTGGTCGGCGTTGGTGTCCACCCCGATCACACCGTCAGTGAGGGCGGCTTGGAGCGGGACCGTTCTCGACGGCGGGATCTGCCAGGACGCGGTGAGATACCAGCGTCCGCGTCCGGTGTCGTTGTGGATGCGGTAGGCCACGGCCCGGTTCGCCGCCACCTGGTCCGCCCACTCGGCACCCCGGTGCGAGAACCGCACCCGCCCGGCGAGGACGTACCGCCCGTGCGCAGCGTTCGCCAGAGACACCAGCGGTACCGGGAGCTTGATCGACACCTCGCCGTCGGGCGTGATGCGGATCGTCTCGTTGCCGAACCTCTTCCCCGACTCGCCGTCCGCCTGGAGGAACCAGCGCCCCGCCTCCCACCGCCGGCGCCACTCGGCTGCGGTCAGCCCCGCCTCGGCAAGATGGTGACGGGTACGGGCCAGGCGTCTGCCGCCCCGCACCACGCGCACCCGGCCCGCTTCCCGGTCGGCCCGCACCTTTCCGAGCCGGTCCTCCAGCACCCGCAGGTGGCGGGTTTTGGAGTGCCACTCCTGCCGGGAGCGGTAGCCGCCCGGGGCCCGCTTCGTGCCCTTCGCTCCGACCGGCAGCGACAGCCGGTGCCGGATCGCCGCGACACCGGCTGCGAGGTTGTGGATGTGCGCGGCCTGCCCGCGCCGGGCGAGCGCCCACTGGTCGTGCGTGGCTTTCGTGATCGACCCCGCCCACCGCGACGACGACTCAGCCGTCGGGCCCCGCTTGCGCGCCGCCCACGACTCGGCGGAGTGCCCCAACCCGGCCATGCAACGCGCTTTGAGATCACGCGAGGCCAGCGAGCCCAGGTGCGCACCCACCAGACGCAGCACCTGCTCGTCCTCGGACGAGAGGTCCCGCAGCCGGTCGCGCACGGCGACACCCGAAGGGCCGGTCACTACGAACGGCGCCGCCACCTCCCACAGCGATCACCCCCTCCGGACCACGCGCACCCGCCACCACCCCCAACGACCCACCACCCCCAAGGTCACCCATTCGACAGACGAACCCCCGTCCACCACACCGGCCGCCGCGCACAGCAGCCCACAACGACTCACCCACACACGCCAGAACTCACTCATACGAAGTCACACCACAGCAGTTCACAACCCCGACGGCAGCGCTGCTCCACGGACAGGGGCGCGCCCCCACCGGCCGGCTGTGACACCGGCCGGTGGAGGCGCGTCGTGCGGCAGCGGCATCGGCCGGTCAAGGCGCGCCCACCGACCGGCGCAGGCGCGCTCAGCGCGGCACCGGCACCGGCACCGCCGGCTCCGTGCCGGCCTGCGCGCAGACCGACGCCGCGACCTCGGAGGCGTGGCCGAGCATCGCCTCGGCCCGGTCGGCGGGGAGGTCGCGCCGCCACGCCCCGGCGGCGAGCCACGCGAGCATGGCTGCCATGAACGCGTCCCCCGCGCCGATGGTGTTCACGACGTCGACGGGTACGGCGGGGACGGCGACCACGGCGCCGGCCGCCGTGTACGCGGTGCTGCCCCGCGCGCCGCGGGTCATGACCACGAGCCTGCCGCCGTGTGCGAGTTCACGACAGCTCGCGTCGGGTTCCCGGCCGGGCCACAGCCGGGCGAGGTCCTCGTCGCTGGCCTTGACGACGTGGGCGGCCGCGCACAGTTCGCGCAGCGTGCCGAGGCCGGGGCCGTTCTCGAGGGTGCGGTCCTCGCGCACGTTGGGGTCGACGGCGAGCAGGCTGTCGCGGGCCGCGGCGCGTGCCGTCGCCGCGACGGTGGAGGCCGCCGGTTCGACGACGGCCGCGAGCCCGCCGACGTACACGGCGCCGTAGCGTGGCACGTCGGCCGTTCGGTCGGGCAGCTGGAAGGTGGCCGTACGGTCGGTGTGGAAGTGGTACGCGGTGCCCTCCGGTCCGGGGTCGGCAACGGCGAGCGTGGTCGGCAGCGGCGAGCGCCCGCACAGGGAGAGGTCGACGCCCGCACGGGTGAGCCGGTGTTCGATGCTCCGGGCGAAGGCGTCGCCGCCGAGGATCCCGGCGAAGGAGGCCGGTGTGCCGAGCCGGGCCAGGCCGACGGCGACGTTTGCGGGCGCGCCGCCGGGCTGGGCGCGCAGGAGCCCGGGGTCCCCCGGCTCGGGTACGAGGTCGATCAGCGCCTCCCCCAGGACCAGCACTCCGTCCCGGCTCACGGCTCGACCACGATCTTGCGGCCCTGGCCGGCGCTGAACCGCTCGATGGCCTGCGGGTATTCCTCGAGCGGCAGCCGGTCGCTGATGAAGACCGACGGGTCGAGGACGCCGGTGGCGAAGAGTGCCGCGGCCCGCTCGTAGCTGTGCAGGACGGCCATGGAGCCGGTGATGGTGATCTCCTGGTTGTAGATGCGGTAGGGCTCGATGACCGCGGTCGTCGCGTAGTCGGCCACCCCGAACTGGAGGAAGGTGCCGCCCTTGGCGACACGTCCGAGGCCGTCCTGGATGGCCTTGGCGTTGCCGGTGGCGTCGATGACGACGTCCCAGCCGCGGGGCCGGTCGAGTTCGTCGGCGGAGGCGGCGGTGCGGGAACAGCCGAGGAGCCCGGCGGTGGCGAGCCGGTCGGGGTTGACGTCGAGGACGTCGACGGAAGCCGCGCCGGTGCGTTTGGCCAGCTCGAGCATCATCAGGCCCATGGTGCCGGAGCCGTAGACGAGCACGTCCGCGCCGAGGGTGCCGCTGAGTACGTCGTAGCCGCGTACGGCGCAGGACAGCGGTTCGATGAGGGCGGCGTCCTTGACGTCGATGTGGCCGGGCAGTTTGACGCAGTTGGCGGCGGGGGCGACGGCGTACTGGGCGGCGCCGCCGGGGACGGTGACGCCGATGGCGGCCCAGCGGTCGCAGAGGTTGCCGCGGCCGCTGCGGCAGTAGCGGCATTCGTGGCAGTGCAGGGAGGGGTCGACGGCGACGAGGTCGCCGACGGCGAGTTCGGTGACGTCCTTGCCGGTGCCGACGACCTCGCCGGCGAATTCGTGGCCGGGCACGATCGGCAGGGTGGGCGCGAACTCGCCCTGGAGGATGTGCAGGTCGGTGCCGCACAGTCCGCAGGACGCCACGGAGACGACGACGTCGCGCGGTCCGGGGGCCGGGTCGGGGACGGTCGTGACGACGACCTTGCCGGGGGCTTCGACGATCGCTGCCCTCATTTGACGGCTCCAAGGGAGAGGCCCTGGACGAGTTTGTCCTGGGCGGCGTAGCCGGCGGCGAGCACCGGCAGGGACACGACGACGGAAGCGGCGCACAGCTGGGCGAGGAAGAGTCCCTGGCTGGTGACGAATCCGGTCAGGTACACGGGCGCGGTCTGGGCGACGACGCCGGTGAGCACCCGTGCGAACAGCAGCTCGTTCCAGCTGAAGATGAAGCAGATGAGTGCGGTGGCCGCGATGCCGGGCCCGGCGACGGGGGCGACGACCCTGGCGAGCACGGTGGGCAGCCCGGCACCGTCGACCTGGGCGGCCTCGATGATGGAGACGGGGACGTCCGAGAGGAAGGACTGCATCATCCACACCGCGATCGGCAGGTTCATCGAGGTGTAGAGGACGACGAGGAGCCAGACGTTGTCCAGCATCCCGGTGTTCTTCGCGAACAGGTAGACGGGGAGCAGGCCGGCGACGACGGGCAGCATCTTCGTGGACAGGAAGAAGAACATCACGTCCGTCCACTTGCGCACCCGGCGGATGGAGAGCGCGTACGCCGCGGGCAGGGCGAGCACCAGGACGAGGACCGTCGAGAAGACGGACGCGGACAGCGAGTTGATCAGCGGCGGCCACGGGGTGGGGCCGCCTCCGCCGCCGAAGAACTCGCGGTAGCCGTCGAGGGTGAGGGAGGCGGCGAGGGAGGGCGGGTTGGTGGCGGCGTCGGCCTCCGAGTGGAAGGAGGTGAGCAGCATCCACAGGGCGGGAGCGCAGAAACTGATTCCCGCTGCCCAGGCCAGCAGGCCGAGTGCGGCGGAGCGGTGCCGTGCTTTGCGGGCGGCGGGCGGCAGTTGGTGCCGCGGCGGGTGGGTGGCAGTGGTCATGCGCGGGTCGCCTCCTCACGGAAGAGGGACGAGACCACCCGGAGTGCGAAGGTCGCGACGATGATGGTGCCGATCACGACGACGACTCCCGCGGCGGACGCCAGTCCGTACTCGTGGGCCTGGTAGAAGGTCTGGTAGACGGTGTACGGGAGGTTGGCGGTGCCGAGGCCGCCCGAGGTGATCGTGAAGACGGCGTCGAAGTTCTGCACGATGTACACCGAGCCGAGCAGGATGCCCAGTTCGAGGTAGCGGCGCAGGTGCGGCAGGGTCAGGTAGCGGAACATCTGCCAGTTCCCCGCTCCGTCCAGCCGGGCGGCCTCCATCATCTCGGCGGGCCTGCTCTGCAGTCCGGCCAGGAGGATCAGCATCATGAACGGCGTCCACTGCCACACGAGGGCCGCCTCGACTGCGAGGAGCGGCATCTCGGAGATCCAGTCGGGCTGGGCGGGCGATTCGATGCCGAACAGCCCGGCGGCCCAGCTGAGGGCGCCGTTGAGCAACCCGTACTCGGGGTTGTAGAGCGCGTGTTTCCACAGCAGCGCGGCCGAGACGGGGACCAGTAGGAACGGGGTGATGAGCAGGGTGCGTACCAGGCCCCGGCCGAGGAAGGCACGGTCGAGGAGCAGGGCGAGCACCAGCCCGAGGACGACACTGGCGACGACGACGGTCGCGGTGAGCAGCACGGTCGTGAGGACCGATTCACGCAGGGCGGGGTCGGTGAACACGGAGGCGTAGTTCGACAGGCCGCTGAAGGCGCGTTCCTCGGGATCGAGGGAGTTCCAGTCGAAAAGGGAGATCACCAGCGTTGCCACGAAGGGCAGTTGGGTGACGGCGACGAGAAAGACCAGCGCGGGCAGCAGCGGTGCGCGGGTCGCCCAGGCCCGCATACGGCCGCTGCGGGCGGCCTTGCGAGGTACGTACGGCGACGGTTCGGTGGGGGTCACGGTGTGCGCGGGTGGGTTCGGCGGTGTGCTGAGGGATGTACTCACCGGTACTCCTTGGCGACCTTCTCGGCCAGTGACTGCGAGGCCTTGAGGGCCTGCGCGACGGACTGGCGGCCGGCTATGGCCGCGCTGATCTCCTGGGAGACCTTCGTCCCGAGGTCGGTGAACTCGGGGATGCCGACGAACTGGATGCCCGTGGTGGGGCGTGGCTGGGTGCCGGGGCTGCGCGGGTCGGCGCCGGCGATGGCGTCCTTGGTCACTTCGGCGAACGCCGCGGCCGCCTTCAGGTACTGAGGGTGGTCGTAGGTGGACGCCCGTTTCCCGGCGGGAACGTTCGCCCAGCCGCTCGTGGCGCCGACCAGGGCCTCGTACTCCTTGCCGGAGGCCCAGGAGATGAACTCCCATGCCTTGTCCGGTTTCTTGGAGGCCTTCTGCATGCCCCACGCCCAGGTGTAGAGCCAGCCGGAGCTTTCGGTCTTCTCCACCGGCGCCGGTACGTAGCCGATCCTGCCCTTCACCGGTGATCCGGAGGCCTCGAGCGATCCGGCGCCCGCCGTGGCGTCGTACCACATGGCGGTCTTGCCCTGGGTCATGTTGTTGAGGCACTCGGCGTAGCCGGACTGGGCGGCGCCGGACTGCCCGTGCTTGCGCACGAGGTCGACGTAGAACTGGGTGGCCTTCTTGAACTCGGGCGAGTCCAGCCGGGCCTGCCAGTCCTTGGTGAACCAGGTCCCGCCCATGGTGTTGACGACGGTGGTGAGCGGGGCGACGACCTCGCCCCAGCCGGGCAGTCCGCGCAGGCAGATGCCCTTCATGCCCTTCTGCGCGCCGTCGGTCTTCGCGGCGAGGCCGGCGACCTGCTGCCAGGTGGGGCGCGCCGGCATCGCCAGACCCTTCGCGGCGAAGACGTCCTTGCGGTACATGAGGAAGGAGGACTCGCCGTAGAAGGGTTCCGCGTAGAGCGTGCCGTCGTAGGTGAGCGACTGGGCGACCGGTTCCAGGATGTCGTCCTGGTCGAAGGCGGTGTCGGCGCGGGTGTACTCGTCGAGCGGGTGGAGCCAGCCGTTCTCGGCGAAGAACGGGACCTCGAAGTTGCTGATGGTCGCGATGTCGTACTGGCCGGCCTGGTTGGAGAAGTCCTGGCTGATCTTGTCCCTGACATCGTTCTCCGGCAGGACCGTGAAGTTGACCTTGATGCCGGTCTCCTTCGTGAAGTGCCGGGCGGTCAGCTTCTGCAGTTCGACCATCTGCGGGTTGTTGACCATGAGCACGTTGAGCGCGTCGCCGCCCCCGAAGGAGGTGCCGCCCGCGCCGGCGCATCCGGCGAGGAGGGCCATGGCCGCCGCGCCCGCGCCCGCACGCACACGGAGCCCATGTCGTCGTCGTTGGTGGGGCATCTGTTCTCCTGATCCCTGGTAGCGGCTCTGGTTCCGTCGTGCCGTGGCATGCCGGACCTGCCCGTGGCCCGGTGCGGCGGCGACGGAAGCGGATGTGGAGATGGACCCGCGTCCCGGTGCGGATCCCGGTGGAAAGACGGGTCAGACGCGGATGACCTGCGGCCCCATCAGCGAGTAGCGCTGCGCCTCGGCGGACGGGAGTCCGGCGTCGGTGACGACGGCCTCGAAATCACCGACCTCGGCGAAGCGGCAGAAGCTGACGGCGCCGAACTTGGTGTGCACGCCGGTGAAGATCCGGCGGCGTGCGCTGCGCATGGCCTGCGCCTTGACCTCGCTCACGGCCGGGTCGGGGGTGGTCAGGCCGTATTCGCGCGAGATGCCGTTCGCGCCGACGTACGCCAGGTCGATGACGAAGCCGGCGAGCATCCTGGTGGCCCAGTGGTCGACCGTGGCCAGGGTCCCGCCGCGTACCCGCCCGCCGAGGAGCAGCACCGCGGTCTGCTCGGCCTCCGCGAGGACGGTCGCCACGGCGAGGGACGCGGTGACCACCGTCAACGGCCGGTCGCGGGGCAGCGCCTCGGCGACGAGCTGCGGGGTGTAGCCCTCGTCGACGAAGACGGTCTCGGCATCGCCGAGCAGATCGGCCGCGGCGGCCGCGATCCGCGACTTCTGCGGCACATGGCGGGTGGTGCGGGTCGCGAGCGTCGTCTCGAAGCCGGCGCTCTCGACGGGATAGGCCCCGCCGTGGGTGCGCCGCACGAGTCCGTGCTCCTCCAGGGTGTGGAGGTCGCGGCGGATGGTCTCCTTGGCCACCCGGAACCGGTCGGCCAGCCGGTTGACGTCGACCGACCCGTCACGCCGGGCCGTGTCGAGAATTCCCCGTCGGCGTTCCTCGGTGTCCACGGCACACATCCCTGCTCATGCGGTGCTGATGCTCTGCTGCTTGTACGGGCGCGGCGTCCGTCCGGGCCCGTGTGTCGTTTGTACAAGCAATCGAGGCCGCTCGACCAGCGTCTCCACGGCGCACCCTGTGCCCGTTCGTGCCCGTTTGCCGAAACGCGTCATACCTGGTCAGGCGCGCATGGCGGTCCGGAGCGGAGCCGGGCGCCGCCCGCTTGGGGCGCCGCGGTGCCCGAACGGCGCCCGCGGGCCGACAATGACCGCGTGCGGATGCCTCCGCACGGCTCGAGGATCGATGAATGGCCTGCCCTGTCCCTGCGTATGCGTAGGGGCGGCATATTCCTACGGACTTCCAGGAGCACACGCATGAGTGGAACAGCTCAGATCGGCGTCACTGGTCTCGCGGTGATGGGCCGCAATCTGGCCCGCAACTTCGCCCGCAACGGCTTCACGGTGGCCGTGCACAACCGTACGGCCGCCAGGACGCGCGCACTGGTGGAGGAGTTCGGGGGCGAGGGGACGTTCGTCGCCGCCGAGTCGCCGGAGGAGTTCGTCGCCGCACTGGAGAGGCCGCGTCGTCTGGTCATCATGGTCAAGGCCGGTGACGCCACGGACGCGGTGATCGAGGAGTTCGCACCGCTGCTGGAGGAGGGGGACGTCATCATCGACGGCGGCAATGCCCACTTCGCCGACACCAGGCGCCGCGAGAAGGAGTTGCGGGAGCGCGGCATCCACTTCGTGGGCGTGGGGATCTCCGGCGGCGAGGAGGGCGCCCTGCACGGTCCGAGCATCATGCCGGGCGGTTCGGCCGAGTCGTACGCCTCGCTCGGCCCGCTGCTGGAGAGGATCGCGGCGAAGGCCCCCGACGGCTCCCCGTGCGTCACGCACGTCGGGCCGGACGGCGCCGGGCATTTCGTGAAGATGGTGCACAACGGCATCGAGTACGCCGACATGCAGCTCATCGCGGAGGCGTACCACCTGCTGCGTACGGTCGCGGGCTACTCCCCCGCGCAGATCGCGCAGACCTTCCGCACCTGGAACACCGGGCGGCTGGACTCGTATCTGATCGAGATCACCGCGGAGGTGCTGGCCCACACGGACGCGGCCACGGACAAGCCGTTCGTGGACATCGTCATGGACCAGGCGGAGCAGAAGGGCACCGGCCGCTGGACGGTGCAGATCGCGCTCGACCTGGGCGTGCCCGTCTCCGGTATCGCCGAGGCCGTCTTCGCGCGTTCGCTGTCGGGTCACGCGGAGCTGCGGGAGGTGTCGCGCTCGCTGCCCGGCCCTCAGCCGCGGCCCCTCGACGCCGAGGAGGCGGGCCGTTTCGCCGACCGGGTCGAGCAGGCGCTGTACGCGTCCAAGATCGTGTCGTACACGCAGGGCTTCCACCAGGTGCAGGCCGGGAGCGAGGCCTACGGCTGGGACGTCGACGCCGGCTCCGTCGCCGCGATCTGGCGTGCCGGCTGCATCATCAGGGCCGCGTTCCTCGACCGTATCCGCGGGGCGTACGACGAGCATCGTGACCTGCCGAGCCTGCTCGCCGACAAGCAGTTCGCCGAGGAGATCGGCGCGGCCCAGGACGACTGGCGGGACGTCGTGGCGACAGCCGCCCGGCAGGGCGTGCCGACGCCGGGCTTCGCCGCCGCGCTGGCCTACTACGACGCGCTGCGCGCGGAGCGGCTGCCCGCCGCGCTCACCCAGGGCCAGCGGGACTTCTTCGGCGCGCACACCTACCGGCGGACCGACCGGGAGGGGTCGTTCCACACCCTCTGGGGCGGCGACCGCTCGGAGGTGGCGGCCGACTGACAAACGCCTGGGGCCGCCCTCCCGGTCGGGGAGGGCGGCTCCGGGCGGTTCTGTCAGACACCGGCCGGTCCCGGCTCCGGTTCCGGGCCCGGAACCGGTTGCGGGCCGGGCCCCGGCGGCTGCGGGATCGGATCCGGCGGGGGCACCGGCGGCGGGCTCGGGGTGGGCACAGGACCCGGCATCGGACCCGGGTCCGGCGGCGGCCCGGGGTCGGGCGTGGGCACCGGGGGTGCGGGGGCGGGGTTCGGATGCGTCATGCCGGCCTCCCGGGGGACGTCATGGATCTCTTCCGTTCCGCGGGACGGATCCGGGGCGGATCTTTGTGAGGGTCGTTTCGTTCCGCGGTCCCGTACCGCGTTCCCGTTCCGGCGCGATCCAGTCACGCTGCGGGGTCCCCCGGGTCAGGCGCCGGCCGCGGCGGCTGCCGCGCGAAAGCCCGTCCCGGGGCTGGCGAGCACGGGAACCTGAGTGCTGGTGCGGCCGGCGGCGTCCGCCATCGAGGCCTGGGCGAGCACGATGACGTCCGCGCCGCGCACCTCGTCGAGGGCCCCGGCCACGGCGTCCAGGTAGCCGTCGTGGTCCCCCGCCTCGAACCGTTCCCATGCGCCTTCGACGAGCCGCGTGCTCAGGTCGATGTCACGCCCGGCGGCTTCTTCCCTGATGAGGGCGGCGGTCGGTTCCAGTGTGCTGCGCACCGCCGCGACCACGACGATCCGCCGGTGCCGGGCCGCGGCGGCGGCCATCGGCCGGTCCACCCGGAGCACCGGGACGCCGAGGCGGGGGGCGCAGGCTTCCGCGACCTGGCCGATCGTCGAGCAGGTGCACAGAACCGCGGTGGCGCCTTCGGCGACCGCCCCCGCGAGGACCTCGTCCACCGCGGCGGCGACGGCCTGGGGGCCTTCGGCCATCGCTCGGGTCAGCAGTTCGTCGTGGACGAGGTGCCGTAGCTCAAGGGACGGGTGGTCGCCGTCCCTCAGCGCGTCGAAGACGGGTATGTGGACGGGGGACGTGTGCAGTAGCGCCAGCATGATCGCGATGCTAGCGCCGTCACACGCCGCCGCTGACCGCGGCGGGCGGCCTCAGCCGGGCACGACCGGGGCCGACGGGGTCCCCTCCGGCTCGAACGAGGCCAGCATCTGCTCGAGCGCGGCCTGGTCCGGCCCGACGAACGGGTCGGCGCCCGGGGCCCGGGAGATGGTGTCGATCATCCGCGGTGCGATGCCGACGGCCGGCGGCAGATGTGTGCTGAGGACCGCCTCCGGCGCCATCTCGCGCAGCGGCTGGACGCTGGCCAGGTACTTGGCGGTGTCGACGTTGTGGATCCACGGACTGTCCACGGTGGCCCAGAGCAGCTGACCGTCGCGCAGCTCGTCGTCCGTGGCGTCGCCGGCATGGTCGGAGGTCGCCAGCTCCGCAGTGGGCATCGGGGCGCCGAAGCAGTCCGAGCTGAAGCAGGTGCGCGACGTGTCGTCGTAGAACCCGGTGGTGGCCGGGTTGTCGAACAGCGGCGGCCGGAACGCCCTGAGCGTACGGTCGCCGACGTCGAGGCTCTGGCCGGGGTTGAGCAGATGGACGCGGTCCAACGGGAGCGGGCGCTCCGTCGACATGATGCCGACGCCGATGTAGGTCGTGACGAGACGCGCGCGCGGTGCGGCGTCCAGCAGCGCGAACAGCCCTCCGGTGTGATCACGGTCGGGATGCGTCAGCCAGATCCACCGGACGTCCTCGGGATCGACGACCGAGGCGAGCGTGGTGAGGAAGTCGCGGTCCGGCAGCCCGACGCCGGTGTCGACGACGACGGGCTCCGCCGCGTGGAGCACGAAGGCGTTGACGGCGAGGTAGCCGATGCCGGGGACTTCGAGGCAGTCGTTGATGACGCTGATGTCCTGACCGACCTTGTGAACAGTCATGGCGTCTCCGGAACCCCCCTTGTGACAGGGTCGGCGCCGCGGTCCCGCGCTGCGAAGCCGCAGGCGATGCCGCGATCACCGCACGCCCCACGCCGCACGCGTGCCCACCGCCGGGCCGGAACACCTCTGCTCCCAGTCTCCTCCCCGGCGGCGGAGTTCGCCCGCGTGCGCGGCTCAGAGCGCGGAAGCCGCCTGGGGGCTGCGCGAGGTGTCGCTGCCGGGCACCGGCTCGGAGGCGTCGGAGCCGAGCGCCACGATCCGGTTGTCCGCGTCGACGTGCACGACGCTGGGCACCAGGGCGCGGGCCTCCGCGTCCTCGACCTGGGCGTAGCTGATCAGGATCACCAGGTCTCCGGGGTGCACCAGATGCGCGGCCGCCCCGTTGATCCCGATCACACCGGAGCCGCGCTGCCCCTCGATGACGTAGGTCTCCAAGCGCGCGCCGTTGGTGATGTCGACGATGTGGACCAGCTCACCGGGCAGCAGGTCGGCGGCGTCCATCAGGTCGCGGTCGACGGTCACGGACCCGACGTAGTGCAGGTCGGCCTGGGTGACGGTGGCCCGGTGGATCTTGGACTTGAACATGGTACGCAGCATCGAGGTACTCCCGAATGTAGGCTCCCTGCCTGCGTTTTTGCAGGTCAAGGGCATTTTTGACGTACCGTCAGGCCAGCGGGGAGGTCCGGCCGGCCCGTCCACTCCCTCGCCGCGACAGCCCTGCCAGCCTACGCAACGACCCCGGGATGCTCTCCGTGATCACCGTCACTGCGACGGCCCTCCGCCCTGCTTCCTCACGCCAGGCCCTCGCCCGGGCTCCCGGCGCGCCTGCCGGGGGCGAGCGGGGGCACCCTGGAGACATGGTCCGAGCCAACGACCAGGTCGAGGCGCTGCTCCAGGAGTACGCCGACCTCATCGCGATCCGGGGCGGGGAGGCGTTCAAGGCCCGCGCCTACGAGAAGGCCGCCCGCGCCGTCGGGGGCCACCCGGAGGACGTCTCGAAGCTCGACGCCAAGGGGCTGCGCGAGATCCCGAACGTCGGCAGGTCCGTCGCCGACAAGATCATGGAGTACCTGCGGACCGGCCGAATGTCCGTCGTCGAGGAGGCCCGGGCGTCCGTGCCGGCCGGGGTGCGCGAGCTGATCACGATTCCGGGACTCGGGCCCCGCAAGGCCCTGATCCTGTACGAGGAGCTCGAAGTCGCCTCCGTCGACCAGCTGCTCGACGCCATTCACAAGGAACGGCTGCGCGATCTGAAGGGCTTCGGAGAGCGGACGGAGAGCAACCTCCTGCACGGCATCTCGGTGCTCCAGAAGGCCGGTGAGGGCCGGATCCTCGTCAGCGCCGCCATGGACGTCGCCGAACAGCTCGTCGCCGAGCTGTCGGACATCCGCGGCTGCGTCCGGTGCTCGTACGCGGGGTCCCTGCGCCGTATGAAGGAGACCATCGGGGACGTCGACATCCTGGTGGCGGCGCACCGGTCCGCCCCGTTCATGGACGCCCTCACGGCCCTTCCCCACACGGCCGAGGTCATCGCACACGGGAAGAAGAAGACCTCCGTGCGCACCACCACAGGGCTTCAGGTGGATCTACGGGTCCTTCCCCCGGCCTCCTGGGGCGCGGGGCTGCAGTACTTCACCGGCTCCAAGGCCCACAACATCCGCACGCGCGCCATCGCCGTGCGTCGAGGCCTCAAGCTGTCCGAGTACGGGCTCTTCGACGCCGAGAGCGGCGAAAGCATCACCTCCGAGACGGAGGAGGAGATCTACGCCAGGCTCGGACTGCCCTGGATACCGCCGACGCTGCGCGAGGACCGCGGTGAGATCGCCGCCGGACTGCACGGCGAGCTCCCGGACCTCCTGACGGAGAAGGACATCCGCGGTGATCTGCACACGCACACCGACTTCACCGACGGACTGGCCCCGCTGGAAGACATGGTCGCCGCCGCTGCCGCCCGCGGTTACGCGTACTACGCCGTCACCGACCACGCCCCCGACCTGTACATGCAGCGCATGACCAAGGAGAAGATCCTCGCCCAGCGTGAGCGGGTCCGCGCACTCGACGGCACGCACCACACGATGCGGCTGCTGCACGGCACCGAACTCAACATCGGTCCGGACGGCACCCTGGACTGGCCGGACGACTTCCTCGCGGAGTTCGACATCTGTGTGGCCTCGGTCCACTCGCACTTCAACCAGAGCAGACAGGAACTCACCCGCCGTCTCGTCCGCGCCTGCGAGAACCCGCACGTCGCCGTCATAGGCCATCCCACGACCCGCCGGATCGGCAAACGCCCGGGCATCGACGCCGACTTCGACGCCGTCTTCACCGCCTGCGCACGGACGGACACCGCTCTCGAGATCAATGCGCATCCCGAGCGCCTCGACCTGTGCGACGAGGACATCCTGCGCGCGAAGCGGTACGGCGTGAAGTTCGCCGTGAACTCCGACGCACACGCCATCACACATCTGCCGTACATGCGCTACGGGGTGGCGACGGCGCAGCGTGGCTGGCTGACGAAGGAAGACGTGATCAACACGTGGCCGCTGACCAAGCTGCGCCGGTTCCTGGGCAAGAAGGGCGCCTGACGGGCCGCGGACGCCGGACGGGGGTGCGGTCCCCGGGCTCGCCCGTTCCCGGCCACATCCGGACTGTCGGCCGCGGTCACTTCGAAGAGCCGCTGTTGTCGGGATGCAGAAGGCAGGAGGCGACGACCACGAAGGGCCATAGGGACTGAATGCACGTCACCAGGCGTTCAGCGACCCCAGCGACGCCGTGACGCTGTATCTCGATCAGGAACCAGCCCGCACCGACGCCCATCACAGCGGTCACCACAAGGGACGGCAGGGGCCGTAGCCCCCATGGCGCGGCTCCGCCGCGATCGGCGGCCAACACCGGCCACACCGCGAGGAGAGCGAAGCCCACCGCGGCGACCGACCCGTGTCGCAGGGATCCCCCACTGCTCGGCGCGGGGATCAGGACCACAGCGAACGCCGCCACTCCGCCGCCGGCCAGCGCCACACGTCCGGCGAGCGCGGCCGGGCGCAACCCCAAGGCGGTGCACACGTGGCAGAGGCCAAGGGCGAGGAACGCTCCGGTCATCACCCAGAATCCCTCGGCCCCGTAGGCCCCCAGAACGCTGATCGTCTGCGTAGTGGGATCGTAGGCAGGGCCCTGCAGCAGCGCGGCGACCGTCCAGCCTCCGACCAGGACGACAGGGGCACACCCCGACGAGATCAGGGCCCACCTGGGAACAACTCGCATCGGCCCACCGTAAAGCGCTCGATCATTCCTCCGCCGCGAACACGCAGGCGGGGGGCAGAACGATCGGGCCTGCGCCGGCCGCGGTTTCGCGTCGACGCGGCAGCCCGGCGGGTCCGGGAAGCCGGACCCGCCGGACGGCAGCGCGCCCCGTCAGCCGGCGTAGGTCTCGAACTCCGCGACCCGAGGCGTTCCCGTCGAGCCGGTGATCTCGAAGGTGATCTTCTGCAGTGACGTCCGGGGGAACGTGATCACGCCCGCACCGCTGCCGGAGGCCAGCACGGCGCCGGTGTCGTGATTGACGACCCTCCAGGATCCGATGCTGCCCGCTGCGCCCGACGCCTCCCGGATGTTGATCTGCGACACCGTGGTGGCGGAGCCCCACTTGACCGAGACGGAACCGGTCGGGCCGGCCGGCGACCAGTAGGTGCTCAGGTCACCGTCCCGCACGTTGCCGTAGCTCGTCCCGTCGGCCTTGCCGGTGCCGTCGGAGCCGGCCCCGATGCTGAGGTTGGTCCCGCTCGGCCGGGTCGGGGTGGGCGCGGGCGTGGTGGGGTCCGGCGCGGGGGTCGTCGGGGTCGGGGCGGGGGTCGTCGGTGCCGGCGTCTGCGGCGAACAGTTGCCGTCCGACACCCGCAGCCCCATGTTCGCGCCCGCCGTCCGGCTCACGACGCCCGGCACGCAGTCGGCTCCGTCGAGGCTGTAGGAGTACGGGATGCTGACGGTCGTGTTGGACTTCGGGTCCGGACCGGCGGGGTTGTTGTCGCTGCCCGGGCTGGACCAGGTCACGTTGTCGAAGATGTTGCCGCTGACCTGCCAGTAGCCGGCCGCGTCGGTGTAGAAGGTGCCGAGGACGTCCTTGGAGTCCTCGAAGTAGTTGTTGTCCACCTTGGCGCGGGCGCCGGCACGGGAGTTGATGCCGGACTCGTTGAGGCTCTTGTAGTGGTTGTTGTACATGTGGCCGATGCCGCCACGCAGGAGGGGCGCACGGGAGTCGATGTTCTCGTACAGGTTGTGGTGGTACGTGACGAAGCCGTTCGACAGGTCACTCTCGCTGGAGCCGACGAGGCCGCCCCGGCCGGAGTTGCGCAGAATGCTGTAGGACAGGGTCACGTACTGGGTGTTGTCCTTCATGTCGAAGAGGCCGTCGTAGCCCTCCGACTCACCGCCCGACGCCTCCAGCGTGGTGTGGTCGACCCAGACGTTGCGGACGCCGCTCTCCATGCCGATGGCGTCGCCGCCGTTGGACGTGGGCGAGCCCGACTTCTTGACGTTCCGGACGGTCACGTTCTGGATGATGATGTTGCGGGCCTCGCGGATGTGGATGCCCACCTGGTCGAAGACGGCTCCCCCGCCGACGCCGACGATCGTGACATTGCTGATCTGCTTGAGTTCGATCACACCGTCGGCGGTGTTGCAACTGGCCCCCGAGACCTTGCTGGTGTTGCCGTGGTTGATGGTCCCCTCGACCTGGATGGTGATCGGGGTGCTGCTGCTGGCCCGGTTGCACAGGGCCGCGTGGATCGCGGTTCCCGTGGTGGCCCGCACCGTCTGGCCGCCCGCTCCGCCGGTGGTCCCGCCGTTCTGGGTGGCGTAGCCGGTGGCGCCGCCGGTCGCTGCCGACGCCTCGGGCGTCGACAGAGCCACACCGGCCGCAGCCGCGAGGGCACCGGTGGCCAGCGCCGCGGAGAGTCGTAGTGCGACTGGATGTTTCATTCTCGCCTCGCTTTGCGTCTTCGAATGGGGGGTGTTCTGCTGCGTGCCGGCTTGTTCCGGTGGCCGCCCGACGTCTTTGGACCTTCAGGGTTTTCGGGGCACCGCGGCGCGGCGCGGGGTCACCGCGGCCCGCGGCGCGTGTCAGTCGACGTAGCGGATGTCGGACGAGGCGTAGAGGCAGTTCGTGCCGTCCGCTCCCGTGCCGATCTTGGCGGGCTCGCCGCTCGTCGTGCCCCTGTACTTCGTGCAGATGTCGATGTCGCGGCCGGAGTCCCGGTGGATCGTGATGCCCGAGAACCGCGCCGTGTCTCCGTAGTTGGTGTTGATGCCGACCAGGGTGTCGCCCGGAGCCGTGACCTTGGTGTTGAGGATCTGGATGTGCCTGGCGTACTGCGTGGAGCAGTTGCCGCAGGAGCGGACCAGCTTCCCGAAGTCCTCGACCTGGAAGTTCTTGATGATCAAGGCGCCGGCGCCGTTGTGCTGGAAGACCTTGTCCGCCGCCTTCCGCGCACCGCCGCCTTCGACGGTGCGGACCGTCGAGGAGGAGCTGCCGCGGAAGGTCGCGGCATCCTCGCCGACGTCCTCCCACCAGACGTTCTTGAGCGTGCAGGTGCCGTCGCAGTGCACGCCGTCCGCGGCGGGGGCACCGAGAATGACGTTCTGCAGGGTGGCGCCGTCGGCCAGCCGGAGCATCGGGGGCTGGCTCTCGCTCTGGCCGTCGCTGCCCAGGTCACCACTGCCGTACAGGCGCTTCATGCCACCGTCGTAGGTGCCCGTGACCGAGATGGTGGAGGTCACCGCCTGGCTGCCGTTGGCCGTCGGCCACGACCCCGGCGGATCGGTGGGCGGGTCCGTGGGCGGGTCGGTCGGGTCCGTCGGCGGGTCCGTGGGGACCGTGCCCGACGTGGTCAAGGTCCACTTCTTGCTGGTCACCGAGTCGCACGAGTTCTGCTGGACCAGGGCGCCGGCGGTCTTCGAACTGTCCTTGACGTTCAGGCACTTGCCGCCGTTGCTGTTGACGACCTGATAGCTGTCGCCACTGACCTGCGTCAGTTTCCAGACCTGGGTCGCCGTACCGCCGCAGCTCTGCTGCTCCACCGGCTTGCCCGCGCTGATGGAAGCGTCCCGTACACCGGCGCACTTGGAGCTGTGGGCGGCGGTCAGGGTCCAACCGCTGCCGGAGGCCGCGAGCTTCCAGGTCTGATCGGCCGCGCCGTTGCAGGTGTTCTGGACGAGCTGGACGCCGGCGGAGGTGTTCGCGCCGGGCACCGCCAGGCACAGTCCACTGTTGGCGTTCTTCAGGCTGTACGAGCCAGCCGTCGCCGCGGCCGACGCGGAGCCGGTCATCCACAGCGCGGTGACGCCGCCGCCGATCAGGGCGGTGACGGCTGCGACAGCGGCGGCGGCACGACCGCGCCTTCTTCGATGGTGGTTCCGTGTGCTCACTCGGCGTTCCTTTCACCGCCTGCGGTGTCGGCCGCAGGTACCAGTCGGTGGGTGGTGGGGTGGCAGTGGCAGAGACCATCACGGACTCAGAAGCTTGTTGTTCTACATACTGAACATCGTTCCTGTATGAGAACTGCGGAGGAAAGTACGCTACAGCTGACGGTCGGTCAATACGTCAACCAGCTCAGTCCACTTCCGGGCAGAATCGCTGATGGTGCGACCCAGAGTGGCGGCACGGTGTGAGCATGTCAATGATTTGCACAAGCGCTTTCTATGTATCGGTTTCGGGCCGCCGTTCCGCATACTGAACGCCCAGGCCGCCGAGCAGGCATGCGGAAACGCTCCCGGCCGGGCCTGTGCGGCCCGGCCGGGAGCGTTTCGGCGCCATCCCCGTCGTACGGATGCCGCGCCCTGCTGTCGGACGGCTGACGTCCCCGCCCGTGGCAGAGGGCACCTCGCTGGGGGAGGCGGGCCCCGCGGAGTTGGCGACAGCCGCCGACAAGCTCGTGGCCGACGGCACACCGGCGACGATCAGCCCCTCACTGGGCGCCGGTCACAAGACGAAGGCTCGGGAAGCCGAACGCCGAGCGCGGTCCCGGCGGCGGCCCAGTCGCCACGGGCGTCGACGGGTGCGGCCGGCGGCGTCACGAGCCGGGTCAGGCTGCCGTACGCGGTCATGGCAGGTCCCGCCCCCACATGGACCATGTGTTCCGAACACTGCGGGCAGATCCGCCGCCGGTCGCTGCCGTAGCGCTGCTTGTGCGAAGCGCGGCAGGGCAGGCAGGCGTACGAGGTCTTCGAATGAGCCATGCGGGCACATGAGACGTCTGCGCTGGTCGGATCGACAGCCTTTCCGGGGTCGGCGGACATGACCGGCGGCCGGGCTCGACCGGGCGACGGGATCTGTCGGGGGCCGCAACCCTCCGGGACACACTGAGCAGCTTGTCGAGCCTATCGATTTTCGATAGATTTCCATCGCAGTTCGATTGAAGGGGAAGCGATGGGAAAGTTGACAGTGCTGGCGCTCCGCGCCGTGATCGTGGCGCTGCTCGCCGGTTCGGTGTTCGTGCAGGCGGTGATGGTGCCCCTGCTGGCCATCGACATGAAGGAGCTCGACGCGGACGTCGCACACCTGCGCACCCCGGTTCTTGTGATCATGGTCCTCGGGATCGTGACGGTCGAGGTCGTGCTGGTCTGCGTGTGGCGGCTCGTGACGATGGTGCGGCGCGGAACGCTGTTCTCCTACGCCGCCTTCCGGTACGTGGACATCGTGATCGGCGCGGTGGTGGCGGCCGCCCTGCTGGTGTTCACGTTCGGGGCCGTCCTGGCGCCGGGCGAAGCCGTCGCCCCCGGGATCGTCCTGCTGGTGGGAGGGGCCGGCCTGGCGGTCCTGGGGGTCGCGCTCGTCGTGCTCGTGATGCGGATGCTGCTCGCCCAGGCCGTGGCGCGCGACGTCGAGGCGGCCCGGATGAAGGCCGAGCTGGACGAGGTGATCTGATGCCGATCACCGTCGACATCGACGTGATGCTCGCCAAGCGCAAGATGTCCGTGGGCGAGCTCGCGGAACGCGTCGGGATCACCCCCGCCAACCTGGCCGTACTCAAGAACGGCCGCGCCAAGGCGGTGCGCTTCGCGACGCTCGCCGCGCTCTGCGAGGCACTCGACTGCCAGCCGGGAGACCTGCTGCGCTGGGAGGCCGACGCGGCCACGGCCGGCGGCGCGGAACGGGCGGCTGAGGCGGAACGGACCGCGGACGCGACGGGCGGCTGACGGGGAACGGACCGCGGACGCGACGGGCGGCTACATGTTGATCATGTGGCCTGCGAGCCCGTGGACCGCTTCCTTGACGGCCTCGCCGAGTGTGGGGTGCGCGTGCACGTTGCGGGCGACCTCGTGCACCGTGAGGTCCCACTGCTGGGCCAGGGTCAGTTCCGGCAGCAGTTCGGTGACCTCCGGGCCGATGAGGTGGGCGCCCAGCAGTTCCCCGTGCCGGCCGTCGCTGAGGATCTTCACGAAGCCGGAGGGATCGCCGAGTCCGTGGGCCTTGCCGTTGGCGGTGAAGGGGAACTTCTGCACCTGTACGTCGAAGCCGCGCTCACGCGCCTGGGCCTCGGTCCAGCCGAAGCTGGCGATCTGCGGCTGACAGTAGGTGGCGCGCGGGATCATGATGTAGTCGAGTTCCATCGTCTCCGCGTCCGCGATGGTCTCGGCGGCGACCATGCCCATGGCCTCGGCCGCGTGCGCGAGCATGAGCCGTGCCGTGACATCGCCGATCGCGAAGATGTGCGGGACGTTCGTGCGGCATCGCCCGTCGACCTCGACCGCCCCGCGGTCGGTCAGGCGTACGCCGGTGCTCTCCAAACCGTAACCGGTCACCCGCGGCTGGAAGCCGATGGCCTGGAGCACCTTGTCGGCCTCGAGGACCTGACGCTGCCCGCCCGTCGTGACATGCACCCGCACCTGCGGACCCTCGTCGTGGATCGCCTCGACCCTCGTGGACGTCAACACGTTGACGCCCAGCTTGCGGTAGCGGCGGGCCAGTTCCGCGGAGACCTCCTCGTCCTCCAGCGGAACGACCCGGTCCATGAACTCCACGAGCGTGACCTGCACGCCGTAGTTGTGCAGCACGTACGCGAACTCGACGCCGATGGCGCCCGCGCCGGCGATGATGATGCTTCCCGGCAGCCGGTCGCTGAGAATCTGCTCCTCGTACGTCACCACCCGCTCGCTCAGGCTCGTGCCCGGGAGCAGCCTGGTCGTCGCGCCGGTGGCGAGGATGCAGTGATCGAAATCGACGGTCTGCTCCGTGCCGTCGGAGCCCCGGACCCGCATGGTGTGAGCGTCGGTGAAGACGCCCGTACCGTCGAACTCGGTGATGCCGTTCTTCTTCATCAGGTAGTGCACGCCTCTGACACGTCCGTCGGCCACCTTCCGGCTGCGCTGGAACGCCTCCCGGTAGTCGAAAGTGACCTGGCCGTCGACGCGGATCCCGAAGGTCTTCGCCTCATGGGTGAACAGATGGGCCAACTCGGCATTGCGCAGCAGCGCCTTCGAGGGAATGCACCCCACGTTGAGGCACACACCGCCCCAGTACCGCTCCTCCACCACCGCGACCGACATTCCGAGTTGGGCGCAGCGGACCGCCGCCGTGTAGCCGCCAGGACCTGCCCCGAGAACCACGACATCGAAGTGTGCACTCATACCAGCACAATAGAGGCGTCGGCCACGCGAGCCGCGCATCGCCGTGCGGCATGTGGCGGCGCCCCGCCCAGGCCCGCTGCCCCGCTGCCCCGCTGCCAGGGTCGCGCTGCATCACCGGGCCTCGTGTGCGACCGTGACAGGGGGCGCCCCGACACGGCTGGAGAAGCGATGCAGCAGGACAAGCACCCTGATTACGGTCCCGTGGTCTTCCGTGACCGGGCCGCCGGCTACGCGTTCCTGACCAGGTCGACCGCGCGCAGCGACGAGACCATCGAGTGGGACGACGGCGAGACGTATCCGGTCATCGATGTCGAGATTTCCTCCGAGAGCCATCCCTTCCATACGGGCAAGGCCCGCGCTGTGGACCCTCAGGGGCAGATCGCCAAGTTCAATCAGCGTTACGGCGGTGCTGGGGAGAAGAGCGGCGGCTGAGAGCGGTTCCTGTCGCGCACGACCCCGTGGTCGCCTGCCGCGGCGCCGCTACGCCGGAGGCGGCGGGCCCCCTGCCCGGGACGCGTCGGAGGGCGCGGGGACGGTGTGACGAGTGGGTCCGTCAGGGGCCGGCTCGCTCTCCGTCCGCTGCTCGCCCAGGCGCAGCAGTTCCTCCCCTGTGGCGTACAGCTCGACGAGCAGCGGCCGCAGTGCCCGGCCGGCATCCGTCAGGGCATATCGCGTACGCACGGGGAAACCTCGCCTTCGTTCCACCTCGGCCAAGCCGCCGTCCTGGAGTGCTCGGAGCCGGTCGGTGAGCACTTTCGCCGACAGCTCCGGGAGCAGGGCCCGCAGGTCCATGAAGCCGCGAGGGCCGCCCATCAACTCCCGCAGCAGCAGTGTGGTCCAGCGGCCCGAGACCGCCGCGAGGGCGACCTCGACGGGACAGTCGGCCTCCGGCCGTCGGGTGCGGCCCCGCGGCCCGGGTACCAGTTCCACGTCCCACGCGACGTGGGTTTCCGTTTGGTTACCTGTTTGTGCGGGCTGTTCGCTTGCCACATGACGCATTCCACCAGTGTGCCGCTGGCGACCAGCGCCGCCGAGCACCCGTACGCCTTCGAGCGAGCTTTCAACACCTTCGATCCGGAGGCCCTCGACCAGCTCTACGAGCCAGGTGCGGGCTTCGTGCCGACGCCCGGTCATATGGTCACCGGGGCAGGTCGCCTCCGTGCCAACGGTGACTTCCTCCGGTTGCGCGTCCCGATCCGAGTGGCGCCACGTCAGACGTACGTCGTCGGTGATCTGGCGCTGCTGATCGTGGACTTCGTCATCGCCGGCTTCGCGCCCGACGGGGACCCCGTCCGGATCGAGGGCACCGCGACGGACGTGGCCCGCCGCGGCGCGGACGGATACTGGCGCTACGCGATCGACAACCCGTTCGGGGTGGTGCAAAGCACCGAACCGGTCCAGGACCCTGCCCGAAGCTGAGCGACCCCGCCCCGCGGAAGGGGTCGCTCAGCTCGGCAGCCGGGGGAACCGGCCCGGCGATCGCCGAAAGGTCAGGTCACGCCGTGGCGCAGGTGGTGCCGTCGAGCGTGAAGGCGGTCGGCGCGGAGTTGGCGCCGCCCTTGGTGGCGGTGAAGCCGACGCTCACCGAACCGCCGGCGGCGATGTCGGACGTGTACGAGGCGGGGGTGACGTTCACCGTGCCGCCGTCCTGGGCGGGGGTGCCGCCCCACATGTTGGCGACGCGCTGGCCGTCGACGAAACGGAAGACCAGCGTCCAGCCGCTGATGGCGGCAGCGCCGGTGTTGCGCACGACGATCTCGCCCTGGAAGCCGCCCGGCCACTCGTTGACGACGCGGTACCCGACGGCACAGCCCGCGCCGGGGGTGCCGCCCTCGTCGGTGGTGACGGCCACCGTTGCCGAGCGGGCCGAACGGTTCCCGGCCGCGTCACGGGCGTAGACGGCGAAGGTGTACGCGGTACCGGCGGCGAGGCCGGTCACCGTGGCCGTGGTGGAGGATGACGCGGCGACCTTGGTCTCCGAGCCGCCGCTGACACTGACGACGTCGTATCCGGTGACGCCGACGTCGTCGGTGGCGGCGGGCCACGCGAGGGTGGCCGAGTCGGCGGTCACGGCGGAGGCGATCGGGGCGCCGGGAGCGGTCGGGGCCTGCGTGTCGCCCGGGTCGCCGCCGTAGACGGTGGCCTCTCGGGAGGTCTCTGCGATGCCGTTCGCGCCGTGGAAGATGCGCTCGCCCCAGGAGCTGAGCCGGCTCGGGTCGAAGCCGATGGCCAGGTCGAGGACCGGGTCGGTGTTACCGCTCCAGGACCAGGCGAGGTAGCCGAGCCGGAGTCGCTCGGCGGCGGCCATCATGGTGTCCTCGTCCGGGTCGCCCCACTGGTCGGCGGGGCCTCCGAACTCGCCGATGAGAATGGGCAGTCCGGCGTCGACGAACGCGTTCAGGTAGTCGGTGATCTCCTGGGCGGTGTCGAAGACGCTGTACATGTGGATCGAGAAGATCAGGTTCCCGGTGGGGTCGGCGTCGTACACGGCCCGGGCGTTGGCCCTCATGACGCCCTGCCAGTCCTGGCCCCAGTTGGGGGCGTCCACCATGATCGTGTGCTCGAAGCCCGCGTTGCGGAGCTTCTTGACGGCGGCGGTCGTGGGAGCGGTCCATCCGGACGGATCGGTGTTGCCCCAGGGCTCGTTGCCGATGTTGATGACGACGTAGTCCTCTTCGCCGGTGAGCACCTCGCGCAGACCGATCCAGTAGTCGGCCGCCTGGTCGAGCGTGCCGGCCGCCGCTTCCTCGCCGTAACCGGTGGTGTCGTGCACCTCCAGTACGCAGATCAACCGGTTGGCCTTGCAGTCCGCGACGACCGCCGCCACGTCCGCGGGGCTGTTCTCCGTCCAGCGGTGGCCGTTGGAGAGGACGACCCGTACGGTGTTGGCGCCCAGCGCCTTGACGTCGGCCAGTGACCGCGTCTCGCCCGGGTACCAGGTGTGGGCGTGGTTGACGCCCCGCATGACGAAGTCGTTGCCGTTGCCTTCGAGCAGTCGGCCGTCGCTGATGTGGAGCCCGGGGGCACGGACATCGGACGGCTGCGCGTGCGCGGCGGTCGCGCCGAAGGGGCCGGGCAGGAGCAGCCCGAGGACCAAGGCGAGTCCGGCCAGCAGGGCCACGACGGAGATTGTCGCGGTGGCGCTGCCTGCATCACGTACCGTGGCAGGTCCTGTGGCGCTTCTCGCCGGTCTTCTGGTGGCGCTGCTGCTCGTACCGCTCGTTCCTGTCGTGCCTCTCGCTGTTCTCACTGTGACTCCAGGAGTGGGGGGCCAAGAAACGTGGACATCGGATCTATGGGAGCGCTCCCATGAAGCCATGACGTCAGGGGCACGTCAAGGTGTCGCGTCAACGGGCTCCAATTGCCCCGCGCCGTCGCCTTGTTGCCGCCTGCCCCGCAGCAGGTGGCCGCCTGGTCAGTTCAGCAGGGCAGCCGTGAACGTCTCACGGTGATCGACCAACCATGCCTGCATCCGGTCCCAGCGGTCCCAGCCGCCACGCTCGTCCAGTGCCCGGGTGAACACCGGGTCACCGGCGGCCACGCGGCCGGCCACGAAAGCGCGGCAGACCCCGGTGGCCTGTTCGACGACGGCGGGCAGTTCGCCGAGCTCCTGCGGCGTGAGGCCGTAGCCGTCGGCGAGGATCCGCAGCCGGGCGGGGGCATCCAGGCCGTCGGGGTAGGAGGCGGTCGCGGACAGGGGGTCGAGCATGGGGACCCAGTAGCGGGCGGTCATGGCGACGTCCCAGAGGGGCCGCCCCGGGGCGGCCTGATCGAAATCGATCAAGGCCACCGCGCGGCCGTCGCGGAAGACGACGTTCTCCGGGCACACGTCGTTGTGGCACAGCATCGTCCCACCCTCCGGGTCGGCCAGGTCCTGAGGCCACTCGACGCGGGTGTCGACCGCGACGGCCGCCGCGGACTCGTGGAGGCGCCGGAGCAGACTCCCCACGGATCGCAAGGCAGGCCGTGTCATCACCCAGTGCGGAAACGGCGGCAGGGCCACGTCGCCAGGGACGAACGTCACCTGCTCGCGGCCGTCCGCGGTGAGCCCGACGGGGACCGGAGCCGCGTCGAAACCGTGCTCCCTCAGCGCGAGGAGGTGGGCATGGAGGGCGATCGCGTGGGGCGGCGCCGGGCGTTCCACCAGCGCACCGCGGCGGAGAACCGCACCCGCGTTGACCATGCCGCCGACCAGGACTTCGCTGTCCGTTGCCTCTCCCTCAGGCGTCATACCCATCACGCTACTGAACATCAACTCGTGATGTCGGTGGATCAGGGAGAGGCTCCGGTCGCCGCCGGTACGTCAGCGGCGCCGAGCCGCGTGCCGCCACAGCACATGGACGACACGAATCACCGCGAGAGCGCCGGCGACCGTAGCGCCCGTGGCCCACAAGAGCCTCTCGACCGCCGGAGGGAGGGTCCAGACAGCGGCAGGGCCGGCGACCGCGGCGAACACCACGCCGCCGAGGAAGCAGGCGCTGAGCAGCGCGTAGCCGATCTCCACCGTGATGTCGTCCCGTTCGGCCTGGCTCCGCCGTCCTGCTCCCATGGGCCAAGGATGGCACTGCGTCCCCCCTCGGTCCATGAGTTCGGCCCGCCCGGCGGGGCCTGCCGTGGATTGCGACGGGGATGCGCGAGGGCCGCAGCCGCGGTCAGGCTCCCGCCGCAGGCCGCCCCGGGTCGAGCCGGGTGGCGGCTCGCCACAGGGCTGTCACAAGCCTCAGAGATCGCTTGACCCGGCGCCGTGGTGAAGCCCGACAGTGGGTGCGGAGACCACATGAGCGAGCGATGTCCGTGCTCGGTGGTCCGGCCAGGACGAAATGGGGGCCCGCATTGACAGAGACCTGCGTCATTCTCGACATCGGCGGCGTACTGGAGATCACTCCGGAAACAGGGTGGGTGCAACGGTGGGAGCAGCGGCTGGAGTTGCCGCCCGGCACGGTGAACCAGCGACTGGGTGACGTGTGGCGGGCCGGGGGCCTCGGGAGCATCAGCGAACGGGAGGTGCACGAACAGGTGGCAGCCCGTCTGCACCTCGACGCGCCTCAGGTCGAGGCCTTCATGGCTGATCTGTGGGCGGAGTATCTGGGCACCCCGAACGATGAACTCATCGCGTTCGTGCGGGATCTGCGGGGCCGGTGCAAGCTGGGCATCCTGAGCAACAGTTTTGTCGGCGCCCGGGAGCGCGAGACCTCGCTGTACCACTTCGACGAACTGGTGGATGAGATCGTCTACTCGCACGAGATCGGCATCGGCAAGCCCGACCCGCGGGCCTTCGAAGCGGCGTGTGCCGGCTTGGGCGTGCGTCCCGAGGCGTGCCTCTTCATCGACGACGTCGCGGTCAACATCGAAGCCGCTCGGGCAGTTGGCATGAAGGGGTATCTGTTCGAAGACAACGTCGGGACCATCGCATGCATCGCGCGTCATGTGAACGCGACGGTCCCGGTTCCAGGTCCGGCCTCGGCCGGCCGCACGGGCGGGCGGCGCTGAGCGGCACGGCCTGCGGCGGCCGGGCGCCCCTCCTCGGGCGTCCGGCCGCCGCCGTGCCGTGTCAGGTGCGGCTCGCGGTGCAGTCCGCTGGGGTGGGCCGGCCGGTCGGCCAGGCGAGGCCGACGAACCGGATGCGGCCGGGTGCGTCGGGCGCGAGTTCCACCACGGAGACCGCCTTGTTGTAGGGGTTTCCGTAGTTGTCCAGGCAGATCCAGCCGCTGGCGCCGTCGACCTTGCCCATGCCGTGCAGCCGCAGCCACGCGTCGCTGATGCGGCCGAGGGTGGGGATGACGGGGTCGCCGTCGTCGCGCATCCGGATGGCGGTGATCGCGGTGAGCCCGGCGTCGTAGAAGGTGATGGTCCGCGAGTCGGTCAGTTCCACCGGGCCGATGTTTCCGACCTCTTTGCTGGTCGCGAGCTCGGCCAGGGTGCGGTAGGCGGCCGCCGAGCCGCCGGTGGCGGGTGCCTTGGGGCCGGTCCAGGCATCGGGGTGGGCGACGGCGGCGTACTGGAGGGTCACGCCCTTGCGGAAGGCGTCCCAGTCGAGGAGCTTGTCGGAGGAGAGGGTGGAGGCGCCGGAGCCGGTGATGACGGTGTACTTCTTCTCGGTGCAGCCCCGGTTCCCGAGCTCGTTGACGAACTGCCGTAGCTGGACGGGGCGTCCGGCGAAGTAGATGACCTTGGCGGCCGAGGTGCAGATGGTGTCGACCATCTGGTCGAAGGCGTTGGCGGTGGTGCCCTCTTCGTGGAACTCCTCGGGCGCGCGGTACTGCTCGGGTGCGCGTGGCGATCCGAGGGTTCGTTCGGCGAAGGCCCGCTTGAGCGCGTCGACGTAGTTGTCACCGGTGCGGATGTCCTCGACGACCAGGGTGTGCTTGGGGTCGATGTCCTTGTTGAAGTGGGACAGGGCCTTGGCCTGGTCGGTGGTGGTGGGCACGACCCGGGCGAGGCCCGGGTAGGCGTCGGGCCTCTGAGGGCTGTTGCCCGAGTCGTCGGCGGTGATGGGGCCGCCGACGACGGGAATGCCGCGCTCCCTGGTGAGATAGCCGATGGCCGCCTGGGTGGTGGCGGTGGAGACGTCGAAACCGATCACGGCCCGGAGGTTGTCGGTCTTGGACTCGGACATGGCGCCGAGCTGTTCGGCGACGGGCTTCCAATGGCTGTGGCTGCGACCGGGGTTGGCGAGCAGCAGCCGTATCGCCGGCTTCTTGCTGTTGGAGTCGTGGTTGGCGCGGTACTGCGCGAGGTAGGCGCCCTGCACCTCGTGCAGTGTCTTCCGCTGTTCGAAGGTCTGGGCGGGCGCCATCGGCAGCATCACGGCGACGGAGACGTGCGGTTCGTCCTTGATCCGCTCGTTCTCGGCCTTGATCCGTGCGCTGACCTCCTTGAGGTTGGCCGCGAAGACGAAGCTGCCGTCGGTGACGCCCGTGCATTCCCGGGCTCCTTCGGGGCCGCGTTCCTCGATGCCCTTTCCGCAGGCCGGGTCCGGCCGAAGGACGACGATGCCGGTCCACACGGCGGCACCGAGCACGGCCAGGGCGACGACGAGGCCGGCCGCCTTGGTGAGCGGTCCGCCGGGGAGTCTTGCGATGAACGACGTCATGACGCGGCACCTTCCTGGACGGGCAGGTCGGGAGCCTGTGCTCCGGCACGCAGACGGGCCGGCCAGGCGGCGGACGCCTCGCGATAGGCGGCGTGCGCGGCCTTGTTGCCGTACAGCGTCTCCAACGCGATGCGGACGGTGGTCAGTTCGTCCTCGCGGGGGGCGAGGGTGAGCGGGTCGGAAAGCCGCCAGAGCAGGGGCACCAGGGCGGCCACGGCTTCGTGGTGCGGGCCGGGGACGTCGCTGCCGCAGGCCGTGCACGACAGGGTGGGGCCCGAGACGGGGGGTTCGTAGCCCTCGCGTGGGTGGGGGGCGGCGCAGATCAGGTTGAGCGAGGCCAGCCACTCGGCGGGCGGGGCGACGGTGAACCGGTGGTGCAGGACGCACACCACCTCCTCGACCCGGCCCAGGGCGAGCGTGTGGTGCAGATAGGTGTCGCTGCGCGGGTCGCACAGGGATCGCAGACGCAGTTGGGTGTCGCGCCAGCGCTCGTGGGTGATGGTGGCGGCCAGCCGGTGGCGCAGCAGCAGGTCGAGCGCGCGGTCGCCGTCGAGGAAGGAGCGCGTGCGGTATTCGTCGGTCTCACGGACCCGGGCGGCGACCAGGTCCTGCGAGTGGTCCTCGGGATGGGCGAAGGTCCACAGTCCACGCCGGGTGCCCGGCTCGGCCGCGGCGGACAGCAGCACCAAGCGCTCCTGCATCACGGGGTCGGGAAGCAGTTTGTCGAGGAGCGCGGGCGACGCTTCGTCGAGGAGTTCGCCGCTGCGTATCGTGCCCGCTTCCTGGACGCGCTGCACGGCCGCGTCCGCGAGGATGCGGGCGCTCGCCGCCCTGCCGCCGCTGTAGCGGGCGACGACACGGGGCAGATGGTCGGGGTAGTCGACGGGGCTGAGCATCTCCGCGATGTGGGCCGGTTCGATGTCGGGGATGCTCAGGACCAGGGGCCTGGCCTGCGGCACGGCGTCGCCGCCGACCTCGCTCAGCGGTGGATGCCCGTCGCCCTTGCCGAGGAGGGTGGCGAGGACCACGGGCCGCGTCGGGTCCTTGCCCGGGACGCCGTGCCCGGTGTCGAGCAGGTCGAGGAAGGTACGTCCGACGCCGGTGTGGGCGTTGTCGAGGAGCAGCAGCGGCCTGGGCTTCTTGTTGAGCCGGCGCAGTGTGCCGTAGTTGGCGTCGATGTCGTCGAGGAGGGCGGCGACGAGATGTTCCTCGGCGGTGCGCCGGCGGTCGTCGAGCCTGCGGAAGCCGCGGACGAACTGGAAGAGCCGTTGCAGCGAGTCGCCCTGGTAGCCCTGGGAACGGTGCAGCCGGCCGCCCCACCAGGCCAGCGCGCCCTTGTCCGGTTCGCTCTTGACGAGCTGCGCCCGGGCCGTGTCGAGGACGATCCCGGCGATGCTGTCGAGGCCGGGGACGGCGGACAGGACCAGCGGGAGGTTGTCGGTGACGACGTCGAACCAGCGGCCGAGGCTCTCCCTGCGGCGTCGTACGTCGGGGTCCTCCGCGGTGATGAGGGTGCGCAGATCGGCCTCCGCCCGACGCAGGTCCGGCGGCCGCACATCGGTCCCGTCGCTGTTCAGCGGGCGCCAGGCGGTGACGACGAGGAGGCCGAGCGACAGCCGGGGAAAGGCCAGGGGCCTGCCGAAATGCCGTACCTCCAGGCCGAGTTTGTAAGCGAGCAGATAAAGCAGGTGGGTGATGCGGGAGGCGTTGGGGACGTCGTCGTCACCGTCGGCGACACCGGGCTCACCGAAGCCGGGAGCCTCTAGGTCCACCCTTGCGAGCGGCACCCGGCCGTTGTACGCGTCATGGACGGCGCGCAGCAGGGCGGTCCTGCCGCTCCCGCGTCCGCCGACGATGCGAACCACGGGCGCGCCCTTGGGATACGCGAAGGGGACCTGGTACCCGTCCTTGTGGTGCAGTCCCACCAGCCGGGGGACGAAGCCTTCCTGCAGGGCCTGCTGACCGTACAGTCTCCCGCCCATGGCGCTCCCCCGCCTCCCCCTGCCAGCCGCGCATCATGAGATCAACTCGCCGTGCACAGAGGGAACTTACCTGACCGATGCATGCTGGGCAGAGGGTTGTGGACGAACTGTTCGCCGTGCCTTGCGGCCGGGTCACGCGAGCGGCGAGGCGAGCGCACGCGACGACTGCGGGAACGGCACAGGGCTTCACGGCGCAGGCTCGTTCCGGGCAGCCCCGTGCCCCCTGCCGCACGGCGAAGGTCTCTTCACAGCGTGCGCAGTGCAACGCCGACGCCTCGTCCGCGGGCCCGCAGGGGGGCGAACCGGAGGGCGAGCGAGGCGAGAGGGACCGCGACGGAGAGCGAATCGGCTCCGGTACCGATGGCTCAGCATGGGGTGGCTTCGGGGTCGATCGGGGGCAACGCCCAGGGTTCCAGCGTTCCTTCGCAGTACTCGGCGAGGAACTGGACCGCGCCGCCGGTGTAGTGCCACCATCCTCCGCTTCGGGAAGCGACCGTGACGGTCCAGTCCTGCGGGGTCTCGCCGCTCGTGCTCCACATGAACTTGTCGCTCTCGTCCGACTCGGCCCAGGGCAGCAGACCGCCGGGGGCGGGACGGGCAGCCGGACCGCGGCCTGGTTCCACCCAGGCATCGGCGAGTACGTCCAGGCCGTCACGGAATCCGCGAAGGGTGTCGTGTTCTTCGCCCGGCTCGGGAAGCGGGACGAGGAGGAAGTCGCCGAGGGCGAACGTCGGGTACCGTTGCGCGAGATGCTTGTAGTCCGCCGGCAGGGCGGTGCCCAGGCTCTCCTCGAGCACGGCCCAGTCGAGCACGGCAGGCTCGGGCCGGCGAAGCCCGGTCAGGCCGGGGACGGCGCGCTCCAGCACCGCGAGGGCCTCTTCCGGTTCCGTGATGCGGCGATGCGGCGTCTGAGTGCCGATCAGGTCGTCGTCCTTCATGGTCAGCAGCGTGCCAGACCCGTGTGACGTCGCTCTCCCCGGCCGGGCACAATGACGTCGTGGAGCCGAGCAGTCAGATCATCGTCGCCCTGGATTGCGACAACCGAGCGGCCGCGGACGAGATCGTCGCGCGGCTGGGCGACGAGTGCCGTTTCTACAAGGTCGGTCTGGAACTGCTCACATCGGTCGGTCCCGACTTCGTCAAGCACCTTGTGGGGCACGGCAAGGAGGTCTTCCTCGACCTCAAGCTCTTCGAGATTCCGAACTCGGTCGCGGGTGCGGTGCGTGCCGCGGGAGTTTTGGGGGTCTCCATGGTGACCGTGCACAGCATGGGCGGTGCGGGCATCATGAGGGCCGCCGTCGATGCCGCCCGCGACTTCCCCGGCCTGCGTGTCCTCGCCCTGACCGTGGTCACCAGCATGACCGATGCGGATCTCGCCGACATCGGGGTCGACGAGCCCGCGCAGCAGCAGGTGCTGCGGCTGGCGCGGCTGGCTGACAAGGCCGGCTGCCACGGTGTGATCGCCTCGCCGCAGGACGTCGCGGTGTTGCGGAGCGTGCTGGGCACCGGTGCGCTGATCGTCACGCCCGGCGTCGCGTTGCCCGGTGAGTCACCGGCCGAGCACGCCCGGCCCGGCACCCCCCGTGCGGCCGTCGCCGCCGGCGCCTCCCATGTCGTCGTGGGCCGAACGGTCACGCGCGCCACGGACCCGGCCGCCGCGCTGCGTGTCGTCCGCGCCGACATCGCTTCGTAGCGGGCGCGCACGTCCCGCGGGTGCCGTTCCGGTCGGGCCGTCGTTCCTCTGGACCCTCTGGACTCCTTTGACCCCTCCGACCTGGCGTGCCGCCTACATAGTCGTCTGTCGCTCGTTGAGCTTGTCCATGACACGGTCGCGGAGGAGCTCGTACTCCTCGTGGAGCCGCCGCCACTCGGTGACGGGCGGTCGTGGAACGACGACTCCGCCGGTGACGGTTTCCTCCGGCCGGAACTGTTCACGGGTGAGGTCGATCTCGATGCCCATGCCGAGGCGGTTCCACCAGTGGTAGTCCACGCGTACTCCGTCGACGTGGACCTCCCCTCGGATCAGCTCGCCTCCCATGAGGTCATTGAGCACCATCGCGGTCACACCGCACTGGTCCCGGGCCGGGTTGTCAGGGGTCCAGCGGGATCGGAACTCAGGTGTGCACGTGTCGGCACTCCAGCTGCTGCGAACGGCTCGCTCTATGTCGGTGAGACGCAACGGTGTCATGCAGGTGATCTTCCCAGCCCGCACCGACACCGGCCGCTCACCCCTGCACCCCGTGCGAAGTGCGAGAACGGTGTAGTCAGGCGTGCCATCGGCATGCCATGATCTCGGCATAAGGGGGGCGAACCATGGCTCTGTATCTCGGCATACCGCTCGGACTGATGGCGTTGCTCGTCGCCGTGAGTGGAGTGGCTGCGCTCCGTCGGGGCTGGCTGCTGCCCATGCAGCGGCAGTACATCGTCCGTCCGCATCTCTTCGGCTGGGCGCAGCTGGCGATCGCTCTCGCGCTCGTCATCCAGGTCGCCGGCGCCGTGCTGGTCAAGGCCGACGGCCTCCGTTCCGGGGTCACGATGTCCGGCGCCGCGGTGCTGCTGGGCGGCGTCCTGCTGATCGTGCAGGCTCAGCGCCCGCCGCGCGGCCGCTGAGCACGGCCTTCCGCCGCCTTTCGCCGTTCCGCTTTCGCCGCCTCGCGGCGCCGACCGCAGGGTCACGCCCGGTCGCGGGCTTGTGCGCCTCTTTCTGGGCGGCCGACCGGCCCGGTGCCGGTCCCGACCGCCTGTAGGCGGCGGAGCCGGGCGCCCCTCGGCGGGCCCGGCTCCGTATCAGCCGGTCCTCGGTGGTCGGCTGCTGTCAGCCGCCCTGTCAGCGGGACAGGCCGGCGAGAGTGGCCTCGAGGTCGGCGGCCTTGGGCCGGTTGTGAGGGAGCTTGGCGAGGACGCGCGCCATGCCGCACGTGTCGGTGAGGGCGGAGAAGACAAGACCACCGGCGACGGCCGCCGAGAGCCCCCGGGCCCTGGGCAGACGTCGTCCGAGGACGAGGCCGGTGAGGACGAGCGATCCGGCGGCGAGGCGGACCTGCCGTTCCATGGCCCACGGGGTGCGGGTCCCGGCGGGGCGGTGGGTGTCGTGGCCGAGCTGGACCCAGGCGGTGGTGCCGCCGGTGAGGGTGGCGGCGGTGATGCCGGCGTCGGCGAGCCGTCGGCAGGCGGTCTCGGAGCGGGCGCCGGAGGCGCACACGACGAGGAGGTCACCCCGGTCGGCGGCGATTTTCAGCGCCGCCAGAGCCTCGTCAAGATGGTCGAGCGGAATGTTGTGGGCCCCGGGCAGATGGCCGGAGGCGTATTCGCCGGGCGTACGCACGTCGATGACGGTCAGCTCGTGAAGGCGGGCGCGGGCCTCGTCGGCGGAAAGGGCGGTGAGTGCCACTGGCGCTGTCCTTTGCTCATTGCGGTTGCCGCTGCGCCAGGATACGGGACCGCTCGGCGTTCGCCGCCGGCTCGTTCACGCGCATGGCCTGCACGGCGCCGCGCACCCTCGAGGAATGGCGCCCCGGAGCGGGTCATGATCCCTGGGATCCGCCTAGAGCCGTTTCTCCGCGTCCATCGCGTGTGCCCGGCAGGCCAGGAACGACTTTCCACCCGCGTCCGTGACCTTGTGGGCCACAGGCTCACCGCAGGTGGTGCCGAGCTTGTCATGACCCCACTTCCGCAAGCAGTCCGCCGCCGTGCACCAGGAGTTGTCGCCACTACTGCGGAGGGTGTTCCCGTGGTCCGGGCAGACACCCCAGGGCACTCCGCACAGGCTCTCGGTTCCGGGAACGACATGGACGCGGGCCGAGCTGCCTGCAATCCTCTCCAGCGCCTCCCAGGCCCGGCGGATGTCTCCGGCCGCGTCCTCCAACTGGTAGGCGACATCCCGCGTCTCCGGAGCGGACCACAGCCGCAGGTAGGTGTCTTGGACCCGTCGCTGCACAGCGTGTACTTCACTCATCAGCTCGCGAAGCTCGGCGGGGGTCGGCCCCTGCTGCTTGTCGGTCATGGGGGCTGGGTCCTCCTGGGTGCCGTGTCCACCGAGTATCCCAACGACCACCGACAGCCGGGGCCCTGCCCCTGACCTCATCTGCTCCGGCTTCATGTGCGCGGCTGCGGTCTGCATCGTCGCGCCGCGCAAGGTGCCTACACAGGTGCGGCTCGGCGACCGGCGGACCGCGGCGCCCCGCCGGGCCACAGCTCGGCCATCGGGGATCGCTTCGGCCGGCGCGTCGACCAGAGCGTCACCCCGGGGGCCGCCAGGTCCAGGCATCCCCGTGGCGGACGGCAGCAAGGCCGACGTCTCGCGCTCGTCCCAGGCTTCCCCGCGCACACCGGCAGGTCCGTCGGACATCGTCATCGCTCCCAGCGCGACGGCGGGTTCGGCAGCCGTGCGCCAGGTGGTGGCACCCGTGAGCAGACGCGCTTTCTGCCGCAGGTCGAGCTTGTCCAGCAGGCGTGCGAGGTCTTCCTCGTCCATGGGGCCAGCCCCTTTTCGACCTCTGAGACGCTCTGGGACCGCTCTCCGAAGGAGGGCCAACCTGGATGGCGACTGTCAACGCCGAGGTGCCAGAGGGCCAGCCAGGTCCCCTGGCTCGCCGTACCCGACCGGACCGGACCGGGCACAGGATGTCGGGTCCGACAGGATGGAGCCCTCCTAGCGTGAGTGTCGTCAAGGGAGGGAGGCCGGGGTGCTGGAGCGGCTGAACCAGGCCATGGAGCACATCGAGGACCGTCTCGATCAGCAGATCGACGTGGCCGACCTGGCGCGCGTCGCGATGACATCGGAGTACCACTTCCGCCGGTTGTTCTCCGCGCTCGCGGGGATGCCACTGTCGGAGTACGTCCGGCGCAGGCGGCTGACCGTCGCGGGGGCCGAGGTGCTCGCCGGCAGGCGGACGCTCCTGGAGATCGCGGTGCGCTACGGCTATGGCTCCGGGGAGGCGTTCGCGCGGGCGTTCCGTGCCGTGCACGGCGTCGGTCCGGGTGAGGCCCGGCGGACCGGTGCGGCTCTGCGGTCCCAGCAGCGGTTGTCCTTCCGTCTCACCGTCGAAGGGAGCGGCAGTATGCGATACAGGGTTGTGGACAGGGAGGAGTTCCGTGTGGTCGGTATGAAGGCCCGCGTGCCTCTTGTCCATGAGGGGGTGAACCCGGCCATCGCCGAGTTCATCCGGGGCATCGACAAGGAGACGGTCCGGCGGCTCGCGGAGTTGTCCGACCAGGAGCCGAAGGGGATCGTCGCGGTGAGCGACGACCTCGACCCGAGCCGGGCGGAGGGGACGGAACTCGACTACTACCACGGCGTGGTGACCGGTGCCGAGGCGCCGGAGGGCACGGATGTCCTCGCCGTTCCGGCGGGGACGTGGGCAGTGTTCGAGAGCTCGGGCTCCTTCCCGCAGGCTCTGCAGTTCCTGTGGCGGGACGTGTTCACGCAGTGGTTCCCGTCGAACCCGTACCGGAGCAGGCCAGGGCCCGAGATCCTGCGGGTGAGCCTGTCGGCGGACGGGACGCAGGCGGACGCGGAGCTGTGGATCCCCGTGGAGCGCTCCGCGCTCTGAGCGGGCCCGGGGCCCGGAGCCGGACGCCGGCACCGGCACCGGGCCCAGGCGGCCGGACGGGGAGCGAGCGGCGCGGCCGCTCGGACACCGGTGTCGCCCGAATTGCCCTGCTTCACCGATCGCGTGCGTGTCGGCCAGGACTATGGGTACTCGCGCTGCCACGGTGAACCGATCTGCTCGGTTTCGGCCGAGGATCAAGAAGGGACCGGCATGGGACACGGCGGGAACGTCATCGAGGAACTCACGGCGGACCACCGAGAGGTGGACGCGCTGTTCGCCCGGATCGAGATGCAGCCGGTCGCGGACTCGCGCCGCCGGGAGCTCGTGGACGAGCTGACGGTGGAACTGGTGCGGCACGCCGTTGCCGAGGAGGAGTACCTGTATCCGGCCGTGCGCCGCCACGTCGACGGGGGTGACCGCATCGCCGACAAGGAGATCGAGGACCATGCCGGCGTCGAGCGGATGCTGAAGGAACTCGAGGGCCTCGAACCCGACCACGTCGATTTCAACCATCTGGTCGCGAAGCTGAAGCTCGAGGTCGCCGCGCATGTGCGGGACGAGGAGAACCGGCTCTTCCCGCTCCTGGCAGGGGCCTGCACCCCCGAAACGCTGGCCGACCTGGGCGAGAAGATCCGCCGGGCGAAGAAGACGGCGCCGACCCGCCCGCATCCCGCCGCGCCGGACACGCCTCCCGCGAACAAGATCCTCGCTCCCGGGGCCGGCCTGGTGGACCGGGCCCGTGACCTGATCACCGGCCGTCACCACTGAGACCGGCCCGCGGTCCCACCGCTCCCGTTTTCCCCGACCGACCGCACGAACCGCATGAATCACATGCGCCACATGAATCGCACAAGGAAAGGAACCGACACCCATGAGCACCAGCGAAACCGGCGAGATCACCGGCACGAAGGACAAGCACTACAACCTGATCTGGTACGTCGAGGCGTGCCTGAACAACGCGCTGCGGATGGAGACCTACATCAAGGACGCGGAACGCGACAACGACACCGAGATCGTGGAGTTGTTCCGCAAGGCGCAGGCCGACAGCCGCAAGGGGGCCGAGCTCGGCAAGGAACTGCTGCGTTCGCGCCTCGGCACCTGAGCCGGTTCGGGCACCTCGGCCGGCCGGTGTGCCCGGGCCTCGCCGTTCCCACGGCGTGGCCCGGCCGTGTACCGCGGGAGCACCACCACGCCGTCGGCCGTCGCGGAACGGCGCCGCACGAAGCAGGAGCGCTCCCCGTCGACGGGGGCCGGTCCTGCTTCGTGCGGCGCCGTTCCGGTCAGCGCTGGTAGAGGCCGACGATCGTGCCGCTGGCCAGTTGTGTCTTGTCCACGGCGCGGTGGACGTCGTCGGCGGTGGCCTTGTCGGGGAGCGTCACGGGCTCGGGCAGGGCGTAGAGGCGGAAGAAGTACCGGTGTGCCTCGTCGCCCACGGGTGGGTGCGGTCCGCCCCAGCCTGCGTCCCCGAAGCCGTTGGTCCGTGGCGTGCCGCCAGGGGGTGTCTCGCCGGCTTCCACGGAGCCGTCGGCGGCGTCGATGCCGGTGACGAGCCAGTGGACGAAGGTGCCGGAGGGTGCGTCGGGGTCCTCGCAGAGCAGGAGCAGCTCTGCCGTGCCGTCGGGCACGCCGGACCAGGTCAGCGGTGGGGAGATGTTGTCGCCGTCCCGTGCGTGACGTCTCGGGACGAGTGCGTGGTCGTTGAATGCTGCTGTGTGCAGTTCGATCCCAGCCATGCCTCAGCGGTATCCCCCGGCGGCGCCGTCCGCCAGCTCCTGGGCCCATCTGGCGGAGGCGCTCCCCTCGGCGGCATGGCCTGTCAGCTCTCCCCCGTAGGCGCCGGCTGCTCGTCCACGAGCAGGACCTCCAGGGTGCGGGGGCCGTGGACGCCCTCGACCCGGTCCAGTTCGATGTCGCTGGTGGCCGACGGGCCGGAGATCCAGGTCAGGGGGCGTGCCGGGTCGAGGCGTTCCAGCGCCTTCGGGACGGAGGAGACGACCTGGGCGGGGACGCGGACGACGCAGATGTGGTGGTCGGGCACGAGGGTGATGCGGCGGCGGCCCTGGCCCGGTCCGCCGTCCAGGACGATCGTGCCGGTCTCCGCGACGGCGACCGCGCAGCCGGTGATCACGCTGTCGGCCCGGTCCAGGTCGTACGCAGTGCTCGACACGTTGTCCGGGACGCGGTCCGCCGTGACGTCGGCCGACCAGTCCGGCGGCAGGCCGGCCGGCACGAGGACGGTCCGCGCGCCCCGGGCGGACAGCAGCCGCGCCACGGTGCCGGCCACCTCCGGGCCGGTGCACCGGTGGACGACGGCCCGGTAGTCCGCCAGGTTCTCGGCGAGCAGAGCGACAGTCTGCTCGACGGTGCGTTCGCCGTGCTCGCGCAGGTAGGTGCGTTCGACGGCCTGTTCGTACGGTGCCGGGTCCTCCGCCAGGTCCGCCAGGGCGTGCCGCACCCTGCCGAGGATCAGGTCTCTGCTGCTCACCGGCTTCCGCCCTTTCCGTCGCGCGTTCCGCCGTCCGTGCGTTTCCACCAGGCTCCGAACGACTCCGGTGGCACCGTCGGCAGTTCGCGGGTCGCGGTCCACGCCTTGCCGGGGCCGGGGAGCCTTTTCGGGTGGAACCGCCGGGTGCGGGCGGCCAGGCGCTGGCCGGCACGCACCGCGCCGGGGTGGGTGAGGGCCCATCGCGCGGCGCGCATGGCCGCACGCTCGGCGGCGTGGCCCCGGGCCGGCTTGAGGACGACCTTGGTGCCCGCCCGGGTCACCGGTCCGCCCTGGGCGACGCGTTCCCGCAGGTGTACGAGCACTTCGGGGATGTCGATGGCGACCGGGCACACCTCGTAGCAGGCGCCGCACAGTGTGGACGCGTAGGGCAGTGACGCGTCGATGTCGCTGCCCGTGCCGCGCAGTTGGGGGCTGAGGATCGCGCCGATCGGGCCGGGGTAGACCGAGCCGTAGGCGTGCCCGCCGACGCGTTCGTACACGGGGCAGACGTTGAGGCACGCGGAGCAGCGGATGCAGCGCAGCGTCTGGCGGCCGACGGCGTCGGCGAGGGTGTCGGTGCGTCCGTTGTCGAGGAGGACGAGCTGGAAGGCGCGTGGTCCGTCGCCGTCGGTGGTGCCGGTCCACATGCTGGTGTACGGGTTCATGCGCTCCGCGGTCGAGGAGCGCGGCAGCGTCTGGAGGAAGACCTCCAGGTCGCGCCAGGTGGGGACGGTCTTCTCGATCCCGACGACGGAGATCAGTGTCTCCGGCAGCGTCAGGCACATGCGTCCGTTTCCCTCGGACTCGACGACGACGAGGGTTCCTGTCTCCGCGACCATGAAGTTGGCGCCGGAGATGCCGACCTTCGCGCGGAGGAACTTCTCGCGCAGATGCAGCCGTGCGGCCTCCGCCAGCTCGGCGGGTGTGTCGGTGAGATCGTCGGGGGCGGGGCGGCCCCATCGGGTCATCTCGGAGCGGAAGATGTCGCGGATCTCGCCACGGTTGCGGTGGATCGCGGGGACCAGGATGTGGGAGGGCCTGTCGTCGCCGAGCTGCACGATCAGTTCGGCGAGGTCGGTCTCGTAGGCGCGGATGCCCGCCGCCTCGAGTGCCTCGTTGAGGCCGATCTCCTGGGTGGCCATCGACTTGACCTTGACGACCTCGTTCTCGCCGGTGGCCTTCACCAGGCCGGTGACGATGCGGTTGGCCTCGTCCGCGTCGGCGGCCCAGTGGACGGTGCCGCCGGCGGCGGTGACGGCGTTCTCCAACTGCTCGAGATACCGGTCGAGGTGACGGAGCGTGTGGTCCTTGATCTGTTTGCCGGCCTCGCGCAGGGCGGCCCAGTCGGACAACTCGGCGACGGCCTCGGCCCGTTTGCGGCGGATCGTGGTCGTGGCGTGCCGCAGGTTGGCGCGCAGGGTGGGGTTGTGTACGGCGTCGTGCGCCGCTTCGGGGAATGCGGGCATCCCGACGAACGTGCCGCTCATGCCGAAGGCTCCTCTCGTCTGCTCGCCAGGATCTCGGCGATGTGGACCGGGCGCATGCCGACCCGCAGCCGGGCCATCGTCCCCGAGAGGTGCATGAGGCACGAGTTGTCCGCCGCGCACAGCACCGAGGCGCCGGTCGAGGCCGCGTTCCTGACCTTGTCGGTGCCCATCGCGGCCGACACGTCGGCGTTCTTCACCGCGAACGTGCCGCCGAAGCCGCAGCACTCCTCCGCCCCGGGCAGTTCGGCCAGCTCGAGGCCGCCGACCGCTTCCAGGAGACGCCGAGGGCGGTCGCCGAGGCCCAGTCCGCGCAGTCCGTGGCACGTCGGGTGGTAGGTGACCGTGTGCGGGTAGTGGGCGCCGACGTCCGTGACGCCGAGGACGTCCACCAGGAATTCGGTGAGTTCGTACGTCTTCGGCACCACCGGCGCGAGGGTGCGGGCCAGCGTGTCGCCGCGGCCCTCCGCACGGGCCCGCTCGCCCATCCGCGGATACAGCTCGCGCACCATCGCCGCGCAGGACCCCGACGGTGTGACGATCGCGTCGTAGGCGCCGAAGACGTCGGCGAAGTGCCGGGCCAGCGGCTCCGCCTGGTGCCGGTAGCCGGTGTTGTAGTGCGCCTGGCCGCAGCAGGTCTGGCCGAGCGGGTGGTCGACGTCGACACCCAGCCGGGTCAGGAGCCTCACCACGGCCCGGCCGGTGTCCGGGTACAGCGTGTCGTTGACACAGGTGATGAACAGGGCGACACGCAATGCGGCTCCTTCGTCGGCAGGCGGGGTACGGGGCGGGCGTGCGCTGCCCGGCCGCCCCGGCGCGACGGTCGTCGGCGGCGCCGTCGGCCGGACCATCATCTCCGGACGGCCCGTTCGGCGGCGGCGTCCCATGCGGCACGGTCGCCCGACGGTTCGTAGCGGGTCAAGTGCTGGGTGCGGGCGAGCAGACTCCGCATCTCGTCGCGGTCGCCGATCAGGCCGTGGGCGCGGGCCTGGACGAGGATGTTGCCGAGCGCCGCCGCTTCGGCGGGTCCGGCCACCACCGGCAGCCCGCAGGCGTCCGCGGTCAGCCGGCACAGCAGTGCGTTGCGCGCTCCGCCGCCGACGACATGGACGACGTCGACCGGGTGGCCGGCGAGCCGCTGGGCGTCCTCTACCGCCCGGCGGTGTGCCAGCGCGAGGGAGTCGAGGATGCAGCGGGTGGTCTCGGCGGGCGTGCGCGGCGCCGGCTGTCCCGAGGCACGGCAGGCCTCCGCGATGCGCTGCGGCATCCGGCCGGGTGCGAGGAACGCCGGGTCGCAGGCGTCCACCACGGACGCCGGGCCGGGGATCGCGGCGGCGGCGTCGAGCAGCGGCGTCAGGTCCGGGTCGCCCCACTCCCGCAGGCACTCCTGGAGCAGCCACAGGCCCATGATGTTGCGCAGGTAGCGGACGGTGCCGTCGATGCCCAGCTCGTTGGTGAAGGCGGCCCGGCGGCCGGCCTCCGTCAGCACAGGCGAGTCGAGTTCGAGGCCGGCCAGCGACCACGTACCGGTGCAGATGTAGGCGAACCGTGTCCCGGCGGCCGCCGGGACGGCGGCGACCGCCGACGCCGTGTCGTGGGAGGCGACGGTGGTGACGGGCACGGGGCCGGTCAGCCGGGTCTCGTCGAGGACGTGCGGCAGCAGCGTGCCGGCCGGATCGCCAGGCCGTCGCAGTGGCGGGAACAGCGCGACGTCGATGCCGGTGCTCTCGGCGACCGGGCGGGCCCAGTCGCCGGTACGCGGGTCGAGCAGTTGGGTCGTGGAGGCGTTGGTGAGCTCCGTGCCCTGCTCCCCGGTCAGCCAGTAGGCGATCAGGTCGGGGATCAGCAGCAGGCGGCGGGCCGCGGCGAGCTGCGCCGTGCCCCGGGCCGCCACCAGCTGGTACAGCGTGTTGAACGGCGCGTGCTGGATGCCGGTCGCCGCGTACAGCCGGTCGGCCGGCAGGTCGGCCCACACCTTCTCCGGGACGCCTTCGGTACGGGCGTCGCGGTAGTGCACCGGGTTGCCGAGCAGTCGTCCGTCCGCGTCGAGCAGGCCGTGGTCGACGGCCCAGCTGTCGATGCCGACCGACTCCAGACGCCCGCCGGCGGCTTCTCCGGCCGCGCGCAGACCGTCCAGGACGCCGGCGTAGAGGGCGAGGACGTCCCAGTGGAGGGTGGCGCCGGCGCGGACGGGCCGGTTGGGGAAGCGGTGCGCTTCGGTGAGTTCGAGGGTTCCGCGGCCGAGGCGGCCGACCATGACGCGTCCGCTGGACGCGCCGAGGTCGACCGCCGCGAAGGCCTTCGCCGGTCCGCTCGTCGCGGAAGGGCGGCGGTCCGTCGCGGAAGGGCGGCGGCTCATCGCAGGAAGGCGGCGGCGACGCCGGCGTCGACGGGGATGTGCAGTCCGGTGGTGTGGGTCAGGTCGCCACCGGTGAGGACGAAGACCGCGGCCGCCACGTGCTCGGGCAGCACCTCGCGCTTGAGGATGGTGCGCCGGGCGTAGAACTCGCCGAGCTCGTCCTCCTCGATGCCGTAGGTGGCCGCCCGCTGGGCGCCCCACCCGTCGGCGAAGATGCCGGAACCGCGCACCACTCCGTCGGGGTTGACGCCGTTGACGCGGATGCCGTGCTCGCCGAGTTCGGCGGCGAGCAGCCGTACCTGGTGGGCCTGGTCGGCCTTGGTCGCGGAGTAGGCGATGTTGTCGGGCCCGGCGAACACGGCGTTCTTGGAAGCGATGTAGACGATGTCGCCGCCCAGTTGCTGTGCGGTCATCACGCGGGCCGCCTCGCGGGAGACTAGGAAGGAGCCGCGGGCCATGATGTCGTGCTGGAGGTCCCAGTCCCGCGCCGTGGTCTCGAGCAGCGGCTTGGAGATGGAGATCCCGGCGTTGTTGACGACCAGGTCCACGCCGCCGAAGGCGAGCAGCGCTTCCTGGAACGCAGCGGTGATCTGCGCCTCTTCGGTGACGTCGACGGTGACGGCGACGACCCGGTCGGGGCCGCCCAGCTCCTCGGCGACGGCGGCCGCGTTGCCGGCGTTCAGGTCGGCGACGACGACGCAGGCGCCTTCGGCGACGAGCCGTCGGGCGATGGCCCTGCCGATGCCGGAGCCGGCTCCCGTGACGAGCGCGATGCGGGTGGCGAGCGGTCGGGGCTTCGGCATCCGCCGCAGCTTGGCCTCCTCCAGCTCCCAGTACTCGATACGGAACTTCTCCGACTCGTCGATGGGCGCGTAGCGGGAGACGGCCTCGGCGCCGCGCATCACGTTGATGGCGTTGACGTAGAACTCGCCGGCCACGCGGGCGGTCTGCTTGTCCTTGCCGAACGAGAACATGCCGACGCCGGGGATCAGCACGATCGCCGGGTCCGCGCCGCGCATCTGCGGCGAGTCGGGCAGGGCGTGACGCTCGTAGTAGGCCCGGTACTCCGCGCGGTAGGCGGTGTGCAGTTCCTTCAGACGCGCGACGGTGTCGTCCAGGGAAGCGGTCGCGGGCAGGTCCAGTACCAGCGGGCGCACCTTGGTGCGCAGGAAGTGGTCCGGGCAGGACGTGCCGAGGGCCGCGAGCCGGCCGTGTTCTGCCCGGGAGACGAAGTCGAGCACGATCTCGCTGTCGTCGAAGTGCCCCACCTGCGGCCGGTCGGCCGACGCCAGGGCGCGTACATGCGGGGCCAGGGCCGCTGCCCGGGCGCGCCGCTGGGGCTCCGGCAGCGGCTCGTACCCGTCGAGTACCGGCCCGAAGGGGTCGGGGCGGCCGTGTTCGGCGAGGAACGCCTCCGCGGTGCGGATGATGTGCAGCGAATTGCGCTCGCACTCCTCGGATGTGTCGCCCCAGGCGGTGATGCCGTGGCCGCCGAGGACGCAGCCGACGGCCTGCGGGTTGGCCTCCTTCACGGCGGCGATGTCCAGGCCGAGCTGAAAACCGGGCCGCCGCCACGGCACCCAGACCACGCTGTCGCCGAAACACTCGGCGGTCAGTTTCTCCCCGTCCGCCGCGCATGCCAGCGCGATGCCGGAGTCCGGGTGCAGATGGTCGACATGGGCGGCGTCGACGAGTCCGTGCATCGCGGTGTCGATGGACGGGGCGGCCCCTCCCCTGCCGTGGAGGCAGTAGTCGAACGCCGCGACCATCTCGTCCTCGCGCTCCACACCCGGGTACTCGGCGGCGAGGGCCCGCAGCCGGTCCAGCCGTAGTACGGCGAGGCCGGACGCGGTGAGTGTGCCGAGGTCTCCGCCGGAGCCCTTGACCCACATCAGTTCCGTGTCTCCGCCGGTCACCGGGTCCGTGGCGACGCCTTTGGCGGAGGTGTTGCCGCCCGCGTAGTTGGTGTTGCGCGGGTCGGAGCCGAGCCGGTGGGAGCGGCCGAGAAGAGCTTCGGCCGCGGGGTGTGGCGAGGAGGCCATGGATGTGTCCTTCGAGGTGTGTGCGTACGGGGATGACCTGCCGGACGGTTGCGTTCAGGCGCCCCAGCCCGCCTGCTGTCCGCCGACCCGCTCCTCGGTGATCCGCTGCTGCCAGCCCGAGCGGTGGTAGGCGGCGACCGGGTCGGGGTCGAGACCCGTCTCCTCGCGCAGTTCGGCGAGCAGCGGCCGGACGTCGGTGTTGTAGGCGTCCATCAGCACGGCGTTCGCGGCGAGCACGTCGCCGGCGCGCTGGGCGGCGGACAGGGCGCCGGCGTCGACGAGGAGGGCCTTCGCGGTGGCCTCCTGGACGTTCATCACCGAGCGGATGACGGCGGGGATCTTCTGCTCGATGTTGTGGCATTGGTCGAGCATGAACGCCACCTCGGGCGTCAGCCCGCCGCCCCGGACGACCTCGTACATGATCCGGAACAGCTGGAACGGGTCGGCGGCGCCGGCCATGAGGTCGTCGTCGGCGTAGAAGCGGGAGTTGAAGTCGAATCCGCCGAGCTTCCCCTCGCGCAGCAGCAGCGCCACGATGAACTCGATGTTGGTGCCGGGTGCGTGGTGGCCGGTGTCCACGACGACCTGCGCCTTGGGGCCGAGCTTCAGGCAGTGGGCGTAGGCGGTGCCCCAGTCCGGCACGTCGGTGGTGTAGAAGGCCGGCTCGAAGAGCTTGTACTCCAGCAGCATCCGCTGCGTCTCGCCGAGCCGCTCGTACACGGTGCCGAGCGCTTCGGCGAGCCGGTCCTGGCGGGCCCGGATGTCGTCCTGGCCGGGGTAGTTGGTGCCGTCGGAGAACCACAGTTTCAGGTCGCGGGAGCCGGTGGCGTCCATGATGTCGACGCATTCCAGCAGGTGGTCCAGGGCCTTGCGCCGCACCGCGCGGTCGGGGTGGCAGACGCTGCCGAGCTTGTAGTCGTCGTCCTGGAAGACGTTCGAGTTGATCGTGCCCGGCCGCAGGCCCCGCTCCCCGGCGTACTTCGCCAGCGCCGCGTAGTCGTCGACCCGGTCCCAGGGGATGTGCAGGGCGACGGTCGGCGCGACGCCCGTGCGGGCGTGCACCTGGGCGGCGTCGTCCAGCTTCTCGTACGGGGTGCGCGGGACGCCCGGCTGGGCGAACACCTTGAAGCGGGTGCCTGAGTTCCCGTACGCCCATGACGGCGTCTCTACGGTCTGGGCCTGCAGGGCTGCTTTGACAGCGGCGCGGTCGGTCACGTGGGCTCCTACGGCATCGGGGCCCGGGCGCGGTGCCCATGGACCCGGTGCGGCGCTTGCGGGGACGGTATCGGTGAAACGATTCAAGAGGACGCTAAGTGTGCGTGCCCGGGGACGTCAACCCCCGCCCGACCGGACTCCCACTCAGGCATTGGCATTCAGCGGCAGGCCGACTTTCCGGCCGCTGGCCATTGACGTGAAATCGCTGCGGTGCTTAACCTCCCGATCATCTTCAGTGAAACCTTTCACGACGGCGGGGTGCTCCCGTGCGCCGTCGAGTTCACCGACGAGAACAACGCCGACCGGTACAACCTCCGACCCTCGGGACGGTCCCCATGCAGCGCGTCTGTTTCCTGCTCAAGGTCCGCAAGGACCGGCTCACCGAATACCGGGAGCGCCACGCGGCCGTGTGGCCCGAGATGCTCGACGCCCTCTCCGCCGGCGGCTGGCGCAACTACTCGCTCTTCCTGAGGGAGGACGGACTGCTCGTCGGCTACCTGGAGACGGACGACTTCGACGCGGCCAGGGCCGCGATGGAGGCGACCGACGTCAACGCCCGCTGGCAGGCCGAGATGGCCGACTGCTTCGAGGCCCTGGACGGACAGCGGCCCGACGAGGCCATGAAACCTCTCACGGAGGTGTTCCACCTCGCCTGAAGCGACCCGCCGGCCCCGGTCCCGGCGGCGTGCCGGCACGGCATCGTTCCGGTACGGCGTGCGGCTCCGGCAGGGCACCGCTCGGCCACACACGCCGCCGCGGTTCCGCGCCGCCGAAGGCACCGGCGGGCCCGCGGCCGGCCGTGGGTAACCTGAGGCCCGCCTTTGCTCTTCTCACCCTGGAGGTCTTGACCCGATGGCCCGCTCGGTGGGTATCAAGGACATCGCCCGCGCCGCCGGCGTGTCCGTGGGCACGGTCTCCAACGTGATCAACCGCCCGGCCACGGTCTCGCCCCCCACCCGGGCCCGGGTGGAGGCCGAGATCAGCCGCCTCGGCTACGTCCGCAGCGAATCCGCCCGCCAACTGCGGGCCGGCCACAGCCGCATGATGGGGCTGCTCGTCCTCGACATGGGCAATCCGTTCTTCGCGGACATCGCACGCGGCGCGCAGCAGGCCGCCCGCGGCTCGGGGCTCGGCGTCATGATCTGCGACAGCGCCCAGAGCCCGGCGGACGAGGCCGAGTACCTGGCGCTGTTCGCCGAGCAGCGGGTCCGCGGGGTGCTCGTCACCCCCGCCGACGCCACCGGCGGCACCATCAGGACCTTCCGCCGTCACAAGATCCCCTTCGTGCTCGTCGACCGGGTCGCCGAGGGCAACGCCGAATGCTCCGTGTCCGTCGACGACGTGACCGGCGGCGCTCTCGCCGTCCGCCACCTCGTCGAGTCCGGTCACCGCTCCCTCGCGTACGTCAGCGGGCCGCCCGGCCTCAGCCAGATCCGCGACCGCCGCACCGGTGCCCTGCAGGCCCTTGACGAGGCCGGCCTGCCGCCGGGGGTGATGCGGGAGCTGCCCACCGACCGCCTCGACGTCGCCGCCGGCCGCGACGCCGGAGCCCGCCTCCTCGGCATGACGGACCGGCCCACCGCCGTCTTCTGCGCCAACGACCTGCTCGCTCTCGGCGTGCTCCAGGCGGTCTTCGCGGCGGGCGTACGCGTCCCGGAGGACCTCGCGATCGTCGGCTACGACGACATCGAGTTCGCCGCGGCCGCGGCCGTGCCCCTCACCTCGGTGCGCCAGCCGGCCCGCACCATGGGCACGCTCGCCGCCCAACTCCTGCTGGAGGAGATGGAGACGGCCGACGGCGGCGACCACGAACACCGCCGTGTGGTGCTGGAACCGGAGCTCGTCGTACGCCGCTCCAGCCTGCCGCCCCGCTGAGATCCCGGTCGGGGGACGGGAACGCGCCGTGAAGGGGCGGCAGTCGGGCCCGGTCCTCTCCCGCGCGGTTCATGATGTCGTTGCACGCGGTGTGGCGCTCTGCCAAGGGCGTCGGCCCGTATCTCGAGTTCCGCCGCACGCCCGGCATGAAGACCGTGCCGGACGGCGTCCACCTGAACCTGCTGCGGTACCTTCCCGCCATGCCGCAGCGTGACACCGGCCGGCATCCCACTACGGCCCGCCCGCTGCCCGCGAGGGTTCCTCCCCCAGGTCCAGCAGCATGTCGAGTGACCGGGCGCCGTCCGGTCCGACGAAGGATCCGACCTGACGGAAGCCGCTCTTCTGGTAGAAGCGGACGGCCCGGGCGTGGTCGGCGGACGCCGCCCCACAGGATGATCCTCGACCTGCCGAGCCGTCGGACGGCGTCCGTGACGAGCGGGAGGAGCAGCGTCCCCACGCCCCTTCCCTGGTAGTCGTCCGCCAGGGTGGGGCCGAAGCGGCAGTCGGCGCCCTCGACGAGACCGATGCCGGCGGCCCGGTAGCGCGCGATGTCCCCGGGGGTGAGACCGAGACTGAGCTCGAGGAGGCCGACGACACGGCCGGACGGTGTTTCCTCGAGGACCAGCCTGAGCTTGTCGTAGCGGGCGATCGCATCGCACAACTCCCATGCGGCCGCGAGGTCGTGACCGGCGAACGTGCTGAACCGCCGCGACTCGCGGGACAGGCCCTGGAGGAACCCGGACAGCGGTTCCGCGTCGCCGTGAGCGAGGGGGCGCAGGACGATCTCGGGACCGGTGGCTGTGATGAGACGGTGCGTCAGGACCGTGGGGTCCTCGGCTATCCGGCCCAGCGTGAGCACCTGACTCCTCCTTGGCTTCTGCGGTCGACGGCCCTGAGCGGCCGGAGCCGGTGCTCTTCAGGCGCCCTTCGGTTCGAAGTGCATCGCGGTGATACCGCAGTCGAACTGCCGGGCCGCGACAAGGCGCAGCGGCTGGTTCCTGCCGAGGGCGGGGAACACCGGCATTCCGGCGCCGATCGCTGTCGGGTTGACGAGCAGGTGGAGCTCGTCGAGCAGTCCCTCGGCGATGAGGCTCGACACGAGTGTGCCACCGCCGTAGGCGATGATGTCCCCGCCGGGCTGGCCCTTGAGCTTGCCGATGATCCCGGCGAGGTCACCTCCGGCGACGACGGCGTTGTCCCAGGGCGACTCGGTGAGGGTGTTGGAGATGACGACCTTGGGCGTGTTGTTCATCTTGTCGATGGACGCCTGGTCCTCGCCCTCCGGGCCGGCCGCCCACGTGGGGATGAAGCCTTCGGCCAGCTTGCGGCCGAGGACGATGCAGTCGACCGGTTCGGTGAGCGCGTCCAGGTAGGCGTTGATGTCGTCGGTCCACGGGCAGGTCATCCAGTCCATCTCGCCGTTCGGGCCGGCCATGTAGCCGTCGGCGGTGGTCTGGACCTGAAGCTTGAACTTGCGCATGGGAGTGTTCCTTTCAAGGTGCCGGCTCTGCAGCTGATCCGACACTGTCGACGGCCGCCGCGACCGGAACTCATCGGTGGCGCGCGCAGGCAGGGGCGGATTCATTGACCGAAACCCGATGTCCGTCCGCCCTTCGTTCGCGTTAGCGTGCGATTCGACTCGTGAACTGGGGGGAATACATGGCGGCCACGCCCATCGTCGATCTGCGGGACTTCGGCCCGGACTTCGTCCGCGATCCTTATCCGGTCTACGCCCGGCTGCGGGCCAAGGCGCCCGTGCACCGGGTGCTCGACCCCGACGGCGAGGAGATCTGGCTCGTCCTCGGTCATGACACCGCTCGCGCCGCCTTCACGGATCCGCGGCTGAGCCGGGACTGGATCAAGTCCGGGGACGTCAGCCAGATCATCAACACCGGCCAGGACCAGCCTGCCCTCGCCCACATGCTGATGTCGGACCCGCCGGACCACACCCGCCTGCGGCGGCTGGTGACGAAGGGCTTCACCCCGAGGCGCATCGACGCTCTGGCGCCGCGCATCCAGCAGATCACGGACGAGTTGCTCGACGCCATGCTGGCGGAACCGTCGCGGCGGGCGGATCTGATCGCGGCCTTCGCCTTCCCGTTGCCGATGACCGTCATCTGCGACCTGCTGGGTGTGCCTGAGCTCGACCGGGACGCCTTCCGGCGCTGGTCCAACGAGATGGTGGCGCGCACCAGCCCGGAGGCGGAGGCGCGGGCCTACGAGGAGATGCCCGCCTATCTGGCCGAGTTGATCGCCGCCAAGCGGGCGCGTCCCGGCGATGACCTGCTCAGCGCGTTGATCCACGCGGCGGACGCCGACGGGGACCGGCTGTCGCCCGAGGAGCTCATCGGCATGTCCGTCCTGCTGCTCATCGCCGGGCACGAGACGACGGTCAATCTGATCGGCAACGGCATGCGGGCGCTGTTCTCGCACCCCGATCAACTGGCCGCGTTGCGGGCCGACTTCGGGCTGCTCGACGGAGCGATCGAGGAGATGCTCCGTTACGACGGTCCGGTGGAGACCTGTACGGACCGCCTCGCGCTGGAGGATGTCGAGATCGGAGGGGTGACCATTCCCGCCGGCTCCACCGTCCTGATCACCATGGCGGACGCCGACCGCGATCCCGCGCGCTTCAAGGACCCCGACCGGTTCGACATCCGCCGGGACGCCCGCGGCCACATCGCCTTCGGTCACGGTCTGCACTACTGCCTGGGCGCGCCGCTCGCGCGGCTCGAGGGCAGGATCGCGTTCCGCACACTGCTGGAACGCTGCCCGGACCTGGCTCAGGACGGGGACGAGGCGGATCTGCCGTGGATGCCGGGGCTGCTGATCAGAGGCGTGCGCAGGCTGCCCGTGCGGTGGTGACCGGCGGCGGGCCGGCCCCGGTCAGCCGGTGCGGCGGAGGCGGGACAGGGCCAGCCCGCCGAGGACGATGCCGATCAGTCCCACCACCAGCGCCACGACGGCGCCGCCCAGCCCGTTGCCGGTGCCGAGACCACCCTCGGCGGTGGCCACGACCACTGCGCCGAGGGCCGTGCTGATCAGGCCCGCCCCCAGTGCCACGACGGCCCTGCTCCGCCCGGTGCCGGTGCGGGTGCCGAAGCGGCCGGCGGGGCGGGCCAGCGCGAGCCCGCCGGCGGCCACGCCGAGCAGCCCCAGCAGCGCGGCCACGACGGCCCAGAGGCGCCCGGAGCTCATGGTGTAGGCATCGGCGGCTGCCGGGACGGAGATGTGCGCGACCACCGGTGCGGCAAGCACGGACCGAACTGACATGAGGTGCTCCTTCTGCTGCTACGGCTCGATGCCAGCCGATCATGTCCGCCGGACCTGCCACCGGTCGTCCGGCGGACGCAGACACTTCGCGCTGCCGCCGATGCCGCAGTCGCCGCGAAGGTACTGCGTCCGCGGTAGGCGGCCGCTGGTCCTCGAGGTGGACCCCTCGGCGGACCGCGGCGTCAGGGCACCCGCTCAGACCGCCGCCGGCACCCGTTCGATCGCCGCGGCGAGGTCGAGGCCCGTGGGGAGCGTGCCGAAGGCGAGGCCACGGTCGCCGGCGAGGCGGGACGCGCAGAAGGCGTCGGCCACGGCGGCCGGTGCGTGCCGGACGAGCAGGGAGCCCTGCAGGACGAGGGCCATGCGCTCGACCAGGCGGCGGGCGCCCAGAGCGGCGTCCTCGGTGAGCACCAGCGCCCCGCGCAACTCCCGCCACGCCGCGTCCAGTCGGGCGTCCGCGCCGGCAGCGGCCTCGATCTCGGCGCTGTACGCCTCCAGGGAGCCGGGCTCACGGCTCAGCGCGCGCAGCACGTCCAGCGCGTTGACGTTGCCGGATCCCTCCCAGATGCCGTTCAGCGGTGCCTCCCGGTAGAGCCTCGGCATGCCGGACGCCTCGTCGTAGCCGTTTCCGCCGAGGCACTCCAGGGCCTCGGCGACGGCGGCAGGCTGCCGCTTGCAGACCCAATACTTGCCGACCGCCGTCGCCAGTCGCAGGAAGGCCTTCTCCTGGGTGTCGCCGCGCTGCGCGCGGTCGACCGCTCCGGCGACCCGGAGCGCGAGCGTGGTCGCCGCCTCGGACTCGATGCTCAGATCGGCGACGACATTGCGCATCAGCGGCTGGTCGATCAGCTTGGCGCCGAACACGCGACGGTGGTGGACATGGTGGGCCGCCTGCGCCAGAGCGGTACGGATGCCGGACGCCGAGCCGAGGATGCAGTCCAGCCGCGTCATCGTCACCATGTCGATGATCGTCCGCACGCCCTGCCCCTCCGCGCCCACCAGCATGCCGACGGTGTCGTCGAACTCGGGCTCGCTGCTGGCGTTGCTCCGGTTCCCCAGCTTGTCCTTGAGCCGCTGGATGCGGAAGGTGTTGCGGCTGCCGTCGGGGAGCACCCGCGGCACCAGGAAGCACGACAGACCGCCGGGGGCCTGCGCCAGCACCAGGAAGAGGTCGTTCATGGGCGCGCTGGTGAACCACTTGTGGCCGCGCAGCCGCCAGGTGCCGTCGGGCTGCTCGGTGGCGGTGGTGGTGTTGGCGCGGACGTCGGTGCCGCCCTGCTTCTCCGTCATGCCCATACCGGCGAGCAGTCCGCGCTTGCCGGCCGGCGCGCGCATCCCGGGGTCGTACACCCGGCTGGTCAGCAACGGCTCGTACACGGCGGCGAGTTGCGGCGCGTGCCGCAGGGCTGGCACCACGGCGTAGGTCATGGACACGGGGCAGCCGTGGCCCTGCTCCGCGGAGGACCACACCATGAATCCCGCCGCCCGGGCGACGTGGGCGCCGGGCCGGTCGTCCGCCCAGGGGGCGCCGCCGAGTCCCTCACTGATCGCGACGTCCATGAGCGAGTGGTAGGACGGGTGGAAGTCCACCTCGTCGATCCGGTTCCCGTACCGGTCGTGGGTGCGCAGCACGGGTTCGCAGCGGTTGGCCTCCTCGGCCCAGCGCTGGACCTGTTCGGAGCCGGCGAGCCTGCCGATGCGGTGCAGGTCCTCGGTGTACCAGCCGGCGCCCTCGCGCCGCAGGCCCTCGAGCAGTACGGCGTCGTCCGCGACGTCGTGTCCGACGAGCGGCGGCGGCTGGTTGGTCACGACATGGGTGTCGGCGGTGGGCCGGCTGCTCGGGGCGGGGCCGGTCGCGCCGGGGTTCGCGGTCGCTCCGGCGTTCGCGGTCGTGCCGTGGGCTGCGGCGGGAGTCGTCGTCATCGTCGTCCTCGGGGTCTCGTAGGGGTGGTCAGCCGGCGGTCCGGGCGCCGGCGCAGCGCAGGGACATCGCGACCAGTTCGGCGACCAGGTGCTCGGCGGTGTCCCCGGCCGCGGGATCGGACAACGGGTCGACCAGCACCTCACCGATCGCGCCGGTCAGTGCGGCGGCGGTGACGTCGGGGTCCTGCGGCGGGAGTTGTCCGCCGGCGATGCCCTCGCGGATCACCTCGGCGAACACGTCGCGGTAGCGGCGCCGGAACTCCAGCCGCTCACGGGCCACGGCCTGTTCGGTGGGGGCGGCGAGGAGTGCGTGGGCCAGGCCGCGACGCTCCATGGCGCGGCGGGCGAAGACGCGCACGCCGTGCGCCAGCCGCTCGACGGGGTCCCCGCCTGCGTCCCGGAGGACTTCCGCGAGCACCTCGACCTCGCGCCCGGAGGCACGCCGGAAGACCTCGACGGCCAGCGCCCCTTTGGACGGGAAGTGCTGGTAGACCGACCCGACGGACATGCCGGCCGCGGCGGCGACCGCGGTGACGGAAGCGTTCGCCCAGCCGGATTCCGCGACGACGGAGGTCGCCTGCGCCACGAGGTGCTCCCTGGCGGCGTCGAGCCGGCTCTGGACAGCGGGCGTCTTGCGGTAGGCCATACAACAAGTGAACCACTGTTCAGAGGTTCGAGCCAGACCCTGGATCCCCCCCTCCTGCGGGCACGCCGAGAACGCGGCGCGGGCAGGGGTGAGTGTGGGGAGCCGTACGGGGAGCCGGCCGTCAGCGGGAGCGGTCGGACACTTCGTCGTGCGAGCTCCGGTCGTCGAGCAGGTGCTTCCTGCCCCAGGCGCCGAGGGGGCCGAGCGCCTCGTTGAGGGAGACGCCCAGCGGCGTGAGCGCGTAGGTGACGCGGCGTACCGCTCCCTCGCAGTCCTCTTCACGGACGACGATGCCGTCGGACTCCAACTCCCGGAGGTGGGAGGCGAGAACCTTCTCGCTGACGCCGGGGATGCCGCGCCGCAACTCACCGAACCGGCAGGGACCGGCCTCCAGCGCCCACAGGACGAGGACCTTCCACTTGCCGCCGACCACGTCGATCGCCGCGTCGATGCCGCACACGTACGTGGCGCGCCTGGTCATGCACTCACCATAAGGTAACCACCCACAAAAAAGTGCGTACTTGATCAAGGTCCGTCCCCGTACGAGCCTGATGGGCATGGACAACCACACCTCTTCCAGGACCCCTGTCACCCTCCTCGGCCTCGGCGACATGGGCACCGCTCTCGCCCGCGCCTGGCTCGCCGCAGGACACCCGCTGACCGTATGGAACCGCACCCCGGCCAAGGCCGAACACCTGGCGGCCGAGGGCGCCCGGGTGGCGGCGACGCCGGCCGAGGCGCTGGCCTCGGCGACCGGCCCCGTCGTGCTCTGCCTGCTGGACGACGCCTCCGTGGGCGAGACCCTGGAGGGCACCGACCTGACCGGAAAGGACCTGGTCGATCTGACCACCAACGCCCCCGCCCGGTCCCGGCTGCGGGCCCTGTGGGCCGAGGAACGAGGTGCCCGGTTCCTGGACGGCGGGATCATGGCCGTTCCCCCGATGATCGGCCGGCCCGAGACGGGCGGCTATGTGTTCTACAGCGGCGACCGCGAGCTGTTCGAACGCCACCGGGAGGTGCTGGAGGTTCCCGCCGGCGCGAAGTTCGTCGGCGAGGACGCCGGGCACGCGGCCCTGCACGACATCGCCCTGCTCAGCGCGATGACCGGCATGTTCGCGGGCGTCACCCACGCCTTCGCCCTGGTGCGCCCCGAGAAGGACCTCGACCAGGCCGGCTTCGCCGCCCTGCTCGCAGAGTGGCTCGGCGCCATGACCGGTATGACCCACGAGATCGCCGCCCAACTGGAGAGCGGTGACTACACGGAGGGCGTCACCTCCAACCTCGCCATGATGTCGGCGGGCAACGACGCGCTTCTGGCCACGGCCGAGGGCCAGTCGGTCGACCCCCGGCTCCTCACGCCCTACATGGACCTGATGCGTCGGCGGGTGGCCGAGGGTCACGGCGACGAGGGCCTGGCCGGCACGGTCGACCTGCTCAGAGGCGAGTGAGGCGCGGCGGACACCTGAGGGCCGTCGGCCGGCGGCACATCGCGCCGTCGACCCTCAGGTCCGCCGGGGCGTCCCGGTACGACCGGATCACTGAAGGGGGATGTCGTGACCTGGGCCGCGCTCGTCCTCGGGGCGCGGCCCGAAGTAGCGGCGGTCGGACTCCTGGATGGCCACGTCGTTGATGCTCGCCTCGCGGCGGCTCATCAGGCCACGCTCGTCGAACTCCCACAACTCGTTGCCGTAACTGCGGAACCACCGGCCCGCGGCGTCGTGCCATTCGTACTGGAAGCGGACGGCTATGCGGTTCTCGTGGAAGGACCACAGGCTCTTGCGCAGGACGTAGTCCAGCTCACGCTCCCACTTGGCCGTGAGGAACTCGGCGATCTGCTCGCGGCCGGTCAGGAAGACGTCCCGGTTCCGCCAGACGGAGTCCTCGGTGTAGGCGAGGGCCACCTTGTGCGGGTCGCGGGTGTTCCAGGCGTCCTCGGCGGCCTGGACCTTGGCCAGGGCGCTGTCGAGGTCGAACGGCGGGAAAGGCGGGCGCTGTTGGGTCATGGCAGGTGATCCTGCCACGCGCCGGCCAGGGGACTTCGACGGACCGGACTCCTAGTCCTCCAGGGTGTCGACCCCTTGGTCCTTCTCGGGGCCCGGGTCCACGTCCGCCCCGATCTGACCCTTCGCCCGCTTGCCGACGATCGCGGACGCTGCGAGCGCGCTGGCCGCGAAGGCGGCCGCGAGGATCCACGGGCCGTCGAAGCGGTGCCGGGTCGCGTGGTCGAGGGAGTAGCGGCCGGGGCCCATGACGCCGATCGCGGCCGCGGTGAAGCCGAGGAACGCCGGGTACTCGAAGCCGCCGGACTGGGCGAAGAAGCCGGCCGGTGCGTGGACGGAGACGGCGCCGGCCATGTTGCCGGTCACCGCAGCGCCCGCAGCGGGAGTGGCGAGGCCGAGGGCGAGCAGCACGCCACCGCCCGCCTCTGCGATGCCCGCGGCCATCGCGCTCTGCTTGGGCGGGTGGAAGCCCATGGCCTCCATGCCCTTGGCGGTGCCTTCCAGGCCGCCGCCGCCGAACCAGCCGAAGAGTTTCTGCGTGCCGTGGGCGACGAGGACGGCGCCGGTCCCGACGCGCAGGACGAGCAGGCCGAGGTCACGTCGGTTGAGGGGGGTCATCGGTACTCCCAGGGCGGTGAGGATGGGCGACGTCATCCACTCTCGGGCCGCCGGGAGCCGGGGCCGTTGTGTTGCTGGACCGTCCGGGTGAGGCTCAGTGGTGCCCGGTCAGCTCACCAGGCTGTCGGCGGACGCCCACAGGTGGTGCATCGCGTACGAGCTCCACGGCCGCCAGCGCCCGGTGTCCGCGCCGGCGGGGACCGCCGGGTCGCCGGGCAGCAGGACGTCGGGGTCGCCCAAGGCGTGCATGCGGATGCGGGCGGCGGTCCGGGCGTCCATGCCGGGCAGCCGCAGCAGCCGGCGCTCCGTCTCCTCGCGGTCCGCGCCGGGGTCGAGCACCACGTCGCCCGTGGTGAGCGCCTCTGCCAGGGCGCGCAGTGCGGGGTGGCCGGTGCCGGTCAGGTCCCGCGGGCGGGGGAACAGGTGGGTGAGTCCGCCGCTCGGTGCGGGGAGCCGCTCGCCGTGCGCGGCCACGAGCGTGCTCGCGGCCGACGTTCCGACCATGGTGCGGATCGCCGACTCATGGGGGTCGGCGGCACCGGGGATGCGCAGGCCGGGGCGGGACGCGACGTGGGGGGCGAGGGACGGGTCGGCTCCAAGGCGCTCTGCGACGGCGTACGGGTCGGCGTCGAGATCGAGGAGGCGGCGCATCCGCTGGTTGGCGGTGGTCAGGTCGCGCAGGTCCGTCAGATGCAGCCGGCAGTCCATCCAGCGGCCGCTGCCAGGGCGTTCGCGGACCTCGGCGATCCCGGCACCGCCGGGCAGCCGCAGGGTGCGGCGGTAGGTGCGGTCGCCGGCCCGGCCGATGACCTCCTCGACGCCGGTGACGGCATGGGCGGCCAGGTGGTCGAACATCCGGTCCGCCGCGTACGGGCCCCGGTGAGCGAGCCGCAGCGGGATCCCGGCGGCGCCCTTGTCGGCGGCGGGGCGGCCGGGCCTGAGGGCGCGCAGTTCGGTGGGGGTGGCGGCGTAGATCTCCCGGATGGTGTCGTTGAACTGGCGGACGCTCGCGAATCCGGCCGCGAAGGCGATCTCGGCGGCCTGAAGGGTCGTCGTCTGGAGGAGTACGCGAGCGGTGTGGCCGCGCTGGGCACGGGCCAGCGCGATGGGTCCCGCGCCGAGTTCGGCGTTGAGCTGGCGCTGTACCTGGCGGGCGCTGTAGCCGAGTCGGTCGGCGAGGCCCGCGACGCCTTCCCGGTCGACGATGCCGTCGCCGATCAGCCGCACGGCCCGGCCGACGACGTCCGCGCGGACGTTCCATTCGGCGGAGCCGGGGACCGCGTCGGGCCGGCAGCGGCGGCAGGCGCGGAAGCCGGCGCTCTGGGCGGCCGCGGCGGTGGGGTGGAAGGACACGTTCTCGCGCTTGGGCGTGACGGCGGGGCAGCTGGGCCGGCAGTAGATGCCGGTCGTGGAGACGGCGAAGAAGAACACTCCGTCGAAGCGCGCGTCCCGGCTGCTCACCGCCTGGTACCGGCTGTCCTCTACCGTGCGTGCCTCGGTGGTCATACGGCCAGTATGGGCGGCCCCCAGGCGCCGGGCTCGCGGGAATCGGACATGACGCTGATGTGGACCGGGCCGCCGTCGGGGTCCGCCGCGGCCGTCCAGTGGGCGCGCAGGTGGAGGGGCCGGCCGGGCAGGGCGGTGTGCGGCAGGCGCTGCCGGTCCAGAACCCGGCCGTCCTGGTGGACGACGAGGACGGGCGCGGGGAGGCGTTCCGCGGAGCGCAGGGTGAAGCGCTCTCCGAGGGGCGGCGGGCTGCCGGGGCGCACACGGCTCGGTGCGACCCATAGCAGCGGCGGTTCGACCCGTAGCGGCACCCCCCCGCCCGGCCAGGGGTCCGCGCCGGCCAGGTGCGCGAGGACGGGCCCGGTGACGCCGCGGCCCTCGGCGGCGGCGCTCACCGCCGGCTCACCGCCGTGCAGCAGGTTGCCGACGGCGAACACGCCGGGCACGGCGGTGCGGAAGGCGGTGTCGACGGCCGGCCCGCGGGTGCCGGGGTCGAGGACGATGCCGCCGCGCCGGGCGAGTTCGTGCTCGGGGATCCAGTCGCCGGTGAACACGACGGTGTCGCAGTCGAGGAGTGCGCCGCGGCCGTCGTCGCCCCGTACGCGGACGCCCGTCAGCCTGCCGTGGCCGGCGAGCTCCACGACGGTGGATCCGGTGAGCAGCGGGAACCGGTGGCGCGGTGACCGCAGGGGGCCGCGGATCGCCTCGGTGACCAGGGCGGCGACGTGGACCCCGGCCGTCCGCAGGGTGTCGGCGGCGGCAGAGGCGACGGCGTCGGCGCCTGCCGTGGCCACGACGACGGCGCGGCTGCCGACCGGTTGGCCGTGGACATGGACGGCCTGCTGGAGTTCGCCGGTGGTGAGGACGCCGGCCGGCCGGGTGCCGGGGACCAGCCGGGCGCTGCGCGGCCGTTCGCGGGCGCCGGTCGCCAGGACCACGGCGGGTGCGGTGAGTCGTTCGAGGCCGTGCGGGCCTGTCGTGTCGAGGGTGCGGGGGCCCGCCCAGCCGGTGGCCGTCACGCCCGTGCGTACCGCGGCTCCGGCGGCGAGGGCCGCGTCGGCGAGGCGCTTGGCGTAGCGGGGGCCGGTGGTCGGGCGGTGGCGTGGTCCGAAGCCCTGGTGGTGGCTGTGGCGTGGGATGCCGCCGGGTTCCTGTTCGCGTTCGAGCACCTCGACACGGCCGGCGCCGGCCGCGGCCAGGTGGGCCGCGGCGGCGAGGCCGGCGGGTCCCGCGCCGACGACGAGGACGTCCACGGCCCGCTCGGTGCGGCTCATCGGCGGCCGTCCTCGAACAGCGCGCGGACGGCGGGTCCGCAGTAGAAGCCCTGGCAGCGGCCGCCGCGGGCCCGTGTGCGGCGCCGTAGTCCGTCGAGCGATCCGGGCGGGACGGTGCTGGTGAGCGCGTCGCGGATCTCGCCGCGGGTGACGCGTTCGCAGTGGCAGACGATCGTGCCGTACGCGGGGTCGGCGGCGATCAGGTCGGCCCGCTGGTACGGGCGTGGCCGTGCCTCGCCGATGCTCGGCATGCGGACCGGTTCGAGGTCGCGGGCGGGTCCGAGGTGGAGTCCCGCGTCGCCGAGGAGGCCGGTGACGTAGTCGGCGATCGCCATGGAGGCGGTCAGCCCTGTGGAGCGGATGCCTCCGACGGTGACGTACCGCAGGCGGGGGTGCGCCCGGATGCGGTAGTCCGCCTGCCCGGTGGCGGCGCGCAGTCCGGCGTAGACGGCGGTGACCTCCTCGTCGATCAGTGCGGGCAGGATCCGTCGGCCCGCGGCCCGCAGGGTCTCGAGGCCTTCGGCGGTCGACCCGGTGGCCCGCTTGTCGTCGAGGTCCTCCGCGGTCGGGCCGAGGATCACGTTCCCGTACACGGTCGGTGCGACGAGGACGCCCTTGCCGAGCGCCGTGGGCACGGGGAGCAGGATGTGCCCGACGAGGGGGCGTGCGAGCTTGTCGTAGACGATGAGCTGGCCGCGCCGGGGGGTGACGGTGAAGTCCTGGCGGCCGAGGCGGCGGTCGAGCTCGTCGGCGTGCAGTCCTGCCGCGTTGACGAGGTAGCGGGTGCGCAACAGGCCCCGGGAGGTGGCCAGTTCGTGGTGGGTGCCGGCGGTGACGGACTGCACCCGGCAGTTCAGGTGCAGGTCGACGCCGGCGCGGACGGCCTGGGTGGCGTAGGCGAGCGTCGTCGTCCAGGGGCAGATGATCCACTCGTCGGGGACCTCGAGGGCGCCGAGTGCCCCGGGTCCCAGGTGCGGTTCTCTGCGGGCGAGCTCGGCGGCGTCGAGCAGGCGGGTGGCGTGGTAGCCGTTACGGGCGGCCTTGGCGGCGAGTGCGGGCAGGGTGGCGAGCTGTTCCCGGTCCCAGGCGACGAGGAGCGCGCCGACGGGTTCGACGGGGATGCCGCTCTGTTCGGCGTAGGCGGCGAGGCGGTGCCGGCCTTCGCGTACCAGCCGGGACTCCAGGGTGCCGGGCGCCGCGTCGAAGCCGGTGTGCAGGATGGCCGTGTTGGCCTTGGAGGTGCCGTTGCCGACGTCGTCGCCCGCGTCGACGAGGGCGACGCGCAGGCGGTGACGGGCGAGTTCGCGCGCGACGGCGGTGCCGACGACTCCGGCGCCGACGACGATCACGTCGTGCAGACGGTCGGGCAGTTCGCCGCTGGTCGTGACGGTCATCGCGTTCCGTGGTCCCCGGCGGCCGAAGGGGAGCGCTCGAGGAGGGCCTCGACCTCCGCACGGAAGACGCCGAGCCGTTCGGCCGCCCGGTCGGCGCTGATGCGGGGCTCGTAGACGGCGGACGGCTTCCGGTCGGGAACCACCTGATCCGGCGCCAGTCCGGGGTCGATGCCGAGCCGGGCCACGGCGGCGGCTCCCAGTGCGGTCGCGTCGGGCAGCGCGGAGACCTCCACGGGCAGTTGGAGCAGGTCGGCCTGCGCCTGCATGAGGAGCGCGGACCGGGTGAGGCCGCCGTCGACGCGCAGCGCCGTCAGCGGGGAGCCGAGGTCGGTGGCGACGGCTTCGGTGAGGGAGACGACCTGTGCGGCGATGCCCTCGCACAGTGCGCGCACGAGGTGGCCGGGGCCGGTGTCGAGTCCCAGTCCGGTGACCGAGCCTCTGACGTCGCCGCGCCACCAGGGGGCCGCGAGCCCGGCGAGCGCCGGCACGAAGGTGACGCCGCCGCTGTCGGGGACGGACGAGCCGACGGTGTCGAGGTCCGCCGCGCCGGAGACGACGCCGAGGTCGGCGAGCCATCGGACGGCGGAGGCCGCGGTGTACACCTGGCCGTCCAGGCAGTAGCTCGCCTTCCCGCCGAGCCGCCAGGCGACGCAGCCGACGAGCCCGGTGGTGGAGCGGTGCGGCCGGTGACCGGTGTGGGCGAGCAGGAACGCCCCTGTGCCGTAGGTGCACTTGGCGGTGCCCGGTTCGGTGACGCGCTGGGCGAGGAGGGCCGCCTGCTGGTCCACGAGCAGTCCGGTGAGCGGTGTCCCGGCGCCGAAGGCGGTGGTGACGCCGACGGGGCCGGCGGAGTCCACGACGTCCGGAAGGCGTTCGCCGGACAGGCCGAAGAGGTCGAGTGCCCGCTGTGACCAGGCGACCTGGTCGAGGTCGAGGAGCTGGGTGCGGCCGGCGGTTGCCGCGTCGGTGACGAACGCGCCGGTGAGCCGGTGCACGAGCCAGGAGTCGCTGGTGGTGACGACGCCTTCGCCGGTGAGCTCACGGCGGATCCACGCCATCTTGGGCGCGGCGAAGTACGGGTCCAGCGGTAATCCGGTGAGCTGCGTCAACTCTTCAGCGTGCGGGGCGAGTTCGGCGCAGAGCGGTTCGGCGCGCCGGTCCTGCCAGACGATCGCCTCGGTGAGCGGCTCGCCGGTCGCCGGGTCCCAGGCGAGGACGGTCTCGCCCTGGTTGGCCAGACCGACGGCCTCGACCGGCTCACCGGCGTGGGCGAGCGCCCTGCGCCCCGCGCCGAGGACGGAGTCGAGCAGCTCGGCGGGGTCCACCTCGACGCGTCCGCCGGGGCCGTAGCGAGGGGACACGGGCACGAATCCCGTGCCGATCACGCCGCGTTCGGGGCAGACGACGAGCGCCTTGGTGCCGGAGGTGCCCTGGTCGACGGCAAGCACCGGGCCCGTCATCGGCCACCCCGCTCTCCGGTAGAAGAAACCTTGATCGCAGACGAAAGCGTGGGGCAGGCCGTCGCCGCCGTCAAGGGGCGGCGGAGCACGCCCCGTCGGGCGGCGACTTGGTCAACTGGTTGCCGCGCGGCGCGGCTTGAGTAAGATCGGCCCGCACGCGGAAGCGATGCGGGGGACGGCGCGGTTCCCCGTACGTGCCCGACCGCCGTCGATGCCCGGCCGACCACCGCCGTCGACGCTCGCCTCAGCCCCCACTGCCCCAAGAGGCCCGATGACGACCAGTTCTCCCCCCTGGCTCCACCCTGCGACGGAACACGGAGCGGACCGCGCGACGGTCGGCGGACCGGTCGGCGCGGTGACGGGCCCGACGGCCCGGCAGCCGTGTTAGGCGACGTCTCCCGGGCGTGCCCGGGAAGGGTGGCCTGCTGATGGCCCCGGACTCCTTCCGCCCGGTCTACCATCCGGCCGGCCAGGACACGGAACTGCGCAGCGCCCTCCAGGACTTACGCACGGGCCGCTGGCTGTCGATGCGGAACCTTCTCGAGGCGACGGCCGACTGGGCCCTGTGGACCCAGCGCACCCAGGTGCTGGCGGCGGTGGCCGCCGGCTCCGACACGGTGCAGACATGGCGTGCGGAGGAACCCGACAGCGCCGCCGCGGCGGTGATGCACTGCCGGGTCGCGGTCGAGCGCGCTTTACGGGCGCACCGCGACGCGCACCGGCACACCCAGGACCTGTGGCACGAGGCCTGGGAAGCATGCCGGGCGGCGGCGCACCGGTCGCCCGAGGACCCGGTGCCGTGGGTGTGTCTGCTGGCGCTCGCCCGGCTCGACGAGGGGCAGCGGCTCGACGAGCACCGGATGGCACCGCCGGGGCCGATGCTCTTCCCCGGCCCGTGGGGGCTGCTGGCACAGGCGGACAAGCGCGATCCGCACAACCGCGAGGCGTACCACCGGATGCTGCAGTTCGTGTACGCCCGGCGGTCCGGCCCCCATCTCTCCGAGGCCGTCAACTTCGTCCAGTGGGCGTCCTCGTCCGCGCCCCTGGGATCGCCGCTCAAGGTGCTGCCGCTCTATGTACGGGTGGAGCGCTACCGCCGGGAGAACGGCCAGGAGAAGGCGCTGGACCTGCACTGGGTCACGGACGACGCGGCCCGCGACGGCCGGCTGGCCCTGCACGACTGGTTCGACGTCGCGCCCACGGCGACGCGCACGCTGCTCGATCTCAGCCACCTGGCCCACGCGCTGTGGGGCGCGCTCCAGTTCGCCGACGCCGCCCGGGTGTTCGAGGCGCTGGGCCCGTTCTACGCGACGCTTCCGTGGGCGTACCGCACGCCCGATCCCGGTGACGCGGCGCTCGCGGAGGAGGTGTTCCTGCGCGCACGGGCCCGCTGCCTCGCGGCGGCGCGTGACGCCGGGCCCGGCCCCGGCCCGGCCGCGGGCCGGTACGGCTGAGGCCACCTCCGCCCGCCCGGGCCACGTCCCCTCCCCGTCCTCCCCTGGCGCGTACTCCCCCGTCGCGCTGTGTCCTGCCCGCCCGCACCACCGCCTTGCCCTGTCCGCTCAAGTACATCGCCTTTCCCCGGAGGTACCTCGATGTCCATATCCCCGCCGAAGTGGTCGGATTCCGGCCGGACCCCTCCCAAGGACGAGGAGGAACGGCTGAGGGAGCTCGGCTATCAGCCCGTCCTGGCCCGCCGGATGGGCGGCTTCGGCAACTTCGCCATCAGCTTCTCCGTGATCTCGATCCTGTCCGGCTGTATGACGCTGTACGGATTCGGGCTGGGCACCGGCGGTCCCGCGGTGATGCTGTGGGGCTGGCTGGGCGTCGGTCTCTTCGTCCTCTGCGTCGGCATGGCCCTGGCGGAGGTCACCAGCGCCTACCCGACGTCGGGCGCGCTGTACTACATGGCCGACCGGCTCGGCGGCCGTAAGTGGGGCTGGTACACGGGCTGGCTCAACCTTCTCGGCCTGCTGGGCGCAATCGCCGGCATCGACTACGGCTGCGCCCTGTTCACCGGCGCGTTCTTGAACCTCCAGTGGGGGATCGAACCCACCCCCGGCTCCACAATGATCATCTTCATCTGCATCCTGCTGCTGCACGCCACCCTCAACCTCTTCGGCGTACGGCTCGTCAGCCTGCTCAACTCGGTCAGCGTGTGGTGGCACCTCGGCGGCGTGGCCCTGATCGTGGGCGCCCTCGCGATCGTGCCGTCCGACCACCAGTCCCCCGAGTTCGTCTTCGGCGAGTTCGTCAACGGCACGGGCTGGGACAACCCCGTCTACGTCGCCGCCATCGGCCTGCTGCTCGCGCAGTACACCTTCAGCGGGTACGACGCCTCGGCCCACCTCTCGGAGGAGACCTCCAACGCGTCCGTGGCCGCCGCCAAGGGCATCGTGCGCTCCATCTGGGTCTCCTGGATCGCCGGGTTCGCGCTGCTGGCGGGCCTGACCTTCGCGATCCAGGACTACGCGGGCACCCAGGACACCGCGACCGGCGTACCGCCTGCGCAGATCTTCATCGACGCTCTCGGCACCGGCGCCGCGACGGCGCTGCTGCTCGTGGTGATCGTCGCGCAGCTCTTCTGCGGCAACGCGGAGGTGGCCGCGGCCAGCCGGATGGTGTTCGCCTTCAGCCGGGACAACGCGCTGCCCGGTTCCGCCCTGTGGCGCAAGGTGAGCAGCCGGACGCAGACGCCCGTCCCCGCGGTGTGGCTGTCGGTCACCTTCGCCTGTCTGCTGGCCGTCCCGTCGCTGTACTCCGCGACCGCCTACGGAGCGGTCACCGCGATCAACGTCATCGGCATCACTCCCGCGTACGCCATCCCGATCTATCTGCGGCTGCGTGCCGGTGACCGCTTCCAGCCGGGTCCGTGGTCGCTGGGCCGCTGGAGCAGGCCGATCGGCTGGACCGCCGTGGTGTGGGTGGCGTGCGTGACGGTGCTGTTCTGCCTGCCCCAGTCGAACCCGGTGACCGTCGACTCGATGAACTACGCCTCGATCGCACTGGCGGCGGTGCTGATCCTGGCCACGGTGTGGTGGTTCGTCGCCCGCCGCTCGTACGGAACGCCGGCGGCGTACGGAACCGCCCGCGAGCAGGCGGAGATCGCGGAGAACATCGTCTGACGCTCCCCCTGCCCCGCTCCGAGGGCCCGGCCGTGGCGGCCGGGCCCTCGTGCGATCCGGGGGGGGCGCGCGGCGGCCCGGCGTCCGGCGCCGACGGCGGGGGCGTCGAACGCCGGGACCGGTCCCAGGCGGACACGGCCCCGGGCGTCGAGTCCTGGCACGCGCGGCGGCCCGGCGCCGGCGGGCCCTGTGCCCGGTCGGGGCGTCAGGTACCGGGGCCTGTCCCGGGCAGGTGCTGCGACACCCCGGGCCCCGGTCCCGGGGCGCGCGGCGGTCCGCCGTCCGGCGCCGACGGCCCGGGTGGCAGGTCGGCGGCGTGGTCCGGCGGTCAGCGGAGCGGCACGGTGACCTCTCCCGTGCCGCGCGCTCCGCCGTGGCCGACGGCCTTCACCCGGAACGGCCGCTCGGTGCCGGCGGCGGTCACGCGCAGGGCGCCGGGCTCTCGGACGATGCGGAACGTGGCCGCCGTGCTCCCGTCAGGCCCGGGGACGGTGACCGTGCGCCTGTCCGTCCCCGGGGCGACCAGCAGGGTCAGGGCGTCCGTCCACGGCCCCTCCGGGCTGCGGACGTCGGCGGCCAACGGGATCACCGCGCCGGGGCGGACGTACAGCGGCAGGCTGTCGAAGCCGTGGACCTCGCGGCGCCAGGCGGGGCCGCTCACCCGTTCACCGGTGAGCAGATGCGTCCACTCCCCCTCGGGCAGGTACACCTCCACCTCTCCCTCCGCGGAGAGGACGGGCGCCACGAGCAGGTCCGGGCCGAGCAGATACTGCCGGTCGAGGGTCCGGCACGCGGGATCGTCGGGGAATTCCAGCAGCATGGGCCTCATCACCGGCACGCCGGTGCGGTGCGCCTCGACGGCCGCACCGTAGAGGTACGGCATCAGCCGGTGCTTGAGCTCGGTGAACTGCCGGGCCACCGCCACCGCTTCGTCGCCGAACTCCCACGGCACCCGGTAGGAGTCACTGCCGTGCAGCCGGCTGTGCGAGGACAGCAGCCCGAAGGCGAGCCAGCGCTTGAACAGGGCCGGGTCCGGGGTGCCCTCGAAGCCGCCGATGTCGTGGCTCCAGAAACCGAAGCCGCTCAGCGACAGTGAGAGTCCGCCCCTCAGCGACTCGGCCATGGCGTCGAACGATGCCCAGCAGTCGCCGCCCCAGTGGACGGGGAACTGCTGGCCGCCGGCGGTCGCGGAGCGGGCGAAGAGCACGGCCTGCCCCGCCCCCCGCTCCTTCTCGAGGAGTTCGAAGACCGCGGCGTTGTAGAGCTGGGTGTAGTAGTTGTGCATCCGCTCGGGGTCGGAGCCGTCGTGCCAGACCACATCGGTGGGAATACGCTCTCCGAAGTCGGTCTTGAAGCAGTCGGCGCCCTGGTCGAGCAGGACCTTCAGCCGGGACTGGAACCAGGTGCGCGCCGCCGGGTCGGTGAAGTCGACCAGCGCCATGCCCGGCTGCCACAGGTCCCACTGCCAGACGTCACCGTTCGGCCGCCGGACCAGGTAGCCGCCCGCCACTCCCTCGGCGAAGAGCGGGGACTTCTGCATTCGACGGTGATCAGCGCCGAGTTGAGCGTGTCGCCGCGCGACCGGACGCGGCGGACGGAGGCGTAGGCGGTGAACCGGTCGTCGCCGGGTTGCAGATCGCGTACTTCGGTGGCGTACGAGGCGTGGACGCCCTCGCGCATCAGCCAGAAGCCGTCGGTGAACTTCATGGAGGTCCTCGGAAAGGAGAGCGGAAGTACGGCAGGAGAAACCCGGAAGGAAGTCGGGCGGAAGCGCTTGCGCCACCAATCTATGAAGTGGCGCGAGATGAGGTCAACGCACTCGACGGCACCGATCGAAGCGCTTCACCGTAACAAACCAGACATCGCATCGAATCGCGTCCGAAGCATTGACGGCGCGCCAAGTCGGCCCTACGTTCGGCGCGTTGCACTTCGTACGTCATATATGAGACGCGATACGCGAGATCTGAGAGTGCTGATGACCTTCGCTCCCACCCCGATCCCCTCCCGCACCCAGTACGTGCTGGAGGCGATCAAGCACGCCATCCTCACCGGCGGCCTCAGCCCGGGCCAGTCCCTGGTCGAGACCGAACTGGCCGCGCGGTTCGGTGTGTCGAAGACCCCGGTGCGGGAGGCCCTCAAGACCCTCGCCGGCACGGGGCTCGTGGTGATGAGCCAGTACAAGGGCGCCACCGTCCGCATGGTCGACGCCGACATGGCGCGCGAGGTGTACGACGTGCGGCTGCTGCTGGAGCCGGAGGCGCTGCGGCGCTCCATCACCCGCAACGCCTCGCTCGAGGACGCGCGGACGGCGCTCGTCAGGGCTGACGAGGCGGCGGACCAGGCCGAAAGGTCGCTGGCCAACCGGGAGTTCCACCGGGCCCTGTATCTGCCCTGCGGCAATCCGCTGCTGGCCCGGATGCTCGACGAGGTCCGCGACCAGGCGGCCCTGGTCTCCACCGTGGCGTGGGCCGCCGACCCGTCCTGGCAGCGGGAGGCCGACGAGCACCGCGAGATCCTTCAGCTCGCCCTCGCGGGGGACGCCGACGCCGCGGCCCGCGCGCTGCACGAGCACATCGACTCGTTCGTACAGCGGGCGTTCCCCGAGCAGGCCGAGGAGGACCAGGTATGAGCACCGATCCCGGCTTCAGCTCGCTGCGGGAGGCCCTCGCCGACGTGGTGGCCATCCCGGTCACGCCCTTCACCCGCGACGACACCGTCGACACCGTCGCGCACCGGGCGCTGGTGCGCCGGCTTCTCGACGGCGGGGTGCGCACCCTGACCCCCAACGGCAACACCGGCGAGTACTACGCGCTCGACCCCGACGAGCGGCGCGCCGTCACGGAACTGACCCTCGAGGAGTCCGCCGGCCGGGCAGCCGTCCTCGTGGGCGTCGGCCTGGACGTGCCCACCGCGGTCGCCTCCGCGCGGCACGCACGGGACGCGGGCGCGCAGATGGTGATGGTCCATCAGCCGGTGCACCCCTATGTGTCGCAGGACGGCTGGCTCGACTACCACCGGGCGATCGCCGAGGCCGTGCCCGAGCTCGGCGTGGTCCCCTATGTGCGCAGTCCGCATCTGCGCGGCGAGCGCATGGCGCGCCTCGGGGAGCTGTGCCCCAATGTCGTCGGAGTGAAGTACGCGGTGCCCGACACGGCGCAGTTCGCGGCGTTCGCCCGCGACGCGGGCCTCGAGCGGTTCGTGTGGATCGCCGGTCTCGCGGAGCTGTACGCTCCCGCCTACTTCTCCGCGGGCGCCACCGGCTTCACCTCCGGCCTGGTCAACATCTCCCCGTCGATCTCGCTGGAGATGCTCGCCGCGCTGCGCGCCGGGGACCACGCGGCGGCGATGAAGGTGTGGGAGCGGATCCGGCCGCTGGAGGATCTGCGCGCCGCCCACGGGTCGGCGGACAATGTCACGGTCGTCAAGGAGGCCCTCGCCTCGCTCGGCCTGTGCCGCCGCGACGTGCGGCCGCCGAGCAGTCCGCTCCTGCAGAAGCGGCGTGCCGAGGTCGCCGGGCTCGTGGCCGGGTGGGGCATATGAGCCTGCGGCCGGAGCAGTTGCGCAGCCACCAGTGGTACGGGACCGACGGGTTGCGCTCGTTCTCCCACCGGGCCCGTACGCGTCAGCTCGGGTACCTGCCGGAGGAGCATCTCGGCAAGCCCGTGATCGCCGTCCTCAACACCTGGTCGGACATCAACCCGTGCCATGTGCATCTGCGTGACCGCGCCCAGGCCGTCAAGCGCGGGGTGTGGCAGGCGGGCGGGTTCCCGCTGGAGTTCCCGGTCTCCACTCTGTCGGAGACCTTCCAGAAGCCGACGCCCATGCTCTACCGCAACATGCTGGCGATGGAGACGGAGGAGCTGCTGCGCTCCTACCCGGTGGACGGCGCGGTGCTGATGGGCGGCTGCGACAAGTCCACGCCGGCGCTGCTGATGGGTGCCGCGAGCGCGGACCTGCCGACGGTGTTCGTGCCTGCGGGGCCGATGCTGCCGGGCCACTGGCGCAACGAAGTGCTCGGCTCCGGCACGGACATGTGGAAGTACTGGGACGACAAGCGGGCCGGGCTCATCGGCGACTGCGAGATGAGCGAGCTGGAGAGCGGTCTGGCCCGCTCCCCCGGCACCTGTATGACGATGGGGACCGCCGCCACCCTGATGGCCGCGGCCGAGGCGCTCGGAGTGACGGTTCCCGGCGCCTCGTCCGTCCCCGCGGTCGACTCCGGGCACGACCGCATGGCCGCGGCGTCCGGGATGCGGATCGTGGAGCTGGTGCGCCAGGACCTGAGGCTGTCGCGGATCCTGACCCGTGAGGCGTTCGAGGACGCGGTGACCACGGTCCTCGGTCTCGGCGGCTCCACCAACGCCGTCATCCATCTGATCGCCATGGCCGGGCGTGCCGGCGTGACGTTGCGCTTGGACGACTTCGACCGGATCGCTCGTACGGTGCCGGTGCTGGCCAACGTCCGTCCGGGCGGCGGGCCTTATCTGATGGAGGACTTCCACTTCGCGGGCGGGCTGCCCGGCTTCCTCTCCCGCATCCGTGACCTGCTCCACCTGGACCGGCCCACGGTCGCCCACGCCACCTTGCGGCAGCAGCTCGAGGGCGCCCAGGTGCACAACGACGATGTGATCCGCCCCCGCGACAACCCCGTCGCGCAGGAGGGAGGCGTCGCGGTGCTGCGCGGGAACCTCTGCCCCGACGGGGCGGTCATCAAGCACATCGCCGCCGATCCGAATCTGCTGAAGCACACCGGACCGGCCGTGGTGTTCCCGGACTACCGGACGATGCAGCGCACGATCAACGATCCGTCGCTCGGCATCACCGCCGGCCATGTGCTGGTCCTTCAGGGCGCCGGCCCCAAGGGCGGTCCCGGCATGCCGGAGTACGGGATGCTGCCGATCCCGGACCATCTGCTCAAGCAGGGTGTGCGGGACATGGTCCGCATCTCCGACGCCCGGATGAGTGGGACCAGTTACGGCACGTGCGTCCTGCACATCGCGCCCGAGTCCTACGTCGGAGGGCCGCTGGCCCTGGTCCGCACCGGGGACCTGATCACCCTCGACGTCGAGGCGCGTTCCCTCCGTCTGGAGGTCACCGACGCCGAGCTGGAGCGACGCCGGTCCGAGTGGACACCGCCGCCGGCCCGCTACGAGCGCGGCTACGGAGCTCTTTACAGCGAACAGGTCACCCAGGCCGACACGGGATGCGACTTCGCCTTCCTGGCCAGGCCCGGCGAAGTGCCGGATCCGTACGCGGGCTGAGCCCGCGGCCTCCGCCCCACTTCGCACGCCCCCTTCTTTCTCCTCTTCGCCCAGCCTCTTCTTCTTCGCCCGACATCCGCACAGCGCCGGAGAAAGCGCTTACCCCAGATCGGAGATGCAGTCATGGCCCAAGCTGTGGCGCAGAAATCGCCAGGGCCACCGGCCCGGCGGCCCGGAGCCCGCGGCCGCCGCACGGGAGCGGCGCCCCGCCGGCTGCCGTATCTGCTGATAGCCCCCGCCGGGCTGCTGATGCTGGGCTTCATCGCCTATCCGGTGCTCAGCGTCTTCTATTACAGCCTTCAGGAGTACAACCCCACCAAGCCCTGGCGGAACGGTTTCGCGGGCCTGTCGAACTTCACGACGATCTTCACGGACGACCCGCACTTCTGGGGCACGCTGACGTTCAGCCTCAAGTGGGTCGTCGTCGAGGTGAGCCTTCAGTTGCTGTTCGGACTGGCGCTCGCCCTCATCGTCAACCAGACCTTCGTCGGCCGGGCCCTCGGGCGCGCGCTGGTCTTCTCGCCCTGGGCGGTCTCCGGGGTGCTGACCTCCGCCATCTGGGTGCTGCTCTACAACTCCCAGACCGGCATCACCCGTTACCTCGCGGACATGGGCATCGGCGAGTACGGGACCTCGTGGCTGTCCGACACGGCCACCGTCTTTCCCGCCGCCGTGGTCGCGGACCTGTGGCGCGGTGTCCCCTTCTTCGCCATCCTCATCCTCGCCGACCTCCAGTCCGTGCCGAAGGATCTGTACGAGGCGGCGGAGGTGGACGGCGCCAACCGGGTACGGCAGTTCCTCCACATCACCCTGCCGCACCTGAAGGACGCGATCATCCTCTCCACGCTGCTGCGGGCGGTCTGGGAGTTCAACAACGTCGACCTGCTCTACACCCTCACCGGCGGCGGACCTGCCGGCGAGACCACCACGCTGCCGCTCTACATCGCCAACACCAGCGTCGACGCCCATGACTTCGGCTACGCCTCGGCGCTGACGACGGTGGCGTTCGTGATCCTGCTCTTCTTCTCGATGGTCTATCTGCGCCTGAGCAAGTTCGGAGGCCAGGACAAGTGATCACCACACAGGCCACTCGCGGCGCGGCGCCCGTGCCCGTCGTCCCGCCCCCCGCCCGGCCGGCTCCCGCGAAACGCCGGCGCGCCTGGGACGAGGTCCCGCGGTGGCAGATCTATCTGCCGCTCGGCATCTACCTCCTCTTCACCCTCATCCCCTTCTACTGGATCCTGCTGTTCGCGGTCCGTCCGACCGGCTCCACCTCGCTGGTGCCGTGGCCGATGACGGGCGAGCACTTCGAGAAGGTGTGGACCGAGCGCAGCTTCGCGACCTTCTTCCAGAACAGCCTCATCACCGGTATCGCCGTCCTGGTGATGACCACGGTCGTCGCGCTGGCCGGCGGTTACGCCCTGGCCCGTTTCGACTTCCGCCTCAAGAAGGGCTTCATGCTGGCCCTGCTGTGCTCCCAGTTCGTACCGGGCGCGCTGCTGCTGGTACCGCTCTTCGAGATCTTCGCCGGCCTGCAGATGATCAACTCGCTGGTCAGCGTCATCATCGCGGAGACCGTCTTCCAGCTGCCGCTGTCGATGATCCTGATCAGCGGCTTCATCAGGAACGTGCCGTACTCCCTGGAGGAGGCGGCGTGGGTGGACGGCTGCAACCGCTTCAGCGCCTTCCGGATCGTGGTGCTGCCCCTGCTGCGGCCCGGGCTCGTCGCCGTCGGCTCCTTCGCGTTCGTCCACGCCTGGAACCACTTCCTGTTCGCGCTGATGTTCCTCAACAACCAGGACAAGCAGACCATCCCGGTCGGTCTCAACACGCTGATGGGCGCGGACAGCGTCGACCTGGGCGCCCTGGCCGCGGGCGGTGTGATCGCCGCCGTCCCCGTCGTCATCGTGTTCGCGTTCATCCAGAAGTGGCTGATCACGGGCTTCAGCGCCGGGGCGGTGAAGGGATGACCGCCACGGTGGAGCCGCTGCCCGTCGTGCTCGCGGGCGCCCGGGGCCACGGCCGGCAGCACCTGGCCAACATCGCCCGGCTCCAGAAGGAGGGCCTGGTGCGCCTGGCCGGGGTCTGCGAGCTGCGCCCGCTGTCTCCCGACGAGCTCGACGGCTTCGACGGGTCCGCGGCGCCCTCCGCGCCGGAGCAGGGGCCGGACCTGGACGCGCTCCTCGCCTCGACCGGCGCCCGGATCGTCGTCGTCTGCACACCGATCCAGACGCACACGGACCTGGCGCTGACCGCCGCCCGGCACGGTGCGCACCTGCTGCTCGAGAAGCCGCCCGCCCCCTCGTACGAGGAGTTCCGGCGGATGGCCGACGGGGTCGCCCAGGCAGGTGCCGTCTGCCAGGTCGGGTTCCAGTCGCTGGGCTCGCACGCGCTGCCGGCCGTCCGCGCGCTCGTCGACGACGGGGTGATCGGCGAGGTGCGCGGCGTGGGCGCGGCAGGGGCGTGGGTGCGCGGCGAGGCGTACTTCCGGCGCTCCCCGTGGGCAGGCCGACGCCGTCTCGACGGTGTCGACGTGGTCGACGGCGTGCTGACGAATCCGCTCGCCCACGCGGTGTCGACGGCTCTGGCGCTGGACGGCAGCACCCGGGCCGAGGAAGTGGCGGGCGTGGAGACTCAGTTGTTCCGCGCCAACGACATCGAGTCCGACGACACGTCGTGCGTCCGGGTGACGACGTCCCGCGGGGGCCGTGTCACCGTGGCGGCCACGCTCTGCGCCGAGGTGGCCTCCGAGCCGTATGTGGTGGTGCACGGCAGCAGCGGGCGCATCACCTTCTGGTACAAGCAGGACCGCGTGCTGGTCCAGCGGTCCGGGCACGGCCCGCACGAGACCGTTCACGGCCGGACAGATCTGCTGGAGAACCTCGTCCGGCACCTGACGCGGGGCGACGCGCTGCTGGTGCCGCCCGATGCCTGCGGCGCGTTCATGCGCGTCGTCGAGGCGGTGCGCACCGCCCCGGAACCGGTCCGGCTGCCGCCGGACGCGTGGCGGCACGCCGAGGAGGGGAGCGCCCCGCGCCGGGTGGTCCCGGGCATCGACGCGCTGGTCGCCGCCGGCGCCGAGACGCTCCGCCTCTACTCCGAACTCGGCGCGCCCTGGGCCCTGTCCACGGAGGTCACCACGCCATGAGCTCCACGACGCAGCTGTACTGCTCGGGCCGGCCCGTCGGCCGCTACTCGCTCCCCGCCGACCTGGACCGGCGCTCCTCCCCCCGTCCCTGCCTTCATCCCGTCACCACGCTGGCCGGCGTCCCGGTGACCGAACTGGCGCCGCCCGACCATCCGCACCACCTGGGCGCAGGGGTGGCCGTACCGGACGTGGAGGGCCACAACTTCTGGGGCGGACGGACCTTCGTGCGCGGGCAGGGCCCCACCGAGCTCGACAACCATGGGCAGCAGCGCCACGACGGGTTCAAGCTGCGCGACCCGGACGGTTTCGTGGAGGAGCTGAGCTGGGTGGCAGGCGGACGCCGGCTGCTGCGCGAGCACCGCACGGTGGCGGTCACGCCTCTCACCGGCACCGCCTGGGCGCTGGACCTCACATTTTCGCTGACCAATGCGAGCGGTGCGGCGCTGTCCATGGGCAGTCCCGCCACCAACGGGCGCGACGGCGCCGGTTACGGCGGCTTCTTCTGGCGTGCGCCGAAGGAGCCGGCGGCTCCGGACGTGTTCACCGCGGACGCGGAGGGCGAGACCGCGGTGCACGGTACGCGGGCCGACTGGCTGGCCGTCGCGGGGCAGGGCTGGACGCTGGTCTTCGCCGGGGCCACCGCGCGGACCCGGGAGGACCCGTGGTTCGTCCGGGCCGGCGAGTACCCGGGCGTCGGTTCGTCCCTGGCCACGGTGGAGCGGCTGCCGCTGGGGCCACACGAGACGCTGGTGCGCCGCGTCGTCACCGTCGTCGCCGACGGGCGCCTGGACCGGGACGGCGCCGCGGCGCTGGTCCACAAGGCGGTGACGGCATGAGGACCGGGGACCTCGGCGACGGGACGTACCGCAATCCCGTTCTCGCCGCCGACTGGTCCGACCCCGACGTGGTCCGGGTCGGCGACGACTTCTATCTCACCGCGTCCAGCTTCGGCCGGGCCCCCGGGCTGCCGCTGCTGCACTCCCGGGACCTCGTCAACTGGACCTTGATCGGGCACGCGCTGGAGCGGCTGGAGCCCGCGGCCGCCTTCGCACTGCCCCGGCAGGACAGCGGGGTGTGGGCGCCGTCGATACGTCATCACGACGACCGTTTCTGGATCTTCTGGGGCGACCCGGACCACGGGATCTGGCAGGTCAACTCGACCGATGTACGCCGTGGCTGGAGCCGTCCGCATCTGGTGAAGGAGGGCAAGGGGCTCATCGACCCCTGTCCGCTGTGGGACGAGGAGACCGGCGAGGCGTACCTCGTCCACGCCTGGGCCCGGTCCCGGTCGGGGATCAACAACCGGCTCACCGGCCATCGGATGCGGCCCGACGGCAGCGCGCTGCTCGACGAGGGGAAGACGATCGTCGACGGGGACGGCATCCCGGGCTGGTTCACCCTCGAGGGCCCCAAGCTGTACCGGCACGACGGCTGGTTCTGGATCCTGGCCCCCGCCGGCGGTGTCGCCACGGGATGGCAGGGCGCGCTGCGCTCCCGGGACTTCTTCGGCCCGTACGAGGAGCGTGTCGTCCTCGAACAGGGCGACACGCCCGTCAACGGGCCGCACCAGGGCGGCTGGGTGCGCACCCGGTACGGGGAGGACTGGTTCCTGCACTTCCAGGACCGTGGGGCCTACGGCCGCGTGGTCCACCTGCAGCCCATGCAGTGGGACGACGACGGCTGGCCCGTACTCGGCGACGGGGGCTCGCCCGTCCTCCTCCACCCCAAACCCGACCTGCCGGAGCAGCCGCGGTCCGCCCCCGCCACCGACGACGGCTTCCCCGGAGGGCGCTTCGGCCGCCAGTGGCAGTGGGCGGCGAACCCGGGCGAGGGCTGGGCCCCACTGCACTCGGGCGACGGTCTGCGGCTGACGTGTTTACGCGGCGACGACGCGCAGGACCTGCGCAGGCTGCCGAACGTCCTCACCCAGCGGCTGCCCGCGGCCGACGCGGTCGTCGAGGTCGAACTGCGCCTGGACGACGAGGAACCGGGCGCACGGGCGGGACTCGCGGTACTCGGGGACGCGTACGCCTGGATCGGCCTGGAGCGGGCCGCCGACGGCACGGTCCAGCTGGTGCACCGCTTCGCGGAGGCGGCCGCGGCGCGCGAACGGGACGCGGCACGCTCCCGGCACGCGCCGGAGGGCCGGGCGCTGCTGCGGATCGAGACCGTGGCCGGCGCCAGGTGCCGCTTCTCGGCCGCCGTGCCCGGAGCCGGCCAGGACGGGTTCGTGCCGTCCGGCCGGGTCTTCGCCGCCACCCCCTGGCGCTGGACCGGCGCCCTCCTCGGCCTGTTCGCCACCGCGCCCGCCGCGGAGCGGACAACGGCGGCGGGTCACACCGGCGCCGCGATGTTCACACAGTTCCGCATCACCGCTCCACGCACACCCTCACGGACACGCACACCCGCGCGAACACGCACACCCGTACGAGCAGAAAAGAGCCGACCATGACGATCTTCCACCGGGGACGGGGCAGAGCCGCCTCCTTCCTCGCCCTCACCACGGCGCTCCTGTTGACCGCCACCGCCTGCGGTGACGACGGCAGCGGCGGCGCCGGGGACAAGGGCGGCGAGGGGTCCGGCAAGGGCGAGATCACCTTCTGGGACAACAACGGCGGTGTCCGCACCGACGTGTGGAAGGAGATCATCGCGGAGTTCGAGAAGAAGCACCCGGACATCGACGTCAACTACGTGGGAGTCGCCTCGACGGAGGTCCAGTCGAAGTACGACACGGCCATCCAGGGCGGCGGCCTGCCGGACGTCGGCGGCGTCGGGGCGGCGATGCTGGCGGGCATCGCCGCACAGGGCGCGCTGGAGCCGCTCGACGAGCGCATCGCCGCGAGTCCTCTGGGTGGCAAGCTGAACGCCGGCATGGTGGAGAACGTGAAGGCCGCGGGCGGCCAGGACCGTATGTTCACCGTGCCGACGTCCGCCAGCAACGGTGTGCTGTACTACCGCACCGACCTCTTCGAGGAGGCCGGTCTGGAGCCGCCCACCACCTGGGCGAAGTTCTTCACGGCCGCCGACAAGCTCACGGCGAAGGACAAGAACCGCTTCGGCTACACCATCCGCGGCGGCGCCGGGTCCATCGCACAGGCGCTGGACGCGATGTACGGCCAGAGCGGCATCGACACCTTCTGGCAGGGCGACAGGACCACGGTCAACGCCCCTGAGAACGTGGCGGCGCTGGAGAAGTACGCGGCACTGTTCAAGAAGAACACCCCTGCCGCGGACGTGAACAACGACTTCACCAAGATGGTCGCCCAGTGGGACAGCGGCGAGATCGGCATGCTGAACCACAATCTGGGCTCCTACAAGGACCATGTGAAGGCGCTCGGGACGGAGAAGTTCCGTGGCATCCCGCTGCCGACCACCGACGACGGCACACGGGTGCAGGTCTCCAACCCGGTCGACGGTCTGGGCCTGTTCAAGTCGAGCAAGAACAAGACGGCCGCCTGGAAGTTCATCGAGTTCGCCGCGTCCCACGAGTCCAACAGCCGGTGGAACGAGTCGGCCGGCGCGATCCCGGCCCACACAGAGGCGGCCAAGGACGCCTGGGTGCAGAAGGCGGAGCCCACCAGGCTGGCGGCCGAGGCACTGTCCAGCGGTTCGACGAAGATCGTGCAGCTGCCTTACTACCTGCCCGACTGGAACACCATCTCCAAGGCCGAGAACGAGCCGGCCTTCCAGAAGGTGCTGCTCGGCAAGATGTCCGCGAAGGACTTCCTCGACTCCCTGGCGGAGCAGCTCAACGAGGCCCAGGCCGAGTGGAAGCAGCAGAACGGGTGAGGCCGACCCGTCGTCAGGTGGTCGCGGCGGCGGCGAGCCTTCCGCTCGCCGCCGCGGCGGCCCCCGCCGCCGTGGCCGGGCCGGCAGCGGGTGGCCGGAGCCGCACGCTCTTCATCGCCGGGGACTCCACGGCCGCGCAGAAGTACGCGGACGCCGCGCCCGAGACCGGGTGGGGCATGGCCCTCCCCTTCTTCCTGGACAGGCGGCTACGGGTCGCCAACCACGCGGTCAACGCCCGGAGTTCGAAGAGCTTCGTCGACGAGGGTCGACTGGACGCCCTGCTGACCCGGATCGCGCCCGGTGACCTGTTGCTCGTCCAGTTCGGCCACAACGACGCGAAGAGCGCCGACCCCGCCCGGTACACCGAGCCCTGGTCGACGTACCGGGAACATTTGCGCCGGTACGTCGAAGGGGCCCGCGAGCGCGGCGCCCGGCCGGTGCTGGCGACGTCCGTGGAGCGGCGCAGGTTCGACGCGCAGGGGACCGCGGTCCCGACGCACGGCGACTACCCGGCCGCGATGCGGGCGCTGGCCGCCGAGGAGGGGACCGCGCTGCTGGACGTGCAGGCCCTGTCGATCGCCCGTTGGCAGGAGCTGGGTCCGGAGGGCACCAAGGCGTACTTCAACTGGACGCCGGAAGAGCAGGACAACACGCACTTCAATCCGCCGGGCGCGATCGCCGTGGCACGGATGGTCGCAGAAACACTGCTGAGCACCGGCGTGATCGCACCGCGCGACGTCCGCCGGCTCGAGGACGAGATCCCCGAGTCATGGATCACCTGGCCCGCCGCCGACTGAACCGGGAAGAGAGCCGCACCATGCACCGCACCACGCACACGCTGAGATGTCAGGGACGCATCATCGCAACGGCCCTGGGATGCACCACACTGGTCCTGACCGCCACCGCGGCGACGAACGCCGCTCCCCACCGGGACACCGCCCGTCAGACCCTGCCCGCCCGCGACGGCTGGGCCTCGCTCGGCACCGGCACCACCGGCGGTGCCACGGCCCGCCCCGCGCAGGTGCACACGGTCACCACCTGGGAGGAGTTCCGGGCCGCGCTCGCCGGCGACGGTGACGCACCCCGGATCATCAAGGTCAAGGGCACCCTTGACGCCACCGCGTCGGGCTGCGCCGCGTTCGAGGCAGAGGGCTACGACTTCGACGCCTATCTCGCCGACTACGACCCCGCTGTATGGGGCTACGACACCCCCGTCAGCGGCCCCCAGGAGGACCTGCGCGCCGTGTCGGCGGACAACCAGGCGCAGGCGATCAAGGCGTACGTGCCGGCGAACACCACCATCGTCGGCGTCGGCAAGGACGCGGGCATCGTCGGCGCGAGTCTCCAGGTCAAGGGCGTCGACAACGTCATCGTCCGCAACCTCACCCTCGAGAGCCCGCTGGACTGCTTCCCCCAGTGGGACCCGACGGACGGCGCGACCGGCGCGTGGAACTCCGAGTACGACAGCCTCGTGGTGTACGGGTCCACCCATGTGTGGATCGACCACAACACGTTCACCGACGGGCGTCACCCCGACAGTTCACTGCCGTCCTACTACGGCGAGGTGTACCAGCAGCACGACGGTGAGCTCGACATCGTCAGGGGCGCCGACCTGGTGACGGCCTCCTGGAACGTCTTCGCCGACCACGACAAGACCCTGATGATCGGCAACAGCGACAGCGCCGGCGACACGGACCGCGGCAAGCTGCGGGTCACCCTGCACCACAACCTGTTCCGGGACATCGTCGAGCGTGCGCCGCGCGTCCGCTTCGGCAAGGTCGACACGTACAACAACCACTACGTCGTCGACAAGGACGCCTACGCGTACAGCTTCGGCATCGGCGCGGAGTCCCAGCTCGTCGCGGAGGCGAACTCGTTCACGCTGCCGGCCGGAGTGGGCGCGGGCCGGATCCTCAAGAAGTGGAAGGACTCCCCCGTCACCGCCGAGCGCAACCACGTCAACGGCCGGGCGGTCGACCTGGTGGCCGTCCACAACGCGGAGGTGCCCGAGGAGACGCTGCGGTCGGGCGCCGGCTGGACGCCGACGCTGCGCACCCGCCTCGACCATCCGCGGGCGGTGCCCGGGCTGGTCGTCCACCGGGCGGGCGCGGGCCGGCTGCGCTGACGAGAGAAGGAGCCTCATCACATGGCCACGCACTCCCCGGGCGCGGCGGTCGGCCGCCGCGCCCTGCTCGCCGCCGGCGCCGGAGCGGCCCTCTCTCTGGCGGTGCACAGCCCCGCCCGGGCCGTCACGGACGACCCTTTCGGACCGTTCGGTTCGCCCGCGGCCCGGCCCGGCAGCCGGACGCTGTACGTCCACCCGGGCGGGCTCGGCGACCACACCACCGTCCAGGGCGCGGTGTCCGCGGTGGGCGGCACGGGCTTCACGATCGTCGTCGCCCCGGGGGTCTACCGCGAGGTGGTGACGATCGGCGAGGCACTCGCGGGTCTCACGCTGATCGGCGCGAGCCCGGACCCCCGTGACACCGTCGTCGTGTACGACAACGCGGCCGGCACCGCGAAGCCGGACGGTTCGGGTACGTACGGCACCAGCGGTTCCGCCACCACCACGGTCCGCGCCACCGGGTTCACCGCCCGCCGGATCACCTTCGCCAACGACTGGCTGCGGGCGGACCATCCGGAGATCAGCGGCACCCAGGCCGTCGCGATCAAGGTGAGCGGCGACCGTTCGGCGTTCCACCAGTGCCGTTTCCTGGGCCACCAGGACACCCTGTACGCCGACTCGCCCTCCGTGTCCACCGTCGCCCGGCAGTTCTTCTCGCACTGCTACGTGGAGGGGGACGTCGACTTCGTCTTCGGACGCGGGCGTGCGGTGTTCGAGCACTGCCGCTTCCACACCCTCGCCAGGGACGTGGACTTCACGCCCAAGGGCATGGTGTTCGCCCCGTCCACCGCGCGGGACGAACCGTTCGGCTACCTCGCCGTGCGGTGCCGGATCAGCAGCGGCGCGGAGGACGGCGCGTACAAGCTCTCCCGCCCCTGGGTGCCGAGTTCGGACCCGACCGCGTGGCCGTCGCTGGTGGTCCGCGACAGCGTGATCGGTCCGGGGATCGACGCGGTGGAGCCGTACACGAACATGCGGGACGCCTACCCGTGGCAGGCGCAGCGGTACGCCGAGTACCGCAACACCGGCCCCGGGGCCCGGATCACCGTGCCGGAGAACCGGCCCCAACTGGACTCCCTCCAGGCGAGGTCGGCGACACGCGAGGTGTATCTGGGCGACTGGACACCGTGGCGGAGCGCCGGCTGAGACCGTTCGCCGCCGGTATGACGCAGGCCCCCGCCGGTCACGGCCGGCGGGGGCCCTTCACCGTGCTCCGGCGTCAGTCGTAGCTGATGTCCGAGGAGCTGTACCGGCAGTACGTGCCGTCGGGACCGCTGCCGGTCTCGACCGGTTCGTCGCCGGAGGCGTTGCCCGTGTAGCGGATGCAGGGCTTGATCTTGCGGCTGCTGTCGCCGTGGATGCGGACGTTGCGCAGGGCAGCCGTGTCACCGTAGTTGGTGTTGATGCCCACGAGGGACTTCCCTGGGGCGGTGACGTCCACGTCGTTGACGATGACCGACCGCTTGTACTGCGTGGAGCAGTTGCCGCAGGAGCGGACCAGCTTGCCGAAGTCGCTGACCTGGAACTTGGTGACGACCAGCTTGCCCGCGCCGTTGAACTGGAAGACCTTGTCCGACGCCTTCCGCGCACCGCCGCCGTACACGGTGTAGACGGAGCCCGCGGACTTGCCCTTGAAGCTGGCGGCGTCCTCGCCGACGTCCTCCCACCAGACGTTCTGCAGCGTGCAACTGCCCATGCAGTGCACGCCGTCGGCGGCGGGCGGGCCGAGGACGACGTTCTTCAGGACGGCGCCGTCCTTCAGCTTGAAGATGGGGTGCCGGCCCTCGCCCTGGCCGCCGTCGCCGAGGTCACCGCTGCCGTAGAACCGCTTCAGGCCGCCGTCGTACGTGCCTGAGACCTCGATGGTGGCGGTCACGGCCGAGCTGCCGTCGGGCTTGGGCCACGGGGTGGCCGCGCCCGCGGTGTTGAGCATGCTGGTGGTGACGATCCCGGTCACGGTCAGCCCGAGCGCCGCGCCCAGCGCGGCAACCGTCCTGCGACGCCCAAGGCTCCGCTTGTGTCGGCTCATGTGTTCTGGGCCCTTTCGGATGTGGGGGTGTGAAGACCTACGCCGGAAGGTCGCCACAGAAAAGGCCCAGGTTGCCGCCCCGCGCGATTTTCTTACGCCCCGTACCGCTCAGGACGGTGTGCGCGCGAAGTCGCCCTGGACCGAGGCGGGTTCACCCGACGCCTCCGACCGGACCGTGTACGTGTCCCCGGCCGCGTCACGGCCGCCCTCCGCATGGTCGTACTGGCCGGCGAAGACATGCTGCCCCGGCGGGACCGTGCGCCCCGGCCGCAGCGTCCAGCGGTAGACGAGGGCGCCGCTCTCCTTGCGTACGGAGAAGTCGAAGTCGCCGGCCGGACGGGTGCGCCAGCCGCCGGTGCTCGCCACGCCGCCGGTGTCGGTGATCCTCAGCTCCACCGTGAGCGAGGTCAGCACCTCGCGGTTCTTCACCGTGACGTTGCTCTGCGCCCAGTAGCTGTTGCTGTGCGGGTCCACGGAGCCGTCGGACCACAGATGGCCGTCCTCGGTCCGCGCCGGGGACGGCTGTTCGGTGGCGCCCGGCGCCGGTGAGGCGGGCGGCGAGGCCGCACCGGCCGCCGCGCCGTCGTCGTCGCGGCCCATGGTCGCCACGGTGTGACCGCCGAGCGCCAGCACCGCCACGACCGCCGCCGTCGCTCCGGCGATCGTCAGCCGGCTCGCCCGTCCCGGCCGGTACGCCGGCACCGCCCCGGCCGGCTGCCGGCCTTCCGCCATGCCGCGCTCGACGCGGGCCAGCATCCGCTCCCGGTCGGGGCGGTGCGACGCCGCCGCCTCCCGCAGCCGCCTGCGCACCTCGTCCATCAGTTCCGGCCTCCGACCAGCTCAGAGGCTGCCATGGGACCCAGCAGCCGTTGCAGTTCCGCCATGCCCTTGGAGGTCTGGCTCTTGACCGTGCCGACCGAGACGCCGAGCGCCAGGGCGGTATCGCGCTCCGACAGGTCGAAGGCGTGGCGCAGTACGACGCAGGCGCGTTTACGGAAAGGCAGCGCGCGCAGCGCCTCCCGCACGTCGACGACCACGGGGACGTCGGGTCCGTCGGTCTTCTCGGAGCGCTGCGACCAGAACAGCGCCACCCGGCGCCGTTCCCTGACGGCGCTCCGGATGCGGCTGCGGGCGAGGTTGGCGACCACGCCACGGGCGTAGGCGACGGGGTGGTCGGCGGCGCGCGCCCGGTCCCAGCGGTCCCACAGGGCGAGCATCGCGTCGGCGGCGAGGTCGTCGGCGGCGTCGGCCTCGCCCGTCAGCAGATGGGCGAGACGGGCGAGTTCGGCGTAGTGGCGCTCGAAGAACGCCTGGAACTCCGCGCGCGCGTCATCGGCGGCTGTGGCCACGGTGTCCTCTCCCTTAGGTCGCGGCGCGGTGCGGCACGTCAGCGGGGAGCGGGGCCGGAGCTGGCCCGCACGGTGAGTTCGGGCGCGAGGAGCACGGTCTCCGCCGTCTCCCCGCCGTCCAGCATGGCCACCACCTGCTCGACCGCGCGCCGGCCCATGTCCTGCGCGGGAACCGTGACGGCGGTGAGCGGCACCGGGGCCTGCGCCGCGACCTGGTCGGGGCAGATGCCGACGACGGACACGTCCTCCGGAACGGCCAGCCGCTGCTGGCGCAGCAGGGCAAGCAGGGGGTCGGTGGCGGCCTCGTTCTGCACGACGAAGGCCGTGGTGCCGGGGCGTTCCTCGAGGATCCGCCCGAGGGTGGCGGCGACCGCGGTCCACCCGCTCGCGCAGGGGCGGTGCAGGAGCCGCATGCCGTGGGTCCCGGCGGCGGAGCGCAGTCCGGCGAGGGTGCGCTCGGCGAAGCCGGTGTGGCGTTCGTAGACCCCTGGGGCCTCGCCGATGAACGCGATCTGCCGGTGGCCGAGCCCGGCCAGGTGTTCCACGCACAGTGCTCCGGCTGCCGTGAAGTCGAGGTCGACGCAGCTGAGGCCGCCGGTGTCGGCGGGCAGTCCGATCAGCACGGCGGGGCGGCGGGCGCTCCGCAGCAGCGGCAGCCGTTCGTCGTCGAGCTCCACGTCCATGACGATCATCGCGTCCGCCACCGCACTGCCCTCGATGCGCCGCACGGCCTCCGGCCCCTCCTCCCCGGTGAGCAGGAGGACGTCGTACCCGTGTGCGCGGGCCGTGGTGGTGACCGCCATGGCGATCTGGAGCATCACGGGCACATAGATGTCGGTGCGCAGCGGCACCATCAGCGCGATGATGCCGGACCGGTTGCTGGCGAGTGCGCGGGCGCCGGCGTGCGGTCGGTAGCCGAGTTCTTCGATGCTCCGCTCGACCCGCTCACGGGTGCTGCTGGAGATCGAGCGTTTGCCGCTGAGGACATAGCTGACCGTGCTGGCGGAGACGCCTGCGTGGCGGGCGACATCAGCAAGGGTGACCATTCGTGTACTCCACGGCGGAACGTTGTGACGCGCCTCGGCGTCCTGAGAGCCATGACCCTAAAGTTGCGGGTCATGGCCTGTCCAGGCCGGCCGAGGCGCGTCGGTGCGCCCGCGGGTCACCGCTCGCGCGGTGTGCCCGCTGCCGGGGCCTCTCGTCCGGATCCTGCGGTGCCCGATCCGGAGGAGGACCCTAGAGCGCCGGGTGGGCGTTCTTCATGAGCTCCTGGAACTGCGCGGAGAACCAGTGGCCGGAGACCGGGGCACCGCCCAGCGCGCCGGACATGTTGTTCCCGTTGCGTGCGTTGCCCGTGTAGGTCGGGTCGCACATCCGGTCGAAGCCCTTGCCCTCGTCGTTCGGGATCTCCGAGCTGGAGCCGTCGGACTCACCCGGGGGCTTGACCCACAGGTAGGCGTCGATGCCCGCCTCGGGAGCCGCCTTCGGCCGCTCGCCGAGCCCCGCGCCCGCCTGGTTGCACCAGTTGCCGAGGTGGATCCGGCGGTCGAGCTTGCCACCGTTGACATAGGTGTCGACGTTGGTCTGCGGCCCCGGTCCGGTGGGCCGGGCGGCCCCGCCCCAGCCGTTGCGGGAGGTGTCGATCAGCATGCCGATGTTGGAGGCGAAGCCGGCCTGGACGAGACGCTGGCGGAAGGCCTGGGCGTAGGACAGCTCATCGACGTAGCGGTTCCAGTCGACCCACTTCGACTGGCGCACCGAGGTGCCGTTCACCGCGTCGTTGATCGTGAAGTGCGGCTCCTTGAGGGGGCCGTAGTTGGCGGTGTTGGTGATGAAGCCGGTGACGTACTCCAGCTTGCTGCCCTCGGCCTTGGCGGCCTGGGCGAACAGTTCGGCGGAGGGGCCGAAGTTGTCGTCCCAGCCCAGCCAACCGTGGTGACCGGCGTCGATGTAGTTGTAGACGTTGGGGATCGGGCCGAGCTTGGACAGCGCGTAGCCGACACCCTTGACGTAGTTGCCGTTCGCCTTCATCACGTCGCACTGCGGGGTGGCGGTGGGCCGGCTGCCCGCGTTGGTGACGAGGTTGGGCAGCGAGTCGATCTCGATGACGGTGGTGATACGCAGGCTCGCGTACTTCGGGTCGGAGACGGCGGCCGCGATCGGGTCGATGAACTCGCTCTTGTAGCGCGGGAGTTCCTCGGGGCCGAGCTCGCCGTTGGAGGCGAGGGCGGCGCAGTCGCGGCCGGGGAGGTCGTAGACGACGAGGTTGATGGCCAGCGGGCTGCCGCCTGCCTGCTTGAGCGCCTCGTCGAGGTGGTCGCGCAGACCCATCCCGCCGTTGACGCCCTCGATCGCCGCGATGCGGTCGAGCCACACGGAGGTCGAGGTGTTGGCGATGCGGCTGCCGCCCGGTTCGGCAGCTGCCTTCGCCGACCATTCGGGGTTGACGTACATCTTGGCGCCGACGAACGGGTTGTCGACCTTGCCACCGGCCGGAGGGTCGGTGGGCGGGTCGGTCGGCGGGTCGGTGGGCGTGGTGCCGCCGTTGCAGGTCACGCCGTTGACCGCGAAGGACGTCGGCGCGGTGTTGGTGCCGCTGTAGGAGAACTGCGCGCCCGGTGAGACGGTCGCGCCGCCGGCGATGGACCGGTTCCAGTCGGCGCCCTTGACCGTGACGGTGCTGCCTGACTGCGACCAGGTGCCGTTCCAGCCGCTGCTGAGCTTCTGGTTGCCGGCGTAGGCGTACGTCAGCGTCCAGTTCTCGATCGCGGTGGTGCCGGTGTTCTTGATGTCGACCGTGGTCGTGAAGCCGGAGCCCCAGTCGCTGGTCCGGTAGTCCACGCTGCAGGCGATCGCCGCGGCGGCGGCCGGCGTCTGCATGAGGGTGACGGCGCCGGCGCCGGTGGCCAGGAGGCTGCAGGCGGCCAGCAGGGCGGTCCGCTTCCGTCGCAGCGGTGGTGCGGTGGCGCGGCTCATGGTGTCGCGGCTCATGAGGTGACGTGTCCTCTCGTCGGCGAATCGGGGGTGGGGGCATTGCGCTGGTCGAGCAGCCGTGTGCACACGGCCTGACAGTGGGAGCGCTCCCAGCCAAGTGGCCGAAATCGGGGAGCGGTTCTGTCCCGTTCCGGAGACTCTGTTCGGGGATACGCGAACCGTCGCAGCGCTGTACCGCCCGGTGCGGGCAGGACGCCGGGCGGGGCAACGGCAAGGTGCGGGGGGTGACGCATGAGCGACTCCTTGCAGCTCGGACGCGCCGAAAACGGCGTGTCCCGTGATGGAACCGCTCCCACTGGTTGCACCGGAGGCTAGCGCCGAACGGCGGGCCAGAGAAGGGGACTTGGCAAATTTCTTGACGGAGCGCACTTCCGTACCTCGGTTTCTGTGACAACTCTTGACAGCCCCGCGCCACGACCTCACCGTGGGAGCGCTCCCACTGGTTCAAGGCTTGTGCTCAGCATGCCCGTGCTCAACTCCCCGAGCCGCTAGGAGAGTCACCCCCATGTCTCCACCAGGAAGACGGCGCCCACTGAGGCGCGTACTGACGGCGCTGGCCGCCGTCCTCTCGCTCCCCCTGACCCTGACCGCGACCGGTACTTCGCCGGCCCACGCCGCCGCCGTCCAGTGCAGCGTCGACTACCGGACCAGCGACTGGGGCTCCGGCTTCACCACCGACCTCACCATCACCAACCGCGGTTCCGAGGTGATCGACGACTGGACCCTGACGTACTCCTATTCGGGGAACCAGAAGCTCAGCAACGGGTGGAACGGCACCTGGTCGCAGTCCGGCAGCAACATCACGGTCAAGGCGCCCGCCTGGAGCCGGTCGATCGCCGCCGGTGCCGCCGTCAGCACCGGCGCCCAGTTCTCCTACAGCGGCGCCAACGCCGCGCCCACCTCCTTCGCCGTCAACGGCACCACCTGCACCGGCGCCCACCAGCCGCCGATCGCCGTGCTCACCAGCCCGGCAGCCGGGGCGGTCTTCTCCGCCGGCGACTCGATCCCGCTGGCCGCGACGGCCGCCGCGGCCGACGGCGCGAGTGTCACCAAGGTCGAGTTCTACAGCGACGCGACCCTGCTGGGCACGGACACCAGCTCGCCGTACACCTTCAGCGCCGGCGGTCTCGCGGCCGGCGCCTACTCGCTCTACGCCAAGGCCTACGACAGCCAGGGCGCCTCGGCCGAGTCCACCCCGGTCGGCATCACCGTGGCCACCGGTCCCGCCCTGGTCGCCTCACCCACCCAACTGGGCGTCCAGCAGGGCGGATCAGGCACCTTCGACGTCAAGCTGTCCACCCGGCCGTCCTCGAACGTCACGGTCTCCGTGGCCCGCACGGCGGGCAACACGAAACTGAGCGTGAGCAGCGGCGGAAGCCTCACCTTCACCCCGTCGAACTGGAACACGGCGCAGAAGGTGACCATCGCCGCCGAGAGCGAGGGAACCGGCGCGGCCACCTTCAGAGTGACCGCCCCCGGTCACACCGCTGCCGAGGTGACGGTGACGCAACTGGGCGGTTCGAAGGAGTACGACGGTCGCTTCCTCGAGCTGTACGGGAAGATCACCGACCCGGCCAACGGCTACTTCTCACCCGAGGGAATCCCGTACCACTCCGTCGAGACGCTGATCGTCGAGGCCCCCGACCACGGGCACGAGACGACGTCGGAGGCGTACAGCTACCTGACCTGGCTGCAGGCCATGTACGGCCGGATCAGCGGTGACTGGACGAAGTTCAACGGCGCCTGGGAGATCATGGAGAAGTACATGATCCCCACGCACGCCGACCAGGCCACCGGCTCCTACTACGACCCGAACAAGCCGGCGACCTACGCGCCGGAGCACGACCAGCCCTCCCAGTACCCGGCCGAGCTCCAGCCGTCCGTGACCTCCGGCAGGGACCCGATCGCGGCCGAGTTGAAGGCCGCGTACGGCACGGACGACGTCTACGGCATGCACTGGCTCCAGGACGTCGACAACGTCTACGGGTACGGCAACGAGCCCGGCAAGTGCGAGGCCGGGCCGAGCGCGACGGGCCCCTCGTACATCAACACCTTCCAGCGCGGCCCGCAGGAATCGGTGTGGGAGACGGTGCCGCAGCCGACCTGTGACCGGTTCGCCTACGGCGGCCCCAACGGCTACCTGGACCTGTTCACCAAGGACGCGTCCTACGCCAAGCAGTGGAAGTACACCAACGCCCCGGACGCGGACGCCCGGGCCGTGCAGGCCGCCTACTGGGCCGACCTGTGGGCCAAGGAGCAGGGCAAGGGCTCCCAGGTCTCCGGGACGGTGGCCAAGGCCGCCAAGATGGGCGACTACCTGCGCTACGCCATGTTCGACAAGTACTTCAAGAAGGTCGGCAACTGCGTGGGTCCGACGACCTGCCCGGCCGGCACCGGCAAGGACAGCTCGCACTACCTGCTGTCCTGGTACTACGCCTGGGGCGGCGCGACCGACGCCTCGGCGGGCTGGGCCTGGCGGATCGGCTCCAGCCACGCGCACGGCGGTTACCAGAACCCGCTGGCGGCCTACGCGCTCAGCGCTTACGCCCCGCTGAAGCCCAAGTCGGCGACGGCGCAGGCCGACTGGGCGAAGAGCCTGGACCGGCAGATCGAGTTCTACCGCTGGCTGCAGGCCGATGAAGGAGCCATCGCGGGCGGTGCGACGAACAGCGTCGGCGGCCGGTACGAGGCGCCTGCGGCCGGCACTCCCACCTTCTACGGGATGGCGTACGACGAGAAGCCGGTCTACCACGACCCGCCGTCGAACCAGTGGTTCGGCTTCCAGGCGTGGTCCATGGAGCGGGTCGCCGAGTACTACCAGCAGACGGGTGACGCGCAGGCGAAGGAGGTGCTCGACAAGTGGGTCGACTGGGCGCTCTCCGAGACGACCGTCAACCCCGACGGCACGTTCCGGATCCCGTCCACGCTCCAGTGGTCCGGAAAGCCCGACACGTGGAACGCGGCGAACCCGGGCGCCAACGCCGGTCTGCACGTGACGGTGGCCGACTACACCCAGGACGTGGGTGTGGCCGGCGCGTACGCCAAGGTGCTGACGTACTACGCCGCACGCTCGGGTGACGCGGAGGCCAAGTCCGTGGCCAAGGCGCTGCTCGACGGGATGTGGGACCACCACCAGGACGCGCTCGGCATCGCGGTGCCCGAGACGCGTACCGACTACAGCCGGTTCGACGACCCGGTGTACGTGCCCAGCGGCTGGACGGGCACGATGCCGAACGGCGACACGATCAACTCGTCGTCGACGTTCGCGTCGCTTCGCTCCTTCTACCAGGACGACCCTGCCTGGTCGAAGATCGAGAGCTACCTGGCGGGCGGCGCCGCGCCGGAGTTCACGTACCACCGCTTCTGGGCGCAGGCGGACATAGCCCTCGCCATGGGCGCGTACGCGGAGCTGCTCGAGTGACGGGCCACCGGTGAGCGCCCGCCCGTCGAGCGGTCGTCGCTGAGCGCGTCACCACCGGGCAGACACTGAACCGACCAGTCGTTGCAGGCGGAGCCGGGCGGCATCCAGCGTGATGCCGCCCGGCTCCGTCGTGCGGGAGGGTGGTCCGGCCCCCCTCGGGTCGGACCACCCACCCGGCGTCCTCGGCGTTGCCGATGCCAGAGGTCAGAAGTTGAACAGATTCGTGACGCGGGAGTCCGCCACGCAATTGTTGGGGAAGGTCCGCTCGTACGAGACCCGACGGCCCTCCCACACGCCGTCAGCCGTGAGGGTGACGGGAGCGTAGATCTGCGGACAGACGCGATCCGAGTCGTCCTTCAGGGTGAGCGCGGGCTGACCATGAGCGCGTTCCAGGTCCGCGCATGCGGCCTCGGCGTCGGGGTGGGAGCCGCCGGCAGTCGGGTTGCAGGTGAGGGTGACCGCCCGTTCGACGGTCGCTGTCGCCGCGCTCTCGCCCTGACCGACGGTGAGCACCATCGCGGAGGGCGGGTACAGGCTGTGGGGCGTGCCGGCTGCGGCAGAGCCGGCTGTCAGAGCGAGGAGGCCGGTGACCACACCGGCGACGCAGGTGATCTTGGTTGCGGAGCGACGCATCAGATTCTCCTTTTTCTCGACTACGGAACTTTCAGCGTTGCTCAGGAGCCACGGGAACATCGCATCGATGCCCCTGACTTCGGACATCGGGAATCGGAGAACCTGGCCTGAAAGGGCGAGCCGGGCGCCACGGAGTTTGTGACGGTGCGCGTTTAGCGGCAGTTCGTCTGCGTGAGTCGTCACCGAGCCGGGCGGCCTTACGGCCGTTAATGAGCCGTGGCTTGTCGACCGAGATGGCACCTTTCCAGCCGATGCCGGAGAAAGCTTGGTTGAAGCGGCACAGAAATCCGCTGGTGGTGTCTTTCCGTCAAGCTGTCACGCCACGGGGAGAGTCGGGCACCCTCGGGCCGGCGAAAGATCTCCCACAGCAACCGGTGAACGGCCCACGGATCTTCTGCCGGGACGTCCTACCGTCCGGGCAGACAGGACGATCTGCTTCACCCGCAGTTGATTCTTCATGCAAGTGTTGGCCGGATATCCGCCGATCCGTGGCCCGTCGCAAATCCTTCGGCAACGTTGGTGGGATCCGGGGCAGTCGGATCTGACCCGTCAACTCCGCGGGAACACCGACCGTATTGTGAGAGAGGGAACGCATGCGTACTCGTCGTCGATTTCTTCGAGGTGGAACTGCGGCGCTCGCGGCGCTGGCCGTCGCCGGAACAACCGCTTCTGTGTACGGCGAAGAATCCCATCGGGCGAACCGAGCAGGACAGGACAGCCCCACCCGGACCCCCACGGCCGGCAAGCCGTTCGACGAAACGTACAAGGGCAGGCACATCCAAGGCCGGCCGACCGATCACGGGCATCACGGGAACGAGAGCGGCTACCGAGTCCTGATAGACGGAACCGATCTCCACGTCATGCAGAACGGAGACGGGACGTGGGTCAGTCTCATCGACCACTACGAGGTTTTCGCGACTCCGCACGCCCTGGCACGGTCAGCGGTCGACAATCTGGCCGGCGCCGACCTCGTCCCCAGCACGGCACACCCGTGATCGTCCCGGAAAGGAGCGCCTGACATGGCCGTGCGAAAGAACCAGTCCACACTCACCTCCACCGAGAAGCGCGAATTCGTCGACGCGGTCCTCGAACTCAAACGCGGCGGGCGCTACGACGACTTCGTGCGCACCCACAACGAATTCATCATGAGCGATACGGACCAGGGCGAACGAGTGGGGCACCGCTCCCCGTCGTTTCTGCCCTGGCACCGGAAGTTCCTGCTCGAATTCGAGCGGGAGCTTCAACGGATCATCCCCTCCGTGACACTGCCCTACTGGGACTGGAGCACGGACGATACGCCCGGCTCTTCCCTGTGGGCCACGGACTTCCTGGGCGGTGACGGACGCAGCCGCGACGGCCAGGTGACGACCGGACCGTTCGCGAGCCTGGCCGGAAACTGGACCATCGACACCCGAGTGGACACCCGCCCCTTCCTGCGGCGCGCATTGGGCGGCGGAGGAAGGGCATTGCCCCGGCGCGACGACATCGAGGCGGTTCTGGCCGTTGAAACGTACGACACACCGCCTTGGAACAGCACCTCACGGGGTTTTCGCAACCTCCTCGAGGGCTGGCGCGGCGTCAATCTGCACAACCGGGTGCATGTCTGGGTGGGCGGCCACATGGCGACGGGCGCGTCCCCGAACGATCCGGTGTTCTGGCTGCATCACGCCTTCATAGACAAACTGTGGGCGGACTGGCAGAAACGGCATCCCGCATCGCGATATCTGCCCGACACCCCGACCGAGAACGTGGTGGATCTGAACTCCACCATGCGCCCCTGGAATGACGTCACGCCACGCGACATGTTGGACCACACACGGTTCTACACATTCGACGCATAGAGGGGTGTCAAGACGGTGTCCTGTGTGGTGCGGCGGATGAGCGCTTGTGGAAGCCCCGCTTCCCGGGTCCTCGACACCCTTGTGTGTATCAGGGGAAGAGGAAGTTGGCGATGGTCGCGTCGATGACCTGTGAGACCGGGACGATCGAGGAGTCGTTGACGAAGGCCCGGTTCTGGAAGACAGCGACAAAGCGTCGGCCGGCCGACGCCTCCTTGATGATCGCCGCTTCCGAGGCCACCTTGGTTCCGCTGTTCACCGGCCCCAGACCGATCTTCGACTGGAAGGTGACGAACTGCACCGAGGTGTCGCGGTTGAGGAACAGGTGCAGCCGGGGCACGTCCACCGCGTTGAACAGAAGCTTGAGCATGGCCTCGTCGGAGGCCGCGTCGACAAGCGGGGTGTTCCCCGGGTCGGGGGCCCGGCCCGGGTCGACACCCGGAGCCCCTGCCGCGCCGGGACCGGCGGCCAGGAAGGTGAACAGCCGGGCCATCTGAAAGGCGGACGTCGCCTGGGCCACCGGTGTGTCGTTGACGCACGGGATGCGCTGGGGCGGGAAGCCGTGGCCGAAGTCGCCGCACAGCCACATCCCGTCCGCGGTCTGCGGGGTGTCGACGGCGCCGTCGTCGAAGAACTCAGCCGTGGCGGCGGCCTTCGTGAGGTAGCCGAAGCCCAGCCCGTGGACCACCGTGCCTGCCGCGCTGTTGCTGCCGTCGACGATCGCGTCGAACAGCTTCCCGAAGAAGTCGGGCGTGAAGTTGACTGTGGCATCGGGCTGTACCTGGAACACCTTGTCCCATCGGGGAAGCAGGAAACCCTCGAGGTTCTTGCCCGCGAGCTGTGCGACACGGTTGTCGTTGATCTCTCTGTCGAAGGTGTCGCGCAGGAGTGCGAGGGTGTCGGCGGGCGCCGGATGAGCAGTCGAGATGAGCTCGTTGGCGGCCCGTCGGAGTTCGAACGCGGCCCACATCGCGGTGGCCTTCAGCAGGCTCGCCGAGTAGTGCACCTCCTCGACGAGCTGGCCGGCGAAATCGTGCGGCTCGACATCCTCCAGGGACACCAGGACGATCGGCGTCTTCTCCAGCCCGTGGCCGAAGGTGGCGATCGCGGCGTCGAAGGCCTGCTGGAGATCGGGATCCGGGTCGATCAGTTCGGGTTTGGCATCGGGAAAGAGTCCCATGCACGGCTCCCGGGATTCGGCCGGGCTGCCGCCCGGCTGCCGGATGGCGGCGACGGCACAGCGGGCCGCCAGAAGCTCATGTCTCGATGCTGGCATGCCCGGGGACGCACCGCACTCGGTGCCCCGTCGCCCGCGCAGGAGGTGGAAGGCGGCGCGGCCTGGGGCGTAGGCACGGGAGCCTTTCCCCTTTCGGGGCCGCTCGATCACTCGGGAACGCTCCGCCCGGGCCGGGTAGGCGTACCCGGCCCGCCGGTCTGTTCGCCGGGAGCGGCAGACAAACGCGGTGAACAAAGATCACGCCAGCGGCAGACTGATGCCATGAACGCATCGGATCCCAAGGCTGACCTTCACTTCTACCTCCAGTCCGCCCGTGACGCCCTGCTGTGGAAGCTCGAAGGGCTCTCCGAGTACGACGTCCGCCGCCCGCTGACGCCGACCGGCACCAACCTCCTGGGCATGGTCAAGCACGCGGCCGGCGTGGAGCTGGGCTACCTCGGTGACACCTTCGGACGACCGTCCGGCGAGCCGTTGCCCTGGCTGGAGGACGGTGCCGAGGCCAACGCGGACATGTGGGCCACCGCCGACGAGTCACGCGAGTACATCGTGGAGCTCTACCACCGGGCATGGGCGCATGCGGACGCGACGATCGACGCGCTGGCACTGGACACGATCGGCAAGGTGCCGTGGTGGCCCAGAAAGAGCGAGGTGACGTTGCATCATGCCGTCGTGCGCGTGATCGCTGATACGCACCGGCACGCCGGGCACGCCGACATCCTCCGGGAACTCATGGACGGTGCCGTCGGGATGAACGAGAGCAACCGCAGCATGGCGCCCGGGGATCCGGCGTGGTGGGAGAGCCACCGAAGCCGGCTGGAGCGCGCAGCCGAGGAGGCCGACCGCCGAGCGCGAGAGTCCCGGTGAAGGCGGAGGCGCTTCACGCTCGACCGTCGCGCCCGACGCGGCAAGGTCACGACCGTGCTCGGCACGTCGCACGCCGTCCCGCCGGGGCAGTTGCCCCGGCCGTCAGTGGGAGTCGGCCGGCAGGCGCCACATCCCCCACAGCACCGGCCCGCCCCCCGGCAGGCGCAGTTCCTCACGCACGGTGAAACCGAAGTGCTCGTAGAAGGGGAGGTTGGACGGTTTGGAGGACTCCAGATAAGCGGGCAGACCCGCCGCGTCGGCCTTGGCCAGCCCAGAGCGCAGCAGGGCGGCCCCGTGGCCCTGGCCCTGGGCGGCCGGGTCGGCGCCGATCATCGCCAGGTACCAGTGCGGTTCCTGGGGTGTGTGCTTCGCGGCCGTCTCGACGGCGTCCCTGAACAGCGGAGCCCTGTCGCCGAGAATGTTCAGGAGTTCCTGGATGGTTTCCGCGTCGGGAACGGCCTTGGCCTGCGCCTCCGGCGGTACCCAGAACGCGGCCGCCGCCTCGGTGTGCTCGCACACGCCGTGTCGCCCGTACTGCCGGGTGAAGATCGTGGCGAAGTAGCGGCCCAGCACCGCCTCGCGCGCATCGTCGTCGGGGAAGAACCAGCGCATCATCGGGTCGTCGTCGAAGGCGCGGGCCAGGGTACGGCTGATCTGCGGAGCGTCGTCGATCGTTGCCGTTTTCGGCATGTTCGTTATCGCCATACGGGCCATTCTGCACCCGGTGATCTTGAGTGGCGGGGCGGGGTCCCTCGTGCGGAGAGGGCGACCGGGGGCAAGGAGACGCTCCGGTACGGAAGTTCGGGGAGGCGGGGGAGAGCTGCGAGCAGAGCATCACCGCTCGGGCCTCATCACCGTAGCGTCGCTACATGTTTGGTGTTAACGTTGATTCCAGCGAACCTATCGATCTCCCGACAGGAGCGACCCGATGACTGAGCAGAGCCGGACACCTACCCCCCGCCGCGTCGCGATCGTCACCGGCGGTTCCCGGGGCATCGGCCGCGAGAGCGCAGAGCGGCTGGCCTCGGACGGCTTCGCCGTCGTGATCAACTACGCGGGCAACCAGGCCGAGGCCGAGGCGGCGGTCACCGCCGTCACCGCGGCGGGCGGGCAAGCCGTCGCCTTCCGCGCCGACGTGGCCGACGAGCAGGCGGTCGCCGCCCTCTTCGACCTCGCCGAGGACACCTACGGCGGCGTGGACGTGGTCGTCCACGCGGCCGGCGTCATGACGCTCGCGCCGCTCGTCGACCTCGACCTGGACGCGCTGGACCGCATGCACCGCACCAACATCCGCGGCACGTTCGTCGTCGACCAGCAGGCGGCCCGCCGACTGCGCTCCGGCGGCGCCATCATCAACTTCTCCACGTCCATCCTCGGCCTCGCCCTCCCCGGCTACAGCGCGTACGCCGCCACCAAGGGCGCCGTCGAGGCCGTCACGCTGATCCTCGCCCGCGAGCTGCGGGGCCGGGACATCACCGTCAACGCGGTCGCCCCAGGGCCGACCGCCACCGCGCTGTTCCTGGACGGCAAGGACGCCGAGACCATCGAGCGGATGTCGAAGATGAACCCGCTGGAGCGCCTCGGCACCCCCGCCGACATCGCCGAGGTCGTCTCCTTCCTCGCCGGCCCCGCCCGCTGGATCAACGGCCAGGTGCTGCGCGCCAACGGCGGCGCGATCTGAGCCCCGCGGCGCCGGACAGCCACTCATCGGAGCCTTCCTCACGCCAGGGGTCATGTCATGAGCGAGCACGTCCTCGTCAGCCCTCCTCGATGGAGGTGACCTCCCGTGCACGGGCGGGTAGCACCGCTACGCGGCTTGGTAGCGTCGCGGCCATGAGCACCCGTGACCGCATCCTCGAAGTCGCTGCCGACCTGGTCGCGGCCTCCCCCGACGGCGACATCTCCACCCGGGCCGTGTGCGACGCGGCCCATGTCGGGGCCCCGGCGCTCTACCGGCACTTCGGGGACAAGGAAGGTCTGCTCTCGGCAGTCGTCGACCACGGTTTCGACACGTACCTGGCGACCAAGCGTGAGCGCAGCCCCGGAGCGGATCCCGTCCAGGACCTGCGGGACGGCTGGGACACCCATGTGGCCTTCGCCCTGGCCAACCCCAACCTCTACCGGCTGATGAACTCCCCCGCCATGCGCACACCGCCCGCCGCCGCCCTGGAGTCGCACCGGATCCTCACCCGGGACCTGGAACGTGCGGCGGCACTCGGCAAACTGCGGCTCGCGCCGCGCGTGGCCGCGCAGATGGTCATGGCGGCGAACGTGGGAGTGGCGCTGATGCTGGTGTCCCGCCCCACGACCTTCGAGGACACGGCCCTGTCCACCCGGGTCCGCGACGCCGTCCACGCCGCGATTCTCACCCCGGACGCCTACGCCGAGGCCACGTCGGCCGCCGGACCGGCGGACGGGCGGAGCGGGGCCGACATCCCCTCGACCGCGGCGAAACTCGACGCCCTGCTCGCCCACGCGCCGTCCCCGGCACTGACCGGCGCGGAGAGCGGTCTGCTGAGCGAGTGGCTGGGACGACTGTCCGACACCTCTTGAGCACGGCGGAGCTTCTCCGCCCGGCTCGGCACGCGGTCGAACGGCGCGGGAGGGGCGCGGCGGGGGCGCTACCCGGCATGGAGACGGACCTTGGTCGCTGTACACAGTGCACGCACGCCTCGGGCATGCCCCACAAGGAGCCCTCCAGCGGCCCCGACGGACCCGCCACGCAGGTCGCACGCCGCGCGCGGCCGCGGGTACAGGTTTGCGCTGGTGCTGCCGGACGTCCCGCGGCATGCGCGCCCGGAGACTGCCGGGGCTGGCCGACGGCCCGGGCTGGGCGGCCAAGCCGCTCCTGGGGCGGGAGAGGGCCGGGATCACCCTGCACGCCGCGGGCGACACGCCCGTGGTGCGCGAAGAGCCCTGCTGCTACCAGGAGTCGGCACCCCTGCCCGACTTCGACGGCAACCGCGGTGCCGGGGGCCTGGGTCGTCGAGAACGAGGCCGCCGGACTCGGTATCCGGGAGTCCGCAGGGCCGGTCACGGACGGTTACGTCCGCTTCCTGCCTCACGTGATCCACCCGGGCCACCCGCAGCCTCACCGCCACCCTCGAACGGCTCCGCGTCGACCGACAGCTCGAAGAGGCCCTCACCCACGGCGCCGACCCCCTCCACCTCGCCCTCGTCCTCGGCATCGACGAGAAGACCGCCATCCGCTACGCGGACTCCGCCCGCAAGCTCCTCGGATCCGAACCCGAGATGGGCCCAGGGCGTTCTCCATGAACCGACACATCCTGGAATCGGTTGATCAGCCGATCAGCGCCTCGGTGATCTGGCGGGTGGTCTGCGCGGCGACCCGGGCATCGACGGCGGCGTAGGAGGTGTAGGCGTTCAGGCCGGTGGCCAGGGCCCAGCCGCGGCCCCGGGTCCAGGTGGCGTCGTCGACGCCGAGCGTGGCGCGGAAGACAGCCCGGCTCCCGGCAGACATCAGGGTGAAGGCGATGGTCAGGTCGCAGGCCGGGTCGCCGATGCCGAGCCCGCCGAAGTCGATGACCGCGCTGAGGCGGCCTGCGACGGTCAGCAGGTTGCCGGTGTGAAAGTCGCCGTGGAACCAGACCGGCGGGCCGTCCCATCCGGGAGCGCTCAGCGCCGCATCCCACAGCTCGGTCATGGCCGCGGTGTCGAACGCACCGTCGACCTCCGCGATAGCGGCTCGCGTCGCGCGGTCCCGGTCGGTCAGCGGCCGACCGGTGAGGTCCTCGCGAGCGCCCTCGACCGGAAAGCCCTCGGGAACGAATGCCTGAAGGGCGGTGAGGAACTCAGCCAGTTGGACGGCAGCCCGGGACGAGTCGGCCAGTGCCTCGGCGGTCGCCACATCGCCGTCCAGCCAGCGGGACACCGCCCACGGCCACGGATAGCCGAAGTCGGGCTCACCCACCCCCGCCGGTACGGGGATGGCCAACGGCAGGTGCGGGGCGAGCCTGGGGAGCCACTCAGACTCCTTCATGGCCTGTCTGATGGCACCCGCATGGCGGGGCAGCCGGACAGACAGGTCCTCACCCAGCCGGTAGATCACATGGTCCGAACCGGCCGGGTCGAGCAGCTTGAGAGGCAGCTCGGCCCACTGCGGGAACTGCGTATCGACCAGACGTCTGGCCAGTGCGGCATCGATCGCGGGGCGGGGGTCCGCGGCTCTCCCGGCTGCCAAGAGCAACTCCTGCGGTGGGCCCGCTCCATGCGGCGGGCAGTCGGAGCCATCACAGCGCCTCGTGCACTCGTCTGTCGATCGATTTTCTCGACTGGCCATCCTCTGCTCCGCGCACTCCACACGCACGCCTGTCGAAGCCGACCCAGCGTGGCGGCGGCTCGGGGATACAGGGCCTCCTCAACCGCCACCGGCTGCGGCGTTCCTGCGCCGCAGCCAGTGCCACCACCGGCTCTGTGGCCGTTGGGTGGACATGGCTAGCGCTGTCTCCAGCGCGTTGCGGGTGCTCAAGGTATGCGTGTGCTCGTCGCCCAGGATGCGGACGCGGTCATCGAGGGTTCGGCGCAGCAGGTCTATCGCTTCGGCCTGCTCACCTGCACTGGTCAAAGCGAGAGCGAGGTTGTGGCGACTGGCAAGGGTATCCGGGTGCTCGGGGCTCAGGATGCGGGTGCGGTCCTCCAGGGTCTGCCGGTGCATGCGCACTGCTTGTGCGTGCTCGCCCATCCCATCCAGCGCGAGACCGAGGCTGTCCCGGCTGGCCAGCGTGTGCGGATGCTCGTCGCCCAGAATGCGGGCGTGGTCGTTGAGCGCCTGCCGCAGCAGCTGTATCGCTTCCGTCTGCTCACCCGCCCTGGTCAGGGCGCTGGCGAGGTTGTGGCGGCTGAGCAGGGTGAGGTGGTGCTCGGGGCCCAGGACACGGATGCGGTCGTCAAGGGTGCTCCGGTGCATGCGCACTGCTTGTGCGTGCTCGCCCATCCCGTCCAGCGCGAGACCGAGGCTGTCCCGGCTGGCCAGGGTATGCGGATGCTCGGGGCCCAGGACACGGGTACGGTCGTTGAGGGTCTGCCGCAGCAGACCCACCGCCTCGGCATGCTCACCCGTCCCGTCCAAAGCGCATGCGAGGTCATTGCGGCTGGTCAAGGTATCGGGGTGCACGGGGCCCAGGATGCGGGTGCGGTCCTCCAGGGTCTGCCGGAGCAGGCGTATTGCCTCGGCCGGCTCTCCCATTCCGAACAAGGCATTGCCCAGGTTGTTGCGGCTGGTCAAGGTATCGGGGTGCTCGGGGCCCAGCATGCGGGTCTCGACGTCGAGGACCCGTTCATCCAGCAGGCGCGCCGCACCGAAAGCGCCAGCCTTCTGCAGCACCTGCGCCAGGGCGTTGAGAGTGGTGCGGTGGTGTGTGGCGGTGCGCGGGTCCGCGTAGTCGAGCAGCAGAGGCAGGTGGGGGGCGAGGAGCACGGCTGCAGGCCAACCGGCGCGCCCGCGCTGGTTGGCCTCGTGCACGGCCGTGGTCAGCCGCTCGGCAAGGGCCCGGTGCCACACGGCGAGATCGGAGGTCTCGGCCGTGAGGGCGACAGCGTTGATCTCTCGGATCAGGGGATGCAGCACCACCTGCGCCCCCTCACTGCTGCCCGACGCCGGGCCGGTGCTGCCGGGAGAGTGGGGCAGGCCGAGGAGACCGTAGCGGTGCAGGCCGGCGAACGCGGCCTCCAGGGCCACCGCGGTGACGTCGTGTCCGGTGACGACGGATAGCAGGTCCGGGGTGATCAGGGACAGTGGGACGGGGGCTTGAGCCAGCAGGGCCAGCAGTCGCAACAAGGGGCGGGCCAAAGCGTTGCCCTCCCCGGCGAGCTGGTCCAAGGACACCTCCCAGGTGTGCCGCACCACGGCGCGGGCGACCTGCGGATGGGAGGCATTCGGGTGCGCCGCTCCCAACAAGAACCGCAGTTCCTGTTCCAGGGCCTGGCGGTAGGCGGCAAAGGTGCGGTAGCGGCTGGTGGGTCCGGCCAGATAGGTGCCAGCCGCGTGCAAAGCCAGTGGCAGCCCGCCCAGTCGCGCCGCCAGCTCCCGGGCCTGCTCGGCGGTGCCGGCCACGGGAGCAGCGTCCAGCAGGACCTGCCCCGCAGGTCGCACCGGCAGCGGCTCCAGTGGCAGCAGCTGTGCGCACGGACCCCAGGTCTGCTCGCTGCCATCCCGGCTGGTCACCACCAGCAGGCCCCGGCCGTGAGGACGGATCCAGCCGCGATAGTCGGCCACCGGCTCCCCTGCCGGGCCGATCTCGTGCGGCTCGTCGGCGTTGTCCACCACCAGCAGCCACCGCCGCACCCGGCCCAACTGTCGCCAGACCACATCCGGCAGGCTCGCCTGCCCCGCTCGTGCGGCCTCCAGCTCTGCCTCTGGCAGCCCGCAGGCCAGCGCCGCCTGCACCATCTGCTGCGCCAGCTCGGCACCGTCGCGCCAGCGCACCCAAAACACTCGCCAGCCCGCCGCCTCGGCCTGGGTGGCCAGTTGCGCGGCCACCGTTGTCTTGCCCATCCCGCCGACCGCGCACAGCACCGCGAACCGGCCCTGTGGCCGCCGAAGCATGCCTGCCAGCACGGCGAGTTCTCCCTCACGCCCCCGCACGCGCTGAACATGCGGGGGGCGTAACGAAGCCTGCAGGCCTCGGGCCAGTCGGCTCACCGGTGCCAGCCGCGCCGGGGGCCTTGCTGCGGCATCCAGATGCCGGCCCCACAGCAACAGCCCGATGCCGACCGCCACCAGCACGGCGAACACCGGCCAGATCACCCACGCCTGCGCCGCCCAGCCAGGCACCGCGGCACTGGCGTAGTTGGTCACCGGCCCCAGCACAGCCGCCACCAATGCGGCCCCTCCCGCTACCGCCGACCCGGCCCACGCACCCCGTCTACGCCCCATGGTCTGCCACCCCCGTCCACCGTCACCAAGATGCTCCCGCCTGGATCACGTCCATGGAAGGTTGCGGGTGGTCACGACGCGGGCGGCGGTGTTGCTCCGGTTCAGCGGCCGGATGCCGAGCCTGCTGCTTGAACGCCTCATCCGCCGCGCGGCGCGGCCCGGGCACCAGGGCAGGCAGCAGGTCGAGCCGCTTGTCCATGTCGAGGCGGAAGGTGCCGTACGGGTTGATGTTCGACCAGAACAGCGCAGTCAGTCCTCGCCGGTCCTCGTCGGACAGCTTCTTCGCCCAGGCCGGTTCGGCGAGGACCTGCTGCAACAGCAGGGTGTTGACGTGCACCAGGGCGGACTGGAGGAGGTGCAGCGCGAGCATCGAAGTCTCGGCGGGTTCCTTGTCCGGGCCGGTCAGGGCGCCGTCCTTGCCGTGGTGCAGGACGGTGTTCGCGCTGTTCCAGCTCTCCACGACCTGGAGCCCGCCATGGATCTCGCGGCGCAGGCCGGGGCTGGCGAGGTAGTCGCACGCGAAGGTCGTGCGTACGGCGCGGCCGAGTTCTTCGAGCGCGGAGTAGGTGGGGTGCTTGGGGCCGCCGCGGGTGAAGCGCCGCAGCACCTGCTCGGCCTCTCAGGGCCGCCAGGCCGGTGGGCTCGTCCAGCTTCTCCAGCTTCGGCACGGTGATCCACGGCTCACCCTTGCGGGTGGTGACCTTCACCCCGCCCGCCGAGCCGTCTGCCAGAGCGGCGGACAGCCGGTCCAGGCCGTCGGTCATCCGCTGCTTCCGGCCGGTGATGAACTCGGCGGGGTCCTGGGGCTGGCGGATCGCGGCGGGCTGTGGGAATTCCTCGATGAACTCCGGGAACTGGGCCTCGATCTCGAAGAACTTGAGCATCAGGCCGAAGCCGAGCCTGGTCGGGCCGGACTTGTCGGCCACCAGGTCCCAGTCGCCATCCACCAGCGTCCAGCACGCCACCACGTCTTCCGGCGACCACTCTTGTCGCACACCCGCCCCTTGCCGTCGAGCCCGTCGGTTCATCCGATCAGCCCAACGAGGCGCCAAAGCCACAGGAGACGGCAGGCCCAAGCTCCTCGGAACCTACCGGCGGGTTACTTGCTCCCTGGTGTCCGAGCTGGGACTACAGGGCCGTCATGTGGTGTGCGTCCCGCCGCCCCGGTGCGCCGTCCCGGCCCCGGCGGGCCCGTGGCGCTGACCGGGGAGCGCGTCCTGGCCGCTCCTGGCGGCGACCATGTCCGCGAAGGCTCGGGCCAGCGGCGACAGGGCGTCCCACTTCCGGACCGCCCAGCCCGCCGAGAGGGCGGGGAGGTCGGGGATCGGGACGAAGCGCAGCGACGGATGGGCGGAGCCGCTCCAGCCGGGCAGGGCGGGGACGACGGCGTGGCCGAGGCCGAGTTCGGCGAGGAGGATGGCGGTGTCCCAGTCGGCGACGCCGGTGTCCGAGGTGACGTGGATGCCCCATTCGGCGAAGGCGGCGTCGAGCCGGGCGCGCGATGTGGAGTTCTCGGGCAGCCGGATGTGGCGGATGCCGGCGAGATCCTGCGGTTCGATTCGGCTCCGGGTGGCGAGCGGGTCGTCCGCGTGGACGGCCAGGACCCAGGGCAGGTCGATCACCCGGCGCTGCTCGACGCCGCGCACGGGCGCGCCGATGGTGATCCATGCGAGGTCCAGGTCGTGGGCCGCGAGGGCGTCGAAGCAGCTGCGGCTGGAGTTCTCCGTCTGGAACTCCAGGCTGACGCGGGGGTGTCGGCGCCGGAATTCGACGACCGCCGCCGACATGAAGTGGCGCACGGTGGTGGCGCCGGTGGTGATGCGCACCGAGCCGCCGTCGCCGCGTACGAGGTCGGCGAGGCGTCGCAGGGCGACGTCGAGGCCGGCGATGCCGTCGGCGGCGGCCGCCTGGAGGAGCCGGCCCGCCTGTGTGGGTACGACGCCGCGCGGATGCCGTTCCACCAGGTCGGCCCCGATCTCCCGCTCGAGCCGTTTCACATGCTGGCTGACGGCGGACTGGGTGCAGGACAGTTCGCGGGCGACGGCGCTGAGGCTGCCGGCGCGGCACACGGCGACGAAGACGCGCAGATCATCGAGAGTCATCAGAGAGCCAAGATATATCTTGGGCTTTTGCAAGGAAACCCTAGGATTGACTTGGGAGTTGAGTTTCGCGAGGATCTTCGTGGATCCAGGGCGGCAACCTGGACCGCGTGACGACGCGCTCCAGGTGCCGACCCGTCCGCGTGCGCCAGGCACCTCCGGGCCCCGGGGCAGAACGGCCGGCCTGCCTCACTCCCTCGCGTCCGCGTATCAGCAGGTCCAGTAGTCACGCTGCGGGAGTCGGGCCCATATGTCGGGCGGGCCGACCACGGCGCGTGCTCCGGGGAGCCGAACACCGCTGCCCGGTGCAAGGCCCGTCCTCCGCCCCATCGTTCCGGGTCCGCCCCCTGGTCGAGCCGCCGCCGGATGTCGTCATGGTCCTGCCAGCTCTTCCAGTCCATGCCTGCCCAGCCGTCGTGACGACCTGTCACCATGCCCCCTGCCTCGCCGGTGCGGACGGCTCCTCACCGTCCCGTACCCACACCTTCGCAGAGGGGTCCGACAACGGATCGCCGACGGGACGTCTGGCCGGGCCGCTGTCCGTCGTGGTCCGGCGGGGTGGGAGACTGAGCGGCCGTGAACGGTACGGAAGGAGCGGACGAGACCGTGCGACTGCGACGGGGGCGCACAGGCCTGACGGGCCTGGCCCTGATGACGGTGCTGACGATGACGGCGACGACCGGCTGCGCCGCTCTGCTCCTGGAGGACAAAGGCCCGCTCCCACCGCGCTATTCGGGTCCGCCGCTGCCCGCGGACACGGTGGTCTCGGACCTGACCTCGGCTCTCAAGGCCGAGGGCATCACGCTGGAGCGGACCCCGCAGGAGCTGATCCCGACCGAGTGCCACGAACGCTTGACGGGCGAGCACGAGTCGGCGACGGCGGACACCGCTCTGAAGGCCGGGTTCGCGCGGGCGCGGTCGGACCACGGCTGGCAGGACGGACATGACATGGGTGAGGGATGGCTCAGCCTGCGCAAGGGCAACTGGACGGCTGCGACGGTCCTTCCCAATGCCTCGGGCGCGGATACGTCCCCCACGTCGATGATCCTTGTCACGGTGATGTGCGACGGCGGCCGCTCGAAGTCGTCACCTCGAACGGACTCCGCGCGGCCGTCCCCCGCCTCTTCCTAGACATATGGCGAGCGCCTGCATCGGGCCGCACACCATCGGACGTCCGCACCGAGGTCGCCGGGCGACGATCTCGTGGTCCGGCGGAGGCGGTGAGGAGGGCCGACCGGCCGTCGGCCCACCCGGTTCGAGGTCAAGGGCCGAGGACGTCCCGCAATGGGGCGCGTCCCGTGATGCCGAGCTTCGGGAAGATCTTGTGCAGGTGGAAGCCGATGGTGCGCGGGGACAGAGAGAGCCGGGCCCCTATGTCCCGGTTCGTCAGTCCTTCCGCGGCCAGTTGGGCGATCTGCAGCTCCTGTGGCGTCAGGCCGGCCACGGCCTCCGGAGCGGCGGAGGCCGCCACGGTCACTCCGGCCGCGCGGAGTTCGGCAGTGGCGCGCTCGATCCACGGGCGGGCGCGCGTACGGGATGTCCCCACGGGAATGGCAGTTGAGCGCGCGTCACGCGTGAACCGATGCGGTTCTCGCCCGGCGGCACCGTACCGACCGGCCGGCGGCCTCGTGCGGGTGTGCCGACACCACACCAAGAGGGTGGGGTCGGCACGGGCACCGGTCAGGGCGCGGTTCGGTCGGCGGTGGACCGGACCGCGTCCTCGATCAGCTCGGCCACGGCCTTCGGCCGAGCGAGCATGACGAGGTGCGAGGAGTCGACCTCGACGGTGGTCATGCCGGCACGCTCGTAGCCGTAGCGCTCCACATCGGGGTTGATGGTCCGGTCGGAGGTGGCGACCAGCCCCCAAGAGGGCTTGCGCTTCCAGGCCGCGACCGGCGCCGCCTCCGTGAAGGCGCGTGCGGCCAGGGGGCGCTGGGAGACGGCGAGCACCGCGGCGAGCTCGGGGTCGACGTCCGCGGCGAACAGGGCGGGGAACTTCTCGACCTCCACCGTGACGTCGGTGCCGGGCTCGGTGGAGCCGGCCACGGGGAACGGCGTGTAGACGAGTGCGTCGGCGAGGCCGGAGTCGGGGAAGCGTCCTTGCAGCTCGCCCAGGCTCTCGCCCTCCTCCAAGGCGTATCCGGCCAGATAGACCAGCGCTCGGACGTTGTCCTCCGTGCCGGCGAGGGTGATGACGGCGCCGCCGTAGGAGTGCCCCACGAGGATCACGGGGCCGTCGACGGCACGTATCACCGAGGCGATGTACGCGGCGTCGTCGATCAGGCTGCGGTTGGGCACCGCCGGAGCCACCACCTTCAGGCCGGCGGCGGTCAGTTCGGGGATGACGCGGGCGTAGCTGGAGGCATCGGCGAAGGCGCCGTGGACCAGCACGACGGTGGGCTCGGTGGATCGGGACATGAGTGAACTCCTCGGTGAGGGGGTAGGGGCGTGGGAGGCGGAATCCTCGTGCTTCACAGGCCGAACCGAGCCCGGCGCGCCTCGGGCACCAGGTCGGCGTACTCGGGGTGCTTGCCGATCCACCCCCGGATGAAGGGGCAGTACGGCAGGACGTGCAGCCCGCGTGCCCTGGCGTCGTCGAGGGCTCCCCGGGCGAGCAGCCCGCCCAGGCCCCGGCCCGCGAACCGGGAATCGGTCTCGGTGTGGATGAAGGCGATCTCGCCCTCCGAGAGGAAGTACTCGGCGAAGCCCGCGGTCTCGGTGCCGTCGTCACCGGCGAGGATCTCGTACCGGGACTTCTCGAGGCGGTCCACCACCTGCGGTTCCATGGGTGCTCCTGTGCGGTTGCGATGCTCGTGGGTCGGTGTGGCTGTGGCGGCTGGGGTGACTCAGAGCGTGCGGCGCACGCCCGCCTGGCGTTCCAGGTTGCGGAGCTGGACCGCGAGGTCGCCCTCCACGGCGGCGTGGGCGGGGCCACTGCGGCCGATGGGCAGGACCTCCTCGCTGCGCATGTCCTCCAACATCAGGGCGAAAGCGGCGTACATCGCGACGAGCGCCACCAGGAGGCCGAGGACCCCGGACGTGCGCGTGAGCCATTCGGCGCCGGTGAGACCCGACAGGCCGGTGGCGGCCCAGCGGGGCAGTGAGACCACCAGGACGAGCCACAGCGCACGCTTGGGTCGCGTCACGGCGGCCATCAGCGCCCCGAAGCAGAGGAACGCCAGGTTGAAGACGCCCAGGACCCGGAGCCCCTCGGCCGCGCCGCTGAACATGACGAGCGCGTAGGCCAGCCAGCTGCCGGCGAAGATGCCCATGAGCGTCGCCGCGATCACGTCACGGGCACCGAAGGCCAGGATGCTCACCAGGAACTGCAGCGCGAAGGCGGGCAGTACGCAGAGGGCGACGGCGCCGCGGGCCTCGGCCTCGAAGAGCCCGAGCTGCATGCATCCCGTCATCACGGAGGCGATCGCCACCGTGAAGAAGCCCAGCGGCATGGGTGAGGCGATGGGGCGCAGGTTGATCCGGGTCATCGACCGGAGGTCCGGCTCGAAGCGGCGCCCCGGGGCGGCGTCCGGTCGGCCGGACGGCCCGCCGTCGGCGCAGTCGGCGGAGGCGGAGTCTGTACTCATCGTGGGGATCTCTCGTTCAGTGCTCGAAGCAGGGGTCGAGGAACGGCGCAGGCGCGTCGGGAGCGGAGCCACGGGCGACGCGCCATCGGCGGTGCTGCTCGGACTCGGCGACGGCCTCGGCCACGAGCGAGGCCTGGCGGGCACCGCTCTGGTAGCCGCCGAAGTGGGCCACCGGGCTCCATTCCGGGCTGACCGGCGGGACGGCCTCGTCGAGTCCGTCGTACTCCGCGCTCGCGTAGACGATGCGGCCGCCGACGACGGTGAGCACGGATTCGATGTCGGGGATGACTTCCTCGGGCACGGTGAGGAAGTCGTCGGACAGGATCGCGAGGTCGCCGTAACAGCCCTCCCGCAGGGTTCCCTTGACGTCCTGCTCGCCGGTGAGTCGCGCGCCGCCCCGGGTGTAGAGGCCGAGGGCGGTCTCCCTGCTGATCAGGTTCCCGGCCGGGTAGAGCGCCGTGCCGCCGACGGTGCGCCCGGTGACCAACCAGTGGAGCGCGACCCACGGGTTGTACGAGGAGACGCGGGTGGCGTCGGTGCCGGCGGCGACGGTCAGGCCCCGGTCGAGCATGGCCCGGACCGGTGGGGTGTGGGCGGCGGCCTCGGCGCCGTAGCGGTCGCGGAAGGCGGTGCCCTGGAAGGACATGCGGTTCTGTACGGACACGGCACCGCCGAGTGCGGCGATCCGGTCCAGACTGTCGGCCGACACGGTCTCCGCATGATCGAAGAGCCAGCGGTTGCCGCCGGGGAAGAGCCCTTCCGCCGCGAGCTTCTCGAAGACGGCCAGGTCGCGGCGGATCGTCTCGTCGTAGGTCGCGTGGAGCCGGAAGCCCCAGCCGTTCTCCATCAGGAGCCGGACCGCCTTCTCGAACTCGGCCTCGTACCCCTCGGCAAGCTCGGGACGGGGTTCGGAGAAGTTCTCGAAGTCGGCGGCCGCCCAGGTGAGGTTCTCACCCGCGCCGTTCAGCCGGAGCCACTCGTCCCCGTCCCCGGGCTTCACCATCTCGGTCCATCGCTTCAGGTCCGCGAGCTCCTGACCGGCCGTCTGCGGGAACAGGTGGTAGGCGATCCGCAGGGACAGCTCCCCCGACCTTGCGAGGTCGACGACCGTGGCGTAGTTGTCGGGGAAGTTCTGGAACCCGCCGGCGGCGTCGACCGCGGAGGTCAGTCCGAAGCGGTTCAGCTCGCGCAGGAAGTGTCGCGTCGACGTCCGCCTGTCGGCCTCGTCCAGCGTCGGACCCTTGGCCAGCGTCGAGTACAGGATGAGAGCGCTCGGCGCCGCGAGGAGGACGCCGTTGGGTTCGCCGTCCCGGCCCCGTACGATCTGGCCGCCGCGCGGATCGGGCGTGCCGCGGTTGAATCCGGCCGCCTGTACCGCGGCCCGGTTCATCAGGGCCGACTGGTACAGATGCAGGACGAACACCGGGGTGTCGGGGGCGGCGGCGTTCAGCTCGGCGACGGTCGGCATCCTGCGCTCGGCGAACTGGTCGGCTGTCCAGCCGCCGACGACCCGGATCCACTGCCCCTTGGGGGTGCGGCCCGCCTGTTCGCGCAGCATGGCGAGGGCGTGGCGGAGGCTGCGCACCCCGTCCCAGCGCAGCTCCATGACGTAGTTCAGGCCGCCCCTGATGACGTGAAGGTGCGAGTCGTTCAGGCCGGGGATCACCCTGCGGCCGAGAGCGTCGACGACCCTGGTCCCCGGCCCCACGAGGTGGGCGAGGTCGTGGTCGTCGCCGAGGGCCGCTATCCGGCCGTCGCGGATCGCGACGGCGCGGACCTCGGGGCGGTCGGCGTCACCGGTGAACACCTTCGCGTTGCGGACGAGGAGGTCGGCCTGCGCGTGTTCCCGGCGCGGGGCGGGCACCAGGCCCGCCACCGGCATGCTGGTCGACGGCCCGGTCATGCCAGGGCCTTGCGCAGGGTGTCAATGGCGACGCCGATGGCGAGTTCGGCGGCCTGCGTCTCGCGCAGCGCGTTCAGCATGACGAAGTCGTGGATGGCTCCCTGTACGCGAAGGGCGGTGACGGGGACTCCGGCGGCGCGGAGCTTCGACGCGTACGCCTCGCCCTCGTCGCGCAGGACGTCGGCCTCGGCGGTGACGACCAGGGCGGGCGGCAGGCCGGTGAGCTGCTCGGTGGTGGCCCGCAGCGGCGAGGCGGTGATCTGCGCGCGCTCGGCCTCCTCGGTCGTGTACTGGTCCCAGAACCACTTCATGGCGTCGCGACGCAGGAAGTAGCCCTCGGCGAAGGCGTGGTACGAGTCGGTGTCGAAGCTCGCGTCGGTGACCGGGTAGAAGAGGACCTGGTGGGTGAGGCGGACGTCGCCGCGCTGCTTGGCCATGAGAGTGAGGGCGGCGGTCATGTTCCCGCCGACCGAGTCGCCCGCGACGGCGATCCGTGTGCCGTCGAGGTCCTTGTGGTGTCCCTCGCGGGCGATCCACTGGGCGACGCTGTAGTTCTGCTCGATCGCGACGGGGTAGCGGGCCTCGGGCGAGAGGTCGTAGTCGGGGAAGACCACGGCCGCCCCGGTGCCGACGGCGAGTTCGCGGACGAGCCGGTCGTGGGTGTGGGCGTTGCCGAAGACCCAGCCGGCGCCGTGGATGTAGAGGATGACCGGGAGCGGGCCGCCGGCGCCGCGCGGGCGGACGATGCGGGCTCGGACGTCGCCGGTCGGGCCGCCGTGGACGACGACCCATTCCTCGTCGACGGCGGGCAAGGGGACACCGTCACCGCTCTGGACGTCGTCCACGGCCTTGCGGCCGTCCGGCACGGGGATCTGGTAGAGGAACGGCGGCTGAGCGGTCGCGTCGGCGAAGGCCTGGGCAGCGGGTTCGAGGGTCGGCAGGTTCGGCATGAGGGGTTCTCCTTCGTAGAACGTACGGGTGGTGCTCAGCGGGTCGTGCGCGCGGCGTCGAGGATCACGCCGGTGACCTTCGCCGGGCGGGAGACGACCACGGCGTGCGACGCGTCCACCTCGGTGGTGTGCGAGCCGGCGCGCCGTGCCGTCCACCGCTCGGCCGCCCGGGGGATGTTCTTGCAGCGTCGGCGGCGGGGACATCGGCGGCGAACTGACGGTGACAGTCGGCCTGGTCGGGTGGTGAAGCGGCAGGCGTGCTCAGTCGAGGAAGGCGAGCAGGGCTGTGTTGACCTCGTCGGCGTGGGTCCAGATCAGGCCGTGCGGGCCGCCGGGCACGATCGTCAGCCGGGCGCCGGTGATGCGCTCGGCCAGCGGGATCGCAGTGGCCTCGACGGGCAGGGTGCGGTCGGCGTCGCCGTGGATGATGAGGGTGGGGACGTCGATGCGCGGCAGGTCCGCGCGGAAGTCCGTGAGCCAGGCCTGGACGCAGTCCAGGGTGCCCTTGGCGGAGGCGCTGACGGCGACGTTCCAACTGGCCTGGACCGCCTGCTCGCTGATGCGCTCGCCGCCGAGCACGTCGACGTTGTAGAAATCAGCCAGGAAGGCGGTCATGAACGCGAACCGGTCGGCGGTGATGGCCTCTTCGATGCCCTTGAAGACGCTCGCGTCCACCCCGCCCGGGTTGTCGTCCGTCTTCAGCAGGAAGGGCGGGACGACGCCGATCACGACGGCCTTGGCGATGCGGTCGGAGCCGTACGTGCCGAGGTAGCGGGTCACCTCGCCGCTGCCCATGGAGAAGCCGACCAGCACGGCGTCGCGCAGGTCGAGGGTGGTGAGCACCTCGTTCAGGTCGGAGGCGAAGGTGTCGTAGTCGTAGCCCTCTGCGGGCTGGTCGGAGCGGCCGAAGCCGCGCCGGTCGTACGTGACGACCCGGTGACCGGCGGCGAGGAGTGCGGCGGTCTGCTTCTCCCAGGAAGCCCCGTTGAGCGGCCAGCCGTGGATCAGCACGACGGGCTGTCCGGTGCCGTGGTCCTCGTAGTACAGGTTGATGGGTGCGGAGCCGCCTTCGGCGACCTTGATGAACGGCATGGTGTGCTCCTGGAGTCGGTGTGTCGTTGCGCTTCGGACGGGACGGGCAGAGGGGGCCTCAGAGGCCGTACGCCTCCAGCAGCCGCAGCCACACTTCGCTGACCGTCGGGAAGGCGGGGACGGCGTGCCGCAGACGCTCGAGCGGGACTTCGCCCACGATGGCGACGGTGGCCGTGTGGATGAGTTCGGTCGCCATCGGGCCGGTGAGGGTGCAGCCGACGACGACGCCACGGGTCTCGTCGACGACGAGCTTGGCGTGGCCGCGGTAGTCGTCCGCGTACAGCGCGGCTCCGGCGACGTCGTCGATGCGGTACTCCACCGCGCGTACCGCGACTCCCGCTTCGCGTGCCGCGCGTTCGGTGAAACCGACGCTCGCGACCTCGGGGTGGGTGAAGACGGCCTGCGGGACGGCGAGGTGGTCGGCCTCCGCGCTCCAGGCCTGCCGACGACCGGTGTCGGCGGGGCGGCCTGCGGCGCGCTCGGCGATCGCCGCGGCGCAGGCGCGGGCCTGGTACTTGGCCATGTGGGTCAGCGGCGCACGGTGGTTCACGTCGCCGACGGCGTAGAGCCAGTCCCCGTCGAGGGCGGTGACGCGGCAGGTGTCGTCGACCGGGAGCCAGTCGCCGGCCGGCAGTCCGACGGTCTCCAGGCCGAGGTCCGCGGTACGCGGGCGACGGCCGACCGCGGCCAGCACCTCGTCGCAGACGAGGGTGGCGCCGTCGTCGGTCTCCACGGTCACGGCCCGGGTGGTCCCGTCCCGGGCGACCCGGGTCGCCGAGACCCCGAAGCGGATCGTGACGCCCAGACCGGTCAGACCGCGAGTGACCTCTTCGCCGGCACACGGCTCCCAGCCGGTCAGCAGGGCCTGGTCGCGGACGAGCAGGGTGACGGAGGAGCCGAGTGAACGCCAGGCGGTGGCCATCTCGCAGGCCACCACTCCCCCGCCGATGACGACGAGCCGCTCGGGCACCGCATCGGCCGTGGTGACCTGCCGGTTGGTCCACACACCGATCCGGTCGAGCCCTTCGACCAGCGGCAGCGCGGGTCGTGTGCCGGGGCCGAGGACGACTGCGAGCCGGGCACGCAGGGTGCGGACCGTGCCGTCGGCCCCGGTCACGTCCACCCGGCGCTCTCCGGCGAGCCGTCCATGCCCTCGTACGAGGGATATGCCGGCGCTGTTCAGCCAGTCGGCCTGGCCGGTGTCGTCGCCGCGGCCGGTGAACCGGTCGCGGCGGGCCAGGACCTGCGCCGGGTCGAGCGCCGCGGTCACCGCCTGCCGTGCCCCGTCGACCGACCGCGCGGCTTGTCTGGCCGCGCCGGGGCGCAGCAGGGCCTTGCTCGGCACGCATGCCCGGTAGGAGCACTCGCCGCCGACCGTCTCGGCCTCGACGACGACGGCGGTCAGTCCTGACCGGACGACCCGGTCGGCGGCGACCTCGCCGCCCGGCCCGCCACCCACCACGACGACGTCGTACGTGTCCTCCATCAGCCGCGCACCAGGGGGGTGTCCACGAGGTGCTCGGCCAGGAACCACACCTGCGCCTCGCCGGTGCGGATGACGTCGGAGACGAGCAGGTCGGTACTGCCCTCGTCGCCTTCTGCCGATATCCGGGCGGCGGCATCCCGCGCGTCGATCAGGATCCGCTCGTGCGCGTCGAGGAGCCGCGACAGCATGACGGGGACCTTCTCCACGCCGTCCGGAGGCCGGGGAATCGCCGTCAGCTCCGCGACGTGGCGCGGGTCTCCGACCGCGACGCCGCCGAGGCTCTGGATCCGCTCGGCCAGCGCGTCCACGATGGCCAGTTGGGCCTCTGCGTGCTTGTCCAGCATGAGGTGGAGCGAGTAGAAGGTCGCCCCGCGCATGAGCCAGTGGTGCTTCTTGTAGAGGGAGTACAGGATCTGAGTGTCGGCGAGTACGCGGTTCAGCCGCTGGCAGGCGTACATGCGGGTGTCGTGGCCGAGGCCGATCGGCAGCTGCTTGAGCGAGCCGAACGTCTGGGTCTCGTCGCCCTTCTGGTGCAGCAGCGGCTGGCCGCCGCCGCTACGGGGTGCGGTGGTGGGTGCGGATTCCATCGGGTGCTCCTGTTGTTCGGTGGTGGGCCCGGCCGTCCGGGCGGGGGCGCGGGACGGCCGGGCCCGGTCTTCGTGGCGCGCGCTCAGCGCGCGCCGTGGCCGGCGCTCCGCGCCGCCGCCGGGGCTGCCCGGTGCAGTACGAGCCGGGTGAGCAGCCCGCTGCCGACGCCCGCCGCGAGCACGAGGGCCGTCCACCACAGCGGGTACGGCGTGAGGCCGAGGGCCGCATCGAGGGACCAGGCACCGGGTCCGGTGGCGGCGATGGCTGCAGCGGTGCCGATGAGGACGAGCGGGTACTCGTAGCCGTCGTTCTGCACCCAGAGGCCGTTGTGCCATTTCACGGTGAGAGCGACCGTCATGACCCCGATGGCCCCGGTGGCGGCAAGCGGGGTCAGGAGGCCGGCGACGAGCAGCAGACCCGATCCGGTCTGGCCACCGCCCGCCGCCAGTGCGGTGAGGGCTCCGCCGCGGAAACCGTCGGCGCGGAACTCCTCCGTGCCGCCCTCGAGTCCCCTGCCGCCCAGGTGCGAGCTGATCTTCTGCACCCCATGGCCGGCGACGAGCAGGCCCACCAGCAGACGCAGGATCAGAATGCCGGTGTCCAAGGAGATCAGCCGGCCGCGTGCGCGCCGATGACGCTCTGCGCGTACACGACACCCAGGCCGTAGGCGCCCGCGTGGGCCTTGACGATCTCCATGACCGCGCCGTACGTCTCCTGTCGCGCCCAGTCGCGCTGCAGCTCGAGGAGCACCTGCACCCAGGTCACCGGCACCGCGCCGGCCGCGATCATCCGCTGCAGCGCGTGCTCGTGGGCGGCCGGGCTGACGCCGCCGGAGGCGTCGGAGACCACGTACACCTCGTACCCCTGCTCCAGCGCGGACAGCGCGGGCAGCACCAGGCAGACCTCGGTCCACAGGCCGGAGAGGATGATCTTCTTGCGCCCGGTCGCCCTGACCGCCGCCACGAGCGCCTCGTCCTCCCAGGCGTTCATCGTCGTGCGGTCGATGACCTCCTGCTTGGGGAACACATCGGCAAGCTGCGGCAGCAGAGGTCCGGAGAACGACTCGGCGGCCACCGTGGTCAGGACGGCGGGCACGTCGAACGCCTGAGCCGCCTTGGCGAGACCCACGGTGCTGTTGATGATCGCGGCGCGATCGCCGCTCCCGGTGCCGAAGAACATCTGCGGCTGGTGGTCCACGAAGAGCATGACGGCGTTGTCGGGCGTGAGCAGATCCGCGCTCGGGGCGGCCTGCACCTTGGTGATGTCGAACATGAGGGTCCTCTCGGAACGGTCGGTGCCGCACCTGCCGCGCTTCCGCGGCTGGGCACACCCCGAAGCTACGACCGTCCCGACCGACCGACTTTTCTCTCTGTGCTCAGGAGTTGGCACGACAGCGCACCGTCCGCCCAGGACCGGGACCCCTTTCCGGTCCGCCGACGCCCACGTCCGTTCAGCAGCAGGTCAGGGCCACTCGATCCGGTCACCGGGAGGCGGGGGTGCCGATCTGCCGAGTTCCTCCGGCGACGCTCCTGTGAAGCCTCCGAAGTGCGCGCCGGCTTCTTCGTCGGCGTCGAGCTCCCGGCCGTGTGGTCCTCGGTCCCCGCCGTCGGCGGGCGGCGTACATGAAGCCGTACCTTGACCGAGTCACGGTGCGCTCCCGGGCAGTCAAGTGCGCTGGTCCCCACAGGTCCCCAGAAATGTCGAGAGGCCGTATCGGATTCCTCCGATACGGCCTCTGACCTGCGACTCGTACGAGTCGGGACGACAGGATTTGAACCTGCGACCCCTTGACCCCCAGTCAAGTGCGCTACCAAGCTGCGCCACGTCCCGATGCGCGGTTCCGCCGGTTTCCCTGGCCGAGCGCGCAAGAGAACATTACCTCACTCTGCGGGGTCGTCGGACGCCCGGCCTGCGACGCGGTGGCATGAGGGGCACACCGCCCGACGCCGACGGGGGGCTGCGAGGGACAATTGCGGCATGGACAAGGCACGCAGAGACCGCGACGCCGAGGGCCGGGCGCGCAACGCCCGTCCCCGGGACGGGCTGGGGCGCCCCCTCCCCCATGGCGCGCCCGGCGTCGAACGCCAGCCGGAGGGTGTACTGCGCACTCCCGCCGAGACGCTCTCCGAGGCGCAGCGGCTGCTCGACGCCGGGATGCCGTTCCATGCGCACGAGGTGTTCGAGGACGCCTGGAAGTCCGGCCCCGAGGACGAACGCGAGCTGTGGCGCGGCCTGGCCCAGCTCGCGGTGGGGCTCACCCACGCGGCGCGGGGCAACACCGCGGGCGGCGCGCGTCTGCTGCTGCGCGGCGCCGACCGGATCGCCGGCTTCCCTGCGCCGCACGCCATCGACGTGCCGGGGCTGACCGGCTGGGCCCGTGAGCTGGCGGACCGGCTGACCGGCCCGGTGGACCCGGCCGCGGAGTCCCCTCGGCTACGCCTCTAGCAGGATCACTTCGCGCCTGCCGGGCCGCAGCAGGCACCCGCGGACAGGTCGTCGGTGCGGACGCCTACGCCGGCGATCCGGGGCTCCTGCCCGTCCTTGGCCCGGCCGGGAGAGCGAGCGCGGACGGTTCGGCTCAGGCGCTGCGCACGGTGCGGGCGAGCCGGAGGCCGAGGTCGTCGATCGCGAACGTGGGATGGCTGCGGCGTCGCACGGATGCTCCGCAACCGCGCTCCGACTCGGCCCAGCCACCGCCGCGGAAGATGCGGTAGGAGCCGTAGACCTCCTCGTCGTAGAGGTCCCAGCACCACTCCCACACGTTGCCCAGCATGTCGTGCAGGCCCCACGGGTTGGGCTTCCTGCCGCCGACGTCGTGGGCCCGGCCGCCGGAGTTGTCCGCGTACCAGGCGATGTCGTCGATCTCGCCGTAGCGGTAACCGCTGGTGCCTGCCTTGCAGGCGTACTGCCACTCCGCCTCGGTCGGCAGCCGGTAGCCGTCCGACGCCCGGTCCCATGTCACTTCGCCGCTGCGCGCGTCGCGCGAGTAGGCCCGGCCGAGCCCCGCCCGGTCCGACACCCGGTTGCACAGCTCGATCGCGTCGAGCCAGCTGATGTTCGTCACGGGCGCGGCTCCGCTCGCGGCGGAAAGGGCCATGGCATCGGCAGTGGGTTCGGGCCGCGGGGTGGGATCGGCTCCGGTGACGGCGCGGTGAAGGTCCCTGGTGACGGGATACGTGCCGAGCCGGAACGGAGCGAGCTCGGTGCGCCAGCGGGTGCCGCGCCGGTCGTCGCGGAGTTCCACGACACCGCCGGGCACAGGAGTCATCCAGGGGGCCGCCGGGTCGTCGGTGGGCAGGTGCACTCGGTGGGCCTCTCGTTCCGGGGCGACGGCCGGACCGTCGCCGGGTCCACGATACGGGGCGTGCTCCAAATTCCTGTCCAGTAAAGCGAGTTGAGTGTGCGTCAGAGCAGGCTCTTCAGCACGGCGGCGTGGCTGCGGTCCGGCTCCTTGGACGCTGTCAGCAGCGTCACCGGCCCTTCGGCGGCGGCGGTGCGCAGTCTCCGCAGCGCCTCGGCGGCGGCGGGTTCCGCGAGCTCGGCCTCGTAGCGTCGCCGGAACTCCGCGTACTCCCCGTCCGGTCCGTGGTACCAGCGCCGCAGCTCCGACGACGGCGTCAGCGCCTTGGGCCACTCGTCGACATGCGCCGCGTCCTTGCTCAGACCACGCGGCCAGAGCCGGTCGACCAGGACCCGGAGGCCGTCGTCCGGGCCGGGCTCTTCGTAGACCCTGCGGACATTCGTCTTGCCACTTCCTCGTCCCATGCCCCCAGGGTCACAGGACCGGGCCGCCGGGGCGACCGATGGTCGGCCGGGGGCGGCATCCGGGCCGGGCCCGCGCCGGTCTCCGTTCCGGCCCCGTCCGGTCCCGGAGCCGCGACGCCGAGGAGCGCGTCGCTGGTGCGCCCTCGCTCACGACGGTCCAGCTGCCGTCCTACGACCGCACGGCGGGGCCGAGCCAGGCGGCGTGACGCTGCGGGGTCCGGGCGGGTCCGGGCCGGGCCCGAAGGCGTTGCGCCCCTGCGGACGTGGCCGCCGGCCTGGGTGGGCGGTGGGAGGGGGTGGAACCTCCGCACCGCCCCTCCCGCCGGCAAGGCTCCCTCGGCACGTGGTCCCGCAGGGGCGTGCCCTCGGCCGGCTGCTCCGTCAGGCCCGTGGTCGCGCGGGGATCCCCGGCGTTCGATGTGGTCAGTGGACGTGGGCGGCGATGGTTCGCGCACACGCCAGGGACTCGGTGTGCGTGGTGTCGACCTCCACGTCGTAGGTCACCCCTCGGTGAACCGCGTCCGCCTGCGAGGCGGCCATCCCCTGGACCCGGTCTCCCCGTGCGATCTCGCGGCCTGCGGCGACCGCGCTCTCGCATCTGACGCCGACCCACAGCACGGCCAGCCCGCCAAGTGCCTTCTGCCACCGCTGTTGTGACGCCGCTCCGCCGAGGAAGACGTCGTCGACGATGATGCGCGCGCCGGCCCGGGCCATCGCCACGATGCCCTCGGTCCAGGCCGCCTCCAGCGCCCGGAACTCCGCGCCGACGCTCACTCGGCCGTCCGCCGCGATCTCGAGTCCCGCGTCCGACGACTGCATCTTCGCGGGCAGCGCGTCGACGAACGAGTCGACCCCGAACGCCGGCCAGGGATCCGGCAGTACGGCCTGGAGGCATCGCACGATCCCGGACTTCCCCGAGCTGGAACCACCGTTGAGAATGATCATCCGAGTTGTCACCGCGCCACAGTAGGGGCGCCTCCCCGGGACGCGAAACGGATTTCGGTCACGGTTGACGACGGGGAGCGCACGCGGCCTCGCGGTCCTGGGCGGCCATGACGTCGTCGCCGTGTTCGAAGGCCCATGCACCGAATGCCTCGATCGGGCCCAGCAACGTCCGGCCCAGGGCGGTGAGTCGGTACTCGACCCGGGGCGGCGCTTCGGCATACGCGTGGCGTTCCACCAGCCCGTTGAACTGAAGGCGCCGCAACGTCTCGGTGAGGACCTTGGAGCTGATGCCGCCTATTCGCTCGCGCAGTTCTCTCGGGCGCCCGGGACCGTCGCGCAGGGCCCAGAGCACCACGGCGCTCCAGGTGTTGGAGAGAAGGTCGAAGGCGAGGCGGGCGCGGCAGTCGGCGAGGAAGGCGTCGGTCGTCACGTACCGAATGGTGCCTGACGGGCTCTCTAGCGTTGTCCCGAACGTGGAAAGCGAGCACGGAGAGAGGGGCGTTCGATGCGGATCGGCGTGCTGGGAACGGGCAACATGGCGGACGCGCTCGCCACGCACTGGGTGCGGGCAGGTCACGAAGTGGCCGTCGGGGGAAGGGACGAACGCGGAGCCCAGCGGCTCGCGGCGCGCGTGGGCGGCGGCGCACGGCACGGGAGTCTGCGTGCGGCGGCCGGGTTCGGCGACCTGGTGCTGGCCGCGCTGCCCTATGGAGCAGGAGAGGACGTGGTGCGGGAACTGCACGCGACCCTGGACGGGAAGGTGCTGCTCGACTGCTCCAATCCGGTGGGGCCCGGTTTCCGTCTGCTGACGGACGGCGGTCCCTCTGCCGCACAGCGGCTGGCCGCGGCTGCACCGGGCGCCCATGTGGTCAAGGCGTTCAACCTCTGCCACGAGGCCGTGTGGCGTATGGATCCGCCCGCCTTCGACGGTCGGCCCCTTGCCGTTCCGGTTTGTGGGGACGACGAGACGGCGCTCGGGCTCGTACGCGCATTGGTGCGGGATGCGGGCTGTGAACCGGTGGCCGGGGGCGGGCTCGGGCGGGCCGGGCTGTTGGAGGCGACCGCCGCGCTGTTCATCGGGCTGTGGGTCGGGGAGGGAGCGGACGCCCAGGCGATCGCACCGCCGCTCGCGTATGCCGCCGGGCCCGGGAGTTGAATTGAGGGGGATTCCGGACCTGCAGCCGCCGAAGCCGCTGACCTGGAAGAAGCTCAGGAAGACACTGCTCATTTCAGGCTCGCCCCCTGGGAGCTCCGGGCGTAGGCCGCGATGGACTCGGCGGCTCGTTCTGTCTCACTCGCCACGCTGCGGCCGGCGAGCATGGTGCCCTGGACGGCGTCGGAGATCGCCTTGCAGACGACCGGTGGGTAGCGCGGCTCCGCGCGGCCGCCGGGGAACACCTGGTCCACCTGCGCGGGGATGGCGTCCTGCAACGGCAGACCGTCGAGTGCTCACGCCAGGAGGGGCTGTCCGGCGGCAGTCCCCCTCCCCGGCGTCCCCCGCCCCTGTCCCCCGTGACGCCCGGACGCCGCCGGGCCGAGGAGGCCCACCCGGCGCATCATCTTCGTCCTCTGACTAGCTCCGACCCCGCGAACAACGGCAGCATGGGGAACAGCGCGGTACATGACCGCGTACGGAGGCGGTGCGCGTTGTCACGGGCGAGTTTTGCGTTCTGCGGGGCCGAGCTGGCCGCTGTCTACGTCCTCACCGAGGGTGGCGACGAGCTACGGCTGGCCGAGGTCGTGGGGGACCGCGGCGGGACGTACGGGCTGCCGGCCGTCATCGGCCTCGGCAGCCGCTCCCCCGCCACGGACGCCTTCCGCGCCGCCCGGCCCCTGTGGCTGAGCCCCGCGGAGCTGGCCGCGTACGCCTCCAGCGACCCCCGTGGAGTGACCCCCGTGGGCCCCGGGACGCTGCCGCCCAAGTTCTCGCTGGGCGCCCTGCCGCTGGGCCACGGGGCCGCCAAGCTGGGCTGTCTGCTGGTCGCGGGCGAGACGGCGGACGGGTTCGATGCCGACCGCCGCAGTCTGATGGAGCTCTACGCCGATCAGGTGGCCGCCGGACTCGAGTCCGTGCCGGCCCGCGTCGTCGGGCGGTCGGGTCCCAGGACGCATCCGGGGCCCACGCTGGTACCGCTCCACAGCGGCGCGTTCACCCTGACGATGGACACCGGGCACATGGAGGCGGACGAGCGCGTGCTGGAGCTCCTCGGGATCGCCCCGGAGGACTTCGACGCGCGGGTCGAGACACTGCTGTCCTGCGCCGTCCCCGACGACATTCCGGCGCTGATGGCCGTGGTCGAGCCGGGCAGGCTGTCGTCCTCCGGGGAGCAGCTGGCGTTCCGCATCCGCCGGCCGGGCGGTGAGCTGCGCTGGCTGGGTCTGCGCTGCCGGCTGCGGTTCGGCGCCGACGGCATGCCCGAACGGGTGCTCGGTGTGGTCGCGGACGCCGTCTACCTGCGCCCCACCGACGACGAGGTCGCCATCGTGCAGGGGCTGTCCGCCCGGCTGGCGGGGGCGAGCACCGTGCGGGACGTCAGCCGTATGGTCGTCGACGCTCTGCGCCAGCCCCTGGACGCGAGCCGGATCGCCGTCGCGGAGCTCGACGCCGACCGGCTGCTGGTCACCATCCTCGACCCGCCGGAGCCGGACGCGTGGCCGGGCGTGTGGCAGACGGAGTGGCGGTCCGAGTGGCCGGACGCCTCGTGCCACTCGCTGCCCACGCTGCAGAACGCCCTGCGGGACGGCCACATGAGTCTGTGGCCGCCCGGCGCCGACCTGGAACCGGGTCTCCTCGGCATCGGACCCGGCGGTCTGGCGGTCGTCCCGCTCCCGGCCGACGGACGCCTCATCGGCGTGTGCCTGGTGGGCTGGGACGCCGAGCACGAGTTCGCCCCGGAGGAGCGGTCGCTGCTGACGGCGGTCGCCGGACTGGTCGGCAACGCCCTCAGGCGCGCCCACGCCCTGGACGCGGGGCACGAGCTCGCGAGGATGCTCCAGCGCAGCCTGCTGCCCCGCAAGCTTCCGGTGCTGCCCGGCGGCGTCGCGGTCGCCCGCTACCTGCCCGCGACCGTGGGACTGGAGGTCGGCGGAGACTGGTACGACGTGATCCCGCTCTCCGACGGGCACGTGGCCCTTGTCATCGGCGACGTGCAGGGCCACAGCGCCGCAGCCGCCACCATCATGGGTCAGATGCGTACGGCGGTCCGCGCCTACGCGGTCGAGGGCCATCCCCCCGACGTGGTCGTCTCCCGCGCCAACCGGCTGCTCGTCGGGATGGAGACGGACCTCTTCGCCACCTGCCTGTACGTCGATCTGGACATGGAGGAGGGCATCGCCATCTTCGTCCGGGCCGGCCACCTGCCGCCGCTGCTGCGCCACCCGGACGGCAGGACCGAGGAACTGGTGGTGGAGGGCGGGCCGCCGCTGGGTGTGCTCGCGGACGCCGAGTTCACCATGACCGAGGCGGGGCTGGCCCCCGGCACCCTGCTCACGCTGCTCACCGACGGCCTGGTGGAGTCGGCGCACCTCCCCCTGGAGGACGGTATGCGCCGCGTGGGCGAGGCCCTCGGCGCCGCGGACCCGTCCGACATCGGGCGGGTGGCCGACGAACTCCTCGGCACCGCCGACGGGCGCGACGACGACGTCGCGGTGCTGCTGCTGCGCTACGACGGGTCCCGGGTGCGTCCGCTGCGGACCCACTGGACGGTGTGGCGTCTGACGAACGCCGTGCTCCACGCCCGGCGTTTCGCCGCGCGCACGCTGCGTTCGTGGGGCGTGGCGGAGGAGGTGGACATCGCGCTGCTGGTGGTGTCCGAGCTCGTCACCAACGCCATCGCCCACACACAGGGCGAAGTGGGGCTGGACCTGACGCTGTCGTCGGACCGGCTGCGGATCGCCGTGAACGACACCTCCCCCCGCTCCCCCGTGATCCCGGCGGATCTCGACTGGGAGGCGACGGGCGGCCGCGGTCTGCTCATCGTCGAGGCGACGACGGCGTCCTGGGGCTCGTTGCCGCTGAGCGGCGGCAAGCAGGTGTGGGCGGAGATCGAGGTGTCGGGCACCAGGAGGTGACGCGGGCTCGCACCCACCTTCCGGCCCGTGCCGTTGCGTGCCGACGAGCACGTCGCCGGCGCATCGGGTCAGGGAATCCGTCGTAGGAGCCGCCCGGCCGTGGTCCCAGCGCCGGAGTGCAGCAGGTCCCGACGCCGCGCGGCGCCGCCTCTCACGTCGCCGACGGCCGCGGCTGCTCCGGCGGGACCGAGCTCTCGGCATCCGCCATCCACTGGTCCAGGTCGGCCTGGGTGAACTCGGCCCACGGTGGGATCTCGGGGAGCCGGCGGAGGAGGTCGTAGGCCTCGGGGATGTGGGGGCCGCGGAGGACCGGGCAGTGGCAGCCGGCGATGACCTCGGCGTTCAGGTGTTGGAAGTCGGTGACGACGGTCCCGAACTTCTGGGCGTCCAGCAGGGCGACCCAGGGGGACACCAGCCTTCCGCCGAAGAACTGGCCGTCGCGGAATTCGTCCGGGGACAGCGCCGCCGTCTCGGGCACGGGGGCCGGCACGTTCGTGGCGAAGGTGTCGACGGCCCACAGGACGCTGGTGCTCGGATCGAAGAGGGCACGGGTCGTGGGGTTGTCGTACAGGGGCGGTCGTTTGGCGACCAGGGTGCGGTCGCCCGCGTCGATCGTGTCGCCGTCCGTCATGAAGCGGCACCGGTTGATGGGGGTCTCCCACTCCTCGGCCATGCGGCCGAGGGAGAACCAAGTCGTCAGCAGGGTCGCGTTCGGGCATTGGGCGAGGACCGCCAGGAGGTTGCCGGCGTGGTCGCGGTCGTCGTGGGTGAGGAAGATCCACCGTACGTCCAGGGGATCCACGACGGACCAGGCTGCCTCCAGCCACTGGGAGCGCACCGCGGGCGCACCGGTGTCCACGAGGACCGGTTCGGCTCCCCGGATCACCATCGAGTTCATCGGGAAGTGGCCGACGGGCGGGGCCTCGAGGGCCCACGGGATGACGAACGTCTCCTCGGCGATCTTGTAGGGCTGCAGAAGGTTGAACGTTTCCATGGTTGTCATCGCTGCTCTCCCTAGGACGGAGTAGATGCAGGCGATGACTCCAGTGCAGTCGCCTGCCGGACCGTCGTCAAGCGCCGGACTCGTGACGGTCGGCTGCGGTGAGCGACGACGGGTACGCGGCCGGCGCCGGCAGGTCCGGCCCGGGACGGCGTACGGCGCAGGCGGCCGCGTGGCCCGGGAGGACCGGGACGTCGGTGAGTGACCAGCCGGTCAGGGCCGCGGGAGCCGGGCCGGCTCCCACATAGGTGACCGCGGGGTCCTCGGCGAGGCCGATGCCGACACCTTTGAGGTACGCCTCCTTCCGGGTCCAGCAGCGGCCGACCGAGGCGGGACGGGCCCGGTGCGCTACGGCGGCCAGCTCGGCGCGCTCCCGCGGGTGCAGCATGGCGCCGATCTCGGCCGCCGCCTCCGGGGACGGGTCGGCCTCCACGTCGATACCGACGGGGGTGTCGGCGAACGCGAGGAGGGCGAGGTCGCCGGAGTGCGCGAGGGAGAAGTGGAAGGGCGCGTCCGCGACGGCCGGGCGGCCGTGCGGCTCGCCGCAGCCGGGGCACGGCTCACGGACGAGGCCGACGGCGGCCGGGTCCTCGTCCAGGTACGCGCCGAGCAGGCGCCGCAGCACCACGTGCGCGACGCGGTACCGGTCGCGGTCACGGTCCCGTACGAACGCCCCGACCCGGGCCCTCTCCGCGGCGTCGAGCAGCCACTCGTCCGCGGCGGCCCGTGCGGCGTACTCGCTCGCACGCGCGCACCACAGGCGTGGCCCCGAACCGGCCTCCCATACCGAGGGGTCCACGTCCTGACCGTGCGGTGGTACATCCCCCGCTCCTCCCTGGTGTACGCGGCGCACCGGGTGGCGACCGGCGCCCTCCAGCACCAGCTCCTCGACAGCGTCGGCGGTGTGCGGACCGTGCGGGCGTTCCGGCTGAACGGCAGGCACGCGCAGCTGCTGGAGCACCGGTCACGGGACGCGGTCGACCTCGCGCTGCGCGGCATCCGGCTCGTGTCCGGGTTCTTCTCCCGGCTCAATCTCGCCGAGTTCGTCGGTCTGGCGTCGGTCCTGGTCACCGGCTTCCTGCTGGTCGGCAACGGTTCCGTCAGCATCGGCACGGCGACCGCCGCGGCGCTCTACTTCCACAGCCTGTTCAACCCCGTCAACGCCGCGCTCTTCCTCATCGACGAGGCGCAGTCGGCCGGTGCGAGCCTCGCCCGCCTGGTCGGCGTGTCGAGCCTGCCGGCCGAGCACGATCCGGCCGGTGCCCCCGTACCGGTCGACGGTTCCGTCAAGGCGTACGGGCTCAGCCACGAGTACGTGCCCGGGCACCCGGTGCTGCGTGAGGTCGACCTCGAGGTGCGTGACGGCGAGCGGGTGGCGCTGGTCGGTGCCAGCGGGGCCGGGAAGACCACCCTGGCGAAGCTGATCGCCGGTGTCCATCCGCCGTCCGGCGGTTCGTTCAGCCTCGGCGGTGTCGACGCGCAAGAGCTCGGCCCGGCCGGCATCCGGCGTGCGGTGACGCTGATCAGCCAGGAGGTCCATGTGTTCGCCGGACCGCTGGCGGAGGATCTGCGGCTGGCCCGGCCCGAGGCCACCGACGACGAGCTGCGCGGCGCGCTCGCCCGGGTCGACGCCCTGGCGTGGGTGGAGGCGCTGCCGGACGGGCTCGGCACCGTCGTCGGCGAGGGCGGCCACCGCCTCACGGTGACCCAGGCCCAGCATCTGGCGCTGGCACGCCTGGTCCTGGCCGATCCGCCGATCGCGATCCTCGACGAGGCCACGGCGGACGCGGGAAGTGCCGGAGCCCGCACCCTGGAGGCGGCCGCGCTCAAGGCGTTGGAAGGCCGTACGGCACTCTTGGTGGCCCACCGGCTCCCCCAGGCGGCGACCGCCGACCGTGTCGTCGTCCTCGACGGTGGCCGGGTCGTCGAGACGGGCACGCACGAGGAGTTGGTGGCGGCGGGCGGGCGCTACGGCGACCTGTGGTCGGCGTGGTCCGACAGCCGCCGGCAGCCGGGTGACGACGAGGCGCCACAGACGGCCGTCAAGGCCTGATCCCCGGGGCGCGACCGGTCGCGGTCGCAGGAGGTTCGGTGCGCCGGGCTCGAACTCCCTTGCTCCGGCGGGAAGTCTGCCGGGCCTGAGACACTCCGAACGGCGACGCGAGCTGCCGCATGGTGAGGTTCGTCCGGTACCCGGTGTCCACGACCAGGTGACAGCAGCCGGCCTCGGCGGAGTGCTGGTCAACCCTTCCGATACCGCCGCCCGTCGCTTCGACCTTGTATCCGGTCAGATCCATGTCGGCCGCGTGGATCGCGGTCTCGGAGAAGGACCAGATGTCGGGGAGCATGCCTACTTCCTTCCTGCGGGGACGACCGGGACACGTGGCCTGGTCTGTCCTTCCTTGTTGCCCGGTACGGTCGGTTCATACCGCCGACCCGCCGTACTCGTCCCGGGCCGGTCGGCCTTCCCCGCCCCTGTCGGCCGGTCCGTCGCTGTGGTTCTTCCTCGGCGGCTCGGCCTTCCCCGGTCGTGGCTCGGGATCGACGCGGACGGGGCCCCGGACGGCCTCGCCCCGCGGGCTGTCGGGCTCCTGCAGGCCGGCGGCAGTGGGGCCCTCACGCTCGTCGGCCGCCGAACTCGGATTCGTGCCGGACTCCTTGGCCGTGAGGGAAGGCATCGTCCGCGAACGGGGGACGGCGGGCGTTGCCGCCGGTGAGGAGGACGGGCCCGGATGTCCTGCCCGGTCCGACGAGGGTTCGGTCGTCCCGTCCGCCCGGCCCGACGTGGATTCCGTCGTGGCCTGGCGCGGCCGGGAGGCCGCATCCTCATCCTCGGAGGGCAGACCACCGATCGAGCCGGTCAGCGTGACTCCGAGCACGGCCAGTGCCGCCCCCGTAGCAAGGAGGGCGCGGCCGGAGCGGCGGGAAGCGGGAACCGTGAAAAGGGGGTCCGGGGGCGGGGGCCCCTCGCTCGGTGTCGCCGCAAGCACCGGCCCCGCGCTCCCTGTTCGCGCACCCGCGAACTCCGACCGCAGTGTGTCGCCTGCGGCGTTCCGGTCCTCACCCGCGTTCCGGACGTCTACCGATGGGCCGATCCCGCGGCAGGACGACGCCGAGTCCCCGCCCTGCATGGCGGCCAGTGCCCGATGGCAGGCGTGTGCGTCGGGCCGACCGGTCTCCTCCGGATCCGTCATGGCCTTCAACAGCTCGACGAGATCCGCCGACAGGTCCGGAGGAATGGCCGGGGGCCGGTGCAGCCTCGCGATCGCTGCCTCCAACGGGGCACCCGCGTACTCCAGCTCACCCTTCAGGGCCTCGAGGAGCACGAGTCCGAGGCTGTAGACGTCCGCGGCCGGCGCCGCTCCTTTCCCCAGCACCTGCTCCGGCGCCATATACGCCGCGGTTCCGACGAGAGTTCCGGTGGCGGTGTGGGCGGTGGCGTCGAGCAACCGGGAAATGCCGAAGTCGGTCAGGTACGGGGTGCCCGTGCCGTCGAGAAGGATGTTCGACGGCTTGACGTCGCGGTGGACGACACCGGCCGCGTGCACATGAGCCAGCGCCGAGGCCAGCGCGGCCCCGATACGGGAGGCCTCGGCGGGAGTCAGGGGGCCCGCGGCGATGCGCCTGCGCAGCGTCGTCCCCTTGATGAGCTGCATCACCAGGTAAGGCCGTCCGTCCTCGTGACCGGAGTCGTACACGGTCACCAGGCCCGGGTGTTGCATTTGGGCCAGCAAGCGGCCCTCGCCGTCGAAGCGCTCTTCCGTCTGGGACTCGCCGCCCGGCCGGAAGACCTTCACCGCCACCGGCCGGTGCAGCCGCAGGTCCCGCCCCTCGTACACGTCAGCCGCACCACCACGCCCCAACAGGTCGTCGAGCCGATAGCGGCCGGCGACCACGTGGGCCGTGAGCCGGAGATCCGGTGGGGCCGGCCACGTGCGGACCTTCATCTGCGCTCCCTGCGTTCCGTTGTCGCCTTCCGCTGTCCGCCCGCCCACGTACGTGCCGGGTAGGGAGCGCCGGCGTCCGATGCCTGGCCGTATGACCGCTGAACGGCGGTCGACGCCGTACCGCCCCCGGCGGCGCGCCTGCCCGTGTGCGAGCTCGGAACTACGCGTGCCCCCTGAGCCCCGGGACATCCGTGTGAAAGCCGGAAAATCCGTGGGGGAACTCCCGGACGCCGCGGCACGCACCCGGCATCACCTGCGCCTGACAGGGCTCGGCCGTGGAGGGCTGGAGCCTGCGCTCTCTCCACGCGTCGACTCCGCTGGACGAGCCACGATTTCGGAGCCCTCCTCCGGCTGAGCGGAAGGGAGCCCGTGAGCGGATACGGGCCCGTCCCCGCCCCCGTCCCGGAGGCGGCGGGGACGGCGGCGTGTCCGCCCGTGACGACCCATCAGTCAGTGCGCCAACTCGTCGGCCACCTCCTTCACCGCGTCCAGCGAACCTGCCAGCGCCTCCCGTGACGCGGCTCGGGCCCGGCGCAATCTCTCGTACCCATACCCGGCGAACGCCACAGCCCCGATGCCGTACGCAGCCGCCAACGCCCCCGTCACCCGCGGCGCCGGCCACACCCGCTCCAGCGCCCGCACCGCCGACTCCTGAGCCGCCAGCAGGGCCAGCACACCGAGCACCCCGCCCGCCCCCAGAGCCGCCGAACCCCGGCGCCCCTCGGACACGGCAGCCACCAACTCCGCCTTCACCTGGTCAATATCCTCACGGACCAACTCGATCACATCCTGTGACAGTGCTTGCATGCCTTCTCGGTACCCCTGACGCGGCCGGGCAGACACGCGTCAGATCGCCACGCGCACCACCGAGAGACGACAGCCTCAGTGCGGCATCGGGGGATACGCATACGCCTGCCGGCCTCGATCTGCTCGACGGTCTCGCCGTACGCCCCTCGACGGTCTCGCCGTTCGCCCGGTGAAGGTGAACCCACTCGCCGGGATCGACCCCAACGAACGCAAGGCCCGGTCCACCATCGAGCGAGCACTCGAGGCCGGCAGCCGGCACCCACGCCGGATCGGGGCACCGGCATGACCGGGACCCCCACAGCCACCCCGGCTGTCCCTCGCCCGGCACCGACCGCACCCGCCGGCGCGCCTCCGGTCCCCACTCGGAGACGGCTGCGGCGGCCGCCGCGCTGACCGCCCGGCTGCCTGACAGGCACCCGGACGAGGAAAGCCCCCGCAAGGTCTCCCGGGCCGACATCCTGCGCACCATCGGCGAGAGGGCTACCGTTTCGTGCGGTGCGACCAGACGTTCTACGCGGTCGCCGTCGCCGGCGGACCAGTCGCACGACCCATCCGCTCCAAGGACGGGGAGTCGGCATCCGAGAGCTGCTCGAAGCCACGGACGCGAAGGCGCGGTTCGAGGTCCTCGAGTCGGACCAGGCCGTGGTCATCGAGCAGTGCGGCGCCGCGCTGGAGGCCGTTACGGATCCTGGCCTTGAGCAGGCGGCCCTGTTGAAAACGTGTGTCGGCATGGCCGGGGACGGCTGCCTTCCGGGTGCCCAGGCCCTCGCCTCGAATGTCCTCGACACGCTCTTTCGCGGTGTCTGTCGGGTCGAGCCGAACCTGCGGGGGCCGAACGGCAGATCCTTTCCGTCGCCGGCCCGTCCCCGACCACGGGTTCAGCCCTGCCGCGCGATCAGGCTCGCGGGCCGCAGATCGGTCCAGTTGGCCTCCACGTAGGCGAGGCAGGCATCCCGGGTGTCCTCGCCGAAGACGGTGCGCCACCCCGGGGGCACCTCGGCGAACGAGGGCCACAGCGAATGCTGGTTCTCCTCGTTGACCAGGACCAGGAAGCGCCCCTGCGGGTCCTCGAACGGGTTGGTCGTCATAGCTCGTCACTCCTCATGGGGTTCACGGTGAACAGTTCCGAGAGCGGCTGTTCCGGGTCGGCCGCCACCTTCCGCAGCAGCGTGCGGAGTTCGTCCGCGAGCTGCCGCGCCTTGGCCCGCCCGAGCAGTCCGGTGGCGTGGATCAGCTCGCAGTGCACCGGTCCGTCGCCGCGCGGCTCGTAGAAGCTGAGAGTCAGCTCGGCCCTGGCCGAGCCGGTCGGCACGGCGTGGAAGGAGCCCATGCCGCCCTCCAGCTCCGCCAGGTCCGCCTGTTCGTGGTGGATCACCATGACCTGCGGTCCCACGGGCGGCAGGCCGGTCGCACGCGCCACCTCGTCGAAGGGCACGTCCCCCCGGTCCAGCGCGCCGAGCGTCGTCTCCCTCACCCGGGTGAGCAGCTCGGTGAAGGTCGGGTCCCCCGCGGTGTCGGTGCGCAGCACCACGGTGTTGAAGAAGCAGCCGACCAGATCGGCCAGCCGGTCGTCGCCGCGGCCGGCGACCATGGTGCCGATCGGTAGGTCGGTGCCGGCGCCGTGGGCGGTGAGCAGGGCCGACAGTGCCGAGTGCAGCACCATGAACATGCTGCTGCCGGTGGCCCGGGCGAGCCGGTCCACGCCGGCGTGGAGCTGTTCGTCGAGGACGAACCCGACGTGGTCACAGGCAGGCCCGGACCGGTCCGCCGCGTCGGTGCGCGGCCGGTCGGCCGGCAGCTCCAGGGAACGGGGGACGTCCTTCAGCGTCTGCCGCCAGTAGGCGAGTTGCCGTCCGGCCAGGCTGTCCGGGTCGGTGAGTTCGCCGAGCGTCTCGTGCGCCCAGTGGGTGTAGTCGCCGTACGTCACCGGGAGGGGCTGCCACCCGGGCTCCGCGCCCGAGGTCCGCGCCGCGTACGCGGTGGTGAGGTCGCGGAACAGCGGCACGACCGACCATTCGTCGGCGGCCAGGTAGTGCATGGTCAGCAGCAGCGCCTTCGTCCCGTCCGCGCCGGTGAGCAGCCTGGCCCGCAACGGGGGCTCCCGCGTCAGGTCCGGTGCCCCCGCGGCGAGCTCGGCGAGCCGGGTATCTACATCGGCGCACTGCTCGGTCTCCAGCTGCGGCGGCGGGCCGGCCTGCTGGAGAACGGCTCCGTCCCGTTCGATGAAGCAGGTGCGCAGCGGTTCGTGCCGTGCCACCACGTCCGCCAGCGCCGCGGACAGCGCCTCGGTGTCCAGCCCGCCGGGCGAGCGCAGCACGAGTGCGTGGTCGAAGGCCGCGTGCCGTCGGTACGACGACCACTGCGGGCGCTGTACGGGAGCGACGGGCGCGGGGGCGCCGTCCGCGCGGTGCCCGACCGGTCGCAGCGCCGGGCGGGCGGCCGCCGCGCCCTCGATCTTGTCCGCGATGCCGGCGACGGTCAGTGCGTCGAACACGTCGCGGATGCTCAGCTCGACGCCGAACTCGGTGCGGATCCGGCCGACGAGGCGCATGGAGGCCATCGAATGGCCGCCCAGTGCGAAGAAGCTGTCGTGGACGCCCACGTCCTCCAGCTTCAGGATCTCGCCGAACAGTTCCGCCAGCCGGACCTGCGTCGGGGTGACCGGTCGGGCGTCACCGGTCATCCCCGACCAGTCGGGTACGGGCAGTGCTTTGCGGTCCAGCTTGCCGTTGGGGGTCAGCGGCAGCGGGCCGTCCAGCGGTACGACGAGGGCGGGCACCATGTACTCGGGCAGCAGCGCGGCGACGTGCGCGCGCAGCGCCTGCGGGTCGAGGACTCCTGTGCCGGTGTCGAGGCGGCTCTCGGGGCCGGGGACGGTGTCCGGGCCGCTCGCGGGGCCCGGTCCGGTGTCGGGACCGTTCTCCGGGACGACGTAGCCGACCAGGCGCACGATGTCGCCCTTGCGGTCGGCCACCACGGCGGCCTGAGCGACCTCGGGACGGCCCACGAGCGCGGCCTCGATCTCGCCCAGTTCGATGCGGAAGCCGCGGATCTTCACCTGTGTGTCGACCCGGCCGAGGAAGTCGAGGTTGCCGTCCCTGCGCCAGCGGGCGCGGTCCCCGGTCCGGTACATCCGGCTGCCGGGCGGGCCGAACGGGTCGGCGACGAACCGCTCCGCGGTCAGCGCGGACCTGCCGAGGTAGCCGCGGGCAAGGGCCCCTCCCGGCCACGTACAGTTCGCCGGCCACACCCGGCGGGACCGGGCACAGACGGGCGTCCAGGACGTAGCAGACCGTGTTCGGGTCGGGCCTGCCGATCGGTACCCGGCCGGTGGGCCGTCCCCCGGACTGCCGGGCCGGCCACAGCGTGGAGTTCACCGTGGCCTCCGTCAGTCCGTAGGCCGCGATCAGGTCGGCGGTGGCGCCGAAGCGCTCGAAGAGGTCCGGCGGCACGGTCTCCGTCCCGACGAGGACCGTGGACCCTTCGGGCAGTTCACAGTCGGCGGGCAGCGCCGACACCAGGGACGGCGGCAGGATCATATGGGTGATCCGCTGCTCCGCCAGGAAGTCGGTGAGCGCCGGCCCGGCGACCCGCGCCTCGTCCGGCATGAGCACGAGCCGGCCGCCGTGGCACAGCGCCATCGACAGTTCGAACACGAAGACGTCGAAGCCGATCGAGGCGAACTGGAGGACACTGCTGTCCCGTTCCAGGCCCATCCGGTCGACGGCGGTCGCCACCAGGCTGGAGATGCCCTCGTGCGGGACGACCACGCCCTTGGGCCGGCCCGTCGAACCGGACGTGTAGATCACGTAGGCGGCCTGGTGGAGACTCACGGGCAGGCCGTTCACGGCGGAGCCGTGGAGTCGGCCGAGTTCGGCCGTGACGTCCGGCGCGTCGAGGAGTACCACGGGGGCACCCGTCACTTCAGGGATCTTCCCGGCCACCGGCTCGGTGCCGACGACGACGGCGGCCCCGAAGTCCTCGATCATGTAGGCGAGCCGGTCGGCGGGGTGGACCAGGTCCAGCGGCAGGAAGGCGGCCCCCAGTTTGAGGGCGGCGAGCACCGTGGCGACCATGTCGGCCGAGCGGGGCACGGCCACGCCGACCACGCTCTCGGCACCCACTCCCCGCGCGGCCAGCAGGTGTGCGATCCGGTCGGAGCGGGCGTCCAGCTGCGCGTAGCTGAGCGACTCGGAGCGTTCCACGACGGCCACCGTGTCGGGCCGTTCGGCGACCTGCCGGGCGAACAGGGCGGGCAGCGAGGCCTCTTCGACCTCCCGGCCGGTGGCGTTGAAGCGGTCCAGGACCGTCTCCCGTTCGCCGGGGGCGAGGATCTCCGCGCGGGAGAGGGGCTGTTCCGGCGCCCCTGCCACTGCCGTGACCAGCCGCCGCAGACACTCGGCGAGCTGCTCGGCGCTCTCCTGGTCGAACAGCTCGGTGGCGTACTCCAGGCGGCAGCCGAGGGTGCCGTCTTCGCCGTCGGCCGCGGTCTGCTCGGTGAAACTGAAGACCAGGTCGAACTTGGCGGACCTGATCCGGAACGGCACGTCCGCCACCCGCAGTCCGGGCAGCCGGAGCTCGTCGGCGGTCCGGTTGTGGTAGCCGACCATCACCTGGAACAGCGGGTTGCGGGCGGGCGACCGGGCCGGGTTCAGCCGCTCGACGACGGCCTCGAACGGCACGTCCGCGTGGGAGAACGCTGCCAGGTCGGTGGCGCGGATCCTGGCCAGCAGCTCCGTGAAGCTCGGGTCGCCGCTCACGTCCGTCCGCAGTACCAGCGTGTTGACGAAGAAGCCGACCAGGTCGTCGAGTGCTTCGTCGCTGCGTCCCGCGATGGGCGAGCCGAGGGGGATGTCCGTGCCGGCGCCCATGCGGTGGAGCAGGGCGGCGGCGGCCGCGTGCACCACCATGAACATGCTGGCGCCGCTTTCCCTGGCCAGCCGCTTCAGCCCCTGGTGGACCTCTGCGTCGAACGCGATGTCCAGTTCCGCGCCGGTGAAGGCGGGGCGGGCGGGCCGGGGACGGTCGGTCGGCAGCTCGATCTCCTCAGGGGCGCCCTCCAGCGCCGTGCGCCAGAACTCCAGTTGCCGTGCGATCAGGCTCTGGGCGTCGGCGGGGTCGCCGAGGAGGCGCTGCTGCCACAGCGCGTAGTCGGCGTACTGCACGGGCAGCGGCTCCCACACCGGCGCGGTGCCCCCTGTGCGGGCGGCGTAGGCGGTGGCCAGGTCGCGCAGGAAGGGCCGGTCGGACCACTCGTCGGTGGTGATGTGGTGCAGCAGCAGGACGACGACGTGGTCCTCGGGGGCCACCTCCACGACCGTCGCCCGCAGCGGCAGTTCGGCGGCCAGGTCGAACGGGCGGTTGACGGCGACGTCGACGATGCCGGGAACCTCTGCCTCGTCGGCGCGGAGGCACTCCACCACCGGGTGGGCCCGCTCGACGGGCAGCACCCGCTGGAAGACCTGGCCGTCACGCTCGAAGAAGACGGTCCGCAGCGCTTCGTGGCGTGCGGCCACATCGGCCAGCGCGGCCCGCCACGCGGGCACGTCGAGCGTGCCGCGCATCCGCATCACCAGCGGGAAGTTGTAGGCGGCGGAGGTGCACTCGATCTGCTGGACGACCCACAGCCGCTGCTGGGCGTGGGACAGCGGCAGTTCGGCGGGCCGCTCCCCGGCGGTGAGGACCGGGCGTGCGGTGGCGGCCGGGCGGGCTGCCCGCTCGACGAGCTCGGCGACGGTCGGCGCCTCGAAGAGGTCCCGGATCGCCAGCTCCGCGGAGAGCGCGGTGCGCGCACGGCTGATCAGTCTGGTGGCCAGCAGCGAATGACCGCCCAGGTCGAAGAAGTTGCTGTCCGTCCCGACGCTCCCCTCGGGGACGCCGAGCACTTCGGCGAAGAGCGCGCAGAGGGTCCTTTCCTGCGGCGACCGGGGCGGACGGACGGCGCCCGGCCCCGTGACGTCGGGGGCGGGCAGGGCCTTGACGTCGAGTTTTCCGTTGACGGTCAGCGGCAGCGTGCCCACCGCCACCAGCGCCGCCGGGACCATGTGGTCGGGCAGGGCGGCCCGCAGGTGGTCACGCAGGCCCTGCACCAGCGCCGCCCCCGTCTCGACGCCGTCCTCGGGCACGACGTAGCCGGCCAGGCGCTTCGCACCGGCGCACCCTGCAAGCGCTCCTGGATTCCGAACACGACGTGGTGCTGGTCGTGACGCATCCCAAGAGCGAGCACGCGTACGAGAAGATCTGGAGCGACTCGGTCGCCGACCTCGCGCAGGAGCACGGCGTGCCGGTGCTGATCCGCAACAGGCCCGACGACGAAGAGCTGTTCATGCGGCTCAAAGAGGCCGACCCGGACATCATCGTCGCGAACAACTGGCGGACCTGGATCCCGCCGCGCATCTTCGGCCTGCCCCGTCACGGCACCCTCAACGTCCATGACTCGCTGCTGCCGAAGTACGCCGGCTTCTCCCCGCTGATCTGGGCACTCATCAACGGCGAACCCGAAGTGGGCGTCACCGCGCACATGATGGACGACGAGCTCGACGCCGGCGACATCGTCGTCCAGCACGCCGTGCCGGTCGGGCCGACGGACACCGCCACCGACCTGTTCCACCGGACCGTCGACCTCATCGCCCCGGTCACCACCGAGGCGCTCGCCCTCATCGCCTCCGGGCGCACCGACTTCACCAAGCAGGACCGGTCGCAGGCGAGCTTCTTCCACAAGCGGTCCGCCGAGGACATCCGCATCGACTGGAACTGGCCCGCGGAGGATCTCGAGCGGCTGGTCCGCGCCCAGTCCGCGCCGTACCCGAGCGCCTTCACCTTCCACAAGGGCAAGCGCCTGGAGATCCTGGCCGCGGTCGTGTCCCAGGGCCGCTACGGCGGCACCCCCGGTCGCATCTTCTACCGGGAGTCGGGCGGCGTGGTGATCGTCGCCGGGGCCGACGCCCGCACCGGCCGCAACCACGGTCTGGCGATCACCCGGGTACGGACGGAGGACGGCGACGAGATGGCCGCGACCGACTACTTCACCTCGATGGGCGGCTACCTCACGAGCCGTCCCTGACGGCCGGACGAGCCGCGCGGCCGTCGGTGGGAAGCCCGTCGCGGCGGCTCGTCGCGGCACGTGCCCAGTACCGGCCCCGCACGAGGGGGCGGGGTGTCCCGCCTGCCCCCAACAGGGCGGGAAGCCGTGTCGAACACTCCGACACGGCCTCCGACCTGCGTTTCCGCACACCGGGACGACAGGATCTGAACCGTCGCTCTGATTGCTTGGACGCCCCCGTCACCGGTTCGGTGCTCGCTGTTCCCGCCTGCTCACCTACCGCGAGCAGGGACCGCGTTCGGGCTGAACGTCACCGCCTTCCTGCCCCGGACCGAAGGCGTCGTCCCGCCCGGCCGGAAGAGCGAGCGGCTCCACCTGGACATCCTCGTCTCCGAGATCATGGATCAACGCCCTCTCCGCGACCCGTAGGGACGGGGCCTTCGTGATTGCGCCGATGCACAGCGTGAAGGCTGGGAGCGTGGCCGCGGGGAGGTGTTACAACTGGGGTTGTGAGCCCGTCTCCTCTCTCGTGCCCGGCGTTCGGGTGCGGTCGAACCTAGGCAGAAGATTCGGAAGCGTCGCCGGACAGGTTTTCGTCCTTCAGGTGGCGATCGTGGTGCTGCTCGCGGCCGGTGCCCTGCTGTCCCTGGTGCTGCAGTCGCGGTACGACATCGACCGTGAAGCCCGCAACCGGTCGGTTTCCGTGGCGCAGACCTTCGCGAGATCCCTGGGCCTGCAGGAAGCGCTGAGATCGCCGGACCCGTCCGCGGTCCTGCAGCCCCTCGCCGAGGAGACGCGCAGGGCCGCAGGGGTGGACTTCATCGTGGTGATGGACACCCGCGGCATCCGCTACAGCCACCCTCAGCCGGACCGCATCGGCGAGCGGTTCGTCGGCACGATCGAGCCCTCGCTCTCCGGCCAGGTGCACACCGAGAGTGTGCAGGGGCCGCTCGGCAAGGAGATCCAGGCCATCGTGCCGGTCACCTCGCCCGAGGGCGATGTCGTCGCCCTGGTCTCGGCAGGTCTGACGGTGGAGAGCGTGACCGGCATCGCCGACCGCCAACTTCCTGTCATCCTCCTGGCCATCACCGGCGGTCTGGCTCTGGCCACCGTTGGCACGGCACTGATCAGCCGGAGGCTGCGTCGCCAGACCCACGGCCTCGGCACGCATGAGATGACCCGCATGTACGAGCACCACGACGCAGTGCTCCACTCCGTCCGCGAAGGGGTGCTGATCACCGACGACGAAGGACGGCTGCTCCTGGCGAACGACGAGGCCGGACGGCTGCTCGGCCTGCCGGACGACGCCGAAGGCCGCCCCGTCGACAAGGTCGGCATGGATCACCGGATGGCGGAACTGCTGCTGTCCGGCCGGGTGGCCACCGACGAGGTGCTGGAGGCCGGGGACCGGCTGCTCGTGGTCAATCAGCGGCCCACCCGCCCCCAGGGCCGCCCGCAGGGCTCGGCGGTCACCATCCGCGACTCCACCGAGATGCAGCTCCTGAGCAGCCGGGCGGAGACGGCCCGCAGGCGGCTCAAGCTGCTCTACGACGCCGGGGGTGAGGTCGGCACCACGCTCGATGTGGTGCGCACCGCGGAGGAACTGGCCGACGTCGCCGTTCCCCAGTTGGCGGACTTCGTCACGGTCGACCTGGCTGACCCGGTGCTGAAGGGCGACGAGCCCGGCCCGGGCGCCGACATGCGGCGCACAGCGGTCAGCGGCATCCGCTCCGATCACCCGCTGTACCCGCTCGGCAGTCTGATCGACTTCCTGCCGTCCACGCCGCAGGCCCGCGGATACGGCACGGGCGCAGCCGAACTCGTGCCCGATCTCCATGACGCGCCGGGCTGGCACGCCCAGGACCCGTCGCGGACATCGGCGATCGTCGGCTACGGGATCCACTCGCTCATCGCGGCTCCACTGAAGGCCAGGGGCGTCGTGCTCGGAGTGGTCAACTTCTGGCGGTCACAGAAGCCGGAACCGTTCGACGAGGACGACCTGTCCCTGGCCGAGGAGCTCGTCGCCCGCGCGGCTGTCACCATGGACAACGCCCGCCGCTACACCCGCGAACACAATCTCGCCGTGACGCTCCAGCGCAGCCTGCTGCCGCAGGATCTGCCCGAACAGAGTGCCGTGGACGTCGCGCACTTCTACCAGCCCGCGCAATCCGGAGTGGGCGGGGACTGGTTCGACGTGATCCCACTGCCGGGCAGCCGCGTCGCGCTCGTCGTCGGGGACGTCGTCGGGCACGGCCTGCACGCCGCGGCCACCATGGGGCGGCTGCGCACGGCCGTGCACAACTTCTCCTCCTTGGACCTGCCGCCCGACGAACTCCTCGCCCGCCTCGACACCCTCGTCCAGCGTATGGACCAGGAAGGCGACAGCGCCGCCCCGAACGGCGGCGTCCTGGGCGCGACCTGCCTGTACGCCGTCTACGACCCGATCTCCCAGAACTGCACCATGGCACGAGCAGGACACATGCCGCCGCTCGTGGTCGCCCCGGACGGCTCGACGACGATCTCGGAACTGCCGGCCGGACCCCCGCTGGGGCTGGGCGGCATGCCGTTCGAGACCATGGAAGTGCGCCTGGCGGAAGGCAGTCAGCTCGTCCTGTACACCGATGGGCTGGTCGAGGAGCGGAGCCGGGACATCGCAGAGGGCCTGGAAAAGCTGCGCACCGCGCTGAGCCACCCCGACCGGGACCCGCACGCCAGCCGCCGCGCCGTACTCGATGCCCTGCTCCCCAGCTGCCCGTCCGACGACATCGCGCTCCTCATCGCCCGGACCCGGACCCTGGGAGCCGGCCGGGTCGCACAGTGGGACGTGCCGTTCGACCCGAGCGAGGTCGGTGCCGTGCGCAGCCTCACGGCCAAGCAACTCGAGGAGTGGGGCCTGGAGGAACTCGCCTTCACCACGGAACTGATCCTCAGTGAGCTCCTCACCAACGCCATACGGTACGGCGCCGCGCCGGTTCGCGTCCGCCTGGTGCGCGATCGCACCCTGACCTGCGAGGTGTGGGACGCCAGCAGTACCGCCCCGCACCTGCGGTACGCCGCCACCATGGACGAGGGAGGCCGCGGACTGTTCCTGGTGGCGCAGCTCAGTGAGGTCTGGGGCACCAGGTACACACCGGAGGGCAAGGTCATCTGGGCCGAACAGGTCCTGCCCGCCGACGGCAGTGGCCTCTCCTAGAGTGCGGTTCTTCTGCTGACCGCCGTCTGGCCCCAAAACGATCAAGGGGCCGGCTCAGATTGCTCTGAACCGGCCCCTGATCTGCGACTCTTTCGAGTCGGGACGACAGGATTTGAACCTGCGACCCCTTGACCCCCAGTCAAGTGCGCTACCAAGCTGCGCCACGTCCCGATGCCCGCCTGACCTGGGGTTTCCCCTGGCCGAACGCGCATGAGAACAATACCGCACTCAGGGCGCTGGTCACGAACCCGTATTCCACGTTCGGCGCGCTTGACCTCAAGTGGACTTGAGATTGCACGGTGGGTGCCATGACGAACACGGCTCTCTCCTCCGTATCCGCCGATGCGCAATCCGACGTGTCCGGCGAGCTGCCCGGCGCATCCCTGACCACCGGCTCCCGGCCCGGCTCGTCGCCCGGCTTCCGTGATCTCGGCCGGCTGATGGCCCTGATGACCGGCGACGAGAAGCACGGCCCTGCCGCCACCTCCACGCTCGACGCGCTCTGGGTGCTGTACGACCGTGTACTGCGCGTGACCCCGGCGACCGCCGAGGCTCCGGAGCGTGACCGCTTCCTGCTGTCCAAGGGGCACGGCCCGATGGCGTACTACGCCGTACTCGCCGCCAAGGGGTTCTTCCCCGAGGAGTGGCTGGCGGGCTTCGGCTCGTACGACTCCCCGCTCGGTCACCACCCGGACCGGGTCCTCGTACCCGGGGTCGAGATCGGCAGCGGATCCCTCGGTCACGGTCTGCCGCTGGCCGTGGGCACGACCCTCGGGCTGCGGGCCCAGGGGCTGGCCGACCCCCGGGTCTGGGTCCTCATCGGTGACGCCGAGCTGGACGAGGGCAGCAACCACGAGGCCATCGCCTACGCCGGTCCGGCAGGTCTCGAGCAGCTGCACACGCTCGTCGTGGACAACGCGTCCGCGACCCACGGCTGGCCCGGCGGCATCGCCTCCCGTTTCGAGGCGGCCGGCTGGTCGGCGCAGACCGTCGACGGCAGGGACCACGAGGCACTGTACGCCGCGTTCACGGCGCCGCACCCGGGACGGCCACGGGCGGTCGTCGCCCGCGTCGAGCCCAAGAACGCCTGAGCGCACCGTCATCACCGAGAGGGGACTTCTCCACCATGGACACGATGCGTGACCGTTTCATCGCCACCACCTCCCGCCTCCTGGACGAGGAGCCGCGGACGGCTCTCGTCCTCGCCGAGATCAGCGCCGCCGGCTTCGAGCAGGCACAGCGCCGCCACCCGGACCGGGTGATCAACGTGGGCATCCGCGAGCAGCTGCTGATCGGCGCCGGTGGCGGCATCGCCCTCAGCGGGATGCGGCCGATCATGCACACCTTCGCGAGCTTTCTCGTCGAGCGGCCCTTCGAACAGGTGAAGCTCGACTTCGGTCATCAGAACACCGGCGGGGTGCTGGTGAGCGCCGGCGCCTCGTACGACTGGCCGGCCGGGGGCTTCACCCATATGTCACCGGGGGACGTCGCCCTGCTGGACACCCTCGACGGGTGGACGGTCCATGTGCCGGGTCACCCGGACGAGGCCGAGGCGCTGCTGCGGCACGCGGTCACCGGCGACGGCCGGGTGTACGTGCGCCTGTCGCAGCAGAGCAATACCGAGGCCCGGCCGGTCACCGGTGACCGGTTCCTCACCCTCCGCGAGGGCCGCGGCCCCGCGGTGGTCGCGGTCGGTCCGATGCTGGACAACGTCCTCGCGGCGACCGAAGGGCTCGACGTGAGCGTGCTCTACGCGACGACCGTACGCCCCTTCGACCAGGAGGCGGTCCGGGCGGCAGCGGGCGGCCGGGGCGACGTGGTGATCGTCGAGCCGTATCTCGAGGGCACCTCGACCACCGCCGCGAACGACGCCCTGGCGGACGTGCCGCACCGGGTGCTGGGCCTCGGTGTGGCACGCCGCGAGCTGCGCCGGTACGGCACGATCGACGAGCATCTCGCCGCGCACGGCCTGGACCCGGTGTCCCTGCGGGCCCGCATCTCGGCGTTCGCCGGGCAGGGGGCCCGGGGCGCTCACCGCCGGAGCTGAGGAGCGGGCCCCATGACGATCACCGGCTGCTTGGCCGGGTCCAGGGCGCGCAGCAGTCGGCGCATGTGGTCCTCCTGGAAGGAGATGCACGCCTGGGTCGGGCCCTCGTGGTCCACGTGGATCCAGACGCCGCTGCCCTTCTCCAGACCGAGCGGCCGCTCCTTGTTCAGCGGACTGGTCCCGGGGACGCGGTTGTAGTCGATGGCGATCACGTAGTCGAAGGAGCCTTCGAGGGGCTCACCGAGGAAACCGGTCCCGGGGGCGGCGAACTCCTCGTCCTGGTCGTACGGCAGCCGGGTGCCGGGGTCGGGGGAACGCCCGCCGGCGTCGCCGAGGCCGAAGACCCCGATCGGAGTGCGCAGATCGCCCGCGTGGTGGTCGTTCGTCCAGCCGCGCAGGGCGTTGTGCGCGGGCCACGGTCCGGCGACGGGTCGCCAGGAACCCCGGGCGTCACGCTCGTAGAGCACGCCCTGCGAAGTGTTCGTGTCGGCCGTCCGGCCGGTCACGACCAGCGCCTGGCGGGTACCGCCGGGGATCCGTGAGCGGAAGTCGGGGCCCAGGCCGGGGATCTGACGGACCGGCACGGCCTGGGGCCGGGGTGTGGCCTGAGCCGCGCGACCCTTCGCACCGGCGGACGGTGCGGGGGCTGCGTCGGTGCAGCCGATGAGGAGCAGCGCTGCGCAGACCGTCGCGGCCAGCGCGCTCCCGGCGCTCTTGATGGCGGGCATGGGCGGGGTCCTCCCGGCGTCGTGGAACGGCGGGCCATCCGTACCCCGTCGCCGCGGAGAAGCGGTTGCCCGGGGCGCCCGCTCACCCGACCGGGGCACCGGACGCGCGGCCATCCGGCCCGACCGCCGGGCTCCCCCGTCAGGGCCGCGGCGGCGCCAGCTCCGGATGGGCGTCGAGCAGTTTGCGCGGGGCCGCCTGGCGCCATGAGTCGAGCAGGATCGCGTACAGCTCGTCCTCGTCCTCCAGGGCTTCGAGCCGCACCCGCAACCAGGCGTAGTGGTCGTCGTGGCCCTCGCGCAGGAAGAACTTGGCGGGCTCTGCGGCGATCAGCTCGGCGCGATCCTCCTTCGGGCACTTCACGCCCATGACCCGGTCGTCGTCGGCCAGCGACGCGAAGATCCGGCCTCGGGGCTCGAGCCGGAAGGTGGGCATGCCCCAGGCGAGCTTCTCGATCGCTCCCGGGAGCGCGAGCGCGATCCTGCGTACGTCGTCGGCTGTGGCCATGGCACCCACCGTAAGCGCTGCCACCGACAGCGGCCCAACTGCCGCGCCACACTGCACGCTTCCGACCCATTGACCCCTCACGACGGCTGAACCTACGCTGTCCGGCGTACTCAGAAAGCGCTTTCTAACCCGCAGCCCTACCAGCACCGGGAGCGCCATGAGAAGTCTTCGACAAGAACCGTCCGGACACCCGAGGCGGCCGGAACGGCCGCGACAGTCCGGACGGCCGAGAGCCCGTCGCACCGCGTTTTCACCCGTCGCCGTCATCACCGCACTGCTGGCGCTGCTTCTCGGACTCGGGGTGACCCTGTCGCCCCGCGCCGAGGCGGCGCCTTATCGCGTGCTCGTCTTCTCCAAGGTCACGAACTTCAGCCACGACTCGATCCCCGCGGGCATCGAGGCGATCAAGAAGCTCGGCAGTGAGAACGGCTTCGAGGTCGAAGCCACCGAGGACGCCGCTGCCTTCACCGACGAGAACCTCGCCCGCTTCCAGGCGATCGTCTTCAACAACACCAACTCGACACCGGAGAGCGGCGATCTGCTGGACGCGGCCCAGCGCGCCGCGCTCCAGAAGTTCGTCCGGGGCGGCGGCGGATGGGTCGGTCTGCACGCCGCCTCCGCGAGCGAACGCGACTGGGGCTGGTACGAGGGCCTGGTGGGTGCCATCTTCGACAAGCACCCCGCCGTACAGACCGGCCGGATCAAGGTGCTGGACCGGTCGCACCCCTCCACCGAGGGCCTTCCCGAGCTCTGGGAGCGCACGGAGGAGTGGTACAACTGGCGCACCAACCCGACCGGAAAGGTCCACACGCTCGCCCAGATCAAGGTGCGTGACTCGATCACCGGCCTCGACGAGGGCGTCGACCACCCGTGGTCGTGGTGCCAGAACTACGACGGCGGACGCTCCTGGTTCACCGCGGGCGGCCACGCCAAGTCCGCCTTCCAGGAGCCGGACTTCCTGAAGCACCTGCTCGGCGGCATCCAGTGGGCCGCGGGCAACAGGCCCGGGGACTGCACCGCGACGAAGACGGGCGCCTTCCAGCGGACGCCGCTCGCCACCAGCGACCTCGCCGACCCGTTCGAGCTGGCGGTGGCGCCCGACCGCCGGGTCTTCTTCATCGAGCGCACCGGCAAGGTGAAGGTGATCGACCAGTCGACGCTGAAGGTCACCACCGCGCTCGACTTCGAGTACACCCCCGAGATGACCAGCCAGTCCGACGGACTGCTGGGGCTCGCCCTGGACCCGGACTTCGCAGAGAACAACTGGCTCTACCTGCTGAACTCCGACAAGACCGAGAAACGGCTGAACCTCTCCCGCTTCACCGTCACCGGCAGCACCATCGACCCGGCATCCGAGAAGCGGCTGCTGACCGTCCCGACCCTGCGGGGCGAAGGACGGGCCAACTCGCACATGGCGGGGTCGATCGCGTTCGACAAGCACGGCGACCTCTACATCGCCACCGGCGACAACACCGACCCGTTCGCGTCCGACGGCTTCACACCGATCGACGAGCGTGAGGGTCGCCGCGCCTGGGACGCCCAGGGCACCTCCGGCAACACCAACGACCTGCGCGGCAAGATCCTGCGCATCACGCCCAAGGACGACGGCACGTACGCGGTGCCCGAGGGCAACCTGTTCGCCCCCGGCACGGAGAAGACGCGGGCCGAGATCTACGCGATGGGCATGCGCAACCCGTTCCGGATCACCACCGACCCGGACAGTGGCGCGCTGATGGTCGCCGACTACGGCCCGGACGCCCGCGCCGCCGACCCGGACCGAGGCCCCGAGGGCACCGTCGAATACATGCGCATCACCGAGGCGGGCAACTTCGGCTGGCCGTACTGCGTGGGCAACAACACCCCGTTCAACGACTACGACTTCGCGACCCGGACCTCCGGCCCGAAGTTCGACTGCGCGAACCTGGTCAACGACTCGCCGAACAACACCGGCCTCACCGACCTGCCGCCGGCAGAGCCGGCCACCGTCTGGTACGCGTACTCGGCCTCCGCCCAGTTCCCCGAACTCGGCAGCGGCGGCGGTGGCCCGATGAGCGGACCGGTCTACGACCACGACGAGGCCAACACCTACCAGGGCAAGTTCCCCGCGGCCTTCGACGGCAAGTGGTTCAACTACGAACTGACCCGTAAGTGGTTCAAGACCTTCTCCATCCAGCAGCACGACCAGACGTTCACCGACCCGCGCTTCGCCCCGGTCAAGGCGGGTGACCTGCACTCGATCAACCCCGTCTTCGGCGACATGACGTGGAACCAGCCCTTCGACGCCGACTTCGGCCCGGACGGCGCGCTGTACGTCATCGACTTCGGGCTCGGCAGCGGCACAGGGCGCGGCGGCAGCAACGAGGGCTCCGGGATCTACCGCATCGACCACGTCGGCGACAACCGGCTGCCCGACGCCAAGGCCACGGCCACGCCGGACAGCGGTTCCGTGCCGCTGACCGTCGCGTTCTCCAGCGAGGGCTCGGGGCTGCCCGACGACGAACCGGTCAGCTACGCCTGGGACTTCGACGGGAACGGCACGACCGACTCGACGGAGGCGAACCCGAGCCACGTGTACCAGGACAAGGGCCGCTTCACCGCACGGCTCACCGTCACCGGCCCCGGAGGCCTCACCGGGCTGGCCGTCCAGGACATCACCGTGGGCAACACCCGGCCGCAGGTCACCATCCAGCAGCCGCCGGACGGCGGGATGTTCGGCTTCGGCGACACCATCCCCTTCACCGTGAAGGTCAAGGACAAGGAGGACGGACAAGGGATCGACTGCTCACGTGTGGTGGTCCAGTCGCAGCTCGGCCACGACTCCCATCTCCACCCGCTGGACAACTACACGGGATGCGCCGGCGAGATCACGACCGACGCCGGTGACAGCCACGGACCCGGCCAGAACCTCTATTACGGCATCACCGCCCAGTACGAGGACAAGGGAGCACCGGGCGTGCCCGCCCTCACCGGCTCCGCCTCGCTGACCCTGCGCACCGCGTTCCGCGAGGCCGAGCACATGACGTCGACCGGCGGGGCGCAGCACGGAGCCGTCGTGGGCAGCCGCGCCGACGCCTCCGGCGGGAAGCGGCTCACCGAGATCGAGCACGGCGACTGGATCAGCTTCGACCCCGTCAGCCTGAAGGGCATCGACTCCGTGACCGTGGGCGCTGCCTCCGGCGGCATCGGCGGAAGTATCGAGTTCCGCGCCGGGTCACCGACCGGTGAACTGCTCGGCAAGGTGACCGTCCCGGCCACGGGCGGCTGGGGCAACATCGTCTCCCCCACGACGCCGCTGACGGATCCCGGCGGAACGATGAAGCTGTACGCCGTCTTCACCAACCCGGACTGGAGTGCCGACAAGCCGGACCTGTTCGCCGTCGACTGGCTGCACTTCAACGGTCACGGTGTGGAGAAGCGTCAGGGAGCGGACGTCACGGTCGCTGCCGCTCCTGCCACCGGCAGCGCGCCGCTCACCGTGCGGCTGACCGGCAAGGTGAAGCTGCCGGAGGGCCGCACCGCCGCCTCCTACCACTGGGACTTCGGCGACAACACCCGGCCCGCGGGTGAGGAGACCCCGACGGCGACGCACTCCTACGCCCGCCCCGGCGCCTACACCGCGCATCTCACCGTCACCGACGACAAGGGCGACACGACCGGCGGCTTCGTCCGCATCGACGTCAGTTGAGAAGGGACATCCGAATGAACGGCACCAGACGCGCATTCCTCGGCAGGGCACTCGGCGTCGCCGCCGCCGCCGCGGCGGCCACCGCGGCGGGCCCGCTCCCGTACGCGGCCGCGGCGGAAGGGACGGCCCCCGAGACGGCGCAGCGCTTCCGCCGCATCCCGCCTTCCGGGATCGGCATGCACCTCTACACCATGCGCACTCCTCTCGCGGCGGACTTCAAAGGGACCCTCGCCCGGCTGGCGCAGATCGGATACGCGACGGTCGGTGTGAGCGGCCGGCACGGAAACAGCGCGGCCGCGATCCGCTCCATGCTCGACGAGACGGGTCTGCGGGCGGTCCTCGAGCACGTGGGTTACGACATCGTGCGCGGCAGCGGACTGCCGCGGGCCATCGAGGACACCCACACCCTCGGCGCACGATGGATCGTCGTGCCGAGCCTGCCAGGAGCGATGCACACCCCGGCCGGATTCCGTGAGGCGGCCCGGGAGTTCAACAAGGCGGGCCTCGCCGCCCGCAACGCGGGTCTCGGCCCGGTGCTGTTCCACAACCACGGCGCCGACCACCAGGTGGTGGACGGCGAGAACCTGTACGACATCCTGCTGCGGGAGACCGACCCCGAGCTCGTGGGCTTCGAGCTGGACGTCTACTGGGCGGCCAAGGGCGGCGGCAGCGATCCGCAGGACCTGTTCGTGGAGCACCGCCGGCGCTTCCCGGCGCTGCACGTCAAGGACATGGCGCCGAGCGGCGGGTTCGCCGACGTCGGCTCCGGAGTCCTGGACTTCGCCGCGATGTTCGACACCGCGCGCAGCGGTGGTGTGAAGCAGTGGCTGGTCGAGCACGACGCGCCGGCCGACCCGTTCGCCACCGCGCAGAACAGCTACACCCACCTGGCGAACCTCAGGTACTGAGCGCACACGAAGAAGGAGCCCCGCACCACCCCCCGTGGGTGGTGCGGGGCTCCTTTTTCGTGCTCAGTCCTGCGCGGAGGCCGCGCCGAGCAGGCCGCGGATGTGGGTGGTGGCCTCCCGGAACTCGGGCCGTCCCATCGTCTCGGTGTAGTCCCGTTCCGCGGGCAGTCCCACGTCGATGATCTCGGTGATGGTGCCGGGCCTTGCGCTCATCACGACCACCCGGTCGGCGAGGTAGCAGGCCTCGGAGATCGAGTGGGTCACCAGCAGCACCGTGGTGCCGGTCTCCCGCCAGATCCGGTTGAGTTCGGTGTTCATCTGCTCACGGGTCAGCGCGTCGAGCGCGCCGAACGGCTCGTCCATGAGCAGCACGGGCGGTTCGTGCAGCAGGGCGCGGCACAGCGCGACGCGCTGCTGCATGCCGCCCGAGAGCTCGTGCGGCAGGGCGTCCTCGAAGCCGCTCAGCCCCGTCATCGCGATCAGTTCGTCGGCGCGCCTGCGCCCGAACTCCGCCGGCATCTTCCGCATCTCCGCCTGGAGGAGGATGTTGCGGCGCGCCGAGCGCCACTCGAGCAGGGCGGCGCGCTGGAACACGTATCCGATGTCGTGGCGCGGCCCCTGCACCCGCTCGCCGCCGAGGAGCACATCGCCCGTGGAGGGCCTCAGCAGCCCGGCGACCAGTTTGAGCAGGGTCGACTTGCCGCAGCCCGAGGGCCCGACGATGGCGACGAACTCCCCTGCCCGGACCTCGAGATCGACGTCGGTCAGCGCGGTCACGTCGCGGTTCTTGGTACGGAAGCGGACCGCGACGTCCTTGATGCCGACCGCCGGTGTGGTGGCGGACGGGCCGCCCTGTCTGTCGTTCGTCACGTCCGGCTCCCGCACGGTGGTGTTCCTGGGCATCGTCATCCCTTCATCGCGGTCGCGCTGTCCCAGTACTCCTCGACGGCCTTGGGGCTGCTGACCAGTCCGGCCTCGGCGAAGACGTCGATGGTCTGCTGCCAGTCGGCCTCGACGTTCACACCGGGGGCCCGGCCCTTGGTGGCATCGGTGTGCAGCAGGGTGAGCGTGGTGGCGAACTGCTCGGCCAGCACCTCCTTCGGCGGCAGCTGCTCGCTGGCGCCGTCCATCGAGGCGACGGCCGGCTCGGGGGCCTTCTCGGCCGCCGCGAAGGATTCACTGACGGCCTTCGCCATGCGCTGCGCGAGGTCCTTCTTTCCGGTGAGGACCTTCTGGCCGGCGATGAGGCCGTTGGAGTAGAAGTTCAGGCCGTTCTCGGAGAACCGGAGGTAGGAGACGGGCTTCTTGGCCTTGTTCTGCATGGTGGGGCCCTGGTCGCTGGCGTATCCGAGCAGGCCGTCGGTCTTGCCGGAGATCACCGCGGCGATCTTGCCGGCCGGGTCGGTGTTCTGGACCTTGACGTCGGACTCGCTGAGGCCGTTCTTCTTCAGGAAGATCGGGAACGTCTTGGAGAGGGCGTCACCGGCGGTGCCCGCGATGGTCCTGCCCTTGAGGTCGGCTGGGCTCTTGATGTTCTGCGACTCGAAGAACTGCACCGAGGACGGAGTGGTCTGCAGGAAGACGCCGAGGCTCTTGACCTTGACGCCGGCGTCGACACCGGACAGCACGGCGGGTGTGTCGGCCCAGCCGAAGTCGGTCTGGCCCGCGCCGGTCGCCTGCACGGTCTTCTGGGAACCCTGGCCGGCCCGTATGTCGAGGTCGATGCCGTGCTTCTCGAAGATCTTCTGCTGCTTGCCGTAGTAGAACGGCGCGTGTTCTCCGTACGGGTACCAGTTGAGGGTCAGCGTCACCTTCTCCAGCTTCTTCCCCGAGGAGCTGGTGGATGTGCCGGAGTCGTCCCCGCCGCAGGCGGTGGCGGCCAGGAGCAGCGGTACGAGGCCGGTCAGAAGCAGTCTGCGCGCAGTCATTGCTGTCCTTCTCGTCGACTTGGAACGGTGCCCGGGGGTCGGTCAGTAGGTGGTGGTGACGCCGGTCTCCCGGCGGCTCGCGTGCCACGGGAGCAGCAGCTTCTCGGCGATCTCGACGAGGACGAAGAGGACGACGCCGATCAGGGACATCACGAGGAGGCCGGCGAACAGCATGGGAGTGTCGAGGTTTCCGTTGGCCTGGAGGATCACGTAGCCGAGCCCCTCGTTGGCGCCGACGAACTCACCGACGACCGCGCCGGTCACGGCGAGGGTCACCGCGACCTTGAGGCCGGAGAACAGGTGCGGCAGGGACGCGGGCATCCTGATCTTCACGAAGGTCTGCCAAGGGCTCGCCCCCATGGTCGAGGAGAGCTGGAGCATCTCCGGGTCGACGGCCTTGAGCCCGGTCACCATGGAGATGACGACGGGGAAGAAGGCGATCAGGACGGCGATGAGGATCTTGGGTGCGATGCCGAAGCCGAGCCACACCACGAACAGGGGCGCGATGGCGATCTTCGGAACGACCTGTGCGAACAGCAGGATCGGGTACAGGGTCTTCTCGACGGTGGCCGAGTACACCATGATCACGGCGGCGAAGACCCCGACGACCACCGCGATCAGGAAGCCGAGGAGCGTCTCGTAGGTGGTCACCCAGCTGTGCTGCCAGATGTAGTCAGCCTTGCCCGTCAGCACGTCCAGCGTCGCGCCGGGCGACGGAACGAGGTAGGGCTCGACCAGTTCGGCGGCGGCGATCACCCACCAGCCGGCGAAGCAGGCGAGGAGCAGGGCGACCGGGCGCCAGCTCTGTTCGAGCAGGCGGGATGCCCGCTCCCCCGGGCTCGGCCTCTCACGCCGGTCGACTCCCGCCACCTTCACGGGTGCTGCCTTGATGGCGCTCTGACTCACGGTCAACTCCTGGTGCGTTCCGGAGCGGCTGAATCGATGCGGGGAAAACGCTTTCAGAAAGCGCTTTCTGGTAAGGTGTCGCCACGCTAATGACTGCTCGTCCGCACGGTCAATAGGTCGTCCCGAAGTTTCGGGGGGTCAAGTGAGTGAACGGGAAACACAGGCTCATGTGACGCTGGACGCTGTCGCCCGCCGGGCGGGAGTGTCCCTCGCAACCGCGTCACGAGCCCTGAACGGCACCACCCGGGTACGGGAGGATCTGCGCACCCGGGTGCGCGCCGCCGCAGACCAGCTGGGCTACATCCCCAACGCGCATGCCCAGGCGCTCGCCAGCGCGTCGAGCAACACGGTGGGCCTGATCTGCCACGACGTCGGCGATCCCTACTTCGCCGCCATCGCCGCCGGGGTGATGCGCGCCGCCGCGGCGAAGGACCTCCTGGTGATGCTCGCCAGCACCTTCCGCGAACCGGCCCGCGAGATCGCCTACGTGTCCACGCTGCGCGCCCAGCGGGCCCGGGCCATCCTGCTGATCGGCTCCGGCTTCCAGGACCGCTCGTGGGAGCGGGCGCTCGCCGCGGAGCTCGATCCGTACGTACGGGCCGGCGGTCGCGTCGCGGTCGTCAGCCGCCACCGCAGCCTGCGGGCCGACGCCGTACTGCCGGAGAACCACGGCGGGGCCGCGGCGCTGGCCCGGGCCCTGCTCGACCTCGGACACCGGGAGTTCGCGGTGCTCAGCGGCCCGCCGTCGCTGACCACCGTCGCCGACCGGCTCGCCGGCTTCCAGGAGGAGCTGGCCCGGGGCGGCGTCGAACTGCCGCCGGAACGCATCGTGCGGGGCCCGTTCACCCGCGAGGGCGGCTATGCGGCCGCGCGCACCCTGCTCGCCCGCGGCAACCGGCCCACCTGCGTGTTCGCGGTGACCGACGTGATGGCGGTCGGCGCGCTCGCCGCCTTCCGGGAGCAGGGGGTGCGCGTACCGGAGGACATCTCGCTCGCGGGATTCGACGACATCCCCCTCGTACGGGAGCTCTCACCACCGCTGACCACGGTCGCCCTGCCGCTCACCGCCATGGGAGAGGAGGTCATGGCGCTCGCCCTGCGCGAGCCCCGGGGCCCTCGGTCACGGGTGCTGCGGGTGGGCGGTGAGGTGGTCCTGCGGGCCAGTGTCGCTCCTCCACCGCCACCACCCACGGCACCGGTCGCCCTTCCCGTCGGGGGCGCGCAGCAACTGACCGTGAGCCCCTTGAACTCCGGATGCACCGACCGGCACCTGGGCGCGCCGGAGCGCTGACCACCGGCAGAGCCATACGCCGGTGAACCCGTTGGCACCGTCATGTGGCAGGGCCGCACATCCGGGGAATGCCGTACGGAAGAATCGGCCGGGTGGGGAGGTCTACCACGTAAAGCACGTCATCAATCAAACCTCAAAGGCCCCTGTTCCGGCCAAAGTTGGATTGAACCTTGTCCCCCATCGAACGGTGAAGCGTCTGATGTCGTGGGCCCAGGGGCGGCAGCACTGCCGATGCACCACCTGCTCGAACAACGACGCGAGCAGGCGTTTCGCGGAGGGGAGCTCGTGATGGACGGATACTTCACCGGCCGGCCGCATCACCGACTACGGTCGGCCGTGAGGGACTTCGCCGAGAGGGAGGTGCGGCCGAGGATCCCGGCCATGGAGTCCGCCCGGTCGGCCCACCGGGCACTGTCCCACCTCATCGCGCGGCAGGGCTGGCTCGGCGCCACCATCGGCAGCGACCACGGCGGGATGGGGCTGGGCCACCTCGCCAAGACGATCATCATCGAGGAGCTCTCCCGGGTCAGCGGCGCGATGGGCGCGATGGTGCAGGCCTCGCAGTTGGGCGCTGCCAAGATCGTCCATTTCGGCAGCGACGAGCAGAAGAAGACCTGGCTTCCCCTCATCGCCGCCGGCGAGTGCCTGCCCACGATCGCCGTCACGGAGCCCGAGTCGGGCGGTCATGTGCTGGGCATGACCGCCACCGCCGTACGGGACGGCGACGATTACCTCATCAATGGCCGAAAGGTGTACGTCGGCAACAGCCACGTCGGAGATCTCCACGGTGTGGTGGCACGGACCGGCCCGGGCTCCAAGGGGCTGACCGCCTTCCTCGTCGAGTCCGACCGCCCCGGCTTCCGGGTCGGTGCGGAACAGCCGACGATGGGGCTGCACGGTTTCAGTTTCGGCGAGCTGCACTTCGACAACTGCCGCGTACCGGCGGCCAATCGGCTCGGCGATGAGGGCGACGGCCTCGCCGTGGCCTACTCCTCCAGCGTCCTCTACGGCCGGGCCAACCTCACCGCCGTATCCCTGGGCATCCACCGGGCGATCCTCGAGGAGACCACCCGTTTCTGCGAGCAGCGGTACCGCTACGGCAAACCCCTGCACGAACTGCCGACCGTCAAGCTGAAGCTGGGCACGATGCAGTCCCGGCTGATGACCGCCCGGCTCGCCGCCTATCACTCCGTCCATCTCCTGGACGAGGGGATCCCGTGCGACGCGGAGCTCATGAACGCCAAGCTGGTGAACGTCGAGGCGGCGATCGACTCGGCCCGCAACGCCATGGAGGTCCACGCCGCCGCTGGCCTGTTCACCGACCGGCCCATCGAGCGCTATCTGCGCGACGCCCACCACATGTTCGCCCCGGCCGGCACCTCGGACATCCAGCTCCTGCGGCTGGCGGAAGTCGCCCTTGGCACGTCGAAGGGGCAGTGGTCGCAGCGGCTGTCCGAAGAGGTCCGGATGGCTCCGACGGGGTGACCGCGGGTTCCCGCGGTCGGATTGCGGGTGACGTCCCAGGGCGCTTGCCGCGCCCCGTGGGCGTCGCCTCAGATACCGCCGTCCTCCCGGCTGTGGATCTGCTCGACGAGATCCGCCGCGAGTGACTTGATGGTCTCCAGACCTGCCCGGCCCCAGGGCCTCGGCTCGGTGTCGACCACGCAGATGGTGCCCAGCGCGATGCCCGTACGGTCGATCAGCGGCGCACCCAGGTACGAGCGGATGCCGATCTCGTCGACGACCGGGTTCCCGGCGAAGCGCGGGTAGTCGCAGACGTCCTCCAGCACGAGCGCCTTGCGGCGCACGACCACATGGGGGCAGTAGCCGTGGTCGCGCGCCATGAACCGGCTCACCTCCGCACCGCCCGCCGCGGGACCCGGCTCGCCGCCGCTGTGGGTGCCCGACGGGGTGTGCAGCCCGGCGAAGAACTGACGGTGCTCGTCGATGAAGTTGACCATGGAGTACGGAGCTCCGGTCACCTCGGCGAGCCTGCGGGCGAAGTCGTCGAACGCCGCGTCCGGGCGCTCCCCGAACCCGAGCTGGCGCAACCGCCGCACCCGTACGGGTGCCTCGCGGTCTACCGGGGTCAACAGCAGATGGCCGGTGGGGTCGTACGTCATGTCGGTGCTCCATAGCTCGGTGCCGGGCCCGGCACGGCGGCGGTTGTGGTGAGCAGGTGCTGGACGAGGGTCACCAGCGTCCCGATGCCCGAACTGGCGATCCGCGCATCGCACAGCACGACCGGTACCTCCGGGTTCAGGTCGATCGCGGCCCGCACCTCCTGCGGGTCGTAGCGGTAGGCACCGTCGAACTCGTTGACGGCCACGACGAATCCGATACCGCGCCGCTCGAAGAAGTCGACGGCGGAGAACGAGTCCTCGAGTCTGCGGGTGTCGGCGAGCACGACGGCGCCGAGTGCGCCCTCCGACAGTTCGTCCCACATGAACCAGAAGCGCTCCTGGCCCGGTGTACCGAAGAGGTAGAGCACATGGTGCTCGTCAAGGGTCATCCGGCCGAAGTCCATGGCGACCGTGGTGGTCGTCTTGGACTCGATGCCCTCCAGACTGTCGGTCGCCGCACTGACCTGGGTGAGCAGCTCCTCCGTACTGAGCGGTTCGATCTCGCTGACCGCTCCGACGAAGGTCGTCTTGCCCACCCCGAACCCGCCCGCGACGAGAATCTTGAGCGCGGTGGGGAACTGGTCGCCGCTCTCGGCGACGCGGGTGTCAGAGCCGTCGTCGTAGGCCATCGAGCACCGCCTCCAGCAGTGAACGGTCGGTGGGTGTGTCATGGCTGCGCGGCGCCCGGGCCGTGACGGCGCCGCAGTCCACCAGGTCGGACAGCAGCACCTTGGTGACGACGGCCGGCAGCCGTAAGTGGGCGGAGATCTCGGCGACCGACGTCGGACCATGGCACAGGCCGAGCGCCGTGGTGTGCTCGGGACCGAGATGCGCCTGCGGCGCGGCGCCCGTGGCCATCACCATGGAGAGCAGGTCCAGCGCGGCCGTCGGACGGGTGCGTCCGCCGCTCACCGTGTACGGACGGATCAGCCGGCCCGCCGCGTCGTCGACAAGCGGCCCGTCCATGGGTGAGGGCATGATCACTGCCTCGCGGCGCTCGGTGTCCCGGCGGACTGTCTGACGGGCGTGACCAGATAGGGCCGCACGCTCTTGACCAGCATCGCCATCTCGTAGCCGAGTACGGCGGCGTCGGCCTCCCGTCCCGCGAGGACGGCGAGACAGGTGCCGGATCCCGCGGTGGAGACGAACAGCAGTGTGGAGTCCAGCTCGACCACGACCTGGCGTACCTCGCCACCGTCGCCGAAACGCGCTCCGGCGCTGCGGCCCAGCGAGTACAGGCCGGAGGCCAGGGCCGCCATGTGGTCGGCGCTGTCGTTGTCCAGACCGTGCACCGATTTCACGAGGCCGTCGGAGGAGAGCAGTACCGCGTTACGGGTGTACGGCACACGCTGGACCAGACCGCTCAACAACCAGTCGAGGTCCGAGACATGGCCGGTCGGCACATCGCTCGCCATGGTGCATCTACTCCTTGATGGTGGGTTCGTCACGCTGGGGGTCCGACTGTCCGGACAGCGGTGCCGCCCGTTCCGGCTCGATCTCCGCGAGGCCGATGCCCCGCTGGAAAGCTGCCATCAGACCCGGGTCGTGCAGGGCCTCTTCGTCGTCCCTGCGTGGCGCGGGGGCGTCCCGCAACTGCGGGACGAGGTGCTCCTGGATGCGGCGCTTGGGCAGCTGGGGGCGGCCCATCGTGCCGCGGACCACCGGTCGGTCGGGCGGCTCCGCCACGTCGGGGCCCGGTCCGGCGACGGGGCCGGGCGGGGTCGCGTGGTGGCCGTTGCCGAAGTGCCCGGCGCCCGGCACGGGCCGTTCGCCGCGCTCCCCCCGCACGGGCAGGGGCGCGTCCGCCATGACGGCGGTGGCCGGCTCCCGTTGTGCCGGCACCGGCCTGGTCTGCGCGGACAGGGCCGACTGTGGCAGCGACGGCGGCGACATGGCCGCGACGCGGGGCCCGTTCATGTGCGGGGCGGGCGTGGGCGCGGCGGCCGTCCCGTGCTCGGCCCCGCCGTCGTGGTCGGCTCCGAGCAGGCTCTGCGGCAGTACGAGTACGGCCTGCACGCCGCCGTAGATGTTCGTCTGGAGCCGCACGGCGATGCCGTGGCGGCGGGCCAGCGCGGACACGACGAACAGGCCGATCCTGCCGTCCTGGAGCAGATTGGCGACGTTGACCTGGTCGGGGTCGGCGAGCAGGGCGTTCATCTTGCCCTGCTCCTGGAGCGGCATACCGAGCCCGCGGTCCTCGATCTCCACGGCGAGCCCGGCCGTGACGTGCTGGGCGCGCAGCAGGACCTGGGTGTGCGGCGCGGAGAAGAGCGTGGCGTTCTCGACCAGTTCGGCCAGCAGATGGATCACGTCGGCGACCGCGTGGCCGCGCAGTGTGCCGGCGATGGGCGGCACCAGCTTCACCCTCGGGTACTGCTCCACCTCGGCGATGGCGGACCTGAGCACCTCCGTCATGGTGACCGGGTGGGACCACTGCCGCCGCGAGATGGCGCCTCCGAGGACGGCGAGGTTCTCCGCGTGCCGGCGGATGCGGGTGGCCAGATGGTCGACGTGGAAGAGGCCCTTGAGCAGCTCCGGGTCCTCGACCTCGTTCTCCAGCTCGTCGAGCAGCTGGATCTCACGGTGCACCAGGGACTGCAGCCTGCGGGCCAGATTGACGAAGACCTCGACCTTCTGTTCGTTGCCCACGCTGCTGGAGAGCCGGGACGCCTGCACCACGGCCGCCAGCGCGGCGTCGTGCGAGCGCACCAGATCGTGGGCGAGCAGGTCGAACTCGTCCCCGCCCGAGGGTCCTTGCTCGGGCGTACGGCGGGGCGGCGGACCCTCGCCGCGCCTGAGTCTGTCGACGACTGTGCGCAGTTCGTCCTGGGCCCGGGCGTTGGTGCGCCGAAGCTCGGAACACCGGTCGAGCACGGACGTGGCCGCCCGGTCGGCGCCGCGTGCGGCGACCGCCACTGCGGCCACGGCGAGCGCGGCCATGGCGCTCAGCGCGACCCACAGGGCGGCGGAAGGTCCGGGAGTGGCGGCGCGCAGCGTCATGACCACCGCCGTCGCACCGCTGAGGGCGGCGACCACGGTCGGCAGGACGGCCGCGCGCAGTAGTTGGGGTCGTATGCGGGCTTCCGGCGGCGCGGTGGCGGTCCTGCCGGAGGGTGTCCTGCCGGAAGACGCCCTGCCGGAGGACGTCCGGCCCGCGGACGACAGTGAGCGGGCACCTGGCCGGCCGTGACGCCCGCCCTCTCGGCGGTCGGACCGCGCGGCTGGTGCGCGTAGTTGAGACATCAGCGTCCTCGGTACGTGGGGCCCCAGGGATCGGCGTACTGCGATTGATCGGCATGACTCCACGGCGGAACCCGGGCACGCGAATGAGAGCCCACCGTCGATCACCGGCCACACACGGTAGTCGCCGGGGACGGGGGTGGACCGAGCTGTTGCGAAAGTTGCCCGCTATGGGTCGCGCTCTGGTATGAGGGCTCGCACGACAGAGCGAATGTAGGCGGGGGCGTGGGGGCGTGGCCGCTGCGCGGGGCCGTTCCCCTCCCCGCCCCTTCCCGCTGTACCGATGTGCGGCTCCGCCGCGTGGCGGGCAAGCCCCGGGCCCCGACCGCTTCGCGCGGGAACGCCGGCGGCGCTGACAAAGTCAGCCCCGCCGGCGTTTGAGGCGCGGGGGTCCGGTGGGGGTCCCCCACGCCGCCAGGCGTAGAACCCCCGGCTACGGGCAGGGGCGGGGAGGGGACACGCCCGCCGCAGGCGCTGCCCCGCGCCCCGCGCCACTCAAGCCGTCGGCGCCGTCTCCGCTGCGCCCGACTCCGGCGCCGCGTCACGCGCCGGCTTCGCCGCCGTCGCCTCCACGGTCGCCGTGACCGCCGACCAGCCTTCCACCGGCACGGTGGACACACCGCGCCACCACGGCACGGACGGCACGTTCTCGGCCGTAGGTTCGAACGGCTCCCCGGGTCGCGGCAGCGCGATACGCGCTCCCGCCTTCGCCGCGGCCGCGACCGTGCCCTCACCGGGCTCCGCCCACGGGTGCGGCGCCAGGTTGAACGTGCCCCAGTGGATCGGCAGCATCACACCGGCCGGTGTGCCGCCCTGCAGGTCGAGGTGGGCGCGCATGCCTTCGGCCGGGGTCATGTGGATGTCGGGCCAGTACTCGGAGTAGGCGCCGATCTGGATCATCGTCGCGTCGAACGGCCCGTGCTCGGCGCCGATGTCCCGGAAGCCGGTGAAGTACCCGGTGTCGCCGCTGTGGTAGATCCGGTGTTCGGGGCCGGCGACGGCCCAGGACGCCCACAGGGTGTGCTGCTGATTGCGCAGTCCGCGGCCGCAGAAGTGGCGTGCGGGGGTCGCGGTCAGCCGGATGCCGCCGATCTCCGTGGTCTCGTTCCAGTCGAGCTCGCGCAGGCGGTCCGGGGACACGCCCCAGCGTTCGAGGTGGGCGCCGACGCCGAGCGGCACGGCGAAGAGAGTTTCGGTGGAGGCAAGGGCGCGAACCGTGGGCAGGTCGAGGTGGTCGTAGTGGTCGTGGGAGATCACGACGACGTCGAGGCTGCCGAGAGCGGCGAGCGGCGCGGGCACCGGGTGCAGGCGCTTGGGCCCGGCGAAGGTGAAGGGGGAACACCGCTCTCCCCAGACCGGGTCGAAGAGCACCCGGCGGCCGTCGATCTCGGCGAGAACGCTGGAATGCCCCATCCAGGTGAGCCGGAGCCCGGAGGCGGCCGGCCTGGTGAGGTCGGTGGCGGTGGTGGTGTGCAGCGGCACCGGGCGGGCCGGAACGCGGCGTGTCCTCGCCTCCTTGGCGAAGTACGTCCTGGCGAACTCCACCATGGAACCGCTGGACGGTCTCGTGCGCGTCCCTTCGGGGTTCTGGAAGACGCCGTCGGCGAAGTTGGGCGAGCTGCGGATGCGCGCCAGGCGCTCGCCGGCCGGGTCGGCCCCGAAGGCGGCAGGCCTCAGTGAGCGCAGCCGGGACCTCAGCGAGTGGGGGGAACCAGCGCCGGACACGGCACCTCCTGATGCTCGGGGTCATTCCATTATGTGCATTTCAAGGCGGAAAGGAGCGGTCTGCGGGACCGCCCTGACCCGGTCGGGGCGGGCTGTGGGACCGCCCTGACCCGGTCGGCGACCAGCCGCTCCGTCCTGACAGCCAACGCCTGCCCGCGTGCCGGTGTTCCTGAACGGTGCTCCTGTGGCTGGATCCGGTGCCGGTCCGTGTCACATTTCCGGGCGTGCGCTCCGTCGTGGTGGTGACAGCACACGGCTTCCCCCATGAGGAGCACGTCATGGCCCGTATTTCCCTCGACCCGCGCCGCTCACTCTTCCTGCGCGCGGCCCAGTGGTACTCGAAGCGCGCCTACGGCAAGATCCTCGACCCGGTCCGCGCGCTGGGGCACAACCCCAGGGTGCTCCGGGCCGATCTGCGCTTCGAGATGGCGGTGGGCAGGTGGAACAAGCTCGACGCGGATCTCAAGGCGCTCGCGGTGATGGCCTCCGCCGCCTCGATCGGCTGCAGCTGGTGCATGGACTTCGGGCACTGGGAGAACAGGCAGCGCGGGATGGACGCCCGCAAGGTGCGCGAGGTGCCCCTGTGGCGGGAGAGCGACGCGTACACCCCGCTGGAGCGGGACGTCATGGAGTTCGCGGAGGCCATGACGGCCAACCCGCCGGAGATCGACGACGATCTCGCCGGGCGGTTGGTCGCCGCACTGGGCGAGGCGGCGTTCGTGGAGCTCACGGCGATCGTGGCGGTGGAGAACCTGCGGTCCAGGATGAACACCGCACTCGGCCTCACCAGCCAGGGCTTCAAGGACCACTGCGAGATCCCGGCGCGGGAACAGGCCGAGGCCGAAGTCGCCGCCGGGGAGGTCCCCGCCGGCTGACGCACGAGGGGCGGCGCCGACGGACGCACAGGACGGTCGCGTCGGCCGCGGCCGCCTGAGGAAGGCCCTGTACAGGGCTGGACTTCATCCAAGATCAGCTGTGTACTGTGACGCCGTGGCCAGAGTTCGGTTGAGCGTGGCGGAGAGGCGCGAGGAGATCCTGGGCGCCGCCGTCGAGCAGATTGAGACCCGGGGCGTGGCGGCCGTGCGGATCGCCGACGTCGCCGACGCGCTGGGGGTGAGCAGCGCCCTGGTGCTCTACCACTTCTCCACCAAGGAGAAGCTGGTGGCGGCCGCCTTCACGCATGCCGCCGACGCGGATCTGGCCCATCTCCGCAGGCTTCTCGGGCGGCGCACCACCGCGCTGCGCCGGCTTCGCGCGGCGGTGCGCTGGTACGCCCCGACCGGACAGGCCAAGGGCTGGCGGCTGTGGATCGACGCCTGGGCGGTGTCGCTGCGGGAACCGGCCCTGCGGGACGTGTCCCGCGCCCTCGACCAGCAGTGGAAGTCCGCCCTCACGGAGGTCATAGCCGAGGGGGCGGCCGCCGGCGAGTTCCCCTGTCAGGATCCGGCGGCGGCGGCCTGGCGGCTGACGGCGTTCCTCGACGGGCTGGCCGTCCAGATGACGTCGTACGCGGGCTCGCTGTCCCGGGCGGCCATGCTCCAGTGGGCCGACGAGGCCCTCGCCCGGGAGCTGGGCATCGACCACGCCGAACTGACGGCGACGGCGCGCTGAGTCCCCTGCTCCCGCCCGGGACGGTGACAGCGAACCGGGACGGTGAGGACGGCGGCGCCGCTCAGGTCTGCCGTACCGGTTCGTAGACGGCGGCGTCCAGCCCGAACGTCCAGGCGACGCCCTCCTTCGCCGTGCGCGTCGTGGGCGGCACGCGCAGCCAGTACGTCCGGTGCGAGCCGTCGGGCTCCGGAGTGGAGTTGACCACCTCGACCATCACCACGTCCTCGTCGTCCGCGAGCGCGATCCGCCACAGGATGCCGGTCTCGTCGCGGTGCACGGGCTCGGCGCCGGACTCCGCGAGATACCGGTCGTAGCCGTAGTACTCGAGCATCACGCGGCGCAGTTCCGCGTTCTCCTCGTCGCGTATGCGCTCCGGGGTCAGGGCCGTGAGTTCGCGGAGGAACTCGGCGGGCACGGGCATGCCGCGCCATGCGTGGAGGGCGAATCCGTCCGGGAAGACGAGGGCGGGGCCCTCGCCGTTGTCGAGCCGGCCGGCCTCGTCCCGGTGCAGCCCGGAGGGCCGTTCGCAGATGACGACGGCGTTCTCGAAGGGCCACCACCAGCCGGCGTGCTCCGCGACCCGGGCCAGCCCCGTCAACCGGTCGCTGCGGCCGTCGAAGGCGGCGAGCCATGCGGCGTCGTGCTGTCCGAGGACCGCGTCGAGCAGGACGCCCCGGATCCTCGTCTCCTCCGCGGCACGCTCGGCGGCGCCCTCCGGTGCCTTCTCGAGCAACGCGTCCACGACGCCGGTGCGTATGCGCTCGGCCAGGGCGCGGGTGCTGTCCCACAGGAGTGCTCCGGTGCCGCTCCACAGCGCGGTCCAGCCACCGGGCCCCAACTCGTCGTGGACGCGGCGCCGTTCGTCCGCCCAGGGGCGGGTGCGCACCTCGTCGCGCACGGAGCGCCCCGGTTCCTGAAGCTCCTGGACGGCGTTCACGCCCGAGAGGGGCGAGTCCGCCCAGACGATCCGGTCGGGCGCGGCGAGCCCCGCCGCACGGTAGGCGAGCCGCACGCCCTCCTCCGCGGCGGACCGGTCCGCCGGTCCTGTCGCCGCCGCGATCGCCCGCCACTTGTCCGCATACTGCATGTGAAGTCCTGTCCCCTGTTGTCGTTCTGTCCGTCGTCCCCGCCGCCTGCCGCCCGCCGCAGCTCAGTCGGCGACGATCCGCACCGCTCCCGGCAGGTACTCCCGCTGGCGCACGACCCGGTACCACCCCTTCGGCAGCGGTATCGCCGAGTGCTCCTCGTGCACCACCCGGCCGCCTTCCGGAAGGTGAAGGAGCATCGGGCCGAACGGCCCCGGCTCTCGCACCAGTCGGCCGGGTCCCGTCACCGCGTGGGCGTGGCCCGTGACCTCGCCGAGGGCGAGCACCATCCGGCCGCGTGCGTCCCGTGGCTCCCCCGGCGCGTCGGTGACGTGCGGTGGCACGGCGTCCTCCGCGACAGACACGATCAGGACGTCCCCCTGCCGGTACATGGCTCTCCCCTTTCCGCCGTTCGCCCACTGCGTCCGACCTGTTCCCGACGTTAAGGGGAGGGTCTGACAACGGGGTCCGGCGTCGCCGCCGGCCCCCGGCCGCCCCGCGGGCGGGGCTGTCAGTGGCCCTTGGTAGAACTGCTCACACGTCAGCCGATCAAGCCTCACCGGTGTCTGGAGCCCCGTCATGACCATCTCGAACCATCTGCAGGAGTGGTACGGCCTGCCCGCGTTCGACTTCCCCGACTCCGAGGCACAGGCCACGTCAGGGACCGTGCTGCCGGCGCCGGAGGGTGTGGCCTGGCGGATCTCAGTCGACTCCTACGAGAGCGAGGAGGAGTGGGAGGAGGCGTTCGCCCGCTTCACCGCGACGGTGGACACCACCCGGGTGCGCGCGCTGATCGTCGGCTCGTGGAGCGACGCGTACGACTCCGGTCCCGGGGAGGTCATCTCGGCGCTGCTCGGCGCGAAGGAGAAACTGCCTCGGCTGCGTGGGCTGTTCGTCGGTGACATCACGTTCGAGGAGTGCGAGATCTCCTGGATCAACCAGGGCGAGGTGACCCGGCTCCTCGACGGCTTCCCGCAGCTCGAGCACTTCGGTGTGCGCGGCGGCCAGGATCTGGTGTTCCCGGCGGTGAAGCACGAGCGGCTGGAGACCCTGGTCGTGGAGAGCGGCGGTCTGGACGTGGCCGTGGTCCGCGGTATCGGGGCGAGCGACCTGCCGGCGCTGGAGAATCTCGACCTCTGGCTCGGCACGTCGTGGTACGGCGCGAACGCGGATGTGTCGGACCTGGAGCCGTTCCTGTCGGGGACCAGGCTGCCGAGGCTGCGGTATCTGGCGCTGCGCAACAGCGAGATACAGGACGAGATCGCGGTGGCGCTCGCCGGCGCTCCGGTCGTGGCCCGCCTGGAGATGCTGGACCTGTCGATGGGCACCCTGGGCGACGACGGCGCGGAGGCGCTGTTGAACGGCCAGCCGCTGACGCACCTCAAGAAGCTCGATCTGCATCACCACTTCATGAGCGAGGCGATGGTGCAGCGCCTGTCCGACGCCCTGGTGCCTGCCGGGGTGGAGCTCGACGTCTCCGGGTCGGAGGGAAATGGTTCCGGCGACAGGGAAGACCGATACACGGCCGTCGCGGAGTGACCGGCTCCGCCCGCCGCTTGTCCGGTCCGCCGCTCGCGGTCGTCGGCAATCCGGCCAACCGCCGTGTCGCCCTCTTCCAGGACGCGCTGTGTGAGGCCGGAGCGCCCGCCGCCCGGGTGGTGCCCTGGCTCGACGTACTGCGTGGCCGGGCGGAGTTCCGCCCGGGGGAGCTGGTGCGGATCGACTCCCCGGGCGAGGACCGCGAGGTGGAGCGGGCGCTGCGCGGCGTGGACGATCCGACCCGCGTGGAGGGTTCGGCGCTGTGGTACGAGCGGTTCACCGCCGCCGTACGCGACATCGCGGTCCGGGCGGAGGCGGGCGGGGCACGGCTGCTCGACGATCCGGCGGAACTCGCCGTGCTGTTCGACAAGCGGCTGTGCCACGCGGCGCTGCTCGCGGCGGGCGTGGCGGTGCCCCGGTCGCCGACCTCCGGAGCGGCCGCGCCCCCGGTGCGCGGCTGGGACGATGTGCGCTCGCTGCTGGCGGCGACCGGCATGCGGCGGGTGTTCGTCAAACCGGCGCACGGCTCATCCGCGTCCGGTGTGATGGCGCTGGAGACGGCGGGCGGGGGACGGGTGCAGGCCACCACGTCGGTGGAGCGGGACGCGGAGGGACGTCTGTTCAACTCCCTGCGGGTGCGGCGCTACGGCTCCGAACGCGAGGTCGCCGCACTGGTCGACGCGCTCGCGCCGGACGGCCTGCACATCGAGCGCTGGCTGCCGAAGGCCTCGCAGCGCGGCCGGGTCGCCGATCTGCGGGTGGTGGTGGTCGCCGGCCGCGCCACCCACGCGGTGGTGCGGACGAGCCGCTCCCCCATGACCAATCTCCATCTGGGCGGGCTGCGCGGCGATCTCGCCGAGGCCCGTGCCGCGACGGAGGCGGCGGGTGGCAGTTGGACCGGGGCCCTGGGGGTGTGCGAGCGAGCCGCTGCGTGCTTTCCCGGTGTCTCCCGTGTCGGGGTCGATCTGCTGCCGTCGACCGGCTGGCGGCGTTTCGCCGTCGGGGAGGTCAACGCCTTCGGGGATCTGCTGCCGGGGCTCACCGGGATGCCCGGCAGCGGCGCTGAAGGCCAGGACACTTATGCGGCGCAGGTCGCCGCCGTACTACGCGGGACGAGGAACCACCGAAGTGCAACACCGTGACATCACCGCCGGACACGGCCAGGAGGCGCCTGCCGAAGGCGGCACGCCCGACATGAACGAGGTCGTGGGGCGGGACGACCTGCTGCTCGTCACGCTCGACACCCTGCGTTTCGACGTCGCCGCCGAACTGGCCGCGGCCGGCCGGCTCCCCAACCTGGCCCGTCATCTCCCGGGCGGCGTCTGGGAGAAGCGGCACGCGCCCGGCAGTTTCACGTACGCCGCCCATCAGGCGATGTTCGCCGGGTTCCTGCCCACGCCGGCCGAACAGGGGCCCCATCCGAGGCTGTTCGCCGCCCGTTTCGCCGGCAGTGAGACCACCGCCGGACGCACGTACGTCTTCGACACCCCCGACCTCGTCTCCGCCCTCGCCGGGGCCGGTTATCGCACGGTGTGCATCGGCGGTGTCGGGTTCTTCAACAAGCAGGGCCCGCTCGGCTCCGTGCTGCCGGGGATGTTCCAGGAGAGCCACTGGGAGCCCTCGTTCTCGGTCGCCTCTCCCACGTCCTTCGAGGCGCAGGTGGAGCGGGCGGAGCAGGTCGTGGCCTCCCTGCCGCGCGAGCGCAGACTGTTCCTGTTCGTCAACGTGCCCTCCCTGCACCAGCCCAACTGGTTCCATCTGCCGGGAGCGACCCGGGACGACGGTGACTCCCGGGATACGCACGCCGCGGCGCTCGAGTACGTCGACCGTCACATCGGGCGTCTGTTCGCCGCCGCGAGCAGCCGCCGCCGGTGCTTCGCGATCGTCTGCTCCGACCACGGCACCGCGTACGGCGACGGCGGTTTCACCGGCCACCGCCTCGGCCACGAGGCCGTCTGGACCGTCCCCTACGCCCACTTCTTCCTCGAGGCCTCCGCATGAGCACCCCCGTGTCGACCCCCATGACAGCCCCGGCGACAGCACCCGCAGCCCTCGTCGGCCCCGACTCTCCGCGCCCCTACCAGAGCTATGTCTACGCCTATCCGCACAAGACGGCCTACCGGCCTCTCGAGGACCGGCCGCCCCTGCGCGAACTGTGGGCAGGGGAACCCAAGGACGCTCTCTCGCTGTATCTGCACATTCCGTTCTGCGAGGTCCGGTGCGGCTTCTGCAACCTGTTCACCAGGATCGGCGCACCTGATCAGCTGACCGGGCGTTACCTCGACGCCCTCGACCGGCAGGCGGTCGCCGTGCGCGAGGCCCTCGGGGACGGCGACCCGGTGCGGTTCGCGGCGGCCGCGTTCGGCGGCGGCACGCCGACGTTCCTGACGGCCGCGGAGCTGGAGCGGCTCTGCGACATCGCGGAGAAGCGGATGGGCGCCGACCTGAGCGCGGTGCCGCTGTCGGTGGAGACGTCGCCCGCCACGGCGACCGCGGACCGGCTGGCCGTGCTCGCCGAACGCGGCACGACCAGGGTCAGCATCGGCGTGCAGAGTTTCGTCGACGCGGAGGCGAGGGCCGCGGTGCGGCCGCAGCGCCGTGCCGATGTGGAGGCCGCGCTCGGTCGGATACGGGAGGCACGGATCCCCGTCCTCAACATCGACCTGATCTACGGCATCGACGGTCAGACCGAACAGACGTGGCTCTCGTCGCTCGACGCCGCCCTCGGCTGGGAGCCGGAGGAGCTGTACCTCTACCCGCTGTACGTGCGTCCGCTGACCGGCCTGGGCCGGCTGGGCGCGGCGGGTGACGCCGCCTGGGACGAGCAGCGGCTGCGTCTGTACCGCGCGGGCCGCGACCATCTTCTCGCCCGCGGGTACGAGCAGGTGTCCATGCGTATGTTCCGCCGCGCGGGCGCGCCCCCGTCGGCCTCCGACGACCATGCCTGCCAGACGGACGGCATGATCGGGCTGGGCTGCGGCGCCCGCTCCTACACCTCGAGCCTCCACTACTCCTTCGACTACGCCGTCGACATGGGCCAGATACGCCGCATCATCGACGACTTCACGACGACGGAGGACTTCTCGCGGGCGGAGGTGGGCCGGCGGGTCGACGAGGACGAGGCACGCCGCCGGCACCTCCTCCAGTCGCTGCTCCAGGCCGAGGGGATGGACGTGGCCGGCTACCGCGAGCGGTTCGGCTCTGTTCCCGACGGCCATTTCGCCGCGGAACTGGACCGGTTCGCCGCCCGCGGCTGGCTCGACCCGGCCGCCGCCCCCGGCCGGCTGAGGCTGTCGCCCGAAGGGCTCGCCCATTCGGACGCCCTGGGCCCCGAGCTGTTCTCGCCCGCGGTCCGGGCGGCCATGGCTTCGTACGAGCTGAAGTGAGCGGGTCCATGGATCTGACCGTGCTGTACCGGGGCCCGTTGTCGTCCTGCGACTACGACTGCCCCTACTGTCCGTTCGCGAAGCGCCGCGACAGCCGGGAGCAGCTGCGCGCGGACCGCGCCGCGCTGGAGCGCTTCGCGGGGTGGGCCGCCGGGCAGACCGGTGACCGGCTGTCGGTCCTGTTCACGCCGTGGGGAGAGGGGCTGGTCCGCTCCTGGTACCGCCGGACCCTGACGGAGTTGTCGCACCTGCCGCATATCCGCCGGGTCGCGATCCAGACGAATCTGAGCTGCCGGACGGACTGGCTGGCGGAGGCGTCCCCGGAGACCCTCGCCCTATGGTGCACCTATCATCCCGGTCAGACACCTTACGACCGGTTCATCAGCAAGTGCCGGGATCTGATACGGCGGGAGATCCGTTTCAGCGTGGGCATCGTCGGCTTCCCGGGCCATCTGGAGGAGGCGCGCAGGCTCCGCGCCGACCTGCCCGGCCACATCTATCTGTGGGTGAACGCGCCCGAAGGACACGAGCTCTCCGACGCCGAGGCACAGGCATGGACGGAGCTGGATCCGCTCTTCCCCTACAGCCGCCACCCGCACCGTTCCGCCGGGCTGCCGTGCCGCACGGGCGAGAGTGTCGTCTCGGTGGACGGCGAGGGGACCGTGCGCCGCTGCCACTTCGTCCGCGCGGAGCTGGGCAACCTCTACGACGGCTCGTACCGCCGCGCACTGCGCCCCCGCGCCTGCCCACTCGCCGTGTGCGACTGCCACATCGGGTACGTCCACCTGGAGACGTTGCCGCTGTACGACGTCTTCGCGGGCGGAGTCCTCGAACGGATCCCGTCGCCGATTCCTCCGGCGGCTCCGTCCGCCCTCACGCAGGACTTGTCCGGTCGATCAGGTCGATCTTCGTCCCGCACTCACATCGGTTCGCCGCCGGGCCGCTCCGCGCGGAGCATGGAGTAGATCACCGCATCACGCCACTGCCCGCCGAGCCACACCGCGGAGCGCAGCACACCCTCCCTGACGAGACCCGCCTTCTCCACGGCACGCCGCTCGGCGAGGTTGGCCCAGTCCGTCCATGCCTGGATCCGTCCGGCCATGGTGTGGTCGAAGAGGTACTCCGCCGGCAGCCGCTGGGCCTGGATGCCTGCGCCCCGGAAAGATCGTCCGGACAGGCCCTGGGCGGTCCGGGCGCACCGACGCCGCCTCGGCGGTCCGGACCACCGCGCGCTCCGGACCGCAGTGCGCCTCAGAGGGGCAGCAGGTCGGGGCGCTTGGCCTCCACATGATCGCCGGAGCTCTCGCCGCGGAGCCGCCGCCCGATCCAGGGCACCAGATACTCGCGCGCCCACTGGATGTCGTCCCGGCGCACCTCGAGCGTCCCGCGCGGGGGCAGCGGCGGCCACGGCTGGTCGGGATCGGCGGGCACCTCGATCCCGAGGACCTGAGCGGCGCGCAGCGCGACCCTGGTGTGCCCCTCGGGTGACAGGTGGAGCCGGTCGGCGTCCCAAGCACGCCGGTCCTGGACGGACTTGAGCGACCACAGGTCCAGCACGGGGCAGTCGTAGCGGTCGGCGATGGCCCGTACGTGGGCGGTGTACGTGGCGATCTTGCCGCGCAGATGCCGCAGGACCGGCACGTCCCGGGTGTCGAAACCGGTGGTCACCATGACGGTGCCGACGGAGCCGGCCAGGTCGGCCACCGCGCGTTCGAAGCGTTCCGCGACGTCGTCGGGGTCGGAGCCGGGCCGGATGATGTCGTTGCCGCCGGCGCAGAAGGTCACCAGGTCCGGCGCGAGTTGGCGCGCCCTCGGCACCTGCTCCTCGACGATCTGGTCGAGGAGGCGGCCGCGTACGGCGAGGTTGGCGTACCGGAAGGAGTGCTCCGGCCTCCGGTCGGCGAGCAGGACGGCGAACCGGTCCGCCCATCCGACGAATCTCCCGTCGGGCCCCGGGTCCCCCACGCCTTCGGTGAAGCTGTCACCGATCGCCGCGTACGACCCGAATACGCCACTGTTCTCTGTTCTCGAATCGTCTGCCACGGGAGCACATCTTTCCTTCACGGATGTGACCTACGCGACCGTAAGGAGGGGTTGACGCGCCGTGATCTTTACCACCCGTCAAATTCCGGCAGGCCGGAATACGCGGAAGCCCCCGCTCCGCCTGATGCGGAACGGGGACTCACCTGCGGGCGGTGTGCGGCCGGACGACTCAGAGGGAGACGCCGTGCTGGCGCAGGTAGGCCAGCGGGTCGATGTCCGAACCGTAGGAGGGGCCGGTGCGGACCTCGAAGTGCAGGTGCGGACCCGAGGAGTTGCCGGTGGAACCGGACAGCCCGATCTGCTGACCACCGGTCACCGACTGGCCGCTGGAGACGGCGAGCGAGGAGAGGTGGGCGTACTGCGAGTAGGTGCCGTCCGTGTGCTGGATGACGACCTCGTTGCCGTAGGCACCGCCCCAGCCGGCGGAGACGACGGTACCCGCGCCGATGGCCTTGACGGAGCTGCCGGAGGGGGCGGCGAAATCGACACCGGTGTGGTAGCCGCTGGACCACATGGCACCGGAGGCCCGGTACGGGGTGGTGACGCCCGCGTCGACGGGGGCACTGAAGCCGGAACCGGACGAAGTGGTCGCGGCCTCCTTGGCGGGAGCCTTGGCCTGCGGAGCCTCGGCCTTGGGCGCGGCGGACCGCGAGTCGTCGCGGGACGGGCGGGTCTGGGACTCGGAGCGGGGCTCCGGGTCGTTCTTCGCCTTGTTCTTCGCGCCGATCGTCAGCTCCAGACCCGGGTGGATCAGCGACGGGTCGGCACCGATGACACGGCGGTTGTCGTTGAAGAGCTGCTTCCAGCCTCCGCGGACGTCCTGCTCGGCGGCGATCTTCGACAGGTAGTCCCCGGCGACGACCGTGTACGTCTTGGGAGCCTTCTTGGCGGCGGGAGCGGCCGCGGGCGCGGAGGCCGGGGCCGCGGCGGCGGCGGCCTTCTCCGCTACGGCCGGAGCCTCCGCCGGGGCGGCATTGGCCGTGGTGGCGCCGAACAGCGGGAGCGCGATGGCGGCGCCACCCGTACCGGCGACGACGAAGCCGCGGGTGATCGGGTTGGTCTTGGGACGGCGGTGCTTACCCTTCGCGGGCATGGCGCATTCCTCTCCGGCGCCTACGAGGTGAGCTGTCGGGTTCGGGCTGGAGATGCCCGGTCGCACACGCGGTGCGACTTCACCCCAAGCCGTCCGGATTGTCCGGATGCGGCGTACTACCTGGGTCCCCCGCTCCTGCCACGCGTGGATAGGGTCGAATTCCGGGCGGCGGCAGGATTAGGCGGTCCGTCCGGATTGAGCGTGACCGTAGGCGAGTCGGGCAGCGTGGGACAAGCCGCGACTTTCCACGATCAATGACCGGCGCCCCGTCTTCACGGATTCGCGGTCACCCTCCGTCGACAAGAGACGGCCAATTACCTTGCCGGCAACGGAATTCACATCGGCGCCGCGGCCACAGAACGTCACGGATATGACGCTGCTCACGAGACGGAACCCATCTCCCCTTCTTACGGGGCACGTTATACGCAACCATCCAATTCGGACAGAAGCATCATTTAGTCATCTAGTCCCGCACTTGCCCATCAAAACCCGCCACCCTTGCCCCACTTCGCAGCCCGCCGACGAAAGCCCGTGACACCGGTCACTTCCGGCCGACCGGCCAGGGACTCCTTCTCCTCGCCTCCTGCGCTCCGCCGGTTTCCGTCGCCGTCGGCTGCCGGTCCCGTTCCGCAATTCCCGCTCCCCCTTTACGAGCAAGGCGAATTGAGGCCGGTGGATCACATCCGACGGAGCCGGATCACTGTGGCGTCGAAATCACCCTTCAGTCCGGTGTGAATTCCGTGGTGAAGCAGCACCCCGCCCTGGTGGACCGCTCCGGTGTCGGCACACACGTAGGCCGCCGTCGCCTCGACGCCGCGCAGCCGGAGCGCCGGCGGCCGCTCCCCGTAGCTCTGGGCCTGGAGCAGCGCGAGCACCACCGTCTCCTCGTCCCGTACGTACTGCACGGCACTGAGACCGCCCTCCGGCGCCCGCAGCCGGTACAGCTCGCCGTGCTGGACCAGCGGCCTGATCTCCTTGTAGAGCCGGACCCAGTCGCGCGCCTCCGCCAGCTCCGCCTCGCTCCAGGCCGAGAGGTCTGCGCCGACGCCCAGCACCCCGGCCATGGCGCTCACGAACCGGAAGCGCAGACTGCTGCGGCGACCGTTGAGCTGGACGCCTGGGCTGTCGGTGACCCAGGCCGCCATGACCCGGGCCGGATGCAGCTGGCTGAAGCCGTGCTGGACGGCGAGCCGGTCCAGCGGGTCCGTATTGTCCGATGTCCACACCTGGTCGGTGCGGGCGAGGACCCCCAGATCGATCCTGCCGCCCCCGCCGGAGCAGGACTCGAAGGCGACCGTGGGATGCGCCGCCCGCAGCCGGTCCAGCAGCCCGTAGAAGCCTTCGACGTGCTCGGTCCACAGTTTCTGCGGGTACGGCTCCCCCGGCCAGCCCGTATCCGTGAAGCAGCGGTTGAAGTCCCACTTCACATGGTCCACCGGCGCTCCGGAGAGCAGTGTGTCGAGCTGCTCCCACAGGTACGCCCGTACGTCCTCGCGTGCGAGGTTGAGCACCAGCTGGTTGCGGAACTCGGTCCGTGTCCGCCCCGGATGGTGCTGGACCCAGTCGGGATGCGCCCGGTAGAGGTCGCTGTCCTCGTTGACCATCTCCGGCTCCACCCAGATGCCGAACTTCATGCCGAGCGCGTGCACTTCGGCTGCCAGCGGCCCCAGCCCGCCGGGGAAGCGGTCCGGGTTCGGTGTCCAGTCGCCGAGCCCGGACCGGTCTCCGGTGCGCCGCCCGAACCAGCCGTCGTCCACGACGAACAGCTCGACGCCCATAGCGGCGGCCCGCCGGGCGAGCGCCGACTGCTGGTGCTGCGAGATGTCGAAGCCGGTGGCCTCCCACGAGTTGTAGAGCACGGGCCGCACCTGGCCGGCGTCGGGAATCACGTGGGCCAGCTGCCAGGCGTGCCACGCCCTGCTCGCTCCGCCGAATCCCCCGTCGCTCCACAGGCCGGCGAAGACGGGCGAGGTGTACGTCCCGCCCGGCGCGAGCCGCTGAAGCCCCGAGTCGTCGTGCCCCGCCCCTCCGGTGATCTGTACGGCCCCGTCCGGCAGCCGCTGCACGCAGATCCGCCACGATCCGGACCAGCCGAGGGCCAAGCCGTACACCTCGCCGTGTTCCTCGGTGGCGCCTTCCGCGTCCAGGGCCACCCAGGGCAGGTGCTGGTGACCGGTGTGACCGCGCCGGCTGCCGATCGTCGTCTCCCCGTACGGGAGCGTGTCGCGCACGAGCCGGGACTCGGCGGCCCAGCGGCCGTGCAGCTGGGAGAGCCGCCACGCCTCCCGCAGCGGCAGTGTCCAGGCGGCGGCATCGGCCCGGAGCAGTTCGAGGTCGGGGCCCGTGCCCTCGTGTGCGACGGTGACCCAGCGTTCGATCACGTCGCTGTCGCCGCGCATGCGGTAGTGGAGGGTCAGGCCGAGGCCCACCAGCTCGTCGCGGAAGCGCAGCCTCAGCTCGTCGTCCTCGGTGGTCCAGCCGGCGAAGGTCCATTCCGTGCCGCGGACGCTCTCGGTCCTGACCGACAGCGCCGGGCGCACGAAGCGCGGACCGCCTTCGACGGGGTATTCCTCGCGGCCGTCGAGCGGGGACTCGAAGGGCCGGTACGGCGGCGGGCCCGCGGCCGCGAGGGCCTCCACGGCGGCGGCCGGGATACGCCCGCCCCAGTGGAGGTGCACCACCTCGTCCGCGTCGGTGAGGTGGAGGGCGTAGCTGCTCGTGGGCCCGGAGAGGACCCAGGTACGCCCTTTGCCAACGTTCTCGATCATCTGACCCCTCGGATACTCACAGCTCCGCACAGGCCCGCACATCATCCGCCGGGCGGCCCACGGTGGCAACGGCGCGTGGGGGCGCCAACCACCGTGCCCGGCGGCCAGGATGACCGGCCGATGCACGTGTGTCGTATGGTCGAGGCCGCGCCATCGCCCGGCGAACAGCGCCGGCGACTGTCCTCCGAAGGAGTCCCCGTGACGCAGCAGCTGCCGCAGGTCCCCTCTACAGAGCCCGAGCTGACCGGGGTCCGTAACTTCCGGGACGTGGGCGGCCTGCCGACGACGGACGGGCGGCGGGTGCGGCCCGGCAGGCTCTTCCGCAGCGGCCACCTGGCACACGCGACGGCGGCCGACGCCGCGTTCCTGTCGACCCTGGGCCTCCACACGATCTTCGACTTCCGCAACGCGGCGGACCAGAAGCTCGAGGGGCCGGACATCGACCTGCCCGGAGTGCGCAATGTGAACCTGCCGCTGAGCGATCCCGCGGACGGCGCGGAGTTCTGGACGATGGTCCGGGACGGGAATCTGGACCAGCTGAAGTCGATCCTCGCGGACGGCAAGGCCGCCGGACGGATGATCGCCTCGTACCGGATGATCATCAAGGAGCGGACGGCGGAGCACAGCCGGGTGCTGCACGCCCTGGCCGAGGACAGCGTCCCCGCCCTGATGCACTGCGCCGCGGGCAAGGACCGCGCCGGCCTGTCGATAGCGGTGTCGCTGCTCGCCGTCGGCGTGGAGCGCGACGCCATCGAGGCGGACTACCTCAAGTCCAACGACCCGCACCGCCGTTACAAGGTCCGGCGCAGCGGCAACGGTCCTGACGCGATGTCACCCGAGGTGATGGAGCTGCTCGGCCCGCTCTTCGACGCCCGTGCCGAGTACCTGGCCGCGGCCTTCGAGGCGATCGAGGAGAACTGGGGCACGACGGAGCGCTACCTCACCGAGGGCCTGCGGCTGTCCCCGGCGACGCGTGAGCGTCTGCGGGAACGGCTGCTCGAGCAGGGCTGAGCCCCGCCTGTCACTGGTTCTGACCGCCCACCAGGAACAGCAGGTAGAGGAACCCGGCGATGACGTGGCCGGCGATGAGGTAGGCGAAGAGCCGGATCACCAGTCCGCGCGGGAAACGCTCCTCACGCGGGCTCTCGTCGCCGGTGGTGCGCCTGTCCAAGGGGTCGTACGACATGCGGGATGAGTTCCTCACCGGTCAGGGACGGGGTGTAGTTCGGGGGCCTGCAGCAGGGTGTGCACGAACAGCATTTCCGCCCCCTCGGGGCCGGCCGCCGCGATGCGGTGCGGGGTGAGCGAGTCGAAGTGCGCGCTGTCGCCGGCGGCGAGCTCGTGGACGGTGTCCCCGAGGCCGAGCCGCAGCCGCCCGCTCACGACGTGGAGCCACTCCTCGCCGGGGTGAACCCGTACGAGGTCGCCCTGCACGCCGTGCGGCACGAAGACACGCAGGGCCTGCATGGCACGTCCCGGGTTGCCGGCCTGGTGGTAGTCCCAGCCGACCGCGGCCATGGGCTCGCGGTCGCGGCCACGGATGACCGGATCGCGTTCAGCCGGTTGTTCGCCGAGCAGTTCGGCGACCGTCGTACCGTAGATGCGGGCGAGCGCGAGGAGCATCGGCAGCGAGGGCTGCCGCTGTCCCGTCTCGAGCCGGGAGAGATGGGCGGGCGAGAGGCCCGCCCGCTGGGCGGCGACCTCGAGGGTGAGTCCACGGCGGCGGCGCAGTTCGCGCAGCCGGGGCGCCATGTCGGGCAGCCCCTCGTCCGTCGGCTCGGCAGAGGTGGTCATGCCTCCATTGGGCCAGAGTATTGCCTGTGAGGCAAATTTCTTTGCCTCACAGGCAAAATAGCTGGTCAGCGGTTGGCGACCGCCTGCTTCATCAGAGTCTTGCCGAAGTCCCACATCAGTCCGCCCCCGCCGTGCGCGTCCTCCATCACGGCTTCGAACGCGCCGACGAAACGGTCGACCTCCGTCTCCCCGATGATCAGCGGAGGGATCAGCTTGATCACTTCCATGTGATCCCCGGAGACCTGGGTGAGGATCCGGTGCCGCTGGAGCAGCGGCACCACCACCATCTGCGCGAACAGTCCCTTCCGGGCCGCCTGGAGCACGGTCCAGCGACTGCGCAGCTTGATCGACTCCGGCCGCCCGAACTCGATGCCGATCATCAGCCCCCGACCGCGCACGGCGTGCAGCAGCTCGTACCGGTCGACGAGCGACGCCAGGCGGGCCCGCAGCAGCTCGCCCGTCACCCGCGCGTTCTTCACGATGTGCTCGTTCTCCAGCACCGACAGCACGGCGAGCCCCGCCGCCATCGCCTGGGCGTTGGAGCCGAAGCTCGCGGAGTGCACCAGGACCCGGTCCATCGACGAGTAGACCTTCTTGAAGATCCAGTCCCTGCCGAGGGTCGCGCCGACGGGCACATAGCCACCGGACAGCGCTTTGGCCACGCAGACGAGGTCGGGCTCGACACCCGCCTCGTACTGGAAGGCGTAGAAGTCGCCGGTGCGCCCGAGGCCCGTCTGGACCTCGTCCGCGATCAGCAGCGCCTTGTACTTCTGCAGCAGCTCCTGGGCGCCCCGAAGGAACCCGGGGGGTGTCGGGTGGACGCCCTTGCCCTGGATCGGTTCGACGATGAACGCGGCCACGTCGCCGCGCACCAGCTCGCGCTCGAGTGCGGCGAGATCGCCCATCGCGACGGCGGTGTCCGGCAGCAGCGGGGAGAAGCCGTCGCGGAACCCGTCCTCGCCGTTGACCGACAGCGCTCCGGTCGTCAGCCCGTGGAAGGCGTGCGTGCAGTACAGGATCCTGGGCCGGCCCGTCACGTACCTGGCGAACTTCAGCGCCGCTTCGACGGCCTCCGTCCCGCTGTTGCCGAAGTACACCCGGTCCAGGTGCGGGGTGTGCTCGAGCAGCTTCTCCGCCAGCAGTCCCGGCAGCGGCTGGCAGTCGAACCGGACCAGGTCCGCGAGCGAGGCGTCGATGACGTCGTGCAGCGCCTTGTTCACGACCGGGTGGTGCCGGCCGAGGCCCATCACCCCGAAACCGGCGAGCATGTCGAGGTAGTCGTTGCCCTCGGTGTCGTAGAAGTAGGCCCCCTCCGCCCGGTCGTAGACCTTGTCGAACCCGATGGTGCGCAGCATCCGCGGGAGTTGGTGGTTGAGGTACCGGGCGTGCAGCTCGTAGCGCTCGTCACCGCGCCGCGCCAGCAGTTCCGCCAGATCGAAGCTCTTGGGCTGCTCGGTCATTCCTCGGCTCTCCTGGTCCAGAGTGTCGGTCGGTCACATACCGGTCACCGGGACCCGGAGACCGTCTCGCGGGCGGCCCGGAGCGATTCCTTGAGCGATCCCATGGTGGCGAGGACCGCGGTGGGCTCGTAGCCGCAGTGGGCCATGCAGTTGGCGCAGCGCGGGTCCTTGCCACGGCCGTACTTGTCCCAGTCGGTGTCCTCGACGAGTTCGCGGTAGGTGGGGACGTAGCCGTCGCTCATCAGGTAGCAGGGGCGCTGCCAGCCGAAGAGGGAGTAGTTGGGGATCGCCCACGCGGTGCAGGGGAAGTCGGCCCTGCCCTCGAGGAAGTCCAGGAAGAGCGGGGAGTGGTTGAGCCTCCAACGCCGCCGGTTGCCGCCGGCGAAGGCCTTCCTGAACAGCTCCCTGGTCTGCTCGACGCCGAGGAAGTGCTCCTGGTCGGGCGCCTTCTCGTAGGCGTAGGCGGGCGAGATCATCATCTCGTCGACCTTGAGGTCGTCGTTGAGGTAGTTCAGGACCTCGATGACCGTCTGCGGGGTGTCGGTGTTGAAGAAGGTCGAGTTGGTCGTGACCCGGAAGCCGCGACGCTTGGCTTCCTTGATCGCCGCGACCGCCTCGTCGAACACGCCCTCCTTGGCGACCGATTCGTCGTGCCGCTCCCGCAGTCCGTCGATGTGCACGGCGAAGGCGAAGTACCGGGAGGGCGTGAACTTCTCGATCTTCTTGCGGAGCAGAACGGCGTTGGTGCAGAGGAACACGTATTTCCGGCGGGCCACCAACTGACGCACGATCTCGTCGATCTGAGGATGCATCAGCGGCTCGCCGCCGGCGATCGAGACCATCGGGGCACCGGACTCCAGCACCGCGCCGACCGCCTGCGCCACCGGCATCCGCTGCTTGAGCACCCCGGCGGGGTGCTGGATCTTTCCGCAGCCCTCGCATGCGAGGTTGCACGCGTAGAGCGGTTCGAGTTCGACGATCAGAGGGAACTTGTCGCGCTTGCGGAGCTTCTGTTCGAAGAGATAGGTCCCGACCCTGACGGTCTGGCGGAGCGGCATGGCCATCTGGCTCACCTCCTGGGGAGCAGCAAAGAACGGTGCCATTCAAGAAATGCGGGCATTACGGCACGAAGAACACGGAAGGCTGATATTCCACCGCGAAGTGTGCCGATGCGTACCAGTTCATGTTCCGGGGCGTCCACGACCACCCGGACGGCCGCAACGGGACGCGGCCCGGTCTCCATGGCGCTGTTCAGAGTCGCCGCGGACTCCATGTCCGCCGCGATCGCGCCCGCCGCGAGCAGCTCCGCACGCTCATGACCACGCACGATGTGATCCACGCCGGTCAGCGGGCCCCGGTGCACCGTGTGCCCGGGGACCGCCCTGGCCACGGCCTTCACCAGCAGGTCCGTGTCGGTGCAGTCGGTGGAGACCCCGCCGAGCCGGGCCTCCTCCACGACCACGAGGTCTCCCGGGTGCATGCCGGGGGCGAGCCCCGCGCAGAAGCCGGACGCCACGACCGCCGCCTCCCGGAAGGGCTCGGTGCCGCACGCGGCGCGCACGGCACGGCCGGCGTTGGCCGGCCCCATGCCGGTGCGCAGGACGGTCGCTCCGCTCCCGCCGCGGCGCCGGTCACCGGCCCGCAGCGCGAACCTCTCGATGCCCAGCGCGCAGGCGATCAGCAGCGGAACGGCAGGGACGGCAGGCTCCTGTGGGTCCCCCATCAGCCCCCCTCACGGGCGGCCGCACGGCCCACGGGCGGTTCCCCGTGGAGGAAGCGGCCGAGCGCGGTGAGGGGGAAGACCTGCCGGTACAGGTGGTAGTTGATCGAGAAGTCCCAGGGGAAGCCGGTACCGGTGAAGTACGGCTCGTCCCAGGAGCCGTCCGGCCGCTGGGTCCGCGCCAGGTATGCGACACCCCGCTCGACGGCCTTGCTCTGCCTCTCACCCGCCGACAGCAGCGCCAGCAGCGCCCAGCCGGTCTGGGAGGCCGTGGAGGCGCCGCGGCCGATGGACTGCTCCTCCCGGTAGGAGCGCAGATCCTCGCCCCAGCCACCGTCCTCGTTCTGGACGGACTCGAGCCAGGTGACCGCCCGGCGGACCGCCGGGTGGGAAGCGGGCAGCCCGGCGGCGATCAGGGCGGGCACCACCGCCCCCGTGCCGTACACGTAGTTGACCCCCCAGCGGCCGAACCAGGCGCCGCAGGCCTCCTGTTCCTGGAGCAGCCACCGCACGCCGCGCCGGGTGCGCGGGTCATCGGCCATGCCCTCGTGGGCGAGCATCTCGACGACGTGCGCGGTGACGTCCGCCGACGGCGGGTCGATGACCTCGCCGAAGTCGCAGAACGGCAGCCGGTTCGGGAACGGGCTGGTGTTGTCGGCGTCGAACGCTCCCCAGGCGCCGTTCCGGGACTGCATGCCGAGGTTCCAGCGCGTGCCACGGGCCACGGCCGCCTCGACCCGCTCCGGGTCCGGATGCTTCACCCGCCGCAGGGCGAGGACCACCTCGGCCGTGTCGTCGATGTCGGGATAGTTGTCGTTGTGGAACTCGAACGCCCAACCGCCGGGCCCGACCCCGGGCCTGCGCACCGACCAGTCGCCGGGGCGCACGATCTGCTCGCTCAGCATCCAGTCCGCCGCCTTCACCAGTGCGGGGTGGTCGGCGGGCAGACCGGCGTCGGCGAGGGCGATGGTGGCGAGGCAGGTGTCCCAGACCGGGGACTGGCAGGCCTCGATCATCCGCACGGGGAGCCCGTCCTCCTCGTGGTGGACGGCGAAGCGGTCCAGCGACTCGAGTCCCGCCCGCATGACGGGGTGCTCGAGGTCGTAGCCGAGCAGGTGCAGGGCGATCACCGAGTACACGGCCGGCGGCTGGATGCCGCCCCAGCAGCCGTCGTTCTCCTGCCGCTCGATGATCCAGCGGGCCGCGGCGTTCATGGCCGCCCGGCGCAGCCGGCGGGGCGCCACCTTGTGGTAGAGGTGCAGCGCCTTGTCGGCGCGCTGGAAGAAGCCGTCCCAACTGGCCGCGGGGGCGAACCGCTTCTGGGGGTTTGGCCTCGCCGGGTCGGTGTGCAGCTCCTCGAGGGCGAACGGGGCCGGTCGCACCGGCCGCTTCGCGGAGACGATGGTCAGGGGCACGATGGTCTGCCGCGCCCAGCAGCCGAAGTCGTAGATGTTCAGCGGGAACCACGTGGGCAGGAGGACCAGCTCCGGCGGCAACTCCGGCAGGTCGTCCCACTTCCACCAGCCGAACAGGGCGAGCCAGATCCGGGTGAAGACGCGGGACGCCGCGATGCCGCCCCTGCTCCTGACCCAGGAGGCGGCTCGCTGCATGTGCGGGTCGTCCGGGCGGTCGCCCGCCAGCCGCAGGGCGACGTACGCCTCGATGGTGGTGGACAGTTCGCCCGGGCCGCCGTAGAAGGTCGCCCAGGTGCCGTCGTCCCGCTGCCGCCCGCGGATGAACCGGGCGGATGCCTCTACGGTCGCCGCGTCCTGGATGCCGAGGAACTGCCGCAGGAGCAGGTCCTCCGCGTCCATGGTCACGTTGGTCTCGAGGTCGCCCTTCCACCACCCCTGGGCGTCCTGCCGCGCGAGCAGATGCTCGACGGCCCGTTCCGCGGCACGTCCGGCCGCTTCCCGTACGTCGGTGCCCGGCGCGGTGGTCCGGGCGGCGGTCGTCGTGGTCGTGTCGCCGGCAGGGGCAGCACCGGCCCGGACGGGCCCGCTGCTTCCGTCGGTCGTCGCTGTCATTGTTTCCCCTTCGTTGCAGTGGTCTCTGCTGAGCTGGGGTCTGACGTCGGCCGGTGACGATGACGTCACCGGCCGGCGACGCGCTTCATATGGTGCGGCTGTTGCTCCGGTCGGTCCTTGCGATGGTGATGGCGATCATCTCTTTCGTACGACGACGAAGTCCGCGAGCGCGACGAGCTGCGCACGGACCCGTTCGGGCATGTCGACACCGTCGAGGGCCTCGATCGCGACGGCGTGCTGGCGGCGGGCCTCCTGGGAGGTCCACTCCCGGCCTCCGGCCTCCTCGATCAGGGCCGCCCGGGTGGCGAACTCCTCCTCGGAGAAGCTGTCGAAGTCGCTGCTCTTGGCGTCGGCGGCGAGCAGTTCGCCGAGCCGCTCGGAGGCCGGACCGCCGGCCGCGAGCGCCGCGACGACGGGCAGGGACTTCTTGCGCTGGCGCAGGTCGCTCCAGGTCTGCTTGCCGGTGGCGACCGGGTCGCCCCAGATGCCGAGCAGGTCGTCGACGGCCTGGAAGGCGAGACCGAGGTGGTAGCCGTACGCCTCCAGCGTGTCGGCGGTCCGCTCGTCGGCCCCGCCGAGCACCGCGCCGATGGAGACGGCGCAGGCCAGCAGCGCGCCGGTCTTGTTGCCCTCCATCTCCAGGCACTCCTCGACGGTGACCCGCTCGCGGTGCTCGTAGGAGATGTCCTGGGCCTGGCCGTCGATGAGCTTGCGGGACGCGGTGGTGAGCCGGCGGGCGGCCCGCCCGGCCTCCACGGTGCCGCTCTCCAGCAGCACTTCGTTCGCCAGCGCGAACAGCGCGTCGCCGACCAGGATCGCCAGGGCGGGTCCGTGCACCTTCCAGACCGTGTCGCGGTGGCGGCGCTGTTCGTCGCCGTCCATCAGGTCGTCGTGCAGGAGCGAGAAGTTGTGCACCAGCTCCACGGCGACGGCCCCGGGGATGCCGACCTCGGGCGCGGCGCCCGCCGCCTCGGCGGACAGGAGCGCCAGCGCCGGGCGTACGGCCTTGCCGCCGTCGCCCTCCGAGGGCCGTCCCTGCGCGTCGATCCAGCCGAAGTGGTAGGCGGCGACGGTGTCCATGGGCGGCGCGAGCCGCTCCACGGCGGCGCGCAGCACCGGCGTGGACAAGGTCCGTCCGCGCTCCAGCAGTGCGGAGATGTCGACACTCTCCGGGCTCTGCGCGGTGTCGTCAGCCGGGTACGCCGAGTGCACTGTCGGCACGCTTTCTCCTCTGGTTCCAGTACTGGTGCTCACGCCGCCTCCTTGAGGGGATGTTCATGGCGGCGGCCGAGCGCGGAGAGCGCAGCAGCCGCGGCACTGAATCCGCTGCGCACGGCGCCCTCCATGGTCGCGGGCCAGCCGGTGGCAGTCCACGCGCCAGCAAGGTACAGGCCGGTGGCGCGTGTGCGCGCGGCCGGCCGCAGCCTGCCGACGCCGGGGGACGGTGCGAAGGTCGCCGTGCGCTCACGGGTGACGAAGAAATCCCGTACCCCGGCACCGCGAGCGGCGGGCAACAGCCTTTCCAGCTCCGGCAGATACCTCTTCCGCAGCACGGAGACGGGCTCGTCGATCTCGTTCTGCGCCGCGGACTGGGAGACCGCGAGGTACTGGCCTTCCTTGGCGCCCGACGCCTCCGTGCGGTCGAAGACCCACTGGACCGGCGTGCCGAGCGCGGCGAAGAAGGGCCGGCGGAGCACCCTGCGGTCGTACAGCACATGGATGTTGAGGATCGGGGCGGTGCCGATGTCGAGCAGCCGGTCGGGATCCTCCAGCGCGCCGGCGGGGAGCAGGGCGTGGGCCTCGCGCTGCGCGACGGCCAGCACGACGGTGTCGGCGTCCAGCTGCTCGCCGTCCACGTCGACCTGCCAGCGGCCGTCCGCCGGCCGACTGATCCGCCGTACCCGGGTGGACAGTTCGGTGCGCACCCCGGCCGAGTCGAGGGCCTTGCGGGCGAGTGTGTCGTGCAGTTCGCCGAGCGGCACATGGGCCCAGCCGATGTCGGCGGCGCCGGGCTCGGACAGCAGCCCTGTCTTGAAGACCATCGCGGCCAGACCCAGGGACGCCTGCGGTGCCCGGGCATTGAGGGTCGCGACGCCGACGAGGTCCCACAGGGCGGCGACGGCGCGCGCCGACTGGCCGTGACGGCCGAGCCAGGTGGCGAAGTCGACGCCGTCCAGTGCCGGGTCGGTGGGGTCCAGCCCCTTCAGCGCGAGCGCGGCACGCCCGACGCCGGCCCGCTCGGCGAGCGAGAGGTGCGGATAGCCGGCGAGGCTCCCGGCGAGGTGCAGCGGTACGGGCAGCGCGGAGCGCCGCAGGCGGCCGAGCCTCGGCCCCTTCCTGGCGGCGACGTCGAGTACGGGCACGTCCAGGCGGTCCTGGACCGGGGCGAGGTGCGCGCCGTCGATCCGGTCGAGGAACCAGCGGTAGGCGGTGCAGCAACGCAGGTACACGTGCTGGCCGTTGTCCACGGTGAGCTCGCCGCGGCGGAACGAGAAGGCGAGCCCGCCGAGCCGTGGCCTGCTCTCGAGCAGGGTGACCCGAACCCCCGCGTCGGCGAGCTGGAGCGCTGCGGTGACACCGGCGAGGCCGCCGCCGACCACCACCGCGTGCCGGGAGTCCATGCCGTCGGCCGTCATCCGCGTGCCTCCCTCGTGGACCGTGCGGCATGGGGCACGTGACGTGCCGTGGCCGCCACCATCAGTGACGCGGCGGCGGGCCGGCCGGTTGCCCGCCGAACGGGGGTGAGCGCCTGCGCCGCGGCCTGGTCCGGGATGTTCGTCGGGGAAGTCACCGGCGCCCTCCGTGGGTCTGGCGGCCGATGTGGCGGGCGTCCAGGCCGGACAGTCCGCGGACGGCCACGTACGCCTTCTCGCGTCCCGGCAGGGAGACACGGCCGCGGAGCACGGCGTCCGGGTCGCGCTCGATGCGGTCGAGGAGGCGGCGGTAGATGCCGGCCATGGCCGCGACGCACGCGCCGCTGCGCCGGTCCAGCATGGGCAGCAGGCGGTAGCCCTCGGCGAACAGGGCCCGGGCGCGCCGCACTTCGAAGTGCACCAGGCCGGCGAAGTCGGAGCCGGGCGGCGGTGTCGTGCCGTGGAAGCCCTCGGAACAGCCGAACTTGGCGAGGTCGTCGGCGGGCAGGTAGGTGCGGCCGTTGGCCGCGTCCTCGGCGATGTCCCTGAGGATGTTGGTCAGTTGCAGCGCGAGGCCCAGCGTGTCGGCGTATTCGGCGGCGCGGTCGGCTCCGCGCGCGCCGGGCTGGGTGCCGAACACGCCGAGCGAGAGCCGCCCGATCGCGCCGGCCACGCACCGGCAGTAGGCCTTGAGGTCGTCCCAGGTCTCGTACGTCTCGCCGCGGACGTCCATCAGCACGCCGTCGATGAGTTCGTCGAGGCCGCCGAGCGGCAGCGGGAAGCGGCGGGCGGCGTCGCAGAGCGCGACGGCGACGGGGTCGGTGTCGTCGTCGTCGACGGCGCCCTGCCTGATGCGTCCGAGCAGCTCGCGCGTGGCCTCCAGCCGGTCCTGCTTGGCCTGCGGCTTCAGCGTGCCGTCGCCGATGTCGTCGACGCGCCGGGAGAACGCGTACAGCGCCGACATGGCCTGGCGCTTGTGCGGCGGCAGGAGCCTGATGCCGTAGGCGAAGTTACGGGCCTGGTGTCCGGTGACGGCCTCGCAGTAGCTGTACGCGGCCTGCACCGGCGCGGTCGGCACCTGGGTCGGTCCCTCCATCGTCCGGCTCATCCCTCTCTACGCGCTCTTCGCAAGACGGTCCCCACTTCACGCAGCAGCCTCGGCCTGGTCGCTCTGGGCGGTTCGGGCAGCACATCATGTCCGGCGGCGGCGATCGCGGCGAGCGCGGCACGCCCACCGCCGACGAAACCCGCCAGCAGCAGCCGCAGCCGCCCGTCGACGGAGCCGACCAGCCCGATGCCCTCGTCGAGCAGGGCGCGCGCCCGCTGCGCCTCGTAGGCGATCAGGGCGCGCACCGAGGCACCCGCGGTCGGTGCGGCAAGGTCCGCCTCCGTGATGTGGAAACGTTTCATGTCCTCGGCCGGCAGGTAGATCCGGTCGCGGGCGAGGTCCTCCGCGACGTCCTGGAGATGCTCGACGATCTGGAGCCCGGTGCACACGGCGTCGGAGCGGCGCAGCCGCTCGGGGCTCGCCGTGCCGGTGATGCCGAGGACGAGCCGGCCCACCGGGTTCGCCGACAGCTCGCAGTAGGCGAGGAGGTCGTCGTACGTCTCGTAGCGGCGTACCAGCTGGTCCTGCCGGTTGGCGGCGATGAGGCCGAGGAACGGCTCGGGGGTGAGCGAGCGCCGGGCGACGGCCGGCCGCAGTGCGCGCAGCAGCGGGTGGCGGGGGGCGTCGCCGGACAGGTCGAAGACGCGGCGCAGGTCGGCCTCGAAGGCGTCGAGGAGGGCGAGCGGGTCGTCGGCCAGGTCCGGTCCGACGCCCAGGTGGCGGGCGTCGGCGCCGCCGGGCGCGAGGTCGCCGTCACCGATGTCGTCGACGAGCCGGGCGTAGCCGTAGACGGCCATGAGGTCGTCGCGCCAGGCGCGGGGCAGGAAGAAGGGGGCGACGGGGAAGTTCTCGTCGGCGGCCTTGTCGAGGGTGCCCCGTGCCGGGTCGTCGGCGCGGGGGTGCGCGGTGCCCGTCACTGCGCGCTGCCGGGAACGGAGTCGGCGATGGGCTCGCGGAGCTGGAGATTTCCCGTCATGGCCATCACATCTCCCGTTCTACACTGCCGACTCAATACATCCCATTTCGGACACGCCGCCGCATGCTGCGCCGCTTGCCGACCGTCCGGCGGCCGAAGGTTCGACCGGTCGGATCGCGGCATATCACCCCACTTGCCGCGATTCGGTCCCGGTACAGCTTACGTTGTACAACACCGAACGACGCCCTGGGGTGCCGCACAGAACGGAACAACACCGCGTTCGGGCCCAACTTTCCCGGATCCCGGGCAAGTTGACTGCCCGTCGACTCTCCGGTGCGCCGCCCCGCCGGAAGCCGGCGGCAAGCGGAAGGCCCTCGCCGGCCGACCGGCGAGGGCCTTGCGGGCGCTGGGGACCGGGGCTACTTGCCCGTCTCCTTCTCGTACGCCTTGATGACCTCGTCGGTCGGACCGTCCATCAGGAGTTCGCCCTTCTCCAGCCACAGGACCCGGTCACAGGTGTCCCTGATCGACTTGTTGCTGTGGCTCACGAGGAAGACCGTGCCGGCCTCCTTGCGGAGCTCCCTGATGCGCTGCTCGGAGCGGATCTGGAAGCGGCGGTCACCGGTGGCCAGCGCCTCGTCGATCATCAGGACGTCGTGGTCCTTCGCCGCGGCGATGGAGAAGCGGAGCCTGGCCGCCATGCCGGAGGAGTACGTGCGCATCGGCAGGGTGATGAAGTCGCCCTTCTCGTTGATGCCGGAGAAGTCGACGATCCCCTGGTAGCGCTCGCGGATCTCCTCGCGCGACATGCCCATGGCCAGGCCGCCGAGTATGACGTTGCGCTCGCCGGTCAGGTCGTTCATCAGGGCGGCGTTGACGCCGAGCAGCGAGGGCTGGCCGTCGGTGTAGACCTTGCCGCTCTCGGCCGGCAACAGACCGGCGATGGCGCGCAGCAAGGTCGACTTGCCGGATCCGTTGGTGCCGATGAGTCCGATCGCCTCGCCGCGGTAGGCGGTGAAGGTGACGCCGCGCACCGCGTGCACCTTGCGCACACCGCGCGCCTCGCCCTTCTCCCGGCGCAGGATCCGGCTCAGCGCAGCGGTGGCGCTGCCCTTGCCGCCGCTGCCGGCGTTGACGCGGTACACGATGTGCACGTCGTCGGCGATGACCGTCGGGACACGCCCGGCTCTGTTGTCGATGTTCTCAGCCACGGCCGTACCGCTCCTCAGCCTTCCAGAAGTACACGAAGCCCGCGAAGCCGACCAGGAGAGCCCAGCCCAGGCCGGCGGCCCAGACGTGCGAGGGCAGGTTCTCCGAACCGTAGCCGTCGATCAGCGCGAACCGGATGAGGTCCATGTAGACGGCGGCCGGGTTGTACATGAGGACGTCCGCGATCCAGGCCGGCTTGTCGGCGAGCATCACCGGGATGGAGAACATCACGCCCGACGCGTAGAGCCAGGTACGCATGACGAACGGCATCAGCTGCGCCAGGTCGGGGGTCTTCGAGCCGAGCCTCGCCATGATCATGGCCAAGCCGGTGTTGAACACGAACTGCAGCGCGAGCGCGGGGAGCACCAGCAGCCAGGACAGGGACGGGTAGCTGCCGAAGCCGACCACCACCGCCAGCAGCACGATCATGGAGAACAGCAGCTGCTGGAGCTGCTGGAGCGCGAACGAGATCGGCAGCGACGCCCGGGGGAAGTGCAGCGCGCGCACCAGCCCGAGGTTGCCCGAGATCGCCCGCACACCCGCCATCACCGAGCTCTGGGTGAAGGTGAACACGAACACACCGGTCACCAGGAACGGGATGTAGACCTCGGTGCTGAAGCCCCGGTCGGCGTCGAGGATCAGGCCGAAGATCAGGAAGTACACCAGCGCGTTCAGCAGCGGCGTCGCCACCTGCCAGAGCTGGCCCAGCTTCGCCTGGCTGTACTGGGCCGTCAGCTTGGCCTGCGAAAACGCCAGGATGAAGTGGCGGCGGCCCCACAGCTGCCTGATGTACGAGGCCAGGCCCGGTCGGGCGCCGCTGACGGCCAGGCCGTACTTGGCGGCGAGCTGTGACGGAGACAGGCCGTCGTCCGGCGACGGCGGGGGGCTCGTCGCGATGGCACCGTCATGGGTTGTGTCACTCACAAGTTGAAACTTTCGTGTTCAAGATGCGCGGCAGTTCGGGGCGCGGCCTAGGTGGCTCGTCGCCCCGATGCTCTCAGAACCGAGCTTGTCAGATGACAGGAGGTCGACCCAGCCTGGTGAGACGCCACACCGTACGCCACTTCATCGGGCGGCGCGGTCCGCAGGGGGTGCGCCATCCCTCCCGGAAACCGCCGAACCACGCCTTGAGCGCCGGCAGCGTCGGGCGCCGCAGGAGGGTGAGGAGCACCCAGACGCCCACGTAGACGGGCACCAGCGGCAGGGGCAGGTTCCGCCGCGCCACCCATACCCGGTTGCGGGCCACCATCCGGTGGTAGACCGCGTGCCGGGAGGGGGGCATGGTCGGGTGGAGGAGCACCATGTCCGCGCGGTACTCGATGGACCAGCCGGCGTCCAGAGCGCGCCAGGCGAGATCCGTCTCCTCGTGGGCGTAGAAGAACTCGTCGGGAAGCCCGCCGACCTGAACCAGCACCTTCGTGCGCACGGCGTTGGCGCCGCCGAGGAAGGTGGTGACCCGCGAGGAGCGCATGGGGTCGGAGGCGCGCAGCCTCGGGACATGGCGGCGCTGGGTGAGCCCGGTCTCGGGATCGGCGATGCGGAAGCTGACGATGCCCAGCCCCGGGTCCGCGTCGAAGGCCTCCCGGACCAGCTGGGCGGTGCCCGCGTCGGGGAGCAGTCCGTCGTCGTCCAGGAAGAGCAGGACGTCGACGTCCGAGCCGCCGGGTCCGAAGGCCTCGATGCCGACGTTGCGGCCGCCGGGGATCCCGAGGTTCTCCGGCAGGTCGATCGTGCGCACACCCTCGGGCACGTCCACCACGGGGGCGCCGTTGCCGACCACGACCACCTCGATCGGGTCGCCGTCCTGCCCCGCCACCGAGTCGAGGAGGGCGCGCAGCTCGTCGGGCCGGGTCCCCATCGTGATGACGACGGCGCCGAGCTTCAGCGGGGCGTTCACTTCAGCCTGCTCGAAGCGAGGACGGACACGAGGTGGAGCAGCGTCTGGAGCAGCGCGATGCCGGCCAGCACGGCGACGCCGAGGCGGGAGAAGAACAGGTCGCCCCGGGCCTCGTCGAGGACGGCCAGCACCAGGATGAGCAGGGACGCCTCGATGCCGAGGACCAGTCGGTGGAACTTCAGCGCCGCGGCGGCCCGGCGGGCGAGCGCCATGCCGGAGGAGCGCGGTTCTGCCGCCGCCTCCTTGACCGGCGGCAGTCCGCCCTGGTGGCGGGCGACACCGACCAGGTCGGTCTCGGCCTTGATCAGGATCGCGCCGAGTGCGGCGAGGGTGCCGAGGAAGGCCCACAGCCAGTCGGTCCGGCCGCTGCCCCACAGGTCCGCGGCGCGCAGGCCGAAACCGACCAGGACCGCCGCGTCGCACAGGTAGGCGCCGACCCTGTCCAGGTACACGCCGGACAGCGAGAACTGCTTCTTCCAGCGGGCCACCTCGCCGTCGACGCAGTCGAGCAGCAGGTAGAGCTGGACCGCCACGACGCCGAGGACGGCCCCCCATATGCCCGGCACGAGCAGGGCGGGAGCGGCGAGGACACCGGCGAGGGTCATCACGTAGGTCAGCTGGTTGGGCGTGACCTTGGTGGTGACCAGGAGGCGGGTGATACGCAGGGAGATCTCTCGCATGTAGAGGCGGCCGCCCCAGTGCTCCCCGCTGCGCCGGTCCTTCACACCCGCGGGGTGAACGACCGGGCGGAGTTCAGCTACTGATGGTCTTGGCATAGTCGGCGTACGCGTCCCTGATCTGGTCGTGGTTGAGGTCGAGGTGCTCGAGGATGGTGAAGCGGCCCGGGCGGGTCTGCGGCGCGTACTCCACGGCGCGCACGAACTCGTCCGTGGAGAAGCCGATCTCCTGCGGGAGTACGGGCAGGCCGTGCCGGCGCAGGACCTCGGCGAACAGGCCCGCCTGCTCGCTCGCACCGCGCAGGTACATCGCGAAGGCCGCTCCCAGTCCGCACTGCTCGCCGTGGCTGGCGGCCCGCTTGGGGTAGAGCAGGTCGAAGGCGTGGCTGATCTCGTGGCAGGCGCCGGAGGAGGGCCGGGAGTCGCCGCTGATCGACATGGCGATCCCGGACAGCACCAGGGCCTCGGCGAGGACGGTGAGGAACTCGTCGTCACCGACGCCGCCGGGGTGGCGCAGCACGGACTCGCCCGCGGTGCGGCCCATGGCGGCGGCCAGGCCGTCGACCTTCTCGCCGGTGACGCGGTGCGAGAGCTCCCAGTCGGCGATCGCCGAGATGTTGGAGATCGCGTCGCCGATGCCGGAGCGGACGAAGCGGACGGGCGCCTCGCGGATCACGTCGAGGTCGATGACCATGGCGATGGGCGTCGGGACGCCGTAGGAGCCGCGGCCGTTGTCGTTGTCGAGCGTCGAGACGGGCGAGCACAGACCGTCGTGCGAGAGGTTCGTCGCGACGGCGACGAGCGGCAGGCCGACCCGCGCCGCGGCGTACTTCGCCACGTCGATGATCTTGCCGCCGCCGAGGCCGACGACCGCGTCGTACCGCTTGCCCCTGATGTCGTCGGCGAGCTTCACCGCGGCGTCGATGGTGCCGCCGCAGACGTCGTACCAGTCCGCGCCGGGCAGTGCCGGGGCGAGCCTCTCGCGCAGCTTCTGGCCGGAGCCGTCACTGATCGCGAAGGCGAGCCGGCCGGACGCGGAGATCCGCTGGTCGGCGAGGAGACCGGCCAGGTCGTCCAGCGCGCCGCGATGGATGTCGACGACGACCGGGGACGGGATGAGCCGGGTCAGTACTGGCACGCGATCCCACGGCCCTTCGCGAGGTCGTCGTGGTTGTCGATCTCGACCCACTTGACGTCGCCGATGGGAGCCACGTCGATGGTGAAGCCGCGGTTCACGAGCTCCTGGTAGCCGTCCTCGTAGTACAGGTCGGGGTCGCGCTCGAACGTCGTCTTCAGCGCGTCCGCGAGATCCGCGGCGGCCTCCGGCTCGATGAGCGTGACGCCGATGTACTCGCCGGTGGCGGTGGCCGGGTCCATGAGCTTGGTGATCCGCCGGACGCCCTTGTCGCCCTCGGTGATGACCTTCATCTCCTCGTCGGCGAGCTGCTTCACCGTGTCGAGGGCGAGGATGATCTTCTGGCCGTCGCCACGGGCGGCGAGCAGGGTCTTCTCGACGGAGACAGGGTGCACGGTGTCGCCGTTGGCGAGGATCACGCCCTCGGCGAGGACGTCACGGGCGCACCACAGGGAGTAGGCGTTGTTCCACTCCTCCGCCTTGTCGTTGTCGACGAGGGTGAGCTTCACGCCGTACTTCGCCTCGAGCGCCGCCTTGCGCTCGTACACGGCCTCCTTGCGGTAGCCGACGACGATCGCGGCCTCCGTGAGCCCGATCTCCGCGAAGTTGCCCAGCGTCAGGTCGAGGACCGTGGTCTCCCCGTCCACCGGCACGAGGGCCTTCGGAAGCGTGTCGGTGTAGGGGCGAAGACGCCGTCCGGCACCGGCTGCCAGTACGAGGCCGATCATGCGGGTTCTCCTTCGTCATGTACTGCGGGTGCCTGCGAGGACACCCAGAATCGGATGCTCTCGACCAGCACCAGGACCGCCACGGCCACAGCGAGGACCGTCAGCGCGACGGTGATGTCCGCGGGCACCAGGAAGGCGAGCACAGCGACTGCCAGGACCCGCCCCTCGTGCCCGCCGATCGCCCGGACCAGCCAGTGCGGCGGCGCGCCCGTGCCACCGCGGATGCGGTACACCGTGTCGTAGTGATGGTAGGCGACAGCCGCTACCAGCCCGAAAGCGGCGGGCAATGCCCCGTTCACCTCCGCGTGGGCGGCGAGGAGCAGGATCGTGCCGTACTCGGCGGCCCGGAAGACAGGGGGGACGAGCCAGTCGAGGGCGCCCTTGAGAGGCCGGGCGACGGCGAGCCCCGAGGTGGCGGCGTACACGAGGGCGGCGACCAGCGTCCAGACGCTGCCGAATCCGGTGAACGCGGCGGTCGCCAGCAGCACGGCCGCGCCCACGGCGGCCGACGCGAGCGGTGCGATGCCCGGCAACTTCCGTGCCGCGCGGGCGGTGGCACGGGCCACGGCCTCTGCCGCCGGACCGGAGTCGGCGAGGTCGGCGAGCGCCTGGGCCGCACGGTCCGTGCGGTGCGCCTTGCGGGTCAGTGAACGCAGCACCCGGCCGGCGGTGGTGTAGCAGGCGGCGAGGGAGCAGCCGACGAGCAGGGCGTAAAAGACGATGCGCGGGGTGGCCACCGCGGTGAGCACGGCGATCATCGCCCAGCGTTCGCCGATCGGCAGAACTATCATCCGGCGCAGCCAAACCGTCCAGCCGACGCTGTCGAGTTTGCTGGACAGGGCGGCCGTGGGACTCGTGTTGGCCGTCGCGTCGTGGTTCGCCTCGTTGAAGGAGAAGTCGACGACGTGCCGGCAGGTCTGGAGCACCATCGCGCCGAGGGCGAGTGCCCAGACGTCGTCACCGCCCCGGGCGGCGCCGAGGGCGAGTCCCGCGTAGTAGGCGTACTCCTTGGCCCGGTCGAAGGTCGCGTCGAGCCAGGCGCCGAGCGTCGAGTACTGCAGGGAGTAGCGGGCGAGCTGCCCGTCGGTGCAGTCCAGGACGAAGGAGAAGAGCAGCAGCAGGCCCGCGGCGACGTAGCCGGCGCGGGTGCCGGTGGCGGCGCAGCCGGCCGCGACGAGCGCGGTGAGCAGCGACGCGGTGGTGACGTGGTTCGGCGTCAGTCCCCGGCGGGCGCACCAGCGCGCGATGTAGCGGGAGTAAGGGCTGATGCAGAAGGTGGTGAAGAAGCCGTCGCGCGCCTTGACGGCGGAGCGCAGGCGCACCGCCTCGTCGTCGACCGCGTCGACGGCGGCGCGCGTCCGGTGCCGTTCCTCCGCGTCGGAGGGCACGGCGGCGACCAGCGAACCGAGCTCGGGGTGATGGACGGACACGCCCCGCGCCTCGAGCTCGGCGGTCACACCGTCGACGACGCCGTCACCGGCGACGGCTCCCGCGCCGGCCGGCACGGTGGCGGAGACCGCGCGCACGGCGCCGGTCAGCGCGGTGCGTCCGGCCGGCTGGGCGGTGAGTGCGCCGGTGACGGCGGCGGTGGGAAAGCGCGGGTCGGTCAGCGCCAGCCGCAGGGCGTGCACATGGCCCACGAAGCGCGGGTCGACCACGGCGACCCTCTCGGTACCGGGCACGGCCTCGATCAGGGCGGCGGTGTGCTCAGGGCCGTTGGCGACCCGCACGTCGAAGCCCAGCGACCGCAGATCGCCCTCGAGCGACGACCCGGGTACCGGCGGACCGGTGAGGATGGCGGTCGACAGACGAACTCACTCCTTGGCGCTGGCGGTGCTGGTGCACGGCCGCTCGGCCCGGCGCACGGGCGGCGGCACGTCGGCAGAGGCTATCGGATGTACGGAAGCGGGAGTTCACCGGCCGTTTACGCCTCGGCGGCCCGCCGAGATCATCATTGTCGATCCATGCCCCGCCCTCCAAACCGCGGCCCCTGAGCAGCGCCCGGGAGCCCGGCGGGGAAGGCCGGGACCGGCCGGGGGCGGCGGGCCACACCATAGGGTGGCCGTCATGACGTGGCTGATCACAGGTGGAGCGGGGTACATCGGGGCGCATGTCGTACACGCCATGACGGCGGCCGGCGAACGGGTCGTCGTGCTCGACGACCTGTCCTCCGGGTTCCCCGAGCGGCTGCCGGCCGGTGTGCCGCTCGTGCGCGGGTCCGTGCTCGACCGGGACGAGGTGGAGCGCACACTCGCCGAGCACGCGGTCACGGGTGTGGTGCACCTGGCCGCGAAGAAGCAGGTCGGCGAGTCCGTGGAGCAGCCGCTCAGGTACTACCGGGAGAACGTGCACGGGCTGACGGTGCTGCTGGAGGCGGTGGTGGCGGCCGGCGTGCGGCGCTTCCTCTTCTCCTCCTCCGCCGCCGTGTACGGGATGCCGGACACCGGACTCGTCGCCGAGTCGGCCGTGTGCAGGCCGATCAATCCGTACGGGGAGACGAAGCTCACGGGCGAGTGGCTGGTGCGGGCGGCCGGCCGCGCCCACGGTCTGTCGACCGCGTGCCTGCGCTACTTCAACGTCGCGGGTGCGGCCGCCCCCGAGCTGGCGGACGTCGGCGTGTTCAACATCATCCCGATGTTCTTCGACCGGATCACCCGCCAGGAGGCTCCGCGGATCTTCGGCGCGGACTATCCGACCCCGGACGGGACCTGCGTCCGCGACTACATCCATGTCGCCGATCTGGCCGACGCGCACCTCACGGTGGCGCGGCGGCTGGCCGGGCGTGACGGCGGCGGAGATCTCACCGTCAACATCGGCCGCGGCGTCGGCGTCTCGGTCCGGGAGCTCGCCTCTCTGGTGGGCGAGGTCACCGGCCGCCGTATCGATCCGGTGGTGGAGGCGCGCCGCCCGGGGGACCCGGCGACGGCGGTCGCGTCCGTCGAGCTGATCGGCAAGGAGCTCGGCTGGTCCGCCTCGCACGGGGTAGGCGACATGGTCGCGTCCGCGTGGGCCGGCTGGCTGGCCAGACACCCCGAGGCAGCACCGCACTGATCTTCCAGGGGCTCTGACCTGCAAGCATTTCCGCAGGTCAGAGCATATGACAACGGTGTTCAGTGCCGTGTTGCCCCATACCCCCCACCCGTAGTTGACTAAGCCTCGGCCGAGCGACGCGCACCAGAGCGAAGGGCATGGACATGGGGGCAGGGCACGACCACGGGCATACTCACGGCGGCCCGCCGCCCACGGGCACCGCGGCCGCCGTCCACCGGAGCCGGCTGCGGATCGCCCTCGCCATCACGCTCGGCGTGATGGTGCTGGAGATCGCCGGCGGACTGCTGTCGGGCTCGCTGGCCCTGCTCGCGGACGCGGCCCACATGGCGACGGACGCGGTGGGCCTCGGGATGGCCCTGCTCGCGATCCACTTCGCCAACCGGCCGGCCGGGGTGAACCGCACGTTCGGGTTCGCCCGTGCCGAGATCCTCGCGGCGCTCGCCAACTGTCTGCTGCTGCTCGGCGTCGGCGGTTTCCTGCTCGTGGAGGCGGTGCAGCGGTTCATCGAGCCGGCGGAGACCCGGGGCGGCCTGACCGTCGCCTTCGCCGTCGTCGGCCTGGCGGCGAACATGGTCTCGCTGACGCTGCTGATGCGGGGCCAGAAGGAGAGCATCAACGTCCGCGGCGCCTATCTCGAGGTGATGGCGGACGCGCTCGGCTCGGTGACGGTCCTGGTGTCCGCGGGAATCATCCTGGCGACCGGCTGGCAGTACGCCGACCCGATCGCCTCCCTGGCCATCGGCGTGATGATCGTGCCGCGCACCTTGCGGCTGCTGCGGGAGACGCTGAACGTGCTGCTGGAGTCGGCCCCCAAGGGCGTCGACATGGAGGAGGTACGCGCGCACATACTGGCCCTGCCCGGCGTGGCGGACGTGCACGACCTGCACGCCTGGACGATCACGTCCGGGATGCCGGTGCTCTCCGCGCACGTCGTCGTGAGCCAGGACGCGCTGGACTCGGTGGGTCACGAGAAGATGCTGCACGACCTCCAGGGCTGCCTCGGCGAGCACTTCGACGTCGAGCACTGCACCTTCCAGCTGGAGCCGGTCGGGCACGCCGAGCACGAGGCGCGACTCTGCCACTGAGCGGGACGGCCCCTGCTAGGGTTTCCGCGGACGCAGGCGTCCCACGACCCTTGAGAGGAGCTGAGGTTGATGACCGTCGCAGCGGAGGCTGCCCAGCGCAGCGCCCGGTCCTTCCTCATCCTCCGGGCTTCCGTCCGACCCTGATCCGATCCCGTCCGGTATCCGCCGGTTCGATCGCGCACGTCGGCCGGAGCCCCGTGAACAAGGGTTTCCACGTTGTCCGACAACGCTTTGCACGACGCTTTCTTCGCCCTGCACCACGGTCTTCCGCGGCAGGGTCCCGGCTCCGACGACACCTCTCTGCGGTTGCTCGCGACGGTGGGCCCCCTGCCCGCCCGGCCGCGCGTGCTCGACCTCGGCTGCGGTCCCGGCCGCTCGGCCCTGCTGCTGGCCGAGCGGGCCGGCGCACTGGTGACGGCGGTCGACCTGCACCAGCCGTTCCTGGACGAACTGCGGCACAGCGCCGTGGCGCGCGGCCTCGGTGACACGATCGTCACCGTCAACGCCGACATGGGTGACCTGCCCTTCCCCGACGGGTCGTTCGACCTCGTCTGGGCGGAGAGCTCCGCCTACAGCATCGGTTTCGACACCGCGCTCGAGAAGTGGCGGCGGCTGCTCTCCACCGGCGGCAGCCTGGTCATGACCGAGTGTGAGTGGACGTCGGCCGCCCCCTCCCCGGAGGCCCGAGCCTTCTGGGACGCGCACTACCCGTTGCGCGGCACGGCCGACAACTGCTCGGCGGCCGTCGCGGCCGGCTACACCGTGCTCGGGCTGTACCGGCAGCCCGAGAGCGACTGGGACGAGTACTACGGCCCGCTGGGTGAGCGGGCCGACGCCGCGGACCCGGGCACGCCGGGCATGCCGGAGGCGCTGGCCGCCACTCGCGCGGAGATCGCCATGCGCAGGGACCACGGCACGGAGTTCGGCTACACCGGCTACGTGCTCCGCCCCGTCGATCCCCGCTGGCGTACCCGGCCGGAGACGGCGGCCGACATCCCGGCCGTACGCGCGGTCAACGCCGCCGCGTTCCCCACCCCCGAGGAGGCCGCCCTCGTGGACTCGCTCCGCCTGGACGCCGAGGCGTGGCTGCCGGGGCTGTCGTACGTGGCGGAGGCGGAGGACGGGTCGGTGGCCGCGTACGCGCTGCTCACCCGGTGCCGGATCGGCGGCACCCCCGCGCTCGCCCTGGCGCCGGTCGCGACCGCGCCCCGCCACCAGCGGCAGGGGGCGGGAACGGCGGTCGTACGGGCGGTGCTCGACGCGGCGAGGTCACGCGGTGAGGGACCGGTCGTCGTCCTCAGCCATCCCGGGTACTACCCGAGGTTCGGCTTCGAGGTCGCGGCGCAGCACGGGATCAGGACATCTTTCGAGGTACCGGAGGAGGCCCTGATGGTGCTGGCGCTCGACGGCTGCGAGGACGTGCCGAAGGGCACGGTCCGCTACCCGGCGGCGTTCGGCGTCTGACCGGCTGTTCGCCCCGCCCCGCCTTCCGGGGCGGGGCGGACATGCCAGGCGGCCGCCGAAGTACGGACAAGCCGCTTTTGTACGGCAGACTGAGCGGGGCCCAGGGGCCTTCCTCCGGAAGGACCGCAGGGCCGAGGACCGATGCGAAGGACGGTTATGCCGATCACACCAGCCACCGCGGCGACCAGTTCGTCGAACGGCACATCACCAGCGATCCTGCTCGAGCTGGTCGACGAGGAGGGCAACACCGTCGGTACGGCGGAGAAGCTCTCCGCCCACCAGGCGCCCGGTCAGCTGCACCGCGCGTTCTCGGTGTTCCTCTTCGACGAGCAGGGGCGGCTGCTGCTGCAGCGCCGCGCGCTGGGCAAGTACCACTCCCCCGGTGTCTGGTCGAACACCTGCTGCGGCCACCCGTACCCGGGTGAGTCGCCGTTCGCGGCGGCCGCCCGGCGCACCTACGAGGAGCTGGGGGTCTCTCCCTCACTGCTCGCCGAGGCCGGCACGGTCCGTTACAACCACCCGGACCCGGAGTCCGGGCTGGTCGAGCAGGAGTACAACCACCTCTTCGTCGGGATGGTGCAGAAGCCGGTGCTGCCGGATCCGGAGGAGATCAGCGAGACGGCTTTCGTGACGCCGGACGAGCTGACCGAGCTGCACGGCCGGGCGACGTTCTCCGCCTGGTTCATGACGGTGCTGGACGCGGCCAGGCCCGCGGTCAGGGAGCTGACGGGGCCGGCCGGAGGCTGGTGAGAGGCGCCCGCCTGCTCCACGGCGCGGCGCCTCATACGGGCGCCGCGCCGTCCTGGAACCGGTGCATCAGCGGCAGCTCCGCCCAGATGATCTTTCCGCCGCTCGCGGTGTGTTCGACGTCGCAGATGCCGCCGGCCTCCCGGGTGATCTCGCGGACCAGCAACAGTCCTCTGCCGCCCGTCTGCGCGGCGTCGGTCTCCAGAGCCTTGGGACGGTAGGGGTGGTTGTCCTCGACCGAGACCCGCACCCAGTGCGTGCCGATGGCGACCTCGACGGCGACCTCCGGCGAGAGCAGAGCGGCGTGCCGCACGGTGTTGGTGACCAGCTCCGACACGATCAGCAGCAGGCCCTGCACCACGTCGTCGGCGACCGGGACGCCCTGGCGGGCGAGCAGGTCCCGTACGGCGTGCCGGGCCTGCGGGACGGACACGTCGAGGGCGGGAGCGGTGAACCGCCAGACGCCCTCGTACGACAATGGCCGGGCCGGCACGCTCCCGCGGCTCTCCATAGTCCGGCACCCACCTTCGGCTCGTCCCCACTGACCTTCGGGTAGCAAGTGTTGGTAGTCAGTTGGTCCGTGCCGTACCACTGAACGGAAGTGAACGCCGATCGACGCGTTTTGACCGGGTGCGTATGACAGCGTCAGTTGTGTGACTGGTCGGAACCGCCTTCTGCCCGCTTCCCCGGATCGATCGTTTCAGCACTCTTATCAGCGTTTTCCCGGCTCTCCCGCGGCCCCTGCCCCTGCTCCGTGACCATGTCGACGACGTGCCGGCCGCCGACCCCCATCGCGATCAGTCCCAGACCGTCGAAGAGCAGCGCCAGCGAGAAGAAGGTGCCGAGGACGTACCGGCTGCTTTCCGGCCAGTCGGCCAGCACCAGCACACCCAGCAGCAGGCCGAAGGCCCCCTGCACCAGGGTCCAGCCGAACTGCGGGCCGCGGACCACCAGGCTGCCCACCAGCCGGAAGAGTCCGCCGGTCAGGAACAGCAGGGCGGCGAACATGGTGAGGCCCGCCGCCGCCGTCTCCGGATGGCGGATGACGATCGCGCCGGCCGCGATGTTCAGCGCGGCGACCACGACGGCCAGCCAGAAGAAGTTGCTGCCGCGCGACTCGACCGCGTGGAGCAGGCCGACGATCCCGCAGATCAGCAGCAGCCAGCCGAACAGGAGCATCGAGGTGAGGGTCGCGACGCCCGTGTAGACCAGGCCGACCAGACCCCCCACGGCGAGAATCGCGCCGAGCACGGCCAGTCTCCCGAAGCCGCGGCGCAGGCTCTTCTCCCGGCTGCGGTGGTCCTTCTCGTCGTGCGCGGTACCGGTCATCGGACGACTCCTCGGCGAACCCCCGTGTCAGCGGCGCCCCTTCTTGATCATAGGTTCGGGCCCGCCGGATAGCATCCGGCGCATGGAGTCCCCGAACGCGCATCCGCCCCGGCTCAGGCACACCGTGGCGGACGGTGTCGCCACCGTCGTGATCAGCAATCCCGCCAAGCGCAACGCCATGACCGCGGACATGTGGCGGGCGCTGCCGGAGCTGCTCGGGACACTGGCGGCGGACCCGGCCGTACGGGCCCTGGTGCTGACCGGCGAAGGCGGGACGTTCTGCGCCGGGGCGGACATCTCCTCGCTGCGTCTGCCCGGCGAGGACCCGCAGGCGCTGGCGGTGCGTGCCGAGGAGGCCCTCGCGGCGTTCCCCAAGCCGACGCTCGCCGTGGTGCGCGGCTACTGCGTGGGCGGCGGCTGTCAGCTCGCCGCCGCCTGCGACCTGCGCTTCGCCGAACGCGACACGCTGTTCGGGGTCACACCGGCGAAGCTGGGCATCGTCTACCCGGCGGGTTCGACGCGCCGGCTCGCCGCGCTGGTGGGTCCGGCCGCGGCCAAGTACCTCCTGTTCTCCGGTGAGTTGATCGACACGGAGCGGGCGCTGCGGACCGGGCTCGTCGACGAGGTGCTGCCGGGGGACGAACTGGGCCGGCGGGCGGCCGAGTTCACCAGGATCCTGGTGTCGCGCTCGCAGCTCACGCAGTGCGCGGCGAAGGAGTTCGCCGCCGGCCGCACGGACCGGGACGCGTACTGGGCGGAGCAGGCGCGCGGCAGCGGCGACACCGCGGAGGGGGTCGCCGCCTTCCTCGAGCGGCGTACGCCGCGCTTCTCATGGACGCCGGCAGCCGGCTGACGCCGACGGCCGCACCTGCCTATTGGAGGACGAAGCGGCTCTTGGTACGGAACTCCTCGACCAGGTGCGCGGGAGCCTTCAGCGGCGAGCCGGCGTCGTAGGGCGGCTGCGGGTCGTACTCGGTGAGCAGCTGTACGGCCCGGGCGTGCTCGTCACCGGACAGCCTGCCGACCAGGGTGAGCCCCATGTCGATGCCGGAGGAGACGCCGGCCGCCGTGACGTACTTGCCGTCCGTCACGACCCGGCGGCCCGTCGGCCTCGCGCCCAGCCGCTCCAGCTGGTCCAAGGCGAGCCAGTGGGAGGTCGCCTCACGGCCCTTCAGCAGTCCGGCCGCGGCGAGCAGCAGCGAGCCCGTGCACACCGACGTGGTCCAGGTGCTGGTGGCGTCCACGGCGCGCAGCCAGTCCAGCAGGGTCTCGTTCCGCATCTGGGCGTCCTGGCCGGGGCCGCCCGGGACGAGGACGATGTCCGGCGCCGTCACCTCGTCGAAGGTCCTGGTGGCGACGAGCGAGAGCTCGTCACGGTCGTTCGTCACGGGACCCTTCCGTTCGGCGACGAAGACGACGTCGGCGTCCGGGAGGCGGCAGAGCATTTCGTAGGGGCCGACGGCGTCCAGTGACGTGAAACGGTCGAAGAGCAGGACAGCGATCTGCGTGGGCACGGGCGTTCCCTTCGTAGGGTTCAGCGGGAGGGTCGGGCGGGTCCGCGGAAGCGGCGGCGGTACTCCGCCGGGGCCACGCCGAGGGCCTTCACGAAGGCCCTCCGCATCGCCTCCGGGGTGCCGTATCCGCAGGCGCGGGAGATCTTCGTGACTCCGTCGGCGGTGTCCTCCAGGAGCCTTCTGGCGTGCTCGAGGCGCACCCGCTCCACGTAGCGGCCCGGTGTCGTGCCCGTCTCGGCCTGGAAGGCGCGGGCGAAGTGCCGGGGCGACAGGCCCGCGCGGTCCGCGAGCGACTCGACGCAGAGGTCGGCCTCGGGGTGCTGGGTGACCCAGTGCTGCACGGCCCGCAGCGGTTCGCGTCGCGCGGTCTGGGCCGCGAGCTGGGCACTGAACTGCGACTGGTTGCCGGGACGCCGCAGGAAGACGACCAGATGGCGGGCCACGGTGAGGGCGACGTCCCGGCCGAGGTCCTCCTCCACCAGTGCCAGTGCCAGGTCGATGCCCGCCGTGACGCCCGCGGAGGTGGAGAGCCTGCCGTCCCGGACGAAGATCGGGTCGGGCTCGACCTCGACCTCCGGATAGGCGCCGGCGAGGTGGTCGCAGACGGCCCAGTGGGTGGTGGCTCGCCGGCCGTCGAGCAGCCCGGCTTCCGCCAGCAGCAGCGCGCCGGTGCACACGGACACCAGGCGTCCGGCGTGCGGCGCCCGGTCGCGGAGCCAGTCGATCAGTCGTGGATCAGGGCGTCGGGTGCCCTCGCCGCCGGGGACGAGGAGCGTATGGGGCGGGGGCTCGCCTGCCAGGTCCCCGTCAGGGACCAGCGTGAGGCCGCTGGAGGTCCGTACCGGCGAGCCGTCGAGCGAGGCGGTACGGATCCGGTACGCGGACCGGTCGCCGCAGGCCCGGCGGGCTCCCTCGAAGACCTCGACCGGTCCCGTCACATCGAGGCTCTGCACGTCGTCGAAGAGGAGGACGAGCAGCGTCCGCCCCGTCGTCGGCCGCTCCACCGGTTCTGTCGTCGTCGGCTCCGTCATGAGTCCCATCCTTCGCGCGACGGGGCCGTGTCCGCAATGACGAGGACCCCACCTTTCCTGCCACCGCCGTCGGGGGGCCGGCCCGATCTACCATCCGTACCGACCAGTCGGTAACGTGCTGACATGACTTCTCTGCATCCGCGCGCGGGACGCCGCTGCCACAACGCCCTCAACCCGCTGCACTCGACGGTCTACTTCTCCCCCGACTTCACCGCCGAGCTCGCACAGCTGGGTGTCGAGGACCCGAGAGCCGCCTACTTCGCCGGACGTGGCGCCGCCATGGGCGCGGTCGGACCGGGTGCGGTGGCCGCCGCGTTCTACAACTTCAACCACGAGCTGATCGCCGAGCACCTGCCGGCCGTGTGGGACACCGCCTCTCCCGAGGCGGTGCTCGCGGCGCGGCTGCGCGCCGTCGACACCACCCTGCGGCGGCTGCTCGGCGACGACGCCGTGGCCTCCCCCGAGATGGCGGAGGCAGCGGCTCTCGCGCTGCGCGCGGCCGAGGCATGCACCCGGCACGCCCGTCCGCTCTACGCCGCCCACGCCGACCTGCCCGTCCCGGACGAGCCGCACCTGGCGTACTGGCACGCGGCGACCCTGCTGCGGGAGCACCGCGGCGACGGGCATCTCGCGGCGCTGCTCGCGGCCGGTCTCGACCCGCTCGAGGCGCTGGTGAGCCACACCGCCACGGGCAAGGGAATGGCGCCGCGCTGGATCCTCGCCACCCGCGGCTGGGGACGGACCGACTGGGAGGCCGCGCAGTCCCGGCTGCGGGAGCGTGGACTGATCGACGCGGAAGGCGAGTTGACGGAGGCCGGCACCGCGCTGCGGACCGAGCTGGAGGAGCACACCGACCGGCTCGACCGGGCGCCGTACGAGCACCTGGGCGCGGAGGGCGTCGAGCGTCTCACGGAACTCGGCCGCGGCTTCCTGACGACCGCGGCGCTCGCCGGCGCGTTCCCCGAGAACCTCACCGGCAAGGGCTGAGGCACCGGGACGGGGCGGGGCGGGGGCGGGGCGGGGACGTTTACGGAGAAGCGATCCCGGCTACCCGACGTAGTCCAACCCCCCGTCATTGGAGGTCAATTGTGTTCCGCGCCATAGCAGACGCCCTTCGTACGGTCGGCTCGGCGATCGCCACCGTGGTGACGCTGCCGTTCCGGCTGCTGGCCAAGCTCTTCGGCGGAGCCTCGCGCGGCGGCAGGACACGGCGCGCCTGAGGCACGCGACACGGCCCCCGGCCACCCGGCACAATGCACTCTCAAGCACAGCGAGCACGAGAAGGCGAGTCGGGAAACCGTGACGACGTCCATCGAAGGCAGGATCGCCGAGGAGCTCGGCGTACGCGAGCGGCAGGTGAAGGCGGCCGTCGAGCTGCTCGACGGCGGGTCGACCGTGCCGTTCATCGCTCGCTACCGCAAGGAAGCGACCGAGATGCTCGACGACGCGCAGCTGCGCACGCTCGAGGAACGGCTGCGTTATCTCCGGGAGCTGGAGGAACGGCGGACCGCGATCCTGGAGTCCGTGCGCGAGCAGGGCAAGCTCACGGACGAGCTCGAGGCCCGGATCGGGGCAGCCGACACCAAGGCGCGGCTGGAGGACATCTACCTGCCGTTCAAGCCCAAGCGGCGCACCAAGGCGCAGATCGCCCGTGAGGCGGGGCTCGAGCCGCTGGCCGAGGGCCTGCTGAGCGACCCGTCGGTCGACCCGTCGGCGGCCGCCGCGGCGTTCGTCGACGCGGACAAGGGGATCGCGGACGCCCCCGCCGCCCTCGACGGAGCGCGCGCGATCCTGACGGAGCGTTTCTCCGAGGACGCCGACCTCATCGGCGAACTGCGCGAGCGGATGTGGACCCGTGGCCGGCTCGCCGCCAAGGTCAGGGAGGGCAAGGAGGAGGCGGGCGCGAAGTTCGCCGACTACTTCGACTTCTCCGAAGGCTTCACCGAACTGCCCTCCCACCGGATCCTCGCGATGTTCCGCGGTGAGAAGGAGGAGGTCCTCGACCTGGTCCTGGAACCGGAGGAGCCGACCGACGGGCCCTCGTCCTACGAGGGCATCGTCGCGGCCCGCTTCGGTGTCGCGCAGCGCGGGCGGCCCGGCGACAAGTGGCTCGCCGACACCGTGCGTTGGGCCTGGCGCACCCGGATCCTGGTGCATCTCGGCATCGACATGCGGCTGCGGCTGCGTACGGCCGCCGAGGACGAGGCGGTGCGGGTCTTCGCGGCCAACCTGCGCGACCTGCTGCTCGCCGCCCCCGCGGGCACCCGCGCCACCCTCGGTCTCGACCCCGGCTTCCGCACCGGGGTGAAGGTCGCCGTCGTCGACGCGACCGGCAAGGTGGTCGCCACCGACACGATCTATCCGCACGTTCCCGCGAACAAGTGGGACGAGTCACTCGCGAAGCTGGCACGTCTCGCCAAGGAGCACGCCGTCGAGCTGGTGGCGATCGGCAACGGCACCGCCTCCCGCGAGACCGACAAGCTGGCCGGCGACCTGATCACCAGGCATCCGGAGCTGAACCTGACCAAGGTGATGGTGTCCGAGGCGGGCGCCTCCGTGTACTCCGCGTCGGCGTTCGCCTCGCAGGAGCTGCCCGGTCTGGACGTGTCGCTGCGCGGCGCCGTCTCCATCGCGCGCCGGCTGCAGGACCCGCTGGCCGAGCTGGTCAAGATCGACCCGAAGTCGATCGGCGTCGGGCAGTACCAGCACGACCTGTCCGAGGTGAAGCTGTCCCGGTCGCTCGACGCGGTGGTCGAGGACTGTGTGAACGGTGTCGGCGTCGACGTCAACACGGCGTCCGCGCCGCTGCTTTCACGGGTGTCGGGCATCGGCGCCGGGCTGGCGGAGAACATCGTCGCGCACCGCGACTCCAACGGCCCCTTCCGCTCCCGCAAGGCGCTCAAGGACGTGGCACGGCTCGGCCCGAAGGCGTACGAGCAGTGCGCGGGCTTCCTGCGCATCCGCGGCGGTGACGATCCGCTGGACGCCTCCAGCGTGCACCCGGAGGCGTACCCGGTGGTGCGGCGGATGGTGAAGACGACCGGTGGAGAGGTGGCGTCCCTCATCGGCAACACGTCCGTGCTGCGGTCGCTGCGGCCCGCCGAGTTCGTGGACGAGACCTTCGGCCTGCCGACCGTGACGGACATCCTGCGGGAGCTGGAGAAGCCCGGCCGCGACCCCCGTCCCGCGTTCCGGACGGCCACCTTCAAGGAGGGCGTCGAGAAGATCGGCGACCTGACCCCGGGGATGGTGCTGGAAGGCGTGGTCACCAACGTCGCCGCGTTCGGCGCGTTCGTGGACGTCGGTGTCCACCAGGACGGTCTGGTGCATGTGTCGGCGATGTCCCGGAACTTCGTCAAGGACCCGCACGACGTGGTCAAGTCGGGCGACGTGGTGAAGGTGAAGGTGCTCGACGTCGACATCCCGCGCAAGCGGATCTCGTTGACGCTGCGGCTGGACGACGAGGCGTCGGCGCAGCCGGCGGACGCGGGTGCGCCCCGGCGTGAGCGCGGCGGACGTCCCCCGCAGCAGCGCCAGGGCGGTGGAGGCGCCGGCCGCGAACGCCGTGGTGCCGGTGGCGGGGGCGGCAACGGCGGGGATCGTCGCGGCGGCGGCAACGGCGGTGACCGCCGTGGTGCCGGCACGCCGCGCCAGGCCCCGGCCCCCTCGAACAGCGCGATGGCGGACGCGCTGCGCCGCGCGGGCCTGGTGGACCCGAAGAACCGCTGATGTGCGCTCGGGGCCGGGGCAACATCCCCGGCCCCGGGAGCCGCCGTCCCGCACAGGGGCGTCCCGCACCGGGCCGCTCCGCGGCGGCGGCAGCAGCCGTGGCGGCCGCGACCGCGTGGGAGCGGCTGGATCGGCGGGAGCGCGTCCGGGCCGGGCCGCCTCGCAGCGGGACCGGGTCACGGCGGCCGGGTCGTCAGAGCTCGGTGACCTTGCCGTCGGCCACCTCGACACGGCGGGTGACATGGACGGCGTCCAGCATCCGGCGGTCGTGGGTGACCAGCAGCAACGTGCCCTTGTAGGAGTCGAGCGCCGCCTCGAGCTGTTCGATCGCGGGCAGGTCGAGATGGTTGGTCGGCTCGTCCAGCACCAGCAGATTGACGCCGCGTCCCTGGAGCAGGGCGAGCGCGGCCCGGGTCCGTTCGCCCGGTGACAGGGTCGTCGCCGGGCGCATCACATGGCCGGCCTTGAGACCGAACTTGGCCAGCAGTGTGCGGACCTCGGCCGGCTCGGTGTCGGGGACGGCCGCACAGAACGCGTCCAGCAGCGTCTCGGTGCCGTAGAAGAGCCCCCTGGCCTGGTCGACCTCGCCGACGACGACACCGGAGCCGAGCGACGCGTGTCCCGAGTCGAGGGGAAGCCGGCCGAGCAGGGCGGCGAGCAGCGTCGATTTGCCGGAGCCGTTGGCTCCGGTGACGGCCACGCGGTCGGCCCAGTCGATCTGCAACGACGCCGGCCCGAACCGGAAGCCGCCGCGCCGCACCTGTGCCTCGCGAAGGGTGGCGACCACCGAGCCGGAACGCGGGGCGGCGGCGATCTCCATCCGCAGCTCCCACTCCTTACGGGGCTCCTCCACGGTGTCGAGCCGCTCGATCATGCGCTGCGTCTGGCGTGCCTTGGCGGCCTGCTTCTCGCTCGCCTCGCTCCGCATCTTGCGGCCGATCTTGTCGTTGTCGGTGGCCTTGCGGCGGGCGTTCTTGACGCCCTTGTCCATCCAGTTCCGCTGCATCTGGGCGCGGCCCTCGAGAGCGGCCCGCTTGTCGGCGTACTCGTCGTATTCCTCGCGGGCGTGCCGGCGGGCGGTCTCGCGCTCGTCGAGGTAGGCCTGGTAGCCGCCGCAGTAGAGGGTGATCTGCTGCTGGGCGAGGTCCAGTTCGAGGACCTTGGTGACGGTCCTGGTGAGGAACTCGCGATCGTGACTGACCACGACCGTGCCGGCCCTCAGTCCCTGGACGAAGGTCTCGAGGCGCTCGAGTCCGTTCAGGTCGAGGTCGTTGGTCGGCTCGTCGAGCAGGAACACGTCGTAGCGGGAGAGCAGCAGGGAGGCGAGACCCGCGCGCGCGGCCTGGCCGCCCGACAGGGACGTCATCGGCTGGTCGAGGTCGACGGTGAGGCCGAGCGAACCGGCGACCTCCTCGGCACGCTCGTCCAGGTCCGCGCCGCCGAGGTCGAGCCAGCGCTCCAGGCCGGTGGCGTAGGCGTCGTCCGCCCCCTCGACGCCGTCGGCCAGGCCTTGGGCGGCGGCGTCCATGGCGGTCTGGGCGGCCGCGACGCCGGTGCGCCGGGCGAGGAAGGCCCGGACGGTCTCCCCTTCGCGGCGCTCGGGCTCCTGCGGGAGGTGGCCGACGGTCGCGGTCGGCGGGGAGAGCCGCAGCTCACCCTGTTCCGGCCGGTCGAGCCCGGCGAGCAGACGCAGCAGGGTGGACTTGCCCGCTCCGTTGACGCCGACGAGACCGATCACGTCGCCGGGCGCGACGACGAGGTCGAGCCCGGAGAAGAGCGAGCGGTCGCCGTGTCCGGCGGCGAGGTCCTTGGCGACGAGAGTTGCAGTCATCAGGGAGTGAATCCTAGGGCTTCTTGCGGGTCAGAGGAGTCCGGCGAGTTTGTACAGGGCAAGGGAGCCGGCGACGGCCACGTTCAGGCTCGAGCCGGTGCCGATCATCGGGATCTCCACGCACTCGTCGAGCAGGTCGAGTGCCTCCGGCGGAATCCCGTGCTGCTCATGGCCGAGGACCATGACGGTCGGCCGGCGCGCCGGCGCCAGGTCGGCGAGGCGGACCGCCTCGTCGGCCAGCTCGACGCCCACGATGCGCGCGCCCCGCTCCCGCTGCCGGGCCAGCCATCCCAGCGGGTCGCCGGTCCGGTGGGTGCACACCGGCTTGCGCAGGGTGTTTCCGCGGGCCAGCGCCTCGGGCACCCACGGGAAGCGCGGGACGGTGATGCAGGCGCCGACGGCGTCGCAGGTGCGGGCGAGGGTGCCCAGGTTCGCGCCGTGGAGGGGCCACAGGGGTGCCGCGTAGAGATGGTCCCAGCAGGAATGGGCTCGCGGGCGCCGGCTTCGGCGCAGTTCGTCGGGCGCACGGGTGCGGAAGGCGGGTCCGCTGCTCCTGGCGCTCATGAGCGCGGGGAGGCGGACCTCCGGTTCAGGGGCGCACACGTGCGAGGCGTGTGATGTACGTGACGTGAGTGATGCATGCGGCGGCGATTCAGCGGCTCGCCCGGGCCTCTTGTCGGATCATCGCGCCACCGGCGTGACGAGCACGCCCCCCATGGTGCGTGCCACGACGAAGGATCGTCCCTTGACCGCCTTGGCGTCCAGCGGAATTCGGTGCGTCCCGGGATGCAGCGTCCCGTCGAACAGCTCCCGGACACGGGTGCGGTACAGCGCGTCGAGACGGTAGGCCACCAGCCGGACGCGGCATGCCGAGGCCACCTCGACCACCGCCTCCCCGCCCTTCGCCCCGAGCCCCCGCAGGCGCCGCTGCCCGACCGGGCTCCGGTCCAGGGCCAGCTCGATCTGCGCCACCAGCAGCGGGATGATCGGCGCGAGCCCGTCCACGTACTCCACCTGCGCGTCGGCGCGGTCGAACGCCTCACGGACCGCGGCCCGGTCCGTCTCCGTGACCGCCCGGCCGAAGGCGACGACCTGGTACGCGCAGAGCTCCTCGGCCGGGACGCCGGCCGCGTCGTGGGCGATGTCGGCGCCGATGCCGACGGACCGCAGGGCGGCGGCGAGCTTGGCGAGGACCGCGACCCGCGCGCCGATCAGCAGGACGCGGCGGCGGGCCGCGTCCTCCTCCGGGCCGGGCAGCAGCCGTTCCAGCGCCGCCCGGTACTCCTCGCCGCGGAAACGGAACGGTCCGATGCCGTGGTAGCCGTTGAGTTCCAGATCGGCCGTCCCGTCGGTCTGCCAGGCGAAGTCCCGCCAGACGACGTCGTCACCGTCGCGCTCGATGACGGCGGTGACGGCCCCGCACTCGAGCCCCTCGCATTCGGGACAGCCGTAGATCACGTACCTGCCGTCGCTCAGCGGTGCCTCCGCGTCGAGCAGCAGCCGGCGCAGATGGTCGGTGAAGACGGCGGGCGGGATGTCCGAGGCCAGCGGCGAGACCGCGTCGAGGTCACTGAGCCGGTGGAGCAGCGGCCGGCCGTCGACGATGAAGTCGGTGAAGTCCCGGTGCACCTGGTAGGCACCATCGGCGAGGACTCCCCCGGTCCGCATCGCCGGCGCCAGCCCGAAGGTCGCGTACTCGGCAGACATGTCGTGAGTCTGCCCAACCGCGCGGTCTTCTGAGCACGAACGCCATGGATTACGGTCCCGGCATGAACGGCGACGTACTGGTGCTGGGCGGCGGGGTGGTGGGCCTGACCACGGCCATCGTGCTGGCGGAGAGCGGCAAGCGGGTGCGGGTGTGGTCCCGGGATCCGGCCGGCATGACCACGTCGGCGGTCGCCGGCGGGCTGTGGTGGCCGTATCGCATCGAGCCGGAGAAGCTGGTCGGCGAGTGGGCCCTGGAATCACTGCGGGTGTACGAGGCACTGGCGGACCGGCCGGAGGAGACGGGCGTACGGCTGGTGCCCGGCGTCCAGGCGGGGACCCGGCCGGCGGAGCTCGGTCCCTGGGCCGCGCGGGTCGAAGGACTGCGGGATGTGGGCCGCGACGACCTGCCGCCGGGGTTCGCTTCCGGTCTGCGGGCCCGGATTCCGCTGATCGACATGCCGGTCCATCTCGGCTGGCTGCGGCGGCGGCTGGAGGCCGCGGGCGGCGCCGTCGAGGCGCGCGAGGCCGGTTCCCTCGCCCGGGCACAGTCCCGGAGCGGGGCGTCCGTCGTGGTCAACTGCACCGGTCTCGGTGCACGCGAGCTGGTGCCCGATCCGTCCGTACGGCCGGTGCGGGGACAGTTGGTGGTGGTGGAGAACCCGGGCGTCGAGGAGTGGTTCACCGCGGTCGACCACGCGTCGAGCGCGACGACGTACCTCCTTCCGCAGCCGGGGCGGCTGCTGTTGGGCGGCACAGCCGAGGAGGACTTCTGGGACCTGGTGCCCCAAGAGGCCACCGCGGCGGCCATCGTCGAGCGGTGCGCCCGTATCCACCCGGAGGTCGGCCGGGCCAAGGTGCTCGGGCACCGGGTGGGTCTGCGGCCCGCCCGGGACACCGGCGTGCGGATCGAGTCGGAGCGCCTGCCGGGTGGGGCGCTGCTGGTCCACAACTACGGCCACGGCGGCGCCGGCATCACCGTCGCCTGGGGTTGCGCGGGGGCGGCGGCCGCACTCGTCGGGTAGGCGGCCGGGCTCGTCCGGCAGGGCGTGTCCCAGGCCTTCCCTGGGGCGGCCTGGTGGTGAGTGCGGGTGGCGAGCCACGCGCCGAGGACCGGTAGGGCGATCATGTGCCGAGCCGGATGACACGGCCTCTCGCCCCCCGCCCGGAAAAGAGCCAGAATTTCCCCCTTTCACCCCTTTTGATGGGATGCGTGGAGCGCTAGGCTGGTAGACGCCTACGAGGCGAGCGAGGGAGTTCGACCGGAGTAGCCGACTTCGGCGGAGTTACCCGCCGGGGCCGACGTCGACGGTCGGGCTGAGAGGTCTGAAGGTCGCAGGACCGGAGGACGACCCCCATCACCTGATCCGGACAATGCCGGCGCAGGGAGCCCGTCTCGTAGGTTCTTGCATGCCGCGTGTCCGGGGGCCGGACCGCGCACCGCGAAGGCCCGGTGTCCCCGGGCCGGCCATCGCTCAAGCCGCCTCCGCCTTCGCCGCCCCGGCCCGGGCACGGACCACGTCCGAGGGGTCCCAGCCCTGGTGCGGGACGGAGGTGAGCAGCAGTCGTGTGTACGCGTGCCGCGGTGTGCTCAGCACCCGGTCCGTCGGCCCCTGTTCGACCACGGTGCCCCTGCGCATGACGACGGTCTCGTCCGTGATGTGCTGCACCACGGCCAGGTCGTGGCTGACGAAGACCAGGGCCACACCGGTGTCCTCGCGTATCTCGGCGAGGAGTTGGAGGATCTGGGCCTGGATGGACACGTCGAGCGCCGCGACCGCCTCGTCGAGCACCAGGACGCGCGGGTCGACGGCGAGGGCGCGTGCGATGGCGAGGCGCTGGCGTTGTCCGCCGGAGAGCTCGTGCGGCCTGGCCTCTGCCTCGCGGGCGCCCAGGCCGACCCGGTCGAGCAGTGACCGGATGCGGTCCTCCACCGCGGGGTGCCCGTGCAGCCGCAGGGCGGTGCGAAGGCACTGGCCCGCGGTGAGCCGCGGGTCGAGGGAGACGTAGGGGTCCTGGAAGACCATCTGGATCTCGCGTGCGCGGGCCAGCCGGTCGCGCCGGGAGCGTCCGCCACGGCGCGCGGAGTGCCGGTCCCGGCCGTTGACGGTGACGGTGCCCACGTCGGGTCTCTCGAGACCGGCGAGCATGCGGGCCACGGTGCTCTTGCCGGAGCCCGACTCGCCGACGATGCCGACGGAACCGCCCTCGGGCAGGGTGAAGGAGACCTGGTCGGCCGCGGTGAGAGTGCCGCCGCCCGGCAGCCGGAAGGTCTTGCGGAGCCCTTCGACCACGAGCAGGGGCGCGCCGCCCTGGGGGCTGTTGCCGTTCATGGTGTGCTCCTGACGACCGGTACGGCCGGTGGTACGGGGTCCTCGGCGGTGCCTGCCGCCGGCTTGCCGAGCGGACCGCCCGGGGGCAGCTCGCCGATCCGGCGGCAGGCGGCCGTGCCGGCGCCGGCGAGGGGCAGCGGCTCGGGGGTCCAGGCTTCGCACGCGGGCTCGCTGTGGGGGCAGCGTGCCGTGAAGGGGCAGCCGGGGAAGGCGTCCGCGAGCGACGGGGGCCGGCCGGGGATCGGACGGATGGCCCGTGGTGTCTCGCCCAGTTCGGGCGAGCAGTCCAGCAGGCCCCTGGTGTACGGGTGCCGGGCGTCGGCGAAGAGGCGTTGCGCCTGCTGTTCCTCGACGACACGGCCCGCGTACATCACGTACACGCGGTCGCAGTAGGCGGCGGCGAGATGCAGGTCGTGGGTGATGAACAGCATGCCCAGTTCCCGCTGTTCACGCAGCTGGCGCAACAGGGCGAGGATCTCCGCCTGGGTGGTGACGTCCAGGGCGCTGGTGGCCTCGTCGGCGAGCAGCAGACGCGGCTCGGCGGCGAGCGCACCGGCGATGACGACCCGTTGCAGCATGCCTCCGGACATCTCGTGCGGGCGCTGCCTGACGCGCCGTGCGGGGTCGGGGAGGCCGACGGCGTCGAGGAGTTGGACCGCGGTCCCCTGCGCTCTGCGCCTCTCCTTCCCGGAGCCGTCACCGGGGCGGACCAGCCTTTCGACGAGGAAGTCGCCGACATTGCGCACCGGGTTGAGGGCGGAGCGCGGGTCCTGGTGGACCATGGCCACCGTGCGGGCGCGGTGCTCGCGCAGGCGGGTGCCGGTCATCGACAGTACGTCCGCGCCGTCGACCAGCACCTTCCCTTCCGTCCGGGCGCCGTCGGGCAGGATGCTCAGCGCGGCCTTCGCGGTGGTGGACTTGCCCGAGCCGGATTCACCGACGAGGCCGACGACTTCGCCGGTGCGGACCTGGAGGGACACCTCCGCCAGCAACGGACGGGCGGCGCCCGGCAGATGGACGGTCAGGTTCTCGATGTCGAGCAGCATGGCGCGGTTACCTCCTGGATCCGAGCCGGTCGGCGGCACGGACCCCGACGACGTTGAAGGCCACCACGACGGCAGCGATGGCGGTGCCCGGCACCAGCGCGGGCAGCAGGGCGCCCTGCACGATCGCCGACTGCCCCTCCTGCACCATCAGCCCCCAGTCGGAGCTGGGCGGCTGGGCGCCGAAGCCCAGATAGCTGAGCGTCGCGAGGCTCATGAGGGCCTCACCGAACAGGACGACGAGATAGCCGGCGATCGACCGTGCGAGGTTGGGGACGAGGTGGCGCACACAGATCCGCGCCCCTCCCATGCCCTGCACCCGGTAGGCGTCGATGTACGGCTTCGCCCGCTCGGAAAGGGCCACGCTGCGGGTGTACTTGGCGATCGTCGGGGCGAAGGCGAGCCCGAGTCCCAGCACGGACGTGGTCATCCCTGCGCCGAACACGGCGATGATCAGGACGACGAACAGCAGGCCGGGGAAGGCGTACATCACGTCCGTGGCACGTGACACCAGTGTGTCCACCCAGCCACCGCGCCAGGCGGCCAGGGTGCCCAGCGCGACACCGAGGACGGACGCGAAAGCGAGCAGCAGGACCGGTGCTATCAGGCTCGTCCGGGCGCCGTACAGCACGCGGGAGAGCAAATCCTGGCCGGACGCGTCGGTGCCGAGCGGATGTTCCGGGCCGGTGCCGACGAGGGAGGAGGAGAGGTCGACGGCGTCCGGCGGGTACGGGGCGAGCAGGGGGGCGAACACGGCGGCGAGCACCACGAGTCCGAGGAAGCCTGCCGCCACCGCCGCTCCGGCGGAGCGGCGGGAGCGCTTGCCGACGGGCAGCAGCCCGCCGGCGGGGACGGCGGTCATGCGGAACTCCTCACGGCCTTGAGACGGGGGTCGAGCAGCGGATGCACCAGGTCGACGACGGTGGTGACCACGACATAGCCGGTGACCATCAGCAGCAGGACCGCCTGGGCGACCGGGAAGTCATGGCTGTTGATCGCGCCGACGAGCAGCGAACCGATGCCGCTGAGCCCGAAGACGGTCTCGACGGCGACGGTCCCGGCGAGCATTCCGGCGGTGACCAGGCCGCACATGGTGATGATCGGGCCCAGCGCGTTGCGCAGGACGTGCCGGCGGACGATCTCGCGCTCCGGGATCCCGGAGGCTCGGGCGACGGCGACGTGGTCGGCCGAGCCCGCGTCCAGCATGGCCTGGCGGGTGACCCGGCTGATGACGGCGAGCGCTCCGAGCGCCATGGCGACGGCGGGCAGGGTGAGGTGGTGGACCATGCCGGCGAAGCCTTCGCCGCTGCCGGTCACCGGGAACCAGCCGAGCTGGACCCCGAACAGCGCGACGAGGGCTATACCGCCGACGAACGAGGGGACGGACGCGGCGAGGGTGGTGCCGCCGACGACGGCGGAGTCCACCCAGCCGCCGCGGCGGACCGCGGCGAGGATCCCCGCGCCGACGCCGAGGACCACGAAGAGGACGGTGGCGTAGGCGACAAGGGCGAGGGTGGTGGGGAACCGTGCCGCCAGCAGATCGGCGACCTGGTCCCCGTACTGGAACGAGCGGCCGAGATCGAGGTGGAGGCAGTCCCAGAGCCAGCGGCCGTACTGGACGACCAGCGGCTCGTCGAGGTGGTACTGCTCCCGGACGGCGGCCAGCCGCTCGGGGGTGAGCTTGTCCCGGCCCCCGGCAAGAAAGACGGCGGGGTCACCGGGGGCGGCGTACACGGCGGCGAAGATCACGAAGGAGGCGGCCAGCAGCGTGGCGAACAGTCCTGTGAGCCGTCGCGCGACAGCGGCGATCATGGTGGCTCGGCTCACTTCGCACCGAGCGCTGCGGCCCAGGGGTAGTAGAGGTACGCCATGGACGCCGGCGGGCCGGTCAGCTTGTCGTCGATGACGAGGGCCGTGGGCATCTGCGCGACGGGGATCCAGACCGCGGCTTCGCTGAACCGGCGCTGCACGTCGATCACGAGCGCGGCGCGCTGCTTGTCGTCCAGCGTCCGCATCGCCTCCTTGACCTTGCTGTCGTACTCCGGGCTGCGGAATCCGACCCAGTTGTTGGAGCTGTCGGAGAGGCCGTTGTCGTAGAAGCCGATGGGGTCGCTCTTGGAGATGTACCAGTCGGCGACGAGCACGTCGATGTCGGCGCGGGCCTGCTTGTCGCCGTAGAACTCGCCGTACTCGGCGGGCGGGACGGTCTTGATCTGCCCCTTGAGGCCGATCTGCTGGAGCGCGGCGCGGACGGCGTTGGCGATCACCAGGCGGCCCTGGCTGCTGTCCGTGCCGATGACGATCGGCTTGTCGGGAGCCGCCTCGGCGTTCTCCACGAGCTTCTTCGCCTCGGCGATGTCGTCGGCGCCGGGCCGGGCCGGAGCACCCGTGAGCTGCTTCTGGGCGGCGGCGAAGGCGCCCTTCTCGTAACCCCAGGCACCCGATCCGACGGGGGTGGCCCACGGCTCGACGAGACCGCCGTAGCCGGAGCGGGCTATGCCCGCGCGGTCCAGGGCGAGCGCGAGTGCCCTTCGGACGTCCGGGTCGGCGAGGCCGCCGCGCTCCGTGGGGATCAGGGCGAGGGCGGCGGTGCTCGGTCCGTAGTGCTGGTCGAGCCCCTTGGTGCCACGCAGGGCGGCGGCCGTGCCGATGGAGTCTGCGTACGTGCCGTCGGCGGCGCCCGTCTTCAGCGCGTTCACCATGGCGCTGTCGTCGGCCCAGCGGAAGACGAGCTGCCGGGTGAGGGGCTTCTCGCCCCGGTAGGTGTCGCTGCGGTTGATGACGATCGAGTCGCCGGACTTCCAGTCGCCGAGCCGGTAGGGGCCCGAGCAGGCGTCGGGCTGTCCGGGGGTGCCGAAGTCCTTGCCGGACTTCTCGACCTGCTCGCGGTTGTAGACCAGTCCCGCGTCACCGGCCAGCGCCTTGGTGAACAGGGCGTCCGGCTGCTTGAAGGTGATGGTGATCTCGAGGTCGCCGGTCCTGGTCATCTCCGCGACGTTGTCGAACTCGTCGGACTGCTCCATGTCCGGCCGGGCGTGGCGCCGGAGGCTGAACAGGACGTCGTCCGCCGTCATCGCGGAGCCGTCGTGGAAGAGGACGTCGTCGCGCAGGGCGAGGACGAGGGTCCTGGCGTCCGGTCGGGTGGCCTGCCGGACCAGGGAGGGCTGCACGGACATGTCGGGCTGGAGTTGATACAGGCGCTCGCACACGTTGCTGAGGACGGTGCGGCCGGCGCTGCCGCCCTGGGTGTCCAGGTCGAGGGAGTCCGGCTCGTCCTCCAGCAGCCAGTTGACGGTGGCGACTTCGCCCTTGGCCTTCGCGGTGGTGGATGTGAGGGTGAGCTGTGCGGCGTCGGCGGTGGCGCCGCCTCCCGCCGGGCGGGTGGTGTCCGCGCCGCTGCACGCGGTGGTGAGGGCCATCGCCCCGGCGAGGCCGGCGGCGGCGACGGTGGTTCTGAGCTTCATGCAGGGCTCCTGAGCGGGGAAGGGCCAGGGGCTTTCGTTCGGATCAGGCCGGATCCGAACGAGAGGCCCTGAGAGCGGAAACAGCGTCAGTTCGGGGCGTGGGGGCCGTCGTAGAGATTCCAGGGCAGGTGTTGGTACTCGCGGTCGCAGGGCGTGCCCGCCGTCACGTGGTAGTCGCCGGTGGTGAGGTCGACGCACGAGGAGACGAGCGTCTGCCACTGCTTGACCTGCGGTCTTCGGGGGTCGATGTGGGTGCACAGCGACTCGGGGTGGCCCAGGTGGTCCGACATCGCCTGCTTGATGAGCACCCGCGACTCGTCCGCGCCGGTGGACCCCCGCAGCAGGCGCAGGCCCTCCTCCGCGCGGGGCACCCTCACCAGGGAGTCGGCGGCCATCGGACGGTAGTCCGCGGCGAGGGCGGCGGGGACGCCTGCCTGGTAGTGGTTGCCGTGCACCAGCAGGCCGTCGGTCGGGTACATCCAGCCGTGGCCGGCCGGCGTGGTCTCCAGGTCGATGGCGAATCCCTCGCGGCACGTCAGCAGGGCATTGCTGGCGATGTGCGCGCGGGTGCGGCAGAGCTCGTCGAGGGCGTCGGTGATCGTGGAGCGGTCGAGGACACTGCGCCGGATCACGGTCTGCGGAATGCCGACCGTGTCGTCGAAGCGGCCGCCGAGCCCGTTGGCGTTGAGTGCGATGCCGGCGGAGTTGGCGCCCTGGCGGCCGATCTGTCCGGCCTCCACCTGCATGACGACGGTCGGTTTCGGCGGCTGGACCACGCGGATCATGACGACGGTGTCCGCGACCCCGGCGCGCCAGTCCCAGTTCTGGCCCGCCCATACGTGGCCGTCGCCACTGGCGGGGCCGTACGCGGCGAACGAGGTGCAGCCGTCCGGTGGCTCCTCCTCCGGGACCCGCGCGCCGGGCCCGTCCTGCTCCCGCATCCGAGCGAAGGAGTCGTCGTAGATGACCTCGCCGCGTGCGTTGAGTGCGAGGACGTCGAGCAGGCCGACGCCGGCGCCGTCGGCGATGCCCTGCATCTCCTCCAGGAGGTGGGGTGCGTAGTCGCGGACGGGCTCGAGCCAGCGGGCCGCCCGGGAGCTGACCTGCTGCCAGGTGAGCCCGGACGACGATCCGAACGCCTCCGCGTAGTAGGCGAGAGCGGTCCCGATCTGTGGCGCGACAGCGGCTCCGTACTGGCGGCCGCGCTCGACGGGGGTCCCCGACACTTCGATGACGGGAAGGGCGTGTTTCATCGCGAGGACTCCTCGGGACACATGCGTGCTGTAATGTTCGTTTCGAGAACACGAGATCCTGAAACGGAATACACACGAGCGTAACGGCCGTAACGTAGGAGTCAATACCTGTAATGAAGAATCCAGAATCCGGCAGCGCCGCGCCCGGCGGTCTGACCCGCCTGCGCGCCACCGTGCGCGACCAGTGGGACGAGCTGTCGGCCGCCGAGCGCACCGTCGCGCAGTACCTGGTCAGCGCGCCCGCCGAGCAGGTGATGTTCGCCAGCGCACAGGAGCTGGGGACGGCCAGCGGCACCAGCAACGCCACGGTCGTGCGCGCCCTCCAGCGCCTGGGTTACGCGGGGTTGCCAGCGCTGAAGCGGGAGCTGGCGGCGGACTTCACCTCGGCACTGGCTCCCGAGGTCCGGCTGAAACAGCGCATCGCGCACGTCGGCCAGGACCTGCAGACCATCTGGAACGACGTCTTCGACGAGACGCAGGACCGCATCGACCAGTGCCGGCGCCTGACCGGGACCGACGCCCTCCAGCAGGCCGTGGCCGCGCTCGCCGACGCTCGTGAGGTGTTCTGTTACGGCGTCGCCGCGTGCGAACTCGCGGCCCGGCATCTCGCCCTGACCCTCGGCCGTATCGGCCGCCGCGCGCGGTTCGTGGGCGCCACGGGGTTCGCGCTCGCCGACCCGCTGCTGTCACTGGCGCAGGGTGACACGGTGGTCATCTTCCAGCCCGGCCGACCGCTGTCCGAGCTCACCGTGCTGGTGGAGCGGGCGCGGTCGGTGGGGGCGAAGGTCGTCTTCGTGACGGACGAGCTGGGCGAGGCGTTCGAGGACCGGGTCGACGCGATCCTCACCGCGCCCCACACGCCGACCGGCATCACCAACGAGGCGCTGACAGGGCTCGTCGTCGCCGACGCGCTGCTGCTGGCCCTCACCACCCTGGACGAGACCCGTGCGGTCGAGCACTCGCACCAGCTCACGGCGCTGAGGGAACAGCTGCTTCCCCCGCGCGAGCAGCGCTCCAGGAAAGCCTGACGTCGGGCAGGAGGAGCGCGGGGCGGAGCAGCCGGAAGGGCGGGGGGGGGGGGGGGGGGGGGGGGGGGCCCCCCCCCCCCCCCCCCCGCCGCCCCCCCGCCGCGGGGGCGCCGCGCCGCGGCGCGGGGCACACACAAA